>CAVXJD010000007.1:0-238474 GCA_963762085.1 uncultured Actinomycetes bacterium | reverse complement strand
CGAGCGCGAGGATCGCCCGGTCGGTCAGGGCGGCTCCCTTGCGCAGCCACTCGACCTCCTCTTCCGACTTGATCGCCCGCAGGCGCTGGAACGATGCCGTCACGTCCACAAGTTGGAGGCCCGGCAGGGTCTCTCGGAGGCGCTGGTGGTGCGCATACGGCATCCCCATCGAGAACTTTGAGTTCACGCCGACAAGACCGACTCGCCCTCGCTCGAGCCCGATCTCGACCAGGCGCGCCGACACGACTGCAGCGGGGTCGTAGCCGCCCCATTCGACAATCGGGACGTCGGTCACCTCGCGGGCGTTCGGGACATGGTTGGTGAGGCCTGTGTAGAGCGCTGCCTCCTGCGCCTCGTTGCGCGGCACCACCAGATACGAGTGATGGAGATCGAGATGGTTCGAGAGCCAGAAGGCGTTCGCCATGTTGCCGCGGCTCACACCCGAGTTGCCGAAGAGCACGAGTGCTTCGAGATCGTTGTCGCGCATGAGGTCGCGCGCAAGCCCGAAACGCCGCTCCATCTCCCCGGGCGAGAACTTATCCCACATCTACGAGCTCCTTTCGAATCCAGTCCGCGACGAGCGGCCGGTACTTGTACGGGACGTTGTTGCAGACGTGGGTGCCCTCCTCGTAGAGCACGAAGCGGGCGCGAGGCGCTTCGGCCGCGATCCGGGCCGTCTGCTCCCACGGGATGATGCGGTCGAGCTTGCCGGTGACCATGAGTGCCGGCCGGCGAAGCTCGCCGATGACTGGCCTCAGGTCGAGCTCGAGCGCCTTTCCCCGGGCCGCTTCGTCATCACCGGCGCCCGAGTGGTGCCTGAACGTCTCGCGCGTCAACGGCGGAAGGCCGTCCCAGCACTCACCGAAGTTGTAGGGGCCGCTGACCCCGGCCACCGCCCGGATCCGCGGCTCGCCGGCAGCCGCACGTGGCGCGTAGTAGCCGCCGAGGCTGACGCCGACCGCACCGACCCGGTCGAGGTCGATGTCTCGCCGCCCGGCGAGCGCGTCGAGCGCCGCCGCCACGGGCTGCTCGTACTCCGGCCGGATGTAAGTCGCGAAGCCGACTTCGCCCTGCCCGGGACCATCCAGCGACAGCGTTGCCAGCCCTCGGTGGAGAAAGACGTTCTCCCAGTTGAAGAACTCCTCCTTCGTCGAGTCGAGGCCGGGGATCAGCAGCACCAGCGGCGGCCGTGCCTGGCTTCCGGGGCGGCGGAGGTTCCCGACCAGCTTCGTGTCTTCGAAGGGGATCTCGATCCGCTCGGCTTCCGGGTCGAGCTGGCGGTGAGCCGCATAGATGCACTCGATCGCGTGCACCGTGGCTTCGCGGTGCTTCTCGAGGTCGACGGTCCAGACGAACTTGGCGAAGTGGTACGACAGGGCGGCGCGCACGAAGGCTTCGCCAGAGGTCACGTGGTCGCCGGCCTCCTCGGCTTCGCTGGCGAGCGCATGATGATTACCCGCGCTTTCCGTCCAGGCGTCCAGCCATTCGTCCCAACGCTCGATCCGCGCGGTCGTCCGCCGGAAGTCGTTGAAGTCGACGCCCTGGGAGACGAAGCGGGGCGCCCAGTTCGCGATCGCAGCCTCGACCCGCGCGTCAGGCACCGGCAACCACCTGCTCGAGCGACATCCCGAGATCCTCGAGGAGGACTGCCGCCGTGTTCCTGCCGGGCGCCGCCGACACGGACCCGCCCGGGTGCGTGGTCGCGCCCGTCTGATACAGGTTGGAGATCGGCAGTCGCGGCTGGAAGCGGAGCGCCCCCGACTGTGACGGCCCGAGATCCCCGCCGTGGCACGTTCCGTGCCAGTTGTGCTCGTTCATGCGCTCCAGGTCGAGCGGGCTCTTGACCACCTGGGCGAGAATCGTTTCCTCGGTCATGTTCGGCGCGTAGCGGCGCAGCTCGGCGAGGTTCCGGGCCGCGGCCTCCTCCTTGACCACGTCCCAGCGCTCCGGGCCGCCTTCGGCCAGGTCGTAGGGCTGAAACCCGATCACCTTGAGCACGTGCTTGCCCTCAGGGGCCCGAGAGGGATCGGCGACCGTGGCGCAGACGACCAGGAGAACCGGCTCGTCCAGGGCGAGAAGCCCACGCTCGGCCTCCGACCCGAGGCGGAGGAGGCGATCGACGGACGCCGCCGTTCCGGAGGCGACCGGGGTGACGGGACCGGTATCGGAGGCGTACGTCGGCGCCTCGGTGGTGGCCAGGTGCGTGGGAAAGAGGCTGATCCCGGCCCGCCAGGAATCGACCGCATGAACGAACTCCTCGCCCCACTCCTTCGCCGGCGCGAGCTCGACGAGCTGCTTGACGTGGATCGTCGACACGACCGCTTTCTGCGCGAGGAAGCGCTCCCCGTCCTCCGTCTCGACGCCCTTGCACCGCCCTCCCTCGAGGATGAGGCCGCTTACTCGCCGGCCGGTGAGGATCGTGCCCCCGCGGTCCTCGATCAGCCGCTCGAGGGCGAGCGGCAAGGCAGCGGAGCCGCCTCGCGGAAGCACCCAGCTGTTTTCCTGCCGGCCGTAGGTGAGGGAATACGTGAGGAGACCGGTGCCGGGCCGCTCCGGTGGCTGCACCGTCATGAGGCTCATCCAGAGCATGAAGGCCCGAGCGTGCGGGTCTTCGAACTGGCCGCGGACGACGTCCCAGGCACTCATCGCGAGCCGCCGGCGCCACCGCGCGTCGAGCACCTCCTCCGGGCGGGGCGCGCGCCCGATCGGGTTGTTCCGGTAGGCGCCGAAGACCTGCTTGACGGCGTCGTACTCGCCGATCAGGCGCCGGTAGGCGTCGGCATCAGCACTCGAGAACTTCGCGAACTCCTGGCACGTGCGCTCGAGGTCGCGCCATAGCGTGATCGAGGTGCCGTCGGGAAATGGGAGGTGCAGAACGGGATCCGGATGGAGGTACTCCAGTCCGTAGTCCTCGAGCCGGAGCTCGCGGACGGCCGGGTTCGCCTGAATCAGGTTGTGTGCAGTCGAGCAGGAGTCGTGGTGAAACCCCGGGAGGGTCAGCTCCTCCGTTGCGGTGTTGCCGCCCACCACCGGTCGAGCCTCGAGCACGAGCACCTGAAGCCCGGCCCGGGCGAGGTAGGCAGCCGTGACCAGGCTGTTGTGTCCGGCCCCGGCCACGATCACGTCGGGCTGCGAGGTCATCGACTAGCCTTGGCTTCGTGGCGCGCATCAGCTACGTCGACCCCGGTTCCTTGACCGACCCCGAGCTGGTCGACTATCTCGAGCAGGCCCGCCGCTACGGGACGCCGCGGCCCGAGACCCAGGCGATCCGATCGCACGTTCCCGCCGTCGCGAAGGCCTTCTCCCGGGCCTGGAACGCCATCTTCCGGGAAGGGCTCGTCGAGCATCCGCTCAAGGAGCTCTGCCGCGTTTACGTCTCGAAGACGATCGACTGCCACTACTGAGGGTCGCAACGGTCTCTCCGGGGCGGAGAGCAAGGGTTGACCGAGCGGGACTATGAGGACCTTCTCGATTTCGAGAGCTCCGACCGCTTCGGAGAGCGCCAGAAGGCGGCACTGCTCTACACGAGCATGCTCGTCTGGAATCCCGAGGGCGCAGACGAGGCTGTCTGGGCCCGCCTGCGCGAGCATTTCACCGACGAGCAGATCGTCGAGCTCGGCTCCTTCGTCTGCCTGACCTTTGGCCAGCAGCGGGTGATCAAGACCTGGGGCGTCGGCCACGGCGAGCTCCTCGCGGACACGACGGCCGGGCTCGCTCCGAGCAAGGTGGAGAGCTAGGTGGCGCACCTGCCGGGAGCTGCCGGGGAGATCCGCGGCCGCGTGCCGGCGGTGCTCGAGTCGTATGAGTTCATCCGCGACAACGTCCTCCGCGACGGAGTGGTCGACCCGGCGCTCAAGGAGCTCTGCTTCCGCTATCTCGCCGAGGACCCGGAGACGATGGACTTCGGCCGCTTCGAGGGGCGGGAGCGCCTCGCCCTCGAATGGTCCCATGCGATCGCCTGGGACTCGGACGCCGCAGATGACGCTCTCTGGAACCGGCTGCACGCAGCGTTCAACGAGCAGGAGCTCGTCGACCTCGGTTGTGCGATCGGCTTCGAGCTCGGGCAGCAGCACTGGCGCCGGACCGTCGGCCTGACCGCGCGCGACGAGCCCGCTCAAGCCTCGCGCTCCTGACCAAGGAGCCGCAGGGCGTTCCCACCGAGGATCGCCTGCTCCTCGTCGGGTGCGAGTCCGAGCGCGCGGACGATCTCGGCGGGACGCTCGACGCCCATGTCGAACGGGTAGTCCGACCCGCAGAGCACCCGGTCTGCTCCGGCAAGGGCAACCAGCTCTCGAAGCACGCTCTCGTCGTGCGTGACCGTGTCGAAGTAGAAGCGGCGAAGCGAGTCGTCCGGCGACTCGCCGAGGCGTGAGCATGCTTGCGGTTGGAACGAGTGCGCACGGCGAAGCCGCCCGCGTAGAGCGGGGAGGGCGCCGCCGCCGTGAGCAAGCAGCACGCGGAGCCCCGGGTGACGCTCGAGAACGCCCGCCATCACCATGTGCGCAGCAGTAACCGTCGTCTCGAGCGGGTTCCCGACCGCGTTCCAGAGGTAGTAGTCGTCGAAGACCGGCTGGTCGAAGCCGCGCGTCGTCGGGTGGATGAAGATCAGCGCGCGCGTTTCCTCGGCGGCAGCCCAGAAGTCGTCGAAGCGCTCGGCGCCGAGGTAGTCGCCGTCGAAGCTCGCGGCGACCTCGACGCCGGCGAGGCGACCGTCGCCCATCAGCTCGACCAGCTCCTCGGGGCGCTCGAGGTCGGCCGTCCCGAGTGCGGCCACCCGCTCCCCGACCATGGCGGCCAGCGCCTCGTTCTGGCGAGCCGACTCGCGCCCGAGCAGCGTCACCCAGGGGCAGAGAACGACCATGTCCACGCCGGCCTGGTCCTGTCCCTGCAGGATGCCCTCCAGATCGACGAACTCACGGACGGCCGAGCGGATCGAGCGGCCCTCGAAGTCCACCACCTGGGCGCCGTCTTCCCAGCGTACCTCGGCTCCCAGGCCGGGAACGATGACGTGCGCGTGTGCGTCGACGACCACGCTCAGACCTCCAGCACGAGGACGAGGCCGCCGCCGACGACCAAGGCGCCGCCGGCCCAGATCTGCAGGTTCACCCGCTCGACGTGTCGCCCCATCAGCATCGGGGCGAGCAGGAGAACGACCGGCACGGACAGGAGGCCGAGAGCTAGCACGACAGCGACGGCGGTGGTGT
The DNA here is from genome assembly GCA_963762085.1 of uncultured Actinomycetes bacterium. Classification (GTDB taxonomy): domain Bacteria; phylum Actinomycetota; class Thermoleophilia; order Gaiellales; family Gaiellaceae; genus DASQGA01. The sequence goes on along the minus strand of CAVXJD010000007.1, from coordinate 233,270 downwards.
CGAGCGCCACCCAGCGCGCCCACACCGAGAGACCGACCATCCCGCCGGCCAGGAGCTTGAAGCCGAGGGCGTCCCAGGAGCCCAGAGCCGGCCCTTCGACATGCGGGACGCAGGGGGAGGGCCAGCCCGTAGACGATCACCGCGACCAGCATCCCCAGCGTCAGGCCCAGGAGCGGGGATGGCAGGCCTTCGAGCCCCTCCTTGATCAGGATCGGGCTTACCGACCAGGCGACCGCAGTCCCGAGCCCGGGGAGCGAGTCACGCCAGCCGACGTCCCATCCAACCTCGGCGACCCGCTCGAGCGAGACGACGAGGGCGCCGCCCAGCACGAGCGCGATCCCGAGCCAAGCGATGGGATGCGGAAACTCGTGGATCGTGATCGCTGCGATCGCAGCCCCGAACAACGGATTGGTCGCGAGAAGAGGGCTCGTCCGCGCCGCACCGACGCGCATCTGGCTCATGTTCAGGAGTGTCCAGCCGAGAAAGAAGTGGATCAGGCCCGCGAGCGAGAAGTACACGAGGGAGATCGCTGTGGCGGTCCCGAAGAGGCTGAGATCCTCCGTGACGACGCTTGCGATCGCGAGCACTCCGAGCGCTACGACGAGCTGGAGGAACGTCGCGAGGTACGCGTCACTCATGCCGCCGACTGCACGACGGTTGAGCGTCTGAAAGACCCCGAAGCCGAGTCCGGCAGCCGCAGCCAGCAAAGGTCCCGTCACGGGCGAGTGGCTCTTGTTTCCGTTCGTTTCTCGGGATCGCCGGCAGCCTTCCGTGCAGCCGCAGCGGCGCTACCGCCGAAGAAAAGGTCTCCCATCTCCGGGTTCGCCAGCAGGCTCGCGGCCTGGTCGGCCAGGATCACCCGCCCGCTTTCCATTACCACGCCCTGCGTCGCAAGACCAAGGCCGAAACGGACGTTCTGCTCCACGAGGACCACCGTCTTGCCGGCCTCTTTCATGAGCCCGATCGAGTCCGAGACGTTCTTCAGTGCCTTCGGGTCGAGGCCGAGTGACGGCTCGTCGAGGAGGACGAGCACCGGGTCGAGCATCAAGCTGCGGGCGAACTCGACCATTCTGCGCTGGCCGCCGGAGAGGTTTCCAGCCTTCTCGTCGGCACGCTCGCGCACGAGCGGAAACAACCCTTCGAGGTTCGCATACCGCTCCCGGACCACCTGACGCTCGCTGCGGATGACGTACGCGCCCATGAGGACGTTCTCACGGACGGTGAGATTCGGAAAGAGCCCGTGCGACTGTGGTACCTGGACGATTCCGAGCGAGAGGATGTGTGCGGGATCTTGCCGCCCGATCTCCTTCCCGTCGAAGCGCACGGTGCCGAGCCGCGGCACCAGCAGCCCGCTCACGACGCGGAGGACGGTTGACTTTCCTGCCCCGTTCGGGCCGACGATGCACGTAACGGATCCGGGCTCCACGGCGAGGTCCATTCCCTGGAGGACGTCGCCTCCGCCGTAGCCTGCGTAGACGTCCGAGAGCTCGAGGAGCACCTAGTGCACCCCGGCTTGCTGCTCGGCCACGTAGTGCTCCCCGAGGTACGCGTCGAGCACGCGCTCGTCTTTCTGGATCTCGGCGGGGGTCCCGCGGGAGATGCAGGTTCCGCGCGCGAGGACGAGGACCGGATCGCAAAGTCGCAAGACCATCGGCATGTTGTGCTCGACGATCAGGAACGTCTTTCCCTGCCGGTTGAGCTCTCGGATCATTTCGACGATGTGGTCGACGAGCGTCGGATTGATGCCCCCGGCCGGTTCGTCGAGCATGATCAGGCGCGGATCGAGCATGAGTATCTGGGCCAGCTCGACGAGCTTCTGCTGCCCGTAGGAGAGCGCGGCCGCACGTTGCTCGGCAAAGGCCCGCATCCCGACGAAGTCGAGGAGCTCCTGCGCCCGTTGTGCCTCTGCTCCGCTGACGGCGTCGGCGGCGAGCTGTCGCCAGGAGAAGGACCGAAGCGGAGCGACGACGTTCTCGAGCACGGTCATCTCGCGGAAGAGACGCGTGATCTGGAACGTCCGGCCGATTCCCCGATGAGCGCGCTCCCACGGGGGCAGGCCGTCGATCGGCGCGCCGTCGAACCGGATCTCGCCGGACTCCGCCTTCATCGTCCCGTCGATGATGTTGAAGAGCGTCGTCTTTCCGGAGCCGTTTGGACCGATCAGGGCAGTGATCGTTCCCTCTTCGACCTCGAGCCCACAGCCGTCCAGCGCGATCAAGCCTCCGAAGCTCCGTTCGACACCGCGCACTTCCAGCAGCTGGCGGCCGGTCCCGTGCGTGGGCTCAGGCTCGGCGCTCAACCTCCCGAACCGCGACCGGCCGTTCGATGCGAGCGCCGACGAGCGCCGCCCGTCCGACGCCACGCCAGCGAGCCCAGAGCTCGCCGACGCTCGGGATCACCCCCCGAGGGAGGAAGAGGACGACGAGCGCAAGCAGGCCGCCGAAGAAGATCAGCCGCTCGTTCCCACCTGAGAACTCGTTGTTGGTGATCTCGTTCAACGGCTCGAGGATGAACGCGCCGAGCACCGGCCCCAGGATCGTTCCCCGGCCGCCCAGGAGGACGGCCAGCACAACCTGGACGCTGACGACGATGTCGAACATCCCCCGTGGGTCGATGAACGTGAGGTAGTAGGCGTAGAGACCGCCTGCCGCGCCGATGAAGACCGCGCTGGCGACGAAGCTGAGCACCTTGTAGACGGACGTGTTCACGCCGACGCTTGCCGCCTTGCTCTCGTCCTCCCGGATCGCGATCAGGCCCATGCCGAGCTTCGTGCGCCGAATCCACCAGGACATGGCAACCGAGAGCAGCATGAGGCCGAGCAGGCTGTAGTAGAACGGCCAGTTCTGGTAGTCGATGTTCCAGAGCGGCAGCGGGAGTGAAAGACCGTGATTCCCGTTCGTCAGCGCCGACCAGTTGAGCGTCACGATCTGCATCACGAACAGGAAGGCGATCGTGAGGATCACGAACGCATGCCCACGGGTGCGCGTGAGGACTGAGCCGACGACGGCCGCGAAGATGCCCGCGACCACCGCCGAGATCGGGATGAACCAGAACGGCGAGGCGCCCTCGAACACCCTCACCGCGAAGAGTGCCGTCGTGTACGCCCCGATCCCGAGGAAGGCGCTCTGCCCGAGCGAGACGTAGCCGGTGAAGCCCGAGATGATGTTCCAGCCGCTCCCCATGATCGCGAGGAGGAGCGAGAGGATGATCATGTTCTGGTAGTAGAGGTTGTCCGAGACGACCGGGTAGAGCACGAGCGATACGAGCGCAAGCCCCACGACGACGCGCCAACCGTGCGCCGTCAGGAGCCCAGGGACGCCGGTACGGCGCTTCGGACCCGCCTCCGCGGTCGTCACACGACCACGTCCTCCCTCAGCTTTGCGCCCATGATCCCCTGCGGTCGGGCGAGCAGGACGACCATGATCACCGCGTAGGGCACCATCGTCGCCCAGCGGGGCGAGATGTACGTCACCGTCATCGTCTCCGCGACTCCGAGGACGAGCGCCCCCACCAGTGCGCCCGGGAGGCTACCCATGCCGCCGAGCACGATGATGCCGAGGAGACGCGAGATCCACTGATAGTGCGAGCCCGGCAGGAACGGGTAGAGCACGGACGCAATCGACCCGCCCGCGCCCGTTGTCGCCACGCCGATCGCGAACGTGAGCGCAGCCACCTTGCGCGCGTTCACACCGACGAGACGTGCCGAGCTGACGTTCTCGGAGACCGCCCGGATGGCCCGCCCGAGCCACGTGCGCGTCAACATCATGTACAGCGCTGCGAGGACGCCGATCGCGATCGCGCAGCCGAACAGCTGCGCCTTCGGAAAGTAGAAGCCTCCGGCCCGGAAAGACTCGTCCACGTAGCCCGGGGTCGAGGAGTGGTAGGTCGTCGACCAGACGAGCCCCATGATCCCCTCGAGGACGAGCGCGAGTGCAAACGTGAGCAGGACGGACGTGGATGCGGGTCTGCCCGAGATCCACTGAATCGTCAGCCGGTAGATCACCCACCCGATCGCGAACATCGCCGGCGTCGTGATCAGCGCCCCCAGGAGGGGGTCGATGCCCATTTCTTTCCAGAGCGCCCAGGTGATGAACGCCGAGAGGATGATGAGCGCTCCCTGGGCGACGTTGATCACGTCCATGACGCCGAAGATGAGCGTCAGCCCGGAGGCGAGGAGCGCGTAGACCCCTCCGATCATGAGGCCGAGGATCAGTGCCTGGACGAACTGGGTCATACGCGCATTCCGAAGAAGCGGCAGGGGCGGGGGCCTCCAGGCCCCCGCCCCGTCTTCCCTGTTGCTAGTTCGACCAAGCCGGCTTCGGGTTGACGATGGTGTCCGAGGTCGCGGCGTCCTCCGGGAGGACGATTTCCTCGTCGCCGTTCTGCCACTGGGCGAGGAGGAACGCCTGCTCGGGCGCGCCGGTCTCATCCCAGCTCAACGGCCCGAGGATCGTGTCGACCGTGTTCTCCCGCAGCCAATCCGCGAGCTTCGTCTGGTCGATCTCACCGACCTCCTCGACCGCCTTCTGGAGCACCTGGGCCGCCGCGTAGCCGTCCGCCGCGTCCTCTGGTGGATCGGCGTCGTACTTGGCCCTGTAGGCAGCCAGGAACTCCTCGTTGCCGGGAGTTGGGGAGTCCACGTGGTAGCTGACCGCGTAGAACACACCCTCCGTGTTCTCGAGCCCGACCGCGTCCGAGTACTGGTCGGCGAACGAAGGCGTCGAAGCCTGGAACATCTGTTTCGGGCTATATCCGACCTTGATCAGGGAGCGGATCAGGTTGACGCCGTCCGCGAGCCCCGCGGACCCCTGTGCGATGACGTCCGGCTTCTTCGAGGCCACGGCAGCTGCTGTCGCGTCGAAGTTGACCGTCTCCGGCGGGTACACCTTGCTGTAGACGGTTTCCACACCGGCAGCCTCGAGCTTCTCCTTGATGCCCTCGGCCACTGGTCCGCCGAAGGGATCGTCGGCGATCACGTAGGCGGCCGTCTTCGGCTTCTGATCGTCCGGCAGGCCGGTCACCCATTCGGCGAAGAGGTCGGCCTGGTGCTGCGATGTCGCCTGCTGCGCGAAGAACAGATACTTGAAGCCGCGGCTGAACATCTCGGGCGAGCCGCCGGCGGGCTCCACGAAAAGCATCTTGTTCCGCTCGGCCACTGCTGACGCCGGGAGGTTCAGGAGTGATGAGAACGTGCCGAGCAGAAGCTCGACCTTCTCCTTCTGGATCAGGGCGTTGTAGTCGGAGACGATCACGTTCTGATCACTCTGGTCGTCCTTGATGATCAGCTGGACTTGCCGTCCGAGCAGGCCACCGTTCTTGTTCACGAGCTCCTGCCAGATCTCGTAGCCCTGCTTGGCGGCCACACCGGGCTCCGCGAAGTCGCCCGTCAGCGGCAGTGAGGCGCCGATCTTGAGCGGCTCGCTGCTCGCGGCAGTATCGGTTCCTGCGCTGCTCCCGTTGTCGCCGTCGTCGCCACCGCATCCGGCCGCCAGCGCGGCCGCCGCGACAGCGAGCGCCAGCAACATGATGAATCGCAGCTTTCCGTTCATGAAAGACCTCCGTGACCTTGGTTGGCTTCCTCTCCAGTCGGCGAGCTTGCGCTGCGTCCAACCTGCTTTCTCGCTTGCCTTTCCACCCTGTTGTGGTCAGACGACATGGACCTCCGTTCCGAATTCGTTGATTGGGGTCGCGCCGTCTGCGGTGAGGTACAGCGTGTCTTCGATACAGGCCGAGCCCACACCGGGGACGAAGATCCCGGGCTCGATGTTCAGGAAGCTTCCGGCGCGGAGCTCGGCCGTCTCGCCCTTCGCAATCACCGGCCGGACGGAGGTGGTGATTCCAGTCGTGTGGCCGAGATAGATGTGGTTCGAGTATTCGGCGTAACCGGCGTCCTCGACCACGCGGTTCGCCAGCTCCCACAGCTCGCCGCCGGTGATTCCGGCCCGCGCCTCCGAACACATGACTCGGTAGATCTCCGTCGTTGCGTCGAAGATCCGCCGCTGCTCCTCGTTGGGCTCGCCGACCGAGATCGTCCGGTCCGAGTCCGTGTAGTAGCCGGCGTGCGATGCGCTCAGGTCGAGCCAGAACATCTGACCCTGCTCCAGCGGCTCGGACGAATAGAGGAAGGGCCGCACGTTGCTGATCGCGTCGCTGAACGAGCCGATGTTGATGTGCGTCGAGACGCCGCTCCCGTGCAGAAACTCTGCGCCGAGCGCCGCCATCGCGCGCAGCGCCGCGAAGCAGACCTCGTATTCGGGGACCCCGGCACCTGCCGTTTCGACCGCCGCGGCGAACCCGGCGTCCGCGACGCGCGCTGTGGCGCGGATCATCTCGCCGTCGTAGGCCGACGGGGAGCCGACGAGCTCCTCCCAGACGGGGATCGCCTCGACATTGATCGAGCCGGGAAGCGAGGCGCTCAGGACATCGGCATAGATGCTGGGCATCACACCCGCGAAGACGCCGACGCGGGGGCTCGGAGCGCCCCTTGTCTGCACCGCTTGGCGGATTGCCGCCTGAAGCTCATCGGCGAGCCATTTCCGTGACGGGTTCGGGTACTGGCGCACGTCCTCGATCCATGACATCCGGGCGGCCTCTGCGAGGTGCCACGGCTGGTCGATCAGGAGGACCGGTGACCCCTCGAGCGGGATCACGAGCAGCGAGCTTGCGCCCGGGAAGACGTGGACGTAGCCGGCCAGATAGCGAGTCATCTCCGGGCTTCCCGCGGAGCCGTAGAGGAGCAGCACGTCGATCCCGTGCCGCTCCATCGACTCGCGAGTGCGGTTGAGCCTGCCGACCTGTTCCTCGACGGGCGGCTGCGGGGCGCGGCCCTTCGCCTTCTCGACCTCGGCGTGCGGGTCAAGCGTCGTGCTCATCCGAGCGACTTCCGGTCGTATGCAGCGAGCTTCATCTCTGTCCTCTCGTTGATCACTTGGCGCTCCACGAGTGCAGGAAGCTTCCGGAACGCGTTCATGCCACCAGCCCCGCCGGTTCTTCGATCAGACCGGCCAGCGTGTCCAGGAACTGAGCTCCGCGCGCCCCATCCACGACTCGGTGGTCGAAGGAGAGGCAGAGCGCGAGCGTCGGGCGAACCTCAGGACTGCCGGCGACCGGGATCACCCGGTCGACGATCCGGCCGACGGCGAGGATCGCTGCCTGGGGTGGGTTCACGATCGCGGCGAAGGCATCGACGCCGTACATGCCCAGGTTCGAGACGGTGAACGTGCCGCCGGAAACGTCCTCCGGACGGAGTTGCCCCGAACGGGCCGCGCCGACGAGCTCCTTCCGGCGGGCGGCGAGCTTCTGCAGATCGAGAGCGTCGGCGTCATGGACGACCGGGACCACGAGCCCGTCCTCGAGCGCGACGGCGATGCCAACGTGAACTCCTGCCGAAGCCAAGACTTTCTCGTCGCGCCAAGACGCGTTCACACGCGGGTGCTCGCGGAGCGCAGCGGCGCAGAGCTTGACCAGCAGATCGGTATGCGTGACGCCTTCGTACCCGGCACGGCTGCGGAGGCTTTCGCGCCAGGCGAGCAGCCTCGTGGCCTCGACCTGGCGGAGAAGAAAGAAGTGCGGCACCGTGCGCCAGCTCTCCGACAGGCGCTCGGCCATGCGCGTCCAGACCGCTCCGAGCGGCAGCTCCTCACCCGCGTCGAGACCGGCCGGTGGGGCATCCGCCACCGCGCCGTTACCGCCGAGTGCCTCGACGTCGGCCGCGACGACGGCTCCGTGCGGGCCGCTGCCTGCCACCGCCGCGAGCTCGATCCCATGCTCCTCCGCGAGGCGCCGCGCCTTGGGGGAGGCGAGGTGCCTCCGCGAGGTACGACTCTGCGGCGCCGGGGCCGTTTCGGGCTCCTCTTTCACCGGCTGCGCGCCGGCGCTCGGCGCTGCAGCTGCATCCACTGAGACAGGCTCCGGCACGGGCTCGCCCGCCCCCACGATCACGGCGACGGCCTTCCCGACGCCGACCTCGTCACCTTCGGCGGCCCGAAGCGCGAGCGTGCCGTCGGCCGGCGCCTCCACTTCGACGGTGACCTTGTCGGTCTCGATCTCCATGAGCGGCTCGCCCTTGGACACCGCCTCGCCTTCCGTCTTCAGCCAGCGGAGGATCTTCCCCGTCTCTTGCGCCATTCCCAGCGCCGGCATGATCACGTCGGTGGCCATCTACGGGTCGACCGCCGCTCCCTCGAGGCGCGCTGAAGCCACGACCTGTTCGACGCTGCCGTCCCCTTCGACACGATTCAGGTTCGACTGGGACTCCCGGACACCCGGGAGGGCGCCTCCGACCGTGTAATGGCCTCCACCCGCCACGACCAGCTCCTCGGCCGGGAAGCGGGTGATCACCTCACAGCCATCGGCGGTGACAACGAGCTGCTCCTCGATCCTCGCAGCAGACCAGCCGTCCGCTGCGGGCCAAAACGTCTCGAGTGCGAAGACCATGCCAGCCTCGATCGTCTCCGGATGTTCGAAGGAGACGAGGCGGCTGAAGATCGGCTTCTCCCAGATCGAGAGACCGACACCGTGGCCGTACTGGAGTGCGAACGCCGCCTCCTCATCCGGGAACCCGAACTCCTCGGCGGCGGGGAACGTCGAGACGACCTCGGCAGTCGTCACCCCCGGCCGGATCATCGAGATCGCACGGTCGAGGATGTCTCGACACCGCTTGTAGGCGTCGACCTGCGCGCGGGAGGCACTGCCGACGGCGAACGTCCGGTAGTAGCAGGTGCGGTAGCCGTTGAAGGCGTGGAGGATGTCGAAGTAGGCGGGATCCCCGGGGCGCAGCATCCGGTCGGTGAAGACGTGCGGGTGCGGGCTGCAACGCTCGCCGGAGATTGCGTTCACGCCCTCGACGTGCTCAGAGCCGAGCTCATAGAGGACGCGGTTCACGAGGGCGACGCAGTCGTTTTCGCGCATCCCGGGACGCATCGCGCGGAAGAGCTCCTCGTACGCGGCATCGACCATGGCACAGGCCGTGTTCAACAGGACGATCTCGTCGCCCGTCTTGAGCTTGCGAGCGTCTTGCATCAGGGCTTGTCCGTCGACGACCGTGATGCCGGCCGCCTCGAGCGCCCGGAGCACAGGAAGCTCGACGACGTCGACGCCGAGCGGCTCGCCCAGGAGACCGCGCTCCTCGAGCTCGACGCGGATCTTCTCCGCCACCACCTCCGCCCGGCCGTCGACCGAGCCACGGAGCGTCGAGATGCCGGCCCGGGAGCGCTCCTCGCCGAGCCATGGGTTGTAGAGCTTGTGGTGCCGCGCCGCCGAGCCGAAGTCCCACATGATCGGCTCGTCGCCTTGCGGGAGGAGGCAGAAGCGGATCAGTTTGTCCATCGCCCACGTGCCGATGTGCGTCGCGGTGATGTAGCGGATGTTCGCCATGTCGAAGCAGAGCAATGCGCCAAGTTCGGAGTCGGCGAGGTGCTGCTTCGTACGGGCCAGGCGGTCGCGGCGAAGCCGGTCGAAGTCGACCCGCTGCTCCCAGTCCACCGCCATCGTGCCGAAGGTCTTCAGTGCCACGCTATGCCTTTCCCACCAGTGCCTTGGCTACTTCGACCACGCGCTCCGGCGTCGGCACCGTCTGGTCCTCGAGAACCGGCGAGAAGGGGATCGGGACGTCCATCGCGGCCAGGCGTTTCACCGGCGCGTCGAGATGCCAGAACGCTTCGTCTGCCAGGACGGCTGCCAGCTCGGCCGAGACGCCGTAGCTCGTGTGCCCCTCATCGACCACGAGCGCGCGCCCGGTCTTCACGACCGACGCGACGAGCGTCTCCCGGTCGAGCGGCACGAGCGTCCGGGGATCGACGATTTCGGCGCTGACGCCTTCCTGCTCCAGAAGCTCCGCCGCCTCGAGCGCGACATAGACCATGGAGCTCGTAGCGACGATCGTCAGGTCCTCGCCCTCCCGCTTCACGTCGGCGACGCCGAGGGGGACCGTGTACTCCTCCTCCGGCACCGGCCCCTTGGTCGCGAACATCATCTTGTCCTCGAAGAAGACGACCGGGTTGTCGTCCCGGATCGCGGACTTGAGCAGGCCCTTGGCGTCGTACGGAGTCGAAGGGATTGCGACTTTCAGCCCGGGGACGTGCGCAACCCAGGCGTGGAGACTCTGACTGTGCTGCGCGGCCGAGCGGCGAGTCGCTCCCAGAGTCGTCCGGATCGTGAGGGGAGCGTTGAGCCTGCCACCCGACATGTAGTGGATCTTCGCCGCCTGGTTCGCGACCTGATCCATGACGAGCGTCAGAAAGTCCCCGAACATGATGTCGACGACCGGTCGCATGCCGGTCATCGCGGCACCGAGGCCGATGCCCGAGATCCCGGCCTCCGAGATCGGCGAGTCGATCACGCGCTCCGGGCCGAACTCCTCGACGAGGCCTGACATCACCTTGAACGGCGTCCCAGCCTCAGCCACGTCCTCGCCCATGATGAAGACAGTCGGGTCGCGGCGAAGCTCCTCCGCGAGGGCCTCGTTGACCGCCTGTGCGAGCGAGATCTCCCGCGTTCCGGAGTGCTCCTTCGGGAGCGTCTTGACACTAGGCGTAGACGTGCTTGGTCACCTCGCTCGGATCGGGGTAGGGCGCCTCAAGGGCATGCGCTACCGCCTCGGCGACCTCCTGCGCGACCCGCGTCGCGACTTGCTCGAGCTCCACTTCGTCCACGCCGTCGGCGACGAGCCGATCGGTGTGCAGCTTGAGCGGGTCGCGCTCGCTCTGCCAACTTCCCTCTTCTTCCTTCGATCGGTAGTAGGCGCGATCGACGTCGCCCACGTGGTGGCCGTGGTAGCGGTACGTATGGAACAAGAGGAACCCGGGCCCATCGCCGTCGCGTGCGCGTGCGACGGCGCGGGAAGTCGCCGCGTAGACCTCGTAGACGTCCTGGCCGTCGGCCTCTTCGGTGGGAATGCCGAAGGCGGTGGCGCGTGCCGAGATGTCGCCGGCAGTCGTCTCCGAGTAGTGGGTGTACTCGTTGTAGAGATTGTTCTCGCAGACGTAGACCACGGGCAGCTTCCAGAGCGACGCCATGTTCATCACCTCGTAGAGCACTCCCTGTCCGAGTGCGCCCTCGCCGAAGAAGCAGACGGCGACCTGGTCGGTCCCGCGGGCACGCGCGGAGAAGGCCGCCCCGGTCGCGATCCCGGTGGAGCCACCGACGATCGCGTTCGCACCGAGATTCCCGTGCTCGTGGTCGGCGATGTGCATGGAGCCGCCCTTGCCGCGGCAGTAGCCCTCCTCCTTGCCGAGAAGCTCGCAGAACATCCGCTCCACGGATGCGCCCTTCGCCAGACAGTGCCCATGTCCGCGGTGCGTGCTGGTTATGTAGTCCTCGTCCGTGAGTGCCTCGCAGACGCCGACGGCGACTGCCTCCTCACCGATGTAGAGATGGGCGAGGCCGGGCATCTTGGCGCCCCGGTAGAGCTCGTTCACGTGCTCCTCGAACGTCCGGATGCGTTGCATCTGCTCGTACATACGCAGCGCGAGCTCCGGGGAGATCTCCGCGGGCCGAGTCTCTGCCGTGCTCATGAGGGCTGCCTCTCCGGGACGCCGGCCATGCGCGCAAGCACCTCGAAGACGACGGCGAAGTCGTGGTGCGCGAGGCCCATTCCTCGTGCGGCGGTCAGGAGCTCGTTCGAGATCGCCGTCGTCGGCATGGGGACGTCGAGCTCCCGGCCCAGGTCGAGTGCCAGGAGCATGTCCTTCTGCATCATGTTCACGTTGAACCAAGCTTCCTCGGGCTGCTCGAGGACGAAGGGGCCGCGGTACTTCAGCATGGGCGAGGCGATGACGCTGTTCAGCATCACGTCGAGCGCCACCTCGCGGTCGATCCCGTCCTTCTCGGCAAGCAAGAGCCCCTCAGAGAAGGCCACCATCTGCACCTGCAGGCTCAGGTTGATCGCGATCTTCAGGAGCAGTGCCTGTCCGTTGTCGCCCACGAGGGTCACCTTGGGGCCGATGTCCTTCAGGATCGGCTCGACTTGTGCGAACGCCTCGGGTCGCCCTCCGACCATGATCGAGAGACGACCTTCCTCGAGCGTGCTCACGCTTCCCGAGACCGGGGCATCGACCATGTCCGCGCCCCGCTCGCGGGCCTGGGCGGCGAGCTCGCGGCTCACGGCCGGGGCCGCCGTCGTCATGTCGATCCAGATCTTCTCCGGTGCGAGCCCGGCAAGAATGCCTTCGTCGCCCTCCGCCACGGTACGGAGCGCCGCGACGTTGGTAACCATGCTGAGAACGACGTCGGCCGACTCGGCAACTGCACGCGGGCTCTCCTCGAGAACGAGTCCGAGCTCTTCGAGGGGGCGAGCCTTCTCACGGGTGCGGTTGTAGCCGTGGACCTCGTGCCCGGCCTCGAGCAGGCGCCGGGCGATCCCGCCACCCATGACGCCCAGTCCGACGAAACCCAGCTTCGCGGTCATGTGCGAGCCTTCCTGGCGCCCTGGGTGGTGTCGCGCTCGACGCGCGAGACATGCTCCTGCATCAGCTGGCGGGCTTCCTCGGGCTGGTGGGCGGCGATCGCCTCGAGGATGAGGAGGTGCATCTCGACTGCACGCTCGGGGCTCCCTTCGATGTGGTAGCTGGAAGAGAGCGAGCGCTGCAAGAGGGAACGGATGGCATGCATCAGGTGTGCGATGAGGCGATTCCTGCTCGCCTCCGCCACCGTGAGATGGAAGCGAAGGTCGGCGGTGATGAACTCCTCCTCGGAGCCGAGGCCTGCCTCCATGGCCGCCACCTCGGCGCCCATCCGGTCGATCTCGGCATCCAGGCGGCGCGAAGCGGCCAGGGCAGCAGCTTCGCCTTCGAGGATGCGCCTCACCTCGAACAGCTCACGGTAGTCCGCCTCCTCCGAGGCCAGAAGGAAGTCGAGCGAATGGTCGAGGGGGTTGCGAAGCGCGCCCACGGTGAAGTTGCCGTTGGCGCTCTCGATGAGGCCACGCGATTCGAGGATCCGGAGCGCCTCGCGGACGGAAGACCGTCCGACCCCGTACGACTCGACCAGCTCGCGCTCGGTGGGAAGGACGTCTCCCGGGCTGAGACGGCGAGAAATGATCTCGTTCGTCAGCCTTTCCGCCACCAGGTCGTACGTCTTGCGGCGCTCGATGGGGCCAAGTGTCAGCTTGTCCGACAAGCGGACAGGAGCGTACATTGCCTCGAAGTCACTTGGCAAGAATCCTTCGCGACTCCGGCCCTTGTCAGGAGGCCGGGACGGCTCAGGTGACGCGCGCGGTGAAGCTTCCCGTGTAGGCCGCGTACGGATTGAGGACGACGACGTACGTACCCGGTCCGGGCAGCTGGATCGAGATCGTCTTCCCGCTCGAGGTCATGTAGCTCGGGGCCACGAGCGTCGAGCCGTCGGGTCGGAGCACGGAGAATGTCGTCAGCGCCACCGTCACCCCGGTCACAGAAACGGTGACCGTCTGGCCGCCGCTGCCACCGAAACTGACGCCGGCGTTCTGGCCAGGCACGGTCGTGGCAACGGTCACCGCGGGCCCGCCGGTCGATGCGGTCGCGCTCGCATCAGTGGGCACGTCGTAGAGCGCCAGCGTCATGCTCCCTGTCGCGGTGCCCTGCGGGTCGACGAGGACCGAGTAAGTGCCGCTCGCCGGCAGCGCTGTCGCGTCCAGGAAGCCGCCGGCTGTCCCGACGTAGGCCGTTGCACCGAGGGTCGACCCGTCCGGCCTGACGAGCGAGACCTGTGCGCTGCTCATGCTGACGGATGTGAGCCGGATGCTGAGGCGCCGGCCTGCCGTGCCGGTGAAGGTCACCTTCGCGTTTTGACCAGGAACTGTGGTTGTGACGCCGATGCCAGGCCCGCCGGGCGAGCCCGCCGCGACCGGGTCTGGCGGCACGTCGTACACGGTCACCGTCGCGCTTCCGGTTGCCATGCCCTGCGGGTCGACGACGATGGTGTACGTGCCCGTGCTCGGCAGGCTCCGGGTGTCGACGAAGCCTCCGCTTGTGCCGACGTAGATCGCTGGGGCCAGTGTCGATCCGCCGGGATTGAGGACCGAGACGTAGGCGGCGCTCAGGGTCATGCCCGAGACTTTGACGCTTACACGCTGGCCCGCTCCTCCCGCGAACATGACCCGCGCGTTCTGTCCGGGCACGGTCGTCGTGACACTCGAGCCGGAGCTCCCGGGCGAGGTGCTCGCGCTCGTATCCGCCGGGACGTCGTAGAGAGTGAGCGTCGCGCTCCCGGTCGCGGTCGCCTGCGGGTCGACGAGAATCGTGTACGTGCCGCTCACCGCAAGCGTTTTTGCATCGACGAAGCCGCCGCTCGTCCCGAAGTAGGCCGGCATCGCGAACGTCGACCCGCCGGGTGCGGTGATCGACACCTTGCCCCCGCAGCACGTCGACGGGCCCATCGTGACGTCGGCCAGGCGCAGGCTCACGCGCTGGCCCGCGACGCCCGTGAACGTCGCCTGCACGTTTTGCCCCGGAGTCGTCGTCGAGAGCGTTACGGCGCCGCCACCGGCGGTGATGGCGGCGTTCGCGTCGGCCGGTACGTCGTAGAGCGTCAGCGTGACGCTTCCGGTCGCGGTTCCCTGTGGATCGATGAGGATCCGGTACGACCCGGCCGTGGGCAGCGTCCTTGTATCGACGAAGCCGCCGCTCGTGCCGAAGTAGGTCGGAGTGGCGAGCGCGGAGCCGTCCGGCCTGAGGATCGAGACTTTCGCGCTGCAGCAGGCGTTCGTGCCGATGCTGACGGCGGAGAGCTTCAGGCTCACACGCTGGCCGGCGGTGCCGGGGAATGCGAGGAGGGCGTCCTCGCCGGACGTCGTCGTCGTCACCGTTACGGGAGCGCCTCCGGCGGAGATCGACCTGGGGACCGTCCCCGTCGCCGTTCGCACGTCCGACGACGCGCCGGCGCCGCCCCTGACGCTGATCGAGAGTGGTCCCTCGCTGTTCGGCGTGTACTGACCGGTGTAAAGGCCGTCAGCACGCTGTGTGAGCGTGATCGGCTCGCCGTTTCCGGTCGCGGTCACGGCAATGCCGCTCGGGTTGCCGCACACGGCGGCGATCGCGGTCACCGTGACGGGCTGGCCGAGCGCCGCGACGAAGCCGGCCGCTGGGGACTCGAGCCAGACCTGAGGTGTGCCGCTGCAGCGGACCGCCGAGTTGACGTTGAGCCGGCCGCCCGTTGCGGTCTGCTGGTCCAGAGAAGCATTTGCGTCAACCGTCCGGAGGAGGAGCGCTTTGATGCCGACGTCCGACGCGGCCGGGAAGGCGGCCTTCGCGAGCGCCGCTGCCCCCGCGACGTGCGGCGAGGCCATGGACGTTCCACTGAGGTAGTCGTAGCGGCTTCCTGGAATGGTGGAGTAGATGTTGTCCCCCGGAGCGCCCAGCTCGACCGACTGCCGACCGTAATTCGAGAACCACGCCTTCCGGTCGGCGCCGTCTGTGGCCGCGACCGTGATCACGTTCGGGAAGTCAAATGAGGCCGGGTACGTCGGTGTCACGTCGTTGTTGGACAAGCTGTTCCCGGCTGCCGCAACGAAGAGGGAGCCATGTGCGTCCGCGTAGGCGATGGCGTCGGCGAACGCTTGTGAGAAGCCGTCGCCCCCGTAGGAGTTGTTCGAGACGACGGCGCCCTCGTCCACGGCGTAGAGAAGGGCGCGGATCGCATCCGCCGAGGTCCCACTGCCGTCTGCGCCCAGGAACTTGAGCGGCATCAGCCTGACCGCCCAGTTGACGCCGGCGACCCCGATGCCATTGTTTCCCCTCGCGCCGATCGTCCCTGCCACGTGGGTGCCGTGCCCGTGGTCGTCGAACGGGTCGGCGTCCTCGTTGGCAAAATCCCAGCCGCGGACGTCGTCGACGAATCCGTTGCCGTCGTTGTCCACCCGGTCCGTGCGGCAGCCCGCGCACGTCTCACCGGGATTGAGCCAGATGCTCGCGGCCAGATCGGGATGGCTGTAATCGATGCCCGTGTCGATCACCGCCACGACGACTCCGGGATCGCCGGTTGTCACCTCCCAGGCCTCGGTCGCATCGATGTCCGCGTCCGCTGTGCCTGGGATTCCGTTCACCGTCTGGCCGAAGTTCTCGAGCCCCCACAGCTCGTGAAACGCCGGATCGTCAGGGGTGCCCGAGTGAGCGCTCGCCCGGAGGAGGAAATTTGGCTCCGCGTAACGGACGCGTCCGTCGCGCCGCAGGGCCTGGATCGCGTGAGCGCGCTCGCCGGCGGGCACGGAGGCGAGCACGGCATCGATGTGCCGGAACTGTTTCTTCGCGACAGCGCCTACCCGCGCGAGAGCCCGCGACCGGTCGCGCGCCGAAACGCGGCGCTCGAATGCGACGATGAGCTCCCCGGGAACAGCGTTCGACGTCACGCGTGCGGGCTTGAGCGCGCTCGCTACTTCGGCATGCACCTCCGCCGCGCTCCCGACGGCGGCTAGGCAGAGCCACGTAGCGATGGACGCAACGAGCACCCGGGGTTGCACAGGCCGAACCTAACGCTTGTGTGCCGTGCGTTACAAGCCCGGGGACACTTAGTCAGGCGGGTGTGCGCACGACCGAGAACTTGGCGCAGGAGAGATCGCCGTTCCGTCCGAGCTCGTCCAGCTGCAGTTCGATCCGGCGGGGCAGGAGCGGCGCGCCCCCTCCCAGCGTGACGGGCGCAATCGCCACGATGACCTCGTCCAGCAGCCCCGCGTCGGCGAACTGGCCGACCAGGTCTCCGCCGCCGACGATCCAGACGTTTCGGTCACCGGCGGCGTCGACCATCTCCTTGTGGACGGCTGCGACCTCAGCGCTGGTGAATTCGATTGCCGCGTCGGGGACGACGGGCAGTTGGCGGTGGGTGAAGACCCAGCACGGGATGTCGTACGGCCACTTCCACTCCGCCGGGTCCTTGTCCGAGAACTCGTGATCGAGGATCCATTCATACGTCGTCGACCCCATCGCCATCGCACCGACGTTCGCGATGAACTCTCCGTAGTTCAGCGGCCCGTCGGCCTCTTGCTTGCGGGTGAACAACCAGTCCAGTGAGTTGTCGGGGTCGGCGATGTAGCCATCGAGACTGGTCGCCGTGTAGTACTGGGTCAGGCTCACGACGTAATTCCTAGCCAATCGGGCATTGCGCGTCGAGGCGATCTAGTCTTAGACTCCGAGGGCGTGGCCCCTGGAGAAATGTTGTCTCGCCCGGGGACGCGACAGTAGGTGTGAGACGCGGAGGGAGAAGGAGGTGACCAAATGACCCCCAACGGGACAGTAAACACCTGGGAGCCGATGGAGCTGCGACATGTCGGTGACGTCGAGGAAGTAATGCAGGGTGGTATCAACGACTCGCAAGGCCCTGCCAACGGTAAGTCGCTTCCATCGCCTGACGATCCGGGCGAGCCGAACCTGAAGACACACGGAAGCGAGTAAGTCTCGCCGTTCTTTGTGGCGCCTTAGAACCGCCGCGACGAAGCAAGTTGCTTCTCGTGGCGGTTCTTTCTTGTGCCCTGTTGTAGGCGTGCGCCGCCGCTAGCGGGCTGCCAAGAGCAGCCGTCACGCGCCATTCGCGCTACCCGACGAGGAGGGCATCGCAGACTCGGCCGCAGGCCGGGGCTCGCGTAGTACGGGGTCAGGGCAGCCCGCTCAGAGGCGGAACGCGCGGGAGTCTACTCCCTTGACGATCAGACGAGTCGCGCAGGGGTAACAAGCCTCAGAACGCGGCGAACAGAGAGCGGGGGCCAGGCGGTTCGGCCCCCGCTCTCTCCGTGTCCCTCTAGGCCGGTTCGACCCGCCGGCGCCGCTGACTGGCTGCGGCGAAGGCGGCGGCCGTGATCGCGATCCCACCGAGCCCGGCGAGACCGGCGACCTCGGCACCCGAGAGTCCGTCGTCCGGCACGGCGGCGAACGCTGGGGCCTGGTCCGAGGCGGGCACGACGGCTGCCGGTCCAGCCCCGCCGATCACCACTGCGGGCGACTGATCTCCCGACGCGGCGACTGCACCACCGATCGGCTGATCGGCCGTCGAGACGGCAGCGCCGATCGTCTCCGCCGGGGACTGATCTCCCGACGCGGCGACTGCACCACCGATCGGCTGATCGGCCGTCGAGACGGCAGCGCCGATCGTCTCCGCCGGGGACTGATCTCCCGACGCGGCGACTGCACCACCGATCGGCTGATCGGCCGTCGAGACGGCAGCGCCGGTCACCTCCGCCGGAGATTGATCCCCGGAAGCGGCGACAGCACCGCCGACAGCGGCGGGCGGCTGGCTGGAGCTCGAGCTCCCTCCACCTGCGACCATCGCTTGCGCGCTACCCACTGCGGCCGTCGCGGTGGCAGCCGCGACGCTCAGCACGAGCGCCTTCTGTCGCAAGCCGTGCCCCTCGACGTCGTGGTCGGCGAGTGCGTCCAGGAGCTCCTCCCGGTCGAACGCGATCGCGATTCGCTCGCCCTCGGTCGTGCGGAGCACCTCCTCGAGATCCGGCGGATCCCAGCGGACACCGAGCGTGTGTGCCTCGACATCGCCCTGCCTGGCGACGTCGAGGATCAGCTCGGTCGACTCTTTGGAACGCAGTGCATCCTCGATCTCGCTTCGATCGAGCACGGCTGCGACTCCACGACCCGCGAGGTTTCCAGGCTCGACCAGCCTGGCGGTTCCTGTGGCGTAATCCATACGCCTCCTTCCGCTCAATGGCCCACCACGCGTGGTGCCTTCTGTGACACGACGCACGAACTGCTTCCGATCTTCCCACCGTGCATGGTGGCGCGTCAACGGGCCCGGTCACTTCGCCGGCGGGGCACGCCCGGCGACGGCCTAATCTTGCGCGGCAAAGGTAGCCTGCGAGGGAGACGAGGTGGCAAAGGAAGAAGGCCCAAACCGGGACGACCAGCCGCGGGCACCAGTCTCGCTGCGCTCGCCCGAGTCCCAGTCCCCGCCGGGCCCACCGGCGACGCCTCCGCAGCCGCGGCGCACCCGGATCCGCTGGTGGTGGATCGGGGTCGCCCTTGCGGTGCTCGCCCTCAACTACTGGGCGGGCACCCGGGCGACCGGGAACGAGCCCCGGCTCAGCGTGCCCTACAGCCCCTTCTTCCTCGAGCAGGTGCGGGAGGGAAACGTCGCCGAGATCACGTCCGAAGGAACGACGATCCAGGGAGCCTTCAAACGCCCCGAACGCTACGGCGGCTCGAAGCCAGCGAAGGAGTTCGAGACCGAGATCCCCGCCTTCGCGGACACCGACTCGCTCGCGCGCTCCCTCGAGAGCACCGAGGTGGTCGTCAATGCCGAGCCGCTCGATACCGGCCCGCCCTGGTGGCAGGCCCTGCTTATCGGATTTGGGCCGACGCTCCTCCTCGTCGGGCTCCTCATCTTCTTCCTGCGCCGCACGGGCGGCGCCCAGGGCGCCCTCGGGGCATTCGGCCGCTCGCGAGCCCGCCGCTACGAGCCCTCCGGCGACCGGGTGACCTTCGCCGACGTCGCCGGCGTCGAAGAGGCGGAGGCGGAGCTCCTCGAGGTGGTCGACTTCCTGCGCCACTCCGACAAGTACCAACGACTCGGAGGCCGCGTCCCGCGCGGGGTTTTGCTCGTCGGTCCGCCCGGCACCGGCAAGACGCTGCTCGCGCGAGCCGTGGCCGGTGAGGCGAACGTGCCTTTCTTCTCCTTGTCTGCCTCCGAGTTCGTCGAGGCGATTGTCGGCATCGGCGCCTCGCGGGTGCGCGACCTCTTCGCGAAGGCCAAAGAGGCAGCTCCGGCGATCGTCTTCATCGACGAGCTCGACGCGATCGGTCGTTCGCGCACCGCCGGGGTGGCGGGCTTCGGCGGTGGGAATGACGAGCGCGAGCAGACCCTGAACCAGATCCTGACCGAGATGGACGGCTTCGACTCTTCGACCAGCGTGATCGTCATCGGCGCGACCAACCGTCCGGAGGTGCTTGACCAGGCGTTGCTTCGCCCCGGCCGCTTCGACCGTCGTGTCGCCGTGCAGCCACCCGACCGCACCGGCCGCGAGCAGATCCTCCGGGTTCACACGCGGGGGGTGCCGCTCGCGTCGAACGTCGATCTGGACCGTATCGCCGCCAGCACTCCGGGGATGGTCGGGGCGGATTTGGCCAACCTGGTCAACGAGGCCGCACTACTGGCGGCGCGGCGCGAACACGAAGCAGTCGAGGAGTCCGACTTCACAGACGCCCTGGAGCGAATCGTGCTCGGGGCGGAGCGGCAGATCATGATCGGCACGGAAGACCGACGCCGGACGGCCTACCACGAGGCGGGCCATGCGATCGTCGGCATGCTCACCGACGGCGCCGACCCGGTGCGCAAGATCTCGATCATTCCCCGGGCGGCGTCGCTCGGCGTGACCTTCTCCGCGCCGGATGCCGACCGCTACAACTACCAGGAGCGGGAGCTGCAGGCCCGGATCAAGGTCGCCTTGGGCGGGCGCGGTGCCGAGGAGATCGTCTTTGCTCAACCGACGACCGGCGCCGAATCCGACATCCAGCAGTTGACCGAGATTGCACGCCACATGGTCGGCCGCTGGGGCATGAGCAACAAGGTGGGACCGCTCGCGGTCATCCCGGTCGACGGACGCGGTCCGCTCTTGCCAGGCGCCGCTGAGGTCTCGGAGCACACACAGCGGCTCATCGACGAGGAGGTACGACGGATCGTTGAAGAGGCGCACGAGCAGGTCGTCGCCCTGCTGCGGGAGAACCGCGACAAGCTCGACTCCCTCGCGCAAGCGCTGCTCGAGCACGAGACGCTCGACGAGGCTGCGGCCTATGCAGCAGCCGGGGTCACGCGTGCCTCGACGGACGCGGCTCGAGAGGACGCGATTGCGGCCCAGCGAATGTCCAGCGCCTCAACGGAGGCCTCGTAAGAGGGAATGGCGGTGTAGCGAAACGGGGCGTATGACCCTGGTCGAACGGAGCGGCGCAGGGACCTACCCAGCGACGGGTTGCGCCGCCTCACCGGTTTGAAGACAGAGCAGGACCGAACCGTTCGACCCAGGCACGGTTCAGAGCTTTCGGGCCTGGCGGTGCCCCTCGTACACGGCGTCGTAGGTGCCGCGCGGGGCGACCGCGTCGCCGATCATCTCGACGCTCCGTCCGCGCTCGCGCAGCCGGTGGTTGAGGCCGTTCAGCGATTGCCGCCCGGTTGACATCACGATCCAATCGGCGTCGACGACGCGGACCCGGTCCGGCCGGTAAAGATTGATCAGTTCGACGGATGCGCCGTCGATCCGCTGGACGAAGTGGTCGGTGATGACCTCCACTTCGGTTCGGTGGAGGTGCTCGGCGATCCACAGGTAGTAAACCTCGGGGATCGTCTCCATCCCGACCATCGGCCAGCGCGTCGCCAGGCGCACCGTGCAACCGGCGTCGGCGAGGGCGACCGCGGTTAGCGGGCCCGGGGCGTCCTGGAGATCGTCCAGCACGAGCACGGAGCCGGTCGGGGTGACCTCGCCGGTAACGACACGATCCCAGGAGACGCAGCGTCCAGTCTCGACACCCGGCAACGGCGCCGCCGTCTGACCCTGCCAGCCGTCCTCACGGTAGTACGAGCCCGTGGCGACGACGACGTGGTCGGGGCGCTCCGCGTCGAGGAGCGCGTCGAGTGCCTCCTCGTCGACGTCGACACCGGTCCGCACGTCGGCGCCGTTGCCGGTCGCCTGACGCAGCAGCCAGCGGCCGATCTGTCCATACTCCTCGCGTCCGGGCAGGAGCGCGTGCCGGCGGACGTGACCGCCTGTCTCGGCCTCGCGCTCGAGCACGAGGACCTGGTGTCCGCGCGCGGCGGCGACGCGTGCGTACTCCAGGCCGGCAGGGCCGCCGCCGATCACCAGCACCTTCTTCGACTCGACGACCGGCTGCAGCGTGCCGTGTCCCCACTGCCGCTCTCGCCCGACCTCGGGGTTGTAGACGCACTGCACGCGGCCGCCGCGGATCACGCTTCGCCAGCAGTAGTTGGCAGCCACGCAGCGGCGAATGTCCTCCTCGCGACCGTCGCGTGCCTTCACTGCCCAGTCGGCGTCCGCGAAGAGCTGGCGCGCGAGCAGGATCGCGTCGGCGTCGCCGGCGGCCAAGATCTCCTCGGCGATCCCGGGGTTCGTGATCCGTCCGACCAGGAGGACGGGCTTCGTCGAAACCTCTTTGACCGCCTTCGTATACCCGCGCTCCCAGCCCGGCTCGTAGGTCATCGGGGTGTGGATGTAGGAGTGGTGGACGCCTGCGGACAGGTTGACGTAGTCGAGATCGATTGCCTGCTCGAGGTCGACCACGATGCGCTTGACGTCGTCCATCTCGAGGTCGCCCGGCCAGAAGGAGGTGGAGTTGATCCGGTAGCCGAGGAACGCCTCGTCGCCGATCGCATCGCGCACACGCCTCATCGAGTCAACGGGGAAGCGCAGCCGGTTCTCGTAGGAGCCGCCCCAGCCGTCCGTGCGGTGGTTGTATAGGGGCGAGAGGAACTGCCACGGCAGGTAGCCGTGTGACATGTGGTACTCGACGCCGTCCAGGCCGGCCTCCACGGCACGGCGGGCGGCGTCGGCGTAGGCGATGAGAAGCGCTTCGATCTCGTGCTCCTCCAGTTCCTTCGGCATCGGTGCGTTCGGGTACTCGCCCGGCGGCACCTGGCTCGGCGCCACCATGTACCACTCTGCGTCGAAGTCGTAGGCGGGATCCTTCTTGAGCACGGGAACGGCCCGCAGGCCCGGATGTAGGAGCTGGCATGCGAGCTTGCAGCCGTGGCGGTGCACCGCCTCGGCGACGCGCGCGAGCCCGTCGACCTGCTCGTCCTTCCAGAGCCCAGGGAAGTTGAACTCCGAATACAGCGCTTCCGCATGAATGATCGTGCCGCCGATGATGATCAGCCCGCAGCCGCCGCGGGCCCGTTCCTCGTAGTAGGCGACGGCCTGGTCGGTGAAGACGCCCTCATACGGGTCGGCCACCCACGTCGGGCACGTGGGGGCGAAAACCACCCGGTTTGCGATCGGGGTCGATCGGATCCGCCACTCCGAGAAGAGCAGCGGGTAGGTGGGGTGCGCCGCGGTCTCAGCCATCGTCGTCCTCCTGCGAGAATTAGGCCTAGCCTCGCGGCGCCGGGAGGGGGCTGTCAACCACGTTCGGGCGCCCACGAAACGACGGTTACACGTCAGCCGGCATTCGCCCGGCGCCAGACCGCCAACTTGCGGGCGTACACGCGGCCCTGTGCAAGCAGCCGGGCGCGGCTATCTACCCCCGTCGTGGTAGTGGTTGTAGGGCGCCTCGTTCACACTGCCTGCGAGCGCCGCCGGGAACGGCCGGCGCTCGTCGCCCGCACCTCGAGTCGGCATTCACGCTCTGAAGCGCGCGATAGCTGCGCGATAGTCATGCCGGCTGCAACTCGGCGAGCCGCTCTCGCACCCTGCGCTCCGTGGCGAGGTTGCGCTTGCGCTCGTAGCGCTCGAGCGCTTGCATGAGCGCGCCGGCGGCCTCGTCTCCGCGGCCGGCGACGGTGAGAACCTCGGCGAGATCGCAGAGCGCGTCACCCTGGAGGTTGAGCCCGTCGGTCCGCTCGATGATCGTGACCGCCTCGCGAGCGAGCGATTCGGCTTCTGCATGTTGCCCGCGACGGGCAAGAACGAGCGCCTGCACCTGCCGCCAGAGCGCCTGCGTCGTCGCATCCTGTTGATCCCCGAGCAAGCGGCCCTGCTGGGCGAGCGGTTCTGCCTCCTCGTAGCGACCGAGCGCGCACAGGGAGCGGCCGAGAGTCGGCGCCCACGTCGAGAGGTTATTGCGCTGGTGGTGCATCTCGAGCCACTTGCAGTAGATGCGTGAGTACCGGATTGCGGTCTCGTGGTCGCCGGCGAGGGTCGCAATCTCGGCAAGGCAGTACTCGCTGCCATAGTCGCCGGTAAGCTCGCGTATACGATCGCTTGCGTCGAGCGCGACTGGCCACGCTTCGCCCTGGCGGTCGAGCATCGCCAGCAGCCGGGCGCGGTTGAGCAGACGACCAGGATCGGAGCCTCCCGGCAGGCGTCGGTCGAACTCCGAGAGCAGCTCGTCCGCAGGTTCAGGACCCAGCAGGTATGCGCTGCCCAGCTTGCGCACCAGCTCGAGAAGAGGCTCCGGACTGACTCCGCCAGCCGCTCCGCTTCGGGGGCTCCTCAGTTGGCGAGCCGCGAGCCGCGCATGGTGAATCGCTTGTTCCAGGCTTTCGCCTCTCTCTTTCCACTGACCGCGGTGGTTCGCGACCTCGCTGATCGAGTTCCAGACGTGAACGAGGCCCGCGTGGTCGCCAGCCTGCTCGAGCAGAGGGAGAGCGGCACGCGCCAGCACCTCTACGGCGTCGATTGCCTCCGCAGCGACCTCGAAGCGGTGCCGAGCGCGCACGGCTCGGGCGAGCGCTTCGCCCGCAGAGTCGCCGGCAGCTGCTGCCCGCTCGGCCGCGCGCTCGGCAATCGCGGCAGCCCGTTGGGGCTCGGCTCTAATGGCCTCGGCGAGGTCGACCTCGAGATGGACGTCGAGCCGAAGCGGGCGGGTGAGCGCGAGCGAACGCTCGAGCAACGACGCCGCAGCGCGGTCGTCGCTACGCCCGAGGGCGCGCCGGCCGGCCGTGGCGAGCCGCTGTGCTGCATGCTCCGCAAGGAGAGCGTCTGGCAGCCCGAGCTCCGCCTTGTAGCGGGCGGCCTGTTCGAGGTGGTGGCCGAGGATCTCATCCCGCTCGACCAGATCCGGTGCTCGTTCTTCGAGCCAGTCGGCGAAGCGCTCGTGCAGGTCGGCGCGCATAGCTTTGGAAAGGGCGTCGTAGGCGGCGTCGCGGATCAGCTGATGGCGGAAGCGGTACGCCTCGTCCCGCGCGAACTGCCGCGTGTCGGGACGGATGATCTGCTTGCGCACGAGTGCGGCTAGCTGTGG
Source organism: uncultured Actinomycetes bacterium (assembly GCA_963762085.1). Lineage (GTDB taxonomy): Bacteria > Actinomycetota > Thermoleophilia > Gaiellales > Gaiellaceae > DASQGA01. The sequence goes on along the minus strand of CAVXJD010000007.1, from coordinate 208,455 downwards.
CGTCTGCGGTTCGCCGTCTCCGAGCGCCTGCACGGCGCTCTGGTGGAAGACGCGGCCCTCGACCGCGCCACGCTCGAGCACCGCCCGCTCGGCCGGGTCGAGTTGGTCGAGACGGGCTGCTAGAAGCGCCTGGATCGTCGGCGGCACGCTGATCTCGCCGTCACCCGACGCCCGTACGAGCGCGAGCATCTCTTCCAGGAAGAGCGGGTTTCCCTCGGCGGCGGCGGCGATCCTCTCACGCAGACCGGGCTCGACGCCGCCGAGCTCGTCCAGCAGCTGCTCGGTTTCAGCGCCGTCGAGCGGCTCGAGCAGCACGGTGGTCGAGTTCCACTCATCGCCGCCCCAGGCAGGCCGCTTCTCGAGTAGCTCGGGGCGGGCGATGCAGAGCATGAGGATGGGCCCGTCGCGGGAGAGGGCCCCAACGTGCTCGACCAGATCGAGCAGCGTCTGCTCGGACCAGTGCAGGTCATCGAGCAGACAGACGAGTGGACGCTTCTGTGCCTCTTGCTCGAGCAGCTTGCGGAAGCCCCAGGCGATCTCGTCGGCCGACGTCGCTGAGTCTGTCTCGCCGAGCAGCGACCGAAGGGGCACAGCCGCATCGCCCTCCGGCAGCGCATCCAGCTGCTTGACGATCTCGACCACTGGCCAGTAGGTGATCCCTTCGCCGTAAGACAGGCAGCGGCCCCGCACGATCCGTGCCTCGATGCTTGCGAGGAACTCGGCCGCCAGCCGCGATTTCCCCACACCCGCCGCGCCGAGCACGGTGAAGAGTTGGCAGGAGCGGTCCAACACCGACTGTGAAAAGGCGCCTCGGAGCCGCGTCAGCTCGTTCTTGCGGCCGACCAACGGCGTCGCGAAGCGCCGGGCGGGCTCGCCGTGGGCCGAGATCAACCTGAACGCTGGAACCGGCTCCGCCTTCCCCTTCAGCTTCAGCGGCTCCACTGGCTCCACAGCAACCGCGCCGCGCGCCAACGCAAGCGTCGCGGCGCCTATCAGCACTTCGCCGGGCGCGGCGGTCTGTTCCAAGCGGGCGGCGACGTTGACCGCGTCGCCGGTGGCAAGTCGCTCGGCGGTGCCGGTGACGACCTCGCCGGTGGCGAGGCCGATCCGACCGTTCATCCCCAGGTCGAGAAAAGCGTCGCGCATCTCGATCGCCGCGCGGCAAGCGCGGATGCCATCGTCTTCGTGCACCACCGGCACGCCGAAAACCGCCATCACCGCATCGCCGATGAACTTCTCAACAGTGCCGCCGTGTGACTCGACGATCCCCTTCATCCGCTCGAAGTACCGCACCAGCAGCGCCCGCAGAGCCTCAGGATCCATCGACTCGCCCAGTGCGGTCGAGCCGGTTACGTCGCAGAACAGCACCGTCACCGTCTTCCGCTGCTCGCGCGTGGGCGCCGCAGACACGAGCGGCGCCGCGCAGTACGGGCAGAAGCGGAACTCGCCCTTGCTTTCACGACCACAGTTCGCGCAGATCCTCTCGATTAGCCGAGGCTAGACCATTCGCGGCCGATCCGGAAGCCACGCCGAGCGCGTCGGACAGCGGCTCTGAACTTCGAATCCGCGAGTAGAACGGAGCGGCGCAGGAGTCGAACCTACCCAGCGACGGGTTGCGCCGCCTCACCGGTTTTGAAGACCGGCTGGGCCACCGGGCCCGGGCCGCTCCGGCGCCAGCCTAGCTTCTGACCTCCGCCGAAGGACAGGCCTTGCCTACGCCTGGCGCCGGCCAAAGGGGCGTTAAAAGAGAAGAGAGGCGGTGCGACTCACCCGCCTCTCTCCCGCGAGTTGCTTGGGCTGCGGCCCCCCAGCAATCTCGCTTTCCGGCTAGATCCCCTCGGATCCCCGCCTGGCGCTATAGATCGGCCTTTCAGCGCCCGCCGATATCACTCGATCCAGTGAAAGTGAACCAGGGGGGTGAACCACCTCCTGGGGCATGGAGTGAAGCGGCTCGCATCAGCAATACTGCGGGCTATAAGAGTTGCGGCAGACTTCTGAGGGTGGGCCCCGATGCGGCGGGGGCTCCCTTGGAAGAAGTTGGGGGCGGACTCGTTGCGGCGAGCTCCGCTCCCTCACTCTTTCTAGGGACGTGTCTAGCGGCACGCATACACTTCTCGCCGAGTGCACGGCGTTATCTTCGCGAGTTTCGTCGACTACGTGGCCGCGCGGCACGGCTCCGACGTTGCCGCCGAGATCCTCGCCGACCAGCCCGTCTTCCTTCTGAGTGAGGCTTATGACGACGAGCTCTTGCTCGAGCTCCTCGCTCGGGCCTCGGAGGTGACTGCAACTCCGGTCGCTGAGCTCGTCCACCAGGTCGGCGTCTTCACGGCCGAGCAGACCTTCGCCCGCCTCTACCCGGCTTTCTTTGCAGTCGCCGGGGGCACCCGGGCGTTCCTCCTCTCGGTGGAAACGCTCATCCACGAGCTCGTGCGGGCGACGATCCCGAATGCCAGCCCGCCGCAACTCCACGTACAGCCGCTCGGGGACGAGGGCGTCTCGATCACCTACACGTCCTCGAGGCGCCTTTGTGCCCTGCTCGCCGGCCTGGTCGAGGGAACTGCCCGCCACTACGGCGAGGAAGTGCAGATCGACGAGACCAACTGCATGCTGCGGGACGATCCCGTGTGCGTGTTCGAGATCCGGGTCAGCCCCGGGCCGCTCGCCGCCTGAGCACCCGAGCGTCGCCGACCCGCCTCGTGACGCCGTCCGCGTCGAAACGCTCCAGCAGGAGCTGCGCCGGGCGGCGTCCCGTGCCGAGGAGATCGCGAAAACGGGCGAGCGCTATCGACCCTTCCTGCTCGCACTCCTCGACGAGGAGCCGCCTGGCCCGCTCATGTGCCCCTGCTCCGACAGCCAGGCCGTCCCCGACCCGGACCAGGCGCCCCTCTCGCTCGAGGTAGGCGCCGAGCTCCCGATCCTCGATCGGGACGGGCACATATCCGGCCGCTTCGAGCTCGGCTTCGAGCTGAGCGGCCGCGCCGGCACGGTCTCCCAGTGAGGCGGCCGCGCCCGGGAGATAGAGCTTTGCCCCTCGCCGCTCGAGTCCGAGGCGGGGCACGATCTCAGCGGCCCAGTCAGCCGAGGGCACCGGCACGCCCGGGTCAAGTGAGTCGGCCGCGCCGATGCGCGCGCGAAGCTCCCCCTCGAAAGCTTCCAACCAGGCCCGCGAAAAGAGCCACTCGCCGGCGCGCTCGACTGCGTCGAGATCGGCGGGTGCGAGGTGCCGGAGGCTGTCGAGGCGCACAGGCGCATAGACGGTGGCGGCGATGTCGCCGCGCTCGATCAGCTCGAGGCGCTCGGGCGAGATCTTCCTCGGCGGGTCGGGATCGAGGACGACCGCACCGCCGAGGGTCGTCCGGCCCCGCAAGACGACGTGGTCGCCCCGCGCGGCGACCGCGGGTGAGGCGAGTCTGAGCTGCGCGTAGTCCTCGCCGGTCCGGACCACTCGTGCGTAGTGCTCGGCGGTCCCGTGGTGGACGTGGAGGCGGGCTCCGTCGGGGATCTCTTCCAGCTCGTCGAGGACGACGTCAAGCCGGTAGCTCGTAGGGAATGCGCCCGGCTCGACCAACGCGTCCCCGCGCCGGAGCGCACTCCGTTCGATTCCCGGGAGCGCGACCGCAACGCGCTGGCCTGCCCCGGCCCGCTCGACGTCGCGGTCGTGCACCTGCACGCTTCGAACCCGAACCTCGAGCCCGCCAGGCTGAGCGACGAGGACGTCTCCTTCGCCGAGCGACCCCGACCAGAGCGTCCCCGTCACGACGGTGCCGATTCCGCGCAGCGTGAAGACGCGGTCGACGAAGAGCCGTGTGGCACCCGACGCAGCTCGCTCCCCGACGGCTTCGGCCTCGGCTGCGAGCGCTGTGCGGAGCTCGTCGAGCCCCTCGCCCATACGGGCGCTTGTTGCGATCACGGGCACGCCTGGAACAAGCTCGCGGCCCTCCTCGATTGCAAGCTCGCGAGTTTCCTCGTCGACCGCATCGACCTTGGTGATGGCCACGACGCCGCGCTCGATGCCGAGGAACCTGAGGATCGCCAGATGCTCGTGTGTCTGGGGCCGTGCACCCTCGGCTGCGTCGATTACCAGCAGAAAGAGGTCGATTCCGGTCGCGCCGGCAACCATGTTTCGCACGAAGCGCTCGTGCCCGGGCACGTCGACGAGCGAAAGTCGTCGCCCATCGGGCAGGTCGAGCGGTGCGTACCCTAGATCGATCGAGATGCCGCGCTCCTGCTCCTCGGGCAGCCGGTCGGTGTCCTTCCCGGTCAGCGCCCGAACGAGCCAGGTCTTGCCGTGGTCGATGTGCCCCGCTGTGCCTACCGTGCGCGGCACGCGCGAACCGCCTCCGCCGCCTCCTCTGCCTCCGCATCCGTCAGCGTCCGGCAATCGAGGAGCAGGCGGCCGTCGCGGACGATGCCGATCACGGGCGGGTCCGCTCCCCGCAGGCTCTCCGCCAGCTCGGGCTCGAGAGCGCACGCAAAGCTCGGAAGCTCGGTCAGGGGCAGCGCCCCTCCGCCGACGCGGGCAACGGTACTCTCGACGGAGCCCCCGGTGAGCGAGGCCAGTCGCTCCGCGCGGGCCTGCACGTCCCCGAGGTCCTCGCGGAGCATGCGCGGAACGGGAATCTCCGCCTGCCGCCCGCTGCGATAGAGCGCGAGCGTCCCTTCGAGAGCGGCGAGCGTGAGCTTGTCCGGTCGAAGTGCGCGCTGGAGTGGATGACGTCGAAGGCGCTCGACCAGGTCGGCGCGGCCCACCACGATTCCGGCCTGGGGCCCGCCGAGCAGCTTGTCTCCGGAGAAACAGACGAGATGGGCGCCTGCGTCGAGGCTCAAGCGCGGGCTCGGCTCGTCTGCGAGCTCGTCCAGAAGGCCCGAGCCGAGGTCGTCGACCAGCACGAGGCCGCGCCGCTCTGCCAGCGCCGCGAGCTCACGGAGGCTCGGCTGCTCGGTGAACCCCACCATCCGGAAGTTCGACTGATGCACTCGAAGGATCGCTGCTGTCGGCTCTCCGACCGCGTGCTCGTAGTCGGCGAGCCGCGTGCGGTTCGTCGTCCCGACCTCGACGAGCTTCGCACCGGAGCGCGCGAGGACGTCCGGGATCCGGAAGCCGTCACCGATCTCGATCAGCTCGCCGCGGGAGACGATCACCTCGCGACCCTCCGCGAGCGCGGCCAACGCGAGGAGAATCGCCGCCGCGTTGTTGTTCACGACGAGCGCGGCCTCGGCGCCGGTCAGGTCGCGGAGCAGGGGCGCGACATGGTCCTGCCGCGAGCCGCGCGCACCACCTGTGAGGTCGTACTCGAGATTCGAATAGCTGCGGCCGACTTCGACGACCCGCTCCAGCGCTTCCTCTGCAAGTGGCGCCCGTCCCAGGTTCGTGTGGACGAGGACTCCAGTCGCGTTCAGCGAACGCCGGAGCCTGGGAACTTCCAGAGTCTCCAGCTCGTTAAGGACACGATGAACAAGATCTCCGACATCGCCACCGGCCCGCACGTCGTCGCGCGCGTGAGCAAGCGCGTTTCGGATCGCGGTCACGACGAGCTGTCGTCCGTGCTGCGCAGCCAGCCGAGCGACGGAATCGTCGGCGAGCAGGCGGTCGACGGACGGGAGGTCCCGAAGCGGGTTTTCCCTGGCCACGCGCCTGATGATAGAGAGCCGGTCAGGGGGGTACGATCGCGCTCATGGTAGAGCTTGATGCTGGACGGCTGCGAGCGGCTCGCGACTGGGGAAGCCGCTGGATCGCGCTTGCGCTTGCGCTGGCCGTCTTGCTCGCCCTTCTCGGCGCCTTCGTGCTCGTCCGGGCGGTGATGCTGCGAAGCGCGGTGCTCCCCGGCGTCAAGGTGGCCGGGGTCGATGTGGGCGGTCTCTCCCGCGCGGACGCCCGCGCAAAGATCGAGGCCACTCTCGGCGCAAACCTCGAGCGGCCCGTGACCGTGGTCGTGGGCAGGGGAGAGTTCACCACCCGGCCGACCCGGCTCTACGAACTCGACGTTGCCGCCACGGAAGCCGCGGCCTACGAGGAAGCGCGGGGATCGTTCCTCTCGCGCCTGACCTCGGTCGTGCTCCCGTTCGCCGCCGACCGCGAGGTCGACCCCGTCTTGCACGTCCTGCCCGAGGGCCGCCAGGCGCTCGCGGAGCGACTGAGCACCCTGACCAAGCGCCCGGTCTCCGCGAGGGTGGCAATGCAAGATCTCACGCCCGTGGTCTTCCCGGGCCGGGTCGGAGCGGTCGTCGACGAGGCGGGCCTGATCGCGGCGCTTCGTCGCACTGCCCTCTCGGGCTCCGGGACAGTCCGCGTCGAGCTCCAGCGGAAGCCGCCCGCGATCACCACCGCCGAAGCCCGCGGTGCGGCCGCCGACGCCCGGCAGCTCGTGTCGGCGCCGGTCATGATCCGTTTCCGCGGCGACGAGGTCGGAAGGCTCTGGCCGCGGACGCTGGCGGGCCTGGCCCGCTTCCAGCCGTCCGAGGGCGGCTACAGCCTCGTTCTCGCGCCGGACGCGGTGAGCCGCGCGGCCGGCCGGTTCGTCGCCTCGGAGACGCGGAAGCCCCTGGATGCGACCTTCGCCGTCCACGGGAACCACGTTCGTGTGGTTCGGTCCCGGGGCGGTACGCGCCTGGCCTCGACCAAGGCTGCAGCGGCCATCCTCGCCGCCGGCCTCGCGCCGGACGGAGCTCGGGCTGCGTCCGTGACGCTGACGAAGCAGCAAGCCGAACTGACGACGCGGGACGCCAAGGCGCTGGGGATCAAGCGCAGGATTTCGACCTTCACGACGGACATGGGCGTCTCGTCCTCGAACCGGATCCACAACGTCCTGCTCATGGGCAAGTACCTGGACGGCACGATCGTCCGCCCGGGTCAGATGTTCTCGTTCAACGGGACGATCGGGCCACGGACGTCGGAGCGCGGCTTTCTCGAGGGCCAGATGATTCTCGGAGGCCTCCTCGTTCCGTCGATCGGCGGCGGCGTCTGCCAGGTCGCGACCACGATTTTCAACGCAGCCTTCGAGGCCGGCCTCCCGATCAGGGAGCGCCACAATCACTCGTTCTACATCAGCCACTACCCGATGGGACGAGACGCGACGGTCTCGTGGGGCGGGCCCAATCTCGTCTTCCGGAACGACCTCGATCACGCGATCCTGATCAAGGCGAGCGGGAACTCGTCGACGCTGACGGTGACCTTCTACGGCACGCGCCAGGGGCGAAAGGTGATCGCGACGACGAGCGCGCCGACGGCGTACACCTCGCCGACCCTCCAGTACGCGGTCGACCCCGCAGCCCCTGCCGGCTCGGTCCGCACGGAGCCGGGCGGTGGCCCGGGCTTCAGCGTCAACGTCCATCGCAAGGTGCTGGAGAACGGCAAGGTGATCCGCCAGGACAACTTCTTCACCCGCTACACCCCGCAGAACCCGACTGCGGTCTACGGGCCGGGGGCGACCCCTCCCGGGCCCTACTTCACGTTGCCCGGATAGATCCGCGCCCCGAAGTCCCGTAGGATCGCCGCGTCGTGAGAGCGGACGCAGCGACCCTTCGCTACGCGGTCTTCCCTCGCTCGGGAGCCGCCGTCAGCGCACTCCTGGTCGTCGCCGGCGCCGGGCTCGTAGCCCTGGCCGCTCAGATCTCTATTCCGCTTCCCTTCACACCGGTCCCGATCAGCGGCCAGACCTTCGCGGTCGTCCTCGTGGGTGCGGGACTCGGCGCCACGCTCGGGATCGCGAGCCTTGCGCTTTATCTCGGCATCGGCCTCGTCGGCGCTCCCGTCTACGCCGAGCAAAAGCACGGCTGGGACGTCTTGACCGGTGCGACGGGCGGCTACCTCTTCGGGTTCCTCGTTGCCGCGGCCCTGACCGGCTGGCTGGCAGAACGGCAGTGGGACCGCCAGCTCCCGTCGGCGATCACCGCCATGCTGACCGGGAACGTCGTCATCTACCTGTTCGGCCTGCCCTGGCTGGCGCATGTGGCGGGCACGGATCTCGAGGGCACCCTCGAGGCAGGGCTCTACCCTTTCGTGGTCGGCGACCTTCTGAAGCTGTACCTCGCCGGCGCGCTGCTTCCCGGCGCCTGGCGGCTGGTCGAGCGCCTGCGCTACTGAGCGTCGGCCTTTGCGGGCTCGGCGGGGACTTCGGCGCACCGCTCGCGGTAACAGTCCAAGACCGTGGCGACGGCCTCCTCGACGTTGTCCGTCACGTGGAGGAGGTCGAGGTCCGCGGGGGAGATCATCCCTTCCTCGAGCAGGGGATCCTTGATCCAGTCCATGAGGCCGTCCCAGTAGGCCGAGTCGAACAGGACGACCGGGAAATGGCGAACTTTCCCCGTCTGGATGAGGGTCAGGGCTTCGAAGAGCTCGTCGAGCGTGCCGAAGCCACCGGGGAAAATGACGAAGCCCTCGGCCGGCTTCACGAACATCGTCTTCCGCACGTAGAAGTGCTTGAACGTGAGGCTGATGTCCAGATAGGGGTTGGCGTACTGCTCGTGAGGCAGCTCGATGTTGAAGCCGACCGAGAGCCCGCCACCCTCCTGGGCGCCGCGGTTCGCCGCCTCCATGACCCCCGGGCCGCCGCCGGTGATGACCGTGAACCCGGCCTCCGCGAAGAGGCGAGCAACCTCGCGCGCCTCCCCATAGGCCGGGTGATCCTCGCTCACCCGAGCCGAGCCGAAGATCGTGACCGCGGGGCTCGGGACCTTTTCCAGGGTCGTGAACCCGGTCGAGAACTCCTCTGCAATCGTGGCGACACGGCGGCGGCTGTCGTCGCCGTCGGAGCTGTCGAGGATCCGCCGGTCCTCCATCAGAACGTCCGCTCCACGTGCGTGGCGCTCATCGCGAGCGCTAGCAGGACTGCGAGTCCGATGTAGGTCACCCCGGTGACGGCCCGCTGCCACGGCTTGACCCGGTAGTAGGAACGCGACTCCTCGGTGTCGCGGGCGCGCCAGCGGCGCCAGAGCTCGAGCCCGCCGACGACGAGGATGAGGAGCAGGATCGGGTTGGGGGCGAGCAGCGTCAGGACGAGCAGCGCCACGAGGCCAAGCCCCCAGATAGCCGGGTGGAGCGCGCCGACAGCGCGGCCGCCGTCCAGCGGCACGATCGGCAGAAGGTTGAACAGGTTCAGGAAGAACCCGGTGAAGGCGAGCGCGATCAGGAGCTGCGAGTCGATCGCCTCGCCGGCGGCCCAGACACCGGCCGCGCCGAGACTGCCGAGGATGGGCCCGGCCAGCGCGACCCTGGCTTCCTTCCAGGCGTCGTCGGGCAGCTGCTTCATCCCGACCACGGCGCCCAGGAACGGGATGAAAAGCGGCGCCGAGGCAGGGATGCCCTGATGCTTGAGCTCGATCACGTGTCCTAGTTCATGAACCAGGAGGAGCAGAACGAAACCAACCGCGAACCGCCAGCCCCAGATCCAGGCGTAGGCGGCCACCGAGACGAGCATGGATGCCGAGGTGACGAAGATCTTGAACTTGAAGATCGCAAACGCAATTGCCTTGAACTTGAAGAGCAGGAAGCCGACGGCCGCGATCGGCGCCCAGATCTTCTTTGCGAGCTCGCGCCAGCGGCTCTGCGGGTGGATCGGCTGGTAGCCCCGGAGCTCCTCGTCGGACCAGGCGAGCTCTCGCTCGCGCTCCTCCTGCTCGGGTGTCAGCTGGCTCACAAGCTCATCGTAGCCGTCGTAATTTGCGCTGCACGACACCTTTGCCGGCGGGAATCGCTGGCGCGTCAAGTCTCTTGAAATCCACGCATAAGCGGCATAAGTTCTGCGAACCGGTTCGTGTGGATCGGGGAGAGGAGAGCGCCACCGTACGAAGCCGCAGCCTCTCCGTCCTGGCCGCCCGTAGGCGGCCGTCATTGAAGGGGAGGCGCTGTGAGGAAGATTCGGGAAAGAATTCCGTCGCCCGCGATGATCGTGGCCTGTTTAGCTCTGACCGTTGCCCTCAGCGGTGCGGGTTATGCAGCAGTAACGCTGCCGAGGAACAGTGTCGGAACAGTGCAGCTGAAGAAGTTCGCCGTCACGGCGAAGAAGATCAAGCCCGGGAACGTCACCAGGGGCAAGATCACTGCCAACGCAGTCAACGGCGCCAAGGTCGCAGACGGCACGCTCGGCTCGGCGGACATCGCCAATGGATCGCTGACGGCCGGCGACCTCACTTCGACCGCGTTGGACGGGTTCTTTGCTGCCACGTCCGTTATCGGTGGATGCGCTGCCGACTCAGGGCTTTTGACGACGTGCGCCAGCACATCCTTGACCCTCGACCGGCCCGGCAATCTCTTGCTGACCGCGACCGGCCAGTGGTACACGTTCAATATCGATGACGGCGGCGCGGACGACGCGAACGCCGTGCAGGGCACGTGCAACCTGGCCGTGGATGGCACCGCGATCGGGTTGGCGCAGAACATGGGCGAGCGGAGGGATGCGGGGGAACTCTCGAATCACCCAATCAATTTTGGGGGAACTATGGCCCTCACCGCCCTGAGCGGAGACCTCACCGCGGGCGTGCACACGGTCGAGGTGGCTTGTATCGAGCTGGACGGGGATCTCGATTGGTCTCCGCTGAATCTGACCGCGGTGCTGGCCGATGACACGACTCCGGGCCCGACCATCAGGGCCAGGCCTGCGCCGGCGACCCAGGGTGCCCCGGATCAGGTCGACGCCGGGAAGAACTGATCGGCTAGCGCCGTCGGCCTGCGGCCAGGTCCAAACTCAGCGGAAAGCCCTGTCAAGGGGCTTTCCGCTGAGGGACGACGCCTACGCAGGTAGTTCGAGCGGGCGGCCGTCGACCTCGATTTCCGGGGACGAGAAGATGCAGTCGACGTGGATCGAGGACTCATTCGTGCCTCCGTACGAGCCCGCGTTTCGGCCGATCGCAACGTGGGCGGTGCCCGCTGCCTTCTCGTCCAGCATCACGTGCCCGCGCGGCTTCATGCTCGGGTTGAGGCCGATTCCGAGCTCGGCGATGACGTCGCCTCCGATTCCCGCTCGATCGACCAGGTCACGAAGCATCGAAGCGGCGCGCCCGCCCTCGATCGAAGTCACGCGGCCTCCTTCGAACCGGAGGATCACCGGCTCGTCGACAAGACCCTCGACCGTGTACGGGACGGTCAGGTCGGCGACGAGGACGCCGTCAGCAGAGTCCTCGAGCGGCGCGACGAAGATCTCCCCGCCCGGATAGTTGCCGTACTCGCCGGGGCCGAGCGGGTGCGCATCGGTGAGCCAGGGCCGGCCGGTGACCCGGAAGGAAAGGTCTGTGCCGGCAGGGCTGCGGAGCCGCATCGAGTCGGCACCCCGAACCTGGGCGAGGAGCCCCTCGGCAACCGCTGCCAGATCCGGTGCGGGCTGCGAGAGCTCGTCCGCCAGCAGCGCGGCGTCGACGAACCCGAGGAAGAGGCCACGTCCGCCGCGGCCGAGCGTGGTCTCGTTCAGCTCCGAACGGAGCGAAGCCTCGTCGCCTCTCGGCTCCTGCTGGAGCGAGAAGAGGACATCCGCGTGCCGGGCGGCTTCGAGCATCGGGGCGGGGAGGAAGGCGAGCGGACGCTCGCCCGCCCAGAGATGGAGCTCGGGTTCCGCGCCGGCGTCGCGCGCGGCGGCGAGGAGCTGCGAACCGGCCTCTGCTAGGGGTTCGTCGACCACGACCAGGACGCGTTCTCCCGGGCGTAGTGCCGAGGCCTGGAGAAGGTTCCGTGTCCAACCGGGGTCCGCGAGGTCCTTCTTCACGGGCGGCCAGGGTACCGGCCCGAGGGTCGCGGCGTCACGATCCTCGCCCGATCCACTCCTCGCCGCCCTCGTATGCCTCCTTTTTCCAAAGCGGCACGGTCTGCTTGAGCGTGTCGATCGCCTCGGCGCAAGCGGCGAGCGCATCGCCGCGATGGGGAGCCGAGACCGCGATCACGACGCTCGTCTCGCCAATTCCGACGCGCCCTGTGCGATGGACGATCGCCACGTCGCAGAGGTCGTACTTGCCCTTCAGCGTCTCGACAAGATCGGCCATCACCTCTTCGGCCATCTCCGCATACGCCTCGTAATCGAGGTGGCGAACCGAGCGTCCGCGCGACTCCACGCGGGTGGTGCCGCTGAACGTCGCGATGGCGCCGGCCCGCTCGTTCGCGACCCCGGCGGCCACCGCCGCGAGATCGATCGGCTCGGCAGTGAGGCGAACCGGTGAGCCGCCCGAGACCGGCGGGATGAGCGCCACCTCGTCGCCGTCCGCCAAAGGCGTGTCTTCGGCCGCGTAACTGCGGTTAACGGCAAGAACCAGCCCGTCGGGCCGCTCGCCGAGGCCGTCACGGAGCGACGCCCAGACGTCGCCCGCCGTTGCGCCCTCGGCAAGCTCTACCTCCTGTTCCCCCCTGCCCGCCCGCTCGCGCAGGCCGGCGAAGAGCCTGACGACCACCCGCACGGAGGCAGCCTACCCGCGGGGAGGGCGGTAGCCTTTCGAGCTGATGGCCGTCGAGGAGAACCGGCGCGAAACGGACTCGGGCATCGAGGTCAAGCCGGTCTACACCCCCGCGGACGTTCCGGGGCTCGAGCTCGAGCCGCCCGGGGAGTTCCCGTTCACACGCGGGCCCTACGCGGACATGTACAGGGGCAGGCCGTGGACGATCCGCCAGTACGCAGGGTTTGCGTCCGCCGAAGAGACGAACGAGCGGTTCCGCTACCTGCTCGAGCGGGGGCAGACGGGCCTGTCGGTCGCTTTCGACCTCCCGACCCAGCTGGGCTACGACTCGGACGATCCGCATGCGCTCGGGGAGGTGGGGCGGACCGGAGTGGCCATCGACTCGATCGCGGACATGGAGCTTCTCTTCGCGGACATCCCGCTCGGCGAGGTCTCGACCTCCATGACCATCAACGCGCCGGCAGCGCTCTTGCTCCTTCTGTACGAGCTGGTGGCCGAGCGTCAGGGTGTCCCGGCGGAGGCGCTTCGGGGGACGGCCCAGAACGACATCCTGAAGGAGTACATCGCGCGCGGGAACTACATCTTCCCGCCGCGCCCGTCGATGCGAATCACGACCGATCTCTTTGCGTATTGCCACGAGCGGATTCCGCGCTGGAACACGATCTCTATCTCCGGCTACCACATTCGCGAGGCCGGCTCGACTGCCGTGCAAGAGCTTGCTTTCACGCTTGCGAACGGGATTGCCTACTGCCGGGCCGCCGTCGAGGCGGGCCTCTCACCGGACGAGTTCGGTGCGCGGCTTTCCTTCTTCTTCAACGCGCACAACCATTTCTTCCAGGAGGTGGCGAAGTTCCGCGCCGCCAGGCGTCTATGGGCCGAGATCATGCGCGACCGCTTCGGGGCGACCAACCCGCGCGCGCAGGCGCTCCGGTTCCATGCGCAGACCGGCGGGTCGACGCTGACTGCCCAGCAGCCCGAGAACAACGTCGTCCGGGTCGCGGTGCAGGCACTCTCCGCGGCCAGCGGCGGTGCGCAGTCGATCCACACGAATGCCTATGACGAGGCCCTCGCACTCCCGACCGAGCGCTCCGCGCGGATCGCCCTTCGCACGCAGCAGATCCTCGCGAACGAGGTCGGGGTCACGGACACCGCAGACCCCTTCGGTGGCTCGTATTTCGTCGAGGCGCTCACCCTCGAGCTCGAGGAGCGCGCCCGCGAGCTGATTTCCCGGATCGACGAGATAGGCGGCGCGGTGGCGGCGATCGAGCGCGGCTTCGTGCAGGGCGAGATCGAGGAGTCGGCCTTCGACCACGAGCGCAAAGTCGCCTCCGGCGCGCGTGTGGTCGTGGGCGTGAACCGCTACGAGGAGGGCGAGGAGGCCGAGATCGAGCTGCACTCGCTCGATCCCGAGGCGGAGCAGCGGCAGATCGAGCGAACGGTTCGCGTCCGGGCGGACCGAGACGCCGGGGCGGCCGAGGCTGCCCTCGCGAACGTTCGTGAGACCGCCCGCGGCACGGGGAATCTCCTCTACCCGATGCGAGAGGCACTGGCCGAGAAGTGCACGGTCGGTGAGATCTGCGGTGTCCTGCGTGAGGAGTTCGGAACGTACGACGCCCAGCGCGCCCCGGGCCGCTGAACCCGTACCCCGGGGCCGTCGGACCCGTGCCCCCGGGGGACCCCCTGATTAGTGCTTCCCCCGCTTCGAGCGTAGCGCTCGGAATCGCGCGCGTGGTACGCATTTTCGTGCCGGAACTGCAACGAAGTTAAGCTCCACGCACATGGCGACGACCGAGGACGGCTCGACGATCGAGTCAGCGCCGGGCGGCCCGGCCGGCGACGGAGAGGCACCGATCCCGGCAGGCGCGGGCGCCGCGGCCGACACGACCCAGGCAAAGCTCGACGAGCTCGCGCGCCTGCGAGAAGAGGCCCTGCACCCCGGTGACGAGCGCTCGGTGTCGCGCCAGCGCGAGCGTGGGAAGCTTCTGGCCCGCGAGCGCCTCGAGAAGCTTCTGGACCCCGGCAGCTTTGTCGAGCTCGACCGCTTCGTTCGCCACCGCAATCCTCATTTCGGGATGATGGATCGCAGGCCGTACGGGGACGCGGTCGTGACGGGCTACGGCACGATCTTCGGCCGCAAGGTCTTCGTCTTCTCGCAGGACTTCACCGTCTTTGGCGGCACACTCTCCGAGGCGTTCGCGGAGAAGATCTGCAAGATCATGGACCTGGCCCTGAAGTACGGCTGCCCCGTGATCGGGATCAACGACTCGGGCGGTGCCCGGATCCAGGAAGGGGTCGTCTCGCTCGGCGGCTACGCGGAGATCTTCTGGCGGAATGTCCAGGCGTCCGGCGTCGTCCCGCAGATCAGCCTTGTCATGGGGCCGACCGCCGGTGGTGCCGTCTACTCACCGGCCATGACCGACTTCGTCCTCATGGTCGAGGAGAGCTCGTACATGTTCATCACCGGGCCCGAGGTGGTGAAGACCGTGACCGGCGAGGAGGTCACGTTCGAGGAACTCGGCGGAGCCATCACGCACGCCTCCAAGTCGGGAGTGGCGCACTTCACGGCGCGTGACGAGGAGGCGTGCCTGGAGGACGCCCGCTATCTCCTTTCTTTCTTGCCCCAGAACAACGTCGACCCGCCGCCCTATTTCGAGCCCTCTGACCCGATCGACCGTGAGAACCCCGCACTCGACACGATCGTGCCCGACAACGCCAACAAGCCGTACGACATGCGCGAGATCGTGGTCGGCATTGTCGACGACGGCGAGTTTTTCGAGGTGCACGAGCTCTGGGCGGAGAACATCCTCTGCGGGTTCGCGCGGCTGGGCGGGCATCCGGTCGGCATCGTTGCCAACAATCCCAAGGCGCTGGCGGGCACCCTGGACATCGACTCGTCGGTCAAGGCGGCGCGGTTCGTCCGCACCTGCGACGCGTTCAACGTGCCGCTGGTCACCTTCGTGGACGTCCCCGGCTTCCTCCCGGGAACAGCCCAGGAGTGGGGCGGGATCATCCGCCACGGCGCCAAGCTTCTCTACGCCTATTGTGAGGCGACCGTCCCGAAGATCGCGCTGATCACGCGCAAGGCGTACGGCGGCGCCTACGACGTCATGAGCTCAAAGCACATCCGCGCCGATTTCAACTTTGCCTGGCCGACGGCCGAGGTCGCGGTCATGGGGCCGGAGGGGGCGGTCAACATCGTCTTCCGGAAGGAGCTCGAGGAGGCGGACGACCCGGATGCACGGCGGGCCGAGCTGATCGCGGACTACAAGGCGCAGTTCGCCAACCCCTACACGGCCGCCGAGCGCGGATACGTCGACGACGTGATCGAGCCGAAGCGCAGCCGCGCGATCCTGTGCGACGCGCTCGCGACGGCGCTCACCAAGCGTGAGCGCCGTCCGCCCCGCAAGCACGGAAACATCCCTCTGTAGTCGTTCAACGCACCCACGCGATGTCGGTCGCGACGATCGCGAACCGGCGGACGCGTAGATACGGCCCCGCCGTACGGAAGATGAGGATGCTCCGCTGCGTGGCCACGGCGGCCCAGCGCTCGTCGGGCGACCACGCGATCGCATGGGCGCTCACGAACGAGAGGTTCGAGGGGTTCCCGTTTCGGTCGAGGAACGTGAGCGCCTCCCGCGGCCCACGTCCCGTCCGAACCACGAGGTGGCCCCCTCGAGGGCTCGCGACGAGACCCGAGAGACGCGGCGCCAGGAACGTCGCCCCGCGGACGGGTCGCCGGCCCTCGAAGATGACGAGGAGATCGAGCCCTTCGGGCCCCGGCGGTCTGTTAGTCGCCAGCAGGGTTGCGAAGCGCCGGTCGTCGAGCCACGCCACCTCGCGAAGGCTTGTCGGTCCGATGGTGGCGCTTGCGAGCCCGACCGCGTGGCTCACATCGCGGGCGGAGAGAAGAAGGCGCCGATCGCGGAGGCGGGAGGAAAGCCGCAGCGAGCCGTCGACGACGTAGGTGAGGCTGCCGTCCGGCTTCCAAGCGGGCGAGCAGCCACGCCGGCGGAGGATCGGCTCTCCCCCCGACGCATGCACGGTCACATAGCCGGCGGTGCAGCGCCCAGAGAGGGCCCCGCCGGGCTGCCAGGTCTCGCCGTCGCTTGCGAGCTGTCCCGCCGGATCGAGAGTCAGCCCGCATGCGACCCGGCGGGGAGCGCTCGAATCGGCTCCGCTCGGCAGGGCGATCCTGTGCAGGCGGCAACGGCGGTCGAGGTAGACGAGCGTTCCGGACACCGATTCGACCGTCGGCGCAACGCGGGCTGGCCCGGCCCGAGTGCTTTGAGGCTCGAGAGTCAGGTCGCCTCCGCGCATGCCGTCGACCGCTGCGACAACGGCCACGAGGGCGACGGCCCCGACAACGAGTGCGCTCCGGAGTCGGCGCATCCGCCCTCACGATACTTCGCCTGCGAGGCGGGGCTTACTTAGGCAGTTTCGAGCAGAGAGGCCTCGAGCCCGCCGGCGACCGCGAACTCGACCTTGAACGCCTCGACCACGTCCGGATCGAATTGCGTGCCTGAGCAGCGGTCGAGCTCTGCGAGCGCCCTGAAGTGCGGGAGGCCGCCACGGTAGACACGATCGGTGGTCATGGCGTCGTACGCGTCGGCGACGAACAGGATTCGCGCTCCGAGCGGGATGTCGTCGCGGCAGAGCTTGTCCGGGTAACCGGTTCCGTCCCACCGCTCGTGGTGGTGCAGGATCCAGTCGGCGACGGGCTCGACGCCGAGCGAGTCGAGCATCCGGAATCCGATCTGGGGGTGGCGCTCGAGGACAAGCCGCTCAGCCTCGGTCAGCGGGCCGGGCTTGCGCAGGATCTCCTCGGGGATCGCGAGCTTGCCGAGGTCGTGCAGGCTGCCCGCAAGCCGGAGGAGCTCGATCTCCTCGAGCTCGAGGCCCATGCGGATCGCGACGCGGGCGGCCAGCTCGCCGACCACGTAGGAGTGGCTGCCGGTGTACGCGTCGCGCGCGTCCACCGCGTGGGCGAGGCTCGAGGCGGCACGGAGGCAGGCGGCGCGATCGCGCCCTTCGATGAGCCAGCGAAGCTCCGCGAGCTCTTCGACGTCGGGCCGGTACACGTGTGCCCGCCCGCGGCCATGCTCCTTCGACCAATAGAGCGCGTTGTCGGCCACCCGCACCAGCTCGCTTCGGTCGAGCGAGTGCTGCGGATACGTGGCGATGCCGGCCGAGACGTTGACCGTGCTGCCGTGCTCGCAGGGAGAGGCCGCGACCCGATCGAGCACGGCGTTCGCGATCTTGAACGTGTCCTCACCGGTTCGTCCGGGCAGGAGAATCGCGAACTCGTCGCCACCGAGCCTGAACGCTTCGCCGCCCTGCCGGAGGCGGCTCGCCACCTGCGCAAGCACGCGGTCTCCGACCGGATGACCGTGGCGGTCGTTGATCTGCTTGAAGTGGTCGATGTCGATGAGGCAGATCGTGACGGGGGTGCCGTCCTCCTGCGCCTCGTCGAGGCTGCGCTGCAGCCGTTCGTGGAAGTGGCGGTGGTTCCCGAGCCCCGTGAGGGGATCGGTGAGCGCGAGCCGCATCGCCTTCAAAGACTCATGAACGGACCGCTGGTACAGGGCGATTGCGACGAGAGGGCCGATGAGAGCGGCCGAGAGAAGCGGAGACCGATCCCAGAGCACGGCGAGCATGAGGCTCACCGAAGCCATGATCGAGAACGGGACGAACGTCCAGTAGATCGACTGGCGGAGCAAGCCGAAGAAGCGCTCTCGGGCCCAGACGGAGATGACGAGCGCGACGAGCAGGACGTTTGTCGCGTAAAACGTTCCGGCTCCGACCAGGACTGCCAGGAACACGTCCACGACCTCGCTGCCGCCGAACAGCGACGCAGCAGCGCCGGCACCCGCAGCTCCGAGCGCGTACACGCCGGCGTTGTAGAGAAATCGGATCGGAGGCCGTCGGTCGAGGATGTCCACGAGCGCCCGAGTCGCGAAGCCGATCACGACGGCGGGGGCCCAGCCGTAGACGACAGCCGTCCCCACGATGAACACGGCGCCGAGAGAAACCGATCCAGCCGGAACGCCCTCCACGGGCACCGGGTAGGCCTCGACGACCACCGAGGCCACCAGCAAGGCCAGGAGGCCGGCGAAGGACCCGAGCGACGGAGTCGACGTCGCGAGGCTCCAGGTCGCCGCGCCGAGCACAGCGATCCCGGCGGCCGTCACCGGAATGACGACCGGCAAAAGCCGGAGGGTGTCAGACCCCTCCGGCTGTGCATGGCCCGCAGCGCTCGGAGCAGAGCGGGCGACAGTGCTGTTCACTGGATGACTAGCTCCAGATGAAGCCGTCAAGCTCGCCGAAGAAGGCGGAGCAGACGACCAGAGCTGTCATGACGAGCGTGGTGATCTTCCAATGCAACATTTTGATCCCCTTGGTAAGTGGAAGTGGACGCCAGCACCTCCAGTATCAATCTCACCCTTTAGCGGGTCATCACTCTATTGGGGGATTATATATTTTTGCGTAAGTTACGAAAGGCCGACTTCGGCGAGCGGGCGACGGCCCCAGGCAAAGCTCTCGGCCCACCAATTTTCCATGGGAACCAGGGTCACGCCCTGGCTCGAAGAGTGCACCATCCAGCCGCCGCCCAGGTACATCCCCATGTGCCCGATCTGCGCCGGACGCGAGCGCGGGCCCGCGTCTCCGAAGAAGACGATGTCCGCCGGCCGGAGGGCCCGGCGCGTGAGGCGCTGCGCTTTCGGCATCTCGCCGCTCATTGCATAGGTCGTGCGCCCGAGCAGCGTCGAGCCGAGCCTTGGCGCCCCGGTCCACCGTTCGAGCTTGTAGACGCGCCAGACGAATCCGGAGCAGTCGAATCCGCCTCTGGCATCGACTCCGAAGGGTGATTCGGCGAACTCCGACATGCCGCCCCAGACGTACGGGTAACCGACGAAGCGGACTGCCCTGCGGAGGACACGAGTTTTCCACGCGGTGAGAGCAGGCAGATCGAGCGACGACGCCTTATCGTTGGCCCACTGCAGCTTCCAGTCGTCGAAGCCGACGAGCTGGGCGACCGAGTAGGCGGCCTCCGCCCGTGTGACCCTGTCGCCCGGGAGGAGCTCGAGGTCGTCGTCCTCCTGCGGATGGTTGTAGCGAAGGCCGAGAAGCCGCGCGACGACCTCGGTGCCCGCCCGGTTCGGGGGCCGGAGGTCGGATGCGACCAGCTCGGCGCGAACCTTCTGGGCGGCCGGGCCGAGGCCGAGGGCGCGGACGAGCGCCCGGTCGAGCTCGGCGACCGTCACCTTCCTGTCGGGGTCGACGACCACCTGATCTTTTTGCGTGATTCCTGCGACGATCTGCGCGAGGCCGCGCCGGGTCAAAGCCATGTTGGGCCGAAAGTCGGCCACGCTCGGTCCCATGAGGCCGCTCTCCACGGCGACCCTGATCTCGGCGCGTGCCCAGGACGCACCGGATGCGGTTTCTGCGCCCGCGAGGGTTGCGAGCAGCGCGAAGAGTACGAAGGCGCGACGTGTCCTCATGATTTTCCCATCGGCCCTGCCCGCCCGGATCTTTAGCAGGGGCCCACCTCAGCCTACGGATCCGGTCACAATGGCCGCGGATGGACGTCGACCTGCTGATCCAGCGACTGAGTGAGATCGCAGGCGACGAGCATGTCGTCACGCACCCCCACCAGCTCCGGACCTACGAGTCCGACGGGCTCCTTCAGTATCGCGTGTCGCCACGTGCTGTCGTGCTCCCCGGCTCGGCCCGGGAGGTTCGAGACGTCGTTCGGGCGTGCTTCGAGGCCGGAGTTCCGTGGGTCGCCCGTGGCGCAGGCACCGGCCTGTCCGGAGGCGCGGTTCCGCACGAAGAGGGCGTCCTGATCGTCCTGTCGCGGTTGCGGCGGATCGTCGAGGTCGACCTCGAGAACCAGCGCATCGTGGTCGAGCCGGGCGTGACCAACCTCGAGGTGTCGCGCGCCGTCGGCCCGACCCACTTCTACCCGCCTGACCCTTCGAGCCAGGTGGTCTGCTCGATCGGGGGGAACGTGGCCGAGAACTCGGGTGGCGCGCACTGCTTCAAGTACGGCTTCACCACGAACTACGTCACCGGCCTCGAGGTGGTCCTTCCGGACGGTGAGCTCCTCCAGCTGGGCGGCAAGGAGGTCGATCCCCCCGGCTACGACCTCGTCGGCGCTTTCGTCGGGTCGGAAGGGACGCTCGGCGTCGCGACGCAGGTGACCCTTCGCGTCGTGCCCGTGCCCGAGACGATCAGGACGCTCGTCGCCTTCTTCGGTCACACGGACGAGGCAGGGCAGGCTGTGACGGAGATCGTTGCCGCCGGCATCGTCCCGGCCGCGATCGAGATGATGGACCGGCTGGCGATCCAGGCAACGGAGGCGGCCACGCACGCCGGCTACAGGCTCGACGCGGGCGCGGCGCTGATCGTGGAGCTGGACGGGCCCGAGGCGGAGTGCGCCTCGCGGCTCGACGAGGTCGTCTCCCTTTGCCGGGTCGCGGACGCAATCGAGGTGCGCGTGGCGCGGGACGAGATCGAGCGGGAGCTCTTCTGGAAGGCCCGCCGTGCAGCGTTCGGCGCCATGGGCCGCATCTCGACGACCTATTACGTCCAGGACAGCGTGCTGCCGCGAACGCGGCTGCCCGAGGTCCTCCGGC
This sequence comes from uncultured Actinomycetes bacterium, assembly GCA_963762085.1. Classification (GTDB taxonomy): domain Bacteria; phylum Actinomycetota; class Thermoleophilia; order Gaiellales; family Gaiellaceae; genus DASQGA01. The sequence goes on along the minus strand of CAVXJD010000007.1, from coordinate 187,447 downwards.
TGATCGACCAGCTTTCGGCCGAATACGGGATGCAGATCGCGAACGTCTTTCACGCGGGAGACGGGAACCTGCACCCGCTGGTCTGCTACGACGGGCGTACGCCCGGCGAGGCAGAGCGGGCGGAGGAGCTGGCGGGACGGATCGTGAAGGCCTGTGTGGACGCGGGCGGATCGATCACGGGCGAGCACGGGGTCGGGATCGACAAGAAGCACTACATGCCGTCGATGTTCTCCGAGCCGGATCTCGATGCCTTCCAGCGGCTCCGCTGTGCGTTTGATCCCGACGGTCTCGCCAACCCGGGCAAGGTGATGCCGACTCCCAGGCTGTGCGGAGAGGTGCCTGGCCCGTACCGGCAGCATCCCCTCGAGCGCGATGGTGTCGCAGAGCGGATGTGATGCTCGAGCCCGAGTCCTACGAGGAGGCCGCCGAGCTCCTGAAGGCGAGCAGCGAGGTGGCTCGCGCGGTCCGCCCGGTCGGCGGCGGCACCAAGATCGGTTGGGCCGGGACAGCCCGCGCCGATCTGGACGTCTCGACTGCCTCGCTTGCAGCGATCCGCGAGCACAATTCGGGCGACCTGACGGCCGTCCTCGAGGCGGGCGCACGGCTCGGGCACGTTCAGGACGCGTTCGCCGAGGCGGGCCAGATGCTCGCACTCGACCCACCGCTCGGGGCCGAGGACGCTGCGACGATCGGGGGAATCGTCGCGACCGCTGACTCCGGGCCGCTCCGCCACCGCTACGGGGCGCCGCGCGACCTCGTGATCGGGATCACGGTGGCCCTCTCTGACGGCACGGTCGCGAAATCGGGCGGGAAGGTGATCAAGAACGTGGCCGGCTACGATCTCGGCAAGCTGTTTGCAGGCTCGTTCGGCACGCTCGGACTGATCCTCGGTGTGGCAGTGCGCCTGCATCCGCTGCCTGCGACCCGGGCGACGGCGCTCTTCCGTGGTGACTCTCCGGACGCTCTTGCGAAAACCGCCGCCGCGCTCGCCCACGCACCGCTCGAGCTCGAGGCTCTGGATGTCCGCTGGGAGCGCGGCCGGGGAGCAGTCCTTGCGCGTGCGGCAGGAGCAGCTGCACTCGAGCGGGCGGGGAGCATGGTCGAGCGCTGGGGCGGCGAAATGGTCGAGGCGGACGACGCTCTCTGGGCGGCGCAGCGGGCCGGCCAGCGTTCGGAAGACGGCATCGTGCTTCGCGTGTCAGCCCTGCCCGCGCGTCTCGGCCGGCTGCTCGAGCTGGCCGAGCGGGCGGGAGCTCGGATCGTCGGGCGCGCCGGGCTCGGAGTTGCCTGGGTGACGCTGCCGGACGTCTCTGCGCTGGCCGAAATGCGCCGCGAGTTCGGCGGGGTCGTCCTCGACCGCCCTCCCGGCGTCGAGCTCGAGGCGTGGGAGCCAGAACCGCCCGCGGCCGGGCTCATGCGCCGCGTCAAGGAGCGGTTCGACCCGGCCGGGATCCTGAACCCGGGCGTCTTCGCCGGAGGCATTTAGACGTCCGATGCCGGCTTTCGATGCGCATCGACCACCGGAGCTCGACGTGATCGAGACCTGCGTCCACTGCGGCTTTTGCCTGCCGACTTGCCCCACCTATACGCCGCTCTGGAACGAGGAGATGGACTCGCCGCGCGGGCGCATCGTCCTGATGCAGGAAGGGCTGGAAGGCGCCAATGTCCTCTCGGACGAGATGGTGAAGCACTTCGACCGGTGCCTCGGCTGCCTGGCCTGCGTGACGGCGTGCCCCTCAGGCGTCCGCTACGACCGGCTGATCGAGCGCACGCGCGCCCAGGTGGAGCGGCACCACCGGCGCTCGCCGGGTGAGTGGCTCTTCCGCCGGCTCGTCTTCGGGCTCTTTCCGCATCCTCGGCGGCTCCGAGTACTCGCGCCGCTCGTCGCACTGGAGCGGCTCCTCGGGCCGGGGCGGCTGCTGCCCGCCGGCACACGCCTGGGCAGCATGGCCCGGCTCGCACGGGGGATCCCGCCTGGCCGCCCGCGAGCGCTCCCCGCAGAGCTGCCCGCGGCCGGCGAGCCGCGGGGCCGCATCGGGCTCCTGCAGGGCTGCGTCCAGAGAGTCTTCTTCTCGCAGGTGAACGACGCCACGGCCCGTGTTCTCGCTGCGGAGGGGTACGACGTCATCGCTCCGGCGCGGCCCCGCTGCTGCGGCGCGCTGCACCTCCACACCGGCTACGAGGAGGGCGCGAAACGGCTCGCGAAGCAGACGATCGAGCAGTTCGAGGGCTGCGACCATGTCGCTGTGAACGCGGCCGGGTGCGGCTCGGCGATGAAGGAGTACGGCCACCTTTTCGACGACGACCGCGACTGGGCCGAGCGTGCGCGTGTCTTCGCGGCCAAGGTCCGCGACATCTCTGAGCTCCTGGCGGGGGAGCCGAGGGCGCCCAGGCACCCGCTCCCGCTGCGGGTCGCCTATCACGACGCGTGCCACCTCGCGCACGCCCAGGCCGTCAGGGCGGAGCCGCGGGCGCTCCTCCGCACGATCCCCGGGCTGGAGCTGATCGAGCCGGCCGAGTGGGAGATCTGCTGCGGCTCCGCGGGTGTCTACAACCTGCTCCAGCCGGAGCCTGCCTCCGAGCTCGGCAGGCGAAAGGCTGCGAACCTGCTGGCCACGGGGGCGGAAGCCATCGCCGGAGGCAATCCGGGCTGTACCTTGCAGATCGCGAGCCACCTGAAAGCGGCGGGGAAACCGCTTCCGGTCTACCACCCGGTGGAACTCGTATGCATGTCGATGGAGGGGAGCAACGGTGCCGGAGGTTCCTGAAGGAGTTGAGATCCTGGCGCCTATCCAGGGTCGCTTCGCGGAGATCCTGAGCCGCGACGCGCTCTCGTTCGTCCGGCACCTGCAGCGGCAGTTCGGTCAGCGCCGTCTCGAGCTCCTCGAGCGCCGTTCGGCCCGCCAGGCCGAGCTCGATCGTGGCGGGACGCTCGACTTCCTGCCTGAGACGCGCGATGTGCGCGAGCGGGACTGGCAGGTTGAGCCACCGCCGCACGACCTCCGCGACCGGCGTGTCGAGATCACGGGGCCCGTCGACCGGAAGATGGTCATCAACGCCCTGAACTCGGGTGCCCGCGGCTTCATGGCCGACTTCGAGGACGCGAACTCGCCGACCTGGATGAACGTGGTCGGCGGCCACGCGAACCTGATCGATGCGATCGACCGCACAATCGAGTTCACTGCTCCCGACGGCCGCGAATACCGCCTGAACGACGACGTGGCGACTCTGCTCGTCCGCCCGCGCGGCTGGCACCTACCGGACAAGCATGTCCTCGTCGACGGGACGCCCGTCTCGGGCAGCCTGCTCGACTTCGGCCTCTTCTTCTTTCACAACGCCCACCGGCTCCTCGAGCGTGGGTCCGGCCCGTACTTCTACCTTCCCAAGCTCGAGAGCCATCTCGAGGCCCGGCTCTGGAACGACATCTTCCTCGAGGCGCAGCAACGGCTCGAGCTCCCGCGCGGGACGATCAAGGCAACCGTCCTGATCGAGACACTTCCGGCCGCCTTCGAGATGAACGAGATCCTCTGGGAGCTTCGCGAGCACTCCGCGGGCCTGAACGCCGGCCGCTGGGACTACATGTTCAGCATCATCAAAACCTTTCGCGGCCGGCCCGATTTCCTGCTCCCCGACCGGAATTCCGTCACGATGACGGTGCCCTTCATGCGGGCGTACACCGAGCTCCTCGTGCAGACCTGCCACCGCCGAGGCGCTCACGCGATGGGCGGGATGGCCGCGTTCATCCCCAGCAGGCGCGACGCCGAGGCAAACGCGCAGGCTCAGAAGAAGCTGAAGGCGGACAAGGAGCGGGAGGCATCCGACGGCTTCGACGGCACCTGGGTCGCGCATCCCGACTCGGTGCCGCGCGCGACGGCCGAGTTCGATGGGGTCCTCGGAGAGCGGCCGAACCAGGTCGACCGGATGCGCGATGACGTTTCGGTCGGGGCGGCCGAGCTCCTCGATGTCCGCTCGACCCCAGGCTCAGTGACCGAAGAGGGGCTCCGAAACGATGTGAACGTTGGCATCCAATACATCTCCTCGTGGCTCCGTGGAAACGGCGCCGCCGGCATCCACGGGCTCATGGAGGACGCTGCGACCGCCGAGATCGCGCGCTCGCAGGTGTGGCAGTGGGTGCACCACGGCGCGAAGCTCGAGGGCGGCCGGGAAGTGACCCCGGAGCTCGTCCGCGGGCTCATGGACGAGGAGCTGGAGACGATTCGAGCCGAGGTCGCGAACGACGAGTGGTTCCACTCCGAGGGCAGGCCCGCGGAGTCGCGCGGGCTGTTCGAGCAAGTGGCGCTTGCTGACGAGTTCGTCGAGTTCCTGACGCTCCCCGCCTACGAGAAGCTGCTCGAGATCGAACGGACAGGGTAGGCGCGGGCGGGGAAAGCCCCGCCCCTACGATCGCCGAACGCCTAGCGTCGCAAAGGAGCGCCCGGCCGCTTCGAGCTCCTCCAGAGTTCGTGCCTCGACGACGTCGGCAAGGCCGAGCGCCTCCGGTCCGAGCTGGTTCCGGCCGACGACCGCGTGGCACGGGATCCCGGCGGCGAGGCAGCGGGCGGCGATCTCCCCGACGATCTTGCCCGAGGCGGTCTGATCGTCGAGCGAGCCCTCGCCGGTCACGCAGAGGGCTGACTCGCCGAGCTGTTCGTCGAAGCCGACGGTGTCGAGAACGAAGCGCGCTCCAGGCACCACCTCGGCTCCCCAGGCCCAGAGTCCGCCCGCCAGGCCGCCGCCTGCTCCGGTGAGAATGTTGCCGGTGGGATTGCGAGGCGCACGCTCGGCGAGCTCCTCCAGCCGGCGTTCGAGACGGGCCACGGTTTCGGAATCGGCTCCCTTCTGTGGGCCGAAGACCCGGGGTGCGTCCTCCCACGGTGTCACGACGTCCGACAACACCACGAGCTGAACTTCGACCGCTGCTTTCTCGAGGGCATCGATTGCACCTGAGCCTCCGTCCGTCGTGGCCGTACCGCCGACCGCGACGAGCACGCGCGAGGCGCCTTCCCTAACGGCCGCGGCGATGAGCTCTCCGGTGCCGTAGGTCGAAGCGGCCCAGGCGTCGCGATCGGCTTCGGAGACAAGCCCAAGGCCGCTTGCCTGAGCGCTCTCGACAATCGCAGAGCCGTCGGTGAGCAGTCCGTACGCGGCTTCGACGGGACGGCCGAGCGGGTCGGCCACGACCGCGGTTCGCCGCTCGCCGCCGAGCGCCGCCAGCAGCGCGTCCATCGTCCCCTCGCCGCCGTCGGCCACGGGAAGCTCGACCGCGTCCCGCCCGCCGGCGCGGAGCCCGCGTGCCAGGGCGGCGGCGACTTCTGTGGCCGAGAACGTCCCTTTGAAGCTGTCTGGAGCGACGAGGACGAGGCCTGGCACCGGCCCAGTCTAGGGGCGGGTCGAGCCCGCCCTTAGCGTGTGGATGGCTCCGCTACCGCGCCTGGGCGGCGGGCGGGCGGTGTCGTCGCAGGAAGACAGTCAGGCCGGCGGCGACGAGGGCGAGCCCGAAGCTGCCGCCCAGAACCGGCCAGAGCGGGAAGCCGTCGTCCGAGGTGGTGGCTGCAGCCGGCTGCGAGTCGCCGGACCCACCCGCGGTCGGTGCGACCGTCGGCGCCTCGATCACGACCGGGTCGTACTCGTAGGTTCGCCCGATGACGGACTCGTGCACCTCGTAGGTCCAGGTCCCTGCCTCCGGGAAGACGACGGTCGCCGTGTACGTCCCCGGCTCCGTCCCGAGAGGCTCCGCCGGGAATCGCGTCTCCTCGCCGGAGCCATTTCGGATCGTCACGACCGGAGGATCGGCGTTCGCCAGGGCGGCCGGATCGGCGAAGACCTGGATGCCGAGATTCCACGGGTCACCGGGCCCAAGGCCGGCAGGTGTGGAGCCGAGCTCGACGGTCGCCTCTTTCGCCGCTGCCGGGCCGGCCAGTGCAGCAGCCACGAGCATCAGGAGCAGTCCGGTCATCAGGCGTCGCACGTGATCCTCCTTCTCCGTTTTCCTTTTTACACCGCGGCGGCGCTTTCGGTTCCCTAGTAGTAGGAGGGTTTGGCGAAACGCAGCAGTGCCGACGAGCGACGTTTCACCAGTCCCTCCTAGCCGCAGACGGCGGAGTCCGGGCAGCGGGCGAGGATCTGCACGGTGCGGCCCTTGAGCTCGAGGAATACCGAGGCGGCGTTGTTTTCGTAGCTCGACTCCCGGATCGAGCGGTCGGCGTTCACGCGATGGACGAGGAGGTAGCGCCCATCCGGCACGCCTGTCAGGTCGAGGAGCTGTCCCTCCAGGGCCGGGACGTAGTCGTCGCCGTAGCCCGGTGAGATTCCCTGACGGAGTCGAAGCAGCCGTGTACGCGCCCGTCCGCATTCACGGACCCAGACCGCTTTCGGGGGCGCGGCAGCCGGCGGGCTGGCGATCCGGTAGCGGTCGCCGAGGCAGAAGCCGGTCTTTCGGTCAGGCGCCACGAGGCGGCCGTCCGAGGCCCGCCTCAGGGCGTAGCGCTCGAAGCCGAGCAGGTGCCAGTGAGAGTGGGTCTCCGAGTGCACGTACCGCAGCCGGCCCGGCAGGCGCCGAACAGCCGTGGAGCCGTCGGCTCGAGTGATGAGCTGCCGGATCCGCATCGCGCCCACGGCGCGGCTCTTGCGGCTCCCCTCGATCACGAGCGCTCCAGCCCCGACGTTGTCCACCGCCGAGGCGAAGACCAGCGCGCGACGCCCTTTGCGCGTCTCGATCGAGACTGCTCCTGGGAGGGCCTGGTCGAGATCCGGCAGGCGCTCGCCGGGCGATTCCTCGACGCTCCGGACGCAGCCCGTGAGGACGACGATGGCCGCGAAACCGGCGACAGCGCGCATGCGCGGGTTCTACACCTCGCGGCCCGCCTCCGTTCCCCCCTTTTCCGGCAGGGCACCCAGGTGAAAGAGTTAACGAGATGGCGACGAGGATCACGTACACGAGTGGGGCGAGCGACCCCGAGCTCGACGTCCGGTTCGAGCAGGCGCTCGAGCAGGCCCGTGGCTGGTCGCGTGAGCCGCTCCGCCATGTGGTCGCGGGCAGCGAGCGGGACGACGGCCCTGTCTTCGAGCGTCCGAATCCCTCCCATACGGACGAGATCGCGAGCCGTGCGCACGAGGCCGATGCGGGACTGGTCGGCGAGGCGCTCGCGCGCGCCAGGGAGGCGCAGCCAGGCTGGCGTTCCCTGTCCTACGAGGAGCGCTGCTCACTCCTCCGCGAAGCGGCCCAGCGGGTTCGCGACCGCCGGATCGAGCTGGCCGCAGCGGTCACGCTCGAGACGGGCAAAACGCGGATCGAGTCGATCGGCGAGGTCGAGGAAGCCGTCGACCTGATCGAGACCTACTGCGCCCACATGGAGGAGAACCGGGGCTACGAGGTGCCGCTCGGATCGCTCTCCGAGACGGAGAGGAACCGCAGTGTCCTGAAGCCGTACGGGGTCTTCGGCGTGATTGCGCCCTTCAACTTCCCCGTTGCCCTCGCACTCGGCATGGCCTCCGGCGCGCTTGTGACGGGAAACACGATCGTGCTGAAGCCGTCCGAGGAGACGGCCCTCTGCGGCTCCCTGGTGGCCGAGATCCTGTCCGGGCTCCCCGAGGGGGTCGCGAGCATCGTCCACGGCGGGGCGGAGACGGGGAAAGCGATCGTCGAGGGAAACGTCGACGGAGTCGCGTTCACCGGCTCGGCGGAAGTCGGCCGCTGGATTGCCCGGACGATGAACGAAGGCCCGTACGCCCGACCCGCCCTAACGGAGATGGGCGGCAAGAACCCTGCGATCGTGACGGCCAATGCCGATCTCGAGAAGGCCGTCGAGGGCATCGCGCGATCGGCCTTCGGCTTCTCGGGGCAGAAATGCAGCGCGTGCTCGCGGGCGCTCGTGGCCGATGAGGTGCACGACGAGTTCGTCGAGCGCCTGCGCGAGCACACCGAGGCCCTGGCCGTCGGCGACCCGGCCGACTCCGAGACCTACACGGGGCCCGTTGTGAACGCGGAAGCGGTCGAGCGGTTCGGTCGCGCGTCGGAGGAGGCGGGGCGTGACGGACGCGTCGTTACGGGCGGCGAGCAGCTCGACCTGCCCGGCTACTACGTCGCGCCCACCGTGGTCTCGGATCTCCCGGCGGGCCACCGGCTGACCCGTGACGAGCTCTTCCTGCCCTTCCTGGCCGTTGTCCGCGTGGGCTCGCTGGACGAGGCGCTCCGCGAGGCGAACGACGTGGTCTACGGCCTCACCGCCGGGGTCTTCAGCGAGGACGAGGTCGAGGTGCAGCGGTTTCTGGACGAGATCGAGGCGGGGGTCGTTTACGTCAACCGCCGGGCCGGCGCCACGACCGGAGCCTGGCCCGGGATCCAGTCCTTCCCCGGCTGGAAGTCGAGCGGATCGACGGGGAAGGGTGGCCTCGGGCCCTACTACGTCCAGGGGTTCATGCGCGAGCAGAGCCAGACGGTGGCCGGCTGATGTGGTCGAGCCCGCTCCTGTACGAGCGGCTCACCTGGCCCGAGGTCCGCTTCGCCGCCGAGCAGGATCGTGTCTGTCTGATCCCGGTCGCGACGCTCGAGGATCACGGGCCTCACATGCCGATCGACACCGATCTTCGGATCACGAGCGAGATCTGCCGCCGCGTGGCCGAGAGGGCCGGGGACGACGTCGTCCTGCTCCCGCCGATTCCGCACGGCTACTCGCCCCATCACATGGACTTCCCGGGCGCGATCACGATCGGCTGGGACACCTTCACGAACTATCTCCTCGACATCGGGCGCTCGCTCGCGCGTCACGGGTTTCGCCGCATGCTCTATCTGAACGGCCACGGGTCGAACCAGAACCTGGTCGAGATGGCAGCCCGGCTCGTGGGCGTCGAGTTCCCGGAGGTGCTGTCCGCGGCCGCCTTCTATCTCTCCGGCAAGGAGTCGCTCCGGAAGATCGACGAGCTGCGTGAGTCCGAGCAGGGCGGCATGGCGCACGCCTGCGAGCTCGAGACCTCGATCTACCTCGCCATCGACCCCGATGCTGTGGACATGTCCAAGGCGGTCGACGAGCTCGGCTACGAGCAAACGGAGTACGCGTACATGGATTGGAGCGACGGGCCGCTGAAGCTGATGCCCTGGTGGTCGTCCTTCTCGACCACGGGCGTGCAGGGCCGCGCGACGCGTGGGACGGCGGAAAAGGGCGCCAAGCTGCTCGAGGCGGCGGTCGAGGAGGTGACGGGCTTCGTCACCGATCTGAAAGGACGGCCGTTGCCCGTCCGCCAGACCCCGCGCGAAAAGCCGCTCCAGCCGTCGTGACCCCGGCCACCCGCTTTGGCCGGCCGCTCCCGGAGGGCGGCACGATCGGCATCCCTGCTCCCGCGAGCCCGTACGAGAACCGTTCCGAGATCCTGCGCGGCGTCGAGGCGTGGGAGGAGCGCGGGTACAGGGTGAAGCTCGGCGAGCATGTCTTCGATCGCGACGACTACGTCGCCGGCAGCCCTCAGGACCGTGCCCGGGATCTGAACGACATGTTCGCCGACCCGGAGGTGGACGTCGTGCAGTGCCTGATGGGCGGTTACGGATCTGCCCAGACGATCCCGTTCCTCGACTTCGGCGCGATCGCCGAGAACCCGAAGCCGTTCGTCGGGTACTCGGACATCACTGCGCTTCACGTTGCGATTCGCCAGCGAGCCGGCCTCGCGACGATCTACGGCTACGGCCTCGTCGGAATGGGGGACAAGGAGACGACCTCTTTCACGCGCGACCGGCTGCTGCGCGTCCTCGGCGGCGAGACGACAGGCGAGATTCCCCGTGACCCCGACGACCCTTACGTCCGGGCGATCAGCGGCGGCCGGGTCACCGCGCCGCTCGTGGGCGGGTGCCTCTGGCTCCTCATGCAGACCATGGGCACGCCCTGGGAGTTCGAGTGCAACGGCTGCATTCTCTTCTTCGAAGACGTCGACTTGCCTCCCTGGTATCTGGACGGAGCATTGACCCAACTTGGACAGAGCGGCAAACTCGGCCAGGTGGCCGGAGTCGTAGTAGGGGAGATGGACAAGAGCGAATGGCGCGAAACTAGGCCAGAGTGGCCAAGAACGAAGTCCCTGGAGGACGTGCTGGAGCAGCATTTGGAGCCCCTGGGGGTTCCCGTGCTATACAAGCTCCCACTCGGCCACGGAAAGCACCAGGCGGCGCTCCCGCTCGGGGTGGTCGCCACGCTCGATGCGGACGAAAGGCAACTGACCATCGATGAACCGGCATTGAGGAACGACCCGTAGAGCCAGGAAGGACCCCCCTGAACGAGAGGAGAGCCATGAGGTCGCGAGCGATATGGATCGTCGCCATCCTGACCGTGTTCCTGGCGGCCGCTTTGGCCGGCTGCGGAGGCGACGGGGGCGGAGAGGCGCAGGGCACCGGCGAGACGGGCGGAACTGCGAAGAAGGGCGGAATCCTCCGTATCGGGACGATCAACTACATCGACTCGTTCAACCCCTTCAAGTACATCGAATCGCAGTCCACGAACGCGTTCATCATGATCTACCCGCAGCTCGTGCAGTACCGCTACGACGACCAGGACGGCTACGTGTTCGAGGGGGACTGGGCGGAGTCGTGGGAGACCTCGGCCGACGGCAAGGACTGGACGTTCAAGCTGAGGCCGAACACGAAATGGTCGGACGACACGCCTCTGACGGCCGAAGACGCGGCCTGGACGATCAACACGACAATCAAGTTCGCGGACGGCGCGACAGCCGTGGCCGCAGCCGCGCTCACGCACGCCGAGAGCGCGGAAGCGACCGATCCCCAGACCCTCGTCATCCACTACGAGTCGCCGGTGGGCAACGTGCTCGCGCAGCTCGAGACTCTCTCCATCCTGCCGAAGCACGTCTACGAGCCGCTCGCGACCGGGAAAGGCAAGGGGCTGGAGACCTTCAAGCCCGAGCAGCACATGCCGATCGTGTCCTCGGGCGCCTACCGGATCAAGCAATACGAGAAGAAGGGCACGACTGCCTTTATCGCCGACCCGAACTACTGGGGACCAAAGTCGAATGCCGAGGCTGTCACGCTCACGTACTACACGAACTCCGACGCGATGGTCTCTGACCTGAAGCAGGGCGAGCTCGACTGGGTCGACCAGGTGCCCTTCAACGCGGTCGATGTGCTGAAGGAGGACTCGAACATCACCGTGAACACCGTCCCGGGCGCGGAGACGACGAACATCACCTGGAACTCGAACCCGTTCAAGCCGAAGAATCGGGAGCTACTCGACCCGCAGGTCAAGAAGGCGCTCTCGATGTGTATCGACCGCGACCGCATCATCGAGGTCGTCTTCGCCGGCTACGCGGAGAAGGTGGAGAGCCTCGTCGGCCACATCTCGCCGCTCGAGAACCCGAACCTGGGGCCGCTGGAGCACGACTGCGCCGCGGGCAACCAGATGCTCGACGAGCTCGGGTACACGAAGGGCTCGGACGGGATCCGGATCGCGCCGGCGACTACCGGGAAGTACGCGCAAGAGGCGCATCCGATGAAGTACCGGATCATGCAACCGACCTCGCTCGACTTCAACGGCGAGCGCTCGTTCGACGTCGTGAAGGAAGGCTTCAAGGAGGCCGGTGTGGACGTCGAGCTCTGGATCGGCGGAGATGCGACCGCGGCCTACGCAATCGAGACGGGCGACCCGTGCGATCCGGCCAAGAACCAGGGTTACGACAAGTTCGACATCGCCATGTGGGACTGGGTCGGCTACATCGACCCGGACTTCATGCTGTCAGTGGTCACGAAGGGCCAGTGGTGCTCGTGGAGCGACACAGGCTGGATCAACGCCGAGTACGACAAGCTCTACGACCTGCAGGGGAGGACCGTCGATGCCGAGAAGCGGGAGGAGATCGTCCACGAGATGCAGCAGATGATCTACGACGAGTTCCTCTACACGCAGCTCACGAACCATCAGGCGATCGACGCTTTCTCGAAGAAGTGGTCGGGCTTCCAGTCGGAGCTCGCCGCGTACGCGAAGACCTACTGGACGAGCCCGCACCGCGTCGGGTAGTGCGGGGCGGGGTGACAAATCTGTAGGGACGAGGGGCACCTCGTCCCTACAGCCCCTAGCGAGGCAGATTGGGACGCTCCGACTACATCCTGAAGCGGATCTTCTTCGCGATCGTGACCGTCTTCGTCGCGATCACGCTCAATTTCGTGCTCTTCCGGGCCGTGCCCGGCGACGCGGTCCAGTCTCTCCGCTGCCGCCACTGCACGGCCCAGTTCAAGGCCCACCTCAGGCACGAGCTGGGTCTCGACAAGTCGAAGTGGGAGCAGTACCAGCTTTACCTCAGCGACCTGGCACACGGAAACCTCGGACAATCGCTTCGCTTCCAGAACTCGGTGTGGACGGAGCTCTGGCCCTCGATCAAGAACACGATGGCGATGGTGGCGCTCGGAACGCTCTTCTCGATCGTTCTCGGCGTTCTCGTGGGGGTGATCTCCGCCTGGCGGCGGGGCACGCTCGTTGACAAGGTCGGCCTGTGGAGCGGGCTGACGTTCTACTCGATGCCGCCACAGTGGCTCGGGCTCATGATCGTCCTCTTCGTCGCCGGCGCGGTTGGACTGCCCACCTCCGGGATCAAGGACCCGACGCTGGGAATCCTCGGCGATGCAAGCGCGTGGGAGTTGCTCGTCGATCGGCTGAAGCACATGGTCCTTCCCGCTGCCACGCTCGGCCTCGTTCTTTATGGCGAGTACGCAATCATCGTGCGCTCGGCGATGCTCGAGACCCTCGGCGAGGACTACGTGCTCACGGCGCGTGCCAAGGGGCTCTCGAACTGGGCCACCGTGTGGCGGCACGGCTTCCGGAACGCCCTCCTGCCTGTGATCACACTCGTCGCGCTCTCTCTCGGGTTCATCATCGGGGGCTCGATCACGATCGAGTACGTCTTCTCGTATCCCGGCATCGGCCTCCAGGTCGTCGAGGCGATCGACCAGCGTGACTTCCCGATTCTCCAGGGAGCCTTCTTGCTCCTGACGTTCACGGTGATCCTTTTCAACCTGATCGCCGACCTGTTGTACTTCAAGCTCGACCCGAGGATCACGGCGTGAGCTCGGTCGTCCAGGCGGCCGAGGCCCCCGGTGCCCCTGTCTCGAACCCGCCGGGTCTTCTCCGCGACGCGATTCTCCGTAAGCCCCAGGCTCTGATCGGGCTCTTCGTGCTCGCGATCTTCGTCGCCCTTGCGCTGCTCGAGCCGGTCATCCTCTCGGGAGACTCGGAGCGGAAGGTCGGCGCCGTCTTCCAGGCGCCGAGCGGGTCGCATGTCCTCGGGCTCGACGGCGGGGGCTCCGACATGCTCGCTCTTCTGATCGACGGCACGCGCGTCTCGCTCCTGGTCGGGTTCCTGGCCGCCATCGTCTCGGCGTTCATCGGCGGCCTCGTGGGCCTGCTCTCCGGTTTCTTCGGGGGAAAGACCGACACGGTCTTGATGCGGTTCACGGACTACGTCCTCGTGATCCCGGACGTACCGCTCATGATCGTGGCGGCGGCGCTCTTCGGCCGCAGCTTGACGAACATCATCCTGATCATCGGGATCATCTACTGGACGACCACCGCTCGGTTGATCCGCGCGCAAGTGAAGAGCGTCCGGGAGCGGGTCTACGTTCGCCGCGCGCGGGCTCTAGGAGCCGGGAACCTTCGCCTGATCCGAAAGCACGTGCTTCCTCAGATCGCGCCGCTTCTCATCGCCAACACGGTTCTCCTGGTGGCCTACGCGATCTTCGCCGAGACGTTCATCACATTCCTCGGTCTCGGCGACCCCAGCCTCATTTCGTGGGGCCGATTGATCGAGAACGCGTTCACTGACGACGCGATCCTGAACGAGGCCTGGTGGACGATCGTGCCGCCGGGGGTGTGCGTCGCGATCGTAGTACTCGCCGCCACGATGGTCGGGCAGTCGATCGAAGACGCGCTCAACCCGCGCTTGGCGGTCGGACACCTCTCGGTCCGTCGGTTCGGGCTCCGCGTGCTGCCCACGACGCCCCCTCGCGGTCCTTCCACCACAGCCTCTCCGTCGACCGGCGCGTCCCAGGCCGGCAAGGGCTGAAGGTGAGCGAGCCGCTCCTCGCTGTCGAGGACCTGCACGTCTGGTTCGACCTGAAGGGCGGGGGGGATCTCCACGCCGTCAAAGGCATCTCGATCGAGCTCCGGCCGGGTGAGCGGTTCGGGCTTGTGGGGGAGTCCGGGTGCGGAAAAACGACGGCGATCCTAGCCATGATGGGGCTCCTGCCCCCGAACGCGAGTGTCGCCGGGGCGGTCCGGCTGAACGGAGCAAACATCCTCGAGCGCGGCGAGGAGTCGGTCAGCCCTCATCGCTGGAAGGACGTCTCGATGATCTTTCAAGGGGCGATGAACGCCTTCAACCCGGTGCAGACGGTCGGGAAGCAAATTGTGGAGCCGATGGAGCTGCACGACATCGCGGAAGGGAAGCAGGCCTGGACACGGGCGCGCGAGCTCCTCGAGACGGTCGGCATCGGTGCGAGTCGGGTCGACAGCTACCCGCATGAGTTCTCGGGTGGGATGCGCCAGCGTGCAGCGATCGCGATGGCACTCGCCTGCAACCCGAAGGTGGTGCTCGCGGACGAGCCTACGACGGCACTCGACGTGATGGTGCAGGCCCAGATCCTCGAGTTGCTTGTCGGCCTCGCAGACGACTTCGGGCTTTCGCTCATTATCGTCACTCACGACCTGCCGGTCGTCGCGCAGGTCTGCGGACGTGCGGCCGTGATGTACGCCGGGGAGATCATGGAATCTGGCCCGACCGACGTCCTCTACCACGCGCCACGGCACCCTTACACGCGTCTTCTCTTCGCGGCGACGCCCGATCTCTACGGCGATGGGGAGGTCGTCTCGATCCCGGGAACCCCGCCGAGGCTCGACCGGCCGATCGAGGGCTGCCCCTTCGCCCCACGGTGCGACCGGACGTTTCATCCGTGTGCACACCTGAAGCCGCGCCTCTTGAAAGTCGGCGACGGACACGTCGCGGCCTGCCATCTGAACGACCGGGCTGTGGCAGCTGCCTCGTGAGCCAGGTCGCGACTGGAGACGGAGCGGCGCCTCTCCTCGAAGTGGAGAGCCTCGTGACGCGCTACCCCGTGCCGCGCGGGTTCGTCGCCGCGGTCGCGCGCAGGCCCCGCTCGGTCGTCCACGCAGTCGAGGGCGTGTCCTTCACCCTCCGGGAGGGCGAAATGCTCGCACTCGTCGGCGAGTCGGGTTGCGGCAAGACGACGACTGCGCACACGGTGCTTCGCCTAATCGAGCCCGATTCCGGCGCGATCCGCTTCGAAGGAAGAGACATCACGCGCCTCGGGCCCAGGGAGCTGAGGCCACTCCGGCGCGAGATGCAGCTCATCTACCAGGATCCCTACGAATCGCTCGACCCAAGGTTCCGCGTTAGCGCGACCGTGGAGGAACCGCTTCAAGTGCACGGTCTTGGGGGCTCGAAGGAAGAACGACGCGGTCGCGTTCTCGAAGCCCTACAGCGGGCTGGCTTGACTCCGCCAGAGCTCTACGTCGACAGGTTCCCGCACGAGCTGTCCGGAGGTCAGCGGCAGCGCGTCGCGATTGCGGCGAGTCTCGTTCTGAACCCGAAGCTCCTACTCGCCGACGAGCCCGTATCGATGCTCGACGTCTCGGTGCGGGCCGGGGTTCTGCGGCTTCTGGACGGCCTGCGGCAGGAGGGGTTGGGGATCCTGATGATCACGCACGACCTTTCGACCGCCGCTCACTTCGCGAACCGGATCGCGGTCATGTACCTCGGGCGGATCGTCGAGGAAGGGCCTGCGCGGGAGGTCGTTCGGAACCCGCAGCATCCCTACACGAAGGCGCTTCTCTCGGTCGTTCCGAAGCGAGACCCGCACGAGCGGTCCCGGCCCCAGATCCTCCAGGGAGAAACGCCCGACCCCATACAGATTCCAGTGGGCTGCCGTTTCCATCCCCGCTGCCCGATTGCGATTCCGGAGTGCAAGCAAGTCGACCCGGAGCTCCGGCGCACGGCCGGGAGCCAGTCGCCAGAGCACCGGGCCGCCTGCATCCGCGCCTGGTAGTCAGACGAGGTCGCGCGGGACGCTGAAGGTTCGCTCGTCCTCGTGCACCTTCACGTCGCCCTCGAACGTCTCGATCCGGTTGCGGGTGTGGAAGCTGGTTGCGTCCGACCAGAGCTCGCTCTCCGTCTCGACCCGGGTGCGCCAGTCGCCGCGGCCGACTGCGACGAGGCCTTCGCACCGGATCCGGGCCGACAGCGGATCTCCCTCAACGATCGTGAAGATCTCCCGTCCGGAGTCCTCGAGCTCGAT
Organism: uncultured Actinomycetes bacterium; assembly: GCA_963762085.1. Lineage (GTDB taxonomy): Bacteria > Actinomycetota > Thermoleophilia > Gaiellales > Gaiellaceae > DASQGA01. The sequence continues at coordinate 171,159 of CAVXJD010000007.1, read as the reverse complement.
TCCATTCGGGAGGATCCGCCTGCCCCCGCCGTACTCGTAGGTGAGCGTGACCGTCCCGGTCGCCACGTCGCGCTCGATCCTCCGGGCCGCCGATCCGGCCGTGATCTCGTCGACTTCGATCGGCGCCGAACCCTCGGGTGCCTGGAACGGAGGGAGCTCCTGATCCTCGGGTCGGGGCGGGCGTACGGGCAGCTCCAGGCGGCTCGAGCCGGTAAAGAGGGAGAGGGTTACGGGCTCCGGAGACGGCCACGCCCAGGGCCAGTAGGTGGGTGAGACGGCCAGCCGGAGGCGATGCCCGACCGGAAACGAGTGCGCGATCGCGTTCAGCCGAACGCGAGCCTCGTACTGCTGTCCGGGCTCGAGAGGCTCCGGCTGCTCGTGGGACTCCCTGTGCGTGAGGTTCAGGAGCCCCCTGGTGACGAGCGTCGACTGGCCGTTCGGTGAGACGTCGCAGAGCCGGACCGCGACGAGGGCATGCGGCCGGTCGACGGCAAGCGTGAGCACTGCCTCCGGGAAGCCCAAGAGCTCGAACGGCTCAATGAGCGGAGCCGAGTCGAACGTGAGGGAAAGGCCGTCCTCGGATCGTTGATCCGGCGGCTGGTCGAGCGCGTCTCCGTAGGGGCACCAGAGGCCGGCATCGAGGCCGCATGTTTGCGCTCCCAGGAAATCGAGCCGCGCGTCCTGGGAGGTTCCATCGTGGAGAGTGCCGTCTCCGAGCGCCAGCCGGCGCAGCTCGTAGTCCGCGGGAGGCCATGACTGCTCCGTCACCCACCGGCCTGGCCGCTCCTCCGGCTGGGCGTCCGGCTGGGCCGCGTCTTGCATCCAGGCGTGGAGCACGGGCTCCTTCTCGATGCCGTTCTCCTCGCCCTTCAGCCAGCGGTCCCACCAGCGCAGGCACTCCTGCAGGAAGCCGATCTGGGGGCCCGGCAGGGCGTCGTGCGGAAAGCCGTGACCCCATGGCCCGATCAGGCCCTTGCTCGTGCCCGGCAGCCCCTCCAGGAGCCTGGGGATCGCGTTCGAGTACCCGTCCACCCAGCCTCCCATCGCGTAGACGGGGCATTCGATGGCGGAGAAGTCCTCGCAGACCGAGCCGTGCTGCCAGTACGCATCACGCCGTTGGTGGGTGAGCCACGCCTCGACGTAGGGCGGGGTTTCGGCCAGGCGGTTGAGCCACGTCTCGCGCCAGCCGTCGCCCACGATTTCCGGATCGGGCGGGGTTCCGTTCCAGACGTACATGAGCGAAGCCCAGGGGAGCATGTCCACTCCGAGCAGGCAGCCACCCATGTAGTGGACGTCGTCGGCATAGCGATCGTCCGTCGAGCAGAGCGTGATCACCGTCTTCAGGGCGGGCGGGCGGCGAGCTGCGATTTGGAGCCCGTTGAACCCTCCCCAGGAGATCCCGAACATGCCGACGGCGCCGGTGCACCAGGGCTGGGCCGCGATCCAGACGACAGCCTCGACCCCGTCGTCCAGCTCCTGTTCGAGGTACTCGTCGAGGAGGACACCGTCCGATTCGCCGGCTCCGCGCAGGTCGACGCGGACGCACGCATATCCGTGCCCGGCGAAGTAGGGGTGCATGGTGGAGTCGCGCCGCCAGGTCCAGTCGTTCTTCCGGTAGGGGATGTACTCGAGGATCGCGGGCACCGGGTCGGCATCCGAGCCTTCGGGGAGCCAGACCCTGGCCGCCAGGCGAGTCCCGTCCGGCAGTGGAATCCAGACGTTCTCGAGCTCGCGCACCTGGCACGGGTAGTCCGAGCGAATTCGCACGTCTCACCTTCTCACGGCGGCCCGCCCCTTCGCCGCCGGAGGTGTCTAGGAGGGATTGCCAGCCTCGTACCGGGGCAAGCCGTCCTCCGGGACCTCGTCCCAGGGAGCCTTGTCCGCGACGAAGGTGCGGTACTGCGGCCGGATGCCCGGATCGGCGTCGAGCGTGCCGAGGCGGATCGAGATCTCGGGTCCTTCCGGCCAGGTGCCTCCGAACAGGCTCGAGCCGCAGACGGAGCAGAAGGCCTTGGCCATGCCGCCCTCGGGCCGGTAGACCCGAACGAGCTCCTCGCCTCGAACCAATCGAAAGCCCTCCCGAGGTACCCGTCCCTGGGTGGAAGCAGCTGCACCGGAATGCTTGCGGCACCGCGAGCAGTGGCAGTGGCTCGCACGCCGGAAAGGCAGGGTCACCTCGTAGAGCACCCCACCGCACAAGCAGCGGCCTGTGAGGGCAGTGTGCGAGTCGCTCGGATCGGAGGCCACGCCGGCTCGAATCTAGCTGCCTCGCCGATGCTCGTCCAAGGGTTAAAAGGAAGAGCCCCGGCGGCCAGGGGCTCTTCTCGAAATCACTTATCGGCCGAATTCAGCTCGGCATGAGGGTGACTGGGATGCGAACCTCGTGCGGGGGCTTGCCGGTGCCCGCCGCGTCATCGTCGGAAATGACAATAGTCCCCGCCTGCTCGTGGGTGACCTCGAAGTCCACGTCCATCGAGAACGTCCCCCGACAGCCCGTTCCGCAGGTCGCAGTGGTGAATCCGCGCGACAGCTCGGTGCCGCCCGCGTCCAGCACCCTGACCGTCACGTTGGCCTCGAAGACGTTGGCGCTCCCCGAGACCGTGATGCCGCTCTCGACGCGTTGACCGATCGCAGGGTGTTCGACCAGGATGACGGGGAGGAGGTCCTCGTAGTCCCGGCACCGAACCGGATGGTCGAGGACGATCCCTTCGCCCGAGAAGACGTCCACCGGCTGCCCGTCGAGCTCGAAGCTGACCCCCTTCACGGTCTCGAACTGATCGAGCGTGCACGCCACCTGGGCGAGCCTGGCCGACATCGAGGCCGATCCGCCGCCGGACTCGAACTCGGAGCTCAGATCGACAGTCGCGACACCGTTCGAAACCGTGAGACCCAGCAGGCGGGTGCCGGCCGGGATGACAGTGCCCACGCCCGCTCGGGCTTCCAGCGGCGTGGGGCCGGCAAGGAGGTCTTCCATCGCTGCCGTGCCTACCCGGGGCGTGCCCTCCCGCTCCCGCCACGTGACGAAAAGTGACTCGCCCCGAACGAGCCACACCTGATAGAGGACGCCCGACGCGCTGCTCGAGCCGGTCTCAGCGACCGTGCCGGAGTCGGTCTCCGTGGGTGGCGGCGCCGTCTCGCTCGCCGAGTCCGTCACGGTCTGGCCGACCGGGACCTCCGTCGAGACCGCGCCGACGGGAACAGCTCCGTCTTGACCGCACCCGGCAGCCGCGAGTCCCACGCCTCCGGCGAGGCCGAATCCGATCACGATCAATGCGAGGCGTTTCATGGTCACCCTCCGACTCGGTTACGCATCTCATCCTGCGCACCGCCCGCAACGGGCCCGTTTCCGCTCTGTAACGGTTCAGTCACGGAGGTCGGCAGACGGAGGGTGAACTGGCTGCCGCGACCAGGCTCGCTCCGGACCTCGATGTCGCCGCCGAGCAGACGGGCATTCTCGAGCGCGATCGCGAGCCCGAGCCCGCTCCCGGAGCCGGTTCGCGACGGGTCTGCCTTGTAGAAGCGATCGAAGATGCGCTCCAGGTCCTCCGGCGTCATGCCGCGCCCCTGATCCCTGACCTCGACGAAGGCTCCGACGCCTTCGGCTCCAGTTCGCACGGCGACGTCCGGGCCGCCGTGCTCGAGGGCGTTGCCGACAAGGTTCGCGACGATCTGCTCCAGCCGGCGGCGGTCGCTCTCGACGACCGCGCCGGCACCGTCAACGCGAACGCGATCAGTCCAGCCCCGCGCGCGGATGGTCGCCTCCACCAGGGAGGCCAGGTCGACAGGCTCGAGTCGAACGGCTCCCTGGCCGGCGTCGAGGCGGGAAATCTCCATCAGGTCCTCGACCAGTCGTCGGAGGCGAGCGATGTCGGCGACGACGAGCTCGGCCGGGCGGCGAGCCTCGGGCGGCATCTGCTCGAGATGCTCCGAGAGGAGCGAGGCTTCGCCTACGAGGGCCGTGACCGGCGTCCGGAGCTCGTGTGCGACGTCGGACGTGAATCTCCGCTCCCGCGCCTGTGCCAGCGAGAGAGCTGCGATCTTTCCCTCTAAAGCCTCGGCCATCTCGTTGAAGGAAGCCGCCCACGCCCCGAACTCGTCTCTGCCGCCCGGTGGCAGGCGAGTCGCCAGGAGCCCCTCTGCGAGCGAGCGCGCCGCGGCGCTCGCCTGGGCGACCGGAGCAAGCGTTCGCCGGGCAACGAGCGCTCCGATACCCCCGGCTACCAGTACCAGCAGCGCGAGGCCGACCAGCAGGATGGTTCGGAGCTGGTCGAGCTCGCCGAAAAGCTGCGACTCCGAGAAGAAGAAGTAGAGCTCGGCCTCGGAGACACGCCCTCCGACCACGAGATACGGAGTACCCGCAAGCTCGGTGCGCTGATAGGCCAGCTGCCCTTGCCGTACCTGCGCCATGAGGTCCGGCGGCGTCTGGGCTGCGCTGATGGAGAGACTCGAAGAGAAGTCCCGGCCCTCGACGCGGACTGCGGTCGCGAACCCGCTCCGGCGCTCGAGGGCGTCGAGAAGCTGGCGCACCGCAACCGTCCGCGACTGCGGCGATGAGAGCACATCGGAGGCGAACTCGAGGTTGAAGCGCGACTGGTCGAGCGCACGATCGACCGAGTCGTCCAGGCGACTCTCCCGGGCAACCAGGTAGGAGCCGGCCGCCAGTGCGGCGCCCGAGAGCCCGGCGACGAGCATGAAGGCGATCGTCAGGCGCCGGCGGAGCCGCCCCGGCCTGATCGGGGACCGCTCGCTCATCCGCTCGGGTCGAGCCTGTAGCCGACCCCACGGACGGTCTGAAGGAGCGTGGGGTGCTTCGGGTCGGTCTCCACCTTGGCGCGCAGGCGCTGGACGGCAACGTCGACGAGCCGGGAGTCGCCCAGGTAGTCGTAGTTCCAGACTCGCTCGAGTAGGAGCTCTCGCGTGAACACTTGCCGCGGCCGCCGGGCCAGCTCGAGGAGGAGCCGAAACTCGGTCGCGGTCAGCTCGATCCGCTCATCCCCGCGTCGCACCTCGTAGCTCCCCGGGTCGATCTCGAGTGCCCCGACGGCCAGCGCCTGCTCCGGAGGCTCTTCACCCGATCTCCGCATGACGGCCCTCGCTCGAGCGACGAGCTCGGGCAGCTCGAACGGCTTCGTCACGTAGTCGTCGGCGCCGAGCTCGAGCCCGACCACCACGTCGACCGTGTCGCTCCGAGCCGACAGCATCACGATCGGAACGCGGCTCTCACGGCGGATCTCGCGACAGACTTCGAAGCCGTCGAGCTCGGGAAGCATCACATCGAGGACGACGAGGTCGAACGACCCCTGCCGGAACTCGAGGAGTCCCTGCCTGCCGTCGGAGGCCGTCGTGACCGCGAAGCCGGCCTGCGTCAAGCCGAGCGCCGCCACCTCCCGGATCGAGGAGTCGTCCTCCACGAGCAGCACGCGCTCGTCCATCGGCTGAAGCCTAGGTGGCGGGCATGACCTCGATCGGCCGCCGAACGAGACCGTCCTCCCTCAGCCCGATGATTTGAAGTCGATGCCTGGGGCCTGTATAGAGATCGTTACGTGAGTCGTGCCTGGGGTCTACAGCGCACGTTCCGGCCGCGCCTTGGAATCGGAACGGCCCTCGCCTGTGCGTTGGCGGTCCTGGTTCTCGCCGGCACCGCAGGGGCCGTCGGCCCCGCGAAAAAGCAGGAGGGGCGCTCGTTCTTCGACGTTCGCCTCGAGCCTGCCGTCCTCGCTCAGGAGGCATCGGCCACGGCGTCCATGCAAGCCGCGCAGGCGACTCTGCTCGATTCGCTCGGATTCCACGGTGTTGTCGACCTCGACCGCCTGACCGGGACCCCGCGCGTGGTGGCCCGGCTGGACGGGTTTCTGACCGGGCCCAGAGAGGGTGGAGCGCAGGAAATCGCCCTCGGCTATGTGCGCGAGCATGCCGACGCCTTTGGCCTCGATGTGGGCGACTTCGCTGCTCTTCGCCTGACCCGGGCTTACACGGACATCGGCGGCACGACCCACCTCAGGTGGGTGCAGACGTACGGCGGGATCCCTGCGCTCGACAACGGTCTGTCGGCGAGCGTGACGAGGGACGGCCGGCTCGTGAACGTCCTCGGGTCCCCCCGGCGGGCTCTATGGCTAGCGGACATCACTCCAGGCCTCTCCGCAGCTGCGGCGCTCGGACACTCCCTGCGCGACGCCGGCGCGAAGCTCGCGCCGCCCCGCGTGGTGCGGCGGTCTGCCGCTCCGACGCGGGACACTCGGTTCGCCGGCGGACACCGCGCCGGGCTCGTCCTCTTCGCGGGCCCCCGCGGTGTGCGCCTGGGGTGGCGCGTCCTTGCGCACGCGAAGCCCACCCAGGTCTTCGACTATGTCGTCGACGCAGACACCGGGCAGGTGCTCCGCCGTGCGAACCTCGTCGACTTCGCCCAGGCGCGCGTCTTCGACTACTACCCGGGCGCCGCAAACGGTGGTGCGGCCACCTTGCAGGTCATCGACCCCTGGCTGGCTCCGGGCGCCACCACGCTCACCGGCCCGAACGCTCACGCCTATGTGGATGCGAACTCGGACAACGTCGCCGAAGAGGTGGGGCCCAGCTCGACGCCTCCGGCGACCTGGGACTATCTCCGGACGGCCTTCTCCTACGGGGACGGAAACTGCCCGGCGGGCTCCTACCACTGTGCCTGGAACCACATGGTCGCCGGTAGCTGGGGGACGAACAAGAACCAGAGCGCAACCCAGCTCTTCTATTACGTCAACACGTTCCACGACTATCTCGCCGCCAGCCCGATCGGCTTCAACGCCGCTGCGGGGAATTTCGAGGTAGCCGACCCCCTCCTCGCGGAGGCCGACGACGGAGCCGCCGGGCCCGGGAACCTTCCGGACGAGTTTCACCGGAACAACGCGAACATGTTCACGCCGCCGGACGGATTCTCCCCCCGCATGCAGATGTATCTCTTCTCGCCTCCGTTCTTCCCCGCCGTGAACGGCGCCGACGACGCGTCGGTTGTCTACCACGAGTACACGCACGGGCTTTCCAGCCGACTCGTCACCGATGCAAGCGGCTTCCAGGCGCTGCACTCCGCGCAAGCGGGCGCGATGGGCGAGGGCTGGAGCGACTGGTATGCGATGGACTACCTCGTCGGGAGTGGGCTGGCCGCGAACACGGCCGCGGACGGCGACGTGACTCTCGACCGGTACGTCGGAAACAACCTCCGGCTCCTGCGGACGGAGGGCCTCGATTGCCCGGCAGGCTCGCTCAGCTCCTCCTGCCCAGGCAGGGGGCTCGCAGGCTCCGGCGGCTACACCTACGGCGACTTCGGCCGGATCTTCGGCTCGCCCGAGACGCACGCAGACGGTGAGATTTGGGGCCAGACGCTCTGGGATCTGCGGACGGTTATCGGCATCCCGGATGCCCGGAGGCTCGTCACGCGCGCGATGGAACTCTCACCGCCCGAGCCGTCCTTCCTTGACATGCGCAATGCCATCCTGCAGGCGGACACGGTCGCAGGAGGCACGTTCCGCAACCAGATCTGGGGGGTCTTCGCGACGCGCGGCCTGGGCTATTTCGCCTCGAGCGTCGACTCCGGCGACGCAGCCCCCGTCGAGGATTTCTCGCAGCCTCCGGCGCTGGGAGGGCCGACGGGCTCGCTCGGCGGGATCGTGACGGAGTTTGACAGCGGGTCGCCGATCGCAGGGGCCCGGGTCGGAGTGGCCGGTCACGACTCCGGATTCCCAGGTGGGCTTGGCGCCGACACCGGAGTCGCGGGCGACTACGTCCTGTCCGGGATCGCAGCCGGTTCCTATCCGAGAGTGCTGGCGACCAAGCCGGGGTACGACGGCGACGTTCTGAGCTCCGTTCCGATTGCACCAGGGGCCCGGACGACGCGGAACTTCATGCTCCGCCGGGACTACGCCTCCCTCGCGGGTGGCTCGGCCGTCGTTGCGCACACCGGCCCGAACTATTCCGCCTTCGGGTGCGGTCCGAGCGCCGCCTTCGACCAATCGCTCTCCACGGGCTGGAGCACTGACCTGGCCGGGGGCTCGAAGTCCGTCACGGTTCGGTTGCCGATCCCGATCAACATCATCGATTTCGCCATCGACCCGGGGGCGGTCTGCGGAGACGACGACAGCGCCTCGCTCGGCCAGTTCTCGATTGCGACGTCTCCCGACGGAGCCAACTTCACCGCGTCCGCAGCCGGCGCGTTGACCGCTGCGTCCAACCACCATTTGAACCGGGTCCGGCCGACCGGTGGTACCGCCCGCGTCAGGTTCGTCCGGCTGACGATGCACTCGTCTCAGTCAAGCGACGGCGCGGGCGCGCAGTTCGTGGACGTGTCCGAGCTCGAGGTCTACGGGCTTCCGCTCCCGCCGAACACCACGCTCGTGTCGCACCCGCCCAAGCTCACGAGGAAGCGCACCGCCACGTTCGGCTTCTCGTCGTCGCTCGCCGGGTCGACGTTCCGATGCCGCGTCGACCGGAACCCGTTCATCGCCTGCACAACGCCGACCACGGTCAGGTCGCTGACCCATGGCCTCCACACCTTCTACGTTCGCGCCGGCAAGGACGGGGCGTTCGACGCCACCGCGGCCAAGTGGACGTGGCGGGTCGACTTGCGAGCGCCGAACACGACCATTCTGACGGCCCCGCCTGTGAGGTTCGCTTCCCGGACAGCGCGGTTCACGTTCCGCTCGTCGGAGACCGGCTCGACTTTCCAGTGCAAGCTCGACACTCGGGCATTCCGGGCGTGCTTGGCGCGAAAGACCTACCGCGGCCTCACAGGCGGCAGGCACGTGCTCCTGGTGCGGGCGAAAGACCGGGCTGGGAACCTCGACCCAACACCGGCGCGCCACGTCTGGCGAGTCGGGAGCTAGAAGGTCGCGTCCCGGACGCCGGTCGCGATCAGGATGAGCACGGCCGCGGCCACCATCAGCCGGTAGCCGACGAAGAGCGAGTACGTGTGGCGCCGTACGTAGCCGAGCAGAGCCCAGATCGCGACGAGACCGGTGACCGCAGCCGCAAGCATGCCGACCACGAACGGGCCGATGGAACCAGGGGGGAGATCCCCGAAGACGACGTCGGTGAGTCCCTTGAGGACCGAGGCGCCGAACACGATCGGGACGAGCAGGAGAAACGAGAAACGAGCAGCGGCATCGCGGTCGAGTCCGAGAAAGCGAGACGCGGTGATCGTCACGCCCGACCGGGAGACGCCCGGCGCCAGCGCGAGACACTGTGCCAACCCGATCGCAAGAGCTCCGCGCCAGCCGAGCTCGCTCATCTCCCGGCGTGGAGCGGTTCGGTCCGAGATCCAGAGCAGTATCCCGAACGCGGCCAGCAGGATTGCGATCTGCCACGGGTCGCCGAGGTGCTTCTCGATCACGCTTTCGCCTGCGGCTCCGACGAATGCTGCGGGGATGGTCGCGATCAGCACGAACCACGCCACCCGCTCCTCGGGCGTCTCGATATTCCGGCGCGCGACGCTTCGGAACCACGCCACGATGAGCGCCCAGATATCCCGCCGGAAGTAGGCCACCACGGCAACGAGCGTGCCGAGGTGGAGGGCGACGTCGAAGGTCTTGTTGAACTCCTCGTGCGTCTCCAGGTAGCTCCAGTTGCCCAACCACGGCACGAGAATGAGGTGGCCGGACGAGGAGACAGGAAGGAGCTCAGTCAGGCCCTGGACGATCCCGAGGACCAGGGCTTGCCAGTTCGGTAGCGCACCGGGCCGCTCGCCAGCGCCCGTAACTGTGAGGACGACCGCCAGGAAAAACGCCCCGCCGGCCACCACGTAGATGCCGACGCGGCGCATTCGACGGAGTATCGTATGCGAGCCCGGTGGCCCGGAACGACCTGATCGTCGCCCTCATCGAGGGCAGGAACGACGTCATCATTGGCGTCTTCGCGGCCGTGCTGGTCGGGTTCGCCCTGGTCGTCTCGCTCTACGTGCCGCGGCGGTGGCCGGACTTCCCCGGCCGGCATATGAAGCTCTTCGTCCTGCTTGCTGTCCTCCTCGTCGCGGGCATGCTCGCCGCGGTCGAGGCTCTGGGCGAAGGCCACGACTTCAGCGCTCACGGAGAGGCAGCAGAGACAACGTCGAGCGAGGGGTCTGGGTCGGCCGAAGGGACGACGAGCGAGACCTCCACCACCGGGGAGACCTCCACGACCGAGCCGTCCGCACCCGCAGGGGATCCAGCCGCGGGTAAAGAGGTCTTCGCTTCCGCAGGCTGCGGCACGTGCCACACCCTTCAGGATGCCGGGACGAACGGGACCGTCGGCCCGAAGCTGGACGACGTGCTCAAGGGCAAGGACGCCGACTTCATCCACGAGTCGATCGTCAACCCAGATGCGGAGATCGCCGACGGCTTTCAGCCGGGCATCATGCCGCAAACGTACGGCGACCAGCTCGACGACAAGCAACTCGCTGATCTGGTCGCGTATCTCACGGACGCGACGGCCCGCTAGGCGCGGGAGAGCACAGAGGCGGAGAGGGCGGGATTCGAACCCGCGACCCAGCTTTCGCCGAGTACGCGATTTCCAGTCGCGCTCCTTAGGCCAGCTCGGACACCTCTCCGCGCGGCGCACATCGTTGCACACGCGCTCGGCCACCCGATCCGAGGCTTGGCGCGGCTGGTTTTGCGGGCGTCCGCGGGGGAAGAGCGGTAGCAACCGACGAAAGGAGTGGCAATGCCTCCGCGTGGGGTCAAGAAGGGGACAAAGCGAGCCCGTCAGTACGAGCACATCAAGGAGAGCGTGAAAGAACAGGGGAAATCCGAGGACACTGCCGAGGAGATTGCGGCGAGGACCGTGAACAAGGAGAGGGCCCGCTCCGGCGAGGCCGGGTCGTCGTCCCGCACCTCGACACGAGACATCTCGTCGAGCCGGCGCGGAGGCCTGCGGTCGGGCACAAACCGGCCCAAGGGCCGCACGCGCGACCAGCTCTACAACGAGGCGAAGAAGCTCGGCGTTCGCGGCCGCTCGAAGATGAACAAGGGCCAGCTCCAGCGCGCAGTCGATCGCCGCAAGTAGCGTCAGCCCTCAGCCGAGCGGCGTCTCGGTTACCCGCGTCTACGCTCCGGAACCGTGACCAGGCGCAAGGGCTCCTATCGGTCGCTCGTCTCGCTGCAGCGCGACAACGCCGTCTGCAGGGCGTGCCTCGAGGCGGGCTATCCGCTCGAGTCCTTGCCGGTGTTCGAGGGCCGTCTCGGACAGCGGGCGATGGTCATCGGGCAGGCGCCCGGGATCGTGGAGGGCGAAGAGCTTCGCCCGTGGCGCGGTCGTGCGGGCAAGACCCTGCGACGCTGGCTCGAGGTGTCGGAGGACGAGTTCTACGCCACCTTCTACTGCTGCTCGCTGACGCGCTGCTATCCGGGCCGGAGCCCGGGTGGGCGGGGGGACCGGACGCCTACGCCGGCTGAGATCGAGCTCTGCCGCTTCTGGCGGGACTGGGAGCTGCGACTTCTCAGGCCTGACCTCGTGCTCGTGGTCGGCGGGCTCGCCGCCCGGCACGTGCTCGGGCTCTCTCGGTTGACGGAGGCCGTCGGGTCGTCGACGACGCTCGACGGTGCCATTGCTTTCCCACTCCCGCACCCGTCCGGAGCGAGCGGCTGGCTGAACGACCGATCCAACCGGCTGAGGCTCGAGGGGGCGCTCGTGGCGGTCAGGAAGTCGATCGCTGACCTGGGCCCGTCAACCGCCTGAAGATCGGGACGCCGTACCAGAACCAGACGAGCAGCCCGGCCAGGATCGCCGTCGTGATCGTGGTGGCGAGACCTCCGAAGAGGATGTCGGTGATCAGGAAGGTGGCGCCCATCACGGCGGCCGCCAGGAACACAGTTCCCACGATGGCGAGGCGGTTCGAGCGCAGAAGCAGCGCTTCCTTGTCGTCCTGTCTGAACTGAACTCGGTGATTCGCGGACGGCGCGATCAGGAAGATCGTCGCCACCGCCGCCGAGACGAACGTCGCGAAGTAGACGTCTTCCTGAACGGCCGTGATCTGCGAAAAACGTTGTGAAAACGGGACGGTGAGAAGGAACGCGAAGAGCACCTGGACGCCCGGAAGCGCCACGCGGAGCTCGTTCAGGAGCTCGATCAGCTCACGGTCAACCCGTTCCTTCTTCGTCTCCTCGGCCACGCCGGGTGTCTACCTGATCCCGGCGGTACGGCGCAAGCGGCCGTGAAAGGTAGGTAGGGTCTGCTCCGGCTCTCAGCCAGGAGGGCCTACGGGACGGGGTCTTTGCGGCACATCGGCCTACTTCCGTGCGTCCGCGCCCAGCGGGCGTTGTTCTTGTCGTCTCCGGAAGGGGTTCATGACAGCATTCCGTTTTCTCTCCCTAGCGGCCTGTGCCGCCCTGTCGGTGCTCGTGCTCATCGGCGCCCAGGGTGATGCTCTGGCCGCCGAGGCTTCCGCGACGCCGCTCCTCGATGGGATTCGGGCGGCGCAGGCGAAGACGTGGCGGTACGACCGGATCATGGGTCGAAGGCTTACGCCCTCGGACCGAAGCATGTACCGGATCCCGAGCCAGGGGTATCGGCGCTGGCTCCTGGGGCTCTGGCGAGAGCGGGCGGAGCAGGCCCGCCTTCGAGCCATGCATCCTCCGCATGAGGCAGCCTGGCTTTGCATCCACGCGCACGAGGGCCCGTGGCGGGCGAATACCGGAAACGGGTACTACGGCGGCCTTCAGATGGACGTCTCCTTCCAGCGCACCTACGGCCCGTATCTGCTCCGGACCAAGGGTTACGCGCACCGCTGGACGCCGATCGAGCAGATGTGGGTCGCCGAGCGGGCGCACAGGAGTGGCCGGGGGTTCTATCCGTGGCCGAACACGGCTCGGGGCTGCGGGCTCCTGTAGGAGGAGGCGGGGCGGGCCGCTTCTCGCGGCCCGCCCCTCTCCACCCCTGGTAGGAGCTAGCCGGACTTCGTCTTGGCCGGCTCGCCGGGAAGGTGGAGGAGGACTTCGACCCCCTGCACCCCCTCGACCTTGCGAACCTGCTTCTCGAGCGTCTCGATGAGCTCGGGGCGGTCGGCCTCACCGCGTAGGTAGACGACGCCGTTCTCGGCGTTCACGTCGATCTTCCCCTTCGGTACCTCGGGGTCGCGGAAAATTTCGCTTTCGACCTTGGCCTTGAGCGTGGCATCGTTCGGCTCGGGCTTACGCTCTTCTCGGATGTGCTTCGCCTTCTGGGTGAGCCCCTTGGCCTGCGAGGTGACTTTGCCGCCCGCGCGCCCAGCCTTCCTCCCAGTGCCGCGAAAGAGGCCGCCCGCGCGGTCTACCAGCGCGTGCCGTCGCCGCTTGCCGTCGGTCGGGTCGAAGAAGTACATGAGCGCGGCACCGATGACCGCGATGATTGGAATTCGTCGCATTGACTCTCCTTTTTGTCGTTGGGTAACGCCTACCCCGAGACCCCTGGGGTGAATCGTGATCTCGGTAGCCCTGTGGAAGACCCTAGAAGCGCGCTTCGACGCGGCTCAGGAAGTCATCGAGCATCTGAACGTATCCGGGGGTGTCCTCGACGTGCGCCATGTGCGACGCGTTCGGGTAGATGACCGCCTCGGCCCCCGGGATGCCCCCGCTCACGGTGCGGTTGATCGCCGGCGTCGCCTCGTCGTGCTCACCGGTGACGACGAGTGTCGGTACGTCGATCTCCCCGAGGCGGTCGACGACGCTCCACTCTCGCAGCGTCCCCGTGACGTGGAACTCGCTGGGGCCGTTCATCGTCCGGTAGACGAGGCCGTTCTTCTCGAGGAACTCGAAGGAGCGGAGCACGCACTCCGGCCAGGGGTCGGTCCGGCAGACGTGGCGCACGTAGAAGGCGAGGCACGCCTCCTCGTACTCGGGGTCGCTCGTCGTGCCCGCTTCCTCGTGCCGGCTGAGCGTGTCCTGGACGTCCTGCGGCAGCTGCGCCCGGAGCTTGCCCGTCTCCTCGACCCATTGCGGGATGCTCGCCGGGGAGCTGGCCAGGACGAGGCTCTCGAGGCCAGCGGGCTTGGTCAACGCGTACTCCATCGCCAGCATCCCGCCCCAGGAGTTGCCGAAGACGTGAACGTGCTCCAGGCCGAGCTCGGTCCGGACGGCGTCGACCTCGTCCACGAAGAGCTCCACGGTGTACAGCGAGGGATCGTCGGGGAGGTCTGATTTCCCGCAGCCCAGCTGGTCGTAGAAGACGACGCGACGTCCGGTCTCGGAAACGGCTTCGAGCGGTTCGAGGTAGTCGTGCGTCGCGCCCGGGCCGCCGTGGAGGCAGAGGAGCGGGAGCCTCCCGTCCTCCTCACGCTCACCGACGATGCGGTACCAGGTCTCGAAGCCGCGAAACGGGATGCGGCCTTCGGTAGTCACGGGGAGAGCCTAGCCCGTACGGAGCCAGTTCCAAACCTGTCCGAATCAGGTCAACGGTCGTAGCGCAAAAGCTCGGTGCGATCGGAGCCGCCCGTCACTGTGATCTCGAGCACCGGCCCGACTCCACTGGCGTAGAACTTCTCCTCGACCAGATCGGGCTCGAGCGGGGTGAAGTTCCTCGTCTGGAGGACGTGATCGAACGTGCCGTACGGGACGTCGGCGTGCGCGGTGAGGCTGAGAATCTCGGCACCGTCCTCGGCGTGGCCCTCGTAGTACTCCTCGCGATAGGTCATGCCCGGCTTCGGCTGGGCCGGGACGATGATGCCGGGCTGCGCTCCGTCGACTCCTGCCTCCCACGAGCCTTCAGTCGACTTCAGCTTCCCGTCCTCGTACTCCTTCGTATCCTCGCCCAGGTACCAGAGGTTTCCATCGGAGTCCTGCGCGTACCAGTCGTACGTGTCTTCGGAGACCTGCCCGTCCTCGGTCACGACGTCGTGCACCACTCTTGCCTCGATGCCCATGATCGTCTTCGTGTCGTCGGTGACGGTGACCACGACACGGCGTACCGCACCTTCCGCGTCTGTTTCGCGGAACACGCGACGGGTTCCGGCCACGAGCGGGAAGTACGGGTTGTCGATCTCGATCGTGAACTCGCTGGGATCGAGCTTGACGGGCTCGCTTCCACGCGGGAGCATCGAGGCCTGGGTCGCATTCCCGGGCGCAGTCGTCGCCTCGTTCGCCTTCGACCCGCCGCCGCACGCGCTCGCGAAGGGAATGAGCAGAGCACAGGTAAGGGCTATGGTGCAGCGCATTCGGCCTCCTTTGGTTACGTGAGCACCGTAGGGCCCAGCGATGAGAGCTAGATGAGACCGTGACTTGGCATTTAGCCTGGCGCTCGACCGGCGGACTGGCTACCCTAAGTAGCAGCTGTGTCGAGTTGCCGAATGGCAGCACCAGTAGCCGCTGAGAGGGATGAATGAACGACCGCCGCCCTGAGGGGAACGAAGATCCTGCCGTTGCCGAAGAGGGTCTGAGTGACGCCGATCAGACGCTCGCCGACAACGAGCAGACGCTCGCGGACCGCGATCAGACGGCCAGCGATCGCGATCAGCAGGCGTCCGATGACGACCAGGCCGCATCTGACAGGTACCGCTCCGAAGGCGGCGAGTGGCCCGAATACGCAAGCACCACCGCTGCGCGCGCCGAGACGACGCGGGACCGTGACGAGACCTCAGACCTGCGAGATCGGACGAACACGGAGCGAGACGCCTTCGCGGAGCGACGAGACGAGCTTTCGCTGCTGCGCGACCAGATTGCCGAGGACCTCGATAAGGAAACCGCGGCCCTGGACGCGCAGGATGATCCCGCCGAGGCGCATTCCTTGCGAATGATTGAGCTGCGTGCCCGTGCGCATGCGATCCGCGTTCGCGCGGCGAGCGACCGCCAACGGGCCGCGAGGGATCGTGAACAGGCTGCGCGAGATCGCCAGCAGTCGGCGCGCGACCGCGAGCAGGCGGCCTACGATCGCGAGCACGCGGCGACCGACGAGCTGACCGGTGCGAGGCGGCGTGGAGTCGGGCTGGAACAGCTCGAGAACGAGATGAAACGCGCGCGGCGGGAAGCGAGCAGCCTGTGGGCTGCTTACGTGGACGTTGACGGGCTCAAGTCCGTCAACGACAAGCAGGGCCATGCGGCCGGAGACACGCTGCTTCGTACCGTTGCCGACGGGCTCAGGCGCAACATGCGCTCCTACGATCTGCTCGTACGACTCGGCGGTGACGAGTTCCTCTGTGTCCTGCCCAACATCACGCTGGCCGAGGCACAGGCGCGCTTCAATCGACTCCGGACGGAGTTGAAGAACGCAGCGGGCACCTCGGTGAGCGTCGGCTTCAGTGAGCTGCGCGACGGCGACTCTCCGGACGACCTCATCAAGCGGGCCGACACGGACCTGCTTGCCCGTCGCAGCGCGTAGACCCGAAACCGCCTTGAGATTTGGAAGCGCTGCGCTGGGCCAAAGTTGTCAAAAGTGCTTGCTAATCGGTCGTCCTAGTGCTAGCTTTTTCCCTGCACAGTGAACGCAAGCGCCGTCGAGCGCTGTGCCGGTGGGAGTCCAAGACCAGCGACTCCGGGTGTAGCAGCCACCCTAAACCTCTGGTGGGCCGCGTTCTTCGAGGGAAACGGAGAAGCTCATGGGCTCGCTTGCAGTCCGCCAGGTGCGTCGGCTCGACGGGAGCCTCGTGCTCAGTGTCAACGGCATCGTCGACGACGCCACAGTCGAACGTTTTGAGCGAGGACTGGATCGGGCGACCGCCACCGGGTCCCGCCAGATCATCATCGATCTGACCACCTGCCGGCTCGACTCGGCCGGCCTCGCGGCGCTGGTCCGACTCTGGCGGCGCTCTGGGAAGCGCTCCGCGGGGATGCGCCTGGTCGCTCCCGATGCCGACTTGTTCAGGATGCTCGAGATCATCGGGCTCACGTCGCAATTCCCGACCTACCCGACCATTGATGCTGCCCTTCCCTCGCTACCGGCGGCTCCGTCGCGAGTCGCCTGGGGGAGAGTGGCACTCGCGTTCGGCCTCTCCAGACGCACGGGGCCACATCGTGCCGGCGCGATACGGCCCACGCGCACGCCTCACCTGACAAGCATGGACGGCGCGGCTCTCCCTCCCCGCGCCGTCCGGTGAGGCGCACGTGGTGCACGTGAATGAGTAGTCAAACGCTTGGCGCTGAAGCATCCTCGGTCGACTCACGCGCGCTGACCGAATCACGGGTTCGTGATCTGCTCGACCAGCAGGCGGCCCTACGCGAGTTGGCCGTCGCTGTGGCCGAGATGCGCGCGCCGGAGGTGATCTACGAGCTGGTTGCGAAGGAGGCCGCTGGAGTCGCCGGGGTCGACTCGGGCGCTGTAGTTCGTTTTCGCGTTGACGGCGTCGCCGAGGTCGTCGGTTCGTGGCGGATGGGCGGTAGGCAGACCGGGAGCCTGATCCCGCTTGACGGCCCGGCGGGCGTGGCGATCGTGGCCCGCACGGGACGCCCTGCACGCACGAACGGCTCCGAGCCGTCGAGCGCATTCGAGGTAGGGGCTTCGAAGCCGGCGAAGGCCTCGGCGCCGGGTGGCGTTGCCGTCCCGATCCGCGTGCGCCGGGAGCTGTGGGGCTCCCTGCTCGTTGCTGCGCGTTCCGAGGAGCGGATCCCACCCGATCTGGAGGAGCGGCTCGGCATCTTCGCGGATCTCGTCGGGCTCGCAATCGCGAACACCGACACCAGCGCGCGGCTACTGGCCCAGGCCACCAGCGACCCGCTGACCGGTCTGCTGAACCATCGCGCGTTCCAGGAGCGGATCGAAAGTGAGGTTGGACGTGCCCAGCGCTATGGACGGCCGCTTGCGCTCGTGCTTCTCGACCTCGATTACTTCAAGTGCATCAACGACGCGTACGGTCACCAGGCGGGAGACGCTGCGCTGATGCAGGCCGCGCGACTCCTGGAAGCCGGCGCGCGCGCCGGCGACGTCCTCGGGCGGATCGGCGGCGACGAGTTCGCCTTGCTGCTCCCGGAGACGCCGGCAGAAGAGGCGCTGCCGATCGCCGAACGTTGGGCGGCGGAGTTCCGCGCCGCTCCTGTCGGCGTGGCCGCTCACCTGACGATGTCGGCTGGAATCTGCGACCTCACCTATGCCAACGGGAGCAAGGAGTTGCTCCGGCTCGCGGACGGTGCGCTCTATGCGGCGAAGACCCGGGGCCGAGACGCAGTCGTCTTGTACTCGCCCGAGGTCGTGTACGAGCTCTCCGACGGCGACCGAGCCGACCGCTTGCAGCGCTTGCAGGCGCTGATGTCGATTCGCGCCCTCGCCCGCTCGATTGACGCGAAAGAGCATCCAAACGAGGAGCACTCCGAACGGGTCTCCAACCTCGTCCGTCGACTTGCCGAAGCGGCCGGCTGGTCACCCATGTCCGTCGCCCAGCTAGCCGAGGCTGCTTTGATCCACGATGTCGGGAAGATCTGCATTCCGGACGAGGTCCTCCTCAAGCCCGCGCCGCTCACTTCGGCCGAGCACGAGCTCGTCAAGCAGCACGCTGCGCTCGGCGCCCAGATGGCGCGCACAGCCCTCACAGACGAGCAAGCCCTCTGGATGGAGCAGCATCACGAGCGCTTCGACGGTGCCGGCTATCCGAACGGTCTGGCCGGTGCGCAGATCTCGGATGGCGCCGGCCTGCTCGCGCTTGCCGACAGCTGGGACGTGATGACGACAGTCCGGAGCTACAGCCCGGCCATGCCGGAGCCCGCGGCGCTGGCCGAATGCCTCTCGCTTGCGGGCAGCCAGTTCAGCCCCACCGCCTGCAAGGCGCTCGCGACCCTGTTTTAGGAGGGATTGGCGGAAGGTCGCTCGGGCCGTACGAGCAGGAGGTGGCTCTCGACGACGGCCTCGGCCACGTCGTAGAGCTTGCGACCGCTTCGCTGCGACTGTGAGCGCAGGAGCTCGAAGGCCCTCCGCTCGTCGATCTCCTGGCGGGACATCATGATCCCCTTGGCCCGCTCGATGACCGCACGCCGGGCGAACGCGCCCTCGAGGCTCGTGTATTCGGCATAGCGGCGCAGAGTGATGTCGATCGCGCTCTGCATCTCTTCGGCGTCACCGTCGACGATGTAGGCGAAGATGCCGCGCTTGGCCGCCTCGTTGACCCAGGTCGGGTCGCCAGCCTCGAGGAGCGCGATCACCGGGCAGGAGGCCTCGTGCACGATCTCGGAGATCATGTCGAGCGCATGCTCCCCGCTGACGCCCAAGCCGACGAAAGCGAGATCCGGATGCTCACGCTCCGTTGCCGCGGCGACCTCCGAGACCTCGAGCTCGCGTGAGATCACCTCGTGACCCAGGCGGGTCACGATCTCGGCGATCCGTGCAAGTCGGTCCTTCCGCTCGTTAGCGATCAGGATCCGCAGCGAACGGCGGGGTTCTTCAGTTTGCGGCTTGCGGTCGGACGGCACAACGTGGCTCTACGGATTCGAGGGGGTGCGTCCCCCGGTGGTCGAGAACGCACTCGAATTGTACGAAAAAAGCAACGCTTTCTTCAAGAGCCACTTCACCTCCTCAAAGTTCGCGCTTTGAAGGGCGTGGATGTAGTCTTGCCTCTACAGGGTTGCCAAAACCTTGCCGTGCACGGTCGCAAAACCTGGCCGTTGCACGTTTTGCGCGGGTCACAAGGACCGGCCCCGCACGGATCCGCCCTCAGCAACCGGGTTGGAGCGTCTGCCTTCATCGGCCGGCGACGGAGTTCGATTGCGAGGAGGATTCATGCAGGACGCTATCGGTCTCGAAAACGGCCGGCCCGCGGACGGCCCGCCATGCGTGCTCGTGGTCGACGACGATCCCGGCGTCCGGCTCGTCTGCACCACGACCCTCCGTCGTGCAGGCTACGACGCGATCGAGGCGGCGAACGCGCAGGAGGGATATGAGCGCGCCATCGCCGAAAGGCCGGACCTCGCGCTGCTCGACGTGCAGATGCCCGAGCTCGACGGCTTCGGCCTCGCGGCGGCGCTGCTCGAGGACGAGCGCACGCAGCAACTTCGGTTCGTCTTCACCGGGGACCCGGATCCTTGCACCGAGGCGCAAGCCTACGAGGCCGGCGCGCTCGGCTTCCTGGCGAAGCCCTTCGATCCCCGAGATTTCGGCTTGTTAGTGAATCGCGCGCTGGCACACCTCGCGCCCAGGCGGAACTCAACGGTCGTGGACCCGACCGCGATTTCCGGCTAGTCGCCGCCGCCGTTCTCGCTCAGGCCCAGCCGGTAGGCCGCGGCAACCGCCTGTGCCTGGTTGTGCACGCCGAGCTTCGCCAGGATCCTCTGAATGTGGGTCGACACGGTCTTGGAGGTGATGACGAGCTCTCGCGCGATTGCGGGCGCACCGACCCCGCTCGCGAGGAGTCGCAGGACCTGGAGCTCTCTCCGGGTGAGCAATTCAAGCCCTCCGTTACGATTGCTGGAGCCGCGTCGCTCCGTGTACGGTCGCTTGTCGACCAGGCGGCGCACACGCGCAACCATCTCGTCGGGATCGAACGGCTTCACGATGTAGTCGTCGGCCCCGATGAGGAGGCCGCCCACCCGGTCGAACGGCTCGGTGCGTTCCCCGGAGATGAGCACGACGGGCAGGTCGGAGCCGAAACGATCCTTGAGCTCGCGGCAGAGCTCGTATCCCGATATCCCCGGTAGCCCGACGTCGAGGATCGCCACGCCCGGCCGCTCACGGCCAACCTGTTCGAGGGCCTCGTCCCCTGCCGATTCCTCGCGCACGACATAGCCGACGCGCTGAAAGAGGTGCGAAAGAAGCTCCCGCACTGCAGGATCGCTATCGACAACAAGAACCGTTCTGGTGGAGGAGGCCAAGAGGGTCCTGCTTTCGCGTGCTGCTCCCCCGGGTACCTTCTAATTCTTCCGCCGCGTGTTTTCAAGGCCCTAGGCGAATCCTGTACCTTCGTCGGGCATTTACATTAGGCAGAAAGATCAGGCATCTGCCCTCTGTTCGGCGGTTGTCCACAGGCTTAGCCTCGTCCTGTGGACTGCGGCCACATCGACCCCCTAGTCGGCGCCGTCATGTCGGCGGGCTTGAACAGGGAAGGGAGGATCTAAACACCGGGACGGTCGAGACTTGCATGCCGCAGTCACGTCTCTCAACTCAAGAGGAGTGACAATGACTGCAGTACGACAGCGCCTAGGTCCTAGGCGTCGGTCGATCTGGATCTTGGTCACGCTCGCCCTGATGGCGGTCGCGCTGGTGCTCGTTCTACCGGCGACGGCAAGCCATCCCGAGGTGAGTCTGGCTGGAAGCAACTTCGAGATCGACACGGACGCCAACCTGAAGCTCAACGACGCAGCGCCTTCGATTGACTGGGCAAGCGTTTCGGAAACCCGCCGGTCGGACGAGCCGTCCGGCTCCGGTGACAATTCCTTCGGTCAAGGAACCAAGGAGGACACGGCCGTTCCGAGCGTGGTGAGCGGCAGCATCCCGCCGAACAAGAGCGACCTGCTCACCTTCGGCGTCTACCTCGAGACGAACGCTCTCGGCAAGCGGTTCCTGAACCTCTTCTGGCACCGCGTGCAGGAGCCTTCAGGCACGACGAACATGGACTTCGAGTTCAACCAGTCGAGCACCACCTCAGCGAACGGGGTCACGCCGGTCCGTACGGCTGGTGACCTCCTGATCCAGTACGACCTGTCCCAGGGCGGGGTGAACCCGGTCTTGTTCGTGTCTCGGTGGGTCACGTCTGGCGCAACCTCGCAGTGCGAAGCATCGAACTCGCTCCCCTGCTGGGGAACGAAGACGAACCTGACCGCGGCCGGCGATGCGACCGGGTCGATCAATACGTCGGCTATTCCAGCGGCCGAGGCGGACGGGTTGGGGAACATCTCCGCCCGCACCTTCGGCGAGGCGCAGCTTGACTTCGACGATCTCACCGGCGGTTCGGGGACGTGCGTCTCGTTCGGCGGCGCTTACTTGAAGAGCCGGTCGTCGGACTCCTTCACCGCGGCGCTGAAGGACTTCATCGCCCCGGCAGCGCTCAACATCAGCAACTGCGGCTCGGTGATCATCCGCAAGCAGACCAACCCGGACGAAAACCCAAATACGACTGACTTCGGGTACACGAAGGCGTTCTCGACTTCGCCTGCGACTGCGAACACGTTCACGTTGAAGGACGACGGCGTCAAGTCGTACAGCAACGTGCTGTTCGGCACGGGCTACACGGTGGACGAGGACGTCATTCCGTCTGGCTGGGATCTGCAGAGCATCGACTGCAGCGCGAGCTCGGGCGTGACACCCACGATCAGCGTGGCGAACGGCACCGTGACCTTCGCCATCGACGCGGCATCCGACGTGCTCGACTGCACGTACACGAACCGGGCGCGTGGCACGATCATCATCGAAAAGATCACGGACGACGGGAGCGGCGCGTTTGTCTTCACGTCGGGCACGCTAACGTCACCGTTCACCCTCACGACCACGGGTGCCGGTACGGCTAACAAGGACTCGCGGACCTTCAGCGACCTTGCACCGGGCACGTATGACGTGGCCGAGACGGTGCCGGCGGGCTGGAACCTCGTTTCCTCGAGCTGTAGCGATTCGAGCAGCCCAGGGAGCATCGGACTCAGTGCCGGCGAGACCGTGACCTGTACGTTCCACGACGCACGGGAGCGAGGAGCGATCCTGATCACGAAGACGCGGAAGCACGCGGATGATGGCCCAGGCGACCATCCGCATCAGGGCGTCAACTTCGTCATCACGGGTGGCTCGTTGCCGGCGGGTGGCACCACCGTGACCACGAATGCTGACGGGGAGGCGTGCCTCGACGGACTCGTCCTCAGCAGCTTCACGGGCGTGGGCGACTACACGGTCACAGAGACCGTTCCGGATGGCTACAACGCCTCACCGGAGTCCGCGACGGTGACGGTCGACACTGAGGCGACGTGCGAGGGCGACCCGTACGGTCGGTGAGACGGCCGACTTCCACAACACGCCGCTTACTGACGTGTCGATCTCGGTCGACTCGCAGGTTGCCGGGGGCACGCACTCGACGATCGACTGCGACGCGAGCGCTGATCCCCCGTTCGACTCAGGTCCTGGCGACGACATCACGTTGTCGCTCACGGATCTCGAGCCGCAGACGCTCGTCTGCACGATCGTGATCGATCCGTAAGCTCAACGTTCCACTCGTAGAACGAGAGAGGCCCGGGTACTCCGGGCCTCTCTCCATTTTCCGGTTTCTGTTCGTTCTTAGGCGGAGCAGCTGGCGTACACCCAGTACTTGGCTCCGTTCTTGCCGAACGTCGTGCTGGCGAACTCGTAGGTCGTCGCGCTCGTCCGGTCAGCGACTGGGACGTCCCAGGTGCCGTCCAAACTGAAGCCCAGCCCCCAGCCACCCGTGCCGTCGGCGTCGGTGACCATGAAGTTGAGGACGGCGTTCGTCGGCAGCCCAGTAGCGCTGACGACGTTTCCGGACACCGTGCAACCTGCGGTACTCGCTGCTGAGTGCGGCCGGTTTCCGGCGGACGCCAGCGGCAGAGCTACGGCTAGAAAAACTGCGGCGGTGCCGAGCAGTGCGATCGTTTTGCGGCCCATCTGTATTCCTCCGTGCGGCTCGAAGTGACCCGCCGTTTCATCGGCCCCGGTCGCAAGTTCGATGAATCTCGGGTAACTCGATCGAGGGACGCCGGCCTGCGGCATCCCTCGGGTCGTTTCGCGGCCATCGGATCCAGAGGGGAGGCGCACCCCGAGGCGGCCTCCCCTCCCGCTCTCCGCTCAGCAGGCGGTCGGCACGCCGACCGCGTCCCAGGCCGCGGTCGTCGAAGCCCGCTGCTGCGAAGCGGAGCCGAAGATCGCAGCAGCGCTCGCCTCGGTCGCCTTCCGCGCCTGGCAGAAGGTCGCACACTCCGGGAGCGAGGTGATTCCGGCAAACATGACCCGCTCGGCGGCCGCGAGGCCGATGCCAGTGACGACCGGCTCTCCGGGCCCGCAGTGCGCCGCGTTGTGCGTCGCCGGCGCCGCGCAGCTTGCGTTCATGCCGCCGTTCACGAGCAGGTAGTACGCGTGGTTCGAGATGGCGCTGTTCGAGTGCACGAAGCCTCGATCAGCGCTCCCGAGGAACCGTTCGCTGTAGTCGTCGGGGTCGTTGTCCTCCTCGGGGTCGGCCATGTTCCGGAATCCGGGCACGGTGTCCGCCGGAAGGTAGACGTCCTCGCCGATCGTCCAGTCGGCGCACGCGGTCTGTCCGGTGGCTCGAACGCAGTTCGAGCTCCGCGGCTCCGCAGCGAAGAACTCGGCGCTGTTTCCGAGCATGTCCGAGAAGGATTCGTTGAGGGCTCCAGACTCGCCGCGATAGACGAGGTTCGAGGTGCATTGCGTCACCGCGTGCGTGTTCTCGTGCGCGACGACGTCGAGGCCGCCTGAGAGCTCGCGGAAGATAACCCCGCTGCCGTCGCCGTAGACGGTCACTTTTCCGTTCCAGAAGGCGTTGTCGTATCCCTTCGCGTAGTGCGCGACCAGTTCCATTCCGCCCGGGTAGCAATCCGTGAAATTGAAGCCCTGGCGGGCGAGGAAGTAGTCATCGGCGACGTTGGCGTAGTACTGAGCATCGACCAGTGCCGGCTGGCCGGGCGAGGTCCGGTCGGGTGTGACCAGGGTCCAGTGGTTGTCGGCGTCGGTTGCGGGCGCCTTTGCCGTCGTGCCCGTATTCCGCCCGTCGGATGTGAACTGGCGGTTGTCGCTGGACATCAGATGCCAGATTCCGCCGGAGAAAGCGGTGAGGTCGTCGGCAAGACCGGCGCGACCGTCGAGATCCTTGGTGTCGCCCTTCACGCCCGTGCCGTGGTCGTCCTGGATGGCGTTGATCTTGGCGAGCACCTTGCCGTTCCCGGCGTCGATCCAGTGGATCCAGCGCTTGGCGAAACGCCGGGTCTCGACGCGATAGAAGTAGCGCCCGCTCTGGGGATCGATCATGACGCGACCGGTACGCGTTCCGGACGCGCCGACATCCCTGACGGCCCTCTTGAAAGCCGCGGTCTTCGAGAGTTTGACCGAGTTTCGCGGCGTGATTGCCGAGTAGCGCGAGCCTATGACTGTCCGTATGGCGCCGGACGCATTGCGGTAGATGCTGACCTGTCCGCCGAGCACGAACGCGCCGCCTGCTCCGAATACCTGCTGATAGCGCTCGTAGGTTCCGCCGCCGAGCTCGAGCTTCCGGACGAGCTTCATGTCGGCCGGAGCTTTGTAGCTCGACGCGGCACCCCCGCTGAGAGCCGTGAACGCGGTGTTCGACGGCGCTGCTGCTCCGTGCGAAGCGAGGACGGCTGTCGTGCTCGCCGTCGCCGCGACCATGGCGATCAAGCCTGAGATTCGCCTGGGCACTAGATCCCCTCCCTCGTGTCCTGGGTTTCGCAGCCGAGTATCGCGCGCGATCGACCCGCTGTCGAGGCACGGTCTGCTTGCAGGACGATTACCGATAATGATCTCATGGCTGAGCCTGACCGCCTGCGGGGACTCGTCGATGCCGGCATCGCCCTAAGCTCTGAGCTCTCGCTCGACGACCTGTTGAAAAAGCTGGCGGAGACGGCGGCCAGCCTGACGGGCGCGCGCTACGCGGCGCTCGGGGTCATCGACGAGACAGGCACAAGCCTCGAGCGTTTCGTCCACACCGGTATCGACTCCGAGACGGTGGACCGGATCGGCGAGCTCCCACGCGGGCGGGGCATCCTCGGCGCGTTGATCACCGATGCGCGCTCGCTGCGATTGAACGCGATCACGGACGATCCCCGCTCGGTCGGCTTCCCGCCGAACCACCCTCCGATGCGCGGCTTTCTGGGCGTGCCGATCGCCCTGCGCGGGCGGGCCTACGGAAACCTCTACTTGACCGAGAAAGCCAAGGGCCCTTTCACCGACGCGGACCAAGAGCTGGTCGAGACGCTGGCCAGCCAGGCTGCTGTGGCGATCGAGAACGCACGCCTTTACCAGGACGCGACCAACTGGTCGGCGCAGCTCGAGGCGCTGAACGAGGTCGGGACAGCGCTGGCCGGCGAGATCGAGCTACCTCGTCTGCTGAAGCTCATCTCCCGGCGGTTACGCGTCCTGATCGGGGCACGGGTGGTGACGATCGCCCTGCCCACCCGGTATGGGGCCCTGCGAGTCGAGGCGGCCGACGGCGACGACGCAGACGCCATCCTCGGCTTGCAACTTGAACGGGCAGGATCGAAAAGCGGCGTCGTGCTCGAGCGCCGGCGCGCGGAGCGCGTCGATTCGCTTGCCGACGATCCCGAAGTCGACCAGGAGGCCACGCGACTGCTCCGTGCTAGCACGGGCCTCTACGTCCCTCTTCTCGCCCGTGGACGCTCGATCGGCGTCATCGGCGTCCATGACAAGGAAGGCGACGACCCGCGCTTCAGCGACGACGACCTACGCCTTGCTGAGACCTTCGCTGCGCGCGCCGCGGTCGCCGTCGACCTTTCGGCCCGTGTCGCAGGCGACGCGCTGCGGCGGGTCGTCGAGGCACAAGAGCTCGAACGGAGGCGTCTCGCGCGCGAGCTCCACGACCAGACCGGTCAGGAGCTGACCTCAGTGCTCCTCGGTCTGAGGGCGGTCGAAGAGGCCAAGAACGACGGCGAGCGCGCCGAGGCCCTCGCCGCAGTCCGTGAGCAGGTCGTCGAGACGCTGCACGACGTGCGCCGCCTGGCCGTCGAGCTGCGGCCGAAGGCACTGGATGACTTCGGCCTCGTGCCCGCGCTCGAGCGCCTGCGCGATACCTTTGCCGAGCAGACCGGCATGCGGGTCGATCTCGAGTCGCAGATCCGCGAGCGGCTGCCAACCGAGGTCGAGACTGCTCTCTACCGTATCGTCCAGGAGGCGTTGACCAACGTCGTCAAGCATGCACAGGCGACCGCGGTCAGCATCGTCTTGGCCCCAAAGTCCGGCGCGGTCACGGCTCTGATCGAGGATGACGGCCGTGGGTTCACCCCCGACGGCAGTGGCGAGGGTCTCGGGCTCCTCGGCATGGGCGAGCGACTGGCGCTCTTGGGAGGCAGGCTAAAGATCGAGTCCAGGCCCGGTGCCGGGACGGCGATCGTCGCCGAGGTGCCTCTGGCATGAAGGACACGCCCATCCGCGTCCTGATCGTCGACGACCACGCCGTCGTCCGGAGCGGTCTCCGCAAGGTGCTCGAATCCGAGGCGGACATCGAGGTTGTCGGCGAGGCCGGAGATGCGAAGCATGCCGTCTTCGAGACGCGGGCCCAGAAGCCCGACGTGATCCTGATGGACGTCGTCATGCCGGGGAAGAGCGGAATCGAGGCGACTCCCGAAGTCCTTCAGGATGCACCCGAGGCCAAGGTCCTGATCCTCTCGATGCAGGACGATCCGAACTACGTGCGCGAGGCCTTCGCCGCCGGCGCCGCCGGCTACATCCTCAAGGAGGCCGCCGACACGGACGTCGTCGCTGCCGTGCGTGAGGTGGCGAGCGGCGGGCGGTACGTGCACCCCACCCTCGGCGCCCGCATGGTCGCCGCCGACGCCGAGGAGCGGAAACGAGCAGAAGACGACCCGCTTTCAGACCGCGAGCGTGACGTCCTACGCCTGCTGGCCCTCGGCCACACCAACCAGGAGATCTCGGAGAAGCTCTTCGTCTCGGTCCGTACGGCCGAGACGCATCGGGCGCACATCATGCAGAAGCTTCGCCTCTCGACACGTGCCGAGCTGGTTCGTTACGCGCTCGAGCACGGTCTGCTCGAAGTGGAAGACGACACGTAGCGCCAAGCTAGGGACCGGACCGCCTTCGTCGACGGTCTTTGCGAGCAGTGTGAGGAGCGCAGTCTGGCGGCTCCTCACGAGCAAGTCGCTCTCCGTGTCTAGTGGCTCATCGTCCCCTTTGGGTTGCCGACCTTGAGCAAGCCCACCTGGCCCAGGTCGACGTGTGCGAAGGCGTGCGAGACGAACGGGTAGAGGCCTTCCTCGTCGAGCTTGACGTCGAAGACGGCGCCGCCACCGGCGGGGACGAGAACCGTCTGGACCCCGTTTTGGGGCGGGTTGGTCAGGTCGCCGTTCACCCAGGCGCGGTCGAGTAGCCCGCCGACGACGTGGAAGTTCGTGTCCAGCGTCGGGCCGGCGGCGACGACGTAGAAGCGGGTCGTGTCGCCGGGCTTGGCGGTCAGCGGATGGTTGACGTATTGATTGGCGTAGCCGTTGAAGGTCGTCCAGTCGGGCATCATCGCGCGGGCCTTGGCCATGTCCAGCGAGGCCGGCTGCTTTATCCCGTCGCCCGAGAGGTACCACTCACTGGCGACGAGCACGTACTCGTTGTCGACCGCCGGTAGCGGTGTCGCCGGGTCGACCACGATCGCGCCGTACATGCCGTTCGCGATGTGTGCCAGGACGGGCTTGGTGCCGCAGTGGTACATGAACACACCGGGATCTCCCGCCTTGAAGCGGAAGGTGAACGAGTCGCCCGGCATCACGTCCTTGAAGGCGACGTTCGGCGCGATCCGAGCGGCGTGGAAGTCGATCGAGTGCGGAATCGCTCCACCGTTCTTCAGGGTCATTTCGACCGTCTGGCCTTCGCGCACGTGCACGACCGGGCCGGGAGCGCCATGTCCGTCGAAGGCCCAGGTGTTGTACTTGATGCCGGGAGCGATCTCGACGGTCATGTCCTTCAGGGTCATCTGCACCTTGACCAGGTCGCCTGCCGGGACCGGCTGCAGCGCCGCGTCGTAGGCCTTGTGGGCCTCGGCAAGAGCCAGCGCGTTCTCAGGCACGACCCCGGCAAAGCTATTCAGTGGCAGAGCGGTGTTGTGGTCGGTCGCGTGGTTATGCGTCGCCGCCGGCACGGCGGCATCTGCCTCCGGAACGGAATTGCGCGCTTCTCGGGCGTCGGCCCACATCATCAGGGCGAAGAAGCCCACGACCGCCACCAGGATCCCGAGCAGCATTGTGGCAACCTTGAAGAACACGTTCGAGTCTGGCTCGACGGGTTGGTGGTACGCGGTTGTGGCGGGGTGTGAGGCCATCAGGGAATTCTCCTTCGAAGGTGCCTGATTAGAACGTAGGACGCCCGCTCGATTGCGGCGCCCTGGCATGACCGCAGGTCGTTGGGTACATAGCCGTAGACCTTGTCGCGGGTTTCCCGCAAAGCGACCTCGGAGGCGCGCGAGCCGGCGGCGCCGACGTTATGCGTCAGAATCCGCGCCCGAACTGGCCGGGCGGGCTTGCGCGACCTGCCGGAAGCCAAGCATCCCGATCGGGCGCTCGCCGTCGACGACCGGCAGATGGTGGATGCCGTGCTCAGCCATGAGCAAGAACGCGTCCTCAACCGTTGCCTGAACCGACACGGCGATCGGCTCGGCTGTCATCCACTCGCGGGCGCGCGCCTCGCTGGGATGGACGCGCCCGGCAAAGGCGCGCAGCAGATCCCGCGAGGTGAGGATTCCGATCAGGTGGCCGTAGGCCGCGACAGCCGCCGAACCGATATCGGCGGCGCGCATCTGCTCGGACACCTCGGCAAGTGTGTCCTCCGGCGCGACGACCAGCGCCGGCGCCATGAGCTCGGCGACTGAGCGCCCATCTGTACCTCCCGTATCGATCGCGGCCCGGCGCACCGGAACGTCGAGCTCGACTTCGACCTCGACAGCCGCCCTGGGTTCGGCCGGCTCGGCCGGGGCCTCGACGCCGGCGAGTGCGCCAAGGAAGGGAGCCAGGTAGCGGCCGACGATCTTCCCCGGCGGCCACCAGAGTGGCTCGGGGCTGATGGTTGCGGCCCGACCCACGCCGCGGGTGATCTCTTGGCGGAAGTAGCGGGGCTGGCCACCGGTTAGCAGGAGCCCGCGCAGCACCGGCCGAAACGGTTTCGAGTCGACGTCGGAGCCTGCTGACGCGGCGATTACCGCCGCCACCGTATCTGCCTGCTGGGTAGCGATGCCGCCCTGCTTGACCGGGAAGTTGGTGATATCGCCGGCGGCGAAGACATCTTCGACGTCACGCACCCGCCCGTACTCGTCGACGGGGATGAATCCATCGCGCGTTTGCGGTAGACCGTCGAGCCGCGGGCCGCGGAGCAAGGGCAGCGCGACGACGCGGTCAGCAGCGAGAGCCCCGTCCGGAATTAGCGCCAGCCCACCGTCGACGACTTGACTCGGATAGGTAGCGGCGTGAACCGCGATGCCGCTTTCGTCAAGCAGTTCGCGCACCGCCCTGCTTGCGGCGTCACCGAACAGCTGCAGCGGCTCCTCCTCGGGCGTCACCAGCGCAAGCTCGACGGCGAGCGTGTGCTCGCGTGCGTAGGCGGCCGTCATGAGGGCAAGCTCATAGATCGGCAGAGACCAGACCGACCCGCTCGGGACGACGAAGGCGACCCTGCGCACGGCGCCGGCGCCGATCTCCGCGAGTAGGAGGCGCATCCTGTCCGTATCCGCAGGGCCACGGAAGGTCAGTGCGCCCGGAACCGCAACGGCCGGCACGGCCCCGCAGGCGACGAGCAAGACGTCGTATGGGAGGTCTCCGACCGAAGTATGGGCCTCATGGCGCTCGGTGTTGACGCCAACGAGGTCGCCCAACGAGAACGTAGCGCCGGCTTTGGGAGCCAATTCGGATAGCTCGAAGTGTCGCGCCTCGCCGAGGGCGAACGGCTCGGCAACCGACAGCGGCCGGTACCAGAAATGCGGCTCCGATCCGAGCAATTCGACCGATACACGCTCCTCGGCTAGCGCCCGAAGTGCCAGCGCCGCCTCGAGCGCGGCCACGCCGCCGCCCGCGATCAGAGACCCGCATCGCCATCTCAGCTCACCGTGGGTGCGCTCAGCGGATGACGAGCACATCGCAAGGCGACCCGTGAACGACCTTGGAGCTAACGGATCCGAGGACGATACGCTCGGCGAGGTTCTTGCCGCTCGAGCCAACGACGATGAGATCGGCGCCCATTTCGCGGGCCTCCTCGACGATCGCGTCGCCAACATCGATGCCGTGGGCTTCGACGGTCTGGGGCTCGATGCCCTTGCCGCGGAGATACGTGGCGGCGTCCGTCAGCTCCTGCTTGCGCTCCGCGACTTCGTCCTGGTCGATCGCAGCCGTCCCGCGCCCGCTGGCGGGAAGAACATGCACTGCGCTCACGACAGTCACGGTAGCGCCGTTAGCGAGCTCGGCCGTGCGCTCCAGCGCACGCTTTGCCGGGTCGGATCCGTCGTATGCCAGGATGATGTTGTTCATCTCGCGTCTCCTTTCGCACCGGCGCCAATCGCCGGAATCTCCCTTCATACTCCGGCGAAGCCGGTCAGACGGCATCCGGTCCGTTGCGCAGATCGGTTGCGGCTTTCCCGCGATCCTTGCTTCACGAGAGCAGCACCGCCTCGAAGACGAGCATTGCCACGGTCGAGCCAACAAGCGCCGCGACGACCGCCCGTCTCGAGCTCGCTCGCAAGGCGTCGGGGACGACCTGGGCGACGACCATCCACAGCATTGCCCCACCGGCGAAGCCAAGGCCGAGGGGCACGAGATCGTCGAAGAATGCGACGAACGCGAATGCGGGCAGTGCGACCAGCGGTTGCGGCACACTAGTGAGGATGCTCCAGCCGGCCGCGTGCAGCACTCGCACGCCGCCAGGGACGAGAACGAGGCTGATCGCGAGGCCCTCCGGGATGTTATGGATTGCGATTGCCAGTGCCGTGACGAGGCCGAGCGACTGGCCGCCGCCGAACGAGACGCCGACGCCGACTCCCTCGGCGAACGAGTGCACGGTCATCACGCCGACGAGCAGTAGCGCCTTACGGGCATCGGCGCTGGCGAGCGCCTCAAAGTGAACGGCGGGCCGCGCCGCGAGCAGCCGCGAGGCGAGGGCCACGAACAGGACCCCGACGAAGGCCCCGGCGACCGTTAGCGACGCGTGGGCGCCTGCGCCTCCATAGAACAGTAGGCCGCTGGCGGCGATCATGAACCCGGCCGCGAGCGCGTTGGCCACTCCAATAGCGGAGTGGGCGAGGCGCGAGACAAACAGGAACGGCATCGCGCCGAGCCCTGTCGCGAGCGCCGTTATCAGCGCCGCGACGACGACCACGGTCGCGCTGGTCTCAATGGTCATCGTTTGGCTCGCTGAGATCTCGTGCGCGCGGACGAAGATTACTTAAGCACCGAGGGCGGCCGGAGCCGCCCTCGGTCGGGGCACGAGACCCGCTCTAGCTTGTCGCGGCGACCGCTGGTCGCGATGTCGGCTTGCTTGCAGCGGCTTCCTTCTCTGTCTCGCGGCTGCGCAGTGCGCCTCCGAGAGCCAGGATGATGAAGCCGATCCCGCTCAGCAGGAGCGCGATTCCGACCACGATTCCGAACAGGGCCATCTGCTCGGCCATGAACGACATGTTCAGTGCGGTCGAGAGTGCCGTGGCCGTGACCCATGTATTGCGGGCCCCGTTCGACACCGGATTTCCTTCGTCATCCTTGAGCGCTGCCGCCTCGTCGCTGGTGCCGGCAGGGTTCTCCGGGTCGTCAGCGGAGACGAAACGTCCCATCTGCGCGTAGGGCAGCCCGCCCGAGCTCTCGAGGGCGTGCTCGTGCATGATCTGCGCGAACGCCCGCGCCTGGCTACCGGTCTGGAGCGGTGCCTCAGCCCACTGGGACGCGTACTTGGCAACAGCCGGGTCGTCGGCGGCGCCAAAGACGATCTGCTCCTGCTTGATGCTGTCGCGAACCGTCGCGCGGCCGTCGACGCCCATATAGATCGCGGCAACGCCGAAAGCGACTAGCACCACGCCGGCGATGACTCCACCAATCTCGAGTACTTTCCTCATCTCGTGCCTCCTTCGTTCGTTTGTGACTTCAACGTAGATCTGGCAGGAAGCGCCCCCATCCGGGTCGCCTCACAGACTGGTTGCGGGTTCCCCGCACTCTTGTTGCGGGACGACTACAGCCCGAGCCCGAGGGCCGGCCGGCGCGGCGTGCGGCTCCGGGCGTTGACCAGGCGAAGCTGGGCGATACGTTCGACGAGCTCCTGGACGATGCCGGCGCCCATCCCGGCGCTGGCAATCAGGTACTGCCCATCGGCCTGCTCGATCACGAGTGTCGGGCGCCCGTCGAGACGACCGGGGCCCTTTTGCCCAACGCGAAGGTTCCGCACCTCTTGGTAGCCGATCTGACGATCGACAGCGGGCCCGTCGTGCTCGCGGCCTTCAAGCCGGAGCGCACGCGGGCCGAGCGTCAGGCGCCCAAGGTAGGTCTGCCCATGGGGCTCGCGCCACTTCACTGCGTAGGTCGTCTTCACAGCCGGACAGTAGGCCCGGGTTGCGCCCCAACCATCGTGGGCGGCCCTGAACTTCGCTGCGGATAACCCGCAAGCGCCGAGCTTCGGATCAGGCCGGCATAGCCTCGAAGTCGTATCGGGATGCGATCCGACCGATCTCGTCGGGCGTCGGGGGGCCACCGCCCGCGAACGCCGCGCCGAGCTCGCGCATGTAGTTCTCCCAGCCCGCGGGAGTGTTAAAGTTGAGGAACCGGACGGGCTTGTCGCCCGGGTTCGAAAACGTGTGCACCGTGCCGGGCGGAAAGCAGGCGAACGAGCCTGGCCCTGCCGCGATCGTCTCGTCGCCGTCGCGAAGGGCTAGCGTCCCGTCGAGAACATAGAAGAGGTCGTACAGCTCCCGGTGAATGTGCGGAGGGGGGCCGGG
Source organism: uncultured Actinomycetes bacterium (assembly GCA_963762085.1). Taxonomy (GTDB): domain Bacteria; phylum Actinomycetota; class Thermoleophilia; order Gaiellales; family Gaiellaceae; genus DASQGA01. The sequence continues at coordinate 137,681 of CAVXJD010000007.1, read as the reverse complement.
AAACCCGGCCTCCACGGTCGTCTCGCTGAGAAAGAACGCGTCGTCACTCGAAGCTGCCGTCCCCTTGAGGACGACGGAGGACCGGCCCACGTCAACCGCCTCGCCTTCGCCCGGCCCGAGGAACGCTCCGTCCGAAAGCCGCCTACCCCCGTCGGCTGGAGGGTCGAGCTGGTCGAACCAACTCCCGTCTTCTCCGTCGCGTAACGCCCGCAGATAGTCGGCAAACCCACCGCTCGGCGCGTGGAAGTTGAGGAACCGGGCACGTCCGTCCCCGTCGTTTCTGAACGTGTGGACGAGGTTCGGGGGTGCGGCGACGAAGGAACCCGCCGGCAGCCGCATCGTCTCCCGGTCGGGGCCGAGCTCGAAATCGAGCGTGCCCTCGAGCACGTAGAAGGCGTCGGTTTGGCGGCGGTGGATGTGCACGTCGGGACCGCGCTCGCCGGGCTCATACCGGGTCTCTGTTACCGCGATCGCGTCGAAACCTGCCTTGATCAGAACGGCCCGCTCGGTGCGGTCGGAGATGACCTCGCCCTCGTCGGGGCGCAGCACGATCGAGTGGGCCACGTCGAGCTCCATTGCCGCTCACCGTATCGCTCCTCCACCGCCTGACGCAGGCGCATCCACGCTGCCTCGTCGCAGGCGCCTACGGTTTACACTCAGCCTCCCCGAGCTCACCCTAGGAGGCCCTCATGCTTCGCGCGCTCTCTGCGGTCTGCGCCGCGCTCCTTCTCGCCATCATTGCCGTCGGCTGCGGCGGAGACGACAACGCAAGTGAAGATGGCGCCGGCGAAACCGCTGCGCAAACTGGAGGCGAGACGGGCGGTGCGGAGCCGATCAAGGTCGGCTTCATGTACATCGGGCCGCCCGGCGACGCGGGGTGGACTTTCCAGCACGACGAGGCGCGCAAGTTCGTGGAGGAGCAGATGCCGAACGTGGAGACGACCTTCCTCGACAGCGTCCCGGAAGCGAACTCGGGCCCCGCGATCGACCAGCTCATCTCCGGAGGGAACAAGCTCATCTTCGCGACGAGCTTCGGCTACGGCGACACGGTCGTCCAGAAGGCACAGCAGAACCCAGACGTGCTCTTCGAGCACGCAACCGGTTTCCAGCGGGCCGACAACGTCTCGACCTACTTCGTTCAGCACTGGGAGCCGTCGTTTCTGATCGGGATGATCGCGGGCCGGATGACGAAGTCGAACCGGCTCGGCTACGTGGGCTCGTTCCCGATCCCGGAGGTCATCCGTGACGTGAACTCCTTCACGCTTGGGGCGCAGAGCGTGAATCCCGACGTCAAGGTGCAGATGGTCTTCATCAGCACCTGGTTCGACCCGCCGAAGGAGAAGCAGGCGGCCAAGTCGCTGATCGACGCCGGAGCGGACGTTCTCTTCGGCATCGAGGACAGTCCCTCCGTGCTCCAGGAGGCCGCCGCCAACGGTGTCTACGCGGGAACCTGGAACTCGGACATGAGCCGCTTCGGTCCCGAGGCGTTCCTGTCGGCCGTGGTCCTGAACTGGGGCGAGCACTACGTGAACCGAGTCAAGGCTGCGCTGGACGGCTCCTGGGAGTCCGAGGACTACTGGGGGACGCTCGAGGAGGGCACGGTCGAGCTTGCTCCCTACGGCGACGTCAGTTCCGCAGGAGGTCCGCGACGAGGTCGACGAGAAGCTCGCGGGCTTCAAGGACGGGAGCTTCAAGCCGTTCGTAGGGCCGATCAAGGACCAGACCGGGAAGATCCGCTTCGAAGACGGGCACGAGGTCTCCTTCGAGGAGTTCGTGACCTGGGACTGGTTCGTCGAGGGCGTCGAAGGCAAGCTGCCCGGATAAGGCGGCCGAGCAATAGGGGAGGACTGACGTGAACTACGAGGAGTATCTGCGGCGGGTTCCGAAGGTCGAGCTGCACTGCCATTTCGAGGGCACGGTGCGGCCCCAGACGTTTGCGGACCTGGCGAACAAGCACGATGTGGAGCTGCCGACCCAGGACGCGGAAAAGCTCTACGACTACGACTCGATCTACGAGTTCCTGAAGATCTTCGCGATGGTCTCGTCGACGCTGCGCGACCAGGAGGACTTTGCCAGGGCCTCGTTCGAGTCGATCGAGGACGGCGTCAAGCTCGGGAACCTCAAGTACCGGGAGATGTTCTTCAACCCGACGCTGCACACGCGGCGCGGAATCCCGTACAAGACCGTCGTCGACGGGCTCGTCGACGGGGCCCGGCAAGCGGAGCGCGACCTGGGCGTGAAGTGCCGCCTGATCGCCGACGTCTACCGACAGGATCCGCCCGAGATGGCGAGGGAGATGGTCGAGCAGGTGCTCGAGCACCGGCCCGACGAGGTGATCGGGTTGGGGATGGACGGAGCCGAAGCTCCGGACCCGCCCGAGAAGTTCGTCGACTCCTATCGCCTGGCGAAGGAGGGCGGGTTGCGCCTGACGGCACACGCCTGCGAGGACGCGCCGGCGAAGAACGTCGCGACGTGTCTGGACGTCCTCGGCGTGGAGCGAATCGACCACGGCTACCACGTGCTCGGCGACCCGGAGCTCGTGAAGCGAACGCGTGACGAGGGCATCACCTACACGGTTTGCCCGACGGCGACCGCCGTCTGCTACTTCGAGGCGGACGACCTGACGAAGCATCCGATCCGCCAGATGGCCGACGAAGGGCTGAAGATCATGCTCAACTCGGACGACCCGCCCATGTTCCATACCGACATCGGGACGGAATACGTCGGCATGGTGCAGGCCGCCGAGTGGGGACCGGAGCGCGTCCGTGAGTTCGTCATGAACGGGATCGACGGCTCGTGGGCCTCGGACGACGAGAAGCGCCAGATGCGTCAGGAGTTCGAACGCGAGCTCGACGAGCTGGACGCTCAGCTCGAGCGCTGAGCCCAGCCGGAGCGAGACGACTCAGCCGTCGCGGACGTACGGGACGCCGAGCGCGTCCGGGGCGCCGAGCCGCTTGCGCGTGCCGAGGAGCGTCACGATGACGAGGACGGCGAGTGTCGCGAGGTACGGGATCATCCCCAGGATGGTCGACGGCACGTCGACGCCGATGATCTGCGCCCGAAACGCCAGCACGTCGAGGGCGCCGAAGAAGTAGGCGCCGAGCAGGACGCGAAGCGGGTTCCAGGTCGCGAAGATCACGAGCGCCAGGGCGATCCACCCGCGGCCGGCCGTCATTCCCTCGGACCAGCCCGGCGACTCGGCGAGCGAGAGCGAGGCTCCGGCGAGCCCCGCGAGCGCGCCGCCGAAAAGAACGGCGCCGTAGCGGTAGAGCGTCACGGACACGCCCATCGCGTCGGCCGCCGCTGGGTTCTCGCCGGCCGCCCGCAGATGGAGCCCGAGCCGTGTGTGGCGGAGTGTCCACCACACCACCGGGGCCAGCACGAAGCCGACGTAGACGAGGACGTGCTGGTCGAAGAGGATCTCGCCGATTCCCGGGATCGAGCCGAGGAGCGGGAGTTTCTCTTCGTCGAAGCTGGCCCGTGCCGGGACGCCGATGACCGAGCGTCCGAGAAGTGCGGCCAGGCCCGTCCCCGCGATCGTGATCCCCAGCCCGGAGATGATCTGGTTCGCACGCAGCGTGATCGAGAAGAACGCATGGACAGTGGAAACTGCAGCCCCGGCGGCGAGTGACGCGGCCACGCCCGTGAGCAGGGAGCCGGTCTCGTTCATGGCGAGGAAACCGGTGACGGCCCCCACCAGCATCATCCCCTCGATGCCGAGGTTGATCACGCCTGCGCGTTCCGCCACGACCTCTCCGAGCGCGGCGAAGAGCAACGGCGTGCCCGCAGCGACGGCCGCGGTCAGGAGCGTCGTCAGGGTATGGACGGCTCCTCCTTCTCGAGTGCGGCCGGCCGGCGCCGCCCGCGGAAGCGGCCCGGGATCCACGGCGTGAGCCGCGCACCCGTGAGCGTCGAGCCCGCCAGGGCGCAGAAGAGAATCAGGCCCTGCAGGAGGAGGACGAAGGACTGTGGAACCCCGAGCGCCTGCAGGCCGAAGCTGCCGACGACGAAGCCTGCGAAGAGAAAGGCGACGGCGAGGGTGCCGAAGAGGCTTGCGCCGGCGAGCGCGGCGATCAGGATCGCCATGTAGCCGTACCCCGGGCTGATCCCCTGCCGCAGCCGCCCGAAGCTCATCGAGACCTCGACCATCCCGGCCAGGCCGGCCAGTGCTCCCGCAACGAGCATGATCGTGACGATGTTCCGGGCGGTCGAGATGCCCGCCACCCGCGCCGCCTCCGGGCTGGCGCCGATCATCCGCACCTCGAAGCCCCATTTCGAGCGGTGGAGGAGCACGAGCAAGATGCCGGCTGCGACGAGGGGGAAGAAGACGCCGACGTGGAGAAGGCTCTCGCCCAGCCTCGGGAGGAGAGCGCCGGGGCCGAAGACATCGGAGACCGGGAGATTGAAGCTCGCGGCGCTCCGCCACGGCCCCGTCACCAGGTAGGCGACGGCGAGGATCGCGACGTAGTTCAAGAGGAGCGTCGAGATGATCTCGTTCACGCCCCAGAGCGCCCGTGGAATCGCAGCGATCAGTGCCCAGGCGGCGCCGGCGACCATCGCCGCGACCACCATCAGCGGCAGGAGGACGAGCGCCGAGGCCGTGGAGAAGGTGAGCGCCGCCCAGGTGGCGCCGATCGCGCCGGCATGGAACTGACCCTCCGCACCGATGTTCCAGAGCCGCATCCGCAGGCAGACAGCGACGGCGAGACCCGTCAGCGCCAGCGGGATCGCCTTCAGCGCCGTCTGCGTAAGCGCGAACTCGGAGCCGAACGCCCCGCGCAAGAGTGAGGACAGTCCGTCGTAGGGTGAGACGCCGATCAGCGCGAGGACGAGCCCTGACAGCCCGAGGCCGACCGCGACCGCGACGAGTTGGACACCGAACGACGCGCAGCGAACGTCGAGCAGATCTCATGCGGCTCGGCCGGCCATCAGAAGCCCGATTTCCTCTTGATCCGCCTCGCCGGCCGGGAACGTCCCCATGATCCGGCCCTCGTAGATGACCGCGACCCGGTCTGCGATCCGCACGAGCTCGTCCAGGTCCTCGCTGATCACGAATACGGCCCGGCCCGCGTCCCGCTGCTCGATCAGGAGGCTCCGAGTCGCTTCGGCCGCACCGAGGTCGAGCCCGCGGGTTGGCTGCGCTGCAATCAGGAGGCGGGGGTCGGCCGACAGCTCGCGTGCGAGGACGACCTTTTGCACATTGCCCCCGGAGAGCGAGGCCACCGGTGCGTCGAGGTCGGCGCCCCTGATGTCGAAGCGCGTCGCCAGCTCCTCAGCCACGCGCCTGGCGCCGCGGCGGTCGAGGAAGAAACGGCCGGCGACGGGGGAGCGGCGGTAGCTCTTTGCGATCAGGTTCTCGGCGATCGAAAGCGCCGGGGCGACGCCGTGGCGCAGCCGGTCCTCCGGGCAGTAGCCGATCCCGGCGGCGATCCGGCGGGGGATCGACCAGCGCGAAACGTCCTGGCCCTCGAAGAGCACTCGGCCCCCGGAGAGCGGGCGGAGCCCGACGATCACCTCGGCAAGTGCGAGCTGTCCGTTCCCGGCCACGCCGGCGAGGCCGAAGATCTCACCCGCGTGCACCTCGAGCTCGACGCCGTTCAGGGCGGGAAGCCCGCGGTCGTCCGCCGCCTCGACCGCCTCGAGTCGGAGGACAGTCGCACCCGCGTCGCCTTCGGCGCGAGCGGCGGCCTGGGGCAGATCGTGGCCGATCATCATTCGGGCCAGCTCAGCCTGCGTCGTTTGTGCTTTGTCGACTGTGGCCACCTTCCTGCCTCGGCGGAGGACAGTGATCCGGTCGGCAACGGCCATGACCTCGTCGAGCTTGTGGCTGATAAAGACGATGCCCCGTCCTTCCTCCGCCATGCGCCGTAGGCTGTCGAAGAGGCCGAGGGACTCCTGCGGCGTCAGGACGGCGGTCGGCTCGTCCAGGATCAGGACCCGGGCGCCGCGATAGAGGTTCTTGAGGATCTCCACCCGCTGCTGCTCCCCAACGGACAAGTGCCACACGGGGCGGTCGGCCTGCACCGGCATCCGGTAGACCTCCGACAGGCGGGCGATCTCGCGCTCCAGGGGTCGCCGTCGGAGGAGCGTCTTCGGTGTGTGCCACCCGAGGGTGACGTTCTCGGCCACGGTGAAGCGGTCGACGAGGCGGAAATGCTGGTGCACCATCCCGATTCCGCGGTCGATAGCGGCCCGCGGGGAGCGAGCGGGGGAGGCGTCGCCGAGGATCTCGATCGTGCCCGCGTCCGGCCGTGCAAGCCCCGCGAGGACGTTCATGAGCGTGGTCTTCCCGGCGCCGTTCTCGCCTAGGAGTGCGTGGATCTCACCCGCCTTCAGCTCGAAGTCGACCCCGTCGTTCGCACGGACGCCGGGGAACTCCTTGACGATCCCGCGTAGCGCGACGAGCGGCTGCTCAGCGCTCCTGCGACCAGCAGCTGTCAGCTCCAAGTCGCTGTCCGGTTCATGCGCATCCTCCACTCGGCGGTCGGAGGATCCTAAAGAGGTGGCCTGGCGCGCGTCCGGCTCAAGCCAGTTCGGCTGTGGAACCGTGCGCTCGTTTCAGAGGTATGGGTGTTGAAGCGTCACTGAGGACGACAACGAATGACCCGGAGCATTGTCCTGGCGGTTGCCCTGACTCTCATCCTCGGAGGCTGCTTCGGCGCGTCCGAGCAAGAGGCAGCGACACGGGGCTCCGGCAAGGAGAGGAGGGATTTCCGTCAGGCGTCGCTGCCTGAGCCGGTCGAGGAGCCGTGTCCCGTGACGCGCCCGAACGGGCGGATTCCACCGGGCGAGACTCCGAGCCCCGGCTCGTACTACCTGGGCAACGGTGCCCTTTGGACAGATCTCTATCCCTCCCCGATCCGCCTGCGACCAGACGATATGCGAGAAGACGGCGTCATCGAGATGAAGTTCCCGTGGTGGCGCGGGATTACAGGCAGGCTGAGGATCGAAGGGCGGAGGCTCGACGCGATCGCCCCACCGCTTTCAGCGTGGATTCCAGGCGGCTACGGTCGCAGAGGCTTTCAGTCGACGGCGATCATTTTCCCGACTGCCGGGTGTTGGCAGGTCACAGGAAGCGTCGAGGGTGCGAGCCTCACCTTTGTGAGCCTGATCCTCGAGCCGGCCTGACCGAAGTCAGGCGCCGAACTCGCGGTCGCGCACAACCTTGCCATCGTTGGCTTGAAGAGGCGGAGGGGGAGGGATTCGAACCCTCGATCCGCCTAACGACGGATAACGGTTTTCGAGACCGCCGCATTCGTCCGCTCTGCCACCCCTCCGGGGTCGAGGCGGAGAAGGAGGGATTCGAACCCTCGAAGGAGGTAGTTACCCCCTTAACGCCTTAGCAGGGCGCCGCCTTCAGCCACTCGGCCACTTCTCCGTGCGGGCCACATGGTAGCGCCCCGCGAACCTGGGCCTAGCCTCTAGATACGACGATGCCCGCTTCGGGATTCATGGAGCCGCCATCCGAAACGGGCATTCGCCAGACGCCGGGGGGGAGGTGAGGGGAGCCGGCACGTCTAACTCTCCTCGCTCCGTTCTACCGCGGTCCTCCCCATTCGGGGGATTTGACCATGGTCATATCGGGTCAACACGTATCAGTCGTGCACGCGAGCAATCAGCTGTGCGCGACGCAGCACCTTGACGGCAACGCCGCCGAGCCTGACATCGAAGCCTGCGTCCTTTGGAAACAGCACCTTGTCGCCCGGCTCGATGCCCTGGGCTTCCAGCCCGACCGCGGTCACGACACCCGACCGGGCTTCGGCTTCGGCGCTCTGCGGGATGATGAGCCCCGTGCGGGTCTCGACGTCCTCGTCAACCGGCTCGACGATCAAATGGTCGTCGAGCGGCTCGAGCGTCAGACGGACGTGGGTCTGCTCCTCCACAGTCTGATTGTAGGTCCTATTCCTTCGCGCGGGCGCGCGACGGCTGGACGCGGGGCGGCTCGCCCGGCATCTTCGGGAAGTTGGGTGGGTAGGGCGCTTCCCCGAGCCCTTTGCCCTCGTCCCGTTGCACCCACTCCTGTAAGCGGCGGAGGTCGCAGAGCGAGTCGTCGATGCCGGACTGGACGTCGCCCATCGAGGCGAAGCGTTCGGGCATCGTGGCCATCGTGAAGTCCTCGGTTTCAACCTCCTGGAGCTCGTCCCAGCTGACCGGGGCGGAGACGGTTGCATCCGGGCGGGCCCGCACCGAGTAGGCGGACGCGATCGTGCGGTCGCGCGCATTCTGGTTGTAGTCGATAAAGACTCTCTTGCCGCGCTCCTCCTTCCACCAAGCCGTCGTGACCAACTTGGGCGCCCGCCTCTCCACCTCCCGCGCGAAGGCGAGAGCGCATCGTCGTACCTCCGGGAACTCCCATTTCGGCTCGATCCGGCAGGCCACGTGGATGCCGCGGTTGCCGGAGGTCTTCGGCCAGGCGACGTAGTCGAGCTCCTCGAGGACCTCGCGGACGAGCGCAGCGACCTTCTTCGCGTGGTTGAAACCGGTTCCGGGCTGGGGGTCGATGTCGATGCGAAGCTCGTCGGGGTGCTCGACGTCGGGCCGGCGGGAAGGCCACGGATGGAAGTCCAGCGTGCCGAGGTTGGCGGCCCAGGCCACGTGCGCCAGCTCGGTCACGCAGAGCTCGTCCGCGTGCCGCCCGGAAGGGAAGGTCACCCGGGCGGTCTCGATCCACTCGGGCCGCTTCTCGGGCACGCGCTTCTGGTAGATCGCCTCTCCCTCGGCGCCGTCCGGATGGCGCTTGAGCTGGGTCGGACGCTCGTAGAGCGCCCGCACGATGCCTTCGCCGACCGAGAGGTAGTACTTGACGAGGTCGAGCTTCGTCTCCCCGCGCTTGCGGAAGAAGACCTTATCCGGGTTCGTCACCTTGACGATCCGCTCGCCGACCTCGAGCTCGACGAACGGCGACGGCATCAGTCCAGCCCGAGGAGCCCGGCGACGGTGGGATCGCCTGCTTTGGGTCGCGGTCGAACCTGGTCGATCGTGCAGGCGTCCGGCTCCTTGTCCGGCCGGAAGCGAAGGAAGCGGGTGCCGTGCCGGAACCGGGCTTTCTGCCACTTGTCGTAGCGAACCTCGACAACCACCTCGGGACGTAGAGCCGATTCCTCGAGATCGCCCGAGCCCCACCGGTTCGGCTCCGAGAAACGCCGCTCTGGGGCGTCGACGAGGAGCGGCATGACGATCTCGGCGATCTCGGCGTGCCGCTTGGCAGCCACCGACGCCGAGCCGACGTACCTGAGGGCCCCCTTCTCGTCCTTCAGCCCGAGGAGGAGCGTCGCGATCGTGGTCGGACGCGCCTTCCAGCGAACTCCGACGAGGATGCAGTCGGCGGTCTTGTGGTGCTTCACCTTGACCACCGCCTCGCGCGAGCCAGGGGCATACGGCAGGTCGAGCCGCTTCGCGACAACGCCGTCGAAGCCGGCCACCTCGAGCCGTTCGAGCCAGGTCTGAGCCTCCTCGGCGTCGCGGCTGGCGGGCGAGACCGGAAAAGGCAGCGCCTCGACACGGGCGCGGCGCTCCTCCAGCGGCCGGCGGTGAACCTCCTCGCCGTCGAAGAGGAGTACGTCGAACGTGACGAAGCTGGCGGGGATCTCGGCTGAGAGCTTCTTGATTCTGCTTTCCGCGGGGTGCAAACGCATCTGGAGCTTGTCGAAGTCGAGAGCTCCCTCCGTCTGGATCACGATCTCGCCGTCGAGCGCCGAGTCGGGCGGAAGCGCATCGCCGACCTCGGCCAGCTCGGGGAAGTACCGAAGGAGGGGGCGCCCGTTCCGGCTCCAGACCGAGAGCTCGCCTCCGAGGTTCTCGACGACGCCGCGAAAACCGTCCCACTTTGGCTCGTACTGCCAGCCGTTGGCGGCCGGCAGCTCCGCCACGAGCTCCGCCTCCATCGGCGGGAAAGGCAGGCGAGGGTCTGGGTCAGCCACCGGAGCAGCGTACCGGCCTGCCTCCGGCCCTCTACGCTTAAGTGGTGATCGGCGCAACCAAACTCGCGGCTCCCGTGTCTAACTCGAGATGAGACGTGTGGCCATAACCGGGGTCGGGGCCGTCACGCCGCTCGGAAACGACATGCAGACGACCTGGAAGGGCCTCGTCGAGGGTCGGAGCGGGGTCGACTTCATCCAGGCGTTCGACACGGACGACTTCCCGGTCAAGATCGCAGCCGAGGTCAAGGACTTCGATCCTGCGCTCGCCGCGACGCCCAAGCGCGCGCGGAACCTCGACCGCGCGGTCCTCTTCGCCCTGGCAGCGGCCAAGGAGGCCATGGAGGACGCTGGGGTCAACGGTTATAAGCCGGAGCGAACCGGCGTCGTCCTCGGGTCCTGCGTCGGTGGCTTCAACCAGCTGATGCAGCAGCACGACATTCTGCGCGAGCGCGGCCCCGATCGCGTCTCGCCGATGTTCATACCGAACATGCTGGTCGACTCGCCGAGCGGGCAGTTGGCGATCGAGCTCGGGATCCGGGGCCCCAACTTCGCGATCGTGTCGGCCTGTGCAACCGGGTCGCATGCGATCGGCGAGGGCGCCGAGCAGATCCGAAACGGTCATGCGGACGCCGTGCTCGCCGGTGGGACCGAGGGTTGCATCCATCCTCTGATCCTGGCCGGCTTCTGCTCGATGCGCGGGCTCGTCCAGGAGGATGAGGATCCCGCGGGCGCCTCGAGGCCCTTCGACGCCACCCGCGCCGGCTTCGTCATGGCCGAGGGCGCCGGGGTGATGTTGCTCGAAGACATGGAGACCGCCCAGAAGCGCGGCGCGCGGATCTACGCCGAGGTGCTCGGCCACGGCGCGTCGAACGACGCGTACCACATGGCCGCCCCGGATCCTGACTCGGTAGGCGTGGTCGAAATGATGAGGCAGGCACTCGCCCGCGCCGACGTCGAACCCACCCGCGTCGATTACATAAACGCGCACGGGACCTCGACGCCGCTCGGGGACCTCGCCGAGACGAAGGCGATCAAGGAGGTCTTCGACGGCCACGCGAAAGAGCTGGCGGTCTCGTCGACGAAGTCGATGCTCGGCCACATGTTCGGCGCCGCTGGAGCCGTCGAGGCGATCGTCTGTGCCCTTGCGATCCACGAAAAGGTGATCCCGCCGACGATCAACTACCGGAACCCCGACCCTGAATGCGACCTCGACTACGTGCCGAACGAGGCGCGTGAGGCGGAGATCGACGTGGCGCTCTCGAACGCGATGGGCCTCGGCGGCCACAACGGCTGCGTCCTGGTCGGCCGAGTCGACTAGCTAGTCGCCGAGATCCCCTTGGCCGAACGGCCTGGTGGCCTGGCCGTTCGGGGTATTGCTTTCGCGTCGGCTCGCTGCCACGCTGGGTCGACCAGCGGTTTTACCGAGGGGAAGACGTGCGGTATCTCAGAGGGTCTACTCATCGCGCTCGCCGCCCTGCCGAGGGGGCGTTTCGTTCTAACCGGTGTGGAGGCACGCTTTCTCACGCCAGGAGCGACGTTTGAGACGTACGGTCGCCCTTGCCCTCGCCGCGACTGGTCTAGTCGTTGCGACCTGGGCACCGACTGCCACGGAAGCCGGTGTGTCCACCAACATGCAGGGAGACCAGTCGACCCTCAAGCGGCTCGAGCGCGTCGCGCGCGTCTCGTTCCACGACGAGACCGGCAAGGTGCGGTTCGTCGGGACCGCCCCGGGCAGGCCGATCGCGCGGCCGCTCGGCCTTAGCTCCTCGGCGACGGCTGCGCAGGTCGCGCGTGCCTTCTTCGTGAGCTACGGCGCCGTCTTCGGGATCCGCGATCAAGCACGCGAGCTGCGCGTGACCGCCACCCAGGCGGGAACGGCAGGCAGATCGGCAGTTCGGTTCCAACAGCTCCTCGATGATGTGCCGGTCGTTGGCGGCGAGTTGGTCGTGAACCTGGACGCCGCCCGCAACGTGCTCTCGGTGAGCGGCGAAGCGCTGCCTGCCGCGGCCGTGGCGGCGACTCCGCGGATCGGATCCGCGGCCGCCCGGGAGGCCGCTGTCACGGCGGTCGCAAAGGATCATCGGGTAGTGCCGGTGCGTCTCGAGGCCACCCAACCCACTCTGTGGATCTACGACCCGGGAATCCTCGGCGGGCCCGGGCCCGAACGTCCGACGCTGGTCTGGCGGCTCGACGTCAGGGGCAAGGAGGGGCTCCCGCTCGACGAGCTGGTTCTCGTCGATGCCCAGCTCGGCTCTGTGGCGCTTCGCATCGATCAGATCGAACACGCGAAAAACCGCCAGGTCTGCGACGGCGGCAACACTGCCGCGCAGTACCCATGCACCGCGCCGGTCCGCAGCGAGGGTGACGTTCCCCACCTCGTGCAGGACGTGAACGACGCCTACGACTACGCCGGCGACACCTACGACTTTTTCCTCGCGCTCGGTCGCGACAGCATCGACGGCGCCGGCATGACGCTGAAGTCGACGGTGCGCCACTGCTTCTCCGACGAACCGTGTCCGTATGGGAATGCCTTCTGGGACGGGCAGCAGATGGTCTACGGCCAGGGATTCGCGGCCGCGGACGACGTGGTCGGCCACGAGCTCACGCACGGCGTCACGGACCACAGCGCCCGCCTCTTCTACTACTACCAGTCGGGCGCGATCAACGAGTCGCTCTCGGACGTCTTCGGCGAATTCGTCGACCTGACGAACGGCGCCGGCACCGACACCGCCGCGACACGTTGGCAGCTCGGCGAGGACATTCCCCTGTTCGGAGCGATTCGCGACATGGAGGACCCGAACGGAGTTCGGCGACCCGGACCGGATGACCAGCCCGCACTACACGGCCGACACGAACGAGCAGGATGCCGGCGGCGTCCACCAAAACAGCGGTGTGAACAACAAGGCCGCGTTTCTGATGACCGACGGCGGGACGTTCAACGGGCGCACCGTCACGGCCCTCGGCATCCCCAAGGTCTCTCGCATCTACTACACGGCCCTGACGACCATGCTCACGTCGGCGAGCGACTACGCGGACCTCGCCAGCGCGCTCCAGCAGGCCTGCAACAACCTTGTCGGCTCGTCGGGGATCACCACCGCGGACTGCGTGGAGGTCACCGACGCCGTGGCCGCCGTCGAGATGAGCACCGATCCTCCCGCGGCACGAGCCTCCGAGGCGCCGGTCTGCGGGAGCGGCCCGGTGCCGGTCGACTTGTTCTTCGACGACCTCGAGGACACCGGCAGCGGGAACTGGACTGTCCAGCCGGACTGGTACTACCCGCAGAGCGGGAACCCCCTCGACTTCGATGCCATGTACGCCACCAGCGGCATCCAGAACTTGTGGGGTGACGACCGGCCGACTACAGGCGACTACTCGATCTCGATGAGCAGCGGCGTGGCGATCCCCGCCGGACTCACCACCTTTCTGCGCTTCAACCACGCGTATGGGTTCGAGGACGACCCGGGCCACGCCTACGACGGTGGCGTGCTGGAGTACACCACCAACGGCTCCACGTGGAGCGATCTTGGCCCGCTCCTGACCGACGGCGGCTACAACGGCACGCTCACCACGGCCTCCGACAATCCGCTGGAAGGGCGCAACGCCTTCGTGCGGGAGAGCAACGGCTACAAGTCCAGCCGTGCGAACCTCACCTCGCTGGCCGGCCAGAGCGTCCGCATCCGCTTCCGGATCGGGACCGACTTTATCGTCGGCGACTACGGATGGTTCATCGACGACATCCGGATCTACACCTGCGGCCCGCCCGTCGCGCCGACCGCCGTCACCCAAGCAGCCAGCGACGTGACGATGAACGGCGTCAGGCTGAACGGCGAGGTCGACCCGAACGGCACGGCAACGAGCTACCAGTTCGAATTCGGGACGACGGCGGCCTACGGATCGCTCGCCCCGGCCAGTCCCGGTGAGCGTCGGCGCCGGCGAGCGACCCGATTCCGGTGACGCAGCTCATCGGAGGGCTGGTAGCAACGACCACGTACCACTATCGCGTCGTGGCAGTCCGTGGGGCAACGCGGGTCAACGGTGCCGACCAGACGTTCACAACTGCGAGCCCGCTACCGCCGCTGCCCCCGGTTCTCCCGCCGGGATGCACGATTGCGGGCACAGCCGGAAACGATGTGCTTCTCGGCACGGCCGGCGCAGACGTCATCTGCGGCCTGGGCGGAAGCGACACGATCAAGGGCTTCGCCGGAAACGACACCCTGAAGGGCGCTGGCGGAAACGACACGCTCATCGGCGGTACCGGTGCTGACATCCTCCTGGGCAGTGCTGGGGCCGACACTCTCCTCGGCGGAGGAGGGAGGGACACCCTGACTGGAGGTGGTGGCAAAGACATCCTCAAGGGCCAGGGTGGCGCGGATCTTCTGCTTGCCAGGGACAGGCGGAGAGATACCGTGAATGGAGGGTTGGGCAGGGACAGGGCCAGACTCGACCGCGGGCTCGACAGGCGGTTCTCGGTCGAAAAGCTGCTCTAGAGGCTCTCGACCGTCGCGGGCGTCAGCTCGGGATCGAGGCGAGCACGGCGTCCGCCGCCGACAGGGCGTCTGAGGCCGGCGGATAGCGCGGGTTCGGGATCGCGATCACCCTCATCCCGGCTGCCTTCGCGCTCAGGATGCCGTTGTGCGAGTCCTCGATCGCGGCGCAGTCCGCCGGATCGACTCCGAGCCGCTTCGCCGCTTCCAGATAGACGTCGGGAGCTGGCTTGCCGCGGGGTACCTCCTCCGACGAGACGGTCACCGAGAAGAACCGGGCCAGTCCGGAGAGCTCGAGAACCAGGTCGATGATGGGCTCGGTTCGACGAGGATGCGATCGCCAACGGCCAGCGGGCGGCCAGGCGCTCGACCGCTTCGGCGGCGCCGTCGATCAACGGCAGGTGCTCACGGTAGATCCGCTCGAGGCGGCGGACGACCTCGGTCGAGATCTCCTCCGGCGCGTCCGGCAAGCCGATCACCTCGTGCATGTAGCGGGACCACTCGGTCGAGCTCATGCCCATCATGTCCCGCTGGGCGCCCTCGTGCCACCGCCCGCCGCGCTCACGAGCAAGCTCCTCGCGGGCCGAGTCCCAGACGTGCTCGGAGTCGACGAGAACTCCGTCCAGGTCGAAGACCACGGCCTGGATCACGTCAAAACTCGATAGCTACCGTCGGCGTAGACGAGTGCGGACGTGCTCCGGCCACGCTCCGACGAGACGACTTCACCCACGAAGAGGGTGTGGTCCCCGGCGGGAAAACGGTCGGCGACCCGGCACTCGACCCAGCCGAGCGATCCGTCCAGGAGCGGGGCCCCGGTTGTGCCGGGCCGCCACTCGATGCCTTCCCACATTGCGATCGGCGGCACGCCGCGGGCGAAATGCTGGGCGATCGCCTCCTGGTCTCCGGTGAGGAGCGAAAGCGCGAAGGCGCCGGCCTCGGCGAGCAGCTCGTGCATCGCGGCGGCACGGCTCACCGCGACACCGGCGAGGGGTGGCTCGGTCGAAAGCCAGAGCGCCGACCCGACCGTCAGGCCGAGCCGCTTGCCTTCCAGTTCGATGGTCAGCACGGCGACGCCGGTCGGGAAGCCGCGCATGACGGCGCGGAATGCGGCCGGATCGTCGGTCAGGAGCGGCGGCGGATGTCGAGCGCCGACGCGAGCGACTCCTCGCCGGTGCGCGCGCCGCCGTCCTCCATCGTGTCCCGGAGGTCGAGGGCGATCTCGCGAAGCTCTGCGAGCGCTCGATCGCGCCGCTCCTCGAGTGTCCGCGCCTCCTCGCGCAGGCCCTGCGTCCGCTCGCGATCTTGCTCTTCCAGCTCCCGCGCTCGTCTCCTCGGCCGATCGCCGTACCGACTCGGCTTCGAGCTCCGCGGCCCCGAGGAGCTCTCTGGCTTCTTGCTCCGCCTCCCGTCGGTGCCGGTCCGCGTACGAGTCAACGGCGAGTCTCGTGTCGCGGGCGTACTCGAGAGCCTCATCGCGCAGTCGCTCGGTCTCGGCCGACAGCTCGCGAACCCGTGCTGCTGCATCACCTTCAGCTCGGCCGCGAATGTCTTGTGCCTCTGCCCGCGCTTGCGTGAGGATCTGGTCAGCAGCCTCCTCGGCTGCTTCGAGGATCTCGCTGACGCGGTCGCCGACGGCTGCGACGGAGCTGGGCTCGTTCGGAACGAGTTCGCTCACAGCCGGACGAGAGTACTCGATCTCCTGCGACAAGGCAGAATTCAGATCCGTGCCCTACATACGCCTGATCGGGGAGGACGAGGCGACCGGCGAGCTCGCGGATGAGTACGCCGCCGCCCGGGGACGGGCAGGCAAGGTCTTCAACATCATCAAGGCGATCAGCCTGCGGCCCAGGGCCCTTCGCGCGATGCTGGACCTCTACCGGGAGGTCATGTTCGGCCGCTCGGAGCTGACCCGCGCCGACCGCGAGCTCCTCGCCATCGTCGTCTCCCGGATGAACGACTGCCATTACTGAATCCATGCGCATGCCGACGACCTCCGTGCCGAGGGCGCCCCAGACGAGCTTGCCGCGCACGCCGCGCACGACTACAGGGAGGCGGACATCGAGCCGCGGGTACGCGCGCTGTGCGACTTTGCCGTCAAGCTCACGCACGAGCCCGCCTCGGTGTCGGCGACGGACATCGACGGTCTTCGAAGTCACGGCTTGAGCGACGCGGGCATTCACGACGCGATCCAGGTGATCGCGTTCTTCAACTACATCAACCGGGTCGCCGAAGGAGTCGGCGTCGAGCCCGAGCCGGAGTGGGCCGACTCCCTTCCGCGCTAGCCTCCCTGCCGCCATGAGGATCTTCGTAATCGGCGCAGGCCAGGTGGGCTCGACCGTCGTCGAGGCCTTGCACCACGAGCATGAGCTGACGCTCATCGATCTGGACGCTGACCGGCTTAGCACGCTCTCGTACCAGTTCGACATCGGGACGATCGAGGGGAACGGGGCAAGTCGCCGTACCCTTCGCGATGCGGGCATCGACAAAGCCGATCTCCTGATCGCCGCGACTTCCCGCGACGAAGTGAACATCGTCGCCTCGATGTTCGCCAAGAAGCTCTCGCCCGAGACGAAGACGATCGTCCGGACTACCAATGTCGAGTACCTCGACCTCTGGCAGGAGCGGGAGCTCGACGTGGACTTCGTCATCTCGTCCGAGGTCGAGACGGCTCACGCCGTTTCGCGCATCATCGGTGTCCCGGCCGCCCGCCAGACCGACGTCTTCGCCGACGGCCAGGTCCAGATGGTCGAGTTCGACGTCCCGGATGCAGCCGACGAACGGGTTGTCGGCGTGCCGCTGCGGGAAGCAGTCATCCCGCCCGACTCGAAGGTGGCCAGCATCATCCGCGGCGATCGGATGATCGTCCCGCGCGGAGACGAGTCGATCCTCCCGGGCGACCGGATCATCGTGATCGGATCTCCGGCCGCAGCGCTCGAGTGGAGCCGGCTCATGGTCTCGGGCGATCGCGTTCTCGACGACGTGGTCATCGTCGGCGGGGGCCAGACCGGCGTCGCCATCGCCAGGCTTCTGATCGAACAGGGAATCAAGGTGCGGGTGATCGAGGCCCTCGGTCCGCGGGCCAGGGAAGTGGCCGAGGAGTTACCTGAGGCCAGGGTCTTCCATGCCACCGGTACCGATCCCGAGTTTCTGAAGCGTGAGAAGATCGGCACCGCGCGAGCGGCGGTCTTTGCGATGCCGGAGGATGCGAAGAACCTCTATGCGGCGGCGCTCGCGAAGATGCAGGGGGTTCAGTTCACGATCGGGATCGTCCACGACCCGCTCTCGGGGGACGTCTTCGAGCAGGCGGGCGTCGACGTCGCTGTCAACCCGCGCTCGGTGACCGCGGAGGAGATCGTGCGCTTCGCCCACGACCCTCGGATCAGGCAGCTGGCGATGCTCGAGGGCGACCGCTTCGAGGTCCTCGACATCACGGTGCGGGACGACAGCGCCCTGTGCGGCCGCCCGTTCAAGGAACTGCCCATGACAGGCTCCCTGATCGGCGCGATCGTGCGGGACGGCGAGGCGATCTTCCCGCACGGCGAGGATGAGCTCCGGGCCGGCGACCGGGCGATCATCTTTGCCGAGTCGTCGCGGGTGCAGCAGGTCGAGCGCGCACTTTGAGGAGGCGACTCTGAGGCGCCGTGTGCGACAAGCGCCAACTCTCGGCGTCGAGGTGCGCGGGGCGCTGAATCTCGTCGGGGCGCTCGTAAGGTACTTCAGCCTGGCTTTCATCCTTCCGGCCGGCATCGCGGTCGGGTACGGCGAGCCGGTCTGGCCGTTCCTGGCCGCCGCCGCGATCACCGCTACGGGGGGCTGGAGCCTCGAGCGTCTCACCAGGGGCACAGTGAGCATCGGAGCGAGGGAAGGGTTCTTGGTCGTCGCGCTCACCTGGCTCGCGGGCGCCTTAGTCATCTCGCTTCCTTACCTCTTCATCGAGCCTCAGCTTCGCAATCCGATCGACGCGTACTTCGAGTCCATGTCCGGCATGACCACAACAGGCGCGAGCGTCCTCACCGACATCGAGGCGCTCAGTCATTCGGTCGCCATGTGGCGCCAGTTCTCACAGTGGCTGGGCGGCATGGGAATCATCGTCTTGGCGCTCGCAATCCTGCCGCGCCTACGAGTCGGTGGCAGGCAACTCATGGAATCGGAGGCGCCGGGGCCGGAGATCGAACCTCTGGCGACGTCCATCCGGGACACGGCGCGACGGCTCTGGCTCCTCTATGTCGGCCTCACCGGAGCCATGATCCTGACTCTCTCGCTCTTCGCCTGGTTTGGCATCGACGAGAGCATGAGCTTCTACGAGGCCGTAGCCCACGCCTTCACGACGTTGCCAACGGGCGGCTTTTCGACCAGGGCGCGGTCGATCGAGGATTTCGGCGCAGCGACCCAGTGGGCGATCGCGCTGTTCATGGTGCTGGCCGGCGCGAACTTCGCGCTCATGTATCGGGCGTTTCTTCGCAACCAGTGGCGGAAAGCAAGCCGTGACGAGGAGCTCCGCCTCTACGTCGGGCTGCTCGCCCTGGGCTCCGTGCTTCTCTTCGTCGAGTTGGCCGCGAAGGGGATCCTCACGGGCGAGGCAGCCATCCGCCATGGCGTCTTCCAGGCAGTCTCGATGATGACGACGACGGGCTACGCCAGCACGGACTTCAACCTATGGACATCGCTGACCGCCATGACGCTGGTAGCGCTGATGTTCATCGGAGGCTCCGCGGGATCCACGGGTGGCGCCATCAAGCCGGTTCGGATCCTCTTACTCGGGCGCATCCTCGGCCGGGAACTCGACCAGACAGTCCACCGCGAGGCGGTTCGTCCCATTCGCCTGAACGGGCGCGTGATCGACGAGCGCACGCTTCGGGCGATTTCAATCTTTGTGCTCCTGTACGTGATTGTGTTCGCGCTCGGCTCGCTTGGGCTCGTGATCGAGGCCGGGCGAGTCGGGGTGGAGGTGACCCCGTTCGAGGCAATCTCGGCCGCGGCCACGACGATCGGGAACGTCGGCCCGGGCTTCGGGTTTCTCGGCCCGATGGGCTCCTTCGAGCCGTTCAGCGGTCTCTCCAAGAGCATCATGATCGTGCTCATGTGGATGGGGCGGCTCGAGCTCCTCCCGGTCGCGGTGCTTCTCACTCGGAGCTACTGGCGCGCCTAGGGTTCGACGAGAAAAACGGATTGCCTAGCCGAAGCGGTGCCGTATCGCCAAGCGCGCCGACTCGGTTGCGAGCGCGCACGCGATCACCAACGCGGCGAGCGGGTCGGCCCACCACCACCCAAGCGTGGTGTTTACGAGAATGGACGCGAGCGTGACCGCAGCGAGTACGGCGGCTGCCAACGTCAGCACTCCATCGCCGCGTAGCGCATGACTCGCAAGCTTGGAGGCCACCCTGAGCTTCATCGCACCGAGCCAGGGCAAGAGGAGTAGTGAAATGGTGGCTAGGCCGACGCCAAACGGTGACCCTTCTGGATGCGAGCCGTCGATGAGGGCACGTATGGCTTGAACGCCGATGTACAGGCCTACGGTCAGCATCGCCAGGACAATCCAAGATTGAGCTTTCCGCTCCAGTCGTTCGGCTTCGGCCGGGTCGCGCTGCTCTCTTCTGAATCGCCAAACCAGGACGCCTGACGCCGAGGCGTCCAGGAGCGCGTTGAGCGCGAAGCCAGCCAATGCGAGGCTGCCATCTAGAACGGAAACGAACAGAGCAGCGGCTCCCACGACTCCATTCCATGCAATCGTGAAGTAGGAGAGTCGTAGCGCGGTAGCAAGCGCCGTATGCCGTGAGGACTCCACCGTCCAACCCTAGACACAGCCGGCGGGCGCCACGCGCGCGCCCCGCTGGCTCCATCCGGCGACGTTTCTAGGCTTGCGCCCATGAGCGGAGACGGGCTGCGACGGGGCGTCGCCGAGTTCATCGGAGCGTTCGCCCTGACATTCATCGGCGTCGGCGCGATCGCCGTCGGAGCCGACCTGGTCGGCGTGGCGCTGGCCCACGGACTCGTCATCGCCGTCATGGCTTCCGCAGTCGGCCATATTTCGGGCGGCCACTTCAACCCGGCGGTGACGTTCGGTTTCCTCGTCACCGGCCGCATGGCCCTTTCGCTTGCCGTCGTCTACTGGGTTGCCCAGTTTGCCGGGGCATTCCTGGCGGCACTGTTCCTGACGGGGCTCCTGCCGGACTCGCTCACCGACCCCGTCAGCCTTGGTGTGCCCGCGATCGCGGGTGGGATCGGGGCAGGGGCAGGCCTCGTGATTGAGGCCATCCTGACCTTCTTTCTCGTCTGGGTGATCTTCGCAACCGCCGCCGACGAGCGCGGCACTTTCAAGGCCATCGCCGGGCTCGCGATCGGGTTCACGATCACGCTCGACATCCTCTTTGCCGGCCCTCTCACCGGCGCGGCGATGAACCCCGCCCGGGCCTTCGGGCCACAGCTGGTCGGCGGTCACTGGGCGGACGGGTGGGTTTGGTACCTCGGGCCGCTCCTCGGCGCGGCGGCGGCAGCCATCCTCTACGAGCGCCTCTACCTTCGTCCGCTCCGCCCGGTCCCGGTCGGGGCGCCAGAGACCGGCCTCGACGAGCCCCGGCCCGGCGAGACTGCAGTCTCGTAGGCTAGAGAGGGTTTGACGAAACGCAGCAGTGCCGTCGGGCCGCGCTGCTCGCCCCGATGCTGCGTCCTCAGTCGCTTCGATAGCGCTGCTATCGGCGCTCCCTGCGTCCTTGCCTCGAAACGACCATCGCACGCCGCCGACGAACGACGTTTCACCAATCCCTCCTAGGCCGGCGGCAGGGCCGCTTCGAGAACTTCCCGTGCCTGCGCGATGGCTTGTGGCGTAATCGTGTGGTCGACGGGATCCTCGTGATAGCGGACGACGAGACCGGCCGGGGTGAGGCGGTCGCGGGCGTCCCGCCCCCATTGCACCCCGATCACCGGGTCGGTTGTCCCGTGGGAGATCGAGACCGGTAGACCGGCTCGGGACGCAAGGTCGAGCTCGAAGCCCTCGACTCTCGGGATGAAACCGCTCATCGCCAGGATCGCGGCGGGCCTGGGACGGGAAGCGGCGAGCCCGAGCGCATACGACATGACCGCGCCCTGGGAAAACCCTGCCAACACCGTGCGCTCGGGTGAAAGCCCCAGCTCTTCGAGCAGGGCGTCGAGCCAGTTCGACGTCCGCTCGAAGGTCGTGAGAAACGTGTCCGGATCCGGATAGCCGATCTGCTGGACCGCGTACCAGTGCGCTCCACCCGGTGGAAGTGTGAGCGGCCCGCGGGGGAGGATGCCAACGAGGCGCGCGTCCGGGTCCAGGACTGAGAGAAGCGGCTCGAGATCGAGCTCGTCCGCTCCGCGGCCGTGCATGAGGACGAGCGCCCCGAGCGGGTCTCCCCGCGGCTCCCGGATCCGGTACCTGAGCCCTGCGGCGTCCACAGCGGCCGGAGCTTAACGCGGCCTAGACGGAGGGGCTGACGCCTACTTGTTGTGCTTGCCGGAGTGCTTCGTGGCGCCGCGGCCCTTATGGGCCTTACCGCCGCCCTTGTGGCCCTTGCCGCCGGCGGCCTGATGGGTCTTTGCACCGCCGCCCCCCGCCGTAGCGGGCCTGCCGCTCCCGCCGCTTCCGCCGGTGGCCTGTTTCGTGCCGCCGTGGTGGGCCTTGCCGCTGCCCTTGCCTTGCTTCTTGTCGCCGGACTTGTGGCCGTGCCCCTTCGCCTTGCCCTTGGACTTTGCGCTCTTGTCCTTCTTCGCATGCTTCGTGTCAGACGTGGTATCCGCGTCCGTGGGTGCGAGCGCCGTAGGGGACGTGGGCGGGGGTGTAGTCGGTTCGGTCGGCGCCGAAGGATTTGCGGTTCCGGTGTCGTTTGCAGGCTGACTGGAGATCACTCGGAAGCGGCCCGACGTCGAGGACGCAAGGGGAGTCTCCGAGCTGCCGCCACCGCCGACGGCTGACGACGAGCTTGAAGACCCATTCTCGGTCTCACCCTGCGAACGGCTTGTCGGCGCGAGGGCCTGTATCTCTATGACGGGCGTCTCTCCCTGGCTCCGGGCGCTAGGGGTCCCGAGGTCGGCTTTGAAGTCGACCTGGGTGATGATCCTCGCGGCGAGCAGGAGCACGGCGAAGACGCCTCCTACCGCGAGGCCCCACAAAACAGCTCCGATCGCCCTTCTCATTGACCTGCCAACACTCCTCTTGTCCAGGCCGCAGAGTTCATTACGATCAATCGACCGGTACCCCTTCTTCTTTGAGGACTTTTCTCAGCATAAGCGCATTTTCCGGAGCCTGGGCAATCCAGCCGCTTCCGTCAGGTTTTTCGCTGCGGCCGTTGTTGTTGAAGAACGCAAAAGCCTGCTCGGCTTCACCTGCAATCATGCGAAGCGGACCCTCCCATTCGCGGAGCTCCTCCTTTGTGTAGAGGTAGTTGAATCGTTCGGCGGCGCTCTTGCCGCGGACGTTCCAGGTCGAAGCGTTGCGCCCGTGAAAGCGGATGTAGGCCGTCGGGCTCGTCAACGCGACGACAGTGGGAACGAGGTTCTTCGCCTCGGTCTTGGGTGCATCGACGATCACGTTGGTTGCTCCCAGGCTCTCGAGGAACGCGAGCGTGTGTGTGCGATGTTCCTCGTCGAGCCAGCTCCGGTGCCGGAACTCGACGAGCACGTCATGGCCCTCGAGCTGTTCACGGGCCCATTCGAGGTAGGCCAGAGAGGAATCGCGGTAGACGATGTAGGACGGAAACTGGAGCAGGATCCCCCCGAGCTTGCCGGCTGTACGGAGGGGCTCGAGTCCGGAGAGAAAACGTGTGAAGATCTCGGCGCGGAACTCCTTCGGCGGCCGGTCGACGCGTCCACGCTCGTCAGTCTGAACCGAGTCCCGGAGGTCGGGCGGAAGCTGCTCGGCCCTGACGGGGTGGCGGGTCATGACCCCGAACGCCTTCACGTGGAAGACGAACCCCGCCGGCGTACGTTCGGCCCAGCGTGCGGCCAGCTCCGGCTCTGGTAAGCGGTAGTAGGTGGAATCCACTTCGACCGCGTTGAAATGCTCGGCGTAGTACCGAAGACGCGCCTCCGCCCCCTTCACCTCGCGCGGGTACCAGTGCTCGACGAGCGACTTGTCGGCCCAGGAGCAGGTGCCGACGCGGATCGGAGAGGCCATGCTCTCAGCTTACGAATGCGCCCGGGGACGGGCGGAGAGGCTGAAAGCCCGCATCCGTTCCCCCGGGACAAGGGACCGTCCCCGAGCACAGTCGACCCTAACGCCCGGAGGGCCCCGGAACCAAATGAGGGACGGCCAAACCTGTGCGGGTACGGGCTAGCGGCGGGGGTGGGATTCGAACCCACGAGGCCCCTTTCGAGGCCTAACGGTTTTCAAGACCGCCCCTTTCAACCGCTCAGGCACCCCGCCGGGGCAGCCGATTGTAGCCCGCGCTGTTTAACTGGACCGGGCAGGTAGAAGAGGATTCATCCGGGAGCTGCGCTCCCTACGCGGAGCGCGGCTCCCGCTTCCCGTCGTAGAGTCGCCCGGCGTGCGCGAACGGGTCACCCTCGAGAACTGGCAACGCCCGCCGCATCTGCGCTGGGCCTACCAGCACGTGCGTGAGCTCGTCCCGACCGCGCGGATCGAGCGTGGCGACGGGCCGCCCCGCACGCTCGAGAGGCGACCAGTCGACCTCCTCGAGGTCGAGTTTTCGTCGGACGGTGCCGCGGCGACGGTCGGAGGCATGCTCGCCGACACGTCGACCGACGCCTTCCTCGTCCTGCACCGCGGCGCGATCGTCACCGAGCTCTACGAGAACGGGATGTCGCCCGCCGGCGTCCACCTCCTCCAGTCCGTCTCGAAGTCGATCGCGGGGTCGGTCGCAGGCATCCTCGCCGGGCGCGGAGAGCTGGATCCGGAGGAACAGGTCGTCCAGTACCTGCCCGAGCTCGCCGGCGGGAGCTTCGAGGGAGCAACCGTCCGCCATCTCCTCGACATGCGCACCGGCACCCGCTTCTCGGAGGTCTACGACGATCCAGCATCGGACGTTCGCCTGTACGAGCCCGTGATCGGCTGGTGCCCGCCTACGGGTCCGCTCGTCGCGCCGGACACCTGGGCCTATATCGCCTCGCTCGAGAACCACGGCCCACACGGCAAGGTTTTCGAATACCGGTCGATCCTGACCGACCTCCTCGGCTGGCTCCTGGAGCGCGTCGGCGGCGTGCCCTACGCGGATCTCGTTTCACGCGAGCTGTGGAGCCGCATCGGCGCCGAGCAGGACGCCGAGATCACCGTCGACCGCCACGGATGCGCGCTTGCCGACGGCGGCATGAGCGCGTCACTCCGCGATCTTGGGCGGTTCGGGCAAATGATCCTCGAGGGCGGCCGCGTCGACGGCGAGCAGATCGTTCCCCTGGAGTGGATCGAGGACGCACGGCGCGGCGGGGACGACGCCTCACGTTCGGCGTTTGCCAGGAGCGACGAGGGGGCCAAGCGGCCCCGGTGGTCGTATCGGAGCAAATGGTGGGTGCTCGATTCGGACCGCGGCACGATCGCGGCGCTCGGAATCCACGGGCAGACGATCTACATCGATCCGGAGGCCGAGCTCGTGGTCGTGAAGCTCTCGACCTGGCCGGTGGCGGACGAGGACCCGCTCTGGGACTTCGAACTGGGCGCCTACGCGGCGATCGGCCGCGAGCTTTCCACCTAGCCGATTCGCTCGGGCGCGCCGAACGGGAGGAGAGCCTCGGGGACGGTGACCGAGCCGGTCTCGTCCTGGAAGTTCTCGAGGATCGCCAGCATGGCCCGGGCCGTTGCGGCGGTTCCGTTCAAGGTGTGCACGAGCTCTGGCCTCTGATCGCCTCGAAAGCGCACGTCGAGGCGGCGCGCCTGATAATCCGTCGTGTTCGAGCACGACGTGATCTCCCGGTAGCGCCCCTGGGCGGGGAACCATGCCTCGATGTCGTACTTCTTCGTCGCCGCGCCCCCGAGGTCGCCGGCGGCGATGTTGACGACGCGGTAAGGGAGGCCGATCGCCTGCACGAGGGCCTCCTCGATGCCGAGGATCCGCTCGTGCTCCGATGCAGACGTCTCCGGCGGGCAGAACACGAACATCTCGACCTTGTCGAACTGGTGGACCCGGAACATGCCGCGCGTGTCCTTCCCGGCCGCCCCCGCCTCGCGCCGGAAGCAGGTCGAATACCCCGCGTAGCGACGCGGCAGCGATTCGGCTTCCAGGATCTCCCCCATGTGGAGCGCCGCGAGCGCGACCTCCGAGGTCCCCGTCAAATAGAGCTCGTCCCGCTCGACGCGATAGATGTTGACCTCCTCGGTGGGAAGAAAGCCTGTGCCGTACATGGCCTCCTCACGCACGAGCACGGGCGGTAGCACCGGCACGAACCCTTCCGCCGTCAGCCGGTCGAGCGCGAAGCGGTAGAGCGCCAATTCGAGCAGCGCCACGGCGCCGGTCCGGTACGCGAAGCGGGAGCCCGAGAGCCGGGCGCCGCGCTCCATGTCGATCCCGCGCTCCCCGCCGACCAGATCCATGTGGTCGCGCGGCTCGAAGTCGAACTCGGGCGGCTCGCCGACCCGGCGGAGCTCCTCCGCGTCGTCGTCGGTCTGGCCGTCCGGCACACTCCGGTCCGGCGGGTTCGGCACCCGCTCCAGGAGCTCGCGGCGATGCCTCTCGGCCTCGGCCAGCTCCCCCTGGAGGCGCTGAAGCTCGGCCTTCACGTCCTTCAGCTCCTCCACCTGCTCCGGAGTCGGCTTCCCCTTCAGTTTCGTGCGCGATCGCAGCTCGTCGACCTTCGGAACGAGCTCGAGCCAACGCCGGTCCGCCTCCATGAGCGCGTCGAAGTCCTCCGAGGCGCCTTTGCGTGCGAGTGCCGCCCGCCACGCCTCAGGGTCGCTTCTCGCCGCCCTGACGTCGATCATGCGTGGAGTCTATGACGCCCGCAGCCAGGGCCTACCGCGGTTCGCGGGATGCGAGGTACGCCTCGATCACCTCGGCGACGCCCTCCGCCTCCGCCGGGGGGCAGGTCGCGTCGGCGATCGCGAGCAGGCGTTCGTGCGCGTCTTCGACCGCGAGCCCGAAGGCGGCCCACTCGAGCAGCTCGAGGTCGTTCTCGCCGTCGCCGAACGCCACGGTTTTCGCGGCGGAGAAGCCGAGGTGCTCGGCGAGGAACGCCAGCCCCGATCCCTTCGTCACCTCCGGGCTCGCGAACTCGAGGAAGTACGGGAGCGACTTGGCGATGTAGAGGCGCCCGGCGAAGCGCTCCTTCATCTCCGCCTCGAGCCGGTCGAGCTTCTCGGGGTCGTCGACAGCCACGAGCTTTGTGGGCGGCTTCTGGAGCCACGCGAGCAAATCCCCGACCTCGTGGACAACGAGGTTCTGAAAACGGGAGTAGCGCTCCGATTCCGGGGTCGCCTCGGCGACGTAGAGCTCGTCGTCGACGTAGCAGTTGAGGCGAAAGCCCTCGGCCTCGACCGCCGTGATCGTCTCCCGCGCAAGCTCGAGCGGAATCGGGATGTGGCGAAGGAAACGGCCACTCGCCGGCTCGGCGACCACGGCTCCCTGGTAGCAAACGACGGGATCGTCGATCCCGAGCTCGAGCGCGTAGGGGCGAACGGACTGGAACATCCGCCCCGTCACGATCACGGCGTGGATGCCGGCCGCGCGGGCGGCGTGGATCGCGGCCCGGGTCCGCTCGCCGAGCACGAGCGTCTCGGGCAACAGCGTCCGGTCGAGGTCGCAGGCAAACGCCTCGACCTCGGAGGGAAAGCCGGGCGGGAGGCTCAGCTCTTTGGCTTGAGGAAGGCGACGAGGTCGCCGAGTTGCTTGTCGTCGAGCTGCTCGCCGTACGTCTTCGGCATGATCCCCGGCTGGAAGCCTTCTGCGACCTGGGCGTCCGGGTTCACGATCGAGTTGTAGATGAACAGGTCGTCTTTCCCCTTGAGGACCTCGTCGAGATCCGGCCCTACCGTCCCTGACGTTTCGGCTGCGGCGAAGGTGTGGCAGCTGCCGCACCCGGCGTCTGCGAAGACCGACTTCCCTGCCTCGGCTTCGCCCTCCGGCACCGTCTGTTCCGCCACACTCCCGACGACCGTGTCAGGAGTCGGTGTGACCGTCTCTTCGCCGCCGCAGCCCGCTGCGGCGAGGGCGAACACGAGCACGCAGAGGAGCAGAGCCAGGGATACGGAGCGGCGCATCGGGCGCGAGTGTACCCACTGAGACGGCGAGATAACCGATCAACCCTGCAACCGCGACGTCGTGCGGCGCGTCGTTCACGAGGAGGGACGCGAGGAGCCCTGCGGCGAGGGAGAGCGGCAGCGCGCCGTTCGCTGGTGAGGTGTCACTACGAAGCAGGCGGAGGGTGAGCGCGATGAGCGCGGCGATGGCCGCCGCTACCACCAGGGCGGCATACCAGGTCGCCGTCGCCGTGCCCCAGGAGATCTCGAGCCGTCTTCCCAGGTCATCGACGATCTCGCCCGGCCCGCCCCCAACTGCCCGGCTTACGTGGCTCGACCCGCCGGTGGCGGCATCCAGTCCCGTGAGGATGAGGACGGCAGCGGCCGCGGCCGCGAGAGCAACCAGGAGCCGCCGCCGTCCGCCGCCGGCCAGTTCGACCGCCAGGACCGCAAAGCCGACTCCGAGGACGATTGCCCCGCCTCCGTCTGCGCCGAAACGGTTCCCCGCGATCGTCACGAAGGCGAGGGCCGCTACGAGCCCGAGACCGATCGGGCCGAACCGGGGCCAGAGGTAGGCCGCTCCCGCCAACGCAGGCACGAGCAGCATCGTCTCGAGCAGGTTGGTGACACCGTAGAACCGCCCTGCCTGGCCCGGACCCCAGGGCGAGAGGGCCACGGTCGACGGGTCCGCCGCCATGGCGACGAGATAGGCGGCGAGCACGAGCGCGAGGAGGACTCCCAGCGCGGTGGTCGAGCGGGCGACGGCGGCCAGACCGAGCGCCCCGAGAGCGGTGCCGAGCCCGATCGCGAGAGTGGCGACCCACGGGTCGGCCACCTCAGCGATCCCGAGCGCAAGGTTCACCAGGAGCGCGGCCGCGAATGCGTAGACGCCGCCGCGGCGGACGAAGAACGTGAGCGCCAGAGCAACGGCCGCCGCGACGAAGCTCGAAGGAAGGCGAGCGTCGCGATGTCCGGCGATACGCCGATCGAGGGCGAGAGCATCGGCCGCGGCGTCGTCGCGGGGCTCAGACGTTAGTGCGCCCGGCTCTCCGAGCGCCGTCGGCGCGATGTCCGCGATCGAGACTAGTCCGGGGATCCGGGTCGAGTCCGAGCGAACGAGCCCGCGAAACCCTGAGCCGAGGATGGCGATCGGATAGCGCCGGTCGTTGTCCAGGCGCTCTCGCTCGGGCAGCGCGAGGACGATCACGTTCCCTAAGGCCGGCACGCGCGTTGCCTCCTCCACCTGGATCCGGGCGGCACCCGACGGAATGCCTCCGAGGTACGAGTTCTCCACGGCTCCCCGCTCGAGTGCAGCCAGAGCCTGCGTTCTTCCGGTGACCGGGCCGTTGGCCGGCATCAGGAGACCCACCGCGCCGCGGCTCTCGAGTGCGCGCAGGTCCGAGAGCTCGAGGCCGGGGACGATGACGACTCGGAAGGTCTGGGCGCTGGCCGCTCCGCAGACCGCGAGGAGTGCCGTCACGGCCAGGATCGCGGCTCGGGTCACCGTCCGGAGGGTACAATTCGCGTATCCCCACCAGCCTCTCTAGGAGTCACTGAAACCAGCATGGAACGCAAGGCTTTCGGCCGTGATGTGGGCCTCTCGGTCCGCATGTTCTCGACGATGTTCGCGCTCGGCGCGCTCTACGTCGTCTTTTTTGTCGTCCTCCTGAACGTCTTCAACTTCGGGTACTTCGCGATCATCCTGATTATCGGAGGCCTCGCGTTCCTCCAGTACTTCACCTCGGACAAGATCGCTCTCGCTGCGTCGGGCGCGAAGGTCGTGACGCGCGAGGAGGCGCCCGACCTGCACGACATGGTCGAACGTCTCTGTGCCATGTCGGACCTCCCGAAGCCGAGGGTGGCGGTGATCCCGACTGACGTTCCCAACGCCTTCGCGACCGGACGAAGCCCGAAGCACTCAGTGGTCGCCGTCACGCGCGGGCTCTGGGACCGGCTCGACGCGCGCGAGATCGAGGGCGTGCTCGCCCACGAGCTCTCGCATATCGGCAATCGCGACGTCGCGATCATGACGATCGCGAGCTTCTTCTCGATGGTCGCCGCGATGCTCATGCGCTTCGGGCTCTACGGAGGCATGCTCGGCGGCGGCGGGGGCCGTGACAACAACAACTCGGCTCCGGTCTGGCTGATCATGTTCGCGGTCTCGCTCCTCACGTACGTGATCAGCTATGTCCTGATCATGATGATCTCGCGCTACCGCGAGTACGCCGCCGACCGCGGCGCCGCCGTCATCACGGGTGCGCCCGAGCAGCTCATGAGCGCGCTCCAGAAGATCGCGAGCCAGATGACGCGCATCCCGCAGCGCGACCTCCGCGAGGTCGCCGGCATGAACGCGTTCTTCATCATCCCGACCGGCGTGAAGAGCGCCTTCGGCGAGCTGTTCATGACGCATCCGCCGCTCGAGAAGCGGCTCGCGCGCCTCGCTGCGATCGCCCAGGAGATGGGCCGCCCGGTCTCTTAGGCGCACGGTGGGTCTCGGCGACGTCCTCTTCGGACGGAAGAAGCTCAAGGGCGCGAAGCTCGACAAGCTCTTTGCCCTCTCGACCGCTCAGGTCACCCTCGAGTCCGAGCTCGGGCTGAAGAGCTCCGGCGCCGCTGCCGTTGTCTTCAAGCCGTTGTCGGCGGGTGAGTTCGCACGGGCCGAGACGGAGCTCGACGAGCTCTTGGGGGTCGCCGCGCAGAGCTCCGGGTCCGAGGTCCGGCGGCGCTCTGACAGCTACGGCTTCCAATGGCTGGTGATCCGGGATCCTGACTTCGAGGACCTCGTCACCACCGTCCACCTCGTCAGCTCCGAGCTCGACGCACGCGGGTTCGGCGAGCAGCTCCTCGCTGCGCTGTTCCCCTTCGAAGGGAAGGGCCGCAAGGTCAACCTCGTCTACGGGTTCAAGCGGGGGACGTTCTGGCCCTTCATCCCGACCGGCTCCGACAAGGAGCGGGACAACGCCGAGGAGATGCGACTCAAAAACGAGCTCGAGCAGGAGCTCCCGATCGAGCCGGACCTCGAACGCTGGCTCGGCCTCTTCGACGCGCCGCTGGACTAGCCGCCCGGTGCCGTTCGTGCTGCCTCGGGGCCTCGAATGGTGGCGTGACCAACCGGGTGGCGCCGACTGGCTGGGCCGACTGCCGCTGCTCGCGTCGCAGTGTGCCGACGAGTGGACGCTCCAGCTCGGCGCTCCGCTCGACCCGGCCACTATCTCTCTGGTCCTTCCGGCAACGCTTCCGGACGGCTCGCCCGCGATCCTGAAGCTCGCCTTCCCGGAGCCCGAGAGCGCTACGGAGGCAGACGCGCTCGTCGCCTGGGACGGTCGCGGCGCGGTCAGGCTTCTCGCGCGTGACCAGGCCCGCTCGGCGGTACTCATCGAGCGGTGTATTCCAGGAAGCCAGCTCTGGGCGCGAGGCCGACGAAGAGCGCGCGAACAAGATCGCTGCGGAGGTTCTTTGCCGGCTGTGGCGTCGACCCGAGGCAGACCACCCGTTTCGACTCCTGACCGATGTTGCCGCCGGGTGGGAAGAGAGCATT
The DNA here is from genome assembly GCA_963762085.1 of uncultured Actinomycetes bacterium. Taxonomy (GTDB): domain Bacteria; phylum Actinomycetota; class Thermoleophilia; order Gaiellales; family Gaiellaceae; genus DASQGA01. The sequence goes on along the minus strand of CAVXJD010000007.1, from coordinate 106,598 downwards.
CCGGCCGCGTGGGACCGGCTCGGACGTCCGTTCGAGCGCTCACTCCTCGATCTGGCGCTCGATCTCCTGCACGATCTCCGCTCCTCGCAGCCCGAGGTCGTGATCCTGCACCAGGACTTCCACGGCGGGAACGTGCTCGCCGCCGAGCGCGAGCCCTGGCTTGCAATTGACCCGAAGCCGCTCGTCGGGGAGCGCGCCTTGGACGCTGCGTCGCTCCTCCGTGACCGGCGAGCCGAGCTTGCCCGCGACCCGCAGCCTGTGCGAACGATCGCCCGCCGGCTCGATCTTCTGTCCGAGGCACTGGAGGTCGACCGTGAGCGGATGCGCGGGTGGGGGATCGTCCACGCCCTCGCCTGGGGTTCCGGCGAGTCGGTCTACGAGGACATGGTCGCGTGCGCGCGGTGGCTCGCCGCCGTGCGCTAGGCGCCTACTCGGGAGCGGGCAAATCAGGTACGAGGCCGTGGTCCGAGAAAAGCTGCCGCGTCTCCTCGAGGGTCAGGTCGCTCGGCGGGATCAAGATCTCCGAGGCGGACAGGTCGTCGTCGGCGAGGCGCTTTCCTTCGCTGCGCACGAGCTCGGCCATCTGGTCGAGGAAGCCGTCGAGCTGCTCTTCGTCGTTTGCCTCGAGCGCCGCCACCGCCTTGTCGTCGAGCTCGTTCAGCCGTGTGCAGAGTGCCTCGTCGATCTCGTACTGCCCGTCTCCCATCAGGCGAGCGATCATTGCTCGATCTCCTTCTTCGTCTCGCCGGATCCAAGCTCGCCCTTCATGCGCGCAAGCTCGTCGTCGACTTGGCTGCCGGCTGAGATCTGAGCGAGCTCGCGGTCGAGGCTCGTTCCCTGCTCGGTGAAGTCCTCGAGCGTCCCCGCTTCCGTTAGTTCTTCGACCGCCGCCGCACGGGCCTGCATCTGCTCGGTCTTGTCGCGCGCCCGCTCGATTGCGAGTCCGGTGTCAGCCATCTCCTCGCCGATCCCGCTTGCGGCCTCGCCGATCTTGACCTGTGCCTCCGCGGCCGAGTAGGTCGCCTTGATCGTCTCCTTCTGCGTCCTGAACGCCTCGACCTTCACGGACAGGCGCTTCTCGGCCTCGATCAGCTTCTCCTGTTGAGCCTCGAGCGCCGTGCCCTGTTGATCGAGACTCTGGAGCTGCTGTTGCACTAGCGCCTTGCGCTCGAGCGCCGCACGGGCGAGGTCCTCGCGCCCGGCCGACAGCGCCTGTCGTGCCTGGGTCTCGAGCTTTTCGATCTCCTGCTCGAGCTTCTGCGACTGGAGCTCCAGTCGCTTCTTCGCGGTAACGACATCGGCGACGCCGCGCTTGACGTTCTGGAGCAGCTCGCGCTGCTTCTCGTAGGAATAGTCGAGCGTGATCGACGGGTCCTCGGCACGATCGAGCAGCTTTGAGATCCGAGCCTTGACGACGGTCGAGGCCCGGTTCATGAGACCAGGCAATGCATCCTCCTCTTCGCGGGTCGGGTCATGGTACCCACGCTCGCCCGGGCTAATCGGCCGACGCTCGTCCGCCGAAGGTAACTCTGCGCGAGGCGGCGAAAAACGGTGCGAAACGAGGCGACTCCGACGGTAGCGGCCGCTCCGTTTTCTCGAGGAGGCCCGCCGCTAGACTGTCTTCCCGCGGGGCTATAGCTCAGTTGGGAGAGCGCCTGGATCGCACCCAGGAGGTCGCCGGTTCGAGCCCGGCTAGCTCCATGAAAGACCTGCAAAGAAGCGCTTTTATTTTTCTGTGTTGAATACAGAGAGCGCCTGGATGGTATTTCAGTCGACTGAGGTGAAGCGGTGCGCGGCCGGAGCGAGTTCAGCCACCCTCGAGCGCCGGCCGTAACAAGGAGCGCTGCGGCCTTGTTCAAGCGCTTGTAACCAGTTGTACTTTCTTCCTTGGAGTTGTAGCCTCGGTCATCTGCGGCAACGGCAAAGGGGTTAGCGGCATGCGAAACGGTACGGCTTCGTCGCGGTTTCTCGTAGCGTTCGTGTGCGTGGCCGCCGTCGCGGGGTTGGCGACTCGCGAGACGGCCCAAGCGTCTCACTGCATCATCCCCCCGGCACTCGGGGACGTGACTGTGAACCAGGGCCTGCCCTACGCGCGGCTGGTCCGCGGCAAGGAGACACTGGTCAAGCTCTACCTGAGGCTGCCGAGCACCCTGCCGAGGTGTGCCGGGACCAAGCCTGTGATCAAGATCATCGGTGGCACGCTGGTGGTGAAGAACGGAACCGCGCAGATCGGACCGTCGGTCTCGCCTTTGCCCGACGCCGTCAACGCGCTTGTCACGAGCTCCTCCGTCCTGCAGGACGCGCCTGCAGACGCGAAGTTCATCGTGCTTGGGTCGAACCTTCCACCGTCGACCTCTGGAATCGCGGGGAGCTTCAATGCCGCCTTCTCGATCACGGTCAACTATCAGTCGAAAGGCGGACCGGTGCAGGGGGTCGAGGACACGTTTACGTCGACGCAGGCAGTGACGTTCACGGCGTCGAAAGTCGTCGAGTTGCCGGCGAAGGCATTGCGGGTGTTGGCGGTTCCGATGGCCGCTGCCCTGGACACCCTGCAGACGAGCACGCTCGCCAACGGCTTCGCGAACCTCTCCCGGATGTACCCGGTCCAGGACCTGACGGGTCCGGCTTGCCGCGCGTCGGAGTCCTGCCCACCACAAACGGCGGCATCCGCTACGCCGTCAACAACCCTGGCTTCGTCGACGTCGGCACCCAGCTGTTCTGTGGAACGAGCCTGAACTACGCGCCGATCCAGACCCAGCTCCAGGCGTTCATGAACGCCTACAACAACGCAAACACGACCGCCAACGATGTCGATCGTACTGTTGGAGTCATCGGCAACACCAGAAGCAGCGGCAGCCCGAACTGCTTCGAAGGGTTCACGGTGACGAACACGCAGCAGGCCTGGGTACGGCTGGTCCCCCGACGCCTCCGGCGTCCCGTCGACGGCAGGATCGCTTCTTGGGATGGAGTTCTGCCACACGTTTGGCTGCACGACGAGCAGCGCGACGCTCCACTCGTACTTCACCAACGCCGACAACCTGGCGGAAAACGTCGACCGAGCGTTCAACGGCCTCACGTGGAAGTGGCTCTCCGACGACCGCTCGGTCATGCGCTTTACCGCCCCGGGCTGGGACAACGGCTCGACCGTCCTCGAGAAGGGCGATTTCGGCTACCTCCTCTGCGGCTTGGGCGGAGCCAACACGTCGGGCTGCCCGGCGGCGGGAACAGGAACGCTGACAGGGGTCGCGGCCGGGTCGACATTCCAGCTCGACGGGACGACCGACGGCGTGGGTGAGGCGACGACGGCGATCGGCAACTCACACAAGTCGACTGTCGCTCCCACCACTGCTTCCGATCCCGCTAGTCCCTACCGGTTCATCCAGAAGAACTCGACGTCGCCGATCTGGCCGCCCTCTTCTGGTCAAGTCGTGAGCGACCTCGGCGTGCCCGTGCGGTTCGTGCATTCCGGCCACACGGAGGAAGATCAGGACGTCGCAGCGGCTGCGATTGGGGCCTTCTCGTTCGCGTTCCCGTTTGATTCCAGGACAGTGAGGATCGAGCTTCGCAAGGGCGGGACGCTCCTTTGGGCTCGCAACCTGACCGTGGCGCCGCAGGTCACGAACGTCACCGTGTCCGGCGGGCCGGAGCTTCTTCTTCTCCGGACAGCCGGCACGGGTCCGGAAGCCTCAAGCCAAAAGGACGCGCCCAGGCTTGCGGCGGGGCCGCGGACACAGTCACTGGCAGTCCGTTCGTCCGGCGATTCGCTCCGCGCCGCGCGGCTCGGTACCGAGAGGAAGCCTGACGCGTTCGGACTTGCAAGCGTCTCCAGCCTCCTTCTGGACACGATCTTCACGGTCAACTCGAACGCCGACCCGGGTGACGGCGACTGCCTCGACGGGTCTTGCACGCTACGCGATGCGATCCTGGCCGCAAACGACACCGCGGGCGCCGACACGATCTCTTTCGACCTGCCAGCGGGCGAGCTCACGATCACGCCCACGACTCCGCTGCCTCCGATCACGGACTCGGTGACGATCGACGGCACGACGCAACCCGGCTTCGGTGGCACACCGATTGTGGAACTGAGCGGGACTGCGATTTCCTCGGACTGCTGCGACGTTTTCGAGAACGGGCTGACGCTGATGCCCGAGGCAGACAGCAACGCCGTTCGCGGCTTGGTGATCAACGGCTTTACGAGCCCGGATTCGGGTGCCGGCATCGATATCCGGGCCTCGTCGACCGACTCGAGCGACAACAACATCATCGAAGGCAACTTCATCGGAACGAACGCGGCGGGCACAGCCGCGCAGGGAAACTTGGTCGGTGTCGTCGTGAGTGGCGCCGGAAACACGATCGGCGGGAATGTCCTGTCCGGGAATGAGGGCCGCGGCCTTTTGATCCAGGGCCCGTCGGCGACCGGCAACTCTGTAGCCGGCAACCTGATCGGGACGGATGCGACCGGAACGGCCGACCTCGGGAACGCCGGCGACGCGCTCCGTGTCGAGGGCGCTTCCCTCACGACCATCGGGGGCACGAGCGCCGCCGAGCGTAACGTCGTCTCAGGCAACGGCGGCCACGGCATCCTCCTTCACGACTCGACGAACAACACCGTTCAGGGCAATTACGCAGGGACGAACGCGGCCGGTACAGCCGCGATCGCGAACGGCATCGACGGCATCGCTGTCGACGGCGGCAGCGACAACATCATCGGCGGCCCTGGCGCCGGCGAGGGCAATCTCACGTCCGGGAACACGAATCAGGGCATCTCCATCTTCGGCGTCGACTTCCCAAGCACGACCGGCAACATCGTGCAGGGGAACAAGGCAGGTACGAACTTCGACGGCACGGCGGCGATTCCGAACGGCGGCGAGGGTATCCGAATGCACAACGCGCTGAACACCACCGTCGGCGGCACGGTTGCCGGTGCCGCCAACCTGGTCTCCGGCAACGGCTCGCACGGCGTGACGGTCATCGCCAGCCCGGGGACGGCGACCGGCAATCGGATCCTCGGCAACTCGATCTACGCAAACGGCGGCATCGGAATCGATCTCGGCGTTGTCGACCCCCTAGAAGACGTGACGCCAAACGACGCCGGGGATGAGGACACGGGTCCGAACAACCTCCAGAACTTCCCGGACCTGACCTCGGTCACGACCGGTGGCGGCGGGACGACTGTGCAGGGGACGCTCGACACCGAGGCGAACAAGGGCTACAGGCTCGAGTTCTTCGCGAACAGCGCCTGCGACGCGTCCGGGAACGGCGAGGGCCAGACCTTCATCGGCTCGAAGAACGTGAAGACGACCGCGAGCGGCAATACGAGCTTCTCGTTCAGCTCTGCGACAGCGATCGGCTCGAGCGATTGGGTGACCGCAACTGCTACCGACTTCGACGGCAACACCTCGGAGTTCTCGGCATGCAGGGAAGCGGGAACCGCGGAACCACCCCCGGCGCCGGGGATCGTCGATGTTGGCGTTGACGCGACCGACGACTTCCCTGCCGACGCTCGGGCAACCTTCTACTGGGATTGCGGTGGCGTGAAGTACCCGATCAAGGTCGGCATTGCTCCGACATCGTTCGATTCCACGGCCGGGACCGCCCATTTCGATCTCCGCACCGACACCTCGCCAAATTGCGAGACCGGTGCGGGCACAGGGACGATCAGCGTGCTCGTCGAGGACGGCTTCACGCAGACGCCGTTCACCGACGTCGCGACGGCGGTTTTAGAGGCCGACGACCAGACGCCGGTCGCCGCGATCGCGGCTCCTTTCCCCGGCGCTAAGCCTCTTCAGTTCGAGAGCGTCACCCTCTGGGGCTCCGGACACGACCCGGAGGACGGCGCTCTCACAGGCACGAAGCTGACTTGGTCGTCGCCGACGGATGCGACTCATCCCACCTCACTTTTCACGGGAACGAGGACCGGCGAGAAGGTGCTTCTTACGCCTACGGGATCCTCGGGCTGGGCGCCGGGGACGTACCTGATCAGGCTCACGGCAACCGACTTCGACGGTCACCTCTCGGCCGCGGTGACGACAAGCGTCGAGATCCTCGCCGACGCTGACCACGACGGGCTCTCCGCGACGTACGAGTCGCAGTCCTGCTTCCCGCCGGGCTCCGATAACGACCCGTCCACACCCGGCACGGATCTCGACGTCGACGGGATCCAGACCGGCAACGAGTTCAACACGCCGAATGGCCCTTGCGTGCCGGAGGACAGTTACAACGCGATCATCGACTGGGACCCTGACGATCTCCAACGGAATACGTCGGGCACCCCGATCACCGTCAAGGTGAAGGTCCCGTACCGCGACGTCGGCCAGATCGTCCCCTCGAGCGTGCGGATCACGAAGATCACGTACGTCGACGCGAACGGCGACTTCGCCGAGGCACGCCCAGATCAGCCGGCGGCCAGCTGGAGCGCTAAGGGCGGCGAGGCCATGGCGAAGTTCGACCGGCAGACGTTCATCCGGACCCTGAACGCCCTGGGGATCGCCAACCAGACGATCATGGTCGAGGTGGGCGGTGCCTTCTCGGACGGGAAGCAATGGACGGGCAAAGACAGAACGAACGTGAAATAGGGGAGAAAGGGGAAAACGAGTGAAAAAGCTTTTCGTAATTCCGGTTGTCGCGTTGGCTCTCGCCGCGATGGCTGCGCCGGCCCCGGCGGCCGTTGACGATGTGAGCGGCCCGGCGTGCGCGGACATCACCGACACGAGCTGGCTCTACAGCTTTGACGGGCAGACCGCGATTGTGGACATCGAGCTTGGCACGGCAAGCTGTCCGACCGTGAGCTACAAGCTGTGGGTAGTCGACAGCGACACGGACTCGACCCCCGTGAGCTCCGCGAGCGTTCGGGGTGACGGCGCAGCGCTTTCGCCCGGGCTCGATGTCGTCACGGTCCAGGCGGCTATTCCCTCTGCTGACCAGGACGGAGAGGTCTGCCTCTACGCGACGACCTCGATCGGACGCCACGTTTTCGACTGGGCACCGGACGCAAACCTCAGCCCGAACTGCCTGGAGCTCGTCCCCGGGGGAACCGGGGGCTTCAGCGGGCACAACTAGGCTGCATTCGAGGCTACCTCTCGGGCCCGCGTGCGCGCGGCGCGGGCCCGCTCCGTGTCTCCTTCCAATTCCCACGCCTTGGCGGCGAGTTCGAGCGAGCCCGCAGCCTGGGGAAGCGCCCCCATTTCGAGGTACAGCGCGGCCGCCTGCTCCGCCTGTTCGACGGCACGTGGAAGATCGCCCTCCGCGAAGCTGATCGTCGCCATCGTGTCTTGGGCGTCGGCCAGCGTCAGCGAATGCCCGATCGCTCGGGCTAGCTCGAGCGCCCGCTCGCAATACAGCACGGCTTCGGCGCGGTCGCCCGTTTCGAACAAGAGCCAGGCGAGATTCGCGTAGCTTTGCGCCCGGCCAGAGGCGTTCCCGATGCGCTCGAACTCCTCGATTGCCCGCCGGTTAGACGCGATCGCCTGCTGGAGCGCCCCACGTTGCATTTCGACGAGCGCGAGGTTGAGGAGGCAGCCCCCGATCTCCTCCGCATTGCCTATCCGCCCCGCCAACTCCAAGCCGGCTTGTAGTTCTTTGGCAGCCTCGTCGAACCGCTCCAGGCGGCGATAGGTATCGCCGACGATTCGCTTGGCGGTGCAGAGCCCACGCAGGTCTTCGAGTTCATCGAAAATATCCTGAGCTTTAAGGCCGTGCGTGAGCGCGACGTCGATATGACCCTCGATCGTCTCGGCCCGTGCAAGCTGCAGAAGCATGTGTCCTGTCACCGAGTCGCTCCGCCTCGGTTCGGCTGCGAGGGCTGCTTCGAGGACGTCGATCGCCTGCTCAAAGCGACCGGCGACCGACAGCGTCCAAGCTTGCTCGAGCCAGAGCGGAATGAGGTCCTCTCCCTTCAGCCCCTCGGATCTGAACGCCAGCTCCACCACGTCGAGCGCTTGCCCGTACTCGCCTCGCTTGCGGTGCGTCGCCGCGAGGCCTCTCCAGGCGCGGACATGGTTCGTCTCCCGACGCTCCTCCTCGTACAGGCGAAGCGCCTCCTCGTAGTCTCCGACGAGCTCGTGGAGATCGGCGAGTTGCAGCCGGATCTCAGGATCGCCGGGTACCAGTTCAGCGGCCCGTGTGAAATGGAGGATGGCCTCATGGTTCGCGTATAGCCGCTTCGAGCGCTCGCCCGCACGAAGCAGGTATTCGACCGCTCTGTCGCCCGCCTCGCCGAGATAGAGGTGGCGCGCGAGCAAATCGATAACCTCGTCGCCTGCTCCATAGAGCTCCTCCGCGACCTGCGCCACCACTCGGTGGAGATCGCGGCGCCGACGGCGAAGGAGGCGGGAGTAGGCCACGTCCTGGACGAGGGCGTGGTGGAAGACGAGCATCTCGATCCCACCATCCGTGCTCCGGTCGAACAGCCCACCCGCCACTAGCTCCTGGAGCGCCTGCTCCAGTTCCCCATTGCCTGCAACGGCTCGTAGGAGCGGGAGCGGGACCCGGCGCCCGATGACCGAGGCGGTCTGGAGCAACGTGGCGGCGGGTCTTGGAAGCAGGTCGATCCGCGCTGAGAGGACTTCCTCGATCGTTGTCGGCAAGTTGCGGGCGTCCCAGCCCGGTTGCATGAGCCAGCCTCCGTTCGCCCGCACGAGGGCTCCCGAATCCTGGAGAGAGCGCAGCAACTCCTCCACGAAGAACGGGTTCCCGGCCGTGCGCCGGAAAACGAACGGGATCAGGTCTCGGGGCGGAAGACCCTCGAGGACGCTCTCTGTGAGCACCTCCATTTCCTTCTCGGACAGTTGAGCGAGCCGGACCGCCGTGCGTTCGGGTGCAAGCTCATCGAGGAGCTGGTCGGCCTCGGGCCTGGCGATGAGGAAGAACAGCACCGGCCGCTCGGCGGTCGAGCTGACGAGGTCGGCGGTGAGGGCGACGCTCGAGGCGTCGGCCCAATGGAAGTCCTCGAAAGCAACGACGACCGGAGCCTCATCGGCCAGCGCCGTCAACCAGGTCGCGAATGCCTCGTGGAGGCCCCGCCTGAAGGCCTCCGGCTCCAGGCCGACTTCGTCGGCGTCGCCTGCCGAGACCCCGAGCAGCCTCGCGAAGTACGGGCGGGTCTGTTCGTCGGGGATCGCTTCGCTGAGGCTGTGTGCCGGCCCTTGCGATCCCTCGTCGGCGCGGACCCCAGTCACCCGGCGCAACAGATCGATGTACGGCCAGTACGCGAGCGCGGAGCCATAGGAAAGGCAACGGACTTGTAACCAGCGCGCCCGGCCCTCTGCCCGCGCGCACACCTCCTGCGTCAGCCGCGACTTCCCGACGCCCGGCTCGCCCGTAACGCTGAGAACGGCTCCGCTGCCTCCGGCGAGCGCCTCGAGAGACGTCTGCGCGGCTGCGAGCTCGGCCTCGCGTCCGATCAGCCGCCGGGCTGCCGCCTTTGCCGAAGTCCGCTCGCCGACGAGTCGCCACGTCGGCACTGGTTCGCTTCTGCCCTTCAGCGCCAGCTCGCCGATGGGCTCGAACTCGAAGCGGCCACGCGTCAGGGAAAAGGTCGCGGAGCTCACGTACGTCTCGCCGGGTGGTGCGACGGACTCCAGCCGCTGGGCAAGGATGATCGAGTCGCTCAGCACCGCGTAGTCCATTCGGGCCTCGCTGCCGAGGATGCGTGCGATGCCGTGCCCCGAGTTGACTCCGACGTGGAGCGTGAGCTCTGGAGCATGCGGCAAATCGGCGCAGAGCTGCGCAAGCTCCCGGTGCATTTCGAGAGCGACGAGCAGCGCCCGGTCGGCGTCGTCCTCGTGGCTCACCGGCGCGCCGAAGAGCGCGAGTAACGCGTCCCCGGCGAACTTCTCGACGTAACCCTCGTAGCGTCCGACGATGCTGCTGAGCGCGGTGACCACTGGATCGATCACCTCCATCAGCTGCTCCGGGTCGCCGAGCCGCTCGGCGAGCGCAGTGAAGCCGGAGATGTCCGCGAAGAGGGCGGTAATGAGACGCCGCTCCTCCGGAAGTCGGCCACCCTCCTCGACCAGGCGGTCGGCTACCTGGCCCGCGACGAAGCTGCGCAGGGCGTCGGCGACCGACGTATCCGAAGCCCGCTCAGCTCCCTCGCCGGGCGGGGCATCACGCGGCGCGCCGCAGTGCCCGCAGAAGCGTGTCCCGGTTTGGTTGTCGCCACCACAAGCGGGGCAATTCCACGTCGCCATGCGCCTCGGAGTCTAGGCGTCCCAGGTAGGCCCGAAGTGGGCGTTCTCCACGCGAGCTGAGCCTGCAGCGAGCGCAGGGAGCTAGGGGATCAACAGCAGTTTCCCGCTCGTCTTCCGCGCCTCCAGGTCCTCATGCGCGCGACGCGCCTCGTCGAGCGGGTAGCGAGCGCCGATTCGAACGTGGAGCGTTCCTTCGTCGATCAGCTCGAATAGCTGGCGAGCGCGGTCGCGCAACAGCTCGGGCGTTCGCGTGTACGTCTGCAAGGTCGGGCGCTGCACGTAGAGCGAGCCCGCCGGTCCGAGCGACCCGATGTCGAGCGGGGCGGGCGGGCCGCTCGCGGCGCCGTAGAGAATCATTCGGCCCGTCGGCCGCAGTGCCTTGAAGCCCTCGAGGAGGGTCGTTCTCCCGACTCCGTCGTAGACCGCCGCCACGCCCTGGCCGCCGGTGATCTCCTTCGCACGCTCACTGAAGCGGTCGTAGCCGATCACCTCGTCCGCTCCGGCCTCGCGCGCGAGCGCGGCTTTCTCCTCCGAGGAGGTCGTGCCGATGACTCGGCCGCCGCGCAGCTTTGCGATCTGCGTGAGCAGCAGCCCGACGCCGCCCGAGGCGGCGTGCACCAGCACCCAATCGCCGTCCTCGATCGCATACGAGTCGGAGGCTAGGTAGTGAGCGGTCATTCCCTGCAGGATGCTGGCCGCTGCGATCTCAAGGGAGAGACCGTCCGGAACCGGCACAAGCTTGCTCCGATCGGCGGCCACGCGCTCGGCGTAGCTGCCCGAGGCATGCGACCAGGCCACCCGCTCCCCCGTCTCCGCGATGGTGCCCGCGCCCTCGACGCCGATGATTGCCGGCACCGTCGACCCGTAGTCGCCGTTCCTTTCGTAGACGTCGCGGTAGTTCACGCCAATCGCTCCGACGTCCACGAGGACCTGGCCTTCGCCGGGCGCCGGATCTGGAAGGTCCTTCGGCTCGAGCACCTCCGGGCCGCCGTTCCGTTCGAAGACGATTGCGCGCACCGAGCTACCTCCTACTGATGGCCTCATTCTGCCCGCATGACCTGACCGGCTCAACGGCCGTTGTCGGAATGGCAGACACGCTGCAGAGTCGTCGGAACGACGTTGCGGGAAGTCATCCGCTCGGCGATCCGCAGCAGGCCTGTCGCCGCAGCCGCGTTACGGCTCGCGGCCCGACGACCAAGGTACGTGTACGATACAAAAGTCACGAAAGCTTCGACCGCGAGCCGCCGAGAAACCTTCCGGCGATTCGATTCGGTCCAGGCGCTTGAGCTCCCAGGCGTCCTCGCGACTCAGACTCGTACCGATTCCCAGGGGAAGGAAGGCGCGCGGATGACTTCAAGAGGGAGCAACGACGTCGCGGCAGTACGTGGAGCGCGAATGACCATGCGTGGCATGGGGCTGGCGACGATAGCGCTGGTTGCGCTGGCGTTCGCGAGCAGCGCTAGTGCACAAGCGCCAATCAACCTCGGAACCGTCAACAGCTTCGCGGTCCTGGGCGCCAGCGCGGTCACGAACACCGGGTCCTCGGTGATCAACGGGGACCTCGGCGTGAGCCCAGGCAGCGCGGTCACCGGATTCCCACCCGGAATCGTGAACGGGACGATCCATGCGGCCGACGCTGTCGCAGGCCAGGCCCAGTCCGACTTGACCACTGCCTATAACGACGCGGCCGGCCGGCCGTGCCAGTTTGTCCTGACCGGTCAGGACCTGGGCGGGATGACCCTCACCCACGGCGTCTACTGCTTCACGTCGTCCGCTCAGCTAACCGGCACGTTGACCCTCGATGGCGAGGGCGATCCGAATGCCGTGTTCATCTTCCAGATCGGGTCGACGCTGACCACGGCGTCAGCCAGCACCGTGAACCTGATCAACGGCGCTCAGTCGTGCATGGTTTACTGGCAAGTCGGCAGCTCGGCGACTCTCGGAACGACGACGACGTTCAGAGGGAACATCTTCGCGCTCACGTCGAACACGGTCACGACCGGTACGACGGTCCAAGGCAGAGTCCTGGCTCGAAGCGGCGCGGTCACACTCGACAGCAATGTGATTACGAGAGCGCGGTGCGCCGCTGGAACGGGGCCGGGAACCGGGGCGTTCGACGTCACGGGACCGGCCGTAAACATCAACGGAGCCCCGGGCGACGGCATCACCGGGAATCCCCTCGGTCTTGGCAAGCCTTGTCTTGCCCGCGATTTCAGATTGCACATCAGGGCCCGCGACGTCTCTGGCATCCGGAGGGTCTCGGTGTTCCTCGACGGCAGGCTGATCAAGCGGACCACCAGCGCGCAGTTCTACGTGTGGATCAGAGCCGAGCGTTTGCTCGCCGGTCGTCACACCGTCCGGGTGGTGGCGATCGACCGGGAGGGCAACCGGCGGGTGCTGAGGCGGAGGTTCGTCCGATGTGAGCGTCCGGTGACCCCCCCGTTCACCGGCTGAAAGGCAGGGCGGCGTGTTCCCCAGCTTGCCGCTCATGCGTCGAGTGACCGGGTGCGGTTTCGCGCACCCGGTCGGCGCCGGACGGATTTTCCGGCGCGTGGCCTTGGCCGTTCTGGTTCTCGCGCCGCTCGCGCTTTCAGGTGCCGCAACCGCCGGAACCACCCCGGGAGATGCCGCCGGCGAGCGCCTGTCCAATGAGCAGACCCGCACCTACTGGGCTCACGCGAAGCTCAGGGCACCGATCCTGGGGCTCCCGGCGCCGAACGCGCGAGTAATCGCGCGGATCCACTACTTCACCGAGGACGGCTACCCCGAGGTGTACCTCGTCCTGCGCCGCTGGACCGATCCGGACGGACGCACCTGGTTGAAGGTGCGCATCCCGATGCGCCCGAACGGGCGGACGGGTTGGGTTCGGGGCTCGGCGCTCGCCTATCTGCACCTCGTCCGCACTCGCCTGGTGGTGGATCGTGGGACCCTGCTTGCGACCCTCTACCGGTCCGGCCAGCGGATCTGGCGGTCCGGAGTCGGGGTCGGTGCGCCGAGCACCCCCACGCCGGCAGGCCGCTTTTGGATCCGCGAGCGGATCAAGGTGTCGAACCCGGGCGGGAGCTACGGGCCCTGGGCGTTAGGCACCAGCGCCTACTCGGGCCTGAGCGACTGGCCCGGGGGCGGAGTGATCGGCATCCACGGCACGAACCAGCCGCAACTGATCCCGGGGCGGCCGTCGCACGGCTGCATCCGCGTGGAGAACTCGGCGATCGAGCGCCTGGTGCGCTTGATGCCGATCGGCACGCCGGTGCTGATCCGATAAGGATCGAGGCCGCCCTATTCCAGGCGCGCCTCTTCGAGGTCGAGCTCACGCTCGACCCGCCGCATCACCTCGTCGCTAATCCGCCGTTCGCGCCGGAGGGCCCGAACCGCGACGCGCTCCGCTTCGATCAGCTCGCGGAGTAGGCGCTGGTAGTCGGTCGAGCGCTGCTCGATTGCCCCATCGTCCGATTCATCGAAGCGGGCTTCGAAGCGGGAGCGGCGGTAGCCATAGAGACCGCGCAGCCGGTCGGCTGTGTCCTCCCGAACCCACTCTTCGTCGACGAGCTCCTCCAGACGGGCAAGAGCGGCGTCGGCTGCGTGAATTCGCGCCTTTGTGTCCTCTTTCACCTCCAGCCTGCTGTCGTCCTCGAGCTCGAGCAGGTCGATCAGCTTCGGCAGGGTGAGGCCCTGAACGACGACCGTCACCAAGATGACGCTGAAGGTCAGGAACACGATCAGCTCGCGGTTCGGGAAGTGCGTCCCGGCATCCGTCGTCAGCGGCAGGGCGAGTGCAGCCGCGAGCGATACCGCGCCGCGCATGCCGGACCAGGCCAGGACGACGCTCGGTTGCCACGGCGACGGAGCCGCACGGCCGCGTTGGCCGAGCAGGCGTGGAAGCTGTGCCGTCGCGAAGATCCACGCGAAGCGCGCCCCGACGACGGTCGCGGCGACAAGGACTGCGTACCAGAGGAGCGTCGCCGTCGAGTAGCCGGCGAGGCCGTCCAGGATCACTGGCAGCTGCAGGCCGATGATTGTGAACAGGAACGCGTTCAGAAGGAAGAAGAGGATCTCCCAGACCGCGACTCCCTGAAGACGGGTCTGGGCGGTGGTGAGCTCGGGCGTGTGCCAACCCATGAAAATCCCGACCGTGACTGCGGAGAGAACCCCGGAAACGCCGAGCGCTTCGGCCGGCAGGTAGGCGAAGTACCCGCTCAGGATCGAGATCGTGATCTCGACGGGCGGGTTGTCGAGCCGTCGCCGGACCTCGCGGATGACGTAGCCGACGGCAAGGCCCACGACGATTCCCCCGGCGATGTTGAGCACGAACCGGCCGGAGGCAGTGGCGAGCGAGAAGCTGCCCGTGACGACGGCCGCGACTGCGAACCGGTAGGCAACCAGCGCGGTTCCATCGTTGACGAGGCTCTCGCCTTCGACGAGGGCAATGAGTCGACGTGGAAGCCCAACGCGCTGCGCGATCGCGGTCGCGGCCGTCGGGTCGGTCGGTGAGACGATTGCACCGAGAACGAACGCGGTCGGCCAGCCGAGGCCCGGAATCGCGGCGTGGGCCACGGCTGCGACCGCGACCGTCGTCGTCAAGACGAGGCCGATTGCAAGGAGCCCGATCGGGCGGACGCTCGCCCGCAGCTCGCGCAGCGGGCTGAAGAAGGCCGCGCCGTAGAGGAGCGGGGGGAGGACTGCGACGAGGACGATGTCGGGCGGTAGCTCGATTCGCGGCATACCCGGAACGAAGCCGAGCACGAGGCCTCCGAGCACGAGCGGGATCGGATAGGGAATCCGGATCAGTTCGGCGATCGCCAGGAGCGCGGCGGCCGCCGCCAGGAGCCCGACGAGGACGAGGCTGTCGGCAGACGAGAAGTCCACGGGTCAGAAGCTCCGCGGGCTGGCCATGCGCCCCAATGTAAAGCTACGCGCTCTCTGCAGGCGGTGAACGGGAGGACAACGGGGCTGCCGCCGGCGGAGATCGCCCGTTCGAGCCCGACTAGCTCCACGAAAACTCACTCCGTTCGAACCACTCCCTTTGGTTATCGAACGTTGCATCTTGACTTTTTCCCCAGGTTGGGGAGAATCCGATGCGGGAAGGGAAATGGGCCGGACGATCTGCCGGAGTGGTTAGGGAGTAGGTAGATCGGGCGCCCGGCACGGGACACTGCGGCGCAACGGGAGGACGGTATGGGGATAGAGGGAGTGGGTCGCGACGGCGCGACGCTGCATGACTACCTGCGCGTGCTCCGGCGGCGCAAATGGATCATCCTGACGGCGATCATCGTGGTTCCAGCGGTGGCGGTCGCGATGTCGATGCGCCAGCAGGCGCTCTACCAGTCGACAGCAGAGGTGCTCCTCACCAACAAGGACATCTCTGCAGGCCTGACGGGTGTTTCAGGCAGCAGCGTCTTCCAGACGTCGGAGCGAATCGCCCAGACGCAGGCGGATCTCGCTACGACCCCGACGGTCGCGCGGCGCGCTCTTGCCTCCGCCGGCATCGATGACATGAGTCCCTACCAGCTGCTTGGCGCCGTGTCGGTTCAGCCCCGCGCCGACGCCGACCTTCTCGACTTCACGGTCACGAGCCCGATTCCGGCCCGCGCAGTGAAGCTCGCGACGGCTTTCGCCCGCGAGTTCACGATCTACAAGAACCAGCTCGACACCGCCGCTGTGCGCAATAGCCTCACGGAGGTCTCGAGTCAGCTACGCAACCTCGAGAGCCTGGGACAGAAGGAAACGGCTCTTTACACCAATCTCGTGGACCAGGAGCAGCAACTCCGCACGATCCAGGCCCTGCAAGCTTCGAACGCGTTCGTCGTCCAGCCGGCCCGGGGCGCGGGACAGGTTCAGCCACGTCCGTTCCGGTCAGGTCTGCTCGGCCTACTCGTCGGGATCGTGCTCGGCCTTGGACTCGCGTTCCTTCGGGAAGCGCTCGATACGCGGGTGCGGACGGCCGAGGAGGTCTCGGAGGCGCTCGACATGACGCTCCTCGCACGGCTGCCGACTCCGCCCAAGCGGCTCGCTTCCAAGGACAGCCTTGTCATGCTCGAGGCCCCGCGGAGCAAGGAGTCCGAAGCTTTCCGAATGCTGCGGACGAACCTCGAGTTCACGAACCTGGAACACGGCGCACGTGTGATCATGGTCACGAGCGCGCTCGAGTCGGAGGGAAAGTCCACCACCGCTTCGAACCTCGCACTCGCACTCGCGCGCTCCGGTCGGCACGTCGCGCTCGCAGACCTTGATCTGCGACGCCCCTATCTCGACCGGTTCTTCGATCTGAACGGCAGGCCGGGCCTGACGCAGGTTGCGCTCGGACACGTGGGTCTCGAGGAAGCGCTCGTCACGATTGCGATCACCGACCCGAGCGACAATGCATCCCGCGTACAAGAGGCACTTGGCGCCAACGGAACGAACGGACACGCGCGCGTGTCCGGAGTCCTGGAGGTGCTGCCGTCCGGCCCGATCCCGCCGGATGCGGGTGAGTTCGTAGGCACGAACGCGGTCACCGCCATCATTCAGAGCCTCCGCGATCGGGCCGACTTCGTCATCGTCGATGCCCCGCCGCTTCTGAATGTCGGCGACGCAATGGCTCTCAGCCCGAAGGTCGACGGCATCATCCTCGTCACGCGCCTCAAGGTGCTGCGCCGGGGAACCCTCAAGGAGCTCCACCGCCTGCTCGCGAACGTCCGTGCCAAGCCACTCGGGTTCGTCGTCACCGGCGCCGAGGTCGAGAAGGGCTACGGGTATGGATACGGATACGGCTACGGCGATTACAGCCGTTCGTCGAGTCCTCGCACCGAGCAGGAGCGCGTCCGGTGACGCGCACCTGCGTTCTCATCGCCGATCCGGTTCCGATTTTCCGCGCGGGTGTGAGAGATGTGCTGCTCGCCGAAGAGGACTTCGTCGTGCGCGAGGCCGGGAATTGTGACGAGGTGCTCGCGTCGGTAGCGGCCACCGCGTGCGACGTGGTGCTGATCGACTTCGATCTCCCGCCCGGAGGGGCGCTTGCCGTGCTCCCCGATCTCCATGCCGGCTCGGATACGCACGCGATCGTGTGGAGCTTCAAGCCCTCACAGGAGAACGTGCTTTCGGCGCTTCGCCATGGTGCGAGCGGCTATCTGCACAAGGAGATTCCCGCAGGGGGGCTGATCCGCACCCTCCGCGCGCTTGCCCAGGGTGAGGCACCACTGGCTCGCGATCTCGCGGGCGCCGCGATCAGCGCCGTCCGGGGAAGCGGCGATCGAGAGGTGGCGTCGGTCCTCACCGGGCGTGAGCGCGAAGTTCTCGCTCTCGTCGCGAGTGGAGCGCGAAACAGACAAGTGGCCGCCGCACTCGAGATCTCCGAGTTCACGGTCAAGCGCCACGTGCAGAACATCCTCCGGAAGCTCGCGCTTCCGTCGCGGATCGAGGCGGCTGCGTTCTACCGGTCGGCGTATCCGCACGAAGAGCCTGCACTCGAGAACGGGGGAACTGTGTCCGAGCACCCGAACGGCTCGGCAAGAGATTTCATCGGAAGCTCTGTGGCCACGACGACCGCAGGCGTAGCCTCATGAACGCCACGGAGCGTTCCGCCCTCGTCCAGGGAGCGCTGTTCTACGATCAGATCGCGTCCGCGATGGACGACCGGACGCTCGAGATCCTGGAGCGCCGGCGGAGTACCTCCACGGTGCACCGAAGGGGCTGGCTCGTCCGCCGCATGCTGCTCGCCGCGGATCTGCTCGGCCTCACCGTGGCCTTCGTCGCGGCCCAGCTCCTCCTGGGCCCGAATCCGAATGCCCCGAACCCGGTCGACGCGATCATGGAGTGGGTCCTCTTCTTCGGAAGCCTGCCCGCCTGGATCGTCGTCGCGAAGCTCTACGGCCTCTACGAGCGCGACGAGGAGCGCACGGACCACTCCACGGTCGACGACATGCGCGACGTCTTCCACATGGTCACGGTTGGTGCGTGGGTTCTCGTCGTGGCGGCCTGGCTGACGGGTCTCGCGCGCCCGGACATCGTCAAGCTAGCTCTGTTCTGGGCGTTCGCCATTGCCCTGATCACGCTCGGCCGGGCGGCTGCGCGAACCTTCTGCCGCACCCGCATCACGTACCTGCAGAACGCCGTCATCGTCGGTGCGGGGGAGGTCGGCCAGCTGATCGGGCGGAAGCTCTTGCAGCATCCCGAGTACGGCATCAACCTCGTCGGCTTTGTCGACGCCGAGCCGAAGGAGCGCCGGCCCGACCTGGAGCACCTGACGCTGCTCGGGCCGCCGGAGCGCCTCGCAACGATCATTCGGCTCTTCGACGTCGAGCGCGTGCTGATCGCGTTCTCCAACGAGTCTCACGACGCGACGCTCAAGCTGATTCGATCGCTCAAGGATCTCGACGTCCAAATCGACATCGTTCCGCGGCTCTTCGACATCGTCGGCACCGAGATCGGCATCCACACCGTCGAAGGGTTGCCCCTCCTCGGGCTCAGGCCGCTCCGCCTGTCTGGCTCGTCCCAGATGCTCAAGCGGGGGATGGACCTGGGCCTGGCGGGACTGGGGCTCATCCTCCTGGCGCCGGCGTTCGCTCTCATCGCGCTCGCGATCAAGCTCGAGTCGTCCGGACCGGTGTTCTTCCGGCAAGAGCGGATGGGTACTGGCGGCAGAACGTTCCGGATCTTCAAGTTCAGGACAATGTCCGCGGACGCCGAGGAGAGAAAGTCTGAGGTCGCGCACCTGAACAAGCACGCGACCAGCGGCGGTGACCCGCGCATGTTCAAGATCGCAGCGGATCCGCGCGTCACGAGAGTCGGTCAGTTCCTGCGGCGGTTCGACCTCGACGAGCTCCCGCAGCTCATCAACGTCGTCCGGGGTGAGATGTCTCTCGTCGGCCCACGGCCTCTCATCCTCGTCGAAGACGTGCATGTGCAGGACTGGGCACGCAATCGCCTGAACCTCCGACCCGGGATGACGGGCGTGTGGCAAGTCCTCGGCAGGAGCGAAATTCCGTTCGAGGAGATGACGAAGCTCGATTATCTCTACGTGACCAACTGGTCGCTCGTCAGCGACCTGAAGCTCATCGGCCGGACGATCCCTGCGGTTCTGAAGCGCCGCGCCGCGTACTAGGACCCCCATGGACGCTCGCGAGCGCGAAGTGGCGACGGCCCCTCAGACAAGGCTCGGCCAGGATGGCCCGCCTCTTTGTGTCGCGATGGCAACTCGGTCCGGCGGCGACCAGGCGCGGCTCGCGGTCGAGTCAGTGGCCGGCCAGCTCGGTCCACGCGACGAGTTCCTGCTCGTCTACACCGGGGAGGACGAGTCCGCGCCGGAGCGCCTCGAGGAAACCATGGCCAGCATTGCGCCCTCGGTCCAGGTGCTCGTGAAGTATCGCGGCGGCATCTCCGAGGCGCGGAACGTGATCGTCGCGGCGGCTCGTTCGCCGTTCATTTGCTTCCTCGATGACGACGAAACCGTGCATCCAGGCTGGGTCGACGGGTATCGCCGCGTCTGGGCATCGGCTCCCGAGCGCCTCGCGGTCGTCGGCGGCCCCATGCTTCCTGTGTGGAACGGCGGGCGGCCGCCGTGGCTCCACGACCACCTCGCAGGCGTTGTGAGTTTGCTGGACCTGGGAGACCAGCCCCTGGTCCTCGGGCGGAAGCTGGGCGATCGGCCGCAGCCTCGATTCGCCTGGGGAGGCAACATGAGCATGCGCAAATCGGCGATCGTCGAAGCGGGAGGCTTCGACCCCGACCGTGGCACAAGGCCGGACGAGCCGCATGGACGCGGCGAGGAGGAAGAGCTGCAGGAGCGACTTGTCGCTCGCGGCCTGGAGGTCTGGTACGAGCCGAGCGTCCAGGTCTCGCACTACATCCGGCGTGAGCGCCTGACCGTCGACTACTTCCGGCGCGTGATGCGCCTCCATGCGCGAGAGGATGCCATGGCGCCCCATGCCCTTCGACGGGGCCTTGTCCGAGTCCTGAGGAGCAGTGCCCGATTCTTTCTAGGAGTCGTTCGCCTCGACTCGTCGGAGCGTGTCGTCGCTCGCCTCGGCATGTCGTATGGGCTTGCGATGGTCGGTGGGGCGTTGAGGGAGCAGACGGGGAGGTGGAGGCCGTGAATCCGTCGGGCAACGAGGACACGCGGCGGATCGGTCTCGTGGCTCCGCTACCGCCTCAGGTCGGTGGTGTCGCCAGCTTCGCCGCCTGGTTGGTCGAGCACGAGCGCTCGATCGGATGCCGGTACGAGCCTTTCGACCTCTGGCGCCCTCCCGAGGCGGAGGCAGGAGGCCGGCTCCAGGTGGCGCCGGCCCTACGGCAGGTTCGCCTTCTCGCTCGATTCGCTCTGTGGCTGCGCACGGCGCCGGACCTTGTTCACGTCTGCGTCTCCTACTCGTCGACCGGCGTGCTCCGCGACCTCGTGTTTGTTGCTCTCGCGCGCGCATCCGGCCGCCGCGTGATTGCACATGTGCATGGGGCCGACCTCACGGGAAGCGAACATCGGGTGCGGGCTCTGGCCTTACGGTCAATCGCCCGCCTCAGTGTCGAAACCGTGGCCCTTGCTCCCAGCTCGCGGACGGCCCTGCGACGCCTTGGAGTCGAAGCGAGCGTGGTCTTCAACCCGGTTCGCCTCGAAGGCCCGGTGACTCCGACCCCGCGTCAGGGCGCTGTCTGCCGAGCACTTTTCGTCGGCACCTACGGGAGACGAAAAGGAGCGACGGAGCTGGTCGACGCGGTCGCCGAGCTTCGGCGCGAAGGAGTGTCGATCGAGCTCGACTTTGCCGGCAAGGAGGAGTTCCGCGGCGAAGAGGCGGCGCTGCGCTCGCACGTTCGTGAATCCGGTCTGACTGAGTTCGTCCGCTTCCACGGAGTCCTCGATACTCCGGCGCTGCGAAACCTTTACGAGCGCTCGCACGTCTTCGTTCTGCCCTCACGGAGTGAGGGGTTGCCCATGGCCCTGCTCGAAGCGATGGCCTTCGGGCTTCCCGTCGTCGCGACGCGTGTCGGCGGGATTCCGGATGTGATCGAAGACGGAGAGAGCGGGCTCTTGATCCAACCGGCACGGGCGGGCGAGCTCACCGATGCGTTGCGGCGGCTGACCTCGGACACGCGCCTTCGAAAGCGGCTCGGGGAGCAGGCACGAGCACGCGTTCAGGAGCTCGCCTCGGCGGACATCGTCGCCGAGCGCTGGCGCACGATCTACTCGGAGCACGAACCGGAGCTCGTCCGATGCGCGTAGCGGTCGTCTTCCACGACTTTCACCTCGAAGGAAGCCTGCCGCGCGAGCGCGTCCATCTGGCCCGCGGACTGGTCGACGAAGGCGTCGAGGTCCACTGCTATACGAACCCGGAGACGCGCGGAGTCGAGCCTCCAGGAGTCGCGTTTCATGACGTTCGACCGACACTCCAGTCGCAGGGCCGCGTGGGCTATGGGGTCGAATGTGGGTCCTTCGCGTGGAAGGCGACTCGCTTGCTGCGCGAGCACCGAGCGCGCTACGACGTGATCGATGTTGCCGGAACCGCGGCCTGGGAGCACGACGTGGTCCGGGTGCAGGCGGTCCCGGCCGCCATGCAGCGCCGCTGGCCCGAGCTTGCAGGACGGAACTATCGCGCCGCTCGCCCACGTGCCCGCGTCGCTCACTTTCTCCATCCCGCGCAGGGCGTCGCACGCGCGACCCAACGCCTCCAGTTTCGGCCCGGCCACTACTTCCGCGCCGTGGCCGTCGCGGATCTCGTACGCGCCGATCTCGAGCAAGTTCACGGCGTTCCTTCCGACCGTATTGAGGTCTTCCCGCCCCCGATCGAGCTCCCGCAGGGGAGCTCGAACGGCCACACCAACGCGCGAGCGCGCTTCGGCCTCGAAAAGGATGAGCAGATCCTGCTCTTCGTCGGTCATGACTTCGAGCGAAAGGGACTCGGAGCGGCGGTCGAGGCGATGGCTTCGGTGAGCCCGAACGCCCACCTCGTGGTGGTCGGGGACGGCGAAGCCGGTGCGTACCGATCGGCCGCCGAGCGGGCTGGTGTGGCCGGGCGCGTTCATTTCGCAGGATCGACCGACAACCCGGAGCCCTACTACTCGGAGGCGGACATCTTCGTTCTTCCGACCCGCCAGGACGTCTGGGGCACGGCCGTGATCGAGGCGATGGCGGCCGGCGTTCCGGTTGTGACCACCGACGTTGCGGGCTCCGCCCGTGAGATCGCGCGCACGGGCGCGGGCGTCGTGATCGGGGACTCCTCGAGGACGACGCTGGCAGGTGCGATCACGTCGCTCCTCGAGGATCACACGGGGAGGCGGGAAATGGGTGAGCGCGGCCGTGAGGTCGCGGCCCGCTTCAGCATCGCCGAGCACGCGCGTTTCATGCACCGGATCTACGCCGACGTAATCGAAGAGCGTGCGCGAGGGGCCAACTCGTGACGGCGGGAACCCCGGGCGTCTTCGGCCGCCGCTCTCCCACGGTCAGGCCGGCAGTCGGTCGGTTCCTCGCCGGCGAGCGTTTTCAGTCTGCATTGGTCGGGCTAGGCGTCCTCGCCCTCTCGCTCCTCGCCGGGTCAGCCGTGCTCGACCCTCGCTGGAGCGAGCTCGTCTTGCCGGGGATCGGGCTGTCCGTCCTGGTCGGCATCGCGGCCGTCAGTCGAGGCGCACTTGTGGGGGTGATCGTGCTCGGGGTGTTCAACGGCATTCCAGGGCTCGATCTCGAGGCACTGGCGGTGCCCGGGTCGTTCCGGCCGAGCGACCTCCTGGTCGCGTTTCTGATCGGTGCCCTCGTCTTCTGGCACTTCACGACCCCCGCCGCCCCGCTGGTGGACAGCCGCTGGCTGGGGCTGACGAGAACCTGGGCCTTCGTGTTCCTGGCCTGGTGGCTCGTGACGCTCGCTCGCAGCGTGTTCTTCTCCGACATCTCACCGCTTCACGCCGCCCTTTTCGGACGCGACTTCCTCTACTTCGGGCTGCTCCTTCCGCTCCTGCCGGTCGCGCTTCGCCGCCGAAAGGACATCGTCATGCTGATCGCAATGCTTGGAGCAGCGGCGGTGATCTTCGCGTCGCGCAGATCGATCGACATCGCTCTTTCCTTCGGTTGCGGCCGCCGTCGATCTCTCCGTGGTGATCAACCCGACGCTGACGAACGAGCTCGAGGGCCTGACGCGGATCTATGCCTACATGGGGGACGTCGTCATCCTGGGAGCGCTCGTCGCCGCCGGGACCGCGATTCTCGCCCGGTCCTCCCGGCTGCGCCTCGCCGCGTCGATGCTCTTCGTCCTCCTGACGGTAGGAGCTCTTGTTCAGTTCTCGCGTGCTTCCTACGCGTCGATCGTGGCCGGTTTCCTCGTGCTCATAGCAATTGCGCTCTTCCGGGCCCCTGCGCCGCTGGTGGTGGCCCGCAAGGTCGTGCCGGCACTTGTTCTCCTCGCAGCGCTGGTTCCAGTGCTCGGACTCGTGCATCCCACAAACGAGAATTCACAGTCGGCGGCGCAGGTCTTTGCCATGCGAGCCGAGTCTGGCATCGAGGAAATCCAGGCGCGGAGCGGGACGTTCGGCTACCGCTACAACGTCCAATCGAAGATGCTCGACGTCGTGGGTAACCGCTGGCCGGTGGGGGTCGGCTTCTGGCACCCCGACGACCGGTTCGTTTCCGGCTTGCCGAGCGGATCGATCCGAAACGGGGACGTCGGAGTGCTGAACGGGATCACGACGATCGGGGCGGTAGGCACTGTGCTGCTCTACCTCCCCGTCCTCGGGACGATTCTCTTTCTCGTGCGGCGCAAGCGCATGGGGAGTAGCGAGTGGGACGGCCTCATCTTTGGGGCCAGCGGCTGGCTGTTCGGCGTCGCTGTCGCGTCCATCTCGCTCGTGACCCTCTTCAGCGTGCAGGGCCTCATGCTGACGGCGGTTGCACTCGTCACCGCCGTGTCGGTCGCGAGTCTCCCGCCCCAGCCCGGCGGAAGCGGGCTCGGCGCGAGGACTTGAGTCTCTCCGTCGTGATCGTGACCTACCGGTCCGACCGCTGTATCGAGGGTGCGCTTGCATCGGTTCGAGCCCAGTTGCCCGAGGCGGAGATCGTCGCCGTTGACAACGCCTCGGACGACGACACACGGGCAATCGTCCGCTCCTTCGGCGGCGTCCGCCTCGTCGAGCAGGAGGAGAACGTTGGCTTTGGCCGGGCGTGCAATGCCGGAGCCCGCCACGCCTCCGGCACGCGGGTGCTCTTCGTGAACCCTGACGTTCGGATCGTGTCGGCCGACCCGGCCGAGCTCGATCGCTCGACGCCGACCGGCTTCGGCCTGCTGGGTGGGTACCTGGGTGCGGATCGAGACTCGGTTCTTGAGGACAGCCTCCGAGGCGAGCGGCACTGGCTGCAGGAGTATGTGGGCCAGACCTTCGGCCTGCTACGGCCCCGGGAATGGGGCCCCGGCCGGAGCTCGGGCGCGGCTCGCCGTTCCTGGATCCCGGGCGCGCTCCTGTTGGTGGACAAGGAGGAGTTTCTGGGTCTCGGCGGCTTCGACCCCCGGTTCTTTCTCTACTACGAGGACAAGGAGCTTTCGGCTCGCTATCGGAAGGCAAATTTGCCGATCCGGACGAGCCCCTCACTGGTCGCGACCCACGCGGTGAGCGGGTCTTCGCATGGAGACGACCTGCGGATCGATCTGCTCGGCTGGCGTTTCCTTGCCTGGATCCAGTACCTGCACATCAGCCACGGGCCGAGGACAGCACGGAGGGCGGCCATGCTCACGCGAACAACCTGGCGCTTTCTGGGTGCCCTGCTTGGAGGACTGGCACGAACCGGTCTCGGCTCCCGCGCCGAGCGGAAGGACCGACAAATCAAGGCTTTGCTCACGTTCGTCGACGATTGCCAGGCGGACATGGAGTCGGGTTCGCTCGGAACGTTCTGTCCCGACGCTGCCGCTCACCTGCGGGGAAACTCCTAGGTGCGCCTCGGCTTTCTCCTCTGGGGCGGCAGCATCGGAGGAGCGCAGACGGTGACGGCCTCGCTCGTGCGGGAGCTGCGGCGACGCGGGCACGAAGCTTCCCTCCTCTTCGTCACGGACCCGCACCCGCTGGCGCAGAATCTGGAGGAGTCAGGTATTCCGTACCGGACGCTCGGCCACCCGCGCGGGAGCCGTGTCCTGCTGCACCCTCGAACGCTTGCCCGCGCAGCCTCAGAGCTCGGCCCTGACGGAATCGTGTCGCCTTCCCCCGGCTATCTGCCGGCGGCGCTCAGATTCGGGGGCTACCGTGGGCGGTTGGTCGCCGTCAATCACGGCCGGCTGTTGCAGCTTCCGGCACTGCCACCGGCAGCGCGTGTGTTGCGTAGGACCGACCGGGCCATTGGGTTCTGGGCACCCGACCAGGAGGTCGCTGTCTCCGATTACCTCCTCGAGCGCCTGCGGCGGGAGCGGCTGCACGCAAGACGGCTTGTCCGGATCTACAACGGCATCGACCACGAGCGGTACGGGTCG
Source organism: uncultured Actinomycetes bacterium (assembly GCA_963762085.1). Classification (GTDB taxonomy): domain Bacteria; phylum Actinomycetota; class Thermoleophilia; order Gaiellales; family Gaiellaceae; genus DASQGA01. Next base: position 81,004 of record CAVXJD010000007.1, on the reverse strand, counting down.
AACGGCGCCGAATCGCCCCGAGATGGCTCGTTTCGCATCGCCTGGGCAGGCAGGATGATCCCTGGCAAGGGCGTCGACGACTTGCTTCGCGCGATGGCTCTCCTCGTCACGGAGGGAGACATACGGCTCGTTCTCGCAGGGGACGGACCCGACCGCGCCTCGCTTGCCGCCCTCGCTTCGAGCCTCGACATCGCCGAGCGCGTCGAATTCGCGGGTTGGCTGGGCGACATGCCGTCGTTCTGGCGCGCCGCGGACATCGCAGTCGTGCCTTCTCACCAGTTGGTTGAGTCGTTCGGCATGGTCGCTCTCGAGGCGATGGCCTGCGCGCGGCCGGCGATCGTGTCCCGAAACGGCGGGCTGCCGGAGGTCGTCGACGAGGGGAAGACGGGCGAGCTCTTCGAGCCCGGTGACGTCGAGGGGCTCGTGGCCGCGATCCGCACATATGCCTCGGACGAGACGAAGCGGCACGAGCACGGTCTGCAGGCCAAAGAGAGGGCTGCCCGCCTCTTCGGGATCGATCGCACGGCGGCTTCCTACCTCGAGCTCTTCGAGGCGACCTAGTCGATGACCCGCAAGACGATCGCGTTCGTCGTCGGTACCCGGCCGAACTTCGTGAAGGCCGCGCCGGTGATCGAGGCGCTCCAGGCCGATGAGCTGATCGAGCAGCTCGTCGTCCACACGGGCCAGCACTACGATGCGGCGCTCTCCGACGAGATCCTCAACGATCTCGGGTTTCCGACTCCGCATCGCTTTCTCGGCATCGGATCCGGGACGCACGCCGAGCAAACCGGCAAGACGCTGATCGAGGTGGAGCGAGTTTTCCTGGAGGAGCGACCGGACCTCGTCGTCGTCAGCGGAGATGTCAACGCGACGCTCGCAGGAGCGCTCGCCGCTGCAAAGCTCTTCATCCCGCTGGCTCACATCGAGTCGGGGCTTCGATCGCGTGACTGGACGATGCCCGAGGAAATCAATCGCGTCCTGACCGATCAGCTCTGCGAGATCCTCTTCACCCACAGCCCGGAGGCAGCGGACAACCTGGCTCTCGAAGGGATCGATCCGACCCGGGTGCACTACGTCGGCAACACGATGATCGACTCGCTGCGCCGGTTCGAGGACGCCGCCCGCGCCGCGGAGGCGTGGACGCGAGTAGGAGTCGAGCCCGCTCAGTACGCACTCGTGACACTGCACCGGCCGTCGAACGTCGACGACCCGGCCAGGCTCGGCGCGATCGTCGAGGCGCTTGCGCAGCTCGCGACTCATATGGCGGTCGTCTTTCCGATTCATCCGCGGACGCGCGAGCGTCTCGAAGTCGACGGTTCGATCGCACGACTCGCGAACGCGGGGGTTCAGTGCCTTGATCCCCTCGGCTACCTCGACTTCCTCTCGCTCCAGCTGGCGGCCGGAGCAGTGATAACCGACTCGGGTGGGATCCAGGAAGAGGCGTCGGCTCTCGGTGTCGCCTGCTACACGCTTCGCGCGAACACCGAACGGCCGATCACGCTGACGGAAGGCACAAACACCTTGCTGGGCGACGACCCGCGCGCGATGGCCGGCATCCGCCTCTCTCCACCGGCCGCACCGCCACCGATCCATCTCTGGGACGGCCATGCGGGCGAACGGGCAGCCACGATCTTGGCGGCTTCCGTGACGGGAGAGCGGGGCGAACGTCTGACCGTGGCGACGTGAACCGTAAGCTCCGAGACCGCGCGGTCGTGCTCGGCTGCGAGATCGATCGCGTGAGGATGGACGAAGCGGTCGCCCTGTGTCGGACAGCCGTACAGCAGCGTGGCTCTCTGCAGCACATGGCGCTGAACGCGGCGAAGATCGTCTCCCTTCGCGCAGACCCTCGCCTTCAGGAGGCCGTGGCTCAGTCCGAGCTCGTGACCGCGGACGGCCAATCCGTGGTCTGGGCCTCTCGCGTGCTTCGCGATCCCCTGCCCGAGCGCGTTGCCGGCATCGACCTGATGGAGGAGCTGTTCGCGCTGGCCGAGCGCGAACAGCTTCGCGTGTATCTCCTCGGGGCGACCCAGGACACCCTGGGACGTGCTATCGAGCGGTTGCTCGACCGCTATCCCGCGCTGTCGATCGCCGGGTCCCACCATGGCTACTTCTCGGACGACGAGTCGGCAGCGATCTGCGAGCGAATCAAAACCGCGGCTCCGGACCTTCTCTTCGTCGCCATGAGCTCTCCACGGAAGGAGTACTGGCTCGCCGAGCACGGACGCTCGCTCGGCGTCCCCGTGATCATGGGCGTGGGGGGAGCTCTTGACGTAACAGCGGGCGATGTTCGCCGGGCCCCTCCTCGCCTGCAGGCTCTCGGCCTCGAATGGGTCTTCCGCTTGCTACAGGAGCCGCGACGGCTCTCGCGCCGTTACTTCGTGACGAACACACGCTTCATCCTGCTCGTTGGCCGGGAACTGCTCCGCCGCGGCCTGCGAGGCGCCGCTCGGCGAGGACCTCCTGGAACACCTCCATCAACTCCGAGGCATATCGCTCCGCCGTGAATGTTTGAGCGGCCCAGCTTTTCGCCTTCGCCCCCAACGCCGGGGCGAGCGAACGGTCGCGGGCGAACAGCTCGATCTTGGAAGCGAGCTCCGCCGCATCCCCTGGCGCATAGGTGAATCCGGTCTGCCCGTCGCGGATCAGCTCGGCTGTCCCCGCCGAGCGGGCGCCGATGACGGCCTTTCCGAGCTTCATCGCCTCGACCGTCGTTCGTCCGAACGCCTCGAGTGTGGAGCAGGTGAGGGCCACGTCCGCCTGGATCACTTCATTCGCCGGGTCAGGCCGAAAGCCGGTGATCGAGATTAGATCTCCCACGCCCTCAGCCGCGACAAGCGCATGGAGCTCCTCGCTGTACTTCGGCCATCTAGTCGGGCCCACGAAGCGCATCTCGACGTCGATGCCGCGACGGCGCAGCTCTCCAGCTGCCCGGACGGCGTCCTTGTGCCCCTTGCTCGGGGCGATCCTGCCGATCTGCACGAGCCGGAGCAGACCGTCGCGGCGACCGTCGTCGGCCTCGTGCGTAGGCACCGTGACGGCGTACGTCACGAGCCTCGCCTTGCTCCGAAATCGCCGTCCCGGCGCGTCCTCGAGGAGGGATCTGGAGTTCACGATGACCCGGTCCGAGAGTCGCCCGATGGCCGCGAACGTCGCCTGCTCGCCGAAATGGAACCGGAAGGCGTGATCGCGCCGGCCGAACTCGTGCCGGTACCAGACGTGGGGCAATCCGCTTTGACGGGCGGCGAAGGCGCCCAGTGGGATGGCGAGCGTGTTCGTCACGACGAGATCCGGCCCGATCTCCCGCAAGAGCCTGCTCATCCCGCGAAACGCGGCGACGTTCCGAGCAGCGGAGCCGGCGGCCTGGCGAGCCAGCCGCTGCGCCGAGGTCCCACCGGGAGTCGCCCACCAGGCGTTGGGCTGCTCGACGACCGTGGCTCCGGCTGTCTCGAGCAGGGGGCTGAGCGGACCAAGTACCGGCACGATTGCCACGACCTCGACCTGACGCTCGACGAGACACGATACGGCCTCGAGCATGGCGAGCTCCGCGCCCGCGGAGCTCCCGCCGGTGTGTGAGAGCCAGGCGATCTTCACGTCAGGCTCGCGCGGCCACGAGGCTCGCCGGCGCGTTGCTTTGGAGGTCGGTCATGCGTTGTGCAGCTGCTCGCGGCGGGCCATGGCCTTCAGAAAATGCCAATCCTGGCGATCCAGCACGACCAGGGAGACCACCGCCCCGTAGCCGGCCAGCACCGCGAGGGATAGCGCGATTGCCTCTGGATCGTCGATCTTGCTTCCGCGCAGGAGAACGGCAAGCGTGCCCATCGCCATCAGCGTCAGCGTCGCCTGAGCGCCGAGCCGCCTGGCGAACGCGATGCTTTCCTGCGAGAACGAGATCGTTCGCCCGACCAGGATCCAGAGTAGGCCCGTCTCAAAAACCGAACGAACGACAAAGCTCCAGGCCGCGCCGTTGATGCCAAAGGCGTGCGTGAGCGCCAAGACCGACGCGATGTTGAGTGGAAGCTCGACGATGTAGAGCTTCGCAACGATGTCGGGTCTCCCGATGCCGTTGAGGAGCGCGCCGGAGAGCGGGGCCAGGAGGCTGATGACGAACCCGATGGCCAGGATTCGCATGGTCTCGGTCGCGCGCGCGGCGAACGAGAGGCTGATCCAGGCCTCCAGGATCTCGCGCGCCCAGACGAAGAGCACGAAGAAAATGGGCACGAGCGCGAAGAAGAGATAGCGATGTGCGCGCAGGTAGTAGTGCTGGATTCGATCCTTCTGATCCGTCACTTCGAGCGCGCTGAACGCCGGAAAAAGCGGGCGGATCATGCTTGCGGGGAAGACGGTAAGCCGCGACTGGAGGTTGAAGGGCACCGTGTAGTACGTGAGTGTCGCGACCGTCAAGATGACGCCGATCAACCATTGATCGAAGTACAAGAGCATCGGTCCGAGCAGCAAAGCGAGTGCGATCCACCCACCGAATCGGATCATCTCCCCTACCCGTTTCAGGTACCGCCGGGTCATCAGTTCGGCCGCCGAGAAACTTCGGAAGAGCGGGACGACGGTGTTGGCGGCGGCGAACGAGGCGAGAAAACTGCAGATCCGGAGGGCGAAGAACGCGTAGAGGATGATTCGAAAGTCCTGGCCAAGCAGGACGATCACGATGCCGACGAGATACAGGCCGGCGCTCCCGAAGATTGCGAGGGCGTTTGCAAGTCCGAAGCGCTGACCGGCTTCGAGAACGCCGACTTGCGAGCGGATTGCAAACTCGATCGGTAACGCGAGCGCGAAGAGGTGGAACGACAGAATTCCGAGGTCGCGCACTCCCGGGCTGACCCCCAGTGCGTCGACGAGGAACGGTGCGGCGAACCACACGGCTACTGCCCCGAGCGCCCCGAAACAGGCCTGTGTACCGATCGCCGTCCAGGCCCAGACCGCAGCAGCCCTAGAATCTCCGACCGCGAGCTCGCGCGCGACGAAACGTGCGGCGGCCCGGGAGAGTCCCAGGTCGAGCCAGGCGAGGTTGGCGATCAACACCCACGTGATCGTCAGGATTCCGAAGAGCTCCAGACCGAACTCTCGGATCATGAGCGGGATCAGGAGGACGCCCAGCCCGAGCACAAGAGCGCTGGTCCCCAGGGACAACAGGCTGTTACGAGCGAGCCGGCGAGAGTGAGTCAAATGCAGGCCGCTCATGCACCCACAGCGTAGTCAACGCATCCGTCGAGGCAACCTTCGCCGCCCGGTCGCCCGGGCCGCGTGCACAGACGTTGGCGCAAGCAGCGTTAGAGACAGACGTTTCAGTCCGCACATGCCTCGATCGAGGGTTCCCTGATTTTGACGCGGCCATGCCTCAATCGAGTGATCACTCGAAGGCATCGGGCCTTCCGATCTCTAGCGGTGCCGCAACCGCTCCCGCTCGGAAGGATTCATGGCCCGCTCGGAACGCCGCAATCGTTCGATCTTTGCTCAAAGCTCCGCCGTTGCAGTCGTCCTCTTCGCTTGCATCTCGTGCTTCGCGGGGAGCGCCGAAGCTGCCATTAGCTGGCGCGGCAACTACGAGACAGGCACGTTCAGCCAGTGGATGGGGATGCAGGCCGTCCAGGGTCCCGCAACCGTCGTAAGCACACTGGCACGGGACGGTGCCTACAGCGCGCGGTTCGAGGTGCGACCGAACCCTGACCCTGGCGCCCCCCGGGGTGAGCGCAGCGAGGTCGTCCAGAGCACCGGAGAGCGAGCCGGCACCGAGTCCTGGTGGGCCTGGAGCACGTACTTCGGTCAGGATTTCAGACCGACCGAGGGAACGTACTGGAACATCTTCACCGACTGGCACAACACGGCTCCGTCGGGGCAGGCCAACGTTCATTTCGAGGTCAACACGCTCACCTCGCCGTGGACGATCCAGATGCGCACCTTCGGGGGCCAACAGGATCAAAACCAGCGGATCTTCGTACTCTCGGACTTCAGGCGAGACGCCTGGGTCGACTTCGTCTTTCACGTCCGTTGGGCACCTGACAACACCGGGTTCGTCGAGGCATGGGTCGATGGCCAGCCCGTTCTTCCCCTGACCAACACTCCGACGATTTACGAAGGGCAGGGCGTATACCTGAAGCAGGGTCTCTATCGACTGCGTTCCAGCGTGACGAGCGTCGTCTACCACGACGGCATGCGCAGAGGGTCGTCGTTCGCCGATGTTGCAACGCCCGGCGAAGGCGTCGCCGCGGCCTCGGCCACGGGCCCGCGAACCGGGCAAGAGGTCGCACCCGCAACGGTCGCGATCGTGAGACGGCCAACGTTTACCCCTCGCCGCCGAATCCATGTGCTGGCGAGGACGATGCCCGGCGCGGTCGTCAGGTTGATCGTGCGCGGCCCGCGCGGCTCGGTGCTCGGTTCGAAGCGCGTGCGAGCCGGAGCCTTCGGGCGGGTCGATGCGACCGTGTATCTCCCTCGATGGTTCAGGCAGCGACGCCTCGCCGTCGTCGCGCGGGCGGTCTTGCCGGACGGGGTCAGGCGCGCGACTCGGATCGTTTACGTCTCGACGCGCGAGCTACGCCTCGCGCGAACCGCCTAGAGACTCTTCAAAGGCTCGGTGCGCGAGCCGTCTCAGATGCTTCCTCGGCAAGAAGCGCTCGAGCCTGGACGAGTGCATCGTCGGCCGAGTCTGCCCACCGGGCGAAGCTGCACTCCGAGGTCCACGCCTCGTAGAAGCCCCTGACCTTCCCATAGCTGTTATCCAGGAGTACGTGGGGAACGCCGAGCAAAACACAAAGAATGTGTGCGTGCAGCCGATCGGTTATGACGACCCTCGCCGAAGCGATGAGCGAGCATCCGCGCCCGACCCGTCGTTCCGCCAGTCGGTCATACGTCGTTTCGAGCGCCTTGGTGGCGAGGCGTTCGATGCCGCGGGGTGAGCGCCGGACCAGCCGGACGAGCAGGCGATTGGCTGACTGAAGGGCGCTCTCGGGCTCTTCGAGCCAGTCGACGAGCTCGACGTCCCGTCCAGCTTGCGGCGGGTGGAGCGCTTCCAGATCCTCCCGTCCGAGCCAGAGGATGTCCCGCTCGGGAGGCCCGGGACGGCTCATCGCAAGCAGGCCAAAGGCCATATCCGGACAGAGCGACGCTTCGACCGAGAGATCGTCGCGCGCCGTGTTCAGGCTCGCAACGTCTCTGGCGAGGACGACGAAGTCCGGATGTCCCTGCAACGCGGTGCGGGCTCGCTCGAGATTTTCGGCCGCCGCGAAATGGATCGACTGAGGGAGTTGAACGATCGGATTCTTCGGGAACGCGGCCACGAGCTCTTCGCGGAACGCCTGCCACGCCGGCCAGAGATCGCCGAAGTTCCCGCCCCCGTTGATCAGGATCGGGCCGCGGCCGATGCGTCGTTCAAGGGTTCGCCGCCGGAACGAGATGCGGTCAGCGGCGTACGCGACTTCAACCCCGAGGTGATCGAGTACGGCCCGCTCTCCGACCCAGATCGCACTGTCGCCGACGTTTGTGTAGCTCGGGAAATCTACGAGCGCACAGGGCCGATCGGGTGGAATAAGCGGGCCGAGGATCTTCTCGATCGCTCCACGCAGGTCCGCGAGGTTGTTCTCGAACCCGGTCACCTGGTGGTGATCCGGCGCTTGACCCGGCTGCCGACGCGCTTTAGTGCACGAAGCGGATGCGGGCCGGCGGCGCGCTTCATGGCGCGGCGCAACCCGGCATCGGCTCTGAGCTCCTCGAAGCTTGCGATCGTGTCGGTCCAGAGCGCGCGGTCGATCGGCCCGCTGGGCACGAACGTCCGCCTCAGCTGCCGGCGATCGACCTTCGGCGGGAACGTCTTGCTGTCTGAAAGCACACCGAGCACCTCCAGCTCGGCCATTGTTCGCATGCACTTGGAACAGCGGCCACAGTTGTAGGCGCTGTCAGGGTTTCGCCAGCACACGCGCAGCCAGTGCATGGCTGCCTCCGAAGACGAGAGCCGCTCCATCTTCTGGAAGCGGCTTGTATCGGCGCCGTCGTGGACGAGCTCGATTCCCTCCGTGCTCCAGAGCGGATCGACGAGCGGATGCGAGCCCCAGGGGACCAGCTGTCGGTAGGAGAGAGTGGAGGGCACATAGATGCGCCGGAACGCCTTCTGCAGGAGCAACGCCACGCTCGCGAGCGCTGCGCCGTGGAAGAGCTCCCAGTTGACGTGTTGATCCGAGAAGGCGCGGAGGTTGGTCTCGACTTCCACAAGTGGTTTCCCGAGCTCCCCAGCTGCGTTTCGAACGCCTGTCCTGACGCGCTCCCGGAGGACCTCGTCGCTCAGCGCGACATCGAAGCCGTACACGAAGACCAGGGCGTCGATCTCGTCTTGGTGCTTCAGCGTCGAGTAGAACGAATCGACGCCCGCCGAAAAGAAGCAGGCAACCTGAGTGCCCGGTTCCGGCACGGAGTGGTCGCGCGGCTCTGCTTCGACTGTGATCGGGTGAAGCTTGTCGGGCGCCCAGGCATGGAAGACCTCCTGGATCCTCTCCGCCGAGGAGAGAAGCCTCGGCGAGACCGGCCCCGCGACGCGAAGCCTCGCCGCGCTCGCCATCGCGGGAAGGAGGCAGGCTGCGAACACAGCATCGGAGATCATCGGATCGGACCCGGGTGCCCACGAGTAGGAGATCGACTCGGCTGAGCCTCCGAGCTTGGCGGTTGCGCCGGCGCTGCCCGCACTCTCCTGCAGGTTGTCGAGCGCGAGGTCAGTCATCGCGAGCACGAGTAGGAAGGTTGACGAGCATTCAAATCCAATGATGAATCAGAAGAGACGAGAAATGTGGATCGGGGAGCCCGAATCTCCCGACCGGCGATGCCTACACTGAACCTACGGCTCGAGACTGCGACGTGACCCTCCTCCACAAACCCAATCGCGCCGCCTGGTATCTGGCCAGGCTTGCGGCCATGTCTCCCGCCGAAGTGGTCTGGCGTGCAGGACGCGCGGCGGGCTTCGAACCTGCTTCGCCTCTCGCGGGAGCGCGACCGCGTTGGACCGGGTCGCCCTGGCGGTCGACGCTGTTGCAGGCCCTCGAGCCCGCCCGATTGGAGCTGGCGATGGACGCCGAGCGAATCGCGGCCGGCGAGCTCGATCTCTGGGGCCACCCAGTCCGGCTCGAGCCGAACCGGGTCGACTGGCAGCGCGATCCACTCGCCGGCAGTGCTCTGGCGGCTGGGAGCGGCTCGGTCGACCCAAAGGTGATCTGGGAGCTTCACCGCCACCAGCACCTCGTCCCCCTCGCAGCGGCGGCTGCGTTCGAAGAGCGTGCCGACTGGGCTGCCCTCTGCCTGGCGCAACTCGAGAGCTGGATCGAGGAGAACCCGCCGCGTGACGGCGTCGGCTGGAGCTCGGGCTATGAGACCGCGCACCGGCTCGTCTCGTGGGCGCTGGCCGTCCCGCTTGTCGCAGACCGTGCATCGGAACCGCTGCTCGAGCGCATCACGGAGTCCTACGTGGAGCAAACCCGTTTTGTAGCCGCGTCGCCGTCGCGATTCTCTTCGGCGAACAACCACCGGCTCATGGAGCTGCTCGGACTCCTCGCAGCCTCACTGCTGAGCGGGCACGACACCGGGCGGGACGAGATCTGGCGCGAACTTCAACGGGAGAGCGCGCTTCAGACCTTCGCCGACGGCGGGAGCCGCGAGCAGGCAGCCGGTTACTTCCTCTACGTGCTCGAGATTCTCTCGCTCGCGGCATTCATGGGTCGAGAGGCAGGCGCGGACGCAGGGCCACTCGACCGCACCTTGGCGTCGATGCTCGACTGGTACGCGTCGATGGCGGGCGTCGACGGCGAACTGCCTGCCGTCGGTGACGATGCCGAGGACAGGCCGCTTCGCGTTGCGTACTTCTCGCCGCGTCGCGCGTCACTCGTTGCGGCACGTGCTGCGGCCGTCCTACGCGGCGAGCCGGGTCTGATTGCCTCGCCGGATGTCCGTCCCTTGCAGGAGTCGAGGACGCTCCAGGAGAGCGGCTACGTCGTGTTCAGGTGCGCGTTCGACGACGAGCCGGTGCGTATCGTCTTTGATGTCGGCGACCTCGGCTTCGGCGCCCTCGCGGCGCACGGCCATGCTGACGCTCTTGCGATCGTGGTGCACGCGGGCGCCGAGACGCTGCTTCGCGACAGCGGCACGGGCTCGTATGCGCCCGGCGACGGGCGCGGGGAGTTTCGGGCCACGCTCGCCCACAATACGGTCGTCGTGGACGGGGAAGATCAGGCGGAGCAACGAGGCCCGCACATCTGGGGACGGCACTACTCTGCCGTGCTCGACGCGGCCACGTCCGTGCCGGATCTCGAATACGTGCGCGGCGCTCACGACGGGTATGAGCGAGCAGCCTCGGGCGCGACGCACACGCGAAGCGTCACCTTGCTCAAGGGCCCGCAGCTCCTGATCGTGCTGGACCGCGTGTCGGGCAGCCGGGACCTCGAGGCTTCCCTCGTGTGGAATCTGATGCCGGGCTCGGATGCGTCGAGGCTCTCGCCGAGCTTCGGTGCACTGGCTGTGGCTTCCACGCCTGGCGCGACCCGGGTGGAGGAAGAAGGGCGGTTTTCAGAGCGCTACTCGTGGCAGGAGCGAGCGCCCCGTCTTCGCTGGAGCGCCAAGGGTCGCGAGGTCATCTTCGCGACGGTGGTGAGCCTGGGGCGCGATCGGCCGGTTCCCGAACTGAGTCTCGCGCACACCGACGGCAGCAGCCGCGTCTCGGTCGGAGGGACTGCGGAAACCACGCTCGTCGAGGACTGGATCCGCGATCGCCCGCTGGTGGACGCCTGATGTGCGGCATCGTCGGGGTTGTTCGCGCAGGGGGTGTCGAGCCGCCAGATCGCGATCGGGTTGCGACGGCGGTCGAAGCCCTCCGCCACCGGGGTCCGGACGCGAACGGGGTCCACGCCGAGCCGAGATGCGTGCTCGGCCACACCCGCCTCAGCATCGTCGACCTGGCCGGGGGACGCCAACCCATGCGCAACGAAGACGGCTCCGTCCTGGCGGTGTTCAACGGCGAGATCTGGAACCACCTCGAGTTGCGCCGCCGGCTCGAGCAGCATGGGCATCGGTTCGCGACGAGGTCCGATACGGAAGTGCTCGTCCACGGCTACGAGGAGTGGGGCGACAGTTTGCCCTCCCACCTGAACGGGATGTTCGCCTTCGCGGTCTGGGATGGTCGGCGCGAGAGGCTTCTGCTCGCGCGGGACCGCCTCGGGAAAAAGCCCCTGTACGTGGCCGAGCTCGACCGTGGCCTCGTCTTCGGCTCGGATGCGAGGTCAGTCCTGCTCGCCGGAGGCCGGAAGCCCGAAGTCGATTCCGCGCACCTCGGTGAGTTTCTGTTCCAGCGCTATGTGGGTGCGCCCCGGACGCTCTTCAAAGGCGTCTCCAGACTCGAGCCCGGCCACCTCGCGACCTTCGAAGACGGACGTCAGGAGATCCGCCGATACTGGAGCGTCGACCCGGAGCCGGAGCGCGACGTAGCTCCGGAGGAGCTGCGAGCGCTCCTGCTCGATGCCGTCTCCAAGCGGCTCATGAGCGACGTTCCGCTCGGAGTGCTCCTGAGCGGAGGCGTCGACTCGGCGTCCGTCCTAGGACTGATGCGCGAGGCAGGCGCGGCCTCGCTCTCGAGCTTCACGATCGGATTCGACGACCCGCTGTACGACGAGCGCCCTCTGGCGCGCCTCGCCGCCGCGGGCGCCGAGACAGAGCACCACGAGCTGGTGGTGGGCTCCAACGACTTCCTCGCCGCCCTGCCGCGCCTCGCCTGGTTCCGCGACGAGCCTCTCGCGGAGACCTCGGAGGTGCCACTGCTTCTGCTCGCCGAGCTGGCGGGGCGTCACGTCAAAGTGGTGCTGTCCGGCGACGGCGGCGACGAGGTCTTCGGTGGCTACCCGAAGTATCGCGCCGAGCGGCTGCTGCGGCTGGGCCCGGCGGCTCCAATTGCACTCCGGCTCGCGGGCAGGGCGCTTGCCACGCGCCCTTCGTCGCGCAGGTGGCGCCGTGCGGTCGCGACTCTCTCGGTGTCCGACCCGACGCTTCGTTGGGCTTCCTGGTTCTGCACCTACCCCCCGGCCGAGCTCGGGCGGCTCCTCGCCCCCGCCCTTCGCGAGCAGGCCACACCTGAGCGCCTCGCCGAGCCCCTGACGCGTCTGCTCGCGTCCTACGCGCACGTGGACCCGGGCCGGCGGATGCTGCTCGGCGACCTCCTCACGTATCTCCCCGACAACATGCTCCTCCGTGGCGACAAGGTCCTCATGGGCGCATCAGTGGAGGGTCGAATGCCGCTCGTCGACTACCGAATCGTCGAGCGCGCCTCGCGCATTCCGGCCTCGAGCCGGTCGGGGCTTCGCCGGGGCAAGGCGGTCCTGCGCGACGCCGTCCGCGACCTCGTGCCCCGCGAGCTCCTGGATGGGCCGAAGAGAGGGTTTCCGGTGCCGGTGGCACGGTTCATGCTTGCCGACCCCCACCGGACGCTCGAGCGGCTGCTCCTCTCGGAGCGGGCCGCCGAACGGGGCTTCTTCGAGAGGGAGGAGATCGTCGAGCTGCTGCAGGGAGGTCGCCTCGATCCCTTGGAGCGGGAGCTACGGATCTTCACGCTCGCGTCGCTCGAGCTCTGGCTTCGCGCCAACGTCGACACCTTGCGGATCCACCCGCCTGCCCAGATAGAGGAGCTCCTCGACGAGGAGGACGAGCCGGGCCGGCCGCTCCACCCGCGCGTCGCGCCCGCTCGCTCGGTGCGTGCGACGTGAGAGGGGCGACGCGGTTCGTCGTCCTGTCGACGCAGCGAAGCGGTTCGACCTGGGTGGTCGACATGCTCGACAGCCACCCCCAGGTCAACTGTTACGGGGAGCTGCTTCTGCCCGAAGGAACCGGCAAGCACCCGGTGGGCGCGCAGGACCTGGTTCCCCTGAGCGATGTCCTCCGCGAGCGGCGCGGCGGCTCGCTCGCTCGCCACCTGGAGGGGTGGCGATACCTCGACCGCCTCTACGGGGGTCAAGCCGAGTCGGTCGGGTTCAAGCTCATGTACGCCCAAGTGCGCGCGTTTCCCTGGCTGCTCGCCTACCTGGCCGTCCGGCGCGTGAAGGTGCTCCACGTCGTCCGCACCAACAAGTTCGACCAGGTGCTCTCGCGCATCGTGGCTCGCGAGACGCACCAATATCACGTGCTCCCTGGCGAGGAGGTGATCCAGGCGAAGGTGCGAGTCGACGTCGACGAGCTCGTCGATCAGATGGAGTGGGAGGAGCGGAAGGTGGGGCAGTTTCGCCGCCTGCTCTCGCTCCTCCCGGTCCCGTCCCTCGAGGTCTCCTACGAATCGCTCGTGTCCGGCGAGACGGGCTTCGAGACTCTCCTCCAGTTCGTTGGCGTCGCACCGGAAGGCGACCTGGTCTCCCGCCTCACGAGGCTCGGCTCTCGCTCCTACGAGGAGCGAATCGAAAACTATGACGAGGTTCGGAAGGCGCTGGGAGCGAGGCTCGGCGAGATCTAGCGCTCCGCCGGCTTCAGGCGCGAGAGAATCCGCGAGTTCGGATTGAGCTCGATCGCCCGCGCGAGGCTGCTCTCCGCCTCGCCGAATTCGCCCATCTTCGTCTCGATTCGCGCCGCTACGATCCAGAGCCGCCAGTCGTCGGCGTCGTGTTCGAGCGCTTGGCGAACGGCCTTGTGCGCCGCCGGGAAGTTGCCCATGAGCTCCTCGACGAGTGCTCGCTGGAGGTGGGTGGAGGCGGCCCAGGGTTGCACGCGCTCAGCGCTCGCCGCCGCGTCGAGCGCCTGCTCGGAGTCACCCTGCCGGACGGCATCCTGGCTGCGTCCGACGGCTGCCTGGGCGACGAGCGGGATTCCCTGCGCCACGACGAGCCCGAGAACGGCAAGCACGCCGGTTATCCGGACCGCGACAATCGACCAGCGCGGGCCCCACGGTTCCCCGGGGCTTCGTCGGCGCCCGAAGCAGGTCGCGGGGCCCGTCAGGAGCCCGACGCAGACCACGGCCACAAGCGAGACGACCGTCACCTCCCACATCCAGTCGAATCCGGCCTCGAAGAGGTAGGCCGTCAGCGCCGCCGTCAGCGCCGCCGTCGCCGCGCGGCCGTCTCCCTCACTCTTACGCGCGCGCAGGACACCCGACACGAGCGCCGTTAGGAGCGCCGCGACGAGGATGGCGAACCCGACCACTCCGAGCTCGCCCAGCGTCTCGAGGTAGAGCGAGTGTGCGTCGCGTACGAAGACGGCAACCGTGCCGTGCTGGGTCCACCAGGCCTCGTAGGACCCCGCCCCGTCGCCCACGATCGGATGCTCCTCGAACTGGTCGACCGCGGACTGCCAAAGCTGCCAGCGGCCGTTCCCGCTCCCGCTGACGAGGTGCGCCTGGAGATCGGTCGCGACCTCCTGTGAGGGTATTGCCTTGAAGTTGTCGAAGCGCTCGCGAGGGTTCGCCGCGACGGCGGCTGCTACGAGCACGAGCGTCGCGGCCACCACGAGCGCCCAACCCAGCGGCTTGCGGGCGCGGGTGAAGCCGAGCCGGACGCGGGATCCGAACGCGTAGACGACCCCGGTGCCGACGCAGGCCAGGGCGATGTAGAGCGCCGCCTCGAGCCCCTCACCTTGCGCCGGCTCGCCCGCGATCACCGTATCGAGCGCGGCTATCGCCAATGTTGCCCCTACGGACGCCGCGCCCGCGACCAGGATCGCGCCGGTCGCCTGCCAGCGCTGGTTCGTGAGCGCGAGGTAGACCAGAGCGGCGAGGGCCGCCGCGATGATGCCGCCTCGCGAGGAGGTGAGATAGAGGGCGACGGCCAGGGCCGGAAGCGGAGCGATAGCCAGGCCGCGGGCGACGGCGCGACGCTCGCTCGTCGCGACGAAGAGCAGGAACGGCACGCCAAGCGCGAGCAGCGTGGCGAGGCCGTTCCAGTATCCGATCGGATGGCTCAATCTAGTCTGGGTGGAGGGAAACAGTCGCGCCACGATCTCCGTCGAGGCTTCGCCGAACCGATCGGGAAAGAGCCGGCTCAGGAGCGCAAGGAGGACAACTCCGGCAATGCCGATCGCGAGGCCGCGAATCCAGCGCCGTGCCCCGCGTCCGCGTCCCGTCGAGACGACGACGAGGAGGAAGAGGCCCAGGTAGAGAGCGGCGCGGTTCGCTTCGTTGAAGCTTCTCTCGGCACTCGCCGACCAGATCGTCGAGAGTCCGGCCCAGAGGGCGAACGCCGCCAGCAGGCCGCCGACCGCAAGCGCTGCTCCGGGTATCCCCGCCCGCGGCCAGATCCCGATCGCGACGCCCGTGGCGAGCGCCCAGAGGACGAGCACGGCGATCGTGTTACGGGTCGTGAGGGCGTAGGCGCCGCCGTCGTACGCGACCCCGAAGAGGGCTCCCGCGACCGCCCCGCTCAGCGCCCACCCGCGAGCGCGGCGGAAGCGTTCCGTACGAACATTGTAAGAAGCATCCAAATTCGACGGCGAGGCCATTAACACATCCGATTCTTCAACTACTATCCGTTTGCGGCGTTATTCCGGGGCAGATTCGCAAGAAACACGACTACGGTCGGGACTCTCTTTTGGCTAAGTATCAGATACGAGGAAGACGACTGGGCATGGCCGTCGCGGGGCTGGCGGCCGTTCTGGCGATCACCGCGAGCACGGCCGCGGCTGCGACTTCGTTCCAGACCGGTCTCTACGACCCGATGGCGTCGAGTGGCGGGCCCGGACGCGCGTATGCGTACCTGGAGCCCGGCATTGCGTTCAGCAAGGCACGCGCTGCGGGAACCACGCGCACCCGCCTCCTGCTCTACTGGGATCGCATCGCGCCCGAGCATCGGCCGCCGAACCCGACGAGCCCGGACAGCTATGCATGGGGCAACCCTGGCTACGACTTCGACGCGCAGGTGAATACCGCCATCGCGCGCGGTCTAAAGCCCTTCGTCACCGTGTTGAGCGCCCCGCGATGGGCCGAGTGCGACGGAGCCAATAACGCGAACGCTTGCCCGGCGGCGAGCGGCTACAACCCAGGTACCTACAAGCCGAAGGTCGAGGACGTCGCGGACTTCATGGAAGCGGCCGCCCGCAGGTACCCCCAGGTTCGGTCCTGGGGGGTCTGGAACGAGCCGAACGCGGTCTATTTCCTTTCCCCGACCTCAAGCTCCGTCACCCGCTATCGCGACATGGTGAACGCGGTTGCGGCGAGGCTCCATGGATTCGACCCAGGGCTCCTCGTCCAGGCCGGCGGACCGTCGCCGTTCGGTCGCACGGACGCGCAGGGCCAAGTCACGACCATCCCACCGCTCACATTCATGCGCCAGCTGCTCTCTCAGCCGATCCATTTCGACGTCTGGTCGAACAACCCCTATACAGCCGGGGGCCCGAGCCACTCGGCTCATCGCTCCGGCGACGTGTCGATCGGCGACCTCCCCGAGGTGCGCCGCGTCCTCCGCGCCGCGATCGCGAACCACCGGGTCATCTCGTCGCGGAAGGTGGCGTTCTGGGCGACCGAGTTCTCCTGGGACTCGAACCCACCGGATCCATGTGGCGTCCCCTCGGCTCTCCACACCCGCTGGGTGTCTGAAGCGCCCTACCGCATGTGGCGAGCGGGTGTCAGCGTTCTCATGTGGACGCAGCTCAAGGACTATCCGTTCGTGCGCAACGAGATTCCGTATCAGGGAGGCCTCTACAGGTGGGGTGGCAACGGAACGGTCGGTGCACCTAAAGGCGCAATGCGCGCGTTTCGCTTTCCCTTCGTCGCGCTGAAGCGCCCCGGCGGCGCCTACGTTTGGGGCCGCACCCCTTGGGGGAAGTCGGGCAGCGTGAAGATCCAGAAGAAGACATCACGCGGGTGGGTGACGGTCAGGAGAGTCCGCACGAACGGGAACGGCATCTTCCAGGGCAGGTTCTTCTTCTCGAGAACGACCACGAGTGTCATACGGGCGCGGCGGGTTGGCTCGTCGCTCGCCTCGGTCGGGTTCTCGCTCAAGGTCCCCAAGAGCTTCCCGATGAGCCATGCGATCGGGTGCTAGGTTTAGGGCTATGACCGACTCCCTACGCCGCACATTGCTTCTCTTTGCGCTCCTTGTCGTGACAGGACTGGCCTTCGCGAGCGTCGCCTCGGCGAGCCCTCCTCCAGTGATCGACCAGTACTACGAGGAGATCCCGACGGCGAACGGAGGAGTCGGTGGTGGCGGCAACAGTGGCGGTGGCGGTGGCGGCTCAGACGGAGGGGGTCTGCCCGCGCCGATCCTGAATCAGCTCGAGAGCTCGGTCTCGCCTTCGGTTGCCAGCGGGCTCAAGGAAGTAGCCACGTCTTCCCGTCTCGGAGCTCCGACTGCCATGTTCAAGAAGCCGGTGCAGGGCGGGGAATCTGCTTCCGGTGACTCGGCGGCCTCGGATTCGGTCAGCAGCGCGGTGACCGCCGCAACCGACGGCGGCGAAGCGCATCTTACGATCCTGTTGATCCTCATCGGTCTCATCACCGGCTCGGGGATCGTGGCGGCGGCGGCGCGCCGCCGGCGACAACCTCTCGCGTAGCCCTAGCCCGACTAGCGGACCCGCTTCCTGGGTACGACGGGACGATGGCACCAGAGCAACTGGGCCTCGACAACGCGGCGCCGTTCGTTCCTGACCGACGGACGCTTCCGAAGCTCCGCGACGCGGCAGCCGGCTGCACGGCCTGCCACCTCTACGAGCTCGGGACCCAGACCGTCTTTGGAGAAGGGTCGGCAAACGCCGATGTCGTCTTCGTCGGGGAGCAGCCCGGCGACCAGGAGGATCTCACCGGGAAACCGTTCGTCGGGCCCGCCGGTCGGGTTCTGGACGAGGGTCTTGCCGCCGTGGGTATCGATCGTTCGAAGGTCTACGTAACGAATGCCGTCAAGCACTTCAAATGGGGGCCGCGGGGCAAGCGGCGGATCCATCAGAAGCCGAACTGGACCGAGATGACTGCGTGTCGTCCCTGGCTCGAGGCCGAGCTCGCAGTGATCAAGCCGGACGTCCTCGTCTGCCTCGGAGCGACCGCAGCCCAGTCGCTGCTGGGGCGCCAGTTTCGCGTCACCAAGATGCGCGGTGTTCCGGTGGAGTCGGACCTTGCGCCGAGCGTCGTCGCGACGGTGCATCCATCCTCCATCCTCCGGGCGCCGGACGAAGGGGCGCGTCAGGAGGCGATGAGGGACTTCGTGCGCGACCTGAAAGCCGTCGGGAAGCTGATCAGGTCGCGCTGACGCTTTGCCGGCGCCGGGCCTACCGGCGGGCGTGGGTGTCGAACCAGCCCGCGGTGCCGCCGACCCGCTGCGAGGCGGTACGAAGTGCGCCCCGCCGGGACAGGAGCCCGTCGTCGCCGTAGAGCTTGTACCGCGCGAAGATCAGCCGGTACTTCGCCAACGCCTCGCGGCGGCTGAGCCAGCGGCCGGGAGTTTCTTCCCCGAACAGCCCGCTCGCGCCGAAGCTGAACGTCCAGGGAACGTAGCGGCCCTCGCGTGCGGGACTAGGCGCCTGCTGCCGGGGCACCTTGTGCTGGGCGACCACCTTGTACCGGCGGTATCCGAGGCCTTCCAACAGGTCGAACTCATGGACGAGCGCAGCCCACGAGCTCTTGTCCGACTCGATTGACACGTGCGTCGGCGGATCGGCCGAATCCAGCGCCTCCAGGCACAGCAGGTCCGCGCCCTCGATGTCGATCTTCAGGTAGTACGGCACGCCGTGCCGCGCGAGCAGGTCGCGAAAGGGCAGCGCGGTCACGGTGATGCTGGCCGTCGACGGTGAGCCGAGGCGCTCGTTGCGCTGAGCCCAGTCCGCCCGGATCGTGCCCCATTGCGAGGCCCGGTTGACGTAGAAAGGCACCTCGCCCGCCACCTCGGCGATGGCGACGTTTTCGATCACCAGCTGGCCGGAGTCCACGTATTCGCGTAGCTCCTCGGCGGCGCGCTCCGCCAGGTCGGGTATCGCCTCAACCGCGACAACCTCGAAACCCTTGGCGAGGTAGAGCCTGGTGTCTTCTCCGCGGTGCATACCGACGTCGAAGATCAGATTGTCCCTGCCCACTGCTCGACCCCCCGTTCAACCGATTCGCGGAAGCCTAGTCGCGGGCTTGCCGTCGCGAAGCTGATCAGGTTGCGCTGAGAGCCTCGCGGAGCTCGCCGGGCTCCGTGACCGGAGCCTGGCAGGAGAAGTTCTCGCAGACGTAGGCCGCCGCGCGGCCGTCCACGAGGCTCTTCCCGGCCAGGAGCGGCACGCGTTCGAGCGCCGGGTCGTCGGGCCCCGCCGCAAAGGCGTAGACCGTGTTCGGCCGGTACCCCTCGACGGCGGCGCGCCGAAGCTCCTCGGAGAGACCAACGACGGCAATCTCCTGCGGCGCCGAAAGGTGGAGGTCGAGGGCGCAGAGCAGGTGCCCGACCGCTGCCGGGGCACGCTCCAGGAGTGACCTGGCGAGGCGGAAGACGCTGACGGCATCGCGGGCGAGCTCGTCGTCGCCGTAGATCCGAGCGAGCCGGAGGAGCACATAGGCCATCATCGAGTTCCCGGAGGGAGTGGGGTGGTCGTCGAACTCCTTGCGCCGCGCCACGAGCCCGTGATCATCGACGAAGAAGCCACCGCGCTTCGGGTCGCCGAACCTCTCCCGGGCGTGTCGCACGAGCAGCCGCGCGTCCTCGAGCCAGCGAAGCTCGCCGGTGGCGAAGTAGAGCTCCAGGTAGCCGTTCGCGACATCCGCGTAGTCCTCGAGATACCCGTCGATCTTCGCCTCGCAGTCGCGGTAGGTCCGCAAGAGACGCCCTTCCGAATCGGACATTCGCTCTCGCAGGAACAAGGCCAGCCGGTTTGCAACTTCGAGGTAGTCGGGGCGGGCGAGTGCACGCCCTGCCTCGGCGAACGCTGCCAGGGCGAGGCCGTTCCAGGCGGCGATGGCCTTGTCGTCGCGCAGCGGCTGCGGCCGAGCCATCCGAGCCTCGAGCAGCTTCTCGCGGGCGCTCGGATCGTCGGCGACGGACTCGTCGGCGAGGTGAAGGATGCTACGACCCTCGAAGTTGCCGGCCTCTGTGACGCCGTAGCGCCGGCCGAAGCTCTCCGCCGCCTCGCCGAGTAGCCCGCGCAGCTCGTCCGGAGTCCATGTGTACGTGAGTCCCTCGACTCCCTGGGTGTCTGCATCCTGGGCCGACGCGAAGCCGCCCTCCGGGAGCTGCAGGTCGCGAACGAGGTAGTCGAGCGTCTCCTCGGTGACTCGCCGGTACCGCTCCTCGCCGGTCAGCAACCAGGCGTGGAGGTAGGCGCCGGCGAGAAGTGCGTTGTCGTAGAGCATCTTCTCGAAGTGGGGGACGAGCCACTTCGCGTCCACGGAGTAGCGGTGAAAGCCTCCGCCGAGCTGGTCGACCATCCCTCCCGCCGCCATGCGATCCAGCGTTAACCGTGTCATGGCGAGAGCATCGTCGGAGCCCGTGCGCGCGTGCATCCGCAGGAGCAGCTCCAGCGTGGACGCGGGCGGGAACTTGGGTGCGCCGCCGAATCCGCCCCACACGGGATCGAACGAGGCGCGAAGCGACGACACGGCGCCGGTGAGAAGACCGGTCGTCAACGGCTCAGTCGAGCCCGTGCGCTCGCCCGACTCGCGGATCGCGTCCACGAGCCTTCCGGCCTGTTCTTCGAGGTCGCCGCGGCGACTGCGGAAAGCGTCCGAAATCGCCTCGAGTACCTGGCGGAAGCTCGGCATGCCGTGCCGCGGCTCGGGCGGGAAGTACGTGCCGCCCCAGAAAGGACGGCCGTCCGGGGTCAGGAAGACGGTCATCGGCCAACCGCCGTGGCCCGCGAGAGCGACGACGGCGTCCATGTAGAGCCCGTCGACGTCCGGCCGCTCCTCCCTGTCGACCTTCACCGAGACGAAGCGCTCGTTCATGAGTGCCGCGGTCTCGTCGTCCTCGAAGGACTCGTGCTCCATGACATGGCACCAGTGGCAGGCGGCGTACCCGACGGAAAGGAGGATCGCCTTGTCCTCAGCCTGCGCGCGGTCGAATGCCTCGTCACCCCACGGGTACCAGTCGACCGGGTTCTCGGCGTGCTGGAGGAGGTACGGGCTCGTCTCGTCGGCAAGGCGGTTCATGCGCTCCAGCCTAGCCCCCGCCGGGCCGAGCGACGTTCAGTGCCCGTGGCCGTGCCCGCCCGCGGCGATCGTGAGCGCGAGGACGAACGTGAAGCCGAAGTACGCAAGCGCGAGGTCGCCGGGCCTGGTGACCGGCTTGATGCGAAGCAGCCACAGAGAGAGCACTAGACCGGCCGCCTCCACGGCCTTCGTGATCGCCGAGAGCGCGTCGAACGGGTCATCCCGGAAGAGGACGTAGGCGACCAGCAGGGAGGCGAAGAGCCCCGCGCTTGCAACCGTCGGCCAGGCGGCATCCGGCCAGACCGCCAGAGCTGCGGCCGTCAGCGTTAGCGCCGCCGCCGCGAGCACGAACGAGACTCCGATCGCGTGTGACTCGTCGTAGTGCTGGGGCGTCAGGCCTACGTGGATTCCGGCCGAGGCGCCGGCCGCTGCAATCACGAGCAAGCGTGCGTTCACCCAGGTGCGCACGCCAGAAAGCGTACTGGCCCCCTCGCTCGGCTCAGGCGAGCTGCACTCCCCGGGTCTCACGCCCGAGCAACGTGACGAGGCCCCCCGCGACCATGACAGCGGCGACGAAGACGAGGGACCAGGTGGTGGAGCCGGTTGCATCGATCAGGTATCCGAAGAGGTAAGGACCACCAATCGCGGCGCCCTTGCCGACGCCTTCCACCATCCCGAACGCGCTCGAGCGGAGCCGCGTCGGGAAGAGCTCGGAGGTGTACGGATAGACGGCACCCCAGGCGCCGAGGTTGAAGAAGCCGACGAAGAAGAGTGCGGCGACGTAGACCGCCGTCGAGTCTGCGACCGCGAACGTAAGGGCGCTCGCCCCTCCGAGGACGAGGAAGGTCGCCAACGTCGGCTTTCGCCCCCAGGCCTCGACGAGCCAGATCGCCGCCGCGTACCCCGGGAACTGGGCGAGCGCTACGAGCGCGAGCAGCACGTACACGTTCAGGTCGAAGGCGCCCTCGCTCCCGAGCACGCCGGGCAGCCAGATGAAGAGGCCGTAGTAGGAGATGTTGAGCGCGATCCAGACGAGCACGATCACCGCAGACGGCTTGCGGAGAGATGCCCCGACGAGCTCGCGCACCGACGAGCGCTGCTCGACCGGCGCCGCGAGAGACTCCGCCTCCACGTCGTTGCCGGTGATTTCGCCGAGGACCGCCGCCGCCTCGGTCATCCGCCCCTGCCGAGCCAGGAAATACGGGCTTTCTGGCAGCGTGCGGCGAATCACATAGGCGAAGAACGCCGGGAAGGCGGCGGCGACGAAGAGCCACCGCCACTCGTTCCCAAGCTGTTCGAGGAAGACCCAGGAGAGGCCGACCGCGATCAGGAGGCCGAAGGGCCAGAAGAAGTCGAGGAAGGCCAGGAAGCGACCCCGACGCTGTGGCGGCAGGTACTCCGCGAGGATCGAGGGGTCGACGACGAGCATCCCCCCGAGCCCTAGACCCGCGAGAAACCGAAAGCCGAACACAGAGGCAGGGCCCCAGGAGAGTGCCGTCAGCGCCGTGAAGGCCGCGTACCACAGAATCGAGGCCTGGAAGATCCGGCGCCGGCCGATCCGGTCGGCCGCCCGGCCGAGGATCACACTGCCGACGAGCGATCCCGCGAGCGCCGAGGCGCCGATCCAGCCGAGCCAGGTGCTCGAGAGCCCCCATTCGGCGCCGAAGACCGGCAGCGTGAAGCCGACGAGCAGGATCTCCATCGCGACGAACGTCCACGCAACTCCGGTGACGACGACCGCGCGGCGATGGAAGCGTGTGAACCCGCCCTCGCGGAGGACGTCCTCGACCTGGACGGTTCGCGTCCGGGGAGGGGCCGCTACGACTGTCATGGTGCTTGTTAGGCCTGGGCCGGAACTAGGTCTTCGACGAGTTCGTCGACGGTCGTGATTCGTGCGGCATATGTCCCTACGAGGTACTCGAGCGCCTGCTCCTCGTCGACGCCTTCGAACGCGGCGACGGCATCGCGGGGCACCGTGATCTCGTAGCCCCGGATGAGTGCCTCGTACGAGGAATGCCGCACGCAGATGTGCGTGTGCTGCCCGGCGATGACGACCTCGTCCACGCCGAGCTCACGGAGCTGCTCGTCGAGGCCGGTGCCCTCGAAGGCTCCATAGGCCCGCTTCGGAGAGATGATCTCTCCCGCGAGGGGCTCGAGCGCCGGGATCACCTGCGCCCCCGGAGTGCCCTCCATGGCGTGCTCTCCCCAGACCTTCAGCTCGGGGTCGTCGGCGTGGTGGGCGTCGTTCGAGAAAACGACGACCCAATTGTTCTGCCGGGCATGCGCGAGGAGGCGCGCAAGGGGCTCCACGATCGCCTGGGCCCGCGGGTTCGCGAGCTGGCCGTCGACGAAGTCGTTCAGCATGTCCACGATGATCAAAGCTTTCATCAGTTGCCTCCTGGGAGGTTTGCGACTATAAGTCGATAACTTATGCAGAAGTCTACCAGACCGATCTCGCCCCGCCATGAGGCACTCGCCGTCGTGCTCCAGGTGCGGGGGGGCGATCTTCAGGTCCTGCTCTGGCAGCGCGCGCGGGAGCCGTTCCTCGGAGCCTGGGCCCTGCCGGGTGGATACCTCGACTATGGGGAGACCCTCGAGGAGTCGATCCGGCGCCACCTCGCGACGAAGGTCGACGTGCGCGAGCTTTCCCACCTGGAGCAGCTTGTGACGCTCAGCGAGCCGGATCGCCATCCTGGCGCGTGGGTTCTCGGGACCGCGTACCTCGGCCTCGTGCCGGCGCACATCGACCCGGCCGTACCCGGCGATACGCACTGGCATCCCGTCGGCGACCTGCCGGAGCTCGCCTTCGATCACGGCGAGGTCGTGCTCGCCGGCCGGGAGCGGCTCCGGGCCAAGCTCTCCTACACGAACATCGGCTTCGCTCTCGCCCCTCCAGCCTTCACGCTCTCCGAGCTTCGAACGATCTATCAGGCTGCGCTCGGGCACGACGTCTCCGCGACCAACCTCCAGCGCGTCCTGCTCCGCCGGCAACTCCTCGAGCCGACCGGCGAAGCGCGCCCACCGGGACGGAGTGGGGGTCGCCCGGCAGCGATGTTCCGCTTTCGGAGTGGCCACCTCGAGGTCACCGACCAGTTTGCGGTCTTGCGTCCACCCGGTGTTCGGTGACCGTGTGGGCGTGGTCTCCGAGGCACGCCGATCACCGGGCAACCATCTACAATTCACTCGATGTGGCTCACCATCTGGTTCATGGTGATCCTGAAGATCCCCATCGCCTACCTGGCGTACGTGATCTGGTGGGCGGTCAAGGATCCCCCGGAGCCTCGGCCCGAGATCGCGGTCCCGGCGCAGGCGTTGCCGGGCGGCGACGTGCCCGGATGGCCGCGGCCATACAGCGGTAGGCGCCGCCCTGATCCCGCACGGGGTCCCCATGGCCGGGCGCCGCGCAGAGCGCAAGCCCCCAGGCGCGAGCGAACAGGTGCCAAGAGCAAGTGAGCGCCGACCAAGCTCGCATGGCCGCGGCTCGAGACCCCGCCCACTGGGTTGTCGCGGGCTATCTGGCGGCGATCGTCCATTTCGTGTCGCCCGCCGCGCTCGTCTACTACCCGGGCCGAATCGGCCCCGCCACGATGGTCGTAGCGCTGCTCGCCGCTGCCCTCGCGGGGCCCCGCCAGCGGCTCTTCGCTGCGTCCGCGGTCGTGGCAGCGACAATCTGGTGGTTCATCGGCATGGTGATCGCGATCGCTCTCGAGCGACCGATTTTCTAGGAACGGCGCCAGTCCGCGAAGGGGGAGTCCAGGCATATCCCTCGAAAGCGGTATTGCCGTCGAGCCGGTAGACATGTCGGGTATGGAGTCATGAACCGAATCGCGCACCATCTGGGGAGCTTCAAGCTTCGGCTTGTCGCGTTCTTCCTCTTGCTCTCGCTTTTGCCGCTGACCGCGGCTCTCTGGGCGTTCAGCGAAGTCGCCGAGCGAAGCGAGACGAGCCGTGCGGACACACGCGTGAACGCCGCACTCCGCATCGCTGCGGCCGCGTACGACAGCCAGGTGGCCGAGGCTGCCACAACCGCAGAAGCGCTGGCAATTGCGACGGCGAATCAGCAGGGACTCGTGGGGCAGAACCGGGTCGTTCTCTCGCGTCTATACGAAGCTCATCCACAAGCCGGGTTCTTCCGAAAGGGCGTCCGCATTGCCGGGAGGGCGGCGCCGCCACTGGCCGTCACGCAGCAGGCGTCACTCAAGTTAAATGGGAGGCCTGCCGGCCGCGTGATCGTCTTCGTCCCTCTGGACGAGAATCTGATCAAGCTGTTGCGGGAGCGCTCAGGCCTTGAGGAGGAAGACGACCTCCTCGTCCTATCCCGCGGCGAGCGGGTGATAGCGGGCTCGGGGAACGGCGCCAACACCCTTCCTGATGTGGGCTCCCTTCCTGCAACGGTCACCTTTGCCGATGGGAAGTACCGGGCTTCCGGTGCTGTGGTGGATAAGGGGAGCGGCACGCGACTGGCAGTGCTTGTTCCCAGCAAGAAGATCGAAGCTGCGGTGGCCAACCTTCGGCGACGCCTTCTCCTCTTCTCGATGATTGCCCTTTCCCTCGTCGCTCTGCTCGCGTACGCGCTCGGGCGCAACATCGTCCGTTCGCTTCGCGAGCTCGCCGACGCCGCCGCCGCTGTCTCGAGGGGAAACTTCAGCTCACGCGTCCCCGTGCGCGGCCGCGACGAATTCGCGCGCCTCGGGCACGCGTTCAACGAGATGGCGGGGCAGCTCGAGACTCGTGTCGACGAGCTGGCCTGGGAGCGAGGGCGCGCGCGCGACGCGCTGACGCGGTTCGGCGAAGCGCTGGCAGCGACCAACGATCCGCTCCAGCTCCTTCCGGTCATCGTCGAGAGCATCGTCGAGGCGACCGGCGCTTCCGGCGGGCGGCTGCTCGTCGCCGGTGAAGAGCTTGCGCGCGCGGGACGGCCCGACGCGCGCCGCCAGCCGCTCCAGATCGCATTGGGCGAGGGAGACGACACGCCCGAGTCCGGCCTCCTTCTCCTGACTCCGAAGGGTGGCGATTTCACCGACGAATCGCGCGAGCTCGCCTACTGGCTTGCCTCGCAGGCGTGGACCGCGCTCGAGAACGCACGGCTTCACGGCCGCCTGCAGCAAGAAGTCGTGACCGACGGGCTGACCGAGCTGCCGAACCGGCGCGGCTTCCAGCGGGCGCTGGAGACCGAGCTGCGGCGCGCCGAGCGGCTGAACGGGGATCTGGGGTTGATCGTCGCTGACCTTGATGGCTTCAAGAGCGTCAACGACCGGCATGGACACTTGGCCGGAGACGACGTGCTGGTTGCATTCGCGGACGTGATGCGAGA
Organism: uncultured Actinomycetes bacterium; assembly: GCA_963762085.1. Taxonomy (GTDB): domain Bacteria; phylum Actinomycetota; class Thermoleophilia; order Gaiellales; family Gaiellaceae; genus DASQGA01. The sequence continues at coordinate 54,641 of CAVXJD010000007.1, read as the reverse complement.
CACGGTGCGTGAGATCGACATCGCAGCTCGCTACGGAGGCGAGGAGTTCGCGGTGCTCCTCCCGGGTACCGACACGGAGGGTGCGGAGCTGGTTGCTGAACGGCTTCGCGCGCGCATGGAGCACCGGGCGATTCGGGGCCATGCCGGGCAACTCTTTTCGGTCACGGCCAGCTTCGGGGTCGCGTCGTTTCCCGAGGTCGGCGAGGACGACCTGTTCGGCGCGGCCGACCAGGCCCTGTACGCTGCGAAGAACGCAGGAAAGAACTGTGTAGCGGTTGCCGGGGAGCGGGCAACCGTCCGGCCTGAGCCCTAACCTCTTGGCAAGCCATCCCGCCCTGGTCTATACAATCTGCCAACCCAGTAAATCGATACCGGAGGCGCAATGGACAACACGTTCGCCCGAGTGATCGAAGACCATCTCGAGCTCAAACGACAGAACTCAGGACTCGACGCCAGGATGCCGATCGACCGGTACCGCGTCGACGACCCCTTTCACAATCACCCGCTCTTCAAGACCGAGGAGCAAGCCCGCATCGAAGACACGCTCGGCGGCACGGATCCCGAGCTCGACCCCAGCATGGTCCTCGCCTGGCCGACGGAAGAAAGCGAGCCCGAGGCCCAGCCGGACGTCGAGGACACGCTCTGGGGCAGGTCTCGCGACTTCGACTGGGGCGACTGACTAGCTGAGCTAGAGGCCTGAACCGAAAGTTCGGCCGGGCCGGATGACGCCCCAGACACGGCGCTGGATCAGCACGTCCGCTCCCGGCACGTAGCGCTGCTACGCACCGCGACCGGCCGCGGTGCCCAGCTTGGTCTGGAGCGCCCCCGGCGGCGGCCGAATTTCACATCAGCCCTCTAGCCGCTATAACGCGCCAGGAGGCCCTTCATGTCCCCGAGGCCGACGGTCTCGTCGCCATCGTGGATGAAGGGGGACATGGTGAGCTCGGGCGACTTCGCGGTGTGGTCCAGCCCGGCGAAGTGCCCGAACTCGTGCGTGGCCACGTCGCGGATCGCAAACTCGCCGCCGAAGGCGTCCGTCCATGTCGTCGCGTCCGTCGTCCAGAAGTCCAGAAAGCCGTAACGGGTCAGGTCTTCTTCGAGCGCCATGTCGGCCTCGTTGATCCGGCCGCGGTCGTAATCCGTAACGACGCATGCGAGCGCGCCGTCGCAGACGGTGCCGGCGAGTGACTGGAACGAGACGGTGTTGACGCCGTCACGCGTGAGCTCGCTGACCAGCGTTCCCACACGTGTGGTGTTTCCGCCGTCCGTTGCGTTGAATGGCGACGGGCCCGGGATCGTGGAGCAGTCGGTCCGGAAGCTGCCTTCCCAGGCTTCCTGACCGCCCACGAGCTGAGCGCGCGCGAGTGCTTGGGAGAGGGAATCCGGGATACTCGCCGCGTTGATCCGGTAAGTGGGGACGACCTTCCATTGGGCGCCGATGTACTTGTGCCGGGAGTCCCCACAGGCTGTGCCGTTACCGGTCTTGCCGCCGGTCGTCGAGGTGCTGGCGACGATGCGACCGGTTGCCTTGTCGCGGAACTCGACCACGGAGGCCGTTCGACCCATGTCCTTGAAGATGATGAAACCGGAGTGCGGCGCTCTCGCAGCGGCCGCGGTCGAAGCCGAGAGGGCAAGAAGGATTGCGAAGATCGGGAGGATCCGCAGGGAACGCCGCATGCGGCATATGTCGGCGGTTTCAGACAATGCCTTGAGGCTCACATTACGTCATTCGAGGGATCGGTTTGGCCTCCTGCGCAGTGCGGTACTCGCAAGTCATGGCCAGCGCCCGCGTGCTCGTGGTGACGACCGCGTCGGTCGAGCCGGACACACTTCGCGAAGAGGTTCTTCGCCATGTGGGCGACGAGAGTGCGGAGGTGAAGATCGTCGCTCCGGCCTCAGACGTATCGAGGCTTCAGTGGCTCACAAACGACGAAGACGAGGCGCGCGAGGAGGCCGCCGAGCATGCCGACCAGGCGGCGGAGGCAGTGGACCCGGCGGCGTCGGTCGACAAAGAGGTGGGGGACAGCGATCCGGTCCAGGCGGTCGAGGACGCTCTCCGCACTTTTCCCGCAGACCAGATCGTGATCGTGACCGGAAGCGGGGACGAGCAGGGGTGGCTCGAGGAGGGCAGCGCAAGCGCGGCCTACGAGCGCTTCGGCCTCCCAGTGACGCAGCTGTCCGTCTAGAGCCTGGGGCCGGGGCATCTCGGGGCGGCGCTAGACTCGCGGGTGCGAGGGGCGTTAGCTCAGCTGGGAGAGCGCCGGCTTTGCAAGCCGGAGGTCACCGGTTCGATCCCGGTACGCTCCACTGGAAAGTCGCTGCAAAGCAACGAAGCCGCTCGTCTTCGAGCTCGAGGCCTGTTGTCGCTTCGACACGCCCACCGGACGAGCGCACCGGCTGACGGTTGTGCACGTCGGCACGATGGCTTCGTTGTTCGTTCCTCTCCCGCTGACGTGCCCCAGTGTTCAGGAATGCTCCCCGGAGGTCGCGCTCTAAGATCGAGGGCGTGTCGCCGCCCGTGCCGCTTCCCCTCATCGACCACCTGGCCCTGCGAGTACGTGACGAGAGACGCAGCCGCACCTTCTACGAGCAGGCCCTCGAGCCGTTCGGAGTGAAGGTAGTGGAGAGCTCGCGGGGGCCCGGGTTCGCCATCGAGGGCGGTGGCGATTTCTGGATCGAGGAAGGGGAACCCCCGGCCGCTCCCGTTCATGTGGCCTTCGCCGCAGCCGACCGAGCCACCGTCGACAAGTTTCACCGAGCCGCTGTCGAAGCTGGCGGCCGCGACAACGGCGCGCCGGGTCTTCGCCCGGAGTACCACGCGGGGTATTACGCAGCGTTCGTCATTGACCCGGACGGGAACAACGTCGAAGCGGTCTTCCACGGCGACCGCCAGCTGCCAGCCACGTGACTCACTTGCGCGAGCGTTCAGGAATGTCCCTTGACGGATGGGATCGATGCGGCGGCTGGTTCTAAGTCCCAGGTGGGTGTAGCGTTCCCAGGCGTGGGATCGCTCATCGACAGGCTGCTAGGTCGCACGAAAAAGGACCCGCCGCCGCCACCGCCACCACCACCACCACCGACACCGCAGCTCGCTTCGATCGAAGTCGCTGATCCCTCGACCCTTCCGCCCGGCGCGATGGCTGTCGTGGGCGCGACGGTGAACCTAACCGCAGCCGTGAGCGTCGACACGACCGTGCAGGCGGCAAGCACGAACCCGGCCGCGCTGACGGTCGAAAGCGTGACGGTGCCAGTCGGTCAGAGTTCTGCGGCCCTCCTTGTCAACGTGCTCGAGGGCGGCGCGTCCGTGCAGGTAAGCGTCACACTTGGCGCAGAGATGCTTCAGGCGACGATCGTCACCGGCTAACGAGAACAAAAGCGCCGTCACCGTACCGCCAGCGCGCGCATCGGGGACTCCAGCACGCCCACGTCGCGGACGACGTCGTCCTCGCAGTTGAGGAGTACGCGCTGCCTGAGATGCGCCGCCAGATTTTGAAGGCTCACCCGACGCCCGACCTCCTCACTGGGGAGTGATGAGTAGGGAGGACGGCGGCTCGTGCGGGGCGGTGACAACCCTGGCCCTCCACTGACGGCTAGCGAGCGTAGCGTCGGACGACGACTCGGACCTCCGGTGGGTTGAGACGCTCTGCCTCCGCGCGCGCCCTCGCTTCGTCGGCTTCCGAGGCGTCCTTGGGTAGCCAAATTGTCATTTCCTGCGGGTTCGCCGAAACGCGCTTCCGGATCACTCGCTCCCCATCGACCAGAGCGGCGTCGCTTCCCTCGAGGAAGTCGGGAACGACCGTGCGAAGAAGCTTCGCGTAGAGGCGAAGCTGCTCCTCGACCGCGGGTCGCGAAAGGCCGCTCGGGACCTGTCCGAGCAGCTCGGACCTTCTCTCCTCGAGAACGTTGTCGAAAAGGACTCGGTTGATCGGGCGATCCGTGACCCAGACCTCCTGCTCAGGAGCCTCGTGCTCGACCAGCCTCAGAAGGTTGATCTCCACCCGGTCGAACTCGACGCTTCGCGTCACCTCCACCCCGAGCGTGGCAGAGAGGTACACCGCGGTTGTCGCCCACCACTTGTCCTCAACGTGGTCGAACCGAAACCCGTAATCGGTCAGGAAGTCGAAGTGGTTCTTGACCGACGCTTTCCATCGCTTGGCGGCTCGGATCACCTCGAAGAATCTACGGCACCTCATCTAGCACGGACACGCCGGGCAGCGGGAAGCTCCTCCTGAAGTCCCCAGGCGTTCAGGCGACGCGGGCGCGCTGGAACGTAGTGGCGTCAACGGCGGCCTCTGGATTCACCCTTGCGCTGTAGCGTTCCGCGAAGCCGATGCCTCCGAATCTCTTGAGGACAACAGCCGGGACAACAGCCGGGGTCGAGACCGAGTCTGCACCATCGACACGAGCCGGCAGCTAGGGCGTGGAGATCGCTCCCGGGATTCACAGCATGAGCCAGAGGCAGGGTGGCCGCGTCCACGCCTTTCTCCTCGACGACGGCGAGAGCCTGACCTTGATCGACACGCTCTACGACACGGATGGCCACCGGGTGCTCGAGGAGCTTGCGCGCATGGGCCGGACGGTCGCCGACATCGACAACATCATCCTCACGCACGGCCATCGCTCCCACCTTGGCGGAGCAAGGGCGCTGAAGGAGCAGAGCGGTGCGACGGTCTTCGCGCACGACTGGGAGGCGGACATCATCCGCGGCGAGCGCAAGGCCCAACCCGTCACGCTCGTGCCGAAGAAGCCGCTGCGCGCCTACTTCCCGCTTCAGGTCGGCCTCGCGCTCGGCCTGGGCAAGCATCCGCCCTGCTCCGTCGACCACGGTGTGAGCGATGGGGATCGGATCGGCCCGCTCGAGGTCTTCCACGCGGCCGGGCACTCTCCGGGGCACCTCGCCTTCTACTGGAGCGAGCGCCGCGCCCTCTTCGCCGGAGATGCGATCGCAACCTGGCCTGCGCTCTCCGCGGGGTGGCCCGCCTTCAACCTGAACGAGAAACAGCACCGAGAGTCGCTCCGGCGCATGGCCGGCTTCGACAGCGAGATCGTGGCCGTCGGCCACGGCGAGCCTATTCGCTCAAGTGGGGAGCGCCACGTCCGTGACCTCGTCGACAGCTTCAAGGGCTGACGCGCCAGAGGGAACTCCCCGCCCAGCGTCAGGCGCACGAACGTTGGGAAAGCAAGCTCCCGCGAAGTAGGATCAACCTATGACGGATGACGTCGCCAGAGCCTTGCGGGGCGTGCCGCTGCTCGGGGGGCTGAGCGACCGAGAGCTCGGGCGAGTCGCCAAGGACTTTACGGAGCGGATCATCCCCGCTGGCTCCCCGATCGTGAAAGAGGGTGAGGAGAAAGGAGTTGGCTTCTTCGTCATTACCGAGGGCGAGGCGTCTGTCTCCTTTCGCGGCAAGGAGATAACCACGCTCGGCCCTGGCGATCACTTCGGCGAGGTCGCCCTGCTCAGCGATCGCGTTCGCACAGCGTCGGTGACGGCCACCACTGATGTTCACTGCTTCGTTACGTCCCTGTGGGAGTTCCGTAGCCTCGTCAAGGGCAACGCCGACCTGGCGTGGAAATTGCTCGAGCGTCTCGCCGAGTTGCTCCAGGACACCCATTCACGGCAAGCAAGCGCCGTCGGGACCGGTCAGCTCGTGCCGGAAGCGGCACCCAGCGAGACATAGTCCCGCCTAGATCAGCCCTCGTGGAGGTACAGGGCCCGCTCCTCCGGGGTCAACGGGCGCGTCCTTCGCTCCGCCGCGAGGTTCAGCAGTTCCCCAACCGAGCCGCAGACGTCACACGGATAGCGCTGGATGGCGCCGTTCTGCAGAGCGACGAGCAGGGTGCGGCCGTCGGAGGTGAAGGACACATCCGCGACCCTGCCCCGAATGTCGCCGAGGAGTGCGATGCGATGCCCCTTGACGAGGTCCCACGCGGTCGGAGGGCCCGTAGCATGGGCCGCCACCAGGAGATCGCCGGCCACGCTGAAGGTGTGTGCCGTGAACGGGCGCAACGGCAGCGTGCTCGACTCCTGCCACGTGTCGGTGCGCACAACCCGTGCGGTGTTGTCCGTGCGCGGAAGGATGATGAACTCGGAGTCCGGCGAGAACATCACGTTGTAATACGGGTCCTGGGCTCCCGGAAACCGCTTGACAGGCGTCCAGTTCGACGGTGCGGCGCTCGCTGCGTTCCAGACCACGACTTCGTCGAGGCACGCGACGGCGAGAAGCTTGCGGGTATGGCTGAAGGCGGCCTGCCAGACGCCGCCGTTTTTGCAGGTCAGCTGCCGGACAACCTCCCCGCTCGCCACCTCCCAGATACGCGCGAACTTGCCCTGGTCCGTCGTTGCCAGGAAGCGATTGTCCGACCTGAAGCTTGCAGTCTTCGCCCCGGCGCTTTCGGGGGCGAGCACACGAACGCGTCCCCAGTCCCCTGGGCGCCAGATCTCGATCCCGTTCTGCCGCCAGAGCGCGACACGTTTCCCGTCCGGGCTGAAGGACCACCCGTCGACCTGGCCCGCGGGCACGGGTCTCGGGCTGGTCTTCCTGGTCACCGGCCAGGCCGACAGCGTCCCGTCCGAGGCTTGCGTCAGCGCGAGCTTTCCATCCCAGCTGAAGCCGCCGAACGTGTCCCCGTCTGCACCTAGCTTCGTGTACGTCCGCGCCTTCTCCACTTCCCAGACCCGCGCACTGCCGTCCTCGCTCCCGCTGGCGACGAAGTTGCCGTCACGGCTGAAGGCGACGCTCAACACGGCGTCCCTGTGTCCCTTCAGGACGGCGATCTCGCGCTTGGAAGCAACATCCCAGACCACGACGTTGCCGTTCTCGCCTCCGGTGACCACTCGCGTGCCGTCGGGGCTGAAAGCCGCAGAGATGATCAAGAGCGACGACTTGGCCGAAAGTCTCGCGAGCAGCCTTCCCGTCCCGGCGTCCCAGACACGAGCGGCGTCGTCGTCGGCGGTGAGGACGCGCTTTCCGTCGCTGCTGTAGGCAGCCGTCCAGGCCCCGTCCGCAGGCAGGGACAGCACCGGCTTCTCGGTCGAGACATCCCAGATACGTGCGGGGCCGTCGACATAGGCCACTACCACGTGTGCGCCGTCGGGGCTCAGGGCAGCGCTCTGTGCGTTCGCGTCCAGGTCGAGGGTGGCCCTCGCTCGGCGCGTCTGCACGCCGATGACGTGCGTCGTCCCCGAAAGTCCGGCCGAAACGACCCATCGCGGCTCCTTCTCGGTGCTGAACCTCACCTCGTTGTCGCCGAGTGAGTCTCCGGGTAGCCGCTGGACGACTTCCTCGGAGGCAACGTCCCATAGCTCGATCTCCCCTCCGGTGCGCGCCACGGCGATCCGGTTGCCCTCAGCATCGAAGGCTGCGCCGTTCACCTCCATTCCATGACCCGAGAACACACCGACCAGCCGGCCGCTCTGGACGTCCCAGAGACGTGCCTCCTTTGCATCGGCGGTCAACACGAGCTTCCCATCAGGACTGAAGGCCGCCGTATTCACGAGACCCTTGCCGGCACGGAACGTCTGCCGGACGGGCGAGGCCAGGAGTGACTGCTCGAGCGCATCCTCCGCCTCCTTGGTCTGCGCCCTGTGTGCCGCCTCGGCGGCCAAGAGGAGGCTCAGCTCTGGGTTGATCGCGAGGCGTTCCTTCGCCGTCGCCGCCAACTCGCGAGATTGGGCCACCAGCGCTTCGACCTCGGCCCGCTGCTTCTGCGAGATCGCCTCGGTGCGCTGAAGCAGCGCCCAGCCCGCCAAGACGAGAGCCACCGCGAGCGCAAAGAGAATCGCTCCGAGTGTGATCCGCCGTCGGAGCTTTTTCGCCTCCCGGCTGGCGGCGATGTAGCGGATTTGAAGCTCGGTCGGTGACGGCTCCTTGCGAGCCTGCTGGGTCAGCCACTCCTCGGCCTCGCTCAGGGCGGTTCGGCCAAGCAGGAAGCTCTTGTCCTTGCCGCTTTCGACCCATTCGTTCGCGTCAACAAGGAGACGAGTGTGAGCCTGCAGCCAGTCCACGTCGGTGTTGAGCACATCCAACAACTCGGCGAAGGCTTGGTCGAATCGCTCGGGCTGACGAAAGTCGGTCCATTGAGGCCGTCGCAGGGCATCGGGCACGTGCTCGTCGTCGACCTCGTGGAGATAGAGCGGTTTGATCCGCTTTCCCTGTTCGACGGCGTGATCGAGCTCGACCTTGATGTGGTCCGAGGCAAGCGAGCTCTCGCTCAGGACGAAGATGAACGTGTCCGCGCGCTCGATGGCCGCGAACAGTTCCTGCTGCCAGTCCGGCGACCAGGCGGGAATGTCCTCCCAATCGACGTAGACGTCTTTCCCCGCCTCCGCGAGCGCGTTGTGCAGCCTGCGCATGAACTCGATGTCGATGCGCGAGTACGAGATGAAGACGTCCTGCCGGTCGGTCGGAACCGACGGTTCGCGCGTCGGCACCTCTTGGTTCGCGACGGTCACGCCGATGTCACCCCCGCCGTCCTCTCCGATGCCTCCCGAAGGTGGCCGAGCATCATGGAGTCACGTTAGCGCCACCTGGCGGCAAACTCGCACCCTGGACAAAAGGACTCGGAAGGACGATCATCGATCTCGGATGGGGACACGCGTCCAGGGCTCCGCTTGCCGCCGGGGGCCGGCGGCTACCTGCCTCTTGCTCGTCGGGGGGATCCTGGCGACCGGTTTCGGTCTCGCGGAAGGAGCGCAGGCGGCGGTCAAGGCGTCTGTAAACCGCGGCACGCTGACGGTGACCGGAACTCCCGCGGGCGAGAGGATCGCTCTCCGGCTGAATGCGGGCGGGCGGCTCGTGGTCGACGTGCGGGACAACGGGTCTGCCGACTTCTCCTTCCTACGCAACAGATTCACGAGGATCGTCGTGAACGCGGGGCGTGGCAACGACCGTCTCAGGATCGACGAGCGGAAAGGGGCGTTTACGAACGCCGAGAGGACGACCCTGAACGGTCGGGCCGGCCGCGACGTGCTGCTCGGCGGGTCTTTTGCCGAGGTCTTGAACGGCGGGGCCGGAAACGACACGATCGACGGTAACCGCGGAGCCGATCGGATGCTTCTCGGTGCCGGGGACGACACGGTCAAGTGGAACCCGGGTGACGGTTCGGATCGGATCCTGGGCGGGACGAGCACGGATGTCGTAACGGTCAACGGGACGAGCGGCTCCGACTCGATCGCCGTCGCCCCGGCAACGGCCGGGCACGTGGCCGTGACCGGCGGCCTGGACCTCGTGGATGTCGAGAGCCTCCGCGTCAACGGCCTCGGCGGGGGCGACACGCTCTCCGGGGGCGCCGTCGCCGGCCTGATTCGGCTGACCCTGAACGGGGGCGCGGCCAACGACACCCTGAACGGCGGCGACGGGGCTGACATCCTGATCGGTGGGGCCGACAACGACACGGTCGACGGCAACCAGGGACCCGACACCGCGTTGCTCGGTGGCGGGACCGACAGCTTCGTCTGGGACCCGGGCGATGGCAGCGACATCGTCGAGGGCCAGGCCGACCAGGACACACTGCACTTCAACGGCTCAGCCAACGCGGAGGTCTTCGCGGCGTCGGCCAACGGGGGTCGACTGTCCTTCACGCGCAACCTCGGCAACATCGTTATGGACACGGACGACGTCGAGAGCCTTGTTCTGAACGCGCTTGGCGGCGCCGACTCGATCACGGTCCACGATCTGTCCGCGACCGACGTGGACGCCGTCACTCTCGACGTCGGGGTCGGCGCGGCCGACGCGGTGATCGTCAACAGCACGACCGGGGTGGATGTGATGAACATCGCAGGCGGTGCCGGGTCCGTCACGCTCACCCGGCCGTCCCTGACCGTCACGATCGCGAGCTCCGAGCCGGCCAATGACACGTTGACGGTCAACGCCTTGGCTGGGGCCGACCTCATTAGCGCCTCCGGCCTTGCGAGCACCAGTGTCCTCCTGACGCTAGACGGGGGCGATGACGGCGACATCCTCGTCGGCAGCCAGGGCAACGACACGATCAACGGTGGCGACGGCGACGACCTCATCCAGGGCGGCGACGGCAACGACACGCTCGATGGGGGCGCAGGCACCGACACGATTGACGGCGGCGCCGGCCTTGACGTGGCCCTGAACGGAGAAAACGTCACCAACGTCCCGTAGTACGGGCGCGGCGCGCTGGCGCCGAGATGGTATCGGCGCTTGGAACCTCAGATGGCCAAGGGCCGGGTTCGACGCTCTGTCTTACGGGTGCTCGCGCGCCGCGTTGTGCCGCTCGACTGCAAGCCCGCACTTCCGAGTTGCTACGCGCCATCAGCCGCAGTCACGGCAGACGTGGAGATGCGAGGGCTTGGGTGTCCGGTTGGGACGCCACCCGGTCGGCCTCCCTCACTGGGTCCTGAGAGAGCAAGGCGGCGCCAACCGATTTGGCAAGAGCGGTCGTCGCCCCGGCTCCGGCCACCGCGAGTGGCGCCGTCTTCGCGAGCTTGCCGAGCTCGGTCCGAACCCGGGAGAGATGTCGCGGGGTGGTGGCGCTGACCACCACCAGCTTCGGCTTGAGCGCTTGCGCCGTGTCGAGCAGCGTTCCGACAGGCGTATCCGGTCCGAGATACGTGACCCGCCAGCCGCGTGCGTGCAGTGCAAGACCGAAAACGATCAGCGGCAAGTCGTGCAGCTCGCCCGGTGCGCAAGCCAGAACGGCAAGCGGGCCTGCGCCTTGTCCCCAGCCGCGGGCCAGGCCAAGCAGACGTCCTCGTACCACGCTGGTCGCAAAATGCTCCTGCGCAACGCTCGCAGTACCGGCCTCCCAGCGTTCGCCGAGGTCGTGCAGGTAGGGGATGAGGAGATCGCGTAGGAGCGCGTCGAGGCTCAGGGTCGCGAGCGCCCAGTCGAAAACCGCTTGGGCCGCGGGCTCGTCAAAGCGCTCGAGCGCTTCTGCGAGGGAGCGTGAGTCCGGCACCGCCGCGTTCGTTCCGTGGCGCTCGTCGCTCGTCCCTTCGAGCGCGAGCCTGGCTGCCTCAGCAGCGGAAAGGCCCTGATCCTGATAGGCGCGCATGCGCCTGATTCGCTCTTCGTCCGGCTCCGAGTAGAGCCGAAAACCGCCGGTCGAACGGGTCGGCTGTAGCAGCCCGTAGCGGAGCTCCCACGCGCGCAGGAGCTCTGGGCTGACGCCGACGCGCCGACTCAGCTCCCCGATTCGCACATGCCCTTTGCTCACGGGTGCTACCTTACAGAATCGAGACGATGTTTATACACACACTTGACAGGGGAATCGTCATCCTGTACAAAGTCTGGACATAAACTCGACAAAGGAGGAGTGAATGAAGAAGTTGGACATTCTCGCGGCGGTGCTTTTGATCGTCGGAGGAGTGAACTGGGGCCTAGTCGCCCTGGCCGAATTCGACCTCGTCGCTACGGTCTTCGGTCTCGACTTCGGGGAGACGAATGCGGCTAGCCGTGTCATCTATGGCCTCGTCGGCGTCGCCGCCGTCTATCAGATCCTCCAGCAGGCGGCCATCCGCCGCCGCTGGAGCCGCGACCCTCACGTCTCGCACGCTTAGTACGGAGAGGAACGGAACCGGCCGGCCCTCGCGCCGGCCGGTTCGCTCTTAGCGTGAGGCCCACGACGAGGAGGCGGAGTCATGGGAGTACGCCGTAGCCGCCGCCGCCCGGGGTCTCGATCGCCAGAACGTCGCCCGGCTCGAGGTCTTGCGTCGCGAAGGGCCGCAGCTCTTTGCCGTTCAGCAAGTTGCGACCGACCGCACCTTCGCTCCCGCCGGCGGCACCCTGTGGCGCGCACCTCCGCCGTTGGGTCAGGAGTGAGAGGCGGCACCGCTCCAGTACGCGCAGCTCGCGCACCACGCCATCGCCGCCGCGGTGTAGGCCGGCGCCGCCCGTTCCCGGCCGCAATGCATACCGCTGGACCCGGAGCGGATAGGCAAGCTCGAGCGCCTCGATAGGAGTATTGAGCGTGTTCGACATCGCTACGTGCACTCCACTCGGCCCGTCCGCGTCCGCGCACGCGCCCTGGCCGCCGCCGATCGTCTCGTAGTACGTGAAGCGCTTGTTGCCGAGGACGACGTTGTTCATCGTCCCCTGCCCCTGCGCGAGCCCGAGCGCGCGGAAGAGGACGTCGACGATGCGCGAGGAGGTCTCGGTGTTGCCGGCCGCGACCGCCGCGGGTCGGCGTGCGTTCACGAGCGACCCCTCCGGAGCGCGCACCGTCACGGGCACGAAGGCGCCGGCCGACGCGGGCAGCTCCGGATCCGTGAGGCAGCGTACGACGAAGAAACAGGCCGAGCGCGTCACCGCGAGCGGGCAGTTGAGGTTGCCGTCGTGCTGCGATGCCGTGCCGGAGAAGTCGAACTCGATCTCGTCGCCCGCGACTGTGACCGCCGCGCGCAGCTCGAGCTCGCCGTCGTTGGTCTCCAGGACGTCGATAGCCTCGGCGCGGCCGTCGGGCAGCGCCGCGAGCGCCACCCGAACCCGCCGTTCTGAGTAGGCGAGCAGCTCGTCCATCGCGGCGGTGACGCGGTCACGGCCATAGCGTGCGCAAAGCGCGGTCACGCGACTCGCCGCCAGCCGGTGTGCCGCGAGCTGCGCCCGCAGGTCGCCGCGGCGCTCATCGGGATTGCGCATCTGCACGACCAGGCGCTCGAGCACTTCCGCGTCGAGCCGGGTCGGCGGGATGATGACACCCTCCTCATCGAGCCGGCGCGAGCCGGCCGGCAGGCTCCCCGGCTCGACGCCTCCGACATCGGCGTGATGAGCGCGCGTGACCGCGAAGCCGAGCTCTGTGCGCGAGACGAGCGTCAGGTCGGGAAGGTGCGTCCCGCCCGCGTAGGGGTCATTCAGGATGAAGACGTCGTCAGGGCCCGGATCGTGGCTCATCACCGCTGCTACTGCCTCGGGCATCGCGCCGAGATGAACGGGGATGCTCTCGGCCTGCGTCACCATCGCGCCGCGCTCGTCGAAGAGCGCCGTCGAGGAGTCCCGGCGCTCCTTGATGTTCGGTGAGAACGCGGCGCGGACGAGCGCTGCCGCCATCTCCTCCGCGACGGCGCGAAGCGCGGCCCCGATCACTTGCAACTCGACAGGGATCATCGGCTCAACACCAACGTCCCGTGCCGGTCGGTCTGGCCGCTCCAGCCCTCGGGCACCCAGCAGGTTGCACCGGGAAGCTCGAGCAGCGCCGGGCCGGTCGCGGCTCGGCGCTCCGAGGCGCGCAGGTCAAGGTTGGGCGCGGGAGTGACGTCCGCGGTGCGAACGGCGACCAGCTCGAGCTCGCGCTCGCCGTCCGCGAAGCCGTAGCGCTCCTCATGGGCGCGGTGGAACGCCTCGGCCAGGTCGCCGCCGAGGGGCACCGTGAGCTCGAACGACTGGCCGCGGTAGCGGACGTCGGCCTCGCCGTCGGCCGGCAGCTCGCCCGCCTCGTCGAGCGGCACGACGTACGAGCGGACGTGGATCCGGCGCTCGTCGCTTGCGACGAGCCCGAGCGCGGAGAGAACGCCGGCCGCCTCCGGCACGAGAACCGTGCGCATCTCCAACTCCTCCGCGAGAGCGCATGCATGTAGCGCGCCGGCGCCGCCGTAGGCGACGAGGGCGAAGTCGCGCGGGTCGTGGCCGCGCTCGACCGAGACGACGCGCAGCGCCCGCAGCATCTCGGCGTTCACGACCTCGATCACCGCCATCGGGTCGAGCCCGTCGAGGGCGCGCTCGGCGGCGGTGCGGTCAAGCTCCAGTCCACCCGCGAGTCGGGGAGGCAGGCGGCCGAGTAGCAGGTTCGCATCGGTCACAGTCGGACGCGTGCCGCCGCGGCCATAGCAGGCGGGCCCCGGCTCGGCGCCGGCGCTTTCGGGGCCGACGCGCAGGGCGCCGCCTGCATCGCGCCAGACGATCGAGCCGCCACCCGCGCCGACCGTGTGCACGTCGACGCTCGGGAGCCTGATCGGCAGGCCGCCGACGAAGCGCTCCGACGAGCGCTCGGCCTCTCCGCCGACGATCGCGCAGACATCGGTGGAGGTGCCGCCCATGTCGAACGCCAGCGCGTTTTCGACGCCCGCGAGCCGCGCCACTCGAGCGGCTCCGACGACACCTGCAGCCGGACCGGAGAGGAGCAGCGCTGCGGCACGTGCCTCGTCGATCGTGACCAGACCGCCGGCGGAGGTCATCACAAGCGGGTTCAGGTCGCGGAGCCCGTCGAGGTAGCGCGAGACGAGCGGGCCGAGGTAGGCGTCTGCCGCGGCCGTCGAGGCGCGCTCGTACTCGCGAAACTCTGGCGCAACCTCGCATGAGGCGACGACGTGCGCGTCCGGATGACGACGCCGCAACTCCTCTGCGACCGCCACCTCGTGGCTCGGGTCGCGAAACGAGAAGAGCAGGCAGACGGCGATCGCGTCCGCGTCGACGTCCGGAACGGGGCCGAGCGGCTCGATGACACCCTCCGGGCCGATCCGCCCGCGCACGCCGTGGCAGCGCTCGAGCGGCACGAGCGGCTCGGGATGGTCGGCGCAGAGCCGGTAGAGGTGAGCGCGATTCTGGCGGCGGAGGTGGAGCAGGTGCTCGAACCCGGCGGTCGTGACGAATGCCGTGCGCGCGCCCTTGCGCTCGAGCAGCGCGTTCGTCGCAATCGTCGTCCCGTGCCGGAACGCCTCGACCGCGTCGGCCCCGACCGCGCGCGCCGCCGCGAGAACGGAATCCTCCTGCCGCTTCGCGGTCGGCACCTTCGCCGCCCGCACCTGCCCGTCCTCGAACAGGACCGCGTCGGTAAACGTCCCACCGACATCGACGCCCAGGATCCGCATGGCCTCGCTCTCGTCGGCGTTGCGAGGGAAGGGCTGTTCGGCGCTCAGGACCTAGGCAGTACCGGTTGTACGAGCCGCGTCCGGAGCCTCGCTCGGTACGTCCAGAGCCTCGCTCGGTACGGGCAGCTCCTCCTTGAGGAGACCCCACTGGCGGTCCCCGAGAGCCGGCGAGAGCGCGGCAGTGTCGTCCATCCTCTTACGGAGGTCGTCGAGGTAGCTCTTGGGATCGCCGCGGGCGGCGAGATACGTCGGATGAAGGGCGAGCATCTCGTCGATCTCTCTCCGAAGCGCTGCCCAGCTCTCGCCCGCAACGCGATGCTTCTCGGATCGCTCCCCGAACCGCAGAAAGGTCTGCAGGCTGGCGAGCACTGCGGCCGCGACGCTGATGACGCCGACGAAGATCTTGAGGCTCGTGCCGATGTCATCCTGGAGGGTGGCAAAGACGCTCGTTCCGATGAAGGTCGTGAGGACCACGACCGGGACGCCGAGCATGATGTTCCTTCTCGACAGGCTGTGGGCGGTCGAGTAGTGACCGGCAGAGCTGCTCGCTGCCCGGGCGGTCCAGTCGCGGAGCAGGTCGAGCACGGCGGGCGTCCAAGGCGACTCACCTGCTTCATTTGCTTCCGGGCTCAACGGCACGGCTAGCGTGGCCGAGCCCCTGCGTTTTGTCAAGACGGTCAGGCCGGAGGTGGGAGCCCGTCGAGCGCGTCCAGGGGAGCGATCAGCATGCGAAGGCCGACTCGCCGGCCGCTCTCGTCCCGCCACTCCCACAAGCGACCAGGCGTCGAGACTTCCGTGCTCGAGGCGCCCGGCGACCTCGTTTGCGGCCTCGCGCGGCACGAAGCCAACCTGGATGCGCCCGCCCGCATCCCAGACGCCGACCGCGTGCGGGTCGAACTCGTTGGCGGGATCGGGCTTGAGCGTCAGCCTGGTTCCGGGTCGAAAAGCTTCGTCCTGAAGCGCTTCGGCCCGGTACGACGTACCCGCCACCTTCAGGACCGTGATCCCGCTCGATGCCAGCCTGCGGTCATCCCAGCGGATCGAGCGATCGTGCTCGTCTCGGAGCTCATAGCCTCTGCCCTCGACCAGTTCGCCCGACCCCGACTCTGCCGAGTATCCACGCTGCTCGAAGGCGAACGGGAAAGCCACTCAGCCACTTTAAGAACTCTTAGCCCGCAGCCCTGCCCGGAGTGGGCACAATTCAGGTGTAACCGCTGCCAGGAGGAGAGATCGCATGGAGAAGGCCACGTTCGGAGCTGGGTGCTTCTGGGGAGTCGAGTCGGCGTTCCGGCAGGTTCCGGGAGTCGTCGAGACGGCCGTCGGATACACGGGCGGAACGAAGGACAACCCGACCTATGAGCAGGTCTGCACGGGCTCGACCGGCCACGCGGAGGCGGTCGAGGTCACGTACGACCCTGAGCGCGTCTCCTACGACGACCTCCTGAACGTCTTCTGGTCGAACCACAATCCGACGACCAAGAACCGCCAGGGCTGGGACGTCGGGTCGCAGTACCGCTCCGCGGTGTTCTTCCACTCACCAGAGCAGCAGGCAGCAGCCGAGGCCTCCAAGGAGCAGATTCAGGCGGGGCTCCACTGGCCGAAGAAGGTCGTGACGGAGATCGAGCCGGCATCGACGTTCTGGCGGGCGGAGGAGTACCACCAGCGCTACTTCGAGAAGACCGGGCGCTCCTCGTGCACGGTCGAGCTCGCCGAGGCCGCCGAGACCGAGCCGGCAGCCGCCCACAGGCCTGAAGTACGCGCGGCTCACATCCGCCCGGCGGCCACGATCCGCTGGAGGAACTGCTGTGTCCGCGGATTCCTCGGCGCGCTGAAGATCTCCGTCGGCGGGCCCTCCTCGAGGATCACGCCCTCGTCCAGGAAGCAGACGCGGTCGGCGATGTCGCGGGCGAATCCCATCTCATGCGTGGCGATCAGCATCGTCATGCCCTCGGCGGCCAGCTCCCGGATGACGCTCAGGACCTCGGCGACGAGCTCGGGGTCGAGCGCGCTCGTCACTTCGTCGAGCAGCATCAGTCGCGGCTGCATCGCCAGGGCCCGCACGATCGCGACGCGCTGCTGCTGGCCTCCGGAAAGGCGGTCCGGGAACTCGTTGCGCTTGTCGGCAAGTCCGAAGCGAGCGAAGAGCTCCTCGGCTTCGGCATTCGCCTGATCCTTCGGGAGGCCGCGTACTTTCCGGGGAGCCAGCGTCACGTTTTCGAGCACGCTCATGTGCGGGAAGAGGTTGAACGCCTGAAAGACGATCCCGATCTCCCGCCGGATGCGGTTCACGTCGACGCCTTGCGCCGTGATCTCCTCGCCGAGGACGACGATCCGGCCGCGCTCGATCGGCTCCAGGAGGTTGACGCAGCGGAGGAGCGTCGACTTCCCCGAGCCCGAGGCGCCGATCAGGCAGACGACCTCGTGCTCGGCGAGCGTGAGGTCGATGCCGCGCAGCACTTCGTTGCGCCCGAAACGCTTGTGGACGTCCTCGAGGGAAAGCGCCGAACCGTTTTCGCTCATGCAGTCCTCCCGGCGAGCTGCCTGCGGCGATCGCGCTCGATCAGCCAGTCCGTGAAGCGGGCAAGCGGGATCGTGACCAGGATGAAGACGACCGCGGTCGCCGTGTAGGCCGTGTAGTTGAAGCTCGCGGCGGTGTCGATCTGCGCCTGCCGGAAGGCTTCCACCGTGCCGAGGATCGCCACGAGCGCCGTGTCCTTCTGGAGCCCGATGAAGTCGTTCAGGAGCGGCGGGATGACGCGGCGGACGGCCTGGGGAACGACGACAAACCGCAGTGTCTGCGCGCGGGAAAGCCCCAGCGAGCGCGCGGCCGCCTCCTGGCTCGGATGCACGGACTGGATGCCCGCGCGGTAGACCTCGGCGACGTACGCGGAGTAGACGAGGACGAGCGCGACGACCGCCCAGAAGAACGTGCTCCTCGGCACGCCCGAGATCCCGAGGACGGGAGCCCCGAAGCCGAGCATCGCGATCACGAGGATGGTCGGAACACCGCGGAAGACATCCGTGTAGATGATCGCCAGCAGGCGGATCGGGAAGAAAACCGGACCCGGCAGGCTCCTGATGACGGCCAGCAGAAGGCCGAAGACGAGGATCAGCACCTCGGCGAGGCAGAAGAGCTTGACGTTCACGAGGAACGCCTCGGCGACCTTCGGGAACGACTCTCGGAACCGCTCGCCGTTGAAGAAGAACCGGCGCACCTCGTCCCAGCCCGGCGAGTTGACGACGACGACCGCGACGACCGCGACGAAGACGATGGTGCTGACGACCGCGATCGTCGACGCTGCGCGCGTCGCTCGACATGCCGCCGAGGATCCGGGAGCTTCGGCCGCTCCGGTGCCGCGTCGGTCGGGCCGGGTGGTTGCGGTGACCCCTATTCGAGGACCGGGACGCTCGCCTTGTCCGACAGCCACTCCTGCTGGAGGCTATCGAGCGTGCCGTCGTCCCGGAGCTTCGCGATCGCCTGGTTCACGCAGTCGGTGAGCGGGCTGTCCTTCGCGAGCACGAGGCCGAAGTACTCCTGCGTCCCCAACCGCCGGGAACTGGCCAACGATCTTGCTGTTCGGCACCTGGACGGCCGTGATGAAGAACGCCGTCGGGAGATCGACGACGACGCCGTCGATCTGCTTCGCCTTGAGGCCGGCGACCGCGTCTTCAGCGGCTGCTGTAGACCGACGGCTTCTTGCTCGGCTTCACGTTCTCGACGATGTAGTCGTAGCTCGTCGTCCCGACCGGCGCACCGAGCTTCGCGTCAGCGAGGTCCGCGATCGAAGCCGCGTCGGCGATCTTCGAGCTCTTGAGCGCGACGACCGCCTGGTTCACGTCGTAATAGGAGTCGCTGAAGTCGACCGCCTCAGCGCGTTTCGGTGTGTAGGAGATCTGCTTGAAGCCGAAGTCGAAGCTCTTCGGGCCTGGCGTGAAAGACTGGTCGAACGGCACGACCTGTCCACTCGACCTCGGCATCCGAGAACCCGAGCTCGCTCGGCGACTGCGTAGGCGACCGCAGCCTCGTACCCTTGCTTCGTCGGCTCGGTGGTCGGATCCCACGGCGCTCCGTCCGCGTCCTGGAACCAGGGCGGGAAGGCCGGGTTGCTTGTGCCGATCGTGAGCTTGCCGGCCGACGTCGTCTGGAGCTGGTCCTTCGCGCACGGATCCGCGGGCACCGTCTCGGTCGGAGCGCCCGTGTCGCCCACTGCTGCCTCGTCTCCGGAGTCCTCTTCACCGCCGCAGCCCGCGGTCACGAGGGCCAGCGAAAGTGCCAGGAGGACGAGGATGAACCGGGGTGACTTCATAACGTGAAGCGGGCGGAGGCCGAAGCTATCACAATCATCTGAGCAGATGGACATCCAACGATTCGAGCAAGAACTGCCTCGCCTGTTCGAGCGATTCCCGGAGTCGCCGCTGCCACGCGATCGCCGGTTCGAGCAGGTGCTCGAGGCTGTGCCCGGGCTCGCGCGCGAGAACAACCTTGCGCTCCTGAACCTCGCAGCTGGGCTTCTCGGGCCGGGGGAGAGCTACGTCGAGGTCGGCTCGTATCGCGGCACGAGCCTCGTCGCGGCGATGCTCGGAAACGAGGGCGAATTCGTTGCCATCGACGACTTCTCGTTTGACGAAGCCACGCAAGCAGGGCTCGAGGCCTCGCTCGAGCGGTTCGGGCTCCAGGACGCGACAATCCTGGCCGGGGACGCGTTCGAGCTGCTCGAGAAAGGCGCCCTCGAGGGGCGAAGCGTCGGCGTGTACTACTACGACGCGGCCCACGATTACGAGTCGCAGCTGCGCGGACTTCAACTCGTCGAGCCCCACCTCGCCGGTGAGGCGCTGCTCATCGTCGATGACTCGGACTGGGACGAGGTGCGGCACGCGACCGCGGACTACCTGGCAGGGCAGCCGAAGGCTCAGCTCATCTTCGACATCCCGGGCAGCGGGGGCTGGTGGGAGGGCATGCAGGTGCTCGCGTGGCGCGAGGCGGGACCGGCGTAGAGCCTCTGGGCGTTTGCGCTCGTCCGGCGGCGGCGACACACTAGGCAGGATGCGAGAAACCGCGCGTCGAGCGCTTGTCGCATCGCTGGTCGTAGGCGGTGTGGTCGTCCTCGCGCTGGCTCTCTGGAAGCTCCGCCTCATCATCGCTCTGCTCTTCCTCGCCTTCATCATCGCCGCGGCGATGACGCCCGGCGTCGATCTCCTGAAACGACACCGGGTTCCACGCGGGGTCGGGATCGCTCTGCACTACTTCGGCCTGCTCCTACTCCTCGGCGTCCTGCTCTGGCAGGTCGTACCGCGTGCGAAGAGCGAGATCGAGACCGCGGTGGCGACCCTGCCGGAGCTGCGGCAGGAGGCGAATCAGGCGACTGGCATCCAACACAGGGTCCTGCTCGACATCGACCGGCGGCTCCGAGACCTGCCGGAGGCCTCGAGCCTCATCGACCCCGCGGTCGAGCTGACTTTCGTTGCCTTCGAGGTCCTCGTCGGGATCTTCTTCGTGCTCGCGTGTGCCGCCTACTGGATCTTCGAGCGTGACGACGCCCAACGACTCGTGCTGTCGGGCGTCCCCGTCAAGCGTCGTCGCATCGTCCGGGAGACGTGGGACCTGATCGACGCCAAGCTCGGTGCCTTTGTCCGCGGCCAGCTGCTTCTGATCACGCTGGTGGCGACCGTGCTCTCTCTCACCTTCTACGCGATCGGTGTCCCGTACTCGCTGCTGCTCGGCATCTTCGCCGGGGTGGTCGAGATCATCCCGGTCATCGGCCCTCTTGCTGCCGGCGCGCTTGCCGTCGGCGTCGGGCTGACGGTCTCCTGGCAGACCGCAGCCGCCGCCGGAGTCGCCGTCCTCGTCGTCCGCCTGCTCGAGGACTACATCGTCATCCCGCGCGTGCTGGGCGACGCGGTCGGGCTCTCCCCGCTGGTCGTCCTCGTCTCGGTCTCGTCGGTGGCCATCCTCTTCGGCGGCTTTGCCGTGCTGCTAGCGATCCCCTTCGCGGCGGTGGTGGTGACCCTGATCGACGTGATCGTGCGAAACCGCGACCCGGCGAGGGAAGAGACGCCGACTGTGCTCTTCTCGGCGAAGGACGTCGAGAGCTAGAGGCGTCAGTCGATCACGAAGCCGACGAGGATGCTCCGGACGAGGCCCGTGCTGATCCGGAAGTCGGTCACGCGGCGGCCAGGCTGGAACCGTCCGATCCAGCAGTGGCGGAACCCCCCGAATTCGGTCCGACAGCGGGTACCGGGATACGCGGCTCGAAGCGCGGTCTCCGTCGAGAGAACGTGGATGCCGGCCGGTGTCTCCTGGCGCCTACGCGTCGTCGAGACGGCTGTCGCCCCCGCGTTTCCCTGGAAGGTCACGCGCAGGCGGAAGTAGCGGAAGACGGTATACGCCCCGAAGTCGTTCGTCCCGTGCACGATCGCGGAGGGCTGGCCGGAGTGGGCCTTGACCTCGGCGCGAGTCATCCCGAGCTTGATTCCCGCGATCGATGACTGCGGGATGATCACGGCCTGCGCCGCTCCGGCGCCCACCAGGGCAGCCAGAAGGGAAACGGCGAGTGCCAGGAAGCGGCGGCGGCACATCGAAATGATGTTCTACCGCGTCAGGCGGGCGAAGACAAGCCCGAAGTGCGGTGGTATGTTCGCTCCGGAGGGGCTTCACGACGATGGGCATCGCCAGATGACCGAGACCGAACGGCACCGGGCGCGCGCAGAGGCCCTAGCTGCAGACAACGGCGGCCCGGACGCGTCGCTGGACGCGACCGACGCGCTCGCGGGGCGCTACGAGCAGCTTCGCGCCCTCCACGAGATGACCGAAGCGGTCAGCCGGGCGGAAGACGTGGAAGGCATCTACAACGTGGCGCTCGACGGGCTGACCCGTGCGCTCCGCGCCGACAGGGCCTCGATCCTCCTGTTCGACGAGGCGGGCGTCATGCGCTTTCGCGCCTGGCGCGGTCTCTCCGACGAGTATCGCGCCGAGGTCGATGGTCACAGCCCCTGGGCGCCCGACACCGTGGACGCCGAGCCCATCGTCGTTGCCAACGCCGAGGCTGACGAGTGTGTCGAGGGGCTCCGGGATGTGCTTCGCCGCGAGGGCATAGCGGCGCTCGCATTCGTGCCGCTCCTCTACCGCGGGCGGCTACTCGGCAAGTTCATGATCTATTACTCCGAGCCGCATGACCTCACAAGCGACGAACTGCGCCTCGCGCAGACGATCGCAAACCAGGTCGCATTTGCGTCGCAGCGAAAGCTCGAGGAGGAAGCGCTCCGGGAGTCTCGCGACCAGCTGGAGGTGATCTTCCGCGGGGTTGCCGACGGAATCACGGTCCAGGACCGCACCGGCAACCTGGTCTTCGCAAACGACGCGGCGACGCGTCTGCTCGGGTTCTCGGGCGTTGACGAGCTACTCGAAAGCCCCTCGGCCGCTGTCTTGGAGCGCTTCGAGATCTTCGGCGAGGACGGCCGGTCCATGTCCGCCGCCGAGCTCCCCGGGCGGGCGGCCCTGCGGGGTGAGAGTCCGCCGGCCCAGACGATCAGGTGGCGGATCGTCGCGACTGGAGAGGAGCACTGGTCGATCGTGCGCTCCTCGCCGGTTGTCGGTGCGGACGGCGAGGTTCAGTTCGCCGTCAACATCTTCCATGACATCACCGACCGGAAGCGCTCCGAGGAGCGTTTCCGCTTCCTCGCAGAAGCGAGTGAGGTGCTCGCCTCATCGCTGGACTATCCGTCGACTCTTCAGCGTGTGGCAGGACTCGCAGTCCCACTGTTTGCCGACTGGTGCACCGTCAACATGCTCCAGCCGGACGGCTCCATCGACTCGCTTGCGCTCGAGCATGCAGACCCTGCGAAGGTGGCCTGGGCGGCGGAGCTCAGCGAGCGCTATCCCGTCGACCCCCAAGCAGAGACCGGGATCCCCGCCGTCATCCGCACGGGCGAGGCCGAGATCATTGCGGAGATCACCGACGAGATGCTCGAGCTCGCCGCCCGCGACCCGGATCATTTGAAGATCCTGCGCAGCCTCGGGATGCGTTCCTACATGGGTGTTCCACTCGTCGCCCGAGGGCGGTCGATTGGGGCGATCGCCTTTCTCGCCGCGGAGTCGGGCCGTCGCTACTCCGAAGAGGATCTCGCGCTCGCCCTGGAGCTTGCTCGGCGGGCTGCAGTGGCCGTCGACAACTCGCAGCTGCACCGGGACGTTCAGAACACCGCTGCGCTCCTGGACACGCTGCTCGGCACGGCTCCCGTCGGATTCGGATTCTTCGACACGCAGCTTCGCTACGTTCGCTTGAACGAAGCGCTCGCGGAGATCAACGGGCTCCCGATCGACCAGCACCTCGGCCGCACTGTGCAGGATGTCCTCCCGGACCTAGACCCGCACCTGGAGGAAGCTTTTCGCGAGGTCTTGGCCTCCGGGGAGCCTGCCGTCGACCTCGAGGTCGGCGGGCAAACGCCGGCACAGCCGGGCGAGGAGCGGACGTGGCTGACGAGCATCTATCCCGTGGCCGGCTCGGACGGCAGCCCGCTCGGCCTCGGTACCGTCGTGGTCGAGATTACCGAGCGCGTTCGCCTGCTCGAGGCCGAACAGCAGGCGCGCGGCGAGGCGGAGCGGGCCCGCGAGCGCCTCGAGTTCCTCGCGGCTGCAAGCGCGCTCCTCTCGTCGTCATTGGACTACGAGACCACGCTGGAGAGCCTGGCTCGACTTTCCGTGCCGGCGCTCGCGGACTGCTGCGTCGTGGACGTCGTCGAGTGGGGGCAGATCCACCAGGTTGCCGTGGCGCACGTCGATCCCACGCTCGAGGAGCTCGTGCGCGAGCTGGAGCGGCGTTACCCCGCCGATCCTGCCGTCGAGCAGAGCACGGTGGGCCGGGTGCTTCGAACGGGACGGCCCGAGCTGCTTGCGGACATGGCAGGGCATGTGAAGGGCATCGCCCGAGACGAGAGCCATCTACGCGATCTTGAAACCCTCGGACTCGTGTCGGGAATGATGATCCCGCTCGTCGTGCGCGGCAACACGGTCGGGGCGCTGACCTTCCTGTCTGGTGCCCGGCGCTACACGGAGCAAGATCTGGCCGTTGCCGTCGAGCTGGCTGACCGGGCGGCGCTCGCTGTCGACAACGCGCGGCTCTACCGTGAGGCGGAGGAGCGGGGTCACGCCGCCCGCGTGCTTGCGACGGTGGGAGACGGCGTGTTCCTCGTGGACTCCCGAGGCGACGTCCGCCTCTGGAATCCGGCGGCCGAGGCGATCACCGGTCTCGCTGCTTCCGAGCTCGTCGGCAGGCCCGCTGCCGACTCGATTCCCGGCTGGGAACGGATCGCGGAGCTCGCGCCGGTCCCGGACAGGCGCGAGCCGGGGAAGACGAGAGCCGAGACACTCCCGCTCGACATCGACGGACGGGAGGTCTGGCTCTCCATCTCGGGCGTCGGTTTCTCCGACGGAACCGTCTACGCGTTCCGCGACCTGACCGAGGAGCGTCGCGTCGAACAGCTGAAGACGGAGTTCGTCGCCACGGCGTCCCATGAGCTCCGGACGCCTCTCGCAGCCGTCTATGGAGCCGCGATGACGCTTCGCCGTCCGGATGTCGGAAGCGACCCGGCCTTGCAGGCCCGGTTGCTGGCGGTCATCGCCGAGGAATCCGACCGACTGGCGCGGACGATCAACGACATCCTCTGGGCGAGCAAGCTCGAGACCGGACAGCTCGAGGTGTCGATCGAGAGCTTCGACATCGCCGAGAGTGCAGCTCAGATCGTCGAGGCAATGCGAGCCTTCATTTCTGAGAGCGTCTCCGTCGACCTCCGCGAACTTGGCTCCCTCCCGCCTGTCGCCGGCGACCCGGACAAAGTACGTCAGGTGCTGACGAACCTGATCGACAACGCCGTCAAGTACTCGCCGGACGGGGGCCACGTCGAGGTCAAGCTCGAGCGCCGGGACAGGCACGTGCGCGTCTCGATTCGAGACGAAGGTCTGGGGATCCCCCCAGCGAGCAAGCCCGGATCTTCGAGAAGTTCTATCGCCTCGACCCGAACCTGACCCGGGGCGTCGGGGGGACCGGTCTCGGGCTCTACATCTGCCGGGAGCTCGTCCGGCATATGGACGGCCGAGTCTGGGTCGAGTCGGCCGAGGGAGAGGGCTCGACCTTCTTCTTCGAGCTGCCGCTCGCAGAGCAGTAGTTGTGACCAATCGCGGGAGTGCGCTCCTCGTCGCCGCTATCGTCGGTCTCGGGGTGGCGGCCGGTGTCGACGCGCTTCGGGGTGACGATGACCCCGCGGGTCGAAGCTCGGCTTCGACAACCGACCGGACGACGACCGCCTTGGCGGTGCAGGAGCTTGCGAGCCGCCAGATCACAGGTGTCCTCCATTTCACCTTCAGAGTCCGTCCGGGGCAGTGTGCGCTCAGGTCGCTCGCGCTCCCCGGCCTGGAAACGACGAGTGCGGTCGACGTCGGATCGTGCCGGATCGCGACGTCCATCGGTGGCCGGGTAGCCGTCGGCCGTCCTTGCCCTGGAGACGACATTACCGTTCTTGGCTCACCGCAGCCGGTTCTCTTCGTGGGTTGCGCACCGGCCTGGAAGCCGGACGGGACGCTGACGTTCATGCGGCAGGGCAGGCTGGTCGAGCTGGTGAAGGGCTGTACGCGGCCCGACCCTGTGGACTGCCTCCGGCGCACTCCGACGCGGATGGCGCCACCGGATGCGATTCGCGAGCTGGCCTGGATGAACGACGAGCGGTTTGCCATGCTTCTCGATGGCCGCGAAGGCGTCGAGTCGATCTTCCTCTCCGCGGCCGGGGGCGGCCGATTCGCCAGGCCCGCGCTTTCGTCTCCGGGTCTCTCCTACCTGCGCCCCCTCGGACGAAATCGCATCGTGGTGCGGACCGGTCCGCCCGGGCGGGCTTTTCTCACGATCGACGACGACGGAATCGCCAACGCCCTTCCCAGGTCTCTGGTCGACGGGCAGGCGCTCGCCGTCTCACCGGACGGCGCCTGGGTCGCCTCGACGATCGGCGGGGCCGTATACATCTACCGGCTCGGCGATGGTCCGCCTCTCGACCCGATCCGGCTCGAGATCGATGCGGTCGATCTGGGGTGGGGAACGGCCTAGCTCCAGCCGAGCTCGGTGAGGCGATCCTCGTCGACGCCGAAGTGGTGCGCGATCTCGTGCAGAACCGTGATCCGGATCTCGTCCTCGAGCACTTCGGGGTCGTCGCCGAACTCCTCGACGAGCGGCAGTCGGTAGATGGCGATCTTGTCCGGCAGTGCACCGGCGTAACCCGTATCCCGCTCCGTGAGCGGGATCCCGAGGTAGAGCCCGTAGAGATCTGGATCCTCGGCGTTCTCCTCCTCGACGACGATCTCGACGTTCGACATCGCCTTCCGCAGCTCGGGTGGGAGCGAGTCGATCGCCCGCTCTACGTGTTCCTCGAAAGTGGTCAATACGTCGGGCGGGGCGGCCGTGGGCGGCCGGCGGCGAAGGGCTTCGCTACAACCAGGCCGAACGCGATCCCGCCCAGGTGGGCGAAGTAGGCGACCCCACCGCCCGACTCCGGGCTCACGAATGAGGCTCCGCCGACGACGAGCTGGTAGACGAAGTAGATGCCCAGGAAGATGATTGCGGGGATCGGGAAGAAGAAGAACGGCGGGATGAAGGTCAGCACCTTCCCGAAGGGGATGAGGACGAAGTAGGCCCCCAGCACCGCGGCGATGGCGCCGCTCGCGCCAAGGTTCGGGATCAGGGCCTGCTCGGGCGACCCGTACTGGAGCGTCACGAAGGTTTGCACGGCCGTAGCGACTAGCCCGCCGAGGAGGTAGAAGACGAGGAAGCGCACGCGCCCGAACGTGTCCTCGACGTTGTTCCCGAAGATCCAGAGGAACAGCATGTTCCCGACGATGTGCGCCCAGCTCGCGTGCATGAACATCGACGTGACCGCGGTGACCGGCCAGTTTTCGCCGATCTGGACGCACGAGCCCTCGACCTCGCACGGGTGATACGCGAGCTCGTTGACAGCGCTCACGATCCCTGCGCCGCCCGCGTGCTCGTAGAAGATCCAGACGAGGGCGTTCGTGAGGATCAGAGCGACCGTGACGACCGGGAAGCGCCGCGTCGGCACGTTGTCCTTGATCGGGATCATCGCGGCACTACCGGATTACGAGCGCCATTAGGGCCTTCTGGGCGTGCAGGCGGTTCTCGGCCTGGTCCCACGCCGCCGAGCGAGGCCCGTGGAGGACGTCCTTCGCGACTTCCTCACCGTAGTGCGCGGGCAAGCAGTGCATCACGACCGCCCGTTCTGAGGCGAGCGAGAGGGTCGCCGAGTCGATTCCGAATCCTTGGAGGTCGCTGAGCCTACGTTCGCGCTCCTCGTCCTGGCCCATGCTCGTCCAGACGTCCGTATAGAGCACGTCGGCCCCCTTCGCCGCGGCCTGCGGATCGTGGCCGAGCTCGACCGATCCGCCCGAGCCGGCAGCGGCAGAGTTTGCCCAGCCGACCACCTCGGGATCCGGTTCGTACCCCGGCGGGGTGGCCGCTCTGAAGTCCACCCCGAGCTTCGCGCAGGCGACCATCAGGGAATGGCAGACGTTGTTTCCGTCCCCGAGGTAGGCGACCATGACCCCTTCGAGCTCGCCGAACCGCTCCCGGATAGTCATCACGTCGGCGAGGGCCTGGCAAGGATGGAACTCGTCGGTCAGGCCGTTGATGACGGCGACGCTCGCGGCTTCGGCGAGCGCGTCGACGTCGGCCTGGTGGAACGTCCGGATCATGATCCCGTCGACGTAACGCGAGAGGACGAGGCCCGTGTCCTCGATCGACTCGCCTCGGCCAAGCTGGAGATCGCCGGCCGAGAGGTAGAGGCCCGCGCCTCCGAGCTGGGCTATCCCGACCTCGAAGCTGACTCTGGTCCTCGTCGAGGGCTTCTGAAAGATCATCGCGAGCGTGCGTCCAGGGAGCAGGTGATGCTCCACCCGCTCGCGCAACCTCGCCTTCAGCCTCTCGGCCAGCTCGAGAACCGTCAGGAGCTCGTCGGAAGACCAGTCGTTCACGCGCAGGAAGTCGCGACCCTTGAGCGTCACGGGGATGGGAACCACGGCGGGATCCTTACCGGTCCCGCACGATTCTGGTTCCGGGCTGTCCACTCGCGAGGGCCTCGGCGCTCGTGACGAATGCCTCCCCACCGGACTCGCGAACGAAGCGGAAGGCGGCGTCGATCTTCGGTCGCATGCTCCCGGCGGCAAGCTCATCGAGGATCGCGTCGTCGCGGCCCGGGCGAAGCTCCGAGATCGGCTCGGCGTCCGGCGTCCCGAAGCGGCGCTCGACGGCGGCAACCTGGGTCAGGATCACGAGTCGCTCCGCCTCGAGCCTGATTGCGAGGAGTGCCGAAGCGAGATCCTTGTCGATGACGGCGTCGACACCCTCAAGGCGGTCGCCGCGCCGGGCAACCGGGATGCCGCCGCCTCCGACCCCGACCACGATGCCTCCGGCGGCGAGGAGAACTTTGATCGTCTCGAGCTCGACGATCTCCAGCGGCTCCGGCGAAGGGACCACCCGACGCCAGCCGCGTCCGGCGTCCTCATGGAGGATCCATTCCCGCTCGTGGCGGAGCCCGTCGGCGGTCGCCTTGTCGTAGAAGGGGCCGACCGGCTTGCTCGGGTTGGAGAAGGCCGGGTCGTCCTCGTCTACGACGACGTGCGTAAGCAGGACGGAGACCTCGGGGTTGACCAGGGGGCGGAGCTCCGCGGCCGCGAGCGCTCCGATCTCGGCTTGCGTCTGCGCGACCGCGAGCCAGAGCGGAAGTGGCGGGACCTCGGCGCTGCCGAGCTCCTGGCGCAAGAGCCCGTTGCCCACTTGCGGCCCGTTGCCATGGGTGAGGACGAGCGGTGCTGCGGCGAACAGAGCCCGGGCGCCGCGGAACGTGCGAGCCAGGTTGGCGCGCTGCTCGGCCGCCGTCCCGCGCTCGCCGGGACCGAGGAGGGCGTTTCCGCCGAGGGCCACGACCGTGAGCACGGGGTGACTTTCGGCTCCGGAGCGGCTCTTCCTAGCTGCTCGCGAGAGCGGGAGCCGCGTCGAGGATGCCTCGCTCGAGCAGCACGCTTGCGATCGTGGGCTCTCCGAGCTCCTGCAGGCGATACGTGATTCGGAGTGCCGGCTTGTCGATCTCCACGATGCGGCGGAGGTCGATCGGGGTTCCGATCAGGACCAGTTCGGCGTCGGAGCGCTCGATGGTCTTTCGGAGCTCCTCGACCTGCTTCGGCCCGTAGCCCATTGCCGGCAGGAGCTCTCCGACGTTCGGATACTTCGCGAACGTCTCCTGGATCGACCCGACCGCGAATGGCCTCGGGTCGACCAAAGCCGCGGCACCGTACTGCTTCGCCGCCAGGACTGCGGCCCCGTACGTCATCTCCCCGTGCGTGAGCGTGGGCCCGTCCTCGATCGCGAGCACACGCTTGCCGGCGATCTGCTCTGGATTACCCTCGACCTGGAACGGTGACGCGGCCCGAACGATCGTGGCGCCCGGGTTCACGGCGCGGATTGACTCGAGCACCGCCTCAACGCCTTCGGGCGGGGCGGTGTCGATCTTGTTCACGAGGCACACGTCCGCCATGCGGAGGTTCTGCTCGCCGGGGTGGTAGCGGAGCTCGTGCCCGGCGCGATGCGGGTCGCAAACCACGATATGGACGTCGGGCGCAATGAAAGGCACGTCGTTGTTCCCGCCGTCCCAGAGGATCACGTCGGCCTCTTCCTCGGCAGCTCCGAGGATCTGGGCGTAGTCAACCCCGGCGAAGACGAGGTTTCCCTCCGCCAGGTGCGGCTCGTACTCCTCGCGCTCCTCGATCGTGCAGTTGTTCGCATCGAGATCCTCGTAGCGCTCGAACCGCTGGACGACCTGTTTCGTCAGGTCGCCGTAGGGCATCGGGTGCCGGAGAACGGCCACCCGTTTTCCGTCCTCCCGGAGGATGTGGGCGACGTGGCGCGTCGTCTGGCTCTTGCCCGACCCCGTGCGAACGGCGCAGATGGCAACCACCGGCTTCGATGACGCGAGCTCCGTCGCCTTGGGCCCGAGCAGGCGGTAGTCCGCGCCCGCGGCGAGCGCGATCGAGCCGACGTGCATGACGTGCTCGTGCGTGACGTCCGAGTAGGCGAACACGACCTCGTCAACGTTCTCACGGAGAACCAGGTCGGCGAGCTCTTCCTCGGCGACGATGGGAATCCCCTCCGGGTAGCGGTCGCCTGCGAGCGCGGCCGGGTACACACGCCCATCGATGTCGGGGATCTGTGTCGCAGTGAAGGCGACCACTTGAACGTCCTCGCGCTCGCGGAACGCGACGTTGAAGTTGTGGAAGTCACGGCCTGCGGCGCCGGCAATCACAACCCGGGTCATGCGGAGAGAGGCTCCCGGATTCGGTCCCCGATCGCGTCGAGCTCGAGCTCGGCTCCCGTCACCTCGCGCAACATCTGGTCGGCATCCAGCCGCTGCCCCTCGTTCCAGAGCTCGCGGAGGAGGGAGCCCGCCTCGCGACGAGCGAACCAGGCGTGCCCGAACTCCTCGCGCAAGAACGTCCTGAGTTGGGCTTCGAAGGCCCAGGAGCGGAGATAGCCGGTCGCGTAGAAGCCATCGTCCACGTCAGCGAGGTAGTCCGAGGAGGCTGGCTCGATCTTGGTCGCATCCCCGAGAATCTCGACATACCGGCCGCGCATGGCCTCGAGGTCGGTGTCGCCGTGGAGCTCGAGCTCGTAGAGGAGCTTGGCGGAGTAGCGACGAGCGAGGTAGAGCTGGAGCGCCGCGCCCTCAGCGGCGAAGGCCTCGGGCCGCCCGAAGTCGAGTCGGCGGGAGAGCCAGATGGGATCATCGACGAGGCGGTCCATGAGGGCGGCCCAGCCTTCGCTGACTGCGGCGTCGCCGAGGCGGCGATGCTCGAAGGAAAGGTCCGGCGAGATGTGCGCGAAATGCTCGGTGTGGCCCGCCTCATGGAAGAGGGCGCGCCAGTCCTCCGGGCCCCCCATGGGCTGGATGACGAGTATCACGCGGCCTGGCACCTCGATCGGCGAGCAGAAGGCGCGCGGCGACTTTCGCGGCCGGCGCTCGATGTCGAGCTCGACGTTCCGCTGTGCAGGCAGGTCGATGCCGAGCTCGGACAGCGTTCCGATCAGGGCGGGGAGCATCCCTTCGGCTGGAAAGCCCTCGTCCCACTCGGGGGCGCGGAAAACCCGTGCGACGTCCCAGCGCTCTGCGTCCTCGACTCCGACGCCCACGCGCGTGCGGAAGAGATCATCGAGCGTGTCGACGTAGGAGTCCTCGGTCGCGGCGAGGAAATCCCGGCACTGGGCCTCCATGCGGTCCAGTCGGAATCCGAAGCGATCGTACAGCTCGCGGTAGGTGGCCGCTCCAAGGCGTGCCGTCTCCTCGCGCTTTGCCATTTCGGCCCGCACGTACTCGGGCAGGAGGGATTCCTCCATGAGCGTGTTGCGAGCTTCCTCGAGGCGTTCCCGCTTCGTTCGATCCGGCTCGTTCGCCATGCGCGGGCGAAGCTCGCGATAGCCGATCGACTCGCCGTCGACCTCGGCAGTGAGCGAGGCCTCGAGCCCGGCCAACCGTTCGGCCTGCTCCCGCGTCAGGTTTCCGAGATAACCCTCGCAGGCGAAGCGCCATAGTTCTGTCAGGCGTGCGTCCTCGGCTGCCACGGCGCCAAGCCGCTCGCAGGCCTCGAGCGTTGAGAGCTCGGCGTAGCGCTCGTATATGGGTGCAAGGTCGAGCGTCTCCTTGAGGCCGGCAAAGTGGAGGTAGAACTCCTCGTCGAGGGCGGCGACGAAGCGGTCGGCCTCTTCCCTGTACGCGTCGAGCTCGCCGCTACCGATGGGGTGGGCCGACATCGGTGGCGTAGGATAGCGACCCGTGCGGGAGTTCCAGGTTACGACGGAGCGGAAGACGCAGGTCGTCGACGTCACCGACCAGGTGCGGGCCGCGCTCGAGGGCGCGAACGGAGCCTCGGCGGCGCTCGTCTACGTCCCGCATACCACCGCCGGGGTGACGATCAACGAGTACATCGACCCCGCTCTGAAAAGCGACTTCGAAGCCGCGCTCGAGAACATCGTGGGCGACGAGTGGGCGTGGCAGCACGACGATGCCGACGGGCCGAACGCGCCCTCTCACGTCCGTGCCGCGCTCGTGAGTCCGCAGGTACTGATCCCCCTCGACGGCGGCGCGCTCGCCCTCGGCACGTACCAGGGCATCTTCTTCTGCGAGTTCGACGGCCCTCGGACCCGCAAGGTGCTCGTCACGACGCTGCAGTAGGTCACCGGTACGATCGAGCGGTGGCCGCCCCCGTCACCCTGGACCAGGAGCTCGAGCTCCGGATCGACTCGCTCGCGTACGGTGGCAACGGCGTCGCGCGGCTGAACGGCTTTGTCGTCTTCGTCCGCCGCGGCCTCCCGGGCGACACAGTTCGAGCGCGTGTCACCAAGGTGAAGCGAAGCCATGCCGAGGCGATCGCGGTCGAGGTGCTCGAGCCCGGCGCTGAACGCGTCGAGGCTCCCTGCGCGCACTATCCGGCGTGCGGCGGCTGCCGCTTCCAGGACCTTGCTTACGAGCGTCAGCTCGAGGCCAAAGCCGGCCAGGTCGGGGACGCCCTGGCTCGGATCGGGGGGTTTACCGAACTACCGCTCGAGCCCGGCGTGCCGGCGGAGTCGATCTTCCACTACCGCAACAAGCTCGAGTACTCGTTTACGGAGACGCCGGACGGGGTCGGACTGGGCCTCCACCGCGCAGGCCGCTGGGACGAGGTGCTCGACATCGAGAAGTGCTGGCTCAGCACCGACCTCGGCAACGCGATCCGAAACGCAGTCCGGGAGTGGGCCCGCGCCGAGGGCTTGTCCGTCTACGACCAGGCCACCCACGAGGGCTACCTGCGCCACCTCATCGTCCGTGAGGGGCGAAGCACTGCTCAGGCCCTCGCCGTCCTCGTGACTGCTCCCGGCCGGCTCGACGGTGAGGAACGTCTCGTCGAGGCGCTGCAGCGTTTCCCTGAGGTGCGGTCGATCTACCACGCGGTGAACGACCGGCCGGCCGAGGTCACGAATGTTCCAGGAAAGCTGCTCTGGGGAGAGGATGCGATCGAGGAGAAGATCCTCGGTCTTCGATTCCGGGTGCGGCCAAACGCCTTCCTCCAGACCAATACGGCCATGGCCGAGGTGCTCTACTCGCTCGCACTCGAGTATGCGGGCCTCACGGGCGAGGAGACCGTCTTCGACCTGTACTGCGGGACCGGCACGATCGGGCTCTCGATGGCCCGCGAGGCGCTCACGGTGTGGGGTGTCGAGGTCTCCGAGGAGTCGGTCGCCTGCGCGATCGAGAACGCCGAGCTGAACGGGATCACGAACACCGCCTTCTTCGCCGGCGAAGTCGCGGATTCGATCGAGGAGCTGCACGAGCGCGCCGGGAAGCCGGACGTCGTCGTCGTCGATCCGCCGCGGGCAGGGCTCTCCGCCAAGGCGCTCCGGCGGATCGCGAGGCTCGAGCCCGCCCGCATCGTCTACGTCTCCTGCAATCCGACCACCCTCGCGGGAAATGCGAAAGAGCTGGTGGGCGAGCACGGCTACCGGCTCGAGCGCGCGCGGCCCGTGGACATGTTTCCGCACACGCCCCACATCGAGACGGTGGCGCTTTTTGTCCGAGGAGCTCCCGAAGCCCCGTGATGGAGGTCTCGACGCGGGACGAGCTGGAGCACCACGTCGAGGCCGAGCAGCGGGTGACGCCGCTCGAGCTCTTCTTCGATCTCGTCTTCGTGTTCGGCCTGACGCAGGTAACGAGCCTCATGTCGGCCGACCCGACGTGGGCCGGGCTCGCGAGAGGGATGCTTGTTCTGGCGGCGCTCTGGTGGGCCTGGGCCGCCTACGCCTGGCTCACCAACACGATTGATCCGGACGAGGGAGCGGCGCGGCTGGCCGTGTTCGGGGCCATGGCGGCGATGCTCATCGTCGGTCTGGCTGCGCCCGGCGCTTTCGGCGACGACGCGCTCCTCTTCGGCGGCGCCTATCTTGCGGTCCGGGTGCTGCACATCGTGCTGTACGCCCTTGCGGCCGACGACGACGACATCCGCGGCG
This sequence comes from uncultured Actinomycetes bacterium, assembly GCA_963762085.1. Classification (GTDB taxonomy): domain Bacteria; phylum Actinomycetota; class Thermoleophilia; order Gaiellales; family Gaiellaceae; genus DASQGA01. The sequence goes on along the minus strand of CAVXJD010000007.1, from coordinate 20,792 downwards.
CTGTCATGCGTCTCGCTCCGACCTCGATCGTCGCGCCCGGGCTGATCCTCGGAGCCGCGGCGCTCGACGGGGCGGCGCAGGGCGCCCTCTGGCTCGTCGCCCTGGCGGTCGACTATGCAGGGCCGCTTTTCGGAGGAGGCCGCGGGTGGCGCGTCTTCCCGGCGCACTTCGCCGAGCGCCACGGATTGATCGTGATCATCGCCCTCGGAGAGTCGATCGTCGCGATCGGGATCGGAGCCGCAGGGATCGACCTCGGCGGGTGGGTGGTCCTAGCCGCAATCCTCGGCGTGGTGGTTTCGGCGGCCCTCTGGTGGTCGTACTTCGACGTCGTTGCGATCGTCGCGGAGCGCAAGATGACCGAGGCAAAAGGGGTGGCCCGCTCGCGCATCGCGCGGGACTCCTATAGCTATATCCACCTCCCGATGGTGGCCGGCATCATCCTGCTCGCCCTCGGTATCAAGAAGACGATCGGGCACGTGGACGAGCCGCTCGAGCTCGTCCCCGCCGTCGCTCTCTGCGGCGGCGTTGCCCTCTACTACCTGGCCCATGTCGCGTTTCGGCTTCGAAACGTCCGCAGCGTGAACTGGCAGCGGCTCGTGGCCGTGCTCGGATGTCTCGCGCTCATTCCCGTCGCCACGAACGCCCGGGCAATCGTCGGCCTCGCGGCCATCGCGGGGCTCTGCGCGATCCTGATCACCTACGAGGCGATTCGGTTCCGGGAGGCCAGGGCGCGCGTACGCACGTCAGGCTAGGCGGCGTCGGCCTCGTTCCGGCGGCCCCGGAGCGCCTTCCAGATCAGATCGGCGTTCACGAGAACGAAGCCGGCCGACAGGAGCGGCAGCGCCGGGAGCCCGGACACGTCAGCCCACACCGTCAGCGCCAGCGTGGTCCCGAACGAGAGCGCCATCGCGACCCAGGTCGCCAGCGTCCGAAGCGCGAACCGGGCGGTGGCCGCCAGGAAGAGCGAGAAGAAGAGGACGTCCGGCAGGCCGAGCTGCGCCGATGAGTTCTCCCCGAGCACCGGGAAGGCGATGCTGAGTGCGTCGAAGACCTGCGGCTGCTGCTCGACGATGTGCTTTGTCGGACCGCGCGCGACCGAGAAGATGTCGACTGGAGTGATCAGGAAGGCGACGAGCAGGACGAGCCCGACACTTTCGAAGAACTGGAGAAACCACCAGCCGAGGAGCGCGACCGCGGCAAACTTCGTCTGGTTCGCGATCGGGTCGGCGCCCGCGAGCTCCAGGAGGATGGTGGCCACTCCGAGCCCCAGCGACAGGGCGAGGACGCGCCAGGCGGGGAGCTCCTCCCGAAACGGCAGCGCGAGCAGGAGCAGGAAGAACGTCGCCGGGATGAGCACGAGCCCGATGAAGACGACGTCCCACGAGGTGGAGACGTTCGGAAGGTGCTCCGCCCACGCGTCGTAAGCGGCGAGCGCAACGCCGAGTGCTAGTAGGGGGGCAGCTCGGACCACCAGGGGCCGAGTGTCTTGAAGGCCTCCCAGAAAGCCCGCTTCGCCGGCTGCTCGTCGAGAGAAGCGTCCACGTCGGGCGTCACCAGGGCGTCGATCGTCGGCGTGAACGAGGTGATCGCTCCCGTCGTGGGGCCGATCGGGGTCGACAGGGGAAAGTTGATCGCGTTCAGGCATGCGAGGGCATCTTCCCCCATGGCCACGACGATCTTCGGCTGCACGACGTGCAGCTCCCGTGCAAGCCAACCATGGGCCTCCTCCTCGTCCTCGGCCTCGTACTTCAGGCAGTTCGTCCCGTAAATGGCTGTCGGCTCCACGCCGAGGCGCTGGATCGACTTGAGCACTGCCTGGCCCGCGCGGCCGAAGAAGGCGACCCCCTCCTGGATCTCAGACTCGCGGGGCGTGTGCTTCAGGAGGAAGACATCGCCGAGCGGATGCCCCGACCCGAGGACAGGCGCCCTGTCCGTGCCGGCGGCCTGGGCGATCTCGTGGCCGAGCTCGTTCATCTCGGCGATCGCCTTCTTGAGGTAGCGCTCGGAAAGTTCGTCGGTGGGCACAGACACGGGGCTTTGGACTAGATGGTCGGTCGGTGATTGGCGGGCCCGCGGGGACGGGCCAGACCAAGCCAGGGTGCGCCATCGCCCGCAGGCAAGGCTAGAGGCCTTGACAAGGGCGAGGGTGCGGACTGGTGCCGGGTCTGGGTCGCCATCCGTGGGTGTGGTAATTGCCGATCGACCATCTAGTTCGGGTCGGCCTTGGCTCTTCCTACCGGACCGCGGCGCGGGCCCGCTTCTCGCGTGCCTGCGCGACCCATTTGAGGCCTTGGAGGTAGACGAGCGACTTCGGCCGCCGGACGATCTCGGCCGAGCGCAGCGAGAGCAGGAACTCCTCTGGTGTCTCGAACGCCCGCATCCGGACGAGTCCGGTTCCGATCCCCTGGAGCACGTGGGCGTCGGAGCCCGCGCCCATCAGGAGGTTGTACTTGCGGGCGAAGCGGACGCGCCTCGTCGTTGAACGTCTCCCGGAGCAGGCGGGCGTTGAAGACCTCGAAGACGTCGATCTCGGCGAGATGGCGGTGGAGCGTCCGTGGATCGGGGATCGTGTGCATGCGGTCGAAGGGGTGCGGGAGATAGACGAGCCCGCCCTGATCCCGGATCGCCATGATCGTCTCGGCCATGGTCATCCCGCGCGGGATCTCCTCCTCGAGGAAGAGGCCGATCACCTCGCCCCGGTCGGTCTTCACCTCTTCGCCCGGGATCACCGTCAGCGCCCTTCCCCGGGCGAGCTCCACGGCCTCCTGCGCACCTGCGAATACGTTGTGGTCGGTGATCGCGATCGCACCCAGCCCCTGCGCCTCGGCACGGCCGAGGACGTCGGCTACGGGCACGGAGCAGTCGTGGGAGTACTCCGTGTGCAGGTGGAGGTCGGCGAGGAGAAGCGGGCGGTCTGCCAGCGGGTCGGCCGGTCGACGGGAATGCCGCTTGCGGCGGACAACGCTCCCGTAGATCTCTTCGAGCAGGTCGGCGAGCGCCCCGAAGCTCTCTGGCTCCGCAGCAAGCCGCGCCGCCTGTGCCAACTCCTCGCGCAAGTTTGGATCCTCGCCGAGGCGGGCCAGCGCGGCCGTGACGAGCTCGGGCTGATCGGCCGAGCCGGTGGGGTCGACGATCGGCACGCCGGAGCTCGCCGCCTCGAGCCTGAGCCTGTCCGAGCCGCGCAGCGCGGGTACGAGAGCGGCTGCTCCGGCCAGCTCGCGGGCACGCGCCGCTTCGTCGAGCGCGCTGCGCACAACGACCCTTCCACGCACCGAGCGCGGCACGTAGGGGCGGCCGCTGAGCGTTCGCGTCCGGAGGACAACCAGTTCCCAGCCGGGGAGGTCCGCGAGCGCGCGTGAGGCGGCTCGGAACCGCTGTGACTCGTCCGCACGCCACTCGAGCACGATCGTGCGCTCCGGCGCCGTGGGGTGAAACTGCTCCAGGTCGACGCCGTGCGGAAGGACGGTGTAGTCGCCGGGAAAGCGCTCGCGCGCGGCTCGAGCGGTGGCGTCTCCAACCGCAGTCAGGGCATCGATTCGAGCCAGGAGCTTCTCCCGCTGCGCGCGCCCCGGGGGGTAGGCGAGGCGCTCCGGCGAGTGGAACGTCGCCACCGAGACGCTCCCGGCCTGGCGAAGGGCCAGGTACGAGAGACTCGGTAGACCCGGCTCGTGCGCATGGACGACGTCGAAGCGGTCGGCCGAGAGGGCGAGCGCCAGGTTCGCGCGGACTCCGACCGGAACGCCGAGACGGCTCCGCCGCGAGACAGGGATCGCCGGGCCGAGCGCAACCACCCCCTCGAGAGGTGTGCCGTCACGTCCCAGCCGGCGCAGCGCCCGACGGCCGGCCGCCAGCACCGTGGCGCGGTTCGACGGTGCGAGCACGACAACATCGTGCCCGCGGCGCTCCAGCTCCTCCGCGGCACCGGCGACGTGGTCGTTGACCGCGTGGGGCTGCGACCACGCGAACGGCGTGACCATGCACACGCGCAGACCCATGACTCCCAGATTCTAGTTCGCCCGCAGGAAACAGTTTCGTTCGCGGCCTCAGCGGGAGCGGCCGGGGGCACCCTTCCTACGCTCGAGCACCTTCTCGGTCGGCTCTGCGAAGCCGAAGCGCTCGTAGAGCCTGTGCGCGTCCGTGGTGTGCAGGAGCCAGCCGACGTCGCGGTAGGGGCCGTTCTCGACCAGCTCCTTCACGAGCTCCACTCCGAGCCCTCGCCCTCGCAAGTCCGGGTGGACGTAGACGTCGGCCAGGTACGCGAATGCGACGCCGTCCGAGACGACCCGCCCGAACCCGACCTGCCGCTTACCCGCGTACAGGCCGACCACGCGGGAGGCCTCGCGGACGAGCCGCTCGACGACCTCCCGCGGTCGCCCTTCTGCCCAGTACGACTCCTCCGAGAGGAACCGGTGCACCTCATCGACGTCGACCCGATCGGGATCGTCGTCGAGCTCGTAGCCGCCTGGAAGCTTGCGCCGCACTACTACTTCGTCGCGGCCGCGCGCTCCTTCGTCTTCGAGCGGGCGTTTTGCCGGATGAACTTCTCTGAGAGGTCGGAAGCCTCGTCGTCCTGGATCTGCTTCGGGGGCGACTTCATCAGGTAGGCGCTCGGGCCTTCGAGCGCCCCGCCGATGCCGTTGTTCAGCGCCAGCTTCGCCATCCGGACGGCGTCGATGACGATGCCGGCCGAGTTCGGGGAGTCCCAGACCTCGAGCTTCAGCTCCATGTTCAAGGGGACGTCGCCGAAGGAGGTGCCCTCCATCCGGATGTACGCCCACTTGCGGTCGGTCAGCCACGGCACGTAGTCGGACGGACCGACGTGGACGTTCTTCGCACCCATGTCGTAGTCCAGCATCGAGGTGACTGCGTTTGTCTTCGAGATCTTCTTGGACTCGAGACGGCTGCGCTCCAGCATGTTCAGGAAGTCCGAGTTGCCACCGACGTTCAGCTGCATCGTCCGGTCGAGGTGGACGCCGCGCTCGCGGAAGAGGCTCGTCAGGACGCGGTGCGTGATCGTGGCGCCGACCTGCGACTTGATGTCGTCCCCGATAATCGGGAGCCCGGCGTCCTCGAAGCGCTTCTGGAAGTGGCCGCCGCGGGCGATGAACACCGGCATGCAGTTCACCATCGCGCAGCCGGCCTGGAGGATCTGCTCCGTGTACCACTTGGTCGCCTCCTCGGAGCCGACCGGAAGGTAGTTGACGACCACGTCGGTGCCGGTCTCCTTGAGGATGCCGACCACGTCGTCCGTGTCACCCGGCGCCTTCTCCACGACCTCGGAGATGTACTGGCCGAGCCCGTCGTGGGTCATCCCGCGCGAGACGGTGACGCCCGACTTCGGCACGTCCGAGAACTTGTAGGTGTCGTTCGGGTGCGCCCAGATTGCGTCCGATAGGTCCTTCCCGACCTTGTCCTTCGTCACGTCGAAGGCGGCGGTGAACTCGATGTCGCGCACGTGATAGCCGCCCAGGTCGACGTGCATGAGCCCGGGCACGAACTGCTCGGGGTCGGCGTCCTTGTAGTACTCGCGCCCCTGCAGGAGCGAGTTGGCGCAGTTGCCGACGCCGATGATCGCGACGCGAACCTTGTCGTTCGAACGGGCCTTCCCGTTCGTGGAGCCGTTTCTCGAAGCCATGGTTTCCTTTCCGTTCTCTTGTTGGAGGCCGAGACGCTCGGAGAGGGTCTCGACGATCAGATCGTTGGTCGTCCGCTTTCGCTCGCTCGCGCGGCGCGTCAGCTTCTCCTTGAGCGCGGGGGAGAGGCGAAGGAGGACGTCTCCGGCCTTGGAGCGTGGGATGCTCCGCCTGCCGGAGGCCTCGAAGGGGACCGCGAACCGGGAGGCGAGGATCTCGACCGCAACGTCGTTCAGGTTGCTTCCGCGCGCCACCACCTCTTCGGTGAGGCGGCGCTTCAGCTCGACCGGCATGCGGACGAGGACGTGCTTTCGTTCCCGGGCCATCACGAGTAGTGATAGCACAAATGTGCTATCACAGTCTCAGTGTAGGGCGACGCTTGCGTCGCCCGCGTGATCAGCGAGCCCGGAGCTGTGCGCGCACTGATAGCACTCGCTGGATCAGCGGTCACCCACGCAGTCAGCGTCAGGAATGCGATCGCCCACGGCAGCGCCTCCGAGTGGAGCGAGTGCCAGGCCGACTGCGATCACGGTGACTCGCTCGGCTCTGGTTCCGAACCGGCCGACGTCGCCGCGGAGGCCCATACCCTCAGCCTTCGAGCGGGTGTAGCTGACGAGGAACGAGCCCGTGAGCGCGGCAAACGTGAGGGCCACCCCCCATTCGCTTCCGTCCCGCATGAGGACGAGCGCGATCGCCCCGAGCATGAACGCTTCCCCGACGCGGTCGACCGTGGAGTCGAGGAAGGCGCCGAACTGCGTGCCCTTTCCGCTCGTCCGGGCGAGCGCACCGTCCAGGATGTCGAGGACCGACCCGAGGACGAAGGCCGCCGACCCGGCCAGGAAGAACCCCCAGCCCCGGTTCTCGAAGTAGACGAGCACGGCGCCGGCCAGGCAGAGGAGGACGCCGGCGGCCGTGAGCGCGTCAGGCGTGAGGCGCGTGGCCCCGAGGTGGGTCATCGACCGCCCGGCGACCCGCCGGACTTCCTCCTGGTAGGACATCTCGGACTGAGGTTAACCGCGCCGGGTGACCAGATACGCCGGCGAGAGCGTCGTCCGGCCGCTCTCGACGAGGGCGAGCATGCTGCCCGCGAGCGCGGCCACGCCGATTCCGGCGGCGATGTCGAGCCAGAAGTGGTTGCCCGGTGGCCATGACGGCGAACCAAACCCAGCTCGGCCAGAGCGTCCAGAGCATCTTCAGCCAGCGGCTGTTCACGAGCGAGGCGAGCGCGAAGCCGATGATCAGCGCGTCGGCCGCATGGAGACTCGGCATCGCCGCATAGGGATTCGACGCGATCTCGATCAGAGCGCTTCCGTGGTTCAGCGAGGCCGACTGCGCGAGCGTGTCGACGAAGCCGTACTCGGGGAACATGCGGGGCGGCGCCGTCGGAAGCGCGACGTAGCCGACGAGACCGATCACGTTCGCGGCGAGGAGCCAGTTCCGCACGCGCGTGAACGCCTCGTTTCGGAAGAGGTAGATCCAGAGCAGCGCGATCCCGACGACCGAGAACTGGGAGAGCCAGTACGTCCAGTTGAGCGCGTCGAGGAAGAAGCCGCCGGTGTGGATCGCGACGCGCTGCAGGTCGGGCTCGATCAGCGAGTGGAGCGCCCGCTGGATGTCGATGACGGCCTGCCCGTTGCCGAACGCCTCCGAAGGGCTTCGATCGGCGATGCCACGAGCGATCTGGTAGATCCCGAAGAACCCGAACCAGATGCCGAGCTGGAGGAAGAGATCACCCCAGCCCTTGGGAAGCCGGCGTTCGAAAGGAGCGGCCACCCATCAATTGTAGAGATGGGGTAGGGCGTCCTGCAGTACGGCTACCCCCCGGTTTCGGAGGTCGCGCGGACTTTGCAAGCGTTGACCTAGGTCGCCCGTCTTGTGAACATCGGCCTCGGAGATGAGATGACCAGCGCATGAGCTCGAACGTTCCGACCGGAACCGAGTTCGGCGGTTTTCGAGTGCTCGAGCTTCTCGGAACCGGCTCGTCGGGTGCGGTCTATCTCGCCGAGGACGTGATGCTCGAGCGGCGCGTCGCGCTCAAGGTCCTCGGGCCCGAGTTCGTGCGCGACGAACGGTTCCGCGAGCGCTTCCTGCGCGAGTCGCGGCTCGCAGCTTCGCTCGAGCACCCGAACATCGTCCCGATCCACGCGGCCGGCGAGGCGAATGGAGCTCTCTACATCGCGATGCGGTTCGTCGAGGGTCGCGACCTGCGTCAGTTGCTCGAGCGCGTCGGACGACTCGCCCCCGAGCGCGCGGTGGCGATCATCTCGCAGGTCGCAGCGGCCCTCGACGCCGCCCACGCCCGGGGCCTCGTCCACCGCGACGTCAAGCCCGGCAATATCCTGCTCGCGACCGTCGGCGGGGCGGAGCATGCGTATCTGGCGGACTTCGGGCTGGCCAAGCATGCCTCCACCGCAATGAGCCTGACCGGCGAGCGCGCGATCGTCGGCACGATCGACTACATCGCTCCCGAGCAGGTCGAGGGCGGTCCGGTTGACGGGCGCGCGGACGTCTACTCGCTCGGCTGCGTGCTGTACGAGTCCCTCGCCGGGGCGCCGCCGTTCGAGCGAGAGAACGAGCTTGCGGTGATCCACGCTCACCTGGCCGTCCCGCCGCCACGCCTGGCGGACAGGCGCCCCGAGCTACCGGAGCAACTCGACGACGTCATCGCCGGTGCCTTGGCCAAGAAGGCGGATGAGCGCTACCCGAGCGGCGGCGAGTTCGCCGCCGCTGCGCGTGCTGCCGTCGCCGGACTCGAGCCGGGGCTCCCGCCTGGCGCCCGGGCGGCCGAGCCGACGGTCCGGACCTTTCTCTTTGCCGACGTACGTGGCTATACCCGCTTCACGCAGGAGCGGGGGGACGAGGCGGCCGGGCAGCTCGCGGCGGCGTTCGCCGAGCTCGTGGATGAGGTGGTTCGCGAGCACGGCGGTGTGCTCCAGGAGCTGCGGGGCGACGAGGCGCTGATGGTCTTTGACTCGGCGCGCGCCGCGCTTCGCTGTGCCATGGCCCTGCAGCGGCGCTTCACCGAGGAAGGATTCGAGCTCGGCGTCGGGATGGGCCTGGACGCCGGCGAGGCGGTGCCGGTGCAGGGCGGCTTCCGCGGGGGTGCGCTCAACCTCGCCTCGCGGCTCTGCGCCCTGGCCGGACCGGGTGAGGTGCTCGCGAGCGAGGGCGTTGTCCACCTGGCCCGGGCAGTCGAGGGCGTCCGCTACGGCGAGCGCCGCCTCGAGCGCCTGAAGGGGTTCGACCGACCCGTGCCGGCGATCGAGGTCGTGCCCGCGGAACACGTCGAGCGGGCGCCGCTGCGGCGGCGGCTGCGCCGTGCCCGCCGCCGGTTCGGCGCCCGGCCGCGGCTACTTGCACTCTTAGGACTTCTCGCCCTCGTACCGGCCGTCGGGGCTCTTGTGTTCGCCCTCACCGGCTCCGAGGGGCAGGGCGCCGTCGAGCCCGGCGTCGCCATCCTCGACGCCGAGAGCGGCGACGTCGTGGCGGAGATTCCGGTCAACGAAGGACGTGAGGCGATCTATGCCGACGGCTCTTTCTGGATTCTCGAGCTGGAGCCGATCTCGTTCACCCAGATCGACGCCGAGAGCCGGACCGTCGTCAAGGAAATCGCGTCTCCCGTCTCGAACGTGGGGTACTTCGCGGTCGACGGTAACGATCTGTGGGTCACCGACTACGCCGGGCCGACGCTTGTCAAGGTGGACGTCAGACTCGGGCGCGAGGTCGATCGATTCCGCTTGTCCAGCGACCGTCGCGACGCGTCGCCGACCGTCGGTGTGGTCGTCGGAGCCGGATCCGTCTGGGTCACCCGGCCTGACGTCGGCGAGATCCTTCGGCTCAACCCTCGCACCGGCGAGGTCGAGCACCGCTTCACCGGGCGCTTCGCCTCATACTCGATCGCGTTTGCCGATGGGGACGTCTGGATCACGTCCTTTCGGGGGCTCGAGCGGATCGATGCCGTGACGAACACGATCGTCGCGACCGCACAGGTACCACAGCCGATCGTCTACGTCGCAGCCGGTGGGGGCTTCGCCTGGACGGCGAACGAGTCGAGCGGCACGGTCTACAAGGTCGACCAGACCGGCAGCATCGTGGGCTCTTACGAGACCGGTGAGGGCGCACGCTCCGTCTCCTACAGTGACGGGACGCTCTGGGTCGCCAACCAGGACGTCGGCAGCGTCACGGGAATCGATGCCTCGACAGGGGAGCAGCGCAGCTACGTGTTCGGCCACGTCGTCGACGTGGTCGCCGCAGGCGGCGGTCTCGCCTCTGTCGCCGTTTCCTCTACCCAGACGTTCGAGGACGCGATCAGCGCGCTCGAGGGTGACGTCGGCCGACTCCTCATCCCCGGCTACGAGCTGGAGAACGCCGACCCTGCGCTCGCCGGAGGCGCGGTCGCTTTCCAGATCGAATATGCGACCTGCGCGAAGCTCCTGGCCTACGGCGACGCTTCCGGGGCCGCCGGCCGCGAGCTACGGCCCGAGATCGCGGCTGGGCCTCCGCAGCTGTCGGCCGACGGCCGCACCTACACGTTCACGGTCAAGTCGGGCTATCGCTTCTCGCCCCCGTCGGGTGCGCCGGTGACTGCCGAAACCTTCCGCTACTCGATCGAGCGGGCGCTGTCGGCGAAGCTCGGTTCGGACGCTCCCGGGATCTTTTTCCTCGGCGACGTTGCAGGGGCGAGGGCGTTCCACGAGGGCAAGGCGAGCCGTATCTCCGGGCTGCGCGCGAGCGGGTAACAAGCTCTCGATCACGCTCGCGGGCCCGTCGCCCGATTTCCTCCACCGCCTCGCGTTGCCGTTCTTCTGTCCCGTCCCGGCCGGTACGCCGGCAGTCCCGAACTTCGGCGAGGTCGCGCCGCCCTCCGCGGGGCCGTACTACATGACTGAGCATCTGAACGGCGAGTACATCATCCTCGAGCGGAACCCCAACTACACAGGGCCTCGCCCGCACGCTCTCGATGCGATCGCGCTCCGAGAGGGCGTCGACCCGGCCGAGGCTGTCGGCCGGGTCCAGGACGGGACCTGGGATTACGCCGCCTACAGCGATCCACTGCTCGGGCCTGGGAGTCAGGTCGCCCGTGAGCATGCGGGCGGAGGCGACTCGGTCCGCTTCTACGCCACGCCCTTGCCGCACATCGGATACATCGCGTTCAACGCGGGGCGCCCGCTGTTCGCCGACCGGCGGACTCGCCAGGCGGCGGCGTTCGCCCTGAGCCGAAGGGCGATCGCGGACGTCTTTCACCAGGTGCCGTCCGACCAGTACCTGCCGCCGCCGTTCGAAGGGTTCCGGAGCCGAGGCTTCTACCGGCTCGACGCCGATCTAGACCGTGCTGCGCTCGCCCCCAAGGCCCGCCGCCCGGCGGTCATGGGCGTGCCGGCCGGCTGCCCTCAGTGTCGGCAGTCGTTCGAGGCCGTGAAGAGCGCGCTCGCGCCGATCGGGATCGACGTGGAGCTCCGGGAAGTCGAGGACATCGGCTTGGCGGTGCGTGAACCTGGAACGGAGATCGATCTCTGGGACTCCGGTACGACCCTGGACTACGCAGACTCGATGAGCTTCCTGACGACGATGCTCGGCGGTGACGTGCCGCCGAGCTGGCTACCTCCGCTCCGTTCGGGCGCTCGAGCCCGCGACGACGCTCTCCGGCGCCCGCCGCCAGGCTGCGGCTGCCGCGAGCGCAGCCCGCCTCGCGCGCGTCGACGTGCCGATCGCAGCCGTCGGCTATCCGGTGCTCGGGGAGCTTTTCTCGCCCCGCCTCGGCTGCCGGGTCTTCCCGCCGTTCGGCTACGGCGTCGATCTCGCCGCGCTCTGCCTGGCGGAGTCTTAGCCGCCGATCTGGCTCATCGAGCGGCTCGCACGCACGAACCCGGGCTCGTTGATCTTGTGCTTCAGCTCCTTGTGGTTCACGGCGTGGCGGATCAACGCTTCGAGCTCGGCGTCCGTCGCGCCTGCGCGCATCGGCGTCTTCAGGTCCCATTCCTCGCGCGAGAAAAGACACGTGCGGAGCTGGCCCTCGGCGGTCATCCGGATCCGGTCGCAGGTCGAGCAGAACGGCTCCGAGACGGGGTTCACGAAGCCGATCTCGCCGGCGCCGTCCGCGAAGCGGAACCGCCGCGCGGTGGACGAGGGCTTCGCGGGGATCTCGACGAGCGGCCAGCGCTCCTCGATCAGGGCTCGAATCTCCTCGCCGGCGAGCACCTGGTCGGCATCCCAGCGCTCGTCCGCGTCGAGCGGCATGAACTCGATGAAGCGGACGACGTAGGGCTTCCGGCGGGCGAGCTCCGCGAGCGCGGGCACCTCCTGCTCCGTGAACCCCCTGATGGCGACGCAGTTCACCTTGATGGGGCGAAGCTCCGGGTGGCGCTCGGCTTCCTCGAGCCCCCGGAGCACCTGGTCGAGGGCGTCACGGCGCGTGATCTCCGCGAAACGAACGTGCGAGAGCGAGTCGAGCGAGACGTTGAGTCGCCGCAGTCCGGCCTCGACGAGCGGCCCTGCGAGCCGGTCGAGGAGGACGCCGTTCGTGGTCAGGGAGAGGTCTGCCACCCCGGGCGTCTTCGCGAGCATCTCGACGAGCGTGGGCAGGTCGCGCCGTACGAGTGGCTCGCCGCCGGTGAGGCGAACCTCGTCCACGCCCATCCCGGCCATGATCCCCACGAGGCGGTGGATCTCCTCGAAGGAGAGGATCTCGTCGCGGCGGAGCCATTCGAGCCCTTCCGCGGGCATGCAGTACGTGCAGCGGAAGTTGCACTTGTCCGTGACCGACACGCGGACGCTCTTGATCGCACGGCCGAAGCTGTCTGTCAGCTGCTCCACGCGTTCAGCCTACCCGGGACAGTCATGCTCTTCGCGTGGCACGTCTCGAGACAAAGGTCTGGCTCGCCCTCGCGACGATCTACCTCGTCTGGGGCTCGACCTTCATGGCCGTCACCGTTGCGGTTCGCGATCTGCCGCCGTTTCTGTCCATGGGGATACGTCACCTGGTTGCCGGCGCGCTCCTGCTCGCCTGGGCATTGCCCCGCGGCGACAGGGCCGGCGACAGGATCGGCCGGCGCCAGCTCGGCGCGGCGGCGATCTTCGGAGGCGCGCTCTTCCTCGGCGGTCACGGCGGCCTGGCCTGGGCGCAGCAGACGGTGCCCTCGGGCGTCGCGGCGCTGCTCATGGGCAGCATCCCGCTCTGGGTTGCCTTGCTCGACCGGGTGGTCTTCGGGAAGCGGCTCCACCGCCTGGCGGGAGTCGGGCTCGTGACCGGCTTCCTGGGGCTCGCCTTGCTGGTCGATCCGTTCGGCGAGGGGCGCATCGACCGGGTCGGCGCCGCGGTCGCGGTCTTCGCTGGGTTCGCCTGGGCGGCGGGGTCGCTCTACTCGCGCGGCGCGCCGCTCCCGCAGCGACCGATCGTGGCTGCGGGGCTCGCCGCCCTCTGCGGCGGCGTCCTCCTCACCGCGACGGCGACGGTGACCGGCGAGCTCGGCGAGGCGCGCTTCACGCCGGAGGCGCTCGCCGCCGTCGCCTATCTCGTCGTCTTCGGGACGCTGCTCGGGTTCAGCGCCTACGTCTGGCTCCTGCGCGCGGCGCCGACCTCGCTCGTCGCGACCTACGCGTACGTGAACCCGATCGTGGCCGTGTTCCTCGGCTGGGCGCTGCTCGGGGAGGAGATCACCCTCCAGGTGCTGGCGGCCGGCGCGGCCATCGTCGTCTCGGTCGCGCTCATCGTCGCGACCTCGAATCGCGTGACGGAGCCGGGGCGGGGCCTCAGGCGGAGCACGACCCAAGCCGGTGTCCGAGCTCCGGCCTCCGCCATAGACGGAATCCGCCATCCGGTAGAAACACCTGGCCATGGATCAGGCCGACACCCCGCTCGCGGACGCCGCCGAGGCATTTCTCGCCGACGGACGCATCACGCCGTTCACGACTCCCGGCCACAAGCGCGCGCCTCACCTGGCCGACGACTTCCTGCGCCACGATCTCCCGCTGTCGTCGGGGGCCGACGACCTCCACGCGCGCGGGGGCTACCTCGCAGCCGCAGAAGGTCTCGCGGCGGAGCTCTGGGGCGCCGATCTCTGCCGCTTCTGCCTGAACGGCTCCACGCAGGGGAACCAGGCCCTTGCGCTCGCGGCAGCAAGGCCCGGGCAGCGTGCGATCGTCTCGCGGAACCTCCACAAGTCGGTCTTCGCCGGGCTCGTCCTGGCCGGGCTCGAGCCCGTCTGGATCCGGCCCGAGATCGATCGCAGCACCGGGGTCGCGCACGGGATCCGGACCGAGGCGCTGGCCGCGGCGCTGGCCGTCGCGCCGGACGCGCAGGCAGTCGTCCTCGTCGAGCCCTCATTCGTCGGCGTCGTCAGCGACGTGGCCGGGCTCGCGAGGCTGAGTCACGAAGCGGGCGTCCCGCTCATCGTCGACCAGGCCTGGGGGGCGCACTTCGGCTTTCACCCGGGGCTCCCGGCGCACAGCCTCGCCCTCGGCGCAGACGCCATGGTCGTGTCTGCTCACAAGACACTGACCTCCTTCACGCAGGGCGCCTATCTCTTTGCGCGAGGCGGCCGGCTCGACCTGGCCCGTGTCAGCGAGGCCTTCGACCTCCTGCACACGACGAGCCCTTCGGCGGCCATCCTCGCGAGTCTCGACCGGGCCCGGCACCTCATGGCGACGCGCGGCGAGGAGCTGCTCGGCGAGGACGCTCGAGCTGGCCGCCGGCTTCCGCGAGCGGATGGCCGGCGTCGAAGGGCTCACCGTCGTCGACTCCGACGACCCGACGAAGCTCGTCCTGGCGCTTGCCGCGACCGGGGCTGACGGCCTCGAGGTCGAGGCCGACCTCGTGCGCGAGGGGATTCGCCTCGAGCTGGCGAACCGCGACACGCTCATCCCGCTCCTCACGATCGCGGACACGCAGGAGACCGTCGAGCGCCTCGCCGACGCCCTCCTCCGCGCCCTCGAGCGTCGCCGCGGGGCACCACGCGAGCCTGGAGGGGCGAGCGTCGTCTGGAGCATCGAGCCGGAGGTCGGCATGAGCCCGCGAGAGGCGTTCTTCGCACCGCGTGAGACCGTGCCGGTCGACCGTGCGGTGGGACGGCTCGCAGCGGAGACCGTGGCGCCCTATCCGCCGGGTATCCCGGCACTCGCCCCCGGCGAGGTCGTGACGGCGCCGCTCCTGGACGCGCTCCGCGAGGCGGCGGCGGCGGGAACCCGCCTCGCGTACTGCTCGGACCCGTCGCTCGGGACGATCCAGGTCGTCATCAGCTAGGTCGCGGTCGGGCTCGCGCGTTCGGCGCTCCGCAACGTCCTCGCCGCGAGGTCGTTTAGGCTAGGTGCTCGCATTGATACAATCCGACTTAGATTTTCTTTCAACGACCACGAAGGAAGGACCACATGGCAAAAACAATCGGTATCGACCTCGGCACGACGAACTCATGCATGGCCGTGCTCGAGGGCGGCGAGCCGACGGTCATCCCGAACGCCGAGGGCGGGCGCACGACGCCGTCCGTCGTCGCGTTCACGAAGGACGGCCAGCGTCTCGTCGGGGCGCCCGCGAAGCGCCAGTCGGTGACCAACCCGCAGAACACGATCTTCTCGATCAAGCGCTTCATGGGCCGGAAGATCTCGGAGGTCGCCGAAGAGCAGAAGATCGTCCCGTACGAGGTCGTCGCCGGCCCGAACGGGGACGCGAGGGTCAGAGTGGACGGGAAGGATTACTCGCCGCCGGAGATCGCCGCGATGATCCTCCAGAAGCTCAAGACCGACGCCGAGGCCTACCTGGGCGACTCGGTCACGGACGCGGTCGTCACCGTTCCCGCGTACTTCAACAACGCGCAGCGGGAGGCGACGAAGGACGCCGGCAAGATCGCCGGGCTGAACGTCATCCGCATCATCAACGAGCCGACCGCGGCGGCCCTGGCCTACGGGCTCGACAAGGAGTCAGACCAGACGATTCTCGTGTTCGACCTCGGCGGCGGCACCTTCGACGTGTCCGTCCTCGAGCTCGGTGACGGCGTCTTCGAGGTAAAGGCGACCAACGGCGACAACCACCTGGGCGGCGACAACTTCGACAAGGCGATCGTCGACTGGATGGTGGCCGAGTTCAAGCGCGAGCAGGGCATCGACCTGGCGCAGGACAAGATGGCGCTGCAGCGGCTCTACGAGGCCGCCGAGAAGGCGAAGATCGAGCTCTCGTCGACGATGTCGACGCAGATCAACCTGCCGTTCATCACCGCGACGCAGGAGGGCCCGAAGCATCTCGATCTCCAGCTCACGCGTGCGAAGCTCAACGAGCTGACCGCCGACCTGGTCGAGCGGACCGTCGGCCCGACGAAGCAGGCGCTCAAGGACGCCGGCCTCGAGGCGAACGCGATCGATCACGTGATCCTCGTCGGCGGCATGACGCGCATGCCTGCCGTCCAGGACAAGGTCAAGGAGCTGATCGGCAAGGACCCGCACAAGGGCGTCAACCCGGACGAGGTCGTCGCCATCGGCGCGGCTATCCAGGCGGGGGTCCTGAAGGGCGAGGTCAAGGACGTCCTCCTCCTCGACGTGACCCCGCTCTCACTCGGGATCGAGACGAAGGGCGGCGTGTTCACGAAGCTGATCGATCGCAACACGACCATCCCGACGAAGAAGTCGGAGACCTTCACGACGGCCGAGGACAACCAGCCCTCGGTCGAGGTCCACGTCCTTCAGGGCGAGTCCGAGATGGCCTCGTTCAACAAGACGCTCGGCAAGTTCCAGCTCGTCGGCATCCCGCCGGCGCCTCGGGGCATGCCTCAGGTGGAGGTCACGTTCGACATCGACGCGAACGGGATCATCAACGTGTCGGCGAAGGACCTCGGATCCGGGAACCAGCAGCAGATCCGGATCGAGGGCGGCTCGGGCCTCAAGGAGGAAGAGGTCCAGCAGCTGATCCACGAGGCCGAGTCGCATGCTGACGAGGCCCGTCGCCTGCGCGAGTTGGCCGACGCCAAGAACCAGGCCGAGTCGCTCGCGTACTCGACCGAGAAGAGCCTCCAGGAGCACCGCGACTCGCTCGACGAGGAGACGATCTCGACGATCGAGTCCCGGCTCGAAGAGCTGCGCCAGGTCCTCGACGGCTCGGATGTCTCCGAGATCAAGGCGAAGACCGAGCAGCTCATGGAGGCCTCGCACAAGCTCGCCCAGGCCGTCTACGAGAAGGTTCAGACGGAGCAGGCAGCTTCGGCTTCGACTCCCGGCGACGGGAACGGTGCCGGCGCAAGCGACGACGAGGTCGTCGAGGACGCCGACTACGAGGTCATCGACGAAGAGGAAGGGGCCAAGCACTCGTAATGGCCTCTTCCGAGGAAAAGACCAGCGGGCCAGCCTCGGAGCAGACCTCCGAGGCGGGCCCGGGACTCGAGGAGCGCGTCGCGCTCCTCGAGTCCGAACGGGACGAAGCCGTCGACCACCTGAAGCGGGTGGCGGCGGACTTCGACAACTACCGCAAGCGTGCTGCGCGCGACCAGGCAAGCCTGGTCGCGCGGGCGCACGAGCGGCTCGTGAAGGAGCTGCTCCCGGTACTGGACAACCTCGAGCGTGCGCTCGAGGCGGGCGAGCAGCACGAGGAGGCAAAGCTCGCCGAGGGCGTCGCCCTCGTCGCGCGGGAGCTTCGCGCGGCGCTCGAGCGGGAGGGCCTCCTCGAGATCGAGACTGACGGGAAGTTCGACCCGCACGTCCACGAGGCGCTGCTGACGCAGCCGTCCGAGGCGGAAGAGGGCTCGGTCATCGAGGTGCTCCAGAAGGGATACCGCCTCGGCGACCGCGTTCTCAGGCCTGCCCGGGTCGTGATCTCGCAGGGGAGCGGATGAGGGATCTCTACGAGGTCCTCGGCGTCCCGAAGACCGCATCCGCCAGCGACATCAAGAAGGCCCACCGCAAGCTCGTCCGGAAGCATCATCCGGACGCGAACCCGGGCGACAGCGAGGCGGAGGAGCGCTTCAAGGAAGTTCAGGGCGCCTACGACGTCCTGAGCGACCCGGAGAAGCGCAAGCAGTACGACCAGCTCGGGAGCCGCATGTTCTCGGGCGCCGGCGCCGGAAACCGGGCAGGCGGCTGGAACGTCAACTACGACGGGAACTTCGGCGACCTCGGCGACCTCGGAAATTTCGGCGACTTCGGGGACATCCTCGGCGGCCTCTTCGGGAACGCCGGCGGAAGGCGGACGACCCGCGCGCGAAGCCAGCAGGGCGAGCGTGGCCGCGACGTCGAGGTCGAGGTGAACGTGTCCTTCGAGGACTCCCTGCGCGGGATCGAGACCAGGATTCCGGTTCAGCTCGAGGTGCCGTGCCACACGTGCGGCGGCTCCGGGGCGGAGCCGGGCACGACCCCGACGCTCTGCCCGGTGTGCCGCGGACGCGGCGTCGTGTCCGAGAATCAGGGCGTCTTCGCGCTCTCGCAGCCGTGCCCACGCTGCGGCGGCAACGGCACCGTCGTCGAGACGCCGTGCCACACGTGCCACGGCTCCGGCCGCGAGGTCCGGACCAAGCGCTACACGGTGAAGATCCCGCCGGGGGTCAAGGACGGGACGAGGATCAAGCTGAAGGGGAAAGGGGAGCCAGGCCGGAACGGCGGCCCGCCCGGTGACCTGCACGTGATCACCCGCGTCACACCCTCGCCGCTCTATGAGCGACGCGGCTCGGACCTCATCATCGAGGTTCCCGTCACGTACGCGGAAGCAGCCCTCGGAGCCGAGGTCGAAGTTCCGACCCCGGACGGCAAGATCTCACTGAAGATCCCGCCCGGAACGCAAGACGGCAGGATGCTGCGCGTCCGCGGCAAGGGCGCTCCGAAGCTGAAGGGCTCGGGGCGCGGCGACCTGCTCGCGCGCGTGCGCGTCGTCGTTCCGACAAAGCTTTCGAAGGCGGAGCGCGAAGCGGTCGAGAACCTCCAGAAGGTCTCCCGCGAGAACCCGCGCGAGAGGCTGGAGGTCTGAGATGACCAACCACCCGCGCTACATGATCTCCGTGGCGGCCGAGCTCGTCGGCATGCATCCCCAGACGCTTCGGATGTACGAGGCGAAGGGGCTCGTGCGGCCGCAGCGGACGCCCGGAAACACGCGGCTCTATTCGGAGGCGGACCTCGCGCGGCTCCGTCTCATCCAGACGCTCAAAGCCGAGCTCGGGATCAACCTGGCCGGCGTGGAGATCGTGCTTCGGCTCGAGGACGAGCTTCGTAAGGTTCAAAGGCGCCTGGAGCGCCTCGAGCGCCAGATGCACGACGAGATCCGCCACGTCCACAAGCACTATCGCCGCGACCTCGTGCCCTACCGCGCCGGCGAAACACTGCCTGACAGAAAGGCGAGATGGACTTCAACAAGCTGACACTCAAGACGCAGGAAGCCGTGGCCGCGGCAATGGACCTGGCGCGACGTCAGGGCAACCCGGAGGTGTATCCGGAGCACCTGATCCTCGCGCTCCTCGACCAGGAGCTGCCGCAGACGCTCGTCGAGCGTGCGGGAGGTTCGGTCGCAGACCTGCGGGCAAAGGCCGAGGCGGCGCTGGCCGCGAAGCCGGCGGTCCAGGGGACCGCGGCTCAGCAGCCGCGTGCGTCGGCCGCCTTCTCGCGCGTCCTCGACGAGGCCGAACAGGAGATGCGGAAGCTCGACGACGACTTTGTCTCGACCGAGCATGTGCTGCTGGCGCTGGACCTCCTCCCGCGCGATCGCCTCGAGCGGGCGCTGAAGGAAGTTCGCGGCAGCCAGCGCGTGACCTCGCAGGATCCCGAGGGCACGTACCAGTCGCTCGAGAAGTTCGGCCGTGACCTGACCTCCGAGGCGGAGCAAGGCAAGCTCGATCCCGTTATCGGCCGCGACGAGGAGGTTCGCCGCGTCATCCAGGTGCTCTCGCGCCGGACGAAGAACAACCCGGTCCTGATCGGCGAGCCCGGGGTCGGCAAGACGGCCATCGTCGAGGGTCTCGCTCAGCGCATCGTCGCGGGCGACGTTCCCGAGGGGCTGAAAGGCAAGCGTGTTGGGCTCTCGACATCGGCGCGCTGCTGGCCGGCGGAAATACCGGGGTGAGTTCGAGGAGCGGCTCAAGGCTGTCCTGAACGAGATCAAGGCTGCCGAGGGGCAGATCATCCTCTTCATCGACGAGCTCCACACGATCGTCGGGCGGGGGCGTCCGAGGGTGCGGTCGACGCCGCGAACATGCTGAAGCCGATGCTCGCCCGTGGCGAGCTCCGGCTGGTCGGCGCGACGACGCTCGACGAGTACCGCAAGCACATCGAGAAGGACGCCGCGCTCGAGCGGCGCTTCCAGCCGATCTTCGTCAGCGAGCCGTCGGTGGCCGACACGATCGCGATCCTCCGCGGGCTGAAGGAGCGCTACGAAGCCCACCACGGCGTTCGCATCACGGATGCGGCCCTGGTTGCGGCGGCCGTTCTGTCCGATCGGTACATCTCGGGCCGCCAGCTGCCCGACAAGGCGATCGACCTGATCGACGAAGCAGCCTCGCGCCTACGGATGGAGATCGACTCGTCACCGATCGAATTGGACGAGGCGGACCGCCGCGTGCGCCAGCTCGAGATCGAGCAGGCGGCGATGTCGAAGGAGAAGCCCGAAGTTCGGGCTCCCGTGGACCGGGACCTCGCCGAGGCGAAGGAGGCGCGTGGCGAGCTGGCGGGTCGCTGGGCCCAAGGAGAAGGAGTCCCTCGACCGGGTCAAGGAGATCACCCAGCGGATCGACGACCTGCGGATGAGAGGCAGAGCGGGCCGAGCGCCAGGGCGACCTCCAGCGGGTCGCGGAGATTCGCTACGGCGAGATCCCGGAGCTCGAGCGTGAGTTCGCCGAGCGCGAGCGGGCGGAGACCCCGATGGTGAAGGAGGAGGTCGACGAAGACGACATCGCGGCGGTCGTGGCGCGCTGGACGGGCGTGCCGGTCGAGCGGCTCCTCGAGGGAGAGACTGAAAAGTTGATCCACATGGAGGAGCGCCTTCACCAACGGGTCGTGGGGCAGGAGGAAGCGATCTCGGCGGTCGCGAACGCCCTCAGGCGGTCGCGCACGGGCCTCCAGGATCCGAACCGTCCCATCGGCTCGTTCATCTTCCTCGGCCCGACGGGAGTCGGAAAGACCGGCCTGGCTTGGGCGCTCGCGGAGTTCATGTTCGACGACGACCGGGCCATGGTTAGGCTCGACATGTCCGAGTATCAGGAGCGTCAC
>CAVXJD010000006.1:0-299350 GCA_963762085.1 uncultured Actinomycetes bacterium | reverse complement strand
CGAGCCCACATAGACGAGGCGCTCGACCATTCCGGGGATCCGGTTGAGGCCGGGGGGCGCGCCGTGCTCCTCGAGCCCGACGCGCTCGGGGCGGATGACGATCCTGGCCGCCCCGCGGAGGCCGAGATCGGTACCGCGCGTCTCGAGCTCGTAGCCGTCGACCGCCACCTTGCAGGCGCTCGGCCCCGAGCTCACGACGTGGGCGTCCATGAGATTGGAGACGCCGAGGAAGTCGGCCACGAACAGGGTCTCGGGGTCCTGGTCGACGTCCTGGGGCGCGCCCACCTGCTCGACGTGGCCGCCGTTCATGACCGCAAGCCGGTCGGACATCGTGAGCGCCTCCTCCTGGTCGTGCGTGACGTAGAGGAAGGTGATCCCAATCTCCTGCTGGAGGGCCTTCAACTCGATCTGGAGCGCCTTGCGAAGCTTCGCATCCAGCGCCCCCAGCGGCTCGTCGAGGAGCAGGACGGCCGGGTTCAGGACGAGCGCCCGCGCCAGGGCGACGCGCTGCTGCTGGCCGCCGGAAAGCTGGGAGGACTTGCGCCGCTCGTACCCCGAAAGCTGAACGAGCTCGAGCGCCTGCCCGACGCGCTCTCGGATCTCCTGCTTGGGTCCCTTGGCTCGCCGCAGCCCGAACGCGATGTTGTCGAAGACGTTCAGGTGCGGGAAGAGGGCGTAGTTCTGGAAAACGGTGTTGACGTTGCGATGGTGTGGCGGCGTGTAGGCGACGTCGGAGCCGTCGAGCAGGATCTGGCCGGATGTCGGCTGCTCGAAGCCGGCGATCATGCGGAGGGTGGTCGTCTTGCCGCAACCGGACGGGCCGAGGAGGGAGAAGAACTCGCCGCTCGGGACATGCAGATCGATCCCGTCCACGGCTGTGACGTCGGCGAACTCCTTTCTCAGTTTGTTCAGTTCGATCTCGCCGCGTGCCACTGGCCTCCCCGTCCTAGCTCAGGTTGAACGCGCTGCCGAAGTCCTCGGCCGACTTTCCCGTTCGACGCTCGCCGCTGGTCAACGCGCGCCAGGCGAGGAAGCCGGCGCTGACGATGAGGAGCGTGGAGACCAACATGATCGTCGCGATCGCATTCACGGAAGGAAGCGGTGCGGCCCTCGTCGCGCTGTAGATCCTGATCGGGACGGTATCGGTCTCGCCTCCCTTCGAGAGCCACTGGCTGATGACGAAGTCGTCCGCCGAGATGGCGAAGACGACCGCCGCCGACGCGACGATCGCCGGGGTCAGGAGCGGCAGGAGGACCCGCGTCAACGCCACGAAGGGCGAGGCGCCGAGATCCGCCGCCGCCTCCTCGTACTGCCTTCCGATCGAGAAGAGCCGCCCACGGACGATGACGACCACGAAAGAGATCGAGAACGTCACGTGGCCGAGGATCTGCGCGGTCGTGCCCGTGTGGATGAAAGTGAAGAGCTCCGTGAAGACGAGGAGGAGCGAAACACCCATGACGATCTCGGGCGTGACGAGCGGGAAGAGCATGATGAAATTCGACGCGCCGGAGCCCCGGCCGCGCCAGCGGGCGAGGCCGAGCGCGAGCATGACGCCGATGGGCACCGCGATGAGGACGTCCGCGCCCGCCAGCTTGAAGGTCTGGACGAGAGCGTGCCGGAGGGTGGGATCGTGCCAGACCGAGTCGACCGGGTCTCCCCAGTACCAGCGCGTCGAGAAGCTGTCCCAGACCGTCCGCGAGCGGGTGGCGTTCAACGAGAACTGCACCGCGATGAGGACGGGGACGATCGACCACAGGATGTAGGCCCACGTGATGACGACCAGAAAGCGCGGCTTGCCCCACGTGTTGCGAAGCCAGCCACGGACGCGGGCCGTCGCGGAGAAGCGCGTGCCCGCTTGCCGCTCCGCGACGGTCGTCACAGCGCCCCTACCGCTCCCACATCGCGCTGCGCGCGGTGGATGCTCCACATGTAGTAGGCCATGAGCAGGGTCAGAAAGGCGGCGAGCACGATCGTGAGTGCCGCGCCGATCGTCGGCTGCGGGCCGCCGTGGAAGTAGAGGTCGATCTGGTTCCCGACCATCGACGTCGTGGGGGAGGTCGAGACGATGTTCGGGGTGTAGTAGTCGCCGAACATCGGCAGCGTGATGAGGACGGCGCCACCGAGAATCCCGGTCTTCGAGAGCGGCAGGGTGACGTTGCGGAAGGCGCTGAACGGGCTCGCGCCCAGGTCGCGGGCGGCTTCGAGGTGGCTACGGTCGATGCGGTCGAGGGAGGCGAAGAGCGGCAGGATCAGATACGGGATGTACCCGTAGACGAGGGCGAGGACGACCGTGGAGGAATTCCCACCGAGCCAGTCGCGGGGCTGGCTGAGGACGTGCGTGAACATGAGAAAGCGGTTCACGTATCCGTCCGCCTGGAGCAGGTTCACCCAGGCGAGCATCCGCATCATGTAGCTGATCCAGAGCGGCAGGATGATCAGGATGAGGATGACGCCCTTCCAGCGGCCGGCGTGGCGGGCCGTGTAGTAGGCGACGGGATAGCCGATCAGGAGGCAGAGGACCAGCGAGACCGTGACGTAGACGATCGTCCGGATCCCGACGTCGAACCAGATGCCTCCGGGCGCGAGACGGTTCAGCACCTCCTGGATCCAGCCGACGTTCCATTCGAGCGGGTTCCAGACCGGAACCGGCTGGAAGAGGATCGGGTCGACCGTCCCGAGTGCGACGCCGAGCACCGCGTAGAACGGCACGACGAAGAGGACGATCAGCCACAGGACGCCCGGAAACGAAAAGCTGGGCCAGAGCCAGCGGCGATACACGGCTTCTGTTTAGCCGCTGCCTCCGGCCAGGAAGTCCGAGTAGCCGTCCTCCCAGAGCTGCTGGCCCTTGGCGGTGAGCGTCATGTACTGGAGCGAGTCGGGCCCGAAGTCGTCATTCGTCAGAACGCTGTTGGCCAGGTTCTCGGGCACGACGCCGTCCTTCACGAGCGACTCCGGCTCGATCTCGTTCAAGGGCGGCTGGTAGCCGTTGAAGTCGACGAAGTTCGAGTAGGCGACGCCGTTGTCGAGCAGGTAGTTGAGGAAGAGGTGCGAAAGCACCGGCTTCTTCGTCGTCGCGGCGACGCAGAAGCAGTCGTTCTGTATGGGCACCTTTCCCTTCTCGGCCTTCCAGTACGAGAGCACTGAGCCGGGCGTCCCCTTGGGCAGGTAGTAGATGTAGCCGGCGATCATGTCGCCCGACCAGGCCTGGTTGAGCCAGCTCGTGCCTTCCGGGACGGCCTGGTACTGGACGTCACCGACCTTGATGTTGCAGATGCTGTAGAGCTCCTTCAGGTCGGCCACCGCCTGGTTGACGAGCTTCGGGTCTTCGGTGTTGATGTCGGCGTGCCCCTTGCGGAGGAGCGCGCTGCCGATCGTCTCGCGATTCTCTGAGAGGAGCGCGACCTTGCCCTTGTAGGCCTCCGCCTGCCAGAAGATGTCCCACGGCTGCGGCATCGAAGCGATGTCTTCCGTGACCTTGTCGTTCCGCCATGCGATCCCGGTCGCATAGGTCGTGTAGGGCACGGTGTAGTGTGAGTCGACGTCGTAGAACGGGCTCACGAGCTCCGGCCAGACGTTCTTCTGCATGTTGGGGATGTAGTCGAGGTTGAGCGGCTTGATCAGCTTTCCGGCCACCACGAGGTCGAGGAGGTCCGGCGTCATGTTCGTGACATCCACTTCGACGCCCCCGGAGGCAAGGCGCTGTACACCTGAATTGATGTTGTCGAAGGCCGTGTACTGGACCTTGACGTCATACTTCTTGCCGAAGTCGTTGAGCAGCTTCTTGTAGAGGTAGTCCGGGTAGTTGAAGACAGTGAAAGTCCCGCCGGTCTCTGGCTCGAGGCCGGAGGCGATCGGATCCTCCCAGAGCGGGAGCGTGACCCGCTTGTCAGGCCGTGCGAGCGGCAGCCCGCCTGGGCCGAGCGGCTCGCCGGTCGTGCCGGTCGTGCCGGTCGGCGCCGCGACCTCGGTCGAGCTCGAACAGGCTGCGAGGAAGCCGCCTGCACCGGACATCGCGAGGCCGGTTCCCGCGGCACGGGCGAGAAAGTCGCGCCGGCTGAGTCCGCCTGACCGCTCTTTTGGATGCCGCATCAGCTTGTGTCCTCCTTGATCTGAATCGGGGAGTGACGACCGGAGGGGCAGTATCTCACGCGTCGCCCGCACCGACGGCCGTGAGGAGTTCCTCTAGTCTCCGGCCGAGCTCTGGATGCTCATTCCTCGCGACCCCGAAAGCGGTCCGGTCGTAGTCCACGCGCTGCCTCGTTAGCCGATGAATGTCCGCCTGCCTGAGGTAGGTAGGCGGCGCCCACGCACTAGCTCGTCGGGCCTGTGAGTGTTTGTGTTCCGGCTGCACGGGCATAGGTTCTCCACGGGAGAAGCCAACCGAAGCTGGGGAGTCATGCGCGTGGAGCGGCTGCGTTGGATGGTCGTCTTCCTGACGACCGCGGCGGCCCTTCTGCTCGTCGCGAGTGCTTCTGCGGACGTCGGATCGGGTTCGGGCCCGCCCACCTCGATCGGGACCGGCGGCGCGGCCGCGAGCGTCGAGAAGATCGCTACACAGGCTGCGATCGAGACGCTGAAGGACGGCGGCAACGCCGTGGATGCGGCGGTCGCCGCAGCCGGCGTCCTTGGCGTGACCGAGCCGTTCTCGTGCGGCGTCGGCGGCGGCGGCTTTATGGTCGTCCGCACCGCCGGGGGTCTTGTGACCACGATCGACGGCCGCGAGACCGCACCCAGGGCGATGACGCCGACCTCGTTCTGGGCAGGAAGCCCACTTGCACCGCTGCCGTTCAACGATGCGCGCTTCAGCGGTCTCTCGGTTGGCGTCCCCGGTACCGTCGCCACCTGGGCGGAAGCGCTCGAGAGGTACGGAACGATGACGCTTGCGCGGTTACTGCGGCCGGGTATCCACGTCGCCAGCCACGGCTTCGTCGTCGATCAGACCTTCTTCGACCAGACGCAGCAGAACGTCGACTACTTCGACGACGTTCCGGCGACCGCGGCGCTATTCCTCGATGCCGACGGCACCCCGCGCGACGTCGGCAGCGTCTTCACCAACCCGGAGCTCGCGGCGACGTATCAGCGGATCGCGCAACTCGGGCCAAAGGGTTTCTACCGTGGGGCGGTGGCAGACGCGATCGTCGACTCTGTTCAGGATCCGGTCCTCTCGTCCACGGCAAACCACACGTGGCGGCCCGGCGTGATGCAGATGCGAGACCTGCAGGCGTACGTCGCGCCAGAGCGCGCGCCGACGCACGTCGACTACCGCGGCCTCGACGTGTACTCGATGGGCCCGCCGTCGAGCGGCGGTTCGACGGTCGGCGAGGCGCTGAACATCCTCGAGGGCTATCCGCTGTCGGCGATGCCGCGAGTCGACGCACTGCACTACTACCTAGAGGCATCGCGCTATTCGTTCGCCGACCGTAACGCCTACCTTGCCGATCCCGACTACTTCGATGTGCCTTTGACCGGGCTGCTGTCGAACGACTACGCGGACACACGCCGCGCGCTGATCACCACGACCGCGGCGCCGGGAGCCGTTCCGCCCGGGGACCCGTACTCCTTCAACATGGGCATGGCGGCGGCGACGGCGTTGCAATCCGAGACGACGACCCACCTGACCACGTCGGACAAGTGGGGGAACGTCGTGTCGTACACGTTCACGATCGAGTCGACAGGCGGCTCAGGCCTCGTGGTGCCCGGCTTCGGGTTCCTGCTCAACAACGAGCTAACCGACTTCAACTTTGACTCGACGACGCACCCGAACCGTGTCCAGGGCGGCAAGCGTCCCCGCAGCTCGATGTCGCCGACGATCGTCCTCGACCACGGCACGCCGTTCCTCGCGCTCGGCTCGCCGGGAGGCTCGACGATCATCACGACCGTCCTCCAGATACTCGTCGACCGGCTCGACGAAGGAATGACGCTGCCGCAGGCGATTCTCGATCCGCGCGCGAGCCAGCGGAACAGCGTTAATACGAGTGCCGAGCCCGCGTTCCTGGCGAGCCCTGAGCGGGCGGCGCTCGAGGCGCTCGGCCATCACTTCGTCGACGGCGGCGAGATCGGCGCTGCGACCGCGATCGAGTTCCTCCCCGGTGGGGGTGTCCTCGCCGTGGCCGAGCCGGTGCGGCGCGGCGGCGGCAGCGCGATGGTTGAGATTCCAGCGCCCTAGCCTGGCGATCGGAGCGCGTCTCACACACCTGGAATCATGTGAGCGAGCCGAATGCGCACTCTCCGACCGGCCGACATCCGGCTCATAACCCGGAGGTCCTCACCCCTGCAAACCGGAAGCGGGATACTGCGGGGCCATGTCGCAGGAGAACTACCTGCTGGCCAACCAACCCTCGGAGTTGGAGCGCCTGCGGCTTCAGTCGCGCGTGTGGGAGCCCGCCGGCCGGCAGCTCCTGTCGACGTTCGGCGACGGATCCGGCGGACGCGCCCTTGACGTCGGCTGCGGAGCGTTGGGCTGGCTTAGGATCCTCAGCGAGTGGGTCGGCATCTCCGGCCAGATCGGAGGCACCGACATCGACGAGGGTCTGCTCAATGCTGCTCGTTCATTTCTGGAGGCAGAAGGGATTTCGAACGTTGAGCTCGTCGTCGATGATCTGTTCGACAGCAAGTTAGAGACGCAATCTTTCGATCTCGTCCATGCCCGCTACGTGATCGCTCCGCTCGGACGCGGGCGTGAACAGGTGGCCTCGCACCGGCGGTTGCTCAAGCCCGGTGGCTTACTGGTTCTCGAGGAGTGGGACCTCGCCTCCTGGCACTTCAATCCCACTGCCCCGGCTGCCGAACGACTGATCGGATTGCTCTCCGAAATCTTCGCCGGCTTGGGCGGCGAAGCCGGTCGCGGACTTCCCGAACTGCTCCGCGAAATCGGCATTGAGGAGCCGGGGATCGACGCACACGTAATCGCGCTCAAACCAGGCCATCCCTACTTGAGTCTCCCGCTTCAGTTCAGCATCGCGCTCGAATCGCGCCTGCTCGAGAGACTCAGCGAAGACGAGCTCGCCTCGCTTCGCCACGAGGCCCGGGCCGAGTTGGCCGAACCGGGCAGATGGGGCACGACCTTCACCCTGATCCAGAGTTGGGGCACCCTCGAAGGCTGAGCGATTGCGGCGGCGCAAGGCATCGGGATCACCCAATGCGCGAGGTCCTTTGCGTGCCCTCAGTCGGCGAGCGTCTGCTCGCGCGCCGCGTCGTGGGCGGCTGACGCGCCGTCCGCCCGTCGACCGATGAGGTACCACACCTCGACCTCGCCCTTTCCCTTGACGGTGATCGTCCCTCGCGGCTCGCACTCGAACTCGTCGGCGAGCAGCTCGTACGTCGCGCGAGTGATCTGGATCCGCCCCGGCATCCCCTGGGACTCCATGCGACTGGCGGTGTTTACGGCGTCGCCCCAGAGGTCGTAGAGGAAGCGCTTCCGACCGATCACGCCGGCCACCACGGGGCCCGAATTGATTCCGACCCGGAGCTCGAGGCCCAGGTGCCCGACGTCATCGTTCGAGCGCATTGCCTCGAGCATGTCGAGCCCTACGAGCGCAAGCGCGCGAGCATGGTCCGGGCGTGGTGTCGGAACGCCCGCGGCGACCATGTAGCAGTCGCCGATCGTCTTGATCTTCTCGAGTTCGTACCGCTCCGCGAGCTCGTCGAAGTGACTGAACAGGTGGTCGAGGTAGCCGACCACCTCGGCGGGTGGAAGCCGCTCCGACCAGGGCGTGAAGTCGACCACGTCGGCGAACAGGATCGAGGCCGACCCGAAGTGATCCGCGATCGGCTGAGTCTGGGCCTTCAGCTTGTCGGCGATCGAGCGCGGCAGGATGTTGAGCAGGAGGTTTTCGGCCTTCGTCTGTTCCTGCCGGAGCGCTGCTAGCGCATCGCGGCGCTGACGGGCGAACACCGCGAGCAGCGTGAAGACGATGGTGCCGCCGACCGCGATGTTCAGGGCCAGCATCGTGCTCGTGAACCAGCCGGGCACCGGCGACCAGATAGGGCCTATGGCCTCGCCCGCGATCCCCGATCCGAGGAACACGACGACGTACGCAACGTACCAGCGGGCCGCCGACCCGACGTCGCTGAACACGAGCGCCCCGAGTGGGGCGAGAATCCCCCACAGGCCGACGCCGCCGGAGTCGAGGAATCCGCCGAGCGGGATCATCGACAGAGTCGGCGCAAGCAGGATGTCGACCTGGCCCACCCGGAGCAACCACTGGAAGTCGCGCGTGTGCGAGAACACCAAGATCGCCCCGAGGAGGGTGCCGAAGTACACGAGCGGGACCACACCGACCGGCGATCCGAACGCGAGATACAGCGCTCCCCACAGCGCCGCCACCGGCAGGATCAACGCTGAGATCAGGACCAGCAGCGCCTTTCGAGCGCGGAGGTCCTCGTCGTCGTGGGGATCGGCGCCGACAAGCGTCAGGCGCGCGGTGACGCGATCCGCGGCCCCTCGGATCCGGTTGAGGAGGTGCATTGCGGAAGACGTTACTGGTAGAGCCGTCGGCGTCTGCGGCCGCCCGAGTTCTGCGCGTCCGATGAGCCGGTGGCTCTGCCGGATCTGATGGATTGGGCGGCGTCAGAAGGCGTCTCCTTTGTCCCAGAGGAAGAGTCACCGCACGCACCGTTGGAGATGGTCACCCTCAGGTATGCGCAGGGCCGGTCGCCGCTCGTTCTCCGCCGCGATCGCCGCCATCGCAGTGCTCGTCGAGCTCGAACGGGCGAAGCGCCCTTCGGCTTACTAGTCCCGCCCGATCGGGATATGTGACCTTTACCCACGAGCAACCCCTGGACGGGTGCCGAACGCGCCAGCGGGTTATGGTCGTCGCTGCTGTATAGACCTGGAACGCAAACCGGAGGGAAAAATGGCCCGTAAGACGATCCGAGTTTCCGACCAAAGCGGCAGAGAGATCCCGGACGGAAAGGGCGCCAGCGTTCGCATCACCTTCAGCGACGCCCGCAAGGGTGTGCGCGAGCTCGACCTGACTGACCAGGAAGCTGATGCCCTCGGTGGTCGTCCAGTGGCGCGTCGGGGTCGGCGGCCCGGGAGCCGGGCGAAGCCACAGCAGCGCTAAGGGCGTCCAACCTTCGCCGGCCGGGATTTTCCGGCCGGCTCACGTGCGAGCGCAAAAACCTTGAGTGGCGCCGCGCCTCAGCAGGTAGAGCGGGAAGACAAGGATCCAAAGAAATAGCCCTTCAACCACCCACTGTGAGTCGAGCTCCCGCTCGCACCCGGACATCCCAGAGACGCTACCCGCGGCGGGCCTCCGAGGTGCCGCCAGGATGGGACGCAGTCATGCATACCGGGAGCTGCAATTTATGCCGCCTGGGTTAGCCTCCGCACGCCATGCAGATCCGCTGCGAATGGGTGCCCGAGGGCGATCCGCTCTACATGGCCTACCACGACGAGGAGTGGGGCGTTCCTTCACACGAGGACCGCCACCTTTACGAGCTGCTGACCCTGGAAGGTGCGCAAGCGGGGCTCTCCTGGGCGACGATTCTGCGGAAGCGAGAGGGCTACCGCACCGCGTTCGCAGGTTTTGACGCCACCGCGGTCGCGCGTCTGGGCCCGGCCGACGTCGAGCGGCTACTCGGCGACCCGGGCATCGTCCGCAACCGGCTCAAGGTCGAGTCGGCGATCGTGAACGCGCGCTGCGTCCTCGCCGTTCAGGAGGAGCTCGGGAGCCTGGACGCCTACCTCTGGGGGTTCGTGGAAGGCGAGACACTCGTCGGGCGCTGGCGCACGCTCGGCGAGATACCGGCGGAGACGGCCGAGTCGCGTGCGATGAGCCGCGACCTGAAGCGGCGCGGCTTCCGCTTCGTCGGCCCGACGGTCTGCTACGCGTTCATGCAGGCCACTGGCCTCGTGAACGACCACGTCGTCTCCTGCTTCCGCTTCGACGAGTCGGGCGGACGGCCGAACCGGTGACCGGCAATGCATGCGCGAAGCCGAGATGCGTCAGGCACTCACGAGCTCGGCGAGCTTTGTGACCGTCTTCCAGTTCCGGGTGGTCGCCGCGACGCCCAGTTTCTTCTCGAAATAGGCATTGGTGAGCTTGGACCTGCCGTAGCCGTTCGGGCAATGCAGGTAGATCTCTTGTCCGACGACCTTGAACTCGTCGGGTTCGGCGCGCTCGGGATCGAGCTCACGCACGCGGGCGACATCGGGCTTCTCAGCCAGGAACGTGACGTGGAGCTTCGTCGGCTCCTTCCGGCTTTTGGCGAACGGGTTGCCGGCGTGCACCTTGGCCAGCTGCGGCCGCGTGCGTAGGAGGACGGTCACGCTGAGCCCAAGGTCGCGGCGAATGCTGGTCTCGATGGCTTCGGTCAGTTTCCCGGCGCCCTCGGGACTCGTGAAAATGACGTTGCCGCTTTGCACATAGGTCTCGACGTCTTCGGCTCCAAGACTGGCGAAAAGGGCTCGCAGGTCGGGCATCGACACCTTGTTGTGCCCACCGAGGTTGATCCCGCGTAACAACACGACGTACCTCTTGCGGCTGCTTCGTGCTCGTTTTGTCCGCGCCACTCCCGACGACGATCGTACCGCCCCGTACATCAGGTCGACCGTCCTGCGCTGAGGGTCAAACTGACAGAGTGCCCCGGCGAGGATCCGGTTCCCAAGCATTTGGAGACGGAATGTCCGTGGAGCATGAGCACGGCCACGCGATGCCAACCTCAGGCCGCGCGCTCAACGGCGTCGCGCTGAGCGCGACGCTCCATTGCCTGACGGGGTGTGCTCTCGGCGAAATCGCCGGGATGATCATCGGTACGGCAGCCGGTCTTTCCAACTGGACCACGGTCGCACTCGCCGTGGTGCTTGCCTTCCTGTTCGGCTACGCGCTGACCAGCTTGCCGCTACTGCGTGCCGGCCTCGCACTCGCTGCCGTAGTACCGATCGCCTTGGCGTCGGACACGCTCAGCATTGCCGTCATGGAGATCGTGGACAACGCGATCATTCTGCTCGTCCCCGGCGCCATGGATGCAGGTCTCGGCTCGGTTCTCTTCTGGGGCTCCCTAGCGTTCGCCTTGGCGGTCGCGGGCGCTTTCGCGTTTCCGGTGAATCGGTGGCTGATCGCTCGAGGCAAGGGCCACACGGCCGTTCACGAGACAGGCATCCACGGCGGGCCGCCGACGCGACTCGTCGGCCTGCTGGCTGTGGCCGCCTTCATCTTCGGGACTGCGGTCTTGGTCGCGGAGGTGATTGGCTAGGGTCGATCGAGGAGCGTGGCGCTCGCTGCCTACAATCGCAGCGTGCGAGGAAAGCGGCCGTGAGCACCGCGTTTCTGTTGACGACGCTCATTGTTGTCG
Organism: uncultured Actinomycetes bacterium; assembly: GCA_963762085.1. Lineage (GTDB taxonomy): Bacteria > Actinomycetota > Thermoleophilia > Gaiellales > Gaiellaceae > DASQGA01. The sequence goes on along the minus strand of CAVXJD010000006.1, from coordinate 288,052 downwards.
TGACACCTGGCACGGGCGTCCTCTACACCTTGGCGGCCGGCCTTGCGCACGGTGCGCGCGCGAGCATCGTCGCGGCGGTTGGCTGCACGCTCGGGATCGTTCCCCACGTGCTGGCTGCGATCACGGGGCTTGCTGCACTCCTGCACACGAGCGCACTCGCGTTCCAGGTTCTGAAATATCTGGGTGTCGCCTATCTACTCTTCATGGCGTGGGCCACCGCCAGGGACAAGGGCTCGCTGACCGTGGAGGAGAAGGCCCCCCACTCGGCGCTCAGGGTGATCGTCTTCGGGATTCTGATCAACGTCCTCAATCCGAAGCTGACGATTTTCTTCTTCGCGTTCCTGCCACAGTTCGTGAGCGCCAACGAGGCGCACGCTTCCCTACGAATGTTGGAGCTGAGTTCCGTCTTCATGCTCGTCACGCTCGCTGTCTTCATCGCCTACGGAGTGTTCGCCGCCACGGTTCGCAACCACGTGATCTCCCGTCCCCGGGTATTGATGTGGATGCGCCGCGTCTTCGGCGGTGCCTTCGGTGCGCTCGCCGGAAGACTTGCGTTTACGGAGCGGTGATCTGCCGGCGACAGCCAGGTCAAGCGGTCCCGGATAGCTAGATCCAGCTAAAGCTTCGGTCCCGCCCGGCCGAAGCATGGCCCTTCAGCCCGGGGTCCCTGCTTCGCCATGCGCTTTCGCCTATCCCTCATCTTCGTTGTGCTGGTCCTGTTGCTCGCCGTTCCTTCGGTCGGAGTCGCGGCGACCTCCTCATCAACCGCCACCTTCGAGCCGGGCGTGGCGAACACGATCACGCCTGAGAGCCTTGCGCGCTTTTCTGCGGGCCCGGGAGCGAGACCGGCCCCGGCAGCGGCTGGGCGCGCCCAGAGAGTCGTCACGATCGCCCTCCGCTACCTGGGTGTTCCCTACCAATGGGGCGGAGCGAGCCCCGCGGGCTTCGATTGCTCCGGCTTCGTCATGTACGCCTACGGCAGGGTCGGCATTGCGCTTCCGCACAACGGGGCGATGCTCTGGAGCAAAGGCCGGGCGGTCCTGCGCGGCAATCTCGAGCCGGGCGACGTCGTCTTCTTCGACGGCCTCGGGCACGTGGGGATCTTCATCGGCCGCGGCCGCTTCGTTCACTCGCCCAATTCGGGCGACGTTGTGAAGATCTCTCGCCTGTCGGAGTCCTGGTATCGCACGACGTATTTGGGTGCCCGCCGTTACGCCCGGCCTGAACCCGGATCCCCGAGGGCGGAAAACCGGCTTCGCCTACCCGGACGCTCCGACCGGGTCTACTAGTTCGACCGGAAGGCTCGGTTGCATGACGCGCCAGACCTTCAGGTGGAGCTCGATCTCCCGAGCCTCCTGCTCGGCGCTCGGGGCGTCGTGCAGCCGTATGTCGAGGTCGGCATCGCCTGTGCTTTCAACGGCGAAGCCCGAGCGCTCGAAATGAGCGCGCAGGTCCGCGAGGAGGGTGGGATTGCCGGTTCGTATTCGCATGCCGCAGGTGTGTTGCTCTGCGTATCGGCAGGCAGCCCGCGAGGTCCAATAGCTCGGAGGGGTCAGTCGGCTGCGTTTTGCGAGTATGCGTGGAGCCGGGAGCGCGCCCGGGACAAAACGCAGCTCCCTCTGCGGCGGGGGAGTCCCAGCTCCACGCGTCAGAAGTTTCGCCGTTGCAGCGCAACCTGCTCCTTGTCTTGACGGAACGTTTACAGGTAGACACTCGGCGGCTCGGGCCGGAATTAGACCCGCCAGGGCAGCGGGATCCCTCTCCGAGGCTGGCAATCCGCAGTGCGCTCGGTTCGCTCGGTGGCCCCTTGATCTCAGGAGACGCATAATCGATAATCGCGACTGTGCGCCGGATCCGCAGCCGCTTGAAGAGAGACGAGGTAGCGAGTCTGGTGCGCGAGGCCATCCTCTCCGGAGAGCTGCTGCCTGGCGATCGCATCGTCGAATTGCAGCTGGCTCGGGAGGTCGGTACGAGCCAGACGCCGGTGCGCGAGGCACTCCTCTCGCTCGAGAAAGCCGGGCTGATCGTGCGGATGGAACACCGCGGGACGTTCGTCGCTGGGCTGGAACCGCACCAGCTCGAGGACATCTGCACCCTCCGTGCGGTGCTTGAAGGGTTTTGCGCAAGGCTCGTCGCGCATCGCTTGCCGGACACTGATGAACTCCGTCCGCTCGAGGCGGAGCTCGAACGGATGCGGCGCGCGGTCGAGAGTCGAGACTGCACGGCGCTGACGGAAGCGGACATCGCCTTCCATCAAGCGCTCTACGAGCTGAGCGACCACCAGCTACTCGCTGAGATGCTCCGATCGCTTCGCGACCGGATGTCACTGACTGTCAAGCTCGCGGTGGCGTCATCCACCGGTCTTCTTGAAGTGGCGGAGTCTCATGTGGGGCTGCTTGACGCGTTGCGAAGCGGCGATGCGGATCTTGCTGAGCAGACCGCCAGACACCATGTGCTCGCGCTGATTCCACTGGCACTGACTGCCACCGAGCTGGACGAGGAAAGCGGCGTGCGGAGGCCGCTGGAGTCGGTCGCCTATCGAGCGCTCGTCGAACCCGGCGATGGCTCCGGGCTGACGCATTCGACAGCCCGATGAAAGCCGGAGGTTTCACGAACCGTTCCTGCGACGTGATCGCGCACAGGAAGGAGGGAGACACAGTGAGTCAGGGTCTGAACCACCAGGGCGAACTCGGGTTGCGCCGGGTCGACTTCCTGAAGTACGCCGCACTGGTCGTCGGAACGGGAGTAGTTGCGGGTTGCGGCGCCAGCAGCAAGAGCGAGGGTGGAGCTGTGCCGAGCACGACGCAAGTTGATCGCCCACCGGTCGAGAAGGAGCCGGGAGACCTGGTGGTTTTCGACTGGGCCGGCTACGAAAAGCCCGAATTGTGGACCGAATATCGGGCGCAATACCCGGATCAGAAGCCGAAATTCACGTTTCTGACGGGCAGCCCACAAGCCTTCAGCAAGATACGGGCCGGTTTCACCCCGGATGTCGCACATCCGTGCAACGCCTATATCCAAAACTTCGTCGACCTCGGCGTCATGCAACCGTTCGATACGTCTCGGCTGTCGCATTTCAGCGAGCTCAACCCTGCGATGGTAGAGACCGGGAAGGTGAACGGTCAACAGTTCTACATTCCCACTGACTGGGGACTGAACGCGCCAATGTACCGTGCCGACAAGGTCGATCCGAAAGAGCAGTCGTGGAACATTCTCTATGACGAACGCTATGCCGGCAAAATAGTCTGGCACGACCACACCGATAACCTCGTCATCAATGGTTGGGTTCACGGATTTGAAAACGCGAATGACATGAGTGACGAACAACTGGCTATCGTCAAGGCAGACCTGATAGAGAAGAAAAAGGTCGTTCGCAACATCGTTAGCTCCGAGACGGAATTAGCCGGCGTCTTTGCTGCGGGCGATGCGTGGATCGGCTATGCAAGCGCCTCGGGCTGGACGGAAGCCAAGAAAAAGGGGCTTGACGCCGTGCACATGGATCCGAAAGAAGGGCGTCAAGCGTACAACTGCGGATTTCTGCTCAGTAAAGAGACGAAGAACTACTACCACGCGCACGACTACGTGAATGCATGGTCGAGTGCGGACGCTGGGCAATGGCTGATCGAGAACTACGGCCTCGGTCACACGAACACGTCCGTGGATCTCAGCAAGATCGATCCGCTCACCATTACCGCGTACAAGTTGGATGACCCAGCCGCGTTGGCGACGGCGAACTTCGACAAGCCACTGCCGAGATTGAAGGAGTACAGCAAGATTTGGGACGAGATCAAGGCCGCGTGAAGGATGCGGCTGATCGCTCGTCGGGCGGAGACGCGGGCCTGTGCGGCTCGAGCTAGCTTCGTTTTCTGCCTCCCGGGTGCGGACCGATGATCCGGGGGAATTGCTGACGCTGGCTGATCCGCGACTAGGGTCGGTAGAGGTAGATGTCATTCGGCCAGGCGATCCGGTCCGCGTCATCAACGTCCTGGACGCCGTCGAGCCGATGATCAAGCCGGACGATCCTCAGGCGACGTTTCCTGGGATGCTCGGCGAACTTCGTCCTGCAGGGAATGGCCGAACAAACCGCGTAGAGGGTTGTGCGGTGCTCGTGTGCGCGGCCGTTGCCGGCGGTGACCAGCAAGAGGGGATCATCGATATGGCAGGTCCCGGCTCCCATCTGACCCCCTTCAGCCAGACGACGAACGTGGTTTTGACCATCGAGTCTCCGCCCGGAATCTCGGGCGAGGAGACGATGGCCGCCATCGCAGAGGTGAAGCTACGTGTCGCCCGCGATCTCGCCGCCCAAACCTTGGAATTGGAGCCGGATCGTGTCGACATCCTGGAGCACAGCCTCGGCGGCAAGGCATCCAAGGAGCTGCCGGCGGTGGCGCTCCTCGTCCAGCTCGCCGCACTCGGTCCGTACGAAAGTGTCTACCTCTACGGGACAACCCTGGACGGCTTTCAACCCGCCCCAGTGAACCCGCTCGAGGTTCTGGACGGTGCGGTCATCTCGGGCGAGTCGTTCTGGGCGGCGCTCCGAAATCCGACCTACATGTTTCAGAATTCCGCGCTTGTCCGGGAGCTGCTCGCTGCTGACGGCAAGAGCGTCCGGTTCGCCGGTTTGATCGCGTGCCGGGGCTACAACCAGGGCGCCCGAGACAAGGAACGCGCGAGCATGCTGGCTGCGAAGCTTGCCCGCGAGCTGGGCGCGGACGCGGCGATCATTACGACCGACGGCGGCGGCAACTCGCACACGGACACGATGCTGACCGTCCGCGCCTGCGAGCGTGAGGGGATCCGCACGGTCGCGCTTGTGGCTGAGCTCGGCGGGCTCACGGACCATGTGCCCGAGGCGGACGCCATTATCAATGTCGGGAACGCCGAGGAGCTTGTCCCGGCCTGGCTACCGGAACGCGTCGTAGGCGGAGCGACGCTGATCGACGGTCGTGAGGCCTCGAACGCCGGCCCCATCCCCGTCCGTAACTATCTGGGGGCGACCCAGCAGATGGGCCAGATGCCGCTCCGGGCGGTTGCTGCGTGAGGGTCGTTCACTATCTGAACCAGTTCTTCGCCGGGCTGGGAGGAGAGGAAGCCGCCTCAACGCCCCCTGTACGGCTGCCGGGTGCCGTCGGCCCAGGTACGGCACTTGAACTCGACGTTTCCACCACGTTTGCCTGCGGTGATGACTACTTTGGCGAACATGAGCACGAGGTGCTCGCACAGCTCCTGAGCTGGCTTCACGAGGAGCGCCCGGACGTCCTTGTGTGCGGACCGGCATTCGGATCTGGACGGTACGGGTACGCGTGCGGCTCCCTGGCCCGCGAGGCCGTTCGCGCGGGCGTCCCTGCCGTCTCCGGCATGCATGTCGAGAACCCAGGCGTCGCCGCGGCAGAAGGGGGCGCCTACATCGTCCCAACCAGCGCAGGAGTCGCCGGCATGCGCGAAGCTCTAACGCGGATGGCGGCCCTGGCAGGTCGCCTGGCCGTGGGTGAGGATCTCGGCTCGTCTGAGGAGGAGTGCTACCTACCAAGGCACCTCCGAAGGAACGAGACGGCACCACGGACGGGCGCCGCTCGAGCGCTCGAGCTGGCGCTCGGCAAGCTCGACGGTGCATATGCGACCGAAGTCGTACCTGAGTTCGACCAGGTCCTCCCGCCCCCGCCTGTCCGGCTGGCGCAGGAGACCCTGGCTCTGGTCACGGAGGCAGGATGCGTCCCGCAGGGCAATCCGGACGGCCTGCCCTCAGTTCGAGCGCGTTCGTGGGCAAGCTATCGTCTGGATGGCGTTCAAAGCCTCACCGGGGATCGCTACGCCACGGTGCACGGGGGCTTTGACACAACGATTGCGAATGAGGACCCAAACCGTCTCGTTCCTCTCGACGTGGTTCGCAGCCTCGAGCACGAGGAGCGTTTCGGCCGGCTCCATGATGTCTTCTACACCACCATGGGAAACGGGACCCCCGTGGCCGCCGCAACGAAGTTCGGTCACGAGATCGCAGCCGAGCTCCGCGCCGCTGACGTGGGCGCAGTTCTGCTCTCGGGAACCTGAGGTACTGGGACGCGTTGCGGTGCAACGCTCGCGAAAGAGATCGAACGGGCCGGCATCGCGACCGTGTTCGTCACGCCACTCGTAACCATCGCTCGCATGGTCGGCGCGAACCGCATCGTCCGCGGAGTCGCGATCACGAACCCCTTCGGGGCCCCGGATCGCGGAACGGACGCGGAGCGAGCCCTCCGCCGGCGAATTGTCGAGCGCGCATTCGACATGCTCGAGACCGAGGTGTCGCCGACCACCATCTGGGAAATCGACACTGCTGACGTCTGAGGGACCTTCGTAACGTGGTCGACGTCGTCATAGTCGGCGCCGGACTCGCCGGGCTTTCGGCGGCTCGCGACCTTCACTCCGCGGGACATGACGTGCTCGTCCTGGAGGCGCGAGACCGGGTCGGGGGACGGACCGAGCGGATCGAGGAGAACGGAATCGCCCTCGACGGCGGCGGCGAGCTCATCGGCGAGTGGCACGACGCGATCATCAAGCTGACCGACGAGCTCGGCCTCGAGCTAGAGCCTTCCTACATCGCGCTGCCGGGTGAAACCGTCTGGTTGACCTACGATCGCCGGACCGAGGGCGAGGACCGATCCTTCGTCGGCGAGCAGGAATGGCCGTCTTACAGAGGAGCGTGGGACACGGCGATCGACCTCTCTCGAACAGTCGACCCGAAGTGCCCTTGGGAGCATCCTCGCGCCGGCGAGCTCGACCATGTTTCCGTCCATGACTGGTTCAGAGATCAGGGGGTCGGTCCAAAGGGCCTCGAAACGATTCGGCTTCAGCACTACTCGCTGTCCGAGGATCAGCCCGAGCGAGCCTCGTTTCTGGGGGCGCTGCGCTCGCTCGCGGCTGCCGGCTCGAGGAGTCCGTTTGACTTCGCCGTCTGGGAAAACCTGCGAGTGCGGAACGGGACCTTCCAGATCGCCGCGCGGCTGGCCGCCCACCTCGTGGGCCGGATCCAGCTCGAAAGGAAGGTGCTGGCGGTCGAGTGCGGCCTGGACGGCGTTGTCGTTCGGCTCGCTGGGAGCGAGGCCGTGACGGCGCGCGCGGTGGTGCTCGCCATACCGGCAACGCCGCTGCAGCGTCTTTGGCTGGCCGGCGTATCCAGCCAGCGCCTGGAGGCCATCCGCCGGCTCCGGCATGCGCGCGCCGCCAAGATCGTGCTCGTCTACGAGCGCTCGTTCTGGTTGGAGCGGGGTCTCAACGGCCTCTCGTACTCGGACCGATTGATCGGCTCGACGTGGGAACAACGCACCGGAGTGCTCTCCTGCCTCGTGCCCCCTGAGCGACTGTCAGCTTTCCTCGCTGCGAGCCCAGAGTTGCGCCGCGAGCTCGTTCTCGACCACCTTGCGCTCCTCTTCGGAGAGGAAGCGTGCCGTCCACTCACCTACGTGGAGCGACCGTGGGGTGAAGATCCGCTCACGTACGGCTACATCCTCCATCTGGGCCCCGGAGATCTGACCGCGATGGGTGCGTCCTATGCTGCCAACGAGCCGCCGCTCTTCTTCGCCGGCAGCGACTTCTGGCGAGGCGGGGGCTACATGTGCGGAGCAGTTGAGACAGGTCGCCGGGCGGCAGCCCAGGTGGGTCAGTATCTCGCCGGCGAAGCGGTCACCAGCGACCGGGACGCATTCGCTTCCTGAGGGAGCAGCAAAACGGCGAACCGGGCAGATGAGCCTCTACACGCCGGTCACGCTCCGGGGGCAGCAGTCGTCGTACAGTACGAGCTATGGAGGCAGGTTCGCGGTCGACCGGTTTCGTCGCGCTCGGTCATCCGGGCTCCGAGCAGTACGTCGGGTTGGAGACCTTCCCCAACCCTGGGGTGTCGCACGTGGAGATGACGAGCGACGAGCTCACGGCACTCTGCCCTGTCACCGGTCAGCCGGACATGTACCTGGCCACGATCGAGTTCTGGCCGCAGGCCCTTTGCATCGAGTCGAAGTCACTGAAGCTGTACCTGAGCGGGTTCCGGAACGAGGGGCATTTCTGCGAGGCGCTCGCGGTCAAGATCCGAGAAGACGTTGCGGAGGCGGTCGAGCTTCCGCCGGACAAGGTACGGGTGACGCTCGAGCAGAAGGCGCGCGGTGGGATCACGATCACCGCGACCTCGTAGACAGCCCCTCCCGAGGGCGGACCTAAGGCTCAAACGTCCGGTCGGCACTAAGTCCGCTCCAGTGATCGGCGGGCCTGGGCGACCCGGCGCTCTGCATCGGCCACATCCGCCTGCCTGCTGCTTAGCACGCCTTCAGCGCGCTCGAGCTCGCGGGCCTGGCTTTTCACAGCCCGCTCGGCATCCTTCACCGAACGGCGAACGGCACGCAGGCTCTCCTCTGCCTGGCGGTGTTTCGCCTGCGCCGCCTCGAGTTCACGAGCCTTCCGCTCCTCCGCTCGTTTGTCTTGCGCCGGCTGAGCCTGGGTCGTCCTCCGTTTCTGGCCGCGGGTGGTCCGCGCGGGCTTCGCTGGGGCGGCCGGCAGGGTGTCAAAGCCAAAACCGGTGATCTGCTCCTCTTTGTCCAGCCTTCCTTCGCGTACGCGTCGTCCGAGGCTTTCGTCCACGACAGCGGCATGGAGCGTCTCACTGACCCGCTCGAGCGTCGCCTCGCTCGTTGAATGACCAGCCTCCTCGAGCAGCGCCTCAGCAGCACCCGTGAGCTCCGCGATTGCTCTTCGCTCCCCGTCACGCCCCTGTTGCAACGCCTCGGGCGATCCGCCGGAGAGCAGTTCCTGGTGCGCCTTCCGTAGGCGTTCTCCGGCGGTGAGCAGGCCGCGGAGGCGCATCTTCTCGCGGCGGGCAAGCTGGTTGACCGTCCAGGCGGGGAGGGTCGGCTTACGCAGCCGCTTGACCTCGTCAGCCGCCGCATGGTCCCCGCCCTTTCGCAGCGAGCGGGCGAGCTCGTTTCGGCGCTCGACGAATTCGTTCAGGGGCGCGCTGTAGAGCTGGTCGATCTGCTTGTCTTGGTCGTCAGGCACGGGTCGAGCATAAGGGCCGAGCCGAGACTGCTCGCTTCGTCCGTCCTGCCGCCCTCTTAACGTCTGGGGCCATGTTCGACTCTCCGGCGTTCGACGTGGCGATCGGCTTGGTCTTCCTCTATGTCGTGCTTGCACTCGTCTGCTCGACCGTGAACGAGGCGATCGCGACGGCCGTAGGGCTCCGCGCGCGCTACCTCGAGACGGGCCTGCTGAACCTCTTGAGTGGGGCCGTGTCCGAAACGCCCGCCGGCATCGAAACGGCCGAGAAGTTCTACCGGCATCCGCTCGTTCAGGGACTGACTCGGCCAAGGCGTGGCCCGCACCCGGCGGCCGACGCTGCGGCCGCGCGACGAGGACCTTGGACCCGGCTGAAAAAACTCCTCGCCAAGCCGCCTTATCCGTCGTATGTCCCATCGCGCACATTCGTGGTCGCGATCAGCGACATCGCAAACGAGGCCAAGGCGGCGCTCGAAGACGCCCAGGGTGATGAGGCCGACAAGGCGCGCGCGAGAGTGAAGCGCGCAGAGGAGGGCCTCGAGCGCGCCCTCGCAGCGATCCCCAATGCGCAGCTTTCCGAGGCGTTGCTCGCTCTCTACCGCTCGGCCGGTGGCGACGCGGTGCGATTCCAGCACGCGGCAGAGGAGTGGTTCGACGACGCGATGGAGCGCGTCTCGGGCTGGTACAAGCGCCGGGTCCATGTGCTCCTGGCGGTGATCGCAGCCGTCGTCGTCGTGGTCCTGAACGCCGACACGCTGGCGGCCGGGCGAGTGCTCTGGCGCGACGACGCGGTCCGGACGGCCGTTGTGAGGGAGGCGAGTCAGACAGCGAGGGGGACGCTCGACGACGTCGCGCTTGAGAACGCAGTCAAGAAGCTGGATCTGCCCCTCGGCTGGAACTTGAGCTTCGGCGACACGGCGACGCAGCTTCCGGACGATCCGGTTGGGTGGGTAGAGAAGGTGGTTGGTCTGCTGCTGACCATCGGAGCCATCCAGCTCGGCGCGCCGTTCTGGTTCGATCTCCTGAGCAAGATCGTTCGTGTTCGTGCGACGGGAGCACCGCCGCCGGCGAGCGATGCCGTCCGCCGCGGCGAGGGGGAGGAGACGCGCCGGGGGCCGGTGGGGAAGGCGCAGAAAACGAGTCCTGAAACTCCTTAGGCTCGTCAGATCACGATGAAGTCCATTCCCGCGTAGCCGCGTGTGCGGGCACAGACCTCGAAGCCTTCAGCCGAGCCTTCGTCGTTCGTATTTCCCTCGATGCTCGCGAAGGTCTCGTCCCCGGCGCGCACGACGATGCCGGTGTGGGCGTACTTGAACGGCTCGCCGTGCGTCGCGAGTTTGAGGAAGAAGCTTCCGGGCTTGATCCGTTTTCGTTGCGACGGCTTCGGCTGGCTCAGGAGCCGCTCGCCTGCCTGACGCGCCATCTCGTCGCAGGCGAGGGTTCGTCCGATGGGTGGTGGCTGTCCGCGGCTATCGCTCGCCTGCTTGAGGCAAAAGGTGGCGAAGCCGGCGCACCAAGGGAAGGCGGACCCTTCCTGCCCGTCCGTGTAGAGCCGTACCCACGGCCCTGCGTTCTGGCCGCCGACTTCGAGCGGGTGCTGCTTCAGGTGCTGCCGAGCGTAGGCCACGACCAGCGGACCCAGCGTGCGGCGCCCCGATAGCGGGGCAAGGGCAGCGACGATTGGCTGGATGAGCGCGTTGTATGTCGCTTCGTCGACCACGCCGGTAACGGGAAGCTTCCGCTTGGCCTGGAAATTGCGGACCTGTGCGGCCGTCGCAGCTCCGAAGTCCCCATCGACGACGACCTTGAAATCGTGCAGGCAGAGCCATGCCTGCACGAGCTTCACCCTCCCTCCCTTCGAGCCCCGCTTCTTCGGTGCGTCAAGCTTCAAATCCGCGAGGTCGGGCACGGACCCGCGTGCCGGGGCGCTCGAGCCGCCCTTGCCGCCTTTGCCGAGCGTGCCGAGCGTCTGCTCGCCGACTTCGCCGTCGATCGTCAGCCCGTTCCGCTTCTGGAAGTCGCGGACAGCGCGGTCGAGTGCGACGCCGAACACAGGCCCGGGCGCAACCTTGAAGGTCTCCCAAACGGCGGGCGCATTCTTGTCGAACCATGTCTGGAGGTCACGCTTGAGCCGCGTCACCTTCGCCCCACTATCACCCTTGCGGAGGATGCCGTCTCCGCTCGGCTGGGAGGCACCGCCGTTGTCGCCCTGGATCGCAGCAAGGCGCTCGAGCACGTCTCGCCCATAATCGCCGCCCGTGGTACGCGCGTCGGAGTCGCCGCTTTGCACGCCGGAGAGCGCGCCTCCAGCCCCGGCGTTGTAGGCCGAGCAGGCGAACTTGAGCAGATCCTTCGGCGCGATGCCGTTCTTCTGTCCGAAGCTCCGGTTCGACTCGAGGAGCGCCGCCGCGAACGCGGCCGCATCGGCGACCGGCGGCTTCGTGCCTGCTCCTTTGGCCCCATGCTGCGAGAGCCAATCACCGTGGGCGCGGTCGTCAATCTGGAAGAGCCCGCGCCCGTGACCGTTGTCGCCGACGATGTCGTTCATATCCGTCTCGCGGGAGGCGATTGCGATCAGGAGCCCGGCGGGCAGCTTGTGACGTCTCTCAGCCTGCTTCAGGATCGGAATCCAGCCACGGGTGCGGGCGACCCCGACCTGTCGCTTTAGTTCATCCGGGTTGATCTTCATCGCTCCCTCCGGCCGACGTGGGTGACCAGTTACACGCTGCGCCGCAGAAGATCCTCTTTCGCCTCGAGCGATATTAGACCGCTCCCGGCGCTATGCAAATCCGGCGCAAGCGGATCCGGCTCAAGTCGGATCTCGGCTCGCGAGAAACCTGGCGATTGACTACGGCACATTCGGCCCGTAAGCGGAACCTAGACTGCTGACCGATGGAGATGCGAGCGACCGATCCCGACATGCGCGCCGCCGCTCACCACTGGAGGGATACTTGGGCACGGGCGTGGCCGGTGAAGGACGTCGAGACGATCGCTGCGCTGTACGCGCCCGAGGCCGAGTTCCGTTCGCACCCTTTCCGCGAGCCCGAGGATGCCGGCGAGTATGTCCGGCGCGCTTTCGCCGAGGAGCAGGGCGAATCCGAGTGTCGTTTCGGCGAGCCGCTCGTGGACGCCGACCGCGCCGCGGTCGAGTACCGGGCCGTCCTCGTTTACGAGGGCAAGGAGATGACATTGGCAGGGACGACCATGCTGCGGTTCCGTCCCGACGGCCTCGTAGTCGAGCACCGCGACTACTGGGCGCTCGAAGAAGGTCGACACTAGGCAAGCCTCAACGGCTTTGCGAGCCGGCGAATGCTCGACCGTCCGATCGCTCCGCGATCCTCGGTGAGTGCAGGCACATCATCACCTTCGGCTGCTGCTCCGTCGAAAGCCGCCGAGGCCGCACCAGATCCTTCGCCGCCGGTTGAAAGAGGCGATGGTGCTCGTCGGGATCGTCGACGTTGCCGGAACGCTGCTGATCTTGCTCTTCGAAGACGACGCGAAGCGCAGCGAGATTCACAACCTCTGGGACGCGTTCTTCTTTTCGACCGTCCAGCTGCTAACGGTCTCGTCGCAAATGCGGAACCCCGTCACGACCGGTGGGCGGATCGTTGACATCTTCCTCGAGCTCATCGCCCTCTGTCTCGTGACTGGCATTGCGGGTGCGTTCGCTTCCTTCTTCCTCCACCTCGGGGACGAAGGGACGACGATCGGTGAAGCCAAAAGCCAGTGACCACGTCCATCAGCGATCGTCGTGCGGGCTTTCAGGCCCTTCACGCCCGAGAAGAGCTGTTCGTGATGCCGAATCCGTGGGACGTCGGCTCCGCCCGGCTGCTCGAATCGCTCGGGTTCGAGGCGCTCGCGACGACGAGCGCCGGATTCGCCTGGTCGATCGGGAAGCCCGATCAGGGCGTGTCCCGCGACGAGTTGGTCGCCCATGTGGCGAGTCTGGCGACTGCGACTTCGCTGCCACTGAACGTCGACAGCGAGCGCTGCTACCCGGACGACCCGGGCGGAGTGGCCAAAACAGTGGAGCTTCTCGCGGAGGCCGGAGCGGCGGGATTCTCGATCGAGGACTTCGACCCGTCCGCCGAGAGGATCGACGACATCGAAGCGGCGGCTGCGCGTGTCGGGGTCGCCGCAGAAGCCGCTCACCGCCTCCCAGACCCCCTGATTCTGACAGGGAGAGCCGAGAACCACATCCGCGGCGTCCACGACCTCGACGACACGATTGCTCGCCTGATCGCCTACCGCGATGCCGGCGCGGACGTTGTGTATGCGCCGGGTCTCTCCGACCTCGACCAGATCTCGGCCGTGGTCGAGGTGGTCGGCGTGCCGCTGAACGTTCTTGCCCTCCCGCACGGGCCGACCGTGTCCGCGCTGGCCTCCGTCGGCGTGCAGAGGGTCTCGACGGGGGGCGCGCTGGCGCGTTCGGCCTACGGTGCGTTGCTGGTCGCGGCGCGGGAGCTGCTCGCCGGCGGCACCTCGAGCTATGCGGCGGGCGGCGCTTCGAGCGAGGAGCTGGAAGCCGCTTTCATGCGGCGCTAGGCTGTCGGCCATGTGCAGATCCATCCATACGCTCTACAACTTCGAGCCTCTCGCCAGCGAGGAAGAGGTGCGTGCCGCAGCGCTCCAGTACGTCCGCAAGATCAGCGGCTTCACGAAGCCGTCGCGGGCGAACGAGGAGGCCTTCGACCGTGCGGTCGACGCTGTTACCGCCGCCTCGAGCCAACTCCTCGGCGAGCTCGTCACCTCGGCGCCGCCGAAGGACCGTGAGGTCGAAGCGGCGAAGGCGCGCGCCCGCCGGGCCGAGCGTCAGCCCGTCTACTCCGCGTAGCGCGAAGGAACGTGAACGCCGGAAGGACCGTCAGCGTCGACGGGCCCTTCGGCGTGCTTACATAGCCGCATGCGCGTTCTCTTTGCCTCGACGCAGGGCGCGGGCCACTTCAACCCGCTCGTGCCCTTCATCGATGCGGCGCTCCGGCAAGGGCACGAGGCCCTTGTTGCCGGCCCCTCGGCGCTGACGCCCACGGTTGAGAAGACGGGCTACCCGTTCTGGGAGTGCGCGGACCCATTGGAGGAGGAAATCCGCCCGGTCTGGGACCGTGTGCCTACGGTCTCGTTCGAGGAGGCCAACGTCCTCATCGTCCGCGAGATCTTCGCCCGCTTCGACGCCCGCGCGATGCTGCCTCGCCTCAGGGAGGCATTCGAGGAGTGGCGGCCAGATCTCGTTCTCCGTGAACCGAACGAGTACGGCTCCACGGTGGCCGCCGATCTGTACGGGGTTCCACATGCGCGAGTCGGCATCAGCCTCGCCGCCGTCGAAGAAGGCGCGCTCGACATCGCCGCGGAGACAGTGGACGACCTCCGCACGTCCGCCGGCCTGCCCGGCGATCGCGAGGGCGATCGGATCAGGCAGTCGCCCTATCTAACGGTCTTCCCGGAGTCGTTCGAGTTCCCGGGCGAGGCCTCGCCACCCAGCGTGCTGCGCTTCCGTGACCCGAACGCGAGCGAAGTGGTAGAGCCGCTGCCGAACTGGTGGCCGGGTCGCGAGGGCCCGCTCGTCTACATCACGCTCGGGAGCGTTGCAGCTGCGATGCCTCTGGCCACCCGGGTCTTTCCGATCGCGATCGAGGCCGCCGCCGATCTTCCGGCACGGGTGCTCGTGACCGTGGGGCGGCACGGCGACCCCTCCAAATTCGACCCGTTGCCCCCGAACGTGCACGTCGAGCGATGGGTGCCGCAGGCCACCGTCGTCGCGGCCGCGGATGTGGTCGTCTGCCACGGGGGCTCGGGGACAGTGCTGGGGACGCTCGCGGCCGGCCTGCCCCAGGTGGTCGTGCCGCTCTTCGCCGACCAGCCGTACAACGCCGAGCGAGTCTCCGCCATCGGCGCAGGCCTTGCCGTTGCACCTCGTGCCGACTCCATCCGCGCGGCAGTCATGCATCTGCTCGAACAGGGCTCGTTCCGACAAGCCGCGCAGCGCGTCGCGCGGGAGATGGCCGTGCTCCCCTCGACGGATGCCGCGTTCGTTGCGCTGACGGTTTCCGCGGTGTGAGCACGCCTCGCCGCGCGGCCACGATCGGGGTGTACGACTGGACGTTCGAGGCGTGGCTCGCTGCCCTGCGGGGAGCGAGCATCACACAGGTGCTCGATATCCGCCAGCGGCGGGGCGTTCGGGGCAGTCGTTATGCCTGGGCGAACTCGGCACGCTTGCAGGCGGCGCTGGCAGAGGCTGGAATCGAGTACCGACATCGGAAGGAGCTGGCGCCGACTACCGAGCTTCGAGAGCTCCAGTACCGGGAGGACGACAGGATCGGCGTCGGCAAGCGCTCGCGCGTCGAGCTCGCCGCCGAGTACCGTCAGCGATACCTCCGGGAGATTCTCGGCCGGGTCGCCCTCACGCCGATCGTCGAGGCGATGCCGGTCGACGGGGCAGCTGTGCTCATGTGCGTCGAGGCGGATCCCGAGGCCTGCCACCGCTCGCTCGTCGCAGAGCGTCTGCAGGCGGAGTTCGGCCTTCCGGTGGAGCACCTTCGGCCGCCGACCGACTAAGCCAGGATGCGCTCGTTCGACGGGTCGTAGAGGACGTCCGCCGCGACGGTGGCCGCCACGAGGTCTCCGAAGATCTCAACGTTCGCCTCGGCACCCTCCGATACGTCTGCGGGGAGGTACGCGAACGCGAGGTTCCGCTCCACGGTGAACCCGTACGCCGCACTACGGATGCGCCCCGCGACCTCGCCCCCCATGTGCACGGCCTCGCCCCCGTAGACAGGCAGGTACTCCTCCTCGCCGACGAGGAGGGTGCGGAGCCGGCGTCCAGGCACCCGCTGCTCCTCGAGCGCCGCGCGGCCGTTGAACTCGCCCTTGTCGGCCGCAACACAGAAGCCAAGGCCTGCCTCGAACGGGGTGTCGCCGCCGGTCAGGTCCGTCCCGAAGTAGCGGTAGCCCTTCTCCATCCTGAGCGACTCGAGGACGCGATACCCGCCCGGCATGAGTCCGTGCGGTTCCCCGGCTTCGACGAGCTGGTCCCAGAGCTGGACGGCCCATTCGGGCTCCACGTAAAGCTCGAAGCCGAGCTCGCCCACGTAGGTGATCCGCTGGACGAGGGCCTCCGCGCCGCCGACTCGGATCTTCCGGGCGCGACGGAAAGGAAGCGCCTCCCCGGAGACATCGTCCTCCGTCAACGACTGAAGGACGTCGCGTGCGCGCGGGCCCCAGATGCCGATGACCGAGAGCTCCCCGGAGGCTTCACGCAGCTCGACCGTGGCGTCGCCGTCCCGCATGTTGAGTCGCAACCAGCCGAGGTCTGAGTCGACCGTGCCGGCACCGGTCACGACGCGGAAGCGCTCCTCGCCAAGGCGCGTCACCGTGACGTCCGCGACGATCCCGCCGTGCGCATTCAGGAACTGCGTGTAGACCACGCTTCCCACAGGGCGGTCGATCCGGTTGTCCGCCACCTGCTCGAGCAACCCCAGCGCGCCCGGCCCGGTCACTTCGATCTTCCCGAACGAGGTCATGTCGATGATCCCGACTCGCTCGCGGAAGGCCCTGTGCTCCTCGGCCAGGCGCTCGAGATAGGGAGGCTTGCCCCACCCGAAGCGGCGCTGGTCGGCTCCTGCGCGCCTCGACGGTTGCCCGGGTGCGAAGTAGTCAGCGCGCTCCCAGCCGTTCTTGACGCCGAAAACAGCACCGAGCTCCTGCAGGCGCCCGTGTAGCGGGCTCACGCGCTTCGGCCTGCCCCACTCGTCGACGTCGAGCGGGTAGCGGAGGCGGTAGTAGTACTTGTAGGCCTCGCGGGCAGCTTCGGTCGCATAGACCGTGTCCCGGTACACCCGGCCGAAGCGCCAGGCGCGATACCCGCTGACGTCGAGCTCGGTGTCGCCGGTGGTCATCCATTCGGCGATCGTCTTGCCGATCCCACCGGCGCCGCCGAACCCGTTCAGGGAAAGGCCGGCGGCCATCCAGAACCCCGGCACGCCGGGCATTGGTCCGAGCAGTGGATTTCCATCCGGCGTCATCGCGTCCGGGTGGCAGATGAGCGCGACGACGCCGGCCCCGTCGAGGAATGGGAAGCGCCGTACGGCGCCGTCCATGAGTTGGGCGAAGCGCTCCTCGTTCGCCGGGACCGTTCGGCCGGCGTGATCCCAGGGGACGCCGTCCGCCCAGCGCGCCGCCGGATTCGGCTCGTAGCCCCCGAACAGGATCCCGCCCGCCTCCGCCTTCCCGTAGACGAGGTTGTCCGTGTCCCGGAAGCAAGGCATCTCACGTGGGAGCTCGTGGCCGGGGACGGCCGCGAGCGCGACGTGCTGGTGGTCGACGGGGATGGAGGGCGCGAAGCCGCCGACCATCGCCGCCAGCTGCGGCGCCCACATCCCGCAGGCGTTCACGACGTGTTCGGTTTCGATCGGCCCCGACTCCGTCCGGACCGCCTTGACCTCGCGCCGCGGACCGAGGTCGAACCCCGTCACGCGCCTGCCGGTCTCGATCCTCACCCCGAGGTCACGGGCCTCCTTCGCCAGGGCATGGGTGGCGATATGGGGGTCGACGGATCCGTCGTCGGCGATCCAGACGGCGCCGAAGAGGTCTTCCGGCGTGGCGGCCGGGAGCAGCCGAACAGCTTCCTCCGGGGTGAGCACGTCGACGTCGAAGCCGATTCCGCGCGCTCTGCTAGCTCCTCGCTGGAGCTCCTTGAGGCTCTCGGGGCTCGAGGCGATGCGCAGGCTTCCGACCGTCTCGAAGACGCCCAGCTCGCGGTAGAGCTCGACGCTGTAGCGCCGAAAGCGCATCATCGTCGGAGAGGGGTTGAACTGCGTCACGAGGCCTGCCGCATGGCAGGTCGACCCGCTCGTGAGCTCGTCCTTCTCGACCAGAAGGACGTCCTTCCACCCCTCCTTTGCCAGGTGGTAGGCGACGCTGCAACCCGTGATCCCGCCACCGACGACGACGACCTGAGCCCGTTCCAAGATCGCGCACTCCCTTCCCGACTGCGATAGAAACGCAGGCGTGAGCGTAGACGCATCACTCGCCGGGATCCTCGAGACCGTTCCCGAGCTCCGGAACCACCGTTCCGTTTCCGAGCTCGTCGGCGGCCTTACGAACACGAACTACAAGGTCGAGACGGACGCCGGCGCCTACGTGGTGCGTGTCTCGTCGAAGGACGCCGGCCTGCTCGCGATCGATCGTGAGAACGAGTACCTGAACTCGGTCGCGGCGGCGGAGGCCGGGGTGGGGGCCGCTGTGGTCGCATACCTCCCCGAGCAGTCGGTGCTCGTGCTCGAATTCATCGAGGGCACGACGCAGACCTCCGAGGATCTAAGGCGCGGCGATAAGCTCGATCTCGCCGCCGCGGCTTGCCGGCAGCTCCATGGCGCGCGCCGGTTTCGCGACGACTTCGACATGTTCGATATCCAGCGCCGCTACCTCGGGATCGTGCAGGAGCGGAGCTTTCGGCTTCCGGAGCGCTACCTCGAGTTCGAGCCACAGGTGCGCGCGATCGAGGAGGCCATGGCTGTCCGGGACGAGGGCACGGTCCCCTGCAACAACGACCTCCTCGCCGAGAACTTCATCGACGTCGGCGGCGCCTTCCGCCTGATCGACTACGAGTACTCGGGGAACAACGACGCCTGCTTCGAGCTCGGAAACGTCTGGAGCGAGTCGAACCTCTCGCTCGAGCAGCTCGATGAGCTGGTCGCCCGCTACTACCGGCGACCTCGCCGCAACAAGGTGGCCCGAGCCCGGCTCTGGGGGCTCATGTCGAAGTACGGCTGGACCCTCTGGGCGTCGATCCAGGACGGCGTCTCCGAGATCGACTTCGACTTCTGGGAGTGGGGGATGGAGAAGTACGAGCGGGCCGTGGCCGAGTTCGACAGCCCTGGCTTCGAGGGCCTGCTCGAAGACGTGCAGCGCCTGGATTGAGCGGCCCCAAGTCTCACGAGCGAGGAGACCACGGGCCCGTGCGGCGACGGGCCCGTGGTCATGCCTACCCGCCTACGCGGCGGCGGGAAGCGGCTGCTGCTCTTCTTCGACGACCGCCAGGTCGTCCCTGCGAAGGAGAGCGATCGTCGCAATGAGCGAGACGACTGCGAAGGCAGCCGCGACCCAGAAGGCGATGCTGAAGCCGCCGGTCAGGGCCGCAGCCCGCTCGGTTCCGTTCGCCAGCAGGTTGTCGGTCCGGGTCGTCGAGACCGTCGCGAGAATCGCGATCCCGAGCGCTCCGCCGATCTGCTGGGACGTATTGATCAGCCCCGAGGCCAGGCCGGCCTCGGTGCTCGTGATCCCGGCCAGCGCGGCGATCGAGATCGGGACGAAGGAGAAGCCCATCCCGACGCCGATCAGGAGGAACCCGGGCAGGAGATCGCTCACGTAGGAACCTCCGACCGAGACCTGGCTGAAGAATGCGAGGCCGAGCCCGAGGAGCACCATCCCGGTAATGAGCACCGGCTTCACCCCGAGCCTCGTAACGAGCGCCTGCGACGCGCCTGCGGCGACAACGGCTGTCAGCGCGACGGCGAGGTAGCCGACTCCGGTCTGCATGGCCGAGTAGCCGAGCACCTGCTGCATGTAGAGCGACAGCATGAAGAACACGCCGAAGATCATCGTTCCGAGCCCGAAACCGATGATGTTCGCGCCCGTGGGCGTCCGCTTCCGGAAGAAGCTGAGCGGCACGAGCGGAGACCGCGAGCGTGCCTCGATGAAGAGGAACGTGGCGATCAGGACGGCCGCGGCGGTGAGTGCCCCGATCGTCTTGCCCGACGTCCAGCCGTTGTTCGTCGACTGCGTGAGGCCGTAGACGAGGAACATGAGGCCGGCGGTCACCGTCGTTGCCCCGGCGGCGTCGAAATGCCGCGTGAGGTTGGTCGCTCGGCTTTCCCGGACGTAGCGCGGGACGAAGAAGAGCGTCGCGATCCCGATCGGGACGTTGACCAGGAAGATCCACTCCCAGCCGGCGTACTCGGTGAGGACGCCGCCGGCGAGAACGCCGATCGCGGCCCCCGAGCCGGCGATGCCGCCCAGGATGCCGAGCGCCTTGTTCCGCTCGGCCCCTTCCTCGAAGGTGACGGAGACGATCGAGAACACCGACGGGGAGAGGATTGCCCCCGCCGCTCCCTGCAGGAGCCGGGCGACGATGAGCATCCCCGACGAGACCGACAGGGCCGCCACCAGCGAGGTGACGGCAAAGAGCCCGAGGCCGATCATGAAGAGCCGTCGGCGTCCGAGCAGGTCGCCGATCCGGCCGCCGAGCAGGAGCAAGCCACCGAAGGTCAGGGCGTAGCCGCTGATGACCCACTGGAGGTTCTCCGGTGAGAAGTTCAAATCTGTCTGGATGGATGGCAGTGCGACGTTCACGATCGAGACGTCGAGCACGACCATTAGATAGGCGATGCCGAGCACGGCGAGCGCCTTCCATCGCTTCGGGTCGGGTGTCATGGCACGTTCCTCCTCAAGCTTTTTTTCGGGTTTCCCGGGTTAACGAGCTTGTGCCGGAAAGATTCCTGCGCACAGACGCTGCCGCCAGGGGGTTATCCCTACCTTTGAGCTGGAGGTTCTACGCGGCGACTTCGGCCGAGCGCCCGCGCAGCCGCGTCCAGTCTGCGACTGCCTGCACGACCTGGGCGAGGTCGGGCTTCGCGACCCGGTTCGAGAGCCGGATCCACTCCGCGGTCGAGGCGCTCTGCGGCTCGGCCGTCAGCACCTCGATGACGGGGATCGCGCGCTCGACGAGTGCCGGCGCCTGATTTCGGCCGATCAGCCGGCCGCGGAAGACGACCGCGACATCTGCGGCGACCTGCTCCGTGCCTGAGAGCGGCCGCGTTCGCATCTCCACGTCGAAGCCCGCATGCTCCAGGAGCTCCGAGAAGCCAGGCTGTCGTGCGGCGAGCACGAGTACGCGGACTTTGCGGCGTCCCATGGAGAAAGTCTCCCCCGTGTGCATGGGTTCCATGCGTGCGGGTAGTTTTTGCGCCTATGGATGTCAAGACACTCGACCACATCGCGCTCTGGGTGAAGGACCGCGATTTGATCGCGGACTTCGCCACGCGTCATCTCGGGATGCACGTGATCGAGCGGACCGAGAAGTTCACCCTGATCGGCTCCGACGCCCGACGCGGCAAGCTGACGCTCTTCGCGGAGACGGGCCCGCGCGAGCGCGGGGCTCTGAAGTACGTGGCCTTACGGGTCGCGGACCTCGCAGCGGCTGCAGAAGTGCTCCCCGGCGAAGCGGAGACCGCCGACGACGGCTCGGTCTTCGTCGACATCTCGGAAGGTCTTCGGGTCGGGCTCGTGGAGGCGCCCACCGAGGTCGACTACGACTTCGATCACGTGGCGCTGTTCTCAGAGGCCCCGGAGGAGACCGCGCTCGCCTACCAGACGCTCGGCTTCCGTCCTGCCGGCGCAGGCCCGGACGGCGCACCGCGCGTCGAGGCCGGCGGTGCGTTCGTCGAGTTCCACCCGGGACAGGTGAAGGAGGTCGAGCGACCGCTCCTGAACCACCTCGCCGTTCTCGTCGACTCGACCGAAGATCACATCCGCGAGGCGAACGAGCTGGGTCTCGAGATCGCCGATGTCGTCGATGCCGCGAACACGTACGCGCTCTTCGTCTGGGGCCCCGAGCGCGTGAAGATCGAGTACGTGGAGCACAAGGCGAGCTTCTCGCTCGTCTGAGCGGGCGGTGTGGCTCGCCGCTACGACCTCGTGGTGGCGGGAGCCGGGATGGCCGGCCTCGTCGCTGCCGTGCAGGCGACAGAGCGTGGAGCTTCCACGCTCGTCCTGGAGAAGGGCGACCGTGCCGGAGGCTCGATGCGGCTCTCGAGCGGCTTTGTCTGGCGCTACCGGGAGTGGGAGCGCTTCCGGGCCGAGTGTCCGGGCGGCGATGAGGATCTGCAGCGGGTCGTCTGGGCGAGGGTCGACGAGGATCTCGCGTGGCTCGAGTCGCTGGGCGCCGAGGTGCACGAGCGTGAGACCGCGAACCCGCTGACCACCGGGCTCCGCTTCGATCCCGCCGCGCTTACCGATCTGCTGGCAGCGCGGGCCGGCGAGGTGCGGCTCGGGGAGCCGCTTCGCGAGCTCCCCGACGGCACTCCGGTCGTGTTGGCGACGGGCGGGTTCCAGGGCGACCGGGAGCTCGTGCGCCGTCACGTGACCGCCGAGGCCGACGCGCTCGTGCTCCGCGCGAACCCGTGGAGCTCCGGCGACGGCCTCCGGCTCGGTCTCGAAGCCGGAGGTGTTCTCTCAGGCGGGATGGACGAGTTCTACGGGCGAAACCTCCCGGCGCCACCGGCCAGGATCGTGCCCGGTGAGTTCGTCGGCCTGGCGCAGCTCTACGCCCGCTTCGCAAAGGTCAAGAGCGAGGGTGGAGACGAATACGAAACCAGGACCTGGTCCGAGATCGACACCGTCCAGTGGACCGCCCGCCAGTCGAACGCGCGCGCCACCTACTCCGTCCCGGATGCGGCACTACGTGAGCGCGTGCGGGACCGGACGATCGCGGAGATGATTGCGCGCGCCGAAGCGGTGGGCGGCCCGGTTCGACGTCGGAACGGTATGACGGAGGTGGACGTCGTCGCAGGCATCACCACGACGACGGGCGGGCTGAGAGTCGACACGCGCGGTCATGTCGCCGGAAGTGTCTTTTCGGCAGGCACGGACGCCGGTGGCATCTCTTCGGGCGGCTATTCGAGCGGGCTCGCCGCAGCGCTCGTCCTCGGACGGCGGGCCGCCGACGCGGCCCTCGACCTGGACCCCGCCTAGGCGGCGGGCTGGAGGTACGCGCAGGGGCGGCTGTCGCCGGGCAGTGGCGACGAGGCGACCTTCACGACCTCGAAGCGGCCAGCGTCGTCGAGCTCGATCGTCGACCCGGTCGCGGGCGGATCTCCGTCCCGCTCCGCCAGCTCGTAGCCGGTCGGCTTCGTGAGGAAGAGAAGATGTCCCGTGGCGTCGGCCATCGAGGGCAGAGACTATCCAGTGGCCGCGGCCACGTAGGCAGGCAGGTCGACAACGATCCGCGTACCCCCGTCGTCGCCCTGGTCGACGCTGATGCGCGCGTTCAGGACACGGACACGCTCTTCGATGTCCTCAATCGACCCGCGTCGTCGCTCCGCAACCCCGTCGTCGGTGACCTCGAGGCGGTAGCCGCCGGCGGCGACGGCGGCGACGGTCACCTTGATCTCCTTCGGTCTCCGCTGAACCGCCTGGTCGAGCGATTCGCGGATGATCTGGTAGAGCTCGACCTGGGCCTTCTCGGCCAGACGCTCGCCGTCCCGGACGTCGACTGCGACCCGGATTCGCTGCGATGTCTCGATCTGATCGCCGACGGCCTGGACGGCCGCCTCGAATCCCTGGTCGCGAAGGACGAGCGGCTCGAGCGCAAAGGAGAGGTCGCGGAGCGTGCGGATCGTCTCGCGCTCGCGGGCGAGGGCGGTTGTGACAACCTTGGCGGCGTCGTCGTAGCGGCCGTCCTCGATCGCGGCGAGCGCCGCGTCGTGCATGAGGGCCACCCCCGACATTGTCGAAAGCGGCCCGTCGTGGAGCCAGATGGAAAGACGCCGCCGCTCGTCCTGTTCCGCATTGATCAGGCGGTCGGTCAGTCGCAGCCGGTCGGCCTCGCGCTCCTGGGCCTCGGCCACCAGTCGCGCGTTCTCGACAGCGTGGGAGGCGAAGTCGGCCAGCATCGAGGCGCGCACGACGTCCCACCGGCGAAACGGCTCCCGTCGCTCGAGTACCAGGACGGCGATCGGCTCGCCGCGCACTGCGAGTGGGAGGCGCATCACCCCGGGTGCCGGCTCGCCCGTCTCCTCGCCGTCCTTAGCCACCCGGACCTCGTCGGCGTCAAAAAGTCGTCGGGCCTCGGCCGCCGTCCGCTCGAGAATCTCGTCCGGCTCGTGCGAGCTGGAAACCGCTGCGATCGAGTCCACCAGCGACTCGAGGAAGCTCGCCTGCGCCTGGAGCTCATCCTCGGCGACGCCGTGGCGCCGCCGCTCCTGCACGATGAGAGTCGCTCCGAACGCTCCCGCAAACGCGATCCCGACTACGAGCCCGACCCCGGTGAGCGTCGCGTGATTGAAGGCGAAGCCGATCGCCCCCGCAGCTGCGCCGAGGACGGTCGCGACGACGAAAGCCGGCGCGAGGGATAGCGACGCGACGCTAATCGATGATCGCTTCGCGAAGCGCGATCGCGACTGCATGGGTACGGGTGTCGGCCTCGAGCTTGGCAAGGATGTGGCGCACATGGCTCTTCACGGTCTCCTGGCTGATGAAGAGCTTTGCCGCGACGTCGGCATTCGACATCCCGTCGGCCAGGAGCTGCAGGATCTCCCGCTCGCGCACCGTGAGCATCTCCTCGCGCTCGCGCGTCAGGAAGTCGGGCATCAGAGCCGGATCCACGTAGCCCTCGCCACTGGCGACCTTCTCGATCGCACGGAGCAGGGTGGAGTGCGGCGCCTCCTTCAAGATGTAGCCCTTGGCCCCGGATTCGAGGCCGCGGCCGAGGAGACTTCGCTCGCCGTAGGCCGTGAAGATGAGCACGTTCGTGGCCGGGAGACGCTCGCTGAGGATCTTGGTTGCCTCGAGCCCGTCCATGCCGGGCATCCGGACGTCCATGATGATCACGTTCGGCTTGCGGCGCTCCGCGATTGCGATTGCGCTCGCCCCGTCGGAGGCTTCCCCGATCACGCGGACGTGGGGCGACCGGGAGAGCGAGAGGCGCAGGCCTTCGCGGACCACCTCATGGTCGTCGGCAATCAAGCAGGTGATCTCGTCAGGCACAGGCAACAGCTCCCGGGTTCATAGTCGGGCGAAAGCGGGGCGAACTTTACAGTTGCCAGCGTGAGAGCGGTTTCCGGGCTCCTGGTTGACCCCCTCGACGGCGCCTACCCGGGCGTCGTCAGGATCGAGGCAGATCGCATCGTCTCGGTCGAGCGAACGGCGGAGCCGGACGGGGACATGCACGTCTTCCCAGGCTTCGTCGACCTCCAGGTCTACGACCCGGAGCCCCTGGCCCGGAGCGGCGTCACGGGCTATCTCCTGGCGACGCGGGAGCCTGTCGACTTCCCGGACGAGCGCTGCCTCGGCCTCCACCTCGAGGGCCCGTTTCTGAACCCGGAGGCTGCCGGGGCGATCCCTGTCGACGAGCTCCGTCCGGTCGACCTTCGCGCTCTCGACGGCTGGCTTGCAGATGGGCGAGCGCGTCTCGTGACGCTCTCGCCGGAGCTTCCGGATGCTCTCCAGGCGATCGAGCGAATCGCGGCCGCCGGCGCCGTTGCCGCGGTCGGTCATACGCTCGCGAACGCTGCGACGACCCGGGCTGCCATCCGAGCCGGAGCCCGCTTTGCGACGCACCTCTGGAACGCGTTCGGACCCGTCAGGGCCCGGTCGACAGGAGCCGTTCCCGAGCTTCTCCTCGACCCGCGGGTCGTCCTCGGCCTGATCCCCGACGGGCGGCATCTCCATCCGAGGATCGAGGAGTTGACGGTCCGTGTGGCGGGCCACGAGAGGATCGCATTGACGAGCGACCTCGTCACGCCGGCGCAGACCGAGGGGGGCAAGCTCCTCGGCGGCGATCGGGCCGGAGCGGCGCTCCTGGCCCGCATGGCCCGGTTCGGGCTGCCCGCGGCGGCGGGCATGGCCAGCTTCGTGCCTGCGCGGCTGCTCGGTCTCGAGGATCGAGGCCGGCTGGCCCCCGGCTTCCGTGCCGACCTCGCCCTCCTGGACCGGGAGTTTCGGCCGGTTGAGACTCTGTGGAACGGGCAGACCGTCTGGACCGGTGCGCTATCCTCAGCCCAGGCTCGTGGACGAGATTCCGCCTAGTACCTGCGCCCGGGAAGGCCGGGCGTGACCGTCTTTCTGGAGATCGTCGCGGTGGGCGTCCTCGTCTTCGCGAACGCAATCTTCGTCGCGGCCGAATACGGGCTGGTCACCGCCCGCCGTACGCGGCTCGAGGAACGTGCCAAGGAAGGCAGCCGAGCGGCGCGGACTGCGCTGCGGCTCATGGACACGCCGGTCCGGTTCATCTCGACCGTACAGGTGGGGATCACGATCTCCGGGATCATGCTGGGCGCCCTCGGCGAGCCCCTCGTCTCGCGCTACTTCGAGTTCCTGCCGCGCTCGGTCGCCTTCGTGATCGCCTTCCTCGTCCTGACCTACCTGAGCGTCGTCCTGGGAGAGCTGGTGCCAAAGACCGTGACCCTGCAGCGAGCCGAGACGGTCGCCATTCTGCTCGCGATTCCGCTGGATTGGCTCGGCAAGATCACCTATCCGCTCGTGTGGCTCCTCCAGGTCTCCGGGAACACGGTCGCACGCCTCTTCGGGGTCGAGCCTGCGCCGGCCGGCGTCCTCGCTCATACGGAGGAGGACATCCGCCACATCGTCGCCGAGGCCGAGGACACGGGCGTGATCGAGGAAGCCGAGGAGGAGATGCTCTACAAGGTCTTCGACTTTGCCGACAAGGAGGCGCACGAGGTGATGGTGCCCCGCCCCGAGGTCGTTGCGCTCTCGGTTGACCTTCCCCCCGTCGAGTGCCTCGCGTCTCTCATCGACTCCCCGTATACGCGCTACCCGGTCTACCGCGGCTCGCTCGACGACGTCCTCGGCATCCTGCACGTTCGCGACCTCTTCTCGGCCCTTTACGACCGGGGAATCGAGAACGTCGACGTGGAGTCCCTCGTCC
Source organism: uncultured Actinomycetes bacterium (assembly GCA_963762085.1). Classification (GTDB taxonomy): domain Bacteria; phylum Actinomycetota; class Thermoleophilia; order Gaiellales; family Gaiellaceae; genus DASQGA01. The sequence continues at coordinate 261,378 of CAVXJD010000006.1, read as the reverse complement.
GGCCGGTCATGTTCGTCCCAGAGACCAAGGACCTGGCCGCGCTCCTGGCCGAATTTCGGAAGGCTAACCAGCACCTGGCGGTCGTGGTCGACGAGTACGGCGCCTTCGAGGGAATCGTCACGCTCGAAGACCTGCTGGAGGAGATCGTGGGTGAGATCGAGGACGAGTACGACCTCCCCGACGAGTCGGTCGAGCGCCTCGATGACCATCGGATCCGGATCGACGGCACCTTCCCGATCGACGACTTCAACGAGCAGTTCGGCCAGGACCTGCCGCAAGAGGACTACCACACCGTCGCGGGCTACGTCTTTGGCGCCTTAGGGCGCGTCGCGGAGCCCGGCGACGAGGTCGTCTACGACGGCCTGCGGTTCCAGGTGGTGGACGTGGACGGCCCACGCATCGAACGGCTCGAGATCGAGTTCCAGGGAGAGGAAGAGGCTCCGCAGGAGGCGGCTGCCTCGGGCGAATGAAGCAAGTGGCGTTAGACCGGTCGCAAGCGAAGCCTGTGGAAGCGGGCGGGAACTTCGACGGCGGGGTCGCGACGCAGGACCTGAACCTCGACGCGCCTGCGGACGGCGTCGAGCTCGTTGCCGTGTTCTTCGATGCCGGCGCGCGAACGCTTCCCCACACGCATCCCGTCGAGCAGACGCTCATCGTCCTCGAGGGCGAGGGTGTCATTGCTGACGAGAGCGGCCGGCGGACCTTCCGTGCGGGCGAGGTCGTTGTCGTGCCCGCGGGAATCTGGCACTGGCACGGGGCGACTCCAGACTCGGCGATGTGCCACATCTCGGCAAAGCAACCAGGTGACACCGCCTGGGAAGGCATCCCGCTCCGAGACTGGGACGCCTACATGGGAGCTGTGTCTACGGCCTGAGCGTGCTCGTGTTCACGACCACGAAATCGGATCCGCGGACCTGGTGGAGCGTGTGGAGCTGGTCGTTCGACCACCGCGAGTCGGGCGCTCCAGAGACGTACCAGCTCGAGCCGTTGTCGGCCACGATCATGCCGTAGCGCTTCAGTGCCGTCAGGACGATCCGGGCCTGCCGCGGGAACCCTGCCACCGGGAAATTCGCTCGGAGCCTGAGCCGGAGCCCCATCGGCGGCAGATCCGGGTCGGTGAGGTTCGACGCGAAGTGGCGGGCAGGATAGATGTAGGCGCGCCGCGAGCGCTCGACCGTGAAGCGAAGAGCATGGTTGATCCGCCCGCGCGCGATCTCGTCGTAGCGGGCCAGACCCGGGAGGATCGGAAGCCCGGCCGCGTCGGCGGACGTCCAGCCGGCCGGGCGGAGCCGGTTCGAGCGCAGGTTCCAGATCGCGCCGGAGCCTGCGCGCCAGCGAGGCGTGCCGCTGCGCGGATAGAGGGCGAAGAGCTCGTAGAGCTTGCAGGCCGAGCGGTCGACGAGGATCGCGTGCCGGTCGCCGTCGGACTGTCTCCCGCCCTCGATCTTGACAGCGCTGGGAATCGGGTACGGGCCGCGGTCGCTTTCGCCTGCATACTCGAACCGAACGGCTCGCTTGGGCGTCGAGGAGCCGACGACGGTGATGGGGATCCCGATCGGTCCGCCGTCCCAGAGGCCCGACCCGAAGTCGGCGTGGAGGTTCAGGCCGGCGCCGATCGATCCGACGATCGCCGTCGAGTTCCCGGCGACGGGCAGGGTGTCCACGCGCTTGTTCCAGACGCTCGATGCGGGAAACACCGGGCACTGCGGTGCCCCGGGCAACGGGTACGCGGCCGTGGACCCCGCCGTCAGGGCGAGCCCAAGGGTGGTCACGAGAGCCACGCGTCGCATGTACAAGGTCTCGGCGCCTGCGAGCGCCGCCTTCATCCCTCAGCCGGTGGTGGCCAGCTCGTTCGTGCGCGTGGCCAGCTCGAGGTCCCGCTCGGTGATCGCATGCTTCGTGTGGGTCGACCAGCGCACCGTGACGGCGTTCCAGCTCACCTGGATGTCGGGGTGGTGATTCTCAGCCTCGGACACTTGCGCGAGGCGGTTGACGAACGCGATCGCCTCTTGGAAGTCCGCGAAGCGGAAGCCACGTTGCAGCGCGCCACGCACCTCGTTCCAGCCCTCTGGGTAGTCAGCGTCGGTCAAATCCGATCCCGACGGGGATTCGTATCACGTTGAGAACCGACCGACCCCGACCCGGGAGTACCTGATGACCCGAGCGCTCGTCCTGTTGGCCCTAACCACCCTTGTCTCGCTCGTTCTCACCGGCACGGCTGCCGCGAGGACGTACTACGCAAAGGTCGGCCCAGGCATGACGATCACGGTCAAGAACGCCAGCGGCGTCAAGGTGTCGCGGATCCCACGCGGAACGCACACCATTCGCGTCCGGGACACGTCAATATTTCACAACTTCCACCTCATCGGGCCCCCCGACGTGAACAGGCGGACGACTGTGCCCTTTACGGGCCTCAGGATCTGGACGATCAGGTTCGTCCCAGGTGTGTACCGCTACCGGTGCGACCCGCATCGCCTCGACATGCACGGCCGCTTCACCGTTGTCTAGGAAAGAACCGACTCGACCGTGAGGACGCCGTTCTCGACAGTTCCACGCACTCGGACGGGGCGATCCGACCAGCGTGCGGGCGACACTGACGGGTCGCCCGCACTGGTCTCGAGCTCCAGGGCATCGAGGTCGAGGCCCTGGAGCTCGAGCGCCGGCTCCCCGCACTGAGGCGGGTAGGACTCCAAGAGGGCAGAGCAGAGGCGTACCGGCCCGCCGTCCATCGCGACGATGCCGCCATCGACGACGACCGTCTGCCCGTCGGCCTGTAACGCGTCCTCGATGGACATCGGGCCGCCATCCGAGCCGCCGTCACCGCAGGCAGCGAGAGCGAGAACCACGAGAGCGAGGAGTGCAAGCCTCATGTCCCTCCGACGGTCTCAGCCTGCGGAAAGTTCCAACGGCTCGACGGAGCCGTCTTCGATGCGCCACGCGCCCAGCTCGCCCGTCCGGGTGTTCAGGATCACGTAGGGATATCCCGCCCACTGCCCGACGTTCTCGACGTCCGTCCTGGACGGAGTCGGCGGGCTCGAGGGGTGGGAGTGGAAGATCGCGATCTCGTATCCGTCGTCCCAGAGATCCATCCACTCTTCCGGGGGAAACTCGAGCTCGAACCGGTACGGGCTTGCAGCTGCGTTCTTCCCCGGGAGGTACCGCTCGGCGACGGAATCGCGGAGCGCGAGGAGGCCACAGGCTTCGTTCGGAGACTCCGCCTCGGCATGCTCGACGAGGGCCGAGCGCACCTCGGGCGGGATCACCACCAGAGGCGGCTCTCCATCGACTCCTCGACGTTTTCGTCGGGCTCCGACCAGAAGTCAGCAGAGAGGTACTTCCAGCCGCCGTCGGCAAGCACGGCGACCACGACTCCCTCGTCCAGTTCCGCGGCCAGCTGACGGGCGACATGGATGACCGCACCGGAGGAGACGCCCGCGAACACGCCTTCCTGGTCGAGCAGCATCCTGAGACCGCGGACCGACTCCTCGTTCGTGACGAGGATCTTCCGGTCGAGCTTCGAGACGTCGAGGATGGGCGGCACGTAGCCGTCCGCGAGCGAGCGCAGCCCGTAGACCAGGTCTCCCTGGAGCGGCTCCGCCGCCGCGACGACGACATCGGGGAAAGCTTCGCGCACCCGGTCGCCGGCGCCCATGAGCGTGCCACCGGTCCCGAGCCCGGCGACGAGCCCATCGATTCGTGGGAGCGCTTCGACGATCTCCGCGCCTGTGCCCTCGTAGTGGGCGCGCGGGTTGGCGTCGTTTGCGTACTGGAACGGCATGAAGTACCGCGGCTCTCGCTCGGCCATCCGGAGGGCGAGCCGAACGGCGCCGTTCGACCCCTCGTCTGCCGACGAGAAGACGACGTTCGCCCCGTAGAGCTCGAGCAGCCGCACACGCTCGGTCGTGGCGTTCGCCGGGATGACGCAGGTGAGCGGGTAGCCCTTGAGCTTGGCGACCATGGCCAGCGAGATGCCAGTGTTTCCGCTCGTCGGCTCGAGGAGCCCGCGGCCAGGCTCGAGCTCACCGGAAGCTTCGGCGGACTCGATCATCGCTTTGGCGACTCGGTCCTTGATCGAGCCGGTGGGATTCTGCCCCTCGAGCTTCGCGTAGAGCGTGACTCCCTCATGAGGCGCGAGGCGCGGCAGCTCGATCAGCGGGGTCGACCCGATCAGGTCGAGCATCGAGGGAGCGAGGACTCGCTCGCCACCGGCCATCGCGGGCAGGAGGATGACGGTAGATCCCTCGGCGACAGGCGTGTCCAGGCCCTGGAGAGTGCGGGCGTCCTCGTTGTCGACGTAGACGTTCACGAACGGTGCGATCTCGCTCCCGTCCTGGAGCACCTGGCTTCCAAGCCCCGGGAAGCGGCCGGCCAGGTCGCCGAGCACGTCACGCAGAGTCTGACCGGTGGCCTCGACCTCGCGGGCGCCTCCGACCTCGGCGCGCAGAGTAGGTGGGATCCTGACGCGGGTCACGCGGTCACGTGCGTTCTGCCGCCCTGACAGAACTCGACATAGTCGATGTACTCGGTGATGGTCGGGTTCTCACCGCAGACCGGACAATCAGGGTCGCGGCGCAAGGAGACCTCGGTGAACGTTGTCTCGAGTGCGTCGAAGAGGAGGAGCCTGCCGACGAGCGGCTCCCCGATCCCGAGCGAGAGCTTGAGCGCCTCGCTCGCCTGGAGCGAGCCGACGATGCCGGGGAGGACGCCGAGCACGCCGCCCTCGGCGCAGCTTGGGGCGAGCTCGGGCGGAGGCGGTTGGGGAAAGAGGCAGCGGTAGCACGGGCCTTCGTAGGGCTTGAACACCGTCGTCTGGCCTTCGAAGCGGTAGATCGACCCGTGGACGACTGGGATCTTGTGCCACACCGAGGCGTCGTTCAGGAGGTAGCGGGTCGGGAAGTTGTCGGCGCCGTCGACGATCACGTCCCAGCCCTCGCCGAGAATCCTGTCGACGTTCTCGGAAGTCAGGCGCTCCCTGAAGACCTTGACCGTCACGTCGGGGTTCAGCGCGTCGATGGTGCGCTTGGCGGACTCAGCTTTCGAGTCGCCGAGGCGTTCCTGGGAATGGACGATCTGGCGCTGCAGGTTCGTCTCGTCGACGACGTCGTCGTCCACGATGCCCAGCGTGCCGACCCCCGCCGCCGCCAGGTAGAGCGCCGCGGGCGACCCGAGCCCGCCGGCTCCGATCAGAAGCATTCGCGAGTCCAAGAGCTTCTGCTGGCCCTCTTCGCCGACCTCGGGGATCAGAAGATGGCGGCTGTAGCGCCGGCGCTGCTCGTCCCCGAGCGCGCGCGGCACGTCGAAGGGGAAGCCGTTTCGCTTCCAGTCGGTGAACCCGCCTACGAGCGACAGGACGTTCTCGTAGCCGAGCTCTTCGAGCGACTTCGCGGCGAAGGCCGAGCGGCTGCCGCCGGAGCAGTAGACGACCAGCGGCCGTGCGCGATCGGGCGCCGCGGCCTCGATGCGCGACTCCAGGTTCCCGCGAGGGACGTGGACCGCGCCGGGGATGTGCCCTTCCTCCCACTCGTCGCGCTCCCGGACGTCGACGACGACCGGGTTCTCCGACTCGAAAAGAGCGCGGGCTGAAGCGGCGTCGATCTCGTCGATCTTCCCCTTGACCTGCTGTAGAAGCTCGCGGTAGGTAGCCATTGCTTCACTGAGTATAGCGACACGAAGGCAGCGCAAGTCAGGGTGCGGGGTACGCTCGAACGGTGTCGCCGCGCGCCCGGGTCCTGGCTGTTGTGACGACCGTGGCCGTCCTCGTCGTGGCTGCGGTGGTGGCCGGCGCGCTCCTCCAGAGCGACGGTGCAGGAGCGAAAGCCCCGTCCGCGGCACCGCCACTCCACCTGGGCGTTTTCCCGGGCGAGGCGCATGCACGCGAGCTGAACGCCGCCGAGCAGGACTACGAGCGCGGCAGGCGTGAGACCGCCCTAGACGAGTTCCAGGCCGTGCTCCGCGCGGACCCGGCGTCGATCGAGGCGGCAGTCGGAGCGGCCCTTGCTGCCTGGCCGGATGGAAGTCTCGAGCGCTTGCGGGCTCTCGTCGAGTCGCATCCCCGAAGTGGGGTGGCACGGCTCCATCTGGGACTCGCGCTCGACGCAGCCGGCGACCGAAAGCGGGCCGAGCAGGAGTGGCGAGAGGCCGAGGTGCGCGATCCCGACAGCCCCGCGGCGCTCCAGTCGGAATCGCTTCTCCATCCGAACATGGCGCCCGGCCGGCCCTTCTTCGTCACTCCGGCGCAACCGCCTGCGTCGCTGCAGGAGCTTGGCACGGCCGCGCAGGAGGCAGCTCTCAGGCGGAGCGCCGAGCGCGGCGGGCCCATGGACTGGCTCGTCCTGGGCACCTTCCTGCAGCGGATCGAGAGGCCGATCTCCGCCCGGCGGGCCTACGATCGCGCGCTCGAATTGGCTCCCGAGAGCCTCGCGGCTCGGACGGCGGCGGCGGTTGTACGCTTCGATAAGGACGATCCCGCGGACGCGTTCTCACGCCTCGGGCCCCTCGCGCGCGACCACACGCGCTCATCGCTGCTAAGGTTCCACCTCGGGCTCTTGTTACTTTGGATACAAGCCGTTGACGAAGCAACGAAACAGCTCGAGCTGGCAACGCAGGGAAATGGCCAGTTCTACGCTCGTCAGGCTGAAGAGCTTCTCTCCCGCCTAGCTCAAGATTAGGACTTACAAGCCACCAAGATAGGCCGCACGGCCTATGCGACCGTCCGGGAACCGTGCAAAAGTGCCGCCACCCAAGAGCTGAAGTCGTGACAGATCGGCCGTTGACGTAGCCCGGGGGGGCGCCTACGGTCAGGAGGGGGTCTCAGTGGGAGCAGGTCGAGGGAGTGAGGGGGTAGTAGCGACCGTGATCGTCGAGCACGAGGAAGCGAAGGCACTCGTCAAGCACGGCCAGGAGGCCGGTTTCCTGACGCACGATGAGGTGGCGCTGGCGCTGGACGAGCTCGACCTCGACATCGCCGAGATCGAGGACTTCTACACGACGCTCGACGAGTTGCAGATCGAGGTCCTCGATGAGGCCCCGGTCGAGCAGGCCCCTGACACTGCTCAGGAGGCGCGAGAAGTCTCGACTGACGCGCTCCAGGTTTTCCTGAAGGACATCGGACGCGTGCCGCTCCTGACGGCGCCGCAAGAGGTCGAGCTCGCGAAGCGCATCGAGCGCGGCGACCATAGGGCGAAACAGAAGATGGTGGAGTCGAACCTCCGCCTGGTCGTCTCGATCGCGAAGAACTATCGAAACCAGGGCCTGCCGTTCCTCGATTTGATCCAGGAAGGGACGATCGGGCTCGTCCGCGCAGCCGAGAAGTTCGACCATCGCAAGGGCTTCAAATTCTCCACCTACGCAACCTGGTGGATCCGGCAGGCGGTGGCGCGGGCTCTCGCCGACAAGGCGCGCACGATCCGTATGCCCGTGCACGTGGTCGAGAAGCTGAACAAGATCGGCCGTGCCGAGCGGAAGCTCCTCTCGGAGCTGGGGCGCGACCCCACCGTTGTGGAAATCGCCGATGAGCTCGATCTCGAGTCCGACGAGGTGGAGCAGATCCGAAAGAGCGCCCAGACGCCAATTTCGCTCGAGAAGCCCGTTGGGGACGAGGAAGAGTCCGAGTTCGGCCACTTCCTCGCCGACGAGAACGCGATCGCGCCCGACGGCGCAGCTGAAGAGACGCTGAGGAAGGAAGTGCTGAAGCGCGTCCTCCAGGGCCTCTCGCACCGCGAGCGTCGTGTGCTCGAGCTTCGGTACGGCCTGGGGGGCGAGCATCCGAGGACGCTCGACGAGGTCGGTCGCACGTTCAACGTCACACGTGAGCGCGTGCGACAGATCGAGAACCAGAGCCTGAAGAAGCTCCAGGCGATGGCCGAGTCGCAGAAGCTGAAGGACGTCGCTGCGTAACCGCGATGGGCGCTGGGTAGCGCCCATTGCTCCTTGCCGCTTCTAGCCGGCGCGGAAGCGCCGGCTAGGCACGCTCTTCACTTCCGGCCCTCGTAAGATGCGCGCCGTGGCCGACTCGCCCGATCCTGCTTGGCTCGACGAGCTGTTCGAGTGGATTCGGATTCCGAGTATCAGTGCCGATCCGGCTCATGCTGCTGACGTTCGTGCTGCCGGGGAGTGGCTCTGTGAGTTCGTGCGCGGGGCCGGTGGGGAGGCGTCGCTTGTCGACACGGAGCAGCAGCCGCTGGCCGTGGGTGAGATCCCCGCGGCGGCCGGCGGATCGGAGGTGCCGACTGTGCTCCTCTACGGCCACTTCGACGTTCAGCCGGCGGATCCGCTGGAGCTCTGGGAGTCGCCGCCGTTCGAGCCGGTCGTGCGCGATGGCTGGATCTTCGGTCGCGGGGCGGTCGACGACAAGGGGAACGCCTATCTCCTCCTGAAGGCCGCACAGCAGCTTGCGAGCGAAGGCCGGCTGCCTGTCAACGTCCGAATCGCCTTTGACGGCGAGGAAGAGATCGGGGGCGACTCCATTGTCAACTTCCTCTCACAAGACGAGCGGGGGGCGGACGCCTGCATGATCTTCGACGGCGGGATGGCAGCGGTCGACGTCCCAGCATTCGAGCTCGGGGTGCGCGGAATGCTCTACGTGCACGTGCGGCTCCGAACCGGGGATCGCGACCTCCACTCGGGCGTCTTCGGCGGGGCGGCGCTGAACGCCGTGCATGCACTGATGCAGACCCTCGAGGCGGTCGTCGCCGTTCCGGACGAGCTTCGGCGGGACGTCATTCCCGCGACCGACGAGGAGCGGTCGAGCTGGGCCGAGCTCGAGCCCGGCTCGAAGGTCCTCGCAGACGAGGGTGCGCGGCCGCTCGACTCGAGCGCGGCCGAGGAGTTCTACGACCGGACTTTTGCAGGCCCCGCCGTCGACGTGAACGGGATCCAAGGCGGCTCGCCGATTCTCCAGAAGACGGTTCTTCCGGTCGAGGCCGAGGCGAACGTCTCGATGCGAATCGCGCCGGGTCAAGATGTGGAGGACGTTCGTTCGACCTTTGAGCGGCTCCTTCGCGAGGCGGCCCCGGAAGGCGCCGACGTGGAAGTGGAGATCTGGTCGTCCAGCCCGGCGGGGCTCGTCCCGCCGGACTCGAAGGCGGTTCAGCTGGCTCAAGGCGCTTTCGAGCGGATCCTGGGCCGGCGTCCACTTCTCCTCAGGACGGGTGGGACCTTGCCGGTCGTGCCGGCCCTGGTCGACAAGGGGATTCCGACGATCCTGAGCGGCTTTGCGCTTCCGGGCGCGAACCTCCATTCCCCGAACGAACGGCTGCTCGCGCGCTACGTTCCGCTCGGGGTCGCGGCCGCGCAGGAAACGTTGCTCGCCTTCGCGGACCTGCGCGACTAGGAGGTCGCGGCGGACTAGGCGCCGACTGGCTCGGCTGACGGCAAGTCGTGACTGTGGCCGTGCTCGGGCACGAGCCATTCATGTCCGAAGCGGCGCATCTCCTCGATGACGGGCAGAAGGCTCCTGCCCTTCTCCGTCAGCTCGTACTCGACTCGGGGCGGTGACTCGGCGTAACTCCTGCGGACGACGAAGTCCTCCTCCTCGAGCACGCGGAGCCGCTCGGAGAGTGTTCGCGGGCTGATGCCTGGACAGGCCCGCTCCAGCTCGGAGAAGCGCCTGGCTCCTTCGGAGAGATCGTGGACGAGAACCGCAGTCCACTTGGCGCCGATGATGTCCGCCGTGCAGGCGACAGAGCACTGCTCGTCGTGAACTGGCCGCATCGTGCGCATACCCGGATTGTACGCCACGCCTCAAGGGGTGGGGAGCGCCCGGCAAGGCGCTCCCCGCTTCAAATGGACTACGGGCCCCAGGGGAAGCGACCCATGACCGCCGCGGCGCCGAGCGCCGCCAGCAGTGCGACGAGAGAGCGTGTCGGCACGTCTCCTCCTTCTGTTGACAACGGGAAACTCCGTTGCTCTGCTACTTCCACGATTTGACGCTCATCCCTTCGAGGGGCGAACATGGGCGGCAGATGGCCGATGCACGTCCTGTGACCGAATCGATCGGCCAGCGAATCGCACGCCTTCGCCGGGAGCGCTCCCTCTCCCAGCGTGAGCTGGCGACCACGGGTGTCTCGTTCACCTACGTCTCGCGGATCGAGGCGGGCCAACGGCAGCCGTCCGTCAAGGCGATTCGCGCCCTTGCCGTCAAGCTGGGGGTTTCGCCCGAGTACCTGGAGACCGGCCGCGATCTCGCCCCGACGGGTGACCGCGAGCTCCGCGTGACAGACGCCGAGCTCCAGGTCCGGCTCGACGGCTCCTCCGGTGCGGAGGGCGAGCTTCGCGAGGTTCTGGCCGAGGCACAGGCGGCGGGGGACCTCCCGATCGCGCGCCGCGCCCGTATCGCCCTTGCGCTCTCCCTCGCGACCGAGGGGCGCCACGAGGATGTGATCGAGATGCTCGAGGAGCATCTCGAGCGTGACCGCCCCGCTGTCGCGGAGCGTCCCGATCTCTACGCGCTGCTGGGTCGCGCCTACGCGGCAGCCGGCGAGAACCCGCGCTCGATCGCGCTTTTCAGCCGTTGTCTCGAGGAGATCCGAGGATCGAAGGACGCGGACCCGATCCTGTTTGTCCGCTTCGCGAGCTACCTGAGTTACGCGCTCGTCGATGCAGGCGACGCCGCCGCCGCCCAGCGCGTGCTCGCCGACGCCCTGGAGCGGGCGGACGGTGTCAGCGACCGCTACACACTGATCAGGCTCTACTGGTCGCTGGGCCGCTTCTACGCGGTCGAGGGGCCGCCCGGTCGGGCGCTCGACTATGTACGGCGCGCGATCGCCCTCCTCGAGGCGACGGAGGACACGTTCCACCTGTCACGGGCGCATCAGCTTTGTGCGGTGATCCTCCTGGATCAGGAGAGCGGACAGATGGCGCGCAAGCACCTCGAGCGGGCGGAGGAGCTACTCGGGGATGAGGCGAGCCCGGAGGAGCTCGGCGCTCTCGCCACCGAACGCGCCCGGCTCGAGCTTCAGCTCGACCAGCCCGACGCGGCGCGCGAATACGCGCTCGAGGCTCTATCGCTCCTTGAAGGCGGAGCCGCTGTTGACGTTGGTCACGCTTGGCGGACGCTCGCGGAAGTGTTCGAGCGCCTGGGAGACACCGATCTGGCCGAGCGCTCATACCGCACCGCGGTTGAGGTTCTCACAGATCAGGGCGCCTCTCGGCAACTCGCCGAGACGTACCGCTCCTGGGGGAAGTTCCTGCGAGCCGAGGGACGCGAGGACGAGGCTCTGGACGTCTTCGAGCGGGCGGCAGACCTTGCCGTCTTCACCGTGGCGCCGCACGGCGTCGACGTTCAAGACCGCCAGCAGCGCTAGTCGAAGGGCGGGCCTCCGAAGACCCAGCGGCCTCCGAGCATCGTCGCGACGACCTGGACTTCTCCCAGCTCTTCAGGCGGGCACACGAGTGGGTCCCGATCGAGCACGACCAGGTCCGCCAGATAGCCGGGGAGGAGCTTCCCCCGCACCCGCTCGTCGCCCGAGAGCCAGGCGGGCGCGACCGTCGTTGCCACGAGCGCTTGGCTGACGGTGAGCGCCTGCTCCGGGTGCCAGGACTCACGTTCGTCGAGTGTCCGCAGGACGCCGGCCTTGACCCCCAGGAGGGGATCGAGCTCCTCGATCGGCGCGTCGGAGCCGTTCACGACCAACGCGCCGCTCTCGACGAGTGAGCGGAAGGGGTAGGCGCGATCGACTCTCTCGGCCCAGAAGCGATCTGCGATGTCCCGGTCGGACGGCGCGTGGCTGAGCTGGATGGACGCCGCCACTCCCAGAGCTGCGAATCGTGGAAGGTCCTCCTCGGCGAGGAGCTGGGCGTGCTCGATCCGATGACGAAGGCCGAGCGGTCTCCAGACGTCCTGGGTGGCTTCGAACGCATCCAGCGCCTCACGGTTCGCAAGATCTCCGATCGCGTGCACCGCGACCGGAAATCCCGCCTGTGCGCTTCGGGTGACGATCTCGGCCAACTCGGCCCCGCTCGTGATCTCGATCCCGGTCCCGTCGAGGAGCCGGGCCGTCTGTGAGCCAAGCGTCCCGTCCATGAAGACCTTGAGGTAGCCGATCCGCACGAGGTCGTCTCCGAAGCCCGAGCGGATCCCGAGTGCTTCGAGCTCTTCGTAACGCTCGTGTGGAAGCGACTGCCACACGCGAAGCGAGAGCCCCCCCTCGTCGCGGAGCGTCTGGAAGAACCCGAGTGCACCGAGGCCCCCGTCCTTGTCGTGCACCGCGGTGACCCCCCGTGACGACGCGATCGCGATGCCCTGCCGCATCGCCTCGAGCCACTCCTCCGCAGCGGTGTCGACCCAGCGTTCGCGGAACCGCCAGGCCGACTCTTCCCGAAGGATGCCGGTGGGCTCGCCACGGTCGTCGACCTCGACGACGCCGCCCCGAACGGCCAGGTCGCCGTTCGCGCGCGCAAGGGCCGCGGAGTTGAGCCACAGGCTGTGGCCGTCCTTCGCCGTCAGGGCGGTGGGGAGCTCTCCGGTGACCGCGTCGAGAGTTTCCCGGCTCGGCTCGACGGGCGGCGACCATTCGGCATTCCGCCACCCGGTGCCCCGGAGCCACCGCCCCGGCGTCGCCGTCCTTGCAGCCTCGGCGACGCGGCCGACGGCCTCCTCGAGTGTGCGAGTGCCCTCGAGCCTGACCTGCCCGTGGGCGAGCGCCCACTGTGGGAAATGGACGTGGGAATCAGTGAATCCAGGCAGGACGCAGCGCCCCCCGAGATCGATGCGTTCCGGGCTTGCCAGGGCCCGTTCGTGCGTGCCGACGCCTCCCGCGATGCGGTCTCCCGCGATCGCGAGCGCACGCGCCAGCGGCAGTGACGCTTCCATCGTCCTGATCGCGCCGTTCTCGAGGATCATCGCGCGGACTCTAAGCTCTCAGCCGGTGGACCTTCCGGGGGTTGGGGGTCGTACTTGACTGGATGGACCTCGTCGCGGCGATGCCCTCGTATAGTCGGATGGGAATGTCGGGCTTCCGGCGTGGGGAGGGGGCCTCGATCCGGCGCGCCCGGTCCGGATCCGTCCCGGATGTCGAGCAGTTGTTCCGCGAGCATTGGCCGCGTGCCTACCGGGCGGCCTACCTCGTAGTCCACGACGCGGCCGCAGCCGAGGACATCGCGCAAGAGGCCTTCCTGGCCGCGGTCAGGTCTCTCGAGCGCTTCGATTCGCGACGGCCGTTCGGCCCCTGGCTCCATCGGATCGTCGTCAACCGGGCGATCGACTGGACGCGCTCGCGCTCGCTCCGGCGCGAGCTGGGCGACGAGCAGGTGGGGGAGCACGCGGCGCCGGCTGTGGAGCGGACGGCTCCCGTGTCGGACGACGTGGTGCGTGCACTGGCGACGCTGTCGCCCGAGCACCGGGCCGTCGTCGTCCTGCGCTTTCTGCTCGAGTACACCCCGGGGGAGATAGCCGGAGTGCTCGAGCTTCCTCGCGGAACCGTCAACTCTCGCCTGCGCCGGGCACTCGACGCATTGCGGGAGTGCTTCGACGAGGAGCAGGAATGAACGTCCCTCGCATCCTGCTCGCTCCCGTGGGGGAAACCATGTTTCCCCCACGAGCCCCCTTCTTTGACTCGGTGGAGGAACCTCCCGGTTCCCCCACACTCCCTCCCCACGTTCATGGGCCAAAGGCCGGCCCATGAACGACGCGGAACTTCGTCAGAAGCTCCTCTCCGTCCACCCGCCCGACGAGCTCGAGGCGGAGCGGCGAAGCTGGCGGGTCGTTCGGGCCGCCTGGGAGGCACGCGAGCCCTTGCCTGTCGATCGGCATCGCCGGCGGCTCGTCGCGGCAGCCCTCTTCGCCACGGCCGCCATCCTCGGGGCCGTGGCGCTCACACCGGCCGGAGGCGCGGTCGGTGGCTGGATCAAGGATGTCGTCGCCGGAAGCCCCGACGCACGCCCCGCGCTCGACTCGCTGCCCGCGCCCGGAAACCTGCTCGTTGCCTCGGAGCAAGGCGTCTGGGTGGTTCGCCCGGACGGCTCGAAGCGCCGCCTCGGCGACTACCGCCGGGCGTCGTGGTCTCCGCGTGGGCTCTTCGTGGCCGCGACGGGCGGACACCAGCTCGTCGCGCTCGAGCCGGACGGGGACGTGCGCTGGACTGTCTCGCGCCCACAGCCGCTCACGGACGCCCGCTGGCTTCCCGGGACGGGATTCCGGATTGCGTACCGGGCGGGCAATGCGCTCCGCGTCGTGGGCGGGGACGGGGAGGGCGATCGCCTCGTCGCAGGGCGCGTCGCCCCGGTGGCGCCGGCGTGGCGACCGGGTCAGGAACGCCTGCTCACCTACGTCGACCGTTCCGGTCGGATCCACCTCGTGGGGACGGACGACCGTAGAGAGCGATGGCGGACCGGCCCGGCGCGGCCGGCTCGAGGGCTCGAATGGTCGAGCGACGGACAATCGCTCCTCGCCTGGAGCCCGAACCTGATCCGCGTCTATGGCGCGGGCGGGCATCTCGATACGGCGATCCGCGTCCCGAAGCGGATCAACTCGATTCTGGCGGCGACCTTCAAACCGGGGACGCGATCGCTTGCCTATGCAGTATTCGGAAAGAGGACGGGGAAGAGCAGCGTTTTCGTCTTCAAGCGGAACTCGATCGAACGCTTCAGCGGCGTGGGGCGATTCACGAAGCTGACCTGGTCCCCGACCGCAAGTGGCTGTTGGTCTCTTGGCCCTCTGCCGATCAGTGGGTCTTCCTCGAGATCCCAGGCGGCGTGCGCCGGATTGACGCGGTCGCCGGCATCACGGCTGAGTTCGACCCCGGCGCCGCGGGCGGGGTCTTCCCGCTCGTCGAGGGCTGGTGCTGCGCGGGCTAACATCCCGCCGTGCGGGCGGATCCTCTTTCCGACGAGCAGCGTGAGATCCGCGAGCTCGTGCGGACGCTTGCGCGAGAGCGGATTGCGCCCCGCGCGGCCGAGATCGACGCCACGGCCGAGTTCCCCTGGGATCTGGTCGAGCTCTTTCGTGAGCACGACGTGTTTGGCCTTCCCTTCGAGGAGCAGCATGGAGGCTCGGGCACGGGTGTGCTCATGCTGCTTGTGGCGATCGAGGAGATTTCGAAGGTCTGTGCGACCACCGGTCTCATCCTCGCCGTCCAGGAGCTCGGCTCGCTCGCGCTCAAGCTGGCCGGGACCGACGAGCTGAAGGAGCGCTACCTCCCGCGGCTTGCGAGCGGTGAATGGCTGGCTGCGTATGCGCTCACCGAGCCAGGCTCGGGCTCGGACGCGGCCGCCATGAGAACCGAGGCGAAGCTCGAGGGCGATGCCTACGTCCTGAACGGCACGAAGCGCTTCATCACGAACGCCGGAGTCGCCGGTCTGTACACGGTTTTCGCGAAGACCGATCCCTCAGACGGTCACGCAGGTATCTCAGCATTTCTCGTGGAGGCCGAGACGCCCGGCTTCTCAGTCGGTCGGATCGAGCCGAAGATGGGCATCAAAGGCTCGACGACGGGCGAGATCTTCTTCGATGAGTGTCGCGTTCCGGTCGCGAATCTGCTCGGCGAGGAAGGGGAAGGCTTCCGGATCGCGATGCGGGTGCTCGACCGGTCGCGACCGGGGATCGCTGCGCAGGCGCTCGGGCTCGCGCAGGGCGCAACCGACTACGCGCTCGCTTATGCGACGAGTCGCGAAACCATGGGAAAGCCGATCGTCGAGCATCAGCTCGTGGCGGCCAAGCTCGCCGACATGGAGACGCATTGCAATGCGGCCCGCGGGCTGCTCTACAAGGTCGGCCTTCTGATCGACGACGGAGTCGAGGGCCCCGAGCTGACGAAGGCGTCCGCCGAGGCGAAGCTCTTCTGCGCCGACACCGCGATGGAGGTCACGACGGAGGCCGTACAAGTGCTCGGCGGGTACGGATACATGCGGGAGTATCCGGTCGAGCGAATGATGCGGGACGCGAAGATCACGCAGATCTACGAGGGGACGAGCGAGATCCAGCGCCTGGTGATCGCCCGCGAGATGGTCCGGGAGAACCGCTCCTCGCTCCTCGCGGAAGTCTCCTGAGGCCGCGGCACGACGCGATCGTGGTCGGGTCGGGGCCGAACGGCCTAGCCGCCGCGATCACGCTCGCCGAACGAGGCCTCTCGGTTTTGGTCCGAGAGGCGAACGACACGATCGGAGGCGGTGCACGCTCGGCGGAGGTGACGCTGCCGGGCTACGTCCACGACCTCTGCTCGGCGGTTCATCCGCTCGGGGCGGGTTCCCCGTTCTTCCGTACGTTGCCGCTCGAGGAGCACGGGCTCGAGTGGATCTTTCCTCCTGCCGAGGTTGTCCACCCACTCGACGACGGCACCGCGATCGTCGTCGAGCGCTCCGTCGAGGCCACCGCGGCGGGACTCGGTAGCGACGCGGGCACCTATCGAAGGCTCATCGGTCTTTATGCCGCCGACTGGCCGAAGCTCGAGCGAGAGGTCCTCGGTCCCCTCCTCCACGTGCCGCGACATCCGATCGCGCTCGCCCGGTTCGGGCTCGCTGCGCTCCTCCCGGCGGAGGCGCTGGCGCGCCTTGCCTTTCGCGGCGAGAGGGCCCGCGCGCTCCTGGCGGGAGGAGCGGCACATTCGATGCTGCCACTCGGCCGCGCGGCCTCGGCCTCCTTCGGCCTCGTTCTTCTCGTCCTCGCCCACGCGGTCGGCTGGCCGGTGCCACGCGGTGGTGCGCAGCGGATCGCCGACGCCCTCGCCTCGCATCTGCGCTCGCTCGGCGGGGAGATCGAGACCGGTGCGCCTGTGGAGTCGCTTCGCGAACTGGCGGCGCGCGCGATTCTCTGCGACGTGACTCCGCGGGAGCTCACGAGGCTCGCCGGGACGCAGTTGCCTCACGCCTACCGCGAACGCTTGGGGCGATACCGGTACGGGCCGGGGGCTTTCAAGATCGACTACGCCCTGGACGCTCCGATCCCGTGGGCGGCACCGGCGTGTGCCCGCTCGGCCTGCGTCCATCTGGGCGGAACGCTCGACGAGATCGCGTCCTCGGAGCGAGGGCCCTGGGCGGGGCGAGCGTCGGAGCGACCGTTCGTCATCCTTGCCCAGCCGAGTCTCTTCGATCCCTCGCGGGCCCCGCAGCGAAAGCACACGGCCTGGGCGTATTGCCACGTTCCGAACGGCTCGGACCTCGACATGACGGAGCGAATCGAGGCTCAGATCGAGCGCTTCGCGCCGGGGTTCCGGAGCCACGTGATCGCAAGGCGAGCCCAGGCGCCCGCTGACCTCGAAGCCTCGAATCGCAACCTCGTGGGCGGCGACATCAACGGGGGTGCGCAAGACCTCGCCCAGCTGGTCTTCAGGCCTACCGCACGACGCACCCCCTACTCCACCCCGGTCCCAGGACTCTTTCTCTGCTCGTCCTCGACACCGCCGGGCGGGGGCGTCCACGGAATGTGCGGTCGCAGGGCGGCCGAGACCGCCCTGCGAGCCGTGTTCTAGTAGCCGGAGCCTCCTCCAGAGCCTCCGGAGCCGCTGTCCGAGCCGTCTCCCTTACCGATGTTGCCGCAGGAGACGTAGGTCTTGATCTCGGGCTCCGACTTATGAACGTTGATCGCGAACTCGCTCGCTTTCAGTTCGTCCAGCGCCACGTTCACGGTCGTCTCCGACGTCCCGTCCTCGACGTTCGCCAGCGGATAGGCGGGTGTCGGATCGAGCTCCGCGCACGTTCCCTCATGGATGTGCGCCGGTTGTGGGTCGGGCGAGGCAGGGTTCTCGAGCGCGAGCACGACCTTGGTGCTCGCGCCCTCAGCGGTCAGCGTCGCGGTCCCGGACTCGCCGGAGCCGTTCTCCTCGTCGAGCTTCACCGTGACCGTCATTCCGCTGTCGCTTGAGCCCGCCGTCGTATCGCCGGAGCTCTCGTCGTCACTCCCACCGCAGCCTGCAACCACGAGCGTGAGTGCAAGGACAGCCGTGGCCGCAGCGAGTATCGACCTTCTAGGCATGGGGACCTCCCATATCGCTTGCCCGGAACTAGTGGGGCGAGGGCGATTCGGATTGCGAAGCGGCGGCCTCGGCCCGGCGTGCAGCCTTGTAAGCTCGCTTCCGCGCCTGATAGGCCAGGAGCGCATCCGTCGAGTCCACGTCCCCGAGCGTGGGGTGCCCCGGCACACGCTCTTCCCAGCCCGGAGGCCGGACGCCGAACCGCTTGGCCAGAACGGCGATGATCGTCTTGACCTTCATGGGGCCGATTCCCGGCAGCGCGAGCAGCCGTCGCTCCAGCTCGCCGGCGTCGGGTACGTCGGCCCAGATGCGCTCCGGATCGCCCTCATAGTCGTCGGCGAGCGTCGCGCAGAGCTCCTGGGTACGCGCCGCCATCGAGCCTGGAAACCGGTGGAGTGCCGGTCGCTCGCGAAAGACGCGTTCGACCTCGGCCGGATCCATCTGTGCGATCTCGTGCGCCTCGAGCCCGCCGAGACGTGACCGAAGGACGAGGGGGAGGAGAAAGCCTTCTGCACCGGAACCTGCTGGTCGAGGACGAAACCGATCAGGAGTGCCAAGGGCTCGCGAGCGAGCAGCTCGTCCGCTTCGTCGTTCTCCGTGAAGTGAAGGCGTTCGGGTCGAGTCGTTGCCATTCCGTGATTCTACGCTCGCTCAGAAGCGTCACCGCTCCGGGACTGACTCGTCACGATCCGTGTGCCACGTGCGCGCTTTTCCCGGCTACGCTCGAGACCGGGGAGGAGGCCGGGTACACCTGTCGTGGACGCGCGCGAGTAACCTGCGGTGAAGCTCGTAAGAGCCTCTTTGAGGTGCCTCGCGGCCCCGGGGCGCAGGAGTAATCTGGATCTGTGAAGCCACTGGCTCGGTTTTCTCCTGCGGTTAGCACCTGGTTCGAGCAGACCTTCGACGCTCCCACTCCGGCGCAAGCTCGCGGATGGCCCGCGATCGCGTCCGGGGCGCACACGCTTATCCAGGCACCGACAGGCTCCGGGAAGACACTCGCCGCGTTTCTCTGGGCGATCGACCAGGCAAAGCCCGGCGAGGGCGTGCAAGTGCTCTACGTGAGCCCCCTGAAGGCGCTCAACTACGACGTCGAGCGAAACCTGCGGGGCCCGCTCGCGGGCATCGGCTCCCCGCTCGAGGTCGCGGTTCGCACGGGTGACACTCCGCCCAAGGAGCGGGCAGCGATGCTGCGCAAACCCCCCGACATCCTCATCACGACGCCGGAATCGCTCTTCCTCATGTTGACCTCTCAGGCACACGAGATGCTTCGTACGGTCCGGTTCTTGATCCTGGACGAGGTACACGCCGTCGCCGGTTCGAAACGCGGGGCTCACCTCGCCTTGAGCGTCGAGCGCCTCGACCGCCTGGTCGCCGACCCGGTGCAGCGGATCGCTCTCTCGGCGACGCAGCGCCCGCTCGACGAGATCGGCCGCTTCGTCTCCGGAGGTCGCCCGATCGAGCTCGTGGACGCGGGCACCCGAAAGGAGCTCGACCTGCGTGTCGTCGTTCCGGTGGAGGACATGAGAGAGCCCGGCGAGGGCAATTCGATCTGGCCCTCGATCTACCCGGCGCTGCTCGAGCTGGTGGAGGCGCACCGGTCGACGATCGTGTTCGTGAACAACCGCCGCCTTGCCGAGAGGCTGGCTCTGCGCCTGAACGAGCTTGCCGAACGGGAGATCGCGCGGGCACATCACGGCTCGCTGGCACGCGAGCAACGGATCGAAGTCGAGGAGCTCCTGAAACGAGGGGAGATCCCTGCGCTGGTCGCCACCTCATCGCTCGAGCTCGGGATCGACATGGGAGCGGTCGATCTCGTCATTCAGGTGGAGTCCCCGAAGTCCGTCGCCACCGGCCTGCAGCGCGTCGGCCGGGCCGGGCATCGGCTCGGCGAGCCGTCGAAGGGACGCATCTTCCCGAAGTTCCGCGCCGATCTCCTCGAGGCAGCGGTCGTGGCCAGGCGCATGACCGAGGGTGCGATCGAGGAGACGCGCATCGTTCGGAACCCGCTGGACGTCCTGGCGCAGCAGATCGTCGCCATCGCTGCTCGTGAAGAGATATCCGTTGACGAGCTCCATGATCTCGTCCGCGCCGCGTATCCCTTCCGCGACCTGTCCCGCCAGCAGCTCGAGAACGTTCTCGACATGCTGGCCGGGCGCTATCCGTCGGAAGAGTTCTCGGAGCTCCGCCCCCGCATCGTGTGGGACCGGGTGGCAGGGCTCGTCCGCGCGCGTGAGGGAGCCCGCCGCCTGGCAGTCACCAATGCCGGCACGATCCCCGATCGCGGGCTCTTCGGCGTGTACCTGGTCGAGGGGGGTGGACGTGTGGGCGAGCTCGATGAGGAGATGGTGTACGAAGCCCGCCAGGGGCAGACGTTTCTCCTCGGCGCATCGACCTGGAGGATCGAGGAGATCACTCGCGATCGTGTGCTTGTTTCCCCTGCGCCGGGGATCCCCGGCGTTGTCCCCTTCTGGAAAGGCGAGGGCATCGGCCGGCCGTTCGAGCTTGGCCGTGAGATCGGCCGCACCGCTCGCGAGCTCGTAGCCCTCGACGACGAGAAAGCCACAGCTCGGCTGACCGACGAGCATGCCCTCGATGACCGGGCGGCAGCGAACCTCATGACCTTTCTCCGAGAGCAGGAATCGGCCACCGCGGCGATCCCTTCCGACCGCACGATCGTCGTGGAGCGGTTCCGGGACGAGATCGGAGACTGGCGCCTCTGTCTCCTGACACCTTTCGGGGGTCGGGTGCACGCGCCTTGGTCACTCGCCCTGGCCGCCCGCTTGCGCGACACGCTCGGGCTCGAAGTCAACTCGATCTGGTCCGACGACGGCATCGCGCTTCACCTCCCCGACGCGGACGCCCCGCCGGCGACCGCCGACCTCCTGATCGACCCGCAGGAGCTCGAGGAGCTCGTCGTCGCCGAGCTGGCCGGGACAGCGCTCTTCGGAGCACGCTTCCGCGAGAATGCCGCCCGGGCGCTTCTCATCCCGCGCCGCCGGCCGGGGCAGCGAACGCCGCTGTGGCAGCAGCGGCTCAAGGCTCAAGCACTGTTGCAGGTAGCCCGTCGCTACGCCGAGTTCCCCGTCATCCTCGAGACCTTCCGGGAGTGCCTGCAGGACGTGTTTGACTTGCCCTCGCTTCGTTCCGTGCTCGGGGAGCTGCAGTCGAGGCGGATCGACATCGTCGACGTGGAGACCCCGCGGGCCTCGCCCTTCGCCTCGTCGCTCCTCTTCGATTACGTGGCGACCTACATGTACGAGGACGACACCCCTCTGGCTGAGCGGCGCGCCCAGGCCCTCGCACTCGACCGTGACCTTCTGAAGGAGCTTCTGGGGCAGGAGGAGCTCAGAGACCTGCTCGACCCGAGGGCACTCGAGCAGGTCGAGAAGGAGCTCCGCGGTTCGCCGCGGTCGCCGGACCAGCTCCATGACCTTCTCCTCCGCCGCGGGGACGTCGCGCCCGGCGAGTTCCAGGCGGAGCTTGCAACCTCGCTCGTCGAAGAGCGCCGCGCGGTGACGGTGAGAGTGGGCGGCGAGGAGCGCCTGATTGCAGCGGAAGATGCAGGCCGCTACCGAGACGCGCTGGGCTCGATGCCTCCCTCCGGGCTTCCTGATGCCTTCCTGGAAGCAGGTGAGGCGCCCCTCCAATTCCTGCTCGTGCGTTACGCACGAGGTCGTGGCCCGTTCACAAGTGCGGAAACGGCTGCGCGGTTTGCGCTTCCCCTCGAGCGCGTGGAAGCGGAGTTGACCAGCCTGGAACGCGAGGGGCGCCTCGTTCGGGGCGAGCTTCGCCCGGGCGGGAGCGAGCGCGAATGGTGCGACCCGGATGTGCTCCGGCGGCTGCGCCGGGCGAGCCTGGCCGCGCTGCGAAAGCAGGTTGAGCCGACCGACCAATCGGCCCTCGGGCGCTTCCTGCCAGCATGGCAGGGCGTCGATCGACGGGCGCCGCTTCGAGAAGCGCTCGTGCCGCTGCAAGGTCTCTCGCTCCCGCTGGGGCTCTGGGAGCGCGACGTGCTTCCGCGCCGCGTGCCCGGCTTTCAGCCAGCTCACCTGGACCAGCTCTGTGCTTCGGGCGAGGTGGTCTGGGTCGGAGCCGGGCTCGAGCGGGTGGCGCTCTTCTTCCGCGAGGACGCTCCTTTGCTCGGCCGCCCGGCCGCGCTGCCGCCTCCCACCGAAACCGCCCACGCTGCGATCCGGTCGGCTCTGGCCGGGGGCGCCCTCTTCTGGTTCGACCTGGTCCGTGAGGCGGGACTCGAGCCGGAGAGCGCCCTGCCGGCGCTCTGGGATCTCGTTTGGGCGGGAGAGATCACGAACGATGCCTGGCAGCCCCTGCGGGCCGAACGTCGCTTCCGGGCTCCCCGGGCCGAACGACGGCCTCGGCGGTTCTCCCGAAACCGAGCGAACGCCATCACTGCAACGCAGGGGCGCTGGTCCACGACCGAAGGGCTTTTCCCCGGAGCACCGGAGCCACGCGCGCTCGCGGAGCTCCTGCTCGAGCGACAGGGCGTGGTCACGCGCGACGGCGTGCGGGCAGAAGGAGTACCGGGCGGGTACGGCGCCGTCTATCAGGAGCTCCGAAAGCTAGAGACACTCGGTGTTTGCCGGCGTGGGTACTTCGTGGAGGGCCTGGGGGGAGCCCAATTCGCGCTTCCGGGTGCAGTCGAGCGGCTCCGGGACACGAGCGCCGGAACGGACGCACTCGTCCTCGCTGCGGCCGATCCGGCTCAACCGTACGGCGGCGCTGTGCCGTGGCCGCGGCGTGCCGGCTCGCGCGCGGCCCGCGTGTCCGGCGCCTACGTCGTCCTGCTCGGAGGCGAAGCTGCGCTCTTCGTCGAGCGCGGCGGCAGGACGATCGTCCCGCTCCGGGATCCCGAGGAAGACTGGCTCCGCGACGCACTCACGGCGCTCGTCGCCCACGCGCGGAAGACCGGGCTGAAGCGGCTGGCGGTCGAACGCTTCGACGGCCAGCCTGTAACAGAGACCGAGGCCATGCCCTTGCTCGTCGAGGCGGGGTTTCTCGCCGGTCCGCGGCGCGCCGTACTTCGAGCATGAGCCGAGCCCGGCCGAGCTAGCGTCCTCGGGATATGCCCGAGGGAGACAGTCTTCGCCGCGCCGCCGACCGCGTCCGCGTCCTCGAGGGGCAGATCCTCTCCGTGGAGACGCCGCACCCGCGCGCAGCGCTCCTGGGACTAGCCGACCGGTTGGATGGCAAGCGGCTGGAGCGCGTCCAGGCGGTCGGCAAGAACCTCCTCCTCACGTTCGAGGGCGGGCTCGTCCTTCGAAGCCACCTGCGGATGAAGGGGCGGTGGCACGTGCGCCCTGCGGAGGAGAAGCTGGTCGGGCAGCCGTGGCTCGTCCTCCGCGGGAACGAGTGGAAGGCGGTTCAATGGAACGGCCCGCTGCTCGAGCTGGGACCGAGGGCGCCCGTGGCCGTCCGGCGACTCGGCCCGGACATCATGGACGCGCCACCCGATGTGGACGGGATGGTCGAGCGGCTGCGGGCGACGGATCAGGGTCGAGAAATCGGAGAGGCGATCCTGGATCAGCGGCTCGTGGCCGGCGTCGGAAACATGTGGAAGGCCGAGGCCCTCTGGCTCGTGGGTCTATCCCCGTGGGCAGCGCTTCACTCGCTCTCGGATGACGAGCTCCGAGGCCTCCTCCAGGCGGCGGCCGGGGTGATGCAAGCTCCTCGCACAGGGCGGGCGATCTACCGCCGGGTGGGGCGGCCGTGCCGGCAGTGTGGCGTGCCGATCCGCTCTCGGCCCCAGGGCGAAACAGCCCGAACGGCGTACTGGTGTCCGGGCTGCCAGGCAGGAACGGGGGGGACCAGCGCGTAACTCCGGGCGGTGGCCACGTCCGTTCCCCGCTCCCCTGCCCTGCTGCACACGCTTCGCGGATTCTGCCTCGGCGCGTTCTTCGAGCTGGGGCTCGAGCTCGAGCAGGGAGCCGATGTTCCGGTCGCACTCGAGGAGCACGCGACACCGAACCGGCCGACGCTGTACGAGTACCGGCCGCTCGTCGGTGCGTTCGTGGAGTCGCGTGCCGAGCGGCTGGCACGCCGTGATGACGCTCGTGATGCGCTCACCGCCCTGAAGGACGAGCCGGCCGCTGGGATCTTCGCGCAAGCCCATGCCGGCGATCGGGTCGGCGAGGACGAGGCGCTCACGCGCACCATCCTCGTCCCGCTGCTGGTCACGACTGCGGAAGCTTGTGGCGGGTTCAACTGGGAGGACTCCGCTTTTGAGCACGCCTACGCGAAGCTTGAGGCCTCGCTCTTCGGCGAACGCAGGCTCTACGGCGCTCTGGCCCCGCTCGTCGGACTGACGGCGGGGGGCGCGATCGAGCTTGGTCGCGGGATGACGGTGCGACCGGCCGCAGCCGGCGAGCTCGCCTCGACGTGGCCGGAGGCCAATCGCTTGCTGCCTCGGGACTTCGGGCGTGAGGTCGACCGCACGCTCGTGCTCGAGCTCGAGGCCAACCTGGAAAATACGGCCTGCCGCGTGCCGGACGCACCACTTGAGATCTCCCGGGCGGTCACTGCGCTTCGGCTCGCAACGCCGGGGGCAATCTCCGCTGGTCCGGTGATCTTCGAGCGCCTGGACTGGCGTCCGTATGGTGTGCGCCCGGTTCCCGCCCTCGCGGCCCAGACGCCGCCGGGCGAGGCGACCCGGCTCGATCCCTTCCGGGCACGGCTCGTGGTCAGCCTGCAGGAGCGGCTCGCGGCGGTGCCGAGCGACTCGGAGATCCTCGAGGCGCTGGATCGATGGGAGCTTGCTCTCTTCCAGCAAGGGCCAGTCCGGGCGGACGAGCTTCGCGAGGCGCTGACGGCGCTCCTCGGCTGCGACGAGGGCCCGTGGGCCGCAGCAATGCGAGCCGCCGTGCTGCTCGGGGAAAACGCCCGCGAGCGGGGCGAGCTCCTCGCCGGCCTGCGCGGGCTCGTCGACGGCGACGGTCCAGGTGCGCGCGCCGAGGAAGCTGTGCGCCGGGCGCTCGTCGAGACGATCCTGCACGACTCCCGGCCCGCCCTTGTGGCGGCCCTCGACGAGGCGCTGCTCGGCGTGCGGCCACGGCCGCAGACAACTGCGGCAAGGGTGGTCGCAACGGGATGAACCGGGATGAGCTGCTCCGGCTCCGCCGCTGTCGGCTCCTTCTGCTTGCGGGCGCATTCGGGATTCTCTTGCCGATTCTCCAGCCGAGCTGGATTACGCTCGCGGTCGCCGTGGTCGGGATCGCGCTCGTGGCCTTCGCCTACTGGCGTGACTGCCGCAGACTGGACGCGTAGCCACACGCACGTTCCGTTCCAGAGTCGCGCCACATCCGGCTCACCCCGCGCGCCACTCGCGCGATTTTCAGAACTACCTTCGGTGTATGGATGAAGCCGCACGCGTGCTTGAACGCCTCGATCGGATCGATGCCCTGCGAGCAGCAGGCGCGGCCCCGCCCGTGCTGCTCGGGGAGGTTCGCGGGCTCCTCTCCGACGCGGAGTCGTGGATCCGGGCCGAGGGCGCAGGGGCGGAGGGCGCCGAGCGCGCTCTCGACCGCTGCCGCGCAGCGCTCGGCGAGCGTCGAGGGACGGAGGCGACCGTGGCATAGAATCGGCCCGCATGCCGAGGTACGGACCGCCGGACGCCTTCGAGACGCCGCGGTTCTCGGGCCCTCGCACCTTCATGCGCTTGCCGCATGTCCGCGATCTCGACGGAGTGGACGTCGCGATCGTGGGCATACCGACCGACGGCGCGGTCGTCTACCGGTCGGGGGCGCGGTTCGGTCCGGAGGGAATCCGGTCGGCCTCGGTCATGCTCCGCAACTTCAACCCGTTGCTCGGAGTCGACGTGGTCGACCGGCTCTCGCTCGTCGACTACGGGGACGTTCCGACGGTGCCGGGCTCGACAGCAGATTCCCTCGAGCGGTCGGAGCGCGCGCTCGCCGAGGTGATCGACGCGGGGGTGACGACCCTGTGCCTGGGCGGGGACCACACCGTCCTCCTGGCGGAGCTGAGGGCCATGGCGCGGAAACACGGCCCGCTGGCGCTCATCCAGCTCGACTCGCACCACGACCTCTGGGACGAGTACTTCGGGCAAAAGCTCTTCCATGGGAGCGTCGTTCGGCGCGCAGTCGAGGAGGGGCTCGTCGATCCGGACCGGTCGGTTCAAGCCGGCCTGCGCGGCTCGCTCGGCTCGGCCGAGGAGGCCGGGTACCCGGCCGAGCTCGGCATCGACGCGCTCACATATGAAGAGCTGGCGGCCATCGGACCGGCGGGGTTCTCGCAGCGTGTTCGGAATCGCGTCGGAGAGGCCCCGTGCTTCCTGTCGTTCGACATCGACTTTGTCGACCCCGCGTACGCCCCCGGCACCGGGACCCCGGAGGTGGGAGGGCCGTCGAGCCGGGAAGCCTTGACCTACGTGCGCTCGCTTGCAGGACTCGACTTTCGGGGCTTCGACTGCGTGGAGGTCTCGCCGCCTTTCGACCCGGCGGGGCAGACGGCGTTCGTGGCGGCGAACGCGTGCTTCGAGATGCTCTCGCTGCTCGCGCTGCGGCGTTAGCGCTGGCAGCACGACAGGCGAGGGAGCCTGAATCGGTTCCCTCGCCTGACTTCATGCGGGAATCCGGCTCATTTGGCGCGGAAGGATTGTGCTAGCCTGACCCGAAAGGAAGGCTCCGGATGAGCCTACTGAACACCCTCTCGCGCTCGCGCAAGCAAGCGCCCGCCTCTCAAGGAGTGACGCTGGGACAGGTCATCTCGTTTGCGAACCAGAAGGGCGGCGTGGCCAAGACCACGACCACCCTCAACCTCGGCGTTGCCTTTCAGGAGCTCGGTCACCGGGTTCTCGCTGTCGACCTCGATCCCCAGGGGAACCTCACGATGAGCCAGGGGATGGATCCGGACACCGTCGACCGCTCCATGTTCGACGTTCTCGTGCACTCGCTGCCGATCAAAGACGTCATCCATCAGGCGGAGGTCGACATCGCCGTCTCGTCGATCGACCTCGCAGGTGCGGAGCTCGCGCTCTCGAGCATGATCGGGCGGGAGCGCGCGCTCCAGAAGGCGCTGCTGCCGGTCCGGAACGAGTACGACTACATCTTGATCGACACCCCGCCGTCGCTCGGGCTCCTGACCATCAACGCGCTGACGGCGTCCGATCACGTGATCGTTCCGGTGCAGTGCGAGTACCTGTCTCTCCGCGGCCTCGTTCAGCTGGAGGGGACGCTTCAGATGATTCGCGAGAACCTGAATCCATCCGTGGAGATCAGGGGCATCCTCCCGACCATGTTTGATGGGAGGACACTCCACGCGAAGGAGGCGGTCGAGATGCTGAAGGAAAACTTCGGCAACCTCGTCTTCGACACGAAGATCAAGAAAACCATCCGCTATGCCGAGGCGCCCGTCCAAGGCAGCTCGGTGCTCAAGTACGACCCGTCCGGCCCGGCCGCGAAGGCGTACCGCGACCTCGCCCAGGAGGTGCTCAATGGCTCGACGCCGAGTTAGCATGCGTGAAGGCCCTCTCGCGGAGCTCTTCAAGGCAACGGAAGCAGCCCAGCGACAGTCTGGCCGCGAGGAGCCCGCCCGCGAACCAGCTGGCGAGGATTTTCCGACTGCCGAGCACGCCGGACCCGAGGCCGCGGCTCCCGACCCGGTCGAGCCTCCGGCCCAGGCCCCGCGAGGTGGGGCGGCACAGGCCGCGCCTGTGTCCGAACCGGAGCAGGCCCCGCGGGAGGAGAGGGAGCACAATTGGCTCGAGCCGCCCGTGACCCGGATGGCCGATCCGCAACGCCTCCATAGGGCGCCGCGCCCCGACTCGTCCGCATACCTGGCTGTCATTCGCGTGGTGGGTGTCGGAGGCGGTGGGCTGAACGCCGTCAATCGCATGATCGAGGCCGGCATCTCCCAGGTCGAATTCGTGGGCGTGAACACGGACATCCAGCAGCTTCGGAGCTCGGACGCGCCCGTCAAGCTCCACATCGGGCGGGACCTGACTCAGGGTCTCGGCTCGGGCGCCGATCCAGAAGTCGGCCGGAAGTCGGCCGAGGACGCCTACGACCAGATCAAGCACGTCCTTCGTGGCTCCGACATGGTCTTCGTGACTGCAGGCGAGGGCGGTGGCACCGGCTCGGGCGCGGCTCCGGTGGTGGCGCGCATCTCTCGCGAGCTTGGCGCGCTCACGGTCGGGATCGTCACCATGCCGTTCCGTTTCGAGGGGACGCGCCGCCGCGGCCAGGCAGACGCGGGAGTGGACGAGCTCCGGCGCGTCTGCGACACCGTCATCGTGATCCCGAACGACCGCCTGCTCGAGGTGCTCGACCGCTCGACCTCGATGCTCGATGCATTCCGGATCGCCGACGACGTCCTGAGGCAGGGCGTCCAGGGAATCTGCGACCTGATCACGACGCCGGGGCTCATCAACCTCGACTTCGCCGACGTTCGAACGATCATGAGCGACGCAGGGTCGGCCCTCATGGGGATCGGCTTCGCAACAGGCGAGAACCGTGGCACCGAGGCCGCGACCCGGGCGTTGCAGTCGCCGCTGATCGACACCGAGATCGTCGGGGCGAAAGGCATCCTTCTGTCGATCGCCGGCGGGGAAGATCTGACCCTTCAGGAGGTCAACGCGGCTGCGGAGGAGATCCGGGGCGCCGCTACCGAGGACACGAACATCATCTTCGGTGCGACCATCGACCCGAGACTCACCGGCCAGGTCTGGGTCACGGTCGTCGCCACCGGGATCGGGAAGATGAGCAAACGGCCCATGCCTCGGGCGACCATGGAGCCAGGCCGAGGCGAAGAGCCTCTCGAGCCGCCGAGCTTCCTGCGCGACCTGTAATCGGCCCCGCACGAAGCGGATGGTTGGTCGGTAATTGGCATGCCCGCGGGGCGGGCCGCCATCCGTGGGTGTGGTAATCGTCGATCAACCATCTACGCTTTTCCGATGAAGGGCGCAATTGCGGCCGGGCATCCCCTGACCGCCGAGGCCGGCGCGCACATCCTCGCCGAGGGTGGGAATGCGGTCGATGCCTGCATTGCAGCCGCCTGTGTCTCCTGGGTCGCCGAGAGCCCACTGACCGGCCCGGGGGGAGGGGGCTTCCTGCTCGTGCATCGGGCCCACGCAAGTCGGGGCCGGCCCGACACGGTGCTCGACTTCTTCGTCGGGGTGCCCGGGAAAGGTCTCCCTGACGAGAGTCGAGCGCCCATGGAAGAGGTCGCAGTCTCCTTCGACGGGACGACCTCCCAGACGTTCCTTGTCGGTGCCGCGTCCTGCGCGGTCCCGGGTGCCGTCGCCGGGCTCGCGGAGGCCCACCGCCTCTATGCACGCCTGCCCTGGCCTGTCCTGCTCGAGCCGGCGATCGAGCTCGCGGGACGCGGCGTGCCTCTGAACGAGGCGCAGGGATTCCTGCACGCCGTGCTCGATCCGATCCTCCGCCACGGTTCGGCGGCGCGTGCCATCTACGGGGAAGCCTGCGGGCTCGCCGCGGGGGAGACGCTTCACCTCGGAGAGCTCGCGGCGACGCTCGAGCAGATTGCGGAGGAGGGCGAAACCACGTTCTACCGCGGCGACCTCGCCGAGCGGCTGGCGGGCACGGTGCAGGAGCAGGGAGGGAGTCTCACGCTGTGAGGATCTGGCGACCTACAGGGTCGTCCGACGCCGGCCAGTGCGGGCCGCCTATCGGGGCGGCGAATTCGTGTCGAACCCGCCGCCCGCAGCCGGCGGTCTGCTGGTTGGGTTCGCGCTTCGGGTGCTCGATCGCCTCGGCGAGGCGAAGCGGCCGGGAAGCGCCGGCGAGATCGCAAGGCTGGCCGAGGTCATGCGCCAGGCGACCGGGGTGCGTGGCACAGGTTTCCTCAGCGGCTTGAACCGCGGGGGAATCGCGGCCCGACTGCTCGCGGACGAACGGGTTCAGCAAGCTGCGGACGCCGTCCGCGCGGGGCTCCGAGGTCAGGTCACGGAGCCCGTGGGGCTCCCGTCTACGACCCACATCAGCGTCGTCGACGGGGACGGGAACGCTGCGTCGCTCTCGGCGTCGACCGGGTCCGGCTCCGGTGTCGTGGTACCGGGAACCGGGATCCACGTGAACAACATGCTGGGGGAGGTCGACCTCAATCCCGGCGGTACGGCCGGCTCTCCGGGCAGGCGCCTGACGAGCATGATGGCGCCGTCCGTCCTGCTCGAGGACGGGCGGGCACGGCTCGTGCTCGGCAGCGCCGGGTCCGCTCGCCTTCGGGGTGCCATCGTGCAAATCATCCGGAACATGGTCGACCACGAGCTCCCACTCGAGGAAGCGCTGCCGGCGCCTCGCGTTCATTTCGAGGAGGGGCAGCTCCACCTCGAGGGCGGGATCGATCCGGAGGTGGCAGACGAGCTTGAGGCCGGCGGCTACGAAGTGATCCGCTGGAGAGCTCGGAACCTCTACTTCGGCGGAGCGTCAGCGGTCGCATATCGCGCCGACGGGGGCCTGGAAGCTGCGGGTGACCCGCGCCGCGGCGGTGCTGGAGTTGTCGTCGGGTGAGCTTTCAGGTCCGGCACGCGGAGCCGGGGGACGCGGGCGAGCTGGTCAAGCTGGCGAGCGAGGTCGGCGCCGAGCCCGAGGGTTGGCTCATCACCGGCGGGGAGTGGCGGAGCGCCGCGGACGAGCGACGCTACATTCGGGCGATCCGCCGCTCTGCTCACGCGGCCGTCTTCGTGGCCGAGAACTCGACGGGGCTCGTGGGCCGGCTGTCGATTGCTCGGGACACCCATCCGGCCAGCCGGCACGTTGCCGATCTCGGGCTTCTCGTCGCGCTCGAGCATCGTCGCCGCGGAATCGGCCGCGCCTTGATGGAGGCCGCCGAAGAATGGGCTCTGACGGCGGGTGTCACGAAGATCGAGTTGCATGTCTTCCCGCACAACGATGCGGCCAAGGCTCTCTACCTCGAGCTGGGCTACGAGCAGGAGGGCTTCCGTCGCGGCCACTACCGCCGCGGGAGCGACCTGGTCGACGCAATCCTGATGGCCAAGCAGATCCGGAGGGACGGGTGACTGAGCTGCCGGAGACCGGCCGGGGAACACTGACCTTCGAGGAGCAGGAGCTCCTTCAGGATGAGGAACTCTGGACTGACGAAGGCGGTGGCGACTACGACGGCTGGTTCTGCGTGCGAACCGATCCGTTCCCCTGTCCGGCTGCAGGCTGCACCTTCGTCGCGAACTTCATGACTGCGGCGCACCTCATCCTCGTCTGGCAGGAGAGCGACGACCCGAACCTCTTACGTCACGCCCAGCGGGCCGTCGAGGTGGGCAGAAACCCGAGGATCGTCCCGTACGAGCGCGACTTCGGCCCGAGCGCGTCGTACTACGCGTGGGAAGCGGCGGGCCGGCCGGTCCACGGCATCCGCCGCTCGGCCTGACGTTCGCCGCCGTACTGTCTAGACCAGGACCACGTATGCGACCAGGGCGAACGCGAGCGCCAGCAGGAAGACCACGAAGGCGCCGAAAGCGACGATGAGCGGGTTCTGGACGTTCACGCGGACTCGTACGCTAGCGTCTGCCTCGGAGGTCCCGCAGGGGCTACGGGACCGGCTCGACCCGGCCGTTCCCTGAGGCCCGCTCGCGCACGGTCCGCTCGCGGAGAACGGCTTCGGCAGCCCTCGTGAGAATGGGCTCGAGCCGGACGACGCGCTCCCGCTCGGAGCGCAGCTCGAGGAGGTCCTGCTTGATCTCGTTGCCGAGCTCGATCCGGGCGCCGATCTCGAAGGCCAGCCTCTCGGTCGCGGGGTCCAGCTCGTCGAGCTCGGCCTGGGCGGCCTCGACCACCTTGTCGTAGGCGGCCAGCACGCGTGCACGCTCGTCTTCCGTGGGGCTGTCCCCCTCGTCCTCGAGGTCGTCCACCTCGGCGGTCGCGTAGGAGTGCCCCTCGGTCAGCTCGAGCAGGCGGAAGCGCTCTCCGCCCTCGATGACGACGTTCAGCCGCCCGTCGTCGAAGTGTTCCAGTACCTCCACGACTGCAGCGCGCGTCCCTATCTCCCGCAGGCCGTCCTCGTCCGCGAGGACGAGGCCGAACTGGTCGCCCGTCTCCAGGCACTCACCGATCAGCTCCCGATACCGCGGCTCGAAGACGTGGAGCGGGCGCTGCTCGCCCGGCAGGAGCACCAGCTCGAGCGGGAAGAGACCGATCTCGTCCATCCGCAAAGCGTAGTCGGGACGGTTCGGTTGCGGAGACCTTCTAAGCTCTCCACGTGCCCCAGGATCCTCTCGTTCGTTCCGCCATTGCCGATCTGGTGCCGTATGAGCCCGGCAAACCCGTGGAGGAGGTCCAGCGGGAGCTCGGGCTCGACCGCGTCGTGAAGCTCGCATCGAACGAGGGCCAGTTCGGGCCTTTCCCGAGCGCGCTCGAGGCGCTCGCCAAGGGGGCCCCGGACCTGAACCGCTATCCGGACGGAGGCGCCTACCGTTTACGGGAAGCGCTGGCGGCGCTTCACGGGGTCGATTTCGCTCAGGTGGCGCTCGCGGCCGGTGCCGACGGCATCATCGGCTACCTCTCCCTCGCAGTCCTCGATCCCGATGACGAGATCGTCTGCGGCTGGCCATCGTTTCCCAGCTACGTGCTCGGGGCGATCAAGATGGGAGCCGACGCGAAGCGTGTGCCGCTCGCCGAGCACCGTTATGACCCCGAGGCGTTGCTCGCCGCGGTGACGCCACGAACCAAGCTGGTCTACCTCTGCAACCCGAACAACCCGACCGGCACGATGATCGGCCGGGCGGCCATCGACGCGTACTTCGAGCGTGTGCCCGACCACGTCCTGACGGTCCTCGACGAGGCGTACTTCGAGTACATCGACGAGCCCGAGTATCCCGACGGGATCGAGGAGTACCTGAAACGAGACGGGCGGCGGGTGCTCGTCCTCCGCACGTTCTCGAAGATCTACGGGCTCGCGGGGCTCCGGGTCGGATACGGGGTCGGCCCCGACGACGTCGTCCAGGCGATCGGCAAGGTTCGGAACGCGTTCGACCTCAATCAGCCCGCCCAGGATGCCGCGCTGGCCAGCCTGGGCAACGACGCGGAGGTAGCCCGACGGCGGCAGGTCACCGCCGAAAGCCGGGCCGAGCTCCTGCTCGCATGCGAGTCCCTTGGCGTGGAGGTTGCCAAGCCGGCGGTGGCGAACTTCCTCTTCCTCGACGTCGGCCGGGACACGCGGAAGCTCTTCGACGCCCTGCTTCTCGAGGGGGTGATCGTCCGTCCACTCGCACCGTTCGGTGCTCCCAACGCGATTCGCGTGACGGTCGGGACGCCGGAGGAGAACGAGATCTTCACGGACGCGCTTGCCCGCGTTCTCACTGCTTCGTCACAGACCGTCGCCTAGAACGGCTCAAGCCTTCCGCGGGAAGCGGCTCCAGGGCCTCGCGATGTTAGGTTGCGGCGCGTGACGTCGGGCCGCAGCGGCGCCGGACTCGGGCTGATCGCGGAAGCGGCGAGCTTCAGGCGGCTCTTCCTCGCGACGTTCGCGTCGAGCATTGGCACATGGCTCGCGTTCGTGGCCCTGGTGGTGGACGTCTACGATCGCACCGGGGACGCCAACTGGGTCAGTGCGCTCCTGGTCGCCGATTTCCTGCCCATCGTCCTCGTCGGGATCCTGCTTGGGCCGCTCATCGACCGTCTGCCGCGCCGCAACATCCTGGTGGCCGCCGACGCGCTGCGGGCGGGGGTCTTCTGTGTCCTGCCTTTCGCGACCAGCGCCGCGCAGATCGTCGGGCTTGCATTGATTATCGGCATTGCGACGAGCCTCTTCAGGCCGGCGGTGTTCGCCGGGCTTCCGAACCTCGTCGCCGACGACGACCTCGGCCATGCAAACGGAATCCTCCAGTCGGCCGAGAATTTCGCCTGGGCGGTCGGCGCTCTTGCGGGAGGTGCCCTGGTCGCCACCTCCGGCCCCGATGCCGCGTACTGGCTCAACGCCGGCACATTCGTCGTCTCGGCGCTCTTCATCCTCGGAATTCGCCAGAGCCTCGAGGAGCGGGAACGAAGTGCCAGCGCCGGTCATCGCCGCGACCTCGTCGAAGGCCTGCGGATGGTGACGCGCTCGCGGTCCCTCTTGACGATTCTGGTTGCCTGGAGCATCGTGACGCTCGGCCAGGCGATCGGGAACGTCTCGGAGATCGTCCTCGCCAAGGAGGAGTTCAATGCGGGAGACTTCGGCTACGGCGTCCTCGTCGCCACGGCCGCGATCGGTCTGACGATCGGGAGCCTCGCGGGCGGAGACGTCATAAGCCGTTTCGGGATCCGCGCCCCCTACGTCGCCGGCGTCGTCCTCCTTGCAGTCGGGTTCGCGGCGGCGGCTGTTTCTCCGAACGTCTGGGTAGCGGCTGTCTTCGTGGTCGTCTCGGGCCTCGGGAACGGCGCGGTCGTCGTGTGCAATGCCGTGCTCGTCCAGCGCGGCGCGCCGGACCGCTTGCGCGGACGCGCGTTCACGGTGGTCATGAGCATCGGTTACGCCTTCTTCGGTCTTGGGATGATCGTGGCCGGCCCGCTCACGAATGGGTTCGGTGCGCGGACGGCTTGGGGCATCTCGGCGGTTCTCTGTGCCGTGGCAGCGTGCTTCGCTCTCGTGCTCCTCTCGGGCGTCGAGGAGCGAGAGTCGCCGGTCGTCCAGACACTCTGATGGCCCGGACCTGGAGCCTCGACGAGCTCGTTGCCGGCGTCCGTTCAGGCGACCGCCGGGCGCTGGCTCGTGCGATCACCCTCGCCGAGAGCGCGGATTCCCTCGCCGAGGACGTGATCAGGGAGCTCTACGGACAAACAGGCCACGCGTACATGGTCGGGGTCACCGGACCGCCGGGCGTCGGCAAGTCGTCTCTCGTCAGCTCGCTCGTTCGGCACGTGCGCCCTTGTGGGCAAACGGTTGGCGTCGTCACCGTCGACCCTTCGAGCCCCTTCACTCAAGGCGCGCTTCTCGGCGACCGCATCCGACTTGCGGACCACTTCCTCGACCCGAATGTCTTCATCCGGTCCATGGGCACCCGCGGGCACCTCGGCGGGCTTGCCGAGGCGACTCTTCAGGCTGCGCTCATCCTCGACGCCGCCGGGAAGGACTTGCTCTTCCTGGAGACCGTCGGGACCGGCCAGAGCGAGGTCGAGATCGTCGGGATCGCCGACACGACGCTGCTCGTCCTCATGCCGGGCTCCGGCGACTCGATTCAGGCTCTGAAAGCGGGGATCATGGAGATCCCGGACGTGATCGCCGTCAACAAGAAAGATCGAACCGGCGCGAAGACCATGGCGAGTGAAGTGCGTTCGATCCTCGCCCTCGACACGGAGCGAGAGTGGGAGACCCCTATCGTCCTGACGGACGCCGTCAGCGGCGATGGCGTGGAGGAGCTCTGGACTGCGGTTGGAACCCACCGGGACCACCTCGAGGAGACAGGGCTTCTGGCGAAGCGCCGCGCCTCGAACCTCGCCCGCCAGGTGTACGCGTTGGCGAGCGGCCGAGCCAAGGCACACCTGGAGCTGGCGGTGGCTGGAGACGAGGATCTCCGTCGCCTGCTCGAGCTGGTGGAGCGCCGCGAGCTGGATCCCTTGAGCGCAGTGCGTGAGATCATGCAACAGGTGTTCAGGATCGAGTCCTAACGCAGCATGGCGACGCGAACAGCACCCACACTCGCGGACATCGAGGCCGCGCAGCAGCGTCTCGAGGGCATCGCCCGCGTCACACCCGTCTCCTCCTCGGAGACGCTCAGCCGGCTCTCGGGCCGGCCCGTCTGGCTGAAGGCCGAGAACTTGCAGCGGACCGGGTCCTTCAAGATCCGTGGGGCGGTCAACCGGGTCTCCACCCTCGGGCCGGAGGAGCGGGCCGCGGGCGTCGTGACCGCGAGCGCCGGCAACCACGGGCAGGCGGTGGCCTGGGCGGCCCGGGAGGCCGGGGTCGACGCGACGATCTTCATGCCCGAGGACGCTCCGATGACGAAGATCGAGGCGACCAGAAGCTACGGGGCCGAGATCGTACTGGCCGGCGCGGGCTACGACGGCGCGCAAGCCGCTGCGCGTGAGCGGGCGGACGCCGGCGCGACGCTGATCCACGCGTTCGAAGACGACATCGTGATCGCCGGCCAGGGGACGATCGGACTCGAGCTCGCCGACCAGCTGCCGGATCTCGGAGTACTCGTCGTCCCGGT
Organism: uncultured Actinomycetes bacterium; assembly: GCA_963762085.1. GTDB lineage: Bacteria > Actinomycetota > Thermoleophilia > Gaiellales > Gaiellaceae > DASQGA01. Next base: position 225,342 of record CAVXJD010000006.1, on the reverse strand, counting down.
AGGGGGCGGGGGGCTCGCGTCGGGGATCGCGATCGCCCTCAAGGCGCGCCGGCCCGACGTCCGTATCGTCGGGGTACAGGCCGCGAACTGTGCGCCGCTCGCGGGAAGCACCGAGGTCGGGTTCACGATCGCCGACGGCATCGCGGTCAAGCAGCCTGGGGAGTTGACCAGCGCGATCCTCGACGACCTCCTCGACGACGTCGTAACCGTCACCGACGACGAGATCGCGCAGGCGATCGTCCTCCTGCTCGAGCGGGTGAAGCTCGTGGTCGAGGGCGGCGGAGCCGCCTCCGTCGCGGCGCTCCTGGGCGGGAAGGTGAGGGGCGAGGACAGCGCCTGCGCGCTCCTCTCGGGCGGGAACATCGATGCGAGCCTCCTCATGGAGGTCGCCCGCTACGGACTGACGAGAGGGGGCCGCTTCCTCGTCGTGCGAACCCAGGTCCGCGACCGCCCGGGCGCGCTGGCGACCCTCCTGACGCGGCTTGCGGAGGAGCACGTGAACGTCCATGCAGTGGAGCACCATCGGGAGGGAATGGACATCCCGCTCGCGGTGACCGAGGTCGAGCTGACCCTGGCGACTCGCGACCATCAGCACTGCGAAGAGCTTCTCGAGCAGATGCGCGAGTGGGGTTACCCGACCGATCGCCTCCGCTGAGCGCGCTCGTCACCGCGCGACTCGTCCTCGAGCCCTGGGAGGAAAGTCGCCGAGGGGACCTGGTACGCCTCGCCACGATCCCGGAGGTCGTTCGTCACATCGGCGACGGTGAGATCTGGAGCAGGGAGCTGGCCGACGAGGTGTTCGACCGGAACCTCCGCCATTGGGATGAACACGGATTCGGCTGGCGCTCCGCCCTCGACCGCCAATCGACCGCCTGGCTCGGTTTCGTGGGGCTCAACTACGTCCCCGCCGACGCGGTTGACTCCTCTCCGGACGACGTCGAGATCGGCTGGTGGCTCCTGCCCGAGGCGTGGGGCCGCGGGCTTGCCACCGAGGGGGCGTTGGCCGTTCGCGACGAGGCGTTCGAGCGCGTCGCCTTGGACGGGATCATCGGTCGCTACGACCCACGGAACCGCGCGTCGGGCCGGATCATGGAGAAACTCGGGATGCGCCATGAGCGCGACAGCGTCACACGGCACGGAGGCCCGGTCCGGATCTACGCCCTCGACCGGGATGAGTGGGCGGCGTTACCGGAGCCCTAGACCTACGACCGGGAGGTAAAGACCCGCTCCTACAGACCCAGTGCCTTCGCGATGACCATGCGCTGGACGTCGTTCGTGCCCTCGCCGATCTCGAGCACCTTCTGGTCGCGGTAGAAGCGTGAGATCGGGTACTCGTCCGTGTAGCCGTAGCCGCCGTGGATCTCGAGGGCGGCGTTGACGACGCGGTTGGAGAGCTCACCCGTGAAGAGCTTCGCCATCGCGGCCTCGGCTGCGAAGGGCCCACCCTGGTCCTTCACCCACGCCGCCTTGTAGACGAGCTGGCGCCCCGCCTCGATCTCGGTGGCCATATCGGCGAGCCGGAAGCGGACGGCCTGGAACTCCGCGATCGGCTTCCCGAACTGCTCCCGCTCCTTCGCATAGGCGCTGGCGAGGTCGTAGGCGCCCTGTGCGAGCCCGACGCCCATCGCCGCCACCGAGATGCGACCCCCGTCCAGGATCTCGAGAAACTGCCGGAACCCAGCCCCCCGCTCTCCGAGCAGGTTCCCCTCGGGCACGGCGCAGTCCTGAAATGAGAGCTCGCGGGTGTCCGATGCGTGCCAGCCGAGCTTGTGCATCGGCGCAGAGATCTCGTAGCCGGGCGTGCCGTTCGGAACGATCAGGTTCGAGATCTCGTCCTCGCCGGTGCGCGCTGTGATCGTCACACAGCTCGTAATGTCGGTGCCGGCGTTCGTGATGAAGATCTTCGACCCGTTCACGACCCACTGCCCGTCGCGGAGCTCGGCACGCGTCTTCGTCGCGCCGGCGTCCGTCCCGGCTCCGGGCTCGGTGAGCCCGAAAGCGGCGAGCCGCTTCCCCGAGGCGAGGTCGGGCACCCACTTGCGCTTCTGCTCCTCGCTCCCGTAGAGGAGGATCGGCATCGTCCCAAGCGATGTGTGCGCTGCCACGGTGATGGCGACCGAGGAGTCGACCCTGCTCAGCTCCTCGATCGCGATTGCGTACGAGAGCGTGTCTCCACCGGAGCCGCCGTACTCCTCAGGGACGAGGATGCCCATGAGCCCGAGCTCCGCAAGCTCGGCGACGATCTCGTAGGGAAAGCGCTGCTCCCGGTCGAGCTCCTCGGCGACGGGGGCGATCCGTTCCGTCGCGAGCTCGCGAACCGTCTTGCGGATGAGCTCGTGCTCCTCCGAAAGGTCGAAGTTCACGCCGCCAGCCGCTGCGCGAGCTCGCCGAGCAGGCGGACGCCGAACCCGGTCGCTCCGACCGAAGCGTAGTAGTCGTCCCGCCCCCGCTCGAGGTAGGCCGTTCCGGCGATGTCGAGGTGCGCCCAGGGGCCATCGCCGACGAACTCCGCCAGGAAGTTGGCTGCATAGAGAGGCGTCCCCTGGCGGAGAGTGGACGAGTTCTTCATATCCGCGAACGGGGACTCGATGTAGCGCTTGTAGGAGTCGTGGAGGGGGAGGGGCCAGGCATGGTCCCCACTCGCCTCACCGGCCACGCGCACCTGCTCCAGCCAGTCCGCGTCGTTTGCGAAGAGCCCCGCGTAGAAATCCCCGAGCGCGACGACCACCCCGCCGGTCAGTGTCGCGAGGTCGAGCAGGTGGGTGGCGCCGGAGCTCCTCGCGTGCCAGAGCGCATCCGCGAGCACGAGCCGGCCCTCCGCATCCGTGTTCGTCACCTCGATCGTCTTGCCGTTCGAAGCCGTGAGGATGTCGCCGGGGCGGTAGGCCCGGTCGCTGATCATGTTCTCGCACGAGGCGACGACTCCGAGCACGCGAAGAGGCAGCTCGAGCTCCGCGATCGCTCCCAGACCGGCCAGCACGGCGCCCGCCCCGCCCATGTCGGACTTGAGATCGTCCATCTTCCCCGGCGGCTTCAGGTCGAGACCGCCCGAATCGAATGTGAGACCCTTGCCCACGAGCCCGAGCACAAGGCCCTCGTCGGTCGGCTGCGGTGGCTCGTAGCGAATCGTGACGAGTCGCGGTGCCTCGTGGCTGCCGCGTGCCACAGCCATGAAAGCGTTCATCCCCGCGGCTTCTATCTCCTCCGGCCCGAGCACCTCCACGCTCAGGCTCGGAAACCGGGCTGCCAGCTCCTCAGCGAAGGCCGCGAGGGCCGTTGGCGTCACCTCGTTGGGAGGGGCGTTCACGAGATCCCGGCATCGGTTGGTCCAGCCTGCGACTACACCGGCCCGCCGCGCGTCCTCGGCAGCGGCCGGAGCGCCCGGCCCGCAGAGAACGAGCCGCTCGATCTCTCCTGGCCGGTCGTCTCCCGTCTTCCAGCGTCCGGCGTCATAGGGCCCGAGAACCATGCCGTCGACGACCGCACGGGCATCGCCTGCGTCCTCGAGCAGCCACGCGACGGTCTTCGCGCCAAGGTCCGTGGCCGCGCGCGCCGCACCAGCAGCCGCGCTCGTGACGGCGTCTGCATCGGCGGCCTCCCCGAGCCCCGTGGCCAGGAGGCGGGGGGCTCCGAGTGCGCCGTCCGAGTGCGCCAGGGACACCCGGCCGCGCTTGCCGCTCCACTCGCCGTCAGCGACGAGTTTCCCGAGTCGTCCGTCCAGCCGGTCGTCAAGGACGCGAGTCGCCTCGGAAAGGCCGGACGGGTGGGAAAGGGGGAGGACGAGAACGTCCGCCTGCACCCCCTCCGGCGGCGCTTCCGCTGTCTCCACGAGCATGGCCGGCGGATGCTATCCGAACCTCCCGGTACCTTCCTCAAAGTGGGGCTAAAGGCTGCCCGCAGCAGTGCCGATATGAGGAATGCGCTATGAGCGCAGCACTACCCTCTCCGCCCACCCCTTCCCCTGGTGGGCACCCTCTCCCAGTAGAGGCCCTCCAAGATGTTCTTGGAGGGCTTCTGCATGAGCGTGAGCGCCTTCGCGGCGGCGGCTCGGCCGCGGCTCTGGAGGAGAACCGACAGAAGATCGTCGGCGTCCAGTGGCAGCTCGCCCACGCGCTGATCGCGCTCCACGCGCCCGCTCGTTAGCCCGGTTTGGCGCGGCTATCCTCGCCGCGTGAGATCCGGCGTGGACAGGAAAGGGATGGCCGCGCTCTCGACGGGCCATCTGGCAACCGACCTGGCGCAGGGCTCGCTCGCTGCCCTCCTGCCCTTCCTCGTCGAGCGGTTCGACCTTTCCTATGCGATGGCGGCCGCTCTCGTCCTCGCGGCGACGATCAGCTCTTCGATCGTGCAGCCGCTCTTCGGGCTCGTTTCTGACGCGAAGGGCGGCTACTGGCTGCTCCCGGTCGGGGTCGCAGTGGCAGGCATCGGCATGGCCCTCGCTGCGGTGGCGCCCTCCTACCCGCTCGTCCTCCTAGCCGTCCTCGTCGCCGGGCTGGGCGTGGCCGCCTATCACCCGGAGGCCTCGAAGTTCGCGAACTATGTGAGTGGCGACCGGCGTGCGAGCGGCATGGCGTTCTTCTCGGTCGGCGGGAACCTCGGCTTCGCGCTCGGCCCGTTCCTCGCGTCCACGGTCGTGCTCGCACTCGGGCTGAACGGCGGCCTTCTGCTTGCGCTCCCCGGGCTCAGCGTCGCGGTCCTGCTCGTCGCGGCGCGGGCTCATCTCGGGCGCTTCGTCCCCGACCGCGTCCAAAGGGACGGGACGACGGGAGCCGGGGACAATCCGCGCGGGCTGATGCTGCTCCTGGCGGTGATCGCGCTCAGGAGCATTGCCCACATGGGACTCTTCACCTTCGTGCCGCTCTGGGAGGTCGAGCTCGGGCACGGAGCCGCGCACGGAACCCGTCTTCTGTCGCTCTTCCTCCTGGCCGGCGCAGTCGGGACGATCTTCGGTGGGCGCCTGGCCGACCGCTTCGGCCGCCGGCCCGTGCTCCGGTGGAGCTTCGTCGTCGCGGCGCCCCTCATCCTCGTGTACATCGTTGTGGGAGGGATCGTCGGAGAGACGGCGCTGATCCTCTCGGGGGCGGCAGTGATCGGTACCTTCGGCGTCAGCCTCGTCATGAGCCAGGAGTACATGCCAAGCCGGGTCGGGATGGCGTCGGGCCTCTCGATTGGCTTCGCCATCGGCCTGGGAGGGATCGCAGCAGTCCTGATGGGCGGCGTCGCCGACGCCATCGACCTCGAAACGGCGCTGCTCGCGACCGTTGCCGGCCCATTGCTCGCCTTCGTCCTGGCGCTGGCCCTGCCTCCATCCGCTGGGCGCCGTCTCGAACCGGTGGCCGCGAGCCTGTGAGCGCGCCCGGCTCCGCCCGCGAGTTCTTCGAAGGGCTCGAGAAGAGGATCGACCCGGCTCGTGCGGCAGGAAAAGACGTCTCGTACCGCTTCGACGTGCGCGGGGATGCCAGCTGGCGCCTCGAGCTGGCAGACGGCAAGGTGAGCGTTACGGAGAGCGACGCGGCAGCGGACTGTGTCGTGGAGACGACCGAGGACGTGCTGCTCCGGATCTTGAGTGGAAAGCAGAACCCGGCGCTCGCCTACATGACGGGGAAGATCAAGGTGGAGGGGCGAACGGATCTCGCGCGCGGCCTCCGCGATCTGATCGCTTGACGATCAGCCGAGCACGTAGTCGCTTGCGTCCGTCCGGCCGAGCGGCTTAGATACGCGGCCGTGAATCGCTACGAGTGGCTTCTTTTCTTCCACATCGCCGCCGCGATCGTCTGGCTCGGCGGCGGCGTTGCCCTTCAGGTGCTGGCCATTCGCGCCAACCGGACCCACGACTCGGCCCGCATGGTCACGATCGCGCACGAGGCTGAGTGGTTCGGAACGAGGATCTTCCTGCCGAGCTCACTCCTGGTGCTCGTCCTCGGGATCATCCTTACCGTCGACGGGCCCTGGGACTTCGGTCAGACGTGGATCGTCCTCGCCCTGATCGGCTACGGGCTTTCCTTCGTGACTGGTGCGGCCTTCCTCGGCCCCGAGTCGGGGCGCATCGGGAAGCTCCTTGCCGCGGAGGGACCCGACTCCCCGGCCGTTCGAGCCAGGATCCAGCGCATCTTCCTCGTCTCCAGGATCGAGCTTGTGCTCCTCTACCTGATCGTGCTCGACATGGCCGTCAAGCCCGGCCTCTAGGCCGGATCAGCTTTCAAGCTCGATCAGGACTTGGCCTCCCGCAACGCGGTCGCCCTCGCCTACGTGCACGCGGCCCACGACGCCGTCGTGGGGCGAGACCAGCGGCGTCTCCATCTTCATGGCCTCGAGCACGAGCAGCGGCTGCCGCGTCTCGACTTGCGCACCCGGCTCGACCAGGACGCGGATCACGGTTCCGGGCATGGGCGCGGTCACCGCATGTTGGCCTCCCGAGGCGGTCTCAGCGGAACGGGAGGCATCCTCGACCCGGGGAGGTGGGCTTGCGGTTGCCGGGGCCCGGTTCAGCCGCCATCCCCCCGCCCAGACGTCAGGCACGTCGACGGGGGTCGAGAGGGGTGGGTTCTCGGTCAGAAAGGCAGTTGTTGCACGCCCCGCACGCACATCCGGATGGGAGACGAGCCACCGCAGGAAGGCCAGGTTCGTCGTGACGCCCGAGACGGTCGTCTCCGCGAGCGCGGCGGTGAGCTGGTCCAGCGCCTCGTCGCGTGTCTCCGCATGCGCCACCAGCTTGGCGATCATCGGGTCATAGGCGACGGGGACCTCGTCCCCCGCTTCGACCCCGGCGTCGACCCGGACGCCGGTTGGTAGCCGCAGCCGCTCGAGACGCCCTGCCTGCGGGAGGAAGGTACGTGGATCCTCGGCGTAGAGCCGAACCTCGACTGCGTGCCCGGTAAGCGCAGCGTTGCCGGGGGCTAGCCGCTCCCCGCTCGCGATGCGGAGCTGCTGCTCCACGAGATCGATCCCGGTCACGGCCTCGGTCACCGCATGCTCCACCTGAATCCGTGCGTTCAGCTCGAGAAAGAAGAACTCCTCGTCCTGGACGACGAATTCGGCGGTCCCCGCCCCGACATAGCCAAGCGCTCTTGCGAGCTCGACCGCGGCTGCGGTCATGGCGTCCCGTGTGGCAACGTCGAGCTCCGGTGCCGGCGATTCCTCCAGGACCTTCTGGTGCCGTCGCTGGACGGAGCAGTCGCGCTCGCCGAGGTGGACGATGGTTCCGTGCCTGTCCGCCAGGAGCTGCACCTCGACGTGTCGCGGGCGCTCCAGGTAGCGCTCGAGGAAGACGGTCTCGTCTCCGAAGCCTGCCTTCGCCTCGCGGCGGGCGGCCTCTAGTGCCTCGTCGAGCTCGTCGGCCGTGCGAACAACGCGCATTCCTCGCCCGCCTCCGCCCGCCGCGGCCTTGATCAGGAGAGGGAATCCGACCTCCTCGGCCGAGCCGGAGGGGAGAACAGGAACGCCGGCCTGCGCTGCAGAGCGCTTCGCCTCCAGCTTGTCGCCTGCGGCGCGGAGGACCTGCTGGGGCGGCCCGACCCAGGTGAGCCCGGCGGCCTCCACCGCGGCGGCGAAGCTTCCGCTCTCGGCCAGAAAGCCGTAGCCCGGATGGATTGCGTCGGCGCCGCTCTCCTGAGCCGCCCGGACATGCTCACCGGGGTCGAGGTAGCTCGCGATCTCGCGCACCTCCCCGCTCCGGCGCGTATGCAGGGCACCTGCGTCGTCGGGAGCTGCGACGGCGACCGTCTTGATGCCAAGCTGGTCGCAGGTCCGAAAGATCCGGGCGGCAATCTCGCCGCGGTTCGCGACTAGGAGCTTTCGGATTTCCACCCGGGCGCCCGCTTCTCGAGGAAAGCGCGAAGCCCGTCCTGGCCCTCGGCGCTCGTGCGCCGCTCGGCTGCCCAGTCTGCCGCCTCCGGGACATCGGGGCGCTCCCGGATCAGGCGCTTCGCCTCGCGAACCGCGATCGGGCCGGCCTGGAGCAGCTCTCCGACCACGCGGTCGACAGCCTCGTCGAGGTCGGATGCGACCTCGTGGACGAGGCCGATCCGGAGAGCGGTGGCGGCATCGAACCGCTCGCCGGTCAAAAAGTAGCGCCGCGCCGCGCCGGGCCCGATCCGGGGCAGGACGAAGGGCGAGATGACGGCGGGCACGATGCCGAGCCGGACTTCAGAGAACGCGAACACGGCGTCCTCCGCCGCGATCGCAACGTCGACGCACGCCAGAAGACCTGAGCCACCGCCGAGCGCATGGCCCTGAACCCTCGCGACGACGGGAGCGGGGCAGGAGTCGATCGCCTCGAACATCGCGTGGAGGCGCATCGCGTCCTGGACGTTCTCGTCGTAGTCGAGATCGATCGCCGCCCGCTGCCAGTCCACGTCGGCTCCGGCGCAGAAGCTCGCCCCCTCGCCCTCGAGCCGGACCACGCGTGCGTCTCCGACCTCGGCGAACGCCTCCGTCAGCTCCGCGATCAGGGCTGCGTCGAACGCGTTCCGGCGCTCGGGGCGCGCCAGCGTGATGCGGAGGGCGTGCCCCTGCCGCTCGATCCGGAGCGCGCTCATCGGCGGCAGCTTAGAGTCCACTGGTGCTCAAAGGTGTGCTTGCAGCTGCCGTGACGCCGCTCCGGGACGGGGAGAGGCGCTCGACGAGGCTCCGTTGGGCGAATACGTCGAGTTTCTGGCCAGGGCGGGGCTCGACGGGATCCTGGCGCTCGGGACCACCGGCGAGGGGATTCTGCTCAGCCCGGACGAGCGCCGGCGCGCCGCCGGGCTCTTCGTGGCAGCTGCCGGTGCCGGGCTCGATGTCGCCGTCCATTGCGGTGCGCAGACGACGCGCGAGACCGTCGAGCTGGCGCGACACGCCGCGGAGGCGGGCGCCGCGGCCGTCGCCGTGATCGGACCTCCGTACTACGCGCTCGACGACCCGGCTCTGCTGGCGCATTTCAGCGCCGCGGCGGCGGCCTGCGCACCGCTTCCGTTTTACCTCTACGAGTTCGCCGATCGGAGCGGGTACGCCGTCCCCGTCAGCGTCGTCGAGAAGTTGCAGGACGAGGTGCCGAACCTGGCGGGTCTCAAGGTCTCGGATGCCCCCTTCGACCGCTTCTCGCCGTATCTTCTCGAGGGCCTCGACGTCTTCGTGGGCCCCGAGTCCCTGATCGTGGAGGGACTCGGACGAGGCGCCGCCGGAGCCGTCTCGGGCCTCGCGAGTGCCTTCCCGGAGCTCGTCGGCGACCTCGTTCGCACTCCAGACCGCTCGACCGGGGAGCGAGTGGCGTCCGTCCGTGACCGTCTGCAGGCTCTGCCCTTCCAGGCCGCGCTCAAGCGGACGCTTGCGCGTCGGGGGGTGCCGCTGAAAGAGGACGTCCGCGCACCGCTTCGCGGCCTGACCGCGGAAGAGCGACTCGACCTCGACGCGTTCCTGGACAGCGAGGGCTTCTGATGCCGAGGATCGTCATCGGCGGCGCCGGCGCGATCGGGGCTTCGATCGCCTACCACCTTGCCTTGGCGGGGGCGGAAGATGTCGTCCTCGTGGACCGAGAAACTGTTGGCTCCGGCGCCACCAGCAAGGCGATGGGAGGTGTTCGCCAACAGTTCTCGACAGCGGCGGAGGTCCGGTTGGCGCAGGAGAGCATCCGCTTCTTCGAGGAGCTCGGACCACCGTTCTTCGACCAGGTCGGTTACCTGTTTCTCGCCACGACCGAAGCGGGCCTGGCGGAGCTGGAGACTCGCCGCCAGGTGCAGGTCGAATTGGGGGTTCCAGTCCAGCGCCTCGATCAGGACGGGATCGCGGAGGCCGCGCCGGGCGTGGCCGTCGACGACGTCGTCGGAGGCGTGTTCTGCGCCGAAGACGGCGTTGCCGATCCACCGGCCGTCACGCGGGAGCTCGTGCGGCGTGCGGTCGAGCTCGGCGTGGATCTGCTCGAGCGAACCGCCCTGGACGAGGTCGAGGCCGATGTCGCTGTGGTTGCGTGCGGGCCGCAATCGGGCGAGGCAGCGGCGCGACTCGGAGCAGAAGTCCCGATTAGGGCCCTCCGCCGTCAGCTCATCGAGACCGGTCCTGTGGCGGGCCTTCCCGAGGCGCTGCCGATGACGGTGGAGAGCGAGACGGGCTTCCACTTCCGGAGGCGGGGCGACCGGCTGATCCTCGCCATGGCAGACGTGCCACCGCGCTGGGGCGAGGAGGAAACCGTTGATGAATCGGTGCTCGGAGATCGACTTGAGCGCCTCCGGGCCCGGTTCCCGCCCGCCGCCGACGTCCAGATCGCGAGGGCGTGGGCAGGGCTGTACGACATGACGCCGGACGCACATCCGGTGATCGGCTGGGTCGGCGAGGGCGTGTATGCGGCCTGCGGCTTCTCCGGGCACGGCTTCATGCAGTCTCCCGCCGTGGGCCGGGCCGTCGCCGAGGAGCTCCTGAACGGGCACTCCCAGCTCGATCTCACCCCGTACCGTCCGGAACGGCTCGCGGACGGCACGGGGTTCGAGGAGGAAGTCGTCCTCTAGCTATCGCCGACGAGGTGGGCGGCTCCACCCGGCGTCAGGCGCTCCCACATTCGCAAATAGACCGCGAGCTCGGCCCGTGCGATCTTCGGGTTGAGCGCGCGCGGAGGGTCGATCACGAGGACTCCGTCCTCCCGAGCCTCGGCGGCGTACGACGTTCGCCCCAGGAACGCGAGCAGGCTTCTCCGGAGGCCCGCATCAGAGACCTGGACCTCGAGAATGTGCTGCGCTTCGTGCACTCCGAGGCGCGAGCGGGTCCTCTTTGGGGGCTCTTTCCATGACAACATGACAGTCGGACCCGGGGGATCGTGGCTTCGGCCGGTTCTTTCCCCCCCGCCGTCGTCCACGCGAACCCGGGTCCTTCACCCATTAGAGCCCGGCGCCTGGCCAAACCTTGCGCTCAATTTGCGCCCCGGAACTTCACACATAACCTTCACAAGGATGAAGGTGAGAAATTTCCGGTTTTTGGGCATTGAACGGCCATGAGCCCCCGCGTTGAGCCTCTGCGGCGGCGTCTCGACGATCGGTCGTTCGAGCGTCTCTACAGGCGGCATCTTCCCGAGGTCTACCGCTACGTCCTTCGCGACGTCGGGAACCGAGCGGACGCGGAGGAAGTCACCCAGAACGCGTTTCTCGATGCCTACCGGGCTCTCGGGCGCGGCCACAGGCCGGAGAAACCACGCGCCTGGCTCTTCGGCATCGCCAAGAACGCCACGCGGCGGCGCTATCGGACGCTCTCTCGCCGGCCGCACGAGGTCGAGCTGGAGCACGAGCTGATCGAGTCGGTGGCCGAAGCGGATCGTCCGCAGCTCGAGGAACTCCGAGCTGCCGTCGGCACGCTGCCCTCCACGCATCAGCAGGTCCTCTTTCTCCGTGAGATCGAGGGTCTTACGTACGCCGAGATCGCAAACCGGATGGATCTGTCGCACGCCGCTGTCGAGACCCTCCTGTTCCGCGCGCGCCGGTCCCTGCGCGGACGGCTCGAGGAGGCCGGTGTCCGTCCAGCCGCCCCGGCGCTTTCGCGGAGGCGGAGACTCGCGGGGTTGGCGTTTCTCCCGGCAGGCTTGCTTCGCCAGCTCGACCGAGTCGCGCTCGAGGCGGAGCGCTCCGGACTTGTGCTCAAGACGGCGGCCGCGACGGCTGCCGTCATCCTCGGTGCCGGGATCACAGTTGCCGTCGTTCCGCTTGGAGCGGCAGGCGAGCGCGAGCAGGCGCTGACGATGCCGAAGGCGACGACCATGCCGGCTGCCGACACGAGCCTGTTCACGAGCGTGTTCTCGAGCTCGGCGAATACCACGCAAGTTGCTGCGGGTTTGGGCGCTACGGATCCGTTTCAGGTCTCTGGCGGCGGGTCCGACGTGAAAAACGGCGCGAAGGGCGGTAACTCGGCAGTGCAGGCGGTCGCAGGTGAGGCAACCAACTCGGTCGGGGATACCGTCGCGGGGGCCGCAGGCGGGAGCGTTCCAGCGGTCTCGACTCCGCCCGTTTCGACACCTGCGATCTCGACTCCGGTCGTCTCGATACCTACGACCTCGGTTCCGTCCGTCACGACGCCTCCGCTCTCGACCACGCTCGTCACGGATGCCCTCCCCGACGTCGACCTCCCTGACCTGCCGGTTACGACCGGCGAGCTCCCCGCCCTCCCGTAGGCGTCATCACATCCGGAAGATGCCGAAGGTCGTCTCGGGAATCGGTGCGTTGAGGCTCGCCGAGAGCCCGAGGGCAAGCACGCGGCGTGTGTCGGCAGGGTCGATGACGCCGTCGTCCCAGAGCCTCGCCGTCGAGTGGTACGGGCTTCCCTCGCGCTCGTACTTCTCCCGGATCTCATCGGGATCCGAGCGGCCGACGGCAGAGAGCACGGTCGCCGCTTGCTCGCCGCCCATGACACTGATCCTCGCGTTCGGCCACATCCAGAGCTGCCGAGGTGAGTAGGCCCGGCCGCACATTCCGTAGTTTCCCGCTCCGAACGAGCCCCCGATGATGACAGTGAACTTCGGCACCTCGGCGCACGCGACGGCGGTGACGAGCTTGGCCCCGTCCTTCGCGATTCCACCCGCCTCGTACTCCTTGCCGACCATGAATCCCGTGATGTTCTGGAGGAAGACCAGCGGGATCCGGCGCTTGCAGGCGAGCTGAACGAAGTGGGCGCCCTTGAGCGCGCTCTGTGAGAAGAGAACGCCGTTGTTGGCGAGGATCGCGACGGGAAGCCCCTCGATCCGCGCGAAGCCGCAAACAAGCGTCTCTCCGTAGAGCTTCTTGAACTCATGGAACCGGCTGCCATCGACGAGCCGGGCGATCACCTCGCGGACGTCGTAACCAACGCGGTAGTCCTCGGGCACGACCCCGTGCAGCTCGCCGGGGTCGTAGAGGGGAGCTTCGGCCTCCGCAGGGGTCCAGGGAGGTTCGGGCCGCCTGTAGCCGAGGTGGGCGACGATCGACCGGGCGATCGCGAGCGCGTGCTCGTCGTCGGCGGCATAGTGGTCGGTGACGCCCGAGATCCGTGAATGGACGTCTGCACCGCCCAGCTCCTCGGCGCTCACCTCTTCGCCTGTAGCGGCCTTCACGAGCGGCGGGCCGCCGAGGAAGATCGTGCCGGTGCCCTTGACGATCACGGTCTCGTCGCTCATCGCCGGCACGTAGGCGCCGCCGGCGGTGCACGATCCCATGACTACCGCGATCTGCGCGATCCCCTTGGCCGACATGCGGGCCTGGTTGAAGAAGATGCGGCCGAAGTGGTCACGGTCGGGGAAGACCTCGTCCTGGAGAGGGAGAAAGGCGCCGCCAGAATCGACGAGATAGATGCACGGCAGGTAGTTCTGCTCCGCGATCTCCTGGGCACGAAGGTGCTTCTTGACCGTGAGCGGGTAGTAGGTCCCGCCCTTGACGGTGGCGTCGTTCGCGACGACGACGCACTCCCGGCCCTCGACGGATCCGACGCCGCAGACGATTCCGGCACCGGGAGCGTCGCCGTCGTAGAGGTCCCACGCGGCGAGCGCGTTCAGCTCGAGGAACGACGAACCTGGGTCGAGCAGGCGGTCGACCCGTTCCCTCGCTGCAAGCTTCCCCCGAGCCCGGTGACGCTCGACAGACTCGGCTCCGCCGCCGTGCGCGACTTGCTCGCTACGTGCTCGGAGCTCGGCGACCAACGCCTCCATCCGGGACCGGTTCGCCTCAAACTCTGGTGCTGCCCGGTCGATGCGCGAATCGAGGATCGCCACGGGCCGGAAGCCTACGGGACGCGCCGCCGACGGTGGCTCATGCTGAAACGCCAAAGGCCCCGAGCGCCGGGGCCTTTGGAGTCCTCGTCCCCGTCAGGATGCTGTCAGGCCGGCTGTGGTCTCCGCCCGCGGAGGCCCAGGAAGGACAGCGCCTGGAGCATCGCGACCGGCTGCGCGAACGTGATGATCGTTGGCACGTGGTTGCGGTTGCGATTGGCCTTCGCGGCTAGGCGCGCCACATCCGCCTCCCGCAGAAGATCCGCCTGCTTCTGGCGAGCGAGCTCTCGATGAATAGACGGGCTGATCACGGCTCCTCCTCTTCGCTTGTGTCCACAGGACGGTGGGCCGATCGCCGTTCTTCCCTCGCCGGCGGCAGCATGGGAGGATGATCGAGTGAGCGCACCCACCGGGGCTTCCGAGGAGCTGGTCGATGCCACTTTGGGATCGTTCATGGCGCGCATTGCGACCCCCGGCGACCCCATCGGCGGCGGATCTGCAGCGGCGGTGGTGGTCGGCATCGCCGCGGCTCTCGTCGGGATGGCCGCCCGAGCCTCGTCTGAATGGAACGAGGCAGCGGGTGCGATCGTCCAGGCGGACCAGTTGCGTTCGCGGTCAGCACCACTTGCGCAAGCCGACGCCGATGCCTACGCTGACGCCCGCGAAACATTGAGGCGGCGGTCGACGCTCGAGCCGGAGAGCCGGGACGAGACCATCCGCAAGGCGCTAGCCCAGGCAGCCGAAGTTCCGCTTCTCATCGCGGCCATAGCCTGCGACGTGACCGCACTTGCCGCTCATGTTGCCGAGAATGGAGCCGGCGAGATTCGCGGCGACGCTGCTGTTGCAGCTGTTCTTGCGGAGGCGGCGGCGCGCGCGGCCGCGAGCCTCGTGCAGGTCAACCTCGCCACCGTGCCCGATGACGAGCGTCTCACGCGCGCACACCGGTTGGTCTCGGAGAGCGCAGCACACGCCCGTCGCGCGCTTGCGGAAAGCGCCTAGCTCAGCCGGTTGAGGCGGCGAGCAGCCGGCGGCGATACCGGTCTCGCCACTCGAGGCGTCGGCTCGCAGCGATCTGGGAGGCCAGTTCCCCGGTGTGCGCGCGGCGCAAGATGTCCGCGTAGCGAACGGCTTCCAGCGGGCTTCCGCCCTCGTGAGTTCGATTTCGCTTCACATCGACCAGACGCGCGGCGTGGAAAGGTTCTTCCCTCAGTCCGAGTATTCCGCGAAGATTCAAGCCTCAGATGTCTCTTTCCTCTCTCACCGACGCTCGCCTGGTCGCCCGCTGTCGAACCGGCGACCAGGCAGCATGGGCAGAGCTCGTCGACCGGTTCTCCCGGTACGTGTACGCGATCGCTACGCAGGCGTACAGACTGGGGCCGGACGACGCGGAGGAGGTCTTCCAGGAGGTCTTCGCCCGCACCTATGAGCATCTCGACCGGCTCCGTGACGATGCGGCGATCCGGCCATGGATCGGACAGCTCACCCGGCGTCTCTCCATCGACCGGATTCGGGGCTCCGCGCGTGAAGTAGTCGATTCCGACGCGCTCGACATACCCGTGGTCGACGAAACTCTCGAGCGCCTCGACGACGCACTAACGGTGCACGAGAGCCTTTCGGCTTTGCCGGAGCACTGTCGGGAGATTCTGGATCGCTTCTTCGCGCGCGATGAGAGCTATCAGACGATCGGCGATGCTCTGGCGATCGCGCCGGGGACGATCGCAAGTCGCATCTCTCGTTGCCTCAAGAAACTCCGGGCTCAACTCGAGGGAAGATCCGAGCCCCCCGAGCCGTCTGGTGAACGGTGACCCCAATGACGACATTCGACGAACAACGCCTGGTGGAGCTCCTCGGAGCCCTTCCGCCTGCCCCGGACGCCTGGGTCGCCGCCGCGAAGGAGCTTCCGCTCGCGCGGCGTGAACTCGACCACCTGGTCGAGCGCGCCGTCGCAGACGAGGATTTCCGGCACGCGATCGAGGCTGACATCGAAGCCGCGATCCGGGAAGCCGGCTGTGTCCCGGACCCGGTCACGGTCGCGGCTCTTCGAGCCCGTCTCGATCGCTCGTAGCGCCGGCGCGAGACGCCAAGCCTCGTGCCGTAACGCTCCGGTTCCGCTGCAGCGGGGCCTGTTTCTGCTGAAGCTTGACGACCGACTCGCGGCCCGTGGGAAGAAAAATCTCCGCTCCTCCGTCCGGTGAGCATGCAACCGGATCACGAAAGGAGCACGGAAATGAGGAATCGTCGTCATCGTTGGATCCGTCGGCTCGCCCTGTCTTTCGCCTTTGCGGCGATCGCAGCTCCGACGGCCCAGGCTCGCATCGCGGTCGACTCGGGTATCGGTCAGGGCAACCAGGTCACGAGCGTTCGCCCCGACGACCGGGCAGTGCGTGGCGTGCCGCAGTCGACGGACGTGACCGTAGTTGTGAGGCCCGACGACCGGGCCGCACGCTTCACGCCGAACGTTGGCAGCGAGAATCTCAATCTCTGGCGCGATCCCTCGGCAGTCACGGGCAACGGTTTCGTGCTCCGGCGCGATCCAGGCGCTGCCGTCGAGACCCCGGTGGTCGCAGTTCCCGCAACCGACGGCCAGGCCTTCAACTGGGGCGACGCCGGAATCGGCGCGGCGATCATGTTTGGTTTCCTGCTCCTCGCACTGGGCGCGGCCGCAACGGCCCGGCAGTCCAAGAAGTCGCTGGCAGGGGCGTAAACCTCAAACAACCCGAGTACGGGACAGACGAGCGGGCCGAAAGGCCCGCTCGTCTCGCGCGTGGAACCAAGAGCCTGACTGCCGTACCCTTTCGGCATGGCAGTTTGCGGCGAGTGTGGACAGCGAAACCCGGAGGAAGCTCGTTTCTGTCAGTCATGCGGTGCGGCCCTTGCGGATCGAGCCGCAGCCGGCCACGAAGTACGGAAGACCGTCACCGTTGTCTTCGCGGACCTGGCCGGCTCAACGGGGTTCGGAGAGCGGCTCGACCCGGAGTCGCTGCGACGCGTTCAGGCCCGCTTCTTCGACGCGATGCAGCACGTGCTCGAGCGTCACGGGGCGACGGTCGAGAAGTTCATCGGCGACGCGGTGATGGCGGTGTTCGGCGTTCCATTCGTGCACGAGGACGACGCTTTGAGGGCCGTGCGGGCCAGTTTTGAGATGCGCGAGGCACTCGCGGAGCTGAACGCCGAAGTCTCTGCGGCCTGGGGGCTCGAGCTAACGATTCGGATCGGAGTCAACACGGGCGAGGTCGTGGCAGGAGACGCCGCTTCCGGGCAGTCCTTTGCGACCGGGGACACTGTGAACGTCGCCGCCCGGCTCGAGCAGGCTGCAAACCCGGGAGAGATCCTCGTCGGCGAGACCACCTTTCGCCTGGTCCGCGACGCGGTCGAGGCCGAGGAGGTCGATTCCCTCGACCTTCGAGGCCGCGGCGAGAGAGTCGCTGCCCGGCGCCTCGTGTCCATTCGTCCCGATTCTCCCGGCACGGCCCGGCGACTCGAGACGCCCCTCGTCGGACGCGAGAACGAACTTCGGCTTCTGCACGATGCTTTCGCCCGGGTTGAGCGTGAGCAGGGCTGTCACCTCTTCACCCTGATGGGTCCGGCCGGCGTCGGAAAGTCGCGCCTCGTTGCGGAATTCCTCGACGACCTGGCCGAACAGGCCACCACGGTTCGCGGTCGCTGCCTGTCATACGGGGACGGCATCACGTTTTGGCCCGTGGCAGAGGTAGTTCGAGAAGCAGCGTCTCTGAACGGCGAGGAGACACCGGAGGAGGCGCGGGCCCGGATCGCCGCATTTCTCGGCGACGAGGACGATGCCGCTCTCGTCGCGGCCCGAGTCTCGGAGCTCGTCGGTCTGGCCGACGCCCGTGGCGGCGAGGAGAGCTTTTGGGCAGTCCGGAAGTTCTTGGAGGCGTTGGCACGGGATCGACCACTCGTCGTCGTGCTGGACGATGTGAACTGGGGCGAGCCGACCTTTCTCGACCTCATCGAGCACATAGCGGAATGGTCCCGGGGCGCCCCGATCCTGCTCGTCTGCCTCGCCCGCCCGGAGCTCCTGGACGAGCGGCCTGCCTGGGCCGGCGGAAAGCTCAACTCCACGTCCTTGCTCCTCGAGCCGCTCAACGACGAGGAGTTCGACCTACTTGTCGCCTCTCATCTGGGTCGAGGGACGCTCGAGGAGGACGTTCGAGCTCAGATCATGCAGGTCGCGGAGGGAAACCCTCTGTTTGTCGAAGAGACAGTTGCATTGCTGGTCGGAGAAGGCCTCCTCACCCGCGAAAACGGTCACTGGTCCGCCGCCGGTCTGGAAAAGGTTCCGATCCCACCCACGATCCAGGCACTTCTTGCCGCGAGGATCGACAGGCTCCCGGCGGCTGAGCGCGCCATTCTCGAGCGGGCGTCGGTGGAGGGGCAGGTCTTTCACACGGGCGCCCTGGGGGGGCTCCAGGAAGGAACGGACGGCTCAACGCGGCTGGTTCACGCGCTCGTTCGGAAGGAGCTGATTCGTCCAGAGCGCTCCACGTTTCCAGGCGAGGAAGCGTTTCGGTTCCGGCACATCCTGATTCGCGATGCCGCCTACGAGTCGATCCCAAAGGAGACGCGGGCCGATCTGCACGAGCAGTTCGCAGACTGGCTCGTCGAGGTGGCGGGCGCGCGGAGCCTCGAGTACGAGGAGATCGTGGCCTATCACCTCGAGTGCGCCTACAGGTTGCGCGCGCAACTCGGCCCAGTCGGCGAGCGGGGTCGAGCCCTTGCCGACGAAGCGGTCGAGCGACTGGCTGGGTCGGCCAAGCGCGCGGTTGCTCGAAACGACCTTCCGGCAGCCGCGACTCTCTACGGGCGCGCGACCGACCTCGCTGCCGAAGGGCCGCGCCGGATCGAGCTGCTCGTGGCGCACGCCCGGACCCTCGTCGAGATCGGTGAGCTGGACGCGGCCGAGATGAAGCTGCGCGACGCGGTTCAGGAAGCTGAGGCAGCAGGCGACCGGAGACTCGCCTTGCGCGCTCGGGTCGAGGAGCAACACCTACGGCTGAAGACGGATCCGACGGAAACGACCGAAGAGGCGCGCCGGGTGGCCGAATCCTCGCTGTCCGTCTTCGAGGAATTCGCAGACGAGGCGGGTCTCGCGTCCTCCTGGGACCTCCTGGGGCAGGTTCACCTGATGGCGTGCCGGTACGAGCTACGGGCCGAGGCGCTGGCCCGGGCGCTCGAGCACGCTCGCCGTGCGGGCGACGAGCGCGAGGATGCGATTCTCATCGGCCTCGGCACCGCGCCGTACTGGGGCCCCACACCGGTGGACGAGTGCACCGAGCGCTGCGAGGAGCTTCTGGCCGAGATCGGCGGCCGCCGGCCGACCGTGGAAGCAGCTCTTGTTGGCACGCTTGCCGGTCTCGAGGCGATGCGCGGGAACTTCGACGAGGCGCGCGATCTCTATGCGCGGCAGCAGTCCATGCACGAGGATCTCGGTCTGCCGTACTCGCTTGCGGCTGCCACGATCATGGCGGGCCGGATCGAGATGCTCGCGGGAGAGCCCGCTGCGGCCGAGGCCGAGCTTCGCCGCGGTTACGTAATCCTCGAGCGCATGGGCGAGCTTGGAGTTCTCTCGACGCTGGCGGCGTACCTGGCGGACGCGGTCTACGCGCAGGGCCGCTACGACGACGCCGACCGCCTCACGCATGTGAGCGAAGGCGCGGCGACGTCCGACGACATCGCGTCCCATGTCTGGTGGCGCGTCACCCGGGCGCGGGTCCTCGCTCGGCGTGGGAACCACGAGGAGGCCGAACGAATCGGTTCGGAGGCCCTGGCACTCGCTGAGGTGACCGACGATCTCGTCATACGTGGACGAGCGCTAACCGACCTCGCGGAGGTACGCAGCCTGGGAGAAAGCGACGGCAGCGTGCCGCTTCTCGAAGAAGCTCTCCGGCTGTTCGAGGCGAAGGGTGACATGGTTTCCGCCGGTCGGACGCGTGCGGCCCTTTCAGCTGCAAGCGCCGGCTAAACGACCGCGACAAGAGTTTCCGGCGACTCGCCGGACTTACGGGAGATTTACGAAACCCGCATGAGCATTTACGAAACCCGCATGCGGGGGTTCCAATCGGCTGGTGTGATTCGTCTCTAATGGTTGATCCCGAAAGGAGCCCACTCGTGTCCAGAGCCCTCGTTCTCTTCGCGGTCGTCGCGGCGTTGGTCGCCGTACCGGCCGCTTTCGCGCAAACGTTCAATGGAACCCCAGGGAACGACGTCCTCACCGGAACGGATCACCGCGATTTCATTTTCGGCAGGGCCGGAAACGACACCCTTTCCGGGGCGGGCGGGACCGACCTGGTGTTCGGCGGCCGCGGTATCGACACGGTCTCCGGCGATGACGGTAGGGACTTCCTTTGGGGCGGCCCCGGAGCCGATTCGCTCGATGGTGCCAACGGCGGAGACTGGGTCTATGCCGGGCGGGGCACCGACGTGCTCGAAGGCGGTCTCGGTGACGACCATCTCTTCGCCGGCGCCGACGACGGCGATGTCGACACGGTCGATTGCGGTGCGGGCTTCGATGTTGCGCTCATCCGCACAGGCGACGTCGCGATCGGCTGCGAGCGGGTCAGGGCGATCACAGGTGTACGTCCACGAGGTAGCTTCATCCGCGGGGACGCGACCGACAACGTGCTCGTCGGCACCGAGAATCGCGACTTCATCTGGGGGAAGGCCGGCAACGACACGATCTCTGGCGGAGACGGCAGCGACTTCCTCTTTGGCGGCCTCGGGAACGACACGGTGGCCGGCGAGGGTGGGGGCGACTTCGTCTGGGGCGGGCCCGGCGACGACATCCTGGGAGGCGGCGAGGGCCGCGACTGGGTGTGGGGCGGCTGGGGCGCCGACACGATGAGCGGCGACGGCGGCAACGACCATCTCTTCGCGGCCGCGGACGACGGCGCCGTCGACACGATCGACTGCGGTGAAGATGCGGATGACAGTGACGTCGCAGTTATCCGGACCGGCGATTCGACCCTCAACTGCGAACGGGTTCGCGTCGTGAGCTAGAGGTGTGTCGGACGGGGGGTTTGACGCGGCCGGGTCGAGTCCCGGCCGCGTCACATTTCACGGCGCTGCTGCTGACGTCGGCGCGGCGTCGACCGCGCGCCGTAACGATTCGACGTAGGCCCCCAGAGCATCGGGCCCATCCTCGGCTACCTCCACCGCCCTGCTGCCGACCACGACCCCGTCGGCGAGCTCGGCGGCGGCCCCGGCCTGCTCGGGCGTCGAGATGCCAAAGCCGGCCAGAAGGGGCACGTTCGTGACTGCGCGTGCCCGCTCGACGAGCGAGGCGAGCTGCGGCGACACAGAATCGCGGGCCCCAGTCGTCCCGGTGAGGGAAACGAGATACAGCCAGCCGTCGGTACGCTCAGCCGCGAGGGTGATGCGCTCGGGGGTCGAGGTGGGGGCGACGAGGTGGACTCGCGCCAGCTCAGGCGCTGCTTCGATCGGCAGGTCCGGGACGATCAGGCTCGTCGCGCCTGCAGCGCGAGCGTCCATCTGAAAGCGTTCAGAGCCGTACGCCTCCAGGATCGACGCGTAGGTCATCGGGATGAGCGGGATCTCGTCGCCGACGCGGGCACGGGTTTCGGACAGGCACTCGAGACACGCCTTTGTCCGCATGCCCGCTGCGAGCGCCCGCTCACCCGCGAGCCTGATCACCGGGCCGTCGGCGAGCGGGTCGGAGAAGGGAAAGCCGATCTCGAGGAGGTCGGCGCCGCCTTCGACGGCCGCGGCCGCGAGCGCCGGCGTGTCCGGCATCGCCATCAGGTAGATGGAGAGCTTCTTGCCCGGCGCCCTTAGAACTCGTTTCAAAACGAAGCCTTGAGCCGCCGGGCCACGCTGGACGCCGCGCTGCCGCGTCCTCGGTTGCGCCCGTAGCCTCCGGCTACGAGCACGCCCTGCGTCCTTGCATCGCAACGCCCATCGCACCCCGACGGCGAAGCGTCATTCTGAAACGAGTTTTCAACGGGAGAGCACCGTGGCGAGGTCCTTGTCGCCCCGCCCCGAGAGGCCGACCAGCACGACCTCGTCGTCCAGTTCGAGCGCGCGCGCAAGCGCATGCGCCGGCTCGAGCGCCGGGATGATTCCTTCGCGCTCGGACAGAAGGTGGAAGGCGGCGAGGGCCTCCTCGTCGGTGGCCGGCAGATACTCCGCTCGCCCCGTGTCGCGCAGAAAGGCATGCTCGGGCCCTACGCCTGGATAGTCGAGGCCGGCCGAGATCGAATGTGCGTCGGCGATCTGCCCATCCTCGTCCGCGAGGAGCGAGGAGCGAGCGCCGTGGAGAACTCCGGCCCGGCCCGCGCCGAGGCTCGCGGCGCCTGCCGCCTCGACACCGATCAGGCGGACCGACGGATCGTCGAGGAAACCGGCGAAGAGGCCGATCGCGTTCGAGCCGCCGCCGACACAGGCGACGACCGCGTCGGGCAGGCGACCCTCCTCCTCGAGCATCTGCGTGCGCGCCTCGCGCCCGATCACGGCCTGAAGCTCGCGCACGATCTCGGGATAGGGGTGCGGGCCCACGCAGGAGCCGATCAGGTAGTGCGTCGTCTCGACGTTCGTGATCCAGTCGCGGATTGCCTCGCTCGTCGCCTCCTTGAGCGTCTTCGTCCCGAACTCGACCGGCCGGACCTCTGCACCGAGAAGGCCCATTCGCTCGACGTTCGGGCGCTGGCGATCTATGTCCTCGGCGCCCATGTAGACGACACATTCGAAGCCGAACCGCGCGCAGACGGTCGCGGCCGCGACGCCGTGCTGGCCGGCGCCCGTCTCTGCCACGATTCGCTTCTTGCCGAGGCGAGCGGCGAGGAGCGCTTGCCCGACCGCGTTGTTGATTTTGTGGGCTCCCGTGTGGCAGAGATCCTCGCGCTTCAAGTAGAGGCGGCGGTCCTCCCGGAGCCGTTCGGTGCGGTAGAGCGGCGTCGGGCGTCCCACAAACGTCCGCCCGAGCTCGTCGAGCTCGGCTCGAAACGCAGGATCCTGGCGCGCGGCATCCCAGCCGGCGACGAGCTCGTCCAGTGCAGGCACGAGCGTCTCCGGAACGTAGCGACCGCCGTAGGGCCCGTAAAAGCCGAGCTCCTGGACGTTCACCGCGCCGCCTCCACGAAGGCGCGAACGCGCTCATGATCCTTGATTCCCGGGGCGGCTTCGAGGCTTCGGCTCGCATCCACGCACCAGGGGTCAACCGCCTGGATGGCGGCGCTCACATTCTCGGGGCCAAGCCCGCCTGCGAGGAGCACGCGCCCCTCGACGCTCGCGGCCTTGTCCCAATGGCCGTCGTCCTCGTCGAGCCACGGGAGGTCGAGCACCCTTGCGACGGTCCTTCCCCGTTGGAGTAGCACTCCGTCGCGAGCCCGGTGGCCGTTCTCCGACTCGTAGAGCTGGACGAGGTCCGTGGGGGTGGCTTCGACCTCGCCGACGAGGACCGCGACCGAGAGCATCGTCTCCGGGACGGGCAGAGGGGCCGTGGCTCGGCGAGGGCTTTCGGCGAGGACGAAACCCGCGAAATCTGCCCCGGCCTCGGCCGCAACGGCCACGTCCTCCGGACGCGTCAGCCCGCAGACCTTGACCAGCGGACGGGACAGGAGCTCTACGAGCTTCGCGCCCGGATCGGCCGCCCGCATGAGCGCCGACCCGATCAGGACGGCATCTGCTCCTGCGAGCTCCGCAGCGGCGCCCTGCGCGCGGGAGGAGATACCACTCTCCGCCACCACCACGCGGTCCCGTGGCGCGCGGGAGACCAGGTCGAGCTGACGCGCCCGGTCGATCTCGAACGTCGAGAGGTCGCGGGCGTTCACGCCGAGAATCTCGGCATCGAGCGCGATCGCACGCTCGAGCTCCTCTGCGTCGTGCGCCTCGACCAGGACGTCGAGGCCCAGATCGTGGGCCGCAGTAAGGAAGGAAGCCGACTCGCCGTCGTTCAGGTCGCGGAGGAGCAGGAGTGCCGCGTCGGCACCCGCTTCCTTGGCCTGGATCAGGTCGTCACGGCTCCGGAAGAACCCCTTGGCGAGCAGTGGGACCGCGCTCGCTGCCCGTGCGGCACGCAGGTCGTCCCACGTCCCGCCGAAGCGCTCGTCGACCAGGACCGAGACCGCTGCCGCCCCGGCCGACTCGTACGCGGGGGCGAGAAGCCGGGGATCGGCGTCGGGACGCAGCTCGCCCGCAGAAGGGGAGCGCCGCTTGATCTCGGCAATCGCCCCGAGGCCGGGGGCCGCGAGCGCATCCCGGAACCGTCCCATCAGGCGACCGCCTCGGCCCGGGAGAAGGCGACGAGCTCGTCGAGCCGTGCTGCGGCGGCGCCGGAGTCGAGTGCCGCCGAAGCGATTCCGTAGCCCTCTTCGAGATCCTCGGCGTGACCGCCGGCGGCGATCGCGCCCGCGGCGTTCAGGAGCACTGCCTCGCGCTTCGGCCCTCGCCCGCCCTGGAAGATCTCGCGCACCATGGCCGCGTTCTCGGCCGGGGTGCCGCCGGTGAGGTCCTCCGGACGGCAGCGCGGCACGCCGAAATCGGCCGGGTCGATCTGCCGCTCCACGACCTTGCCTCCCACGACCTCGCAGACGAGGTTCGGGCCGGCAGGCGAGAGCTCATCGATGCCGCCCGCTCCGTGGACGACGAAGGCGCGGCGCGCCCCGAGCTGCGCGAGCACCTCCGCGATCGTCGGCACCAGCTCGGGAGCGTAGACCCCGACAACCTGTGCCCGCGCGCCGGCCGGGTTCGTGAGCGGTCCGAGGACATTGAAAACCGTCCGGGCTGCGAGCTCCTTGCGAACCGGTGCGGCATGGCGCATGGCCGGATGGTGCGACGGTGCAAAGAGGAATCCGAACCCGAGCTCGTCGATCGAGCGGGCGATCCGCTCAGGTTCCAGCTCTAGGGAGAAGCCGAGTGCCTCGAGGACGTCCGCCGATCCCGACGCAGAGGACACGGCCCGGTTCCCGTGCTTCGCGACACCCGCTCCCGCCGCCGCTGCGACGAGTGCCGCCGCCGTGGAGATGTTGAACGTTCGGGCGCCGTCACCGCCGGTCCCGGCCGTGTCGACGAGATCCTGTCGCTCCGGCGCGACCGCAAGGACATGGGAGCGCATCGCCTCGGCGCACCCGGCGATCTCATCCGCGGTCTCGCCCTTCAGGCGGAGGGCGACGAGGAAGCCGCCGATCTGGGCGTGTGTCGCCTCGCCGCGCATGATCCCGTTCATGACCTCCCGCGCCTCATCGCGGGCCAGGTCGTGTCCATCCAGAAGCCGGCCGAGGGCTGCCTGAATCACCGTCGTCCCTCCAGGAAATTCCGCGCGAGCTCGGAGCCGGTCGGCGTCAGGACCGACTCGGGGTGGAACTGGATCCCGTCGATCGGCAGCTCGCGGTGGCGAACCGCCATGACCTCTCCGTCCGCGGTCGTGGCGCAGACCTCGAGCACGTCGGGGATCCGCGTCGCCGCGAGCGAGTGGTAGCGCCCGCCCTCGAAAGGGTCCGGGAGGCCGTCGAAGAGCCCTTGTCCGTCGTGGCTGACCGCTGCCGCCTTTCCGTGGACGAGGCGCTTGGCCTGGCCCACCTCGCCGCCGAAGGCCTCGACGATCGCCTGGTGTCCGAGGCAGACGCCAAGGGTGGGAGTCCGCGGGCCGAGCCGCTTCAGGATCTCGATGGTCGCGCCCGCGTCCGCCGGGCGGCCGGGACCGGGGGAGACGATCAGGTGGCTCGGAGCGAGCCGCTCGGCTTCCTCAGCGTCCAGGGCGTCGTTTCGAAGCACCGTCACCTCGGCGCCGAGCTCCTGGAAGAGGTGGGCAAGGTTGTAGGTAAAGGAGTCGTAGTTGTCGATCAGGAGCATCACGGTGCGCGCTCCGCATCCTCGATGGCCGCTTCGAGTGCCGCGAGCTTGTTCAGGCACTCCTGGTGCTCCGAGGTCGGATCCGACTCGGCGACGATGCCCGCCCCGGCCTGAAGATGTGCGACCCCGCCCGAGAGGACGATCGTCCGGATTGCGATGCAGGTGTCGAGCGCCCCGTCCGGGAGGGCGTAGCCGACCGCACCTGCGTAGGGCCCGCGACGGCGACCCTCGAGCTCGAAGATGATCTGCATGGCGCGGACCTTGGGAGCGCCGGAGACCGTTCCGGCCGGAAAGCACGCCCGCAGGAGGTCGAGGCCCGACCGGCCGGAGGCCAGCTCGCCGGCAACCTCGGAGACGAGGTGGGTGACGTGCGAGTACCGCTCCGCCTCGAGGAAGCGACCCACTCGCACCGTGCCGGGGACGCAGACGCGGGAGAGGTCGTTCCGGCCGAGGTCGACGAGCATTACGTGCTCCGCTCGATCCTTCTCGGAGGCGAGCAAGCGCTCTGCGTCTCCCTCTCCGGCATCCGTCGTGCCGGCGATGGGGTTCAGGCTCGCCCGCGTCCCCTCGAGCTTGACGAGGGTCTCCGGCGAGGAGCCCACCAGCGCGAGATCGCCCAGCTCGAGCAGGAAGAGGTAGGGCGACGGATTGATCCGCCTGAGCGAGCGGTAGAGCGCGAGCGCGGAGGCGGACGTCGGTCTCTCGGCGCGCTGCGACAGGACGATCTGGAACGCGTCACCGATCCGGATGTGCTCCTTGGCTGTGCGCACCCCTTCCTCGTAGTCCTCCCGGCTCGGAGAGCGCATGGTCGTTGCCTCCTGATCGGGCTCACTGTGAGCCTCGGATGCAGGCGGGGGCCCTTCGAGCAGGGCCGCGATCTCGTTGCGATCGCCTGCCAGGACCTCCGCGATGCTCGTGACGTGGTCGAAGCGGACGAGGCGGTCGGCGACCACGAAGCGGCTCTCGGGGAGGTCTGGGCCGTCCGCAGGGAGTACCACTGTCGGCTCGAGCTTCGCCACGTGGTCATAGCCCAGGTAGCCGACCACGGGCCGTCCTGCGTCGAGCTCGGCGCCTGCCTCCTCGAAGGAGACGAGGCGCGAGCCCGAGCCCACCAGGCTGTAGCGGCCGAGCCGCCCCTTCTCCACTGACTCGAGGAGGAAGCTCGCCGTTCCGGCGGCCCGCAGGCGGAGGTATGCCCCAAGCGGGGTGATCAGATCTGCGTGGATGTCGGTCGCGATGGTCATGGCAACAAAAAGACCTTCCGAGGGAAGGTCAGGGGAGCGAAACGGATGGTCGAGGGCCTCTGGGTCAGCAGGCGACGCTTCCGCTCCGCTCGCGGCGCCAAGCCCACCAGGTGCGGATGGAAGTCGTCATCGATCTCAGGGTAGGCCACCCGGCAGGCCCGGTCAACTTCGAGAGAGAAACAGCGCGCCGTCCTCGGGACGGCCCATAATCCCGGCTGTGGAGTCGCACCCGATCCGTCTCGTCGTCACGGACGACCTCGGGCGGTCTCGCCTGACCGTCTTCTTCCGGCTCCTCCTGCTGATTCCGCACGCGATCTGGCTCGTGCTCTGGAGCATCGCGGCCTTCTTCGCCTCGATTGCGAACTGGGTCGTGGTGCTCGTCACGGGAAAGCCTTCGGTCGACCTGCACAGGTTCCTGTCGGCCCTCGTGCGATATTCGACCCACGTGTATGCCTACGGGCTCTTGGCGGCGAACCCCTTCCCTGGATTCACCGGCTCCCCCGGTTATCCGATCGACGTCGAGGTCGATCCGCCGGCCCGCCAGGGGCGCCTCGGCGCAGCCTTCCGGCTCTTCCTCGCGCTGCCGCCGCTCGTCCTGACCGCGGCCCTCGTCGGAACCGCGACCTGGAACGCGACGGGCGAGGGCAGCTACGACACTTCCTCCTCGGCGAGCTCCGCCGGCGGCCTCTCCGCGCTCGGGCTCGCGTTCGTCGTCGCCTTTCTCGGCTGGTTCGTGTGCCTGGCCCGGGGGCGGATGCCGCAGGGCTTCCGTGATCTCGAGGCTTACTCGCTGCGCTACGCGGCCCAGACCTACGGCTACCTCGCCTTGCTGACCGACCGGTACCCGGACGCGGACCCGTCGTGGCCCGAGCCTGCGCCGGCGCCCGCCCCCCCTGCGATCACGTTGCACCCCGATGGAGACGACCTCCGCCGCTCACGCGTGAGCGTCTTCTTCCGGCTGCTGCTCACGTTCCCGCATTTCGTGTGGCTCATCCTCTGGTCGATCGCCGCTTTTTTTGCGGCCGTGCTCAACTGGTTCGCCGTCCTCTTCACCGGCCGCTCCCCCGACGCACTGCACCGCTTCCTGGCGGCGTACGTGCGCTACGACATCCACGTCTTTGCGTACCTGTTCCTCGTCGCGAATCCCTTTCCGGGCTTTACTGGAGCGGCCGGGAGCTATCCGGTCGAGGTCGTCGATCGCCCAGCCTGAGCCCCAGAGCCGCTGGACGGCGGCGTTCCGCCTTTTCCTCGCGTTCCCGGCGCTTCTCGTCACGAGCTCGTTCAACTCGGCGCTCGTACTCGTCGGCGTCGGCGGCTGGTTCGCTTCCCTCGCGACCGGCAGGATGCCGACCGGTCTTCGAAACCTCGGCGCCTACGCGCTTCGCTACGCGGCTCAGACCGACGGATACCTGTTTCTTCTGACCGGGCGCTACCCCTACAGCGGCCCGGCGCAGCTGCCCGCGCCAACAGAGGACGAGCTCCGAAGAGCCCCTGTCTCCGCTCCGCGGTGTGACGGTCACGACCCGCCGCGCGGTCGCAGCGCTCGCGTTCGCTTTCCTGGTCGGGATCTACACAGTGGCAGTCGTACTGCTCTGGCGGTCGAGCGTCCCCGGAGATCTCCAGCTCCCGAGCCTCGACGTTCGGGAGTATTTCGGCGCCGCCGAGCTCGAGGAGGCGCGCGACTACCAGCGGTTCGTCCGGATCAACTTCGTCCTCACGCAGGTGGCCCTCATCGGCGTACTGGGGCTGTACGCCGTCCTCGGGCCCCGCTTCGCACGGGAGTCCGCAGCCGGTCGGGTCGGCACCGGGATGCTCCTCGGCATGATCGGACTTGCCTTCCTCTGGCTCGCCCAACTCCCGTTCGGTCTTGCGCAGCTCTGGTGGGAGCGCAGGCACGGCATCTCGCACCAGGGGTACGGCAGGTGGGTGTTCGAAAACTGGATCGGCCTCGGTGGCGCGTTTCTCTTCATCTGCCTGGCGATCCTGATCGTCATGGCGCTCGCCGCGCCCCTGCGCGAGTGGTGGTGGCTCGCCGGCGCCCCTGCCTTCGTCGGCCTCGCGCTCTTCTTCGCATTCCTCTTCCCGTACCTGATTCCGAGCGTCCACCCGGTGCGGGACCAGGCTCTGCTCGCTGAGGCCGATCAGCTCGCCGCCCAGCAGGGTTTGGAGGAGGTCCGGGTCGAGGAGCAGGACGTGCGGGAGCTGACGAGTGCGCCGAATGCGGAAGCCGTCGGCCTCGGTCCGAGCCGGCGCGTGATCCTGTGGGACACCCTGCTCGACGGTCGCTTCGAGAAGGACGAGGTGAGGGTCGTCCTTGCGCACGAGATCGCACACCTCTCCAGGAACCACATCTGGAAGAGCGTCGGCTGGTATGCGCTCTTCGCGCTGCCCGGCGCGTACCTGATCGCGCGCGCTACTCGCCGTCGTGGGGGCGTCTACACGCCGGCAGCGATTCCCCTCGCTCTCTTCGTGCTGGTCGTGCTCCAGCTTCTCGCGCTGCCCTTCCAGTACGCCATCACCCGCCGTCTCGAGGCCGAGGCGGACTGGGTGGCGCTCGAGACCGCCCGCGAGCCGGAGGCAGCGGAACGCCTCTTCGTGCGACTGGGAACAACGAGCTTCTCGGATCCGGACCCGCCGACCTGGTCGTATCTGCTCATGCAGACGCACCCGACGCTCATCCAGCGGATCGCGATGGCGGAGGAGTGGAAGGCTCGAACCGGCCAAGGCTCCCGTTAGAGGCAGCGTTGGAGGGCATTGCTAGGCTGGCCAAAGTGGCTCGCTCAGTCATCATCTCAGCCGTTCGCACGCCCTTCGGAAAGCTTGGCGGCGCGCTGAAGAACTACCCGGCGCCGGAGCTGGGCGCCGTCGCGATCCGGGGAGCTCTCGACCGTGCCGGGATCGAGGACGAAGACGTCGAGTACGTGATCATGGGCCAGGTGCTGCAGGCGGGCGCCGGCCAGGCCCCGGCCCGGCAAGCCAGCGTCGGTGCGGGGCTGCCGAAGGAGATCGGCTCCGACGTCATCAACAAGGTCTGTGCCTCGAGCGTCCGCGCGGTCGAGATGGCAGACCAGATGATCAGGGCCGGAGACCACTCGGTCGTCGTCGCCGGGGGCATGGAATCCATGTCGAACGCCCCGTACCTCCTGAAGAACGCCCGGTTCGGCTATCGGCTCGGCGACGGCGTTCTGATCGACTCGATGACCTCCGACGGCCTCACGTCGACGTTCGACGAGCTGCACATGGTCGCGCAGGCGTCGCTTGTGTCGCGTGAGCTCGGGATCTCGCGGGAGGATCAGGATCGCTGGGCGCTTCGCTCCCACCAGCGGGCTGTGGACGCCATCGACAACGGCCGGTTCAACGAAGAGATCGTGCCCGTGGGTGAGGTGACGACCGACGAGGGTCCGCGGCGGGACACCTCCTACGAGCGGCTCTCGCAGCTGAAGCCTGTTTTCGACCCGGACGGGACGACAACCGCCGGGAACGCTCCCGGCGTCAACGACGGGGCGGGCGCTCTCGTGGTCACGAGCGAGGAATTCGCTCGGGAGCGGGGCCTCGAGATCCTGGCCACGATCGTTTCCCAGGGCTACGTTGCGGACGACTTCGCCTACCTTGCAAAGACGCCCGCCCTCGCCGGCCTTCAGGCGCTCGAGAAGGCAGGGAAGTCGATCGACGACGTGAAGCGCGTGGAGCTGAACGAGGCCTTCTCGTCGGTCGTTCTGAACTCCATCGCGATGCTCGGCACGGATCCGGAGCGCGTCAACGTGAACGGCGGCGCTGTCGCACTCGGACACCCGATCGGCGCTTCGGGAGCACGCATCCTCGCGACGATGATCCACGAGCTCAGGCGAAACGGCGGCGGCCTCGGCCTCGCGGCGATCTGCTCCGGCGGCGGCCAGGGCGACGCACTCCTCCTCGACGTGTAGGCGGAGCTTCAGGGAACTTTTCGGGTTGCCGATCCGTCCTAGTGACGATGCGACGCTCCGGACTCCTCCTCGCCCTCCCGCTCGTCCTCGTCGCCACGGCCTGCGGCGGCGCGCCGCCTACGGCCTCTGACTCCGGAGCGGCGCCGGCAGCGACGACTAGACAGAAACAGAAGAACCTGCCGGAGGCTTCTCCTCGCGCGCCGAAGCTCGTCCTCGAGAGCAGCGCGGGCTCACAGGCAGCCGTTCCCGGGAGCAGCTGCATCACCGGTGAGGGATTCGGGGTTTGCTCCGACACCGGTTACCCCCGGCCGAAGCAACTCAGCATCGTCCGTCCCGGCGAGGTGATCACGGTTTCGCTCGAGCAGTCACAGGTCGTCCGTGTCGAGGACTGCAGCGGCGGCCGCGAACGGGACTGCATCGGCGCGATCAAGGTGCATCCCCTCGGCTGCGAGAAGTTGGTCGCCTACACGATCGCGCTCGAGCCCGGAAAGACGACGCGCTGGAAGGTGGCGGTACCGCCGGGCCCCTACGAGCTCGAGACCTTCGCGTACTTCGAGTCGGACGACGGTAAGACGAGCGGCGACGTGAGCGGCGCCTTCGGCCTCTACGTCGATTCGAGCCGGAGCCTGGACGTCGTGCCCGCTCCGCTCTTGGATCGAATCCTGCTAACTCAGAGCAAACGCTAGATTCCGCTCATGATCGTGCTCCCGGGTGAGCGCATCGTGCTGCGGGCGCTACGGCTCGATGAGCTCGACATCATTAGCGATGCCTACCTGACGGCGGACTACCCGCTCGGCGGCGCGAAACCCCCGACCCGCGCCCAGCTCCGCCGCCGGATCGAGCGCTCCGGGACGCTCTGGAACGGCAAGCTCGACCTGGGCATCGAGGCCGAGGGCCGTCTGGTCGGGGACGCAGGTGCCCGCGCGCCGCGCGGAGCCTTTCCTCCGGACGTCTTCGAGATCGGCGTGACGCTCTACGACGCTGCCGATCGTGGGCGCGGCTATGGGCTAGAGGCCACGAAGCTCGTCACCGATCATCTCTTCGCCACGGAGGGAGCGGAACGTGTGCAGGCGACGACGGCAGACTGGAACACCCCCATGCGCGGAGTGCTCGAAAAGCTGGGATTCGGCAACGAGGGAATTCTGAGAGCGTTCTTCCCGGCAGAGCGCGGACGAGACGACTACGTCATGTACGCGTTGACCCGGTCGGATTGGGCAGGGCAATGAGCTTTGAGCGCGTCCTCGTGGTCGGCGCAGGGCAGATGGGTGGCGGGATCGCGCAAGTGGTGGCTGCCTCGGGCCGGCGGGTACTCCTGCATGACGCTGCACCCGGGGCGACGGAACGCGGGCTGGCAGCGATGCGCAAGAGCCTGGACCGGCTGGCGGCGAAGAACGGTGAGCTCGACCCCGACGAGATTCTGGCCAGAGTCGAGCCGGTCGACGACCTGGTGGAGGCAGAGCTCATGATCGAAGCCGTGGTCGAGGAGCTCGCGGTCAAAGAAGACATCTTCCGGCGTGCCGACGGCGCACTGCCCGCAGCCGCCGTCCTCGCGTCGAACACCTCCTCGATCCCGATCGGGTCGCTCGCCGCGGTCACGAGCCGTCCGGACCGCGTCATCGGCATGCACTTCTTCAACCCGGTGCCGGTGATGGCGCTCGTCGAGGTGGTACGCGCGCGAGAGACCTCCGACGAGACAACCGAGGCGATCGTGGCGCTCGCCCGCGAGCTCGGCAAGACGCCGGCCGAGGTGCGCGACTTTCCAGGCTTCGTGTCGAACCGGATCCTGATGCCGCTCGTGAACGAGGCCGCCTACGCCCTCCACGACGGCGTCGCGGAGGCCGAGGCGATCGACACGATCGCGAAGCTCGGCTTCAACCATCCCATGGGGCCCCTGGCACTGGCCGACCTGATCGGTCTCGACACGTGCGTCGCGATCATGGAGGTCCTGGAAGAGGGCCTCGGCGATCCGAAGTACGCACCGTGTCCGCTCCTCGGGCAGTACGTCCGGGAAGGACGCCTGGGCCGCAAGAGCGGTCGCGGCTTCTTCGACTACAGCTGATCCTGCGAACCACTTTTCGCTTCATAGGCGAAAGATTCAAAGGGTTTTCGGGATCTATTCAATATGAACACACACGAAATGCGTCCCGAACGGGATTTCACTCCAATGGCAAGGTGACCGACTGCGCCTCTTGCTCGTCGATGACGACCCGGGACTCCGGGCTCTCCTGAGAGCGACCTTCGAGGTCGTCGACATGGAGGTCGCCGAGGCGGGGAGCGCCGAGGAGGCCGCCTCACACGTGGACGCGCGACCATCCGGACGTCGTCGTGCTCGACGTCAAGATGCCTGGGCAGGGTGGTCTCGCCTACTGTCGCGAACTGAAGGACAACCCGGCCACCTCCGATATCCAAATCGTTCTCCTCACCGGATCGGACGGCTCCGGGGACATCGACTGGCGGGCGTGTGGCGCCGATGCCTTCCTCCTGAAGCCGTTCAGCCCGCTCGAGTTGCTCGCGATCGTCGAGCGCCTCGCGGGCGGTCTCTACGGCGTGCCGTTCAGAGCCACGAAGAATCGAGCACCGGAGGAGCAGCTGCTCCTTTATGCACGCGATCTTCGTCATCTGCTCGAGATCGAGCGGGGCCAGCGGCGCCTCCTGGGGAACGCCTACCAGGAGACGGTCACGGCGCTCGCGAGCGCGCTCGAGACGAAGGACACCGGCACGCGTGCGCATTCCCAGCGGGTTCAGCGCTACGCCATCTCGCTTGCGTCAGGGATCGACGGCTCGCTGGCGTCCGACCAGACCGCCTCGTATGGGTTCCTCCTGCACGACGTCGGAAAGATTGGGATCCCCGATGAGATCCTTCGAAAGCCAGGGCCGCTGACGGAGGAGGAGCGACGCCTGATGCAGACGCACGCCGCGCTCGGAGAGCAGATGCTCGGCGGCGTAGCCTTCCTCAGAGGCACGGGGCTCCGGGTCGTGCGCCACCACCACGAGCGCTGGGACGGCAACGGCTATCCGGACCAGCTGGCGGGCGGGGAGATCCCTCTCGGTGCGCGAGTCTTCGCGGTCGCGGATACCCTCGACGCGATGACGAGCGACCGGCCCTACCGGCCGGCGCAGCCGTGGTCGGCCGCACGCGACGAGATCCTGTCCCAGGCGGAGCGTCAGTTCGATCCGGATGTCGTGGACGCCTTCCGCGCCGGGGAGAGCGAGCTCCGCGAGATCCAGCGCGAGTTCGCGGCCTAGGAGGGATTGGACTCTACGAGCGCCTGGAGCCGTGCCAGGTCGGTGCGGAGCTTCCTCTGCGTCTCGCGGCTGACGAGCCCGCCGAACAGCCGTGCGACGAGGAGCGAGAAGTCGCTCTCCACCGTCGCCGTCAGCCGGGTTCCAGTCTCGATCGGCTCCAGGGCATAGGAAGTGGTCACCGTGAGGCCCTTCCCATCCATCCGCGCCTGGACGAAGCGATCCGGCTCGAGCGCTGTCAACTCCCCGTCGAGCTTCCATTCCCTGCCGCGGATGACCATGACCTGGCGGGACTGGGCGCCAACAGCGGCACTTTCCCCGTCCACGGCCTCGAAGGTCGTCAGCCCACCAACCCACCGTTTCAGCAGCTCCGGCTCGGTCAGATAGGGGAACACGGCCGCGGGTGGGCGCGCGATCTCGACGGTGTGCTCGTTCCTGTGCACGGGGCCCGCGACTCTATCCTCCTCCGGATGGACTTCGAGCTCTCAGCCGAGCAGCGTGAGATCCAGGCGCTCGCGCGGGAGTTCGCGGAGGCCGAGATCGTTCCGAACGCGGCCGAATGGGACCGCGAGCACCGCTTTCCGCGCGAGCTCTTCGGGAAGCTCGCCCTCCTCGGGCTCATGGGTGTCTGTGTCCCCGAAGAGCTGGGCGGTGCGGGTGCCGACTTCCTGGCCTACGTCCTGGTGCTCGAAGAGCTCTCCCGTGCCGACGCGGGCGTGGGGGTGACGGTGGCGGTCCATACGAGCGCCGCGACCCTCCCGATCGTCAAGTTCGGCACGAAGGAGCAGCGAGAGCGGCTGGTACCACCGCTCGCGAGCGGTGAGAAGCTCGGAGCATTCGCTCTGACCGAGTCGGAGGCAGGCTCAGACGCGGGAGCGCTCCGAACACGCGCGGAAGCCGATGGGGACGGCTGGCGGCTCACCGGCCGGAAGCAGTGGACGACGAACGGCGGCTACGCGGACACGATCCTGGCTTTCGCACGCACGGAGGCCGGAGTCTCGTGCTTCGTCGTCGAGGGCAGCGCGGAGGGACTCGAGGCCAGCGTCGAGGCCGAAAAACTCGGGCTCCACTCGAGCTCGACCGTGGATCTCGTCCTGGACGGAGTCCGGGTCGACGGCGAAAACCTCCTCGGCGAAGAAGGGCGCGGCATGCCGATCGCGCTCGCAACGCTCGACGGCGGCCGCATCGGGATCGCAGCACAGGCGGTTGGGATCGCACAGGCCGCATTCGACGTGGCGAGGGCGTATGCGCTCGAGCGGCACCAGTTCGGAAAGCGGATCGCCGATTTCCAGGCGATCCAGTGGAAGCTCGCGGACATGGCGACGGAGATCGACGCCGCCCGGCTCCTCACCTGGCGCGCCGCCTCGCTTCGAGATCGAGGGCTGCCGCACGGTGAGGCCGGGGCCAAAGCGAAGCTCTTCGCCTCGACAGTGGCCCGGCGGCAGACCGGGGAGGCGATCCAGGTGCTCGGCGGCTACGGCTACACGAGCGAGTTTCCCGTGGAGCGCTATTACCGCGACGCGAAGATCACGGAGATCTACGAGGGCACGAGCGAGATCCAGCGGCTCGTGATCGCACGTTCGATCTTGGGCCTGGCCGAGCGCGTCGAGCCCGTGAGTGCATGACGCGCAAGCGTGAGGAGCCGGTCCGGCTCGACCGGATCTACACACGGGGGGGCGACGCGGGGGAGACGAGCCTCGGGGACGGGAGCCGGGTCGCGAAGACCGATCCGCGGATCGAGGCCTACGGGACTGTCGACGAGCTGAACTCCGCGATCGGCTTTGCGCTCGCAGGTGATCTCCCGGAAGCGTCCCGGCCATGGCTCGAGCGGATCCAGAACGAGCTCTTCGACCTGGGCGCCGACCTCTCGGTTCCTCTCGGGGATGAGAAGAAGGAGCGGCTGAGGATCACCCAGGGACAGGTCGACCGCCTCGAGGAGCTCTGCGATCATGCAAACGCCGGCCTGGAGCCGCTCCGGAGCTTCGTGCTGCCCGGTGGGACAGAAGCTGCGGCTCGGCTTCACCTCGCGCGAACCGTGTGCCGCCGGGCGGAGCGCCGCGCGGTCGGCCTGGCGGCGCTCGAGTCTGTGAACCCGCTGGCGATCGCCTATCTGAACCGGCTTTCCGATCTCCTGTTCATCCTGGCGCGGGACGCGAATGCAGGCTCGGCCGAGCCGCTCTGGCAGCCAGGCGGCTAGGCCGGCGTCGCGGAGTCGCCCTAGTGCAGGGCGCTGCCGGCACGGGTGCCGCGGAGGAGGAATGCGAACAGGGAACGAGCCTTGTAGGCCGCAGCGGCGGATCCGAGGCCGAGCATGGCGAGCAGAAGAATCGTTCCGACCGTTTTCTTGGAGTCTTTCGACTTCTCGGCGATGGACGAACTCACGGGGACTGTGGACGGGCTTGGCTTAGCCTTCGGGCTGGAAGGGGTGAACGACTCGCCGACCGAATCCGCGGGAGCCTCGGCTGCCGGCGGAACATTGGCAGCCGGTTCCGGTGCAGGCGGATCGCCGTCACCGTAGAGGGAGCCGCCGAGCGGTGGTGAGGCGCTCTGCTCAGTCTCTGCCGTCGGCGTCGGCGTGCTTCGGCTCTCGATCTGGATCGGAACCCGTGCCGTCACCGTCTTTCCGTCCGGCCCCGTTGCAGTCACGAGCAGCGTGTAGTCGGTCTGCCGGAGCGCCTCGTTCGGAATGTCGAGCTTCAGGAGAGTCGTGCCGGCACCAAGCCCCGAGCGCCAGGTGAACAGCTCGTCGGTGCCGTCCAGAAGGGATGTCCGTACGTTCGCTGCCGCCGACAGGTCGACATTCACCTGAATGAGCTGGTGGCTGGATCGCGCCAGCACCCGCAGGCTCGTGACGCGAAGGACGAGGACTGACTTCGATGCAGCGCTTCCTGTAGAAACAACGAGCGGAACAGCCGTGCCTACTCGCGCGACCGTTGGCCCTGCTGCACGGATGACCCGGCCGGCAGGCACGGTCGCCGAGCGCTTCTTCGTCAACTTGCCCTGTCTGAACCCGCGCTTCACAAGGGCGGCCTTGGCGGCTTTGACCGTGAGCTTCTTGACGACGGGCAGGACCTTCAGCGCATAGCTCGGGACACTTGCGTTGCCTGCTTGGTCCTCGGCTTGGATCTGGAAGGCTCGAAGGTCGCCGGCCTTGACGCCGTTCACGATCGTTTGCCGCGCGGTAGCCGGGTAGGACGCAGTCCGGGCGCCCGCGACACGAAGGGCGTAGGTGGGTGCAATACCGCTGCCGTCGGTAGCGGCGCCCCAGCGCAGCGTCAGCTTGCCGTTCGTGAGGGAGCCCGAGAAGCCTGGCGGCGTGGTCGGCGCCTGCACGTCGGGCGGTGGGCCCGATGACGTCGAGTTGTCGATCAGGACGCCCGCGCGGACGTCGGCAGCGCTGTTTCCGACCGAGTCGGTTGCGGTCGCGCGCAGGTCGTAGGTTCCGTTCGCGAGGCTGCCGGTGGCAAAGGTCGCGCTCCAGGGAGCCGTGCTGTCCGTCGCGATGGTCGTCCAGGGGCCTGCTCCCGCGGTGCGGTAGGCGAAAACGACGGCGGAGGCGTCCGGGGAGGTCGCGGTCAGCTCAACCGTTCCGCTCAGGGTGGCGCCCGGATCCACGAGCGTGACTGCGGGCGCGGAGCTATCCACGGTCACCGTGACGATCGCGGTGAAGCTCGCATTGCCGGCGATGTCCTCGATGCCGCCACGCAGCTCGTAGTCGCCGTCGGGCAGGCTGGCGGTGCTCCAGGAGGCTGCGTACGGTGCCGATGTGTCCGCGGCGAGTGGGGTCCAGCCGGGAGCGCCGACAACTCGGAACTCGACCGTGACGTCAGCTACACCAGAGCCACCTGTGTCGGACGCGGTCGCCTGGACGGAGACGTCGCCGCCCACGGTTGCGCCGGCGGTAGGCGCGGTGATCGACCCGGACGGGGCGGTGTTGTCGACGCGGACGTTCCGAACCGTGCTCGTGCCCGTGTTACCGGAGCCGTCGAGGGCGACCGCGCGGAGCTCGTAGAGCCCGTCCGCCACCGAGGTGGTGTCGAAGTCTGTCGTGAAGGGCGCGGAGGCATCCGTCCCGAGCGATGTCCAGGCTCCACCGCCGGAGGGGCGGCGCTCGAACGTCACCTGCGCTGTGTCGCCCGAGGAGGTCGACCCGAGGGAGACCGTGCCTCGCAGACTGGTGCCCGGGTCTGCGAGCGTGACGACCGGAGCGTCGTTGTCGACGGTGACCGTTACGACGGCGCTCGTGGTCGAGCCTCCGGCCGCGTCGGTTGCAACGGCGACGAGCTCGTAGGAGCCGTCAGCGCCGGCGGTCGAGTCCCACGCCGCCGTGAACGGGCTCGAAGCGTCGGTCGAGATTGTCGAGTAGATGCCGCCCGCGGGACGGACCCTGAAGCTGACCAGCGCGATCCCGGAGCCCGGGTCGCCCGCGTTCGCCGCCACGGGAACGGCGGAGCCAGAGACCGAGCCTCCGTCGGCGGGTGCCGTCAGGGCAACCGTCGGGTTGGTGTTGTCGACCGTCTTCCCGGCGAGCACTGCGCCCGTTGAGTTGGCGGCGTTGTCGGTCGCTACAAAACGCAGGTCGTAGTCTCCGTCCGAGAGTCCGGTGGTGTCCCAGCTCGCCGCGAAGGGCGCTGCCGAGTCGGTGGAGATCGTCGTCCAGGTGCCACTGCCTGCCGGGGCGGACTGGAAGCTGACAGATGCCAGGCCGGACGACGGGTCGGTGGCCGTCGCGGACAGTGCGACGGTGCCGCGAAGGTCATCGCCGGGGTC
This sequence comes from uncultured Actinomycetes bacterium, assembly GCA_963762085.1. Taxonomy (GTDB): domain Bacteria; phylum Actinomycetota; class Thermoleophilia; order Gaiellales; family Gaiellaceae; genus DASQGA01. The sequence goes on along the minus strand of CAVXJD010000006.1, from coordinate 186,646 downwards.
GGCGGGTGTGAGGCCCGGTGCGCTCGCGTCGATGCGAACGGTCGCGGTGCGCCAGGACTCGACGTTCCCGGCTCCGTCCGTCGACCGGTAGGAGATCGTGTGTACACCGTCGTTCGAGCCGTTGGCCGGAGCCGCGACGTTGACGGCGGTTCCGGTCTGTGTCGCGCCTCCATCGACGTCGTACTCCGTCGAAAAGAGGCCGGAGCCGCCGGCGTCGGTCGGAGCGAGGGTGACGAGCACCGGAGCCGAGCTCCAGCCTGCGGCCGCGTCGTCGGTTGTGACCGGCGTGGATGTGTCCACCTTGACCACGTTCAGGGAGATGTAGGTCGTGACGTTTCCGGCGTTGTCGGCGACCCGGTAGCGGTAGCGGTAGCAGTTGCCGCTTGCGACAGTAGTGTCAGGAGCGGACACGCTCGTCCACGCGTTGGTGAACACCCCGCAGCTACCGGCGGCGAGGGCGATCGCGTCGCGCTCGAGCGTGCGCGAGGCCAGGTCGATGCCGGAGCCGGAGTCGGTGCCCGTGTCGGTCGCGACCGACACCGAGCCGTCGAGGTCGTACCCGCTGGCGTACGTGACGGATCCGTCCGCGGGGGCTGTCCGGTCGATGGTCACGTTGACGATGTCGAAGCCGGTGTTGTCCGCCTCGTCCTCAACCACGGCACGGAGCGCTCTGGCTCCGTCTGCATCGACGTTCCACGAGGCGGAATAGGGCGCCGCGGAGTCGGTGCCGAGCGAAACCCAGGAGCCGGAGCCGCAGTTGACGCTCGAGTTGGAGCAGCGGAAGAACTCGACCTCGCTGATGTCGCCGTCGGGGCTCGTGGCAGTGACTGTGAATGGATCCGGCGCGGCTGCGTTGACGTAGCCCGAAGGCGCCGTCAGGGAGATGGTCGGTGCGTCGTTGTCCACCCGCCGGTTCACGACCGTGGCCGAGGTGGTGGAGTTACCGGCGTTGTCGGTGGCGATCACGTGCAGGTCGTAGAGCCCGTCCGTGACGCCGGTCGTGTCGAAGGCGGCCGGGGTCGTCGTCCAGGTGCCGGCGCCGGCGGGGGAGTGCTGATAGGTGACGGTGGCGACACCGGAGCCGCCTGGGTCGGAGGCGGTCGAGGAGAGCGTGACCGTGCCGCTCAGGTGGGCGCCCGGGTTGATCATCGTCGCGCTCGGAGCGGTGTTGTCGACCCGGCGGTTGGTGACCGTGGCCGAGATCGTCTGGTTGCCGGCGTTGTCTGTGACCGTGACGCGTAGGTCGTAGAGGCCGTCCGTGAGGGCGGTCGTATCGAAAGCGGCCGTGGTGGTCGTCCAGGCCCCTGCTCCCGCGGGCGAGTAGGCATAGACGCGCGAGGCGATCCCGGAGCCGGCGTCGCTCGCAGTCGAGCTGAGCGTGACGGTGGCGCGCAGGTTGGCGCCCGGATCGTCCATCGTGGCGGCGGGGGCGGTGTTGTCGATCCGGCGGTTGGTGACGAGCGCCGAGAGTGTGGTGTTGCCGACCTGGTCGGTTGCGACCAGTCGGAAGTCGTAGAGCCCGTCCGCGACGGCGGTCGTGTCGAAGGAGGCCGAGTAGGGAGAGCTCGCGTCAGTGTCCACGGTCGTCCAGCTGCCACCGCTTGCGGGCGAGCGCTGGAAGGCTGCGGAGGCGACGCCCGCACTCGGATCGGAGGCGGTGCCGCTCAGCGAGACGGTGCCGCGAAGCGGGGTGCCGGGGTCGTCAATCGAGGCGCTGGGGCCGGTGTTGTCGACCGTGACCGTGCGAAGGGCCGAGAGTTGGCTGTTTCCGGCCTGGTCAGTCGCGCTCGCGCGAAGCTCGTAGTCCCCGTCGGCGAGCGCGCTCGTGTCCCAGGAGACGGAGTAGGGCGAGCTCGAGTCGGTGTCGATCGCGGTCCAGGAGCCGCCACCGGCGGGGCGGCGCTCGAAGAGGAGGGAGCCGACACCGGAGCCGCCCGGATCGGAGCTGTTGGCGGAGACGGCCACCGTCGCGGAGACGAAGCTCCCGTCGGCAGGAGCGCTCAGGGAGGCGCTCGGAGCCGTGTTGTCGACCCGGCGGTTTGTGACCGTGGCCGAGATCGTCTGATTACCGGCGTTGTCGGTGACCGTGACGCGCAGGTCGTAGAGGCCGTCCGCCAAAGCAGTGGTTTCGAAGGCGGCCGGGGTGAAGCTCCACGTCCCCGCTCCCGCGGGCGAATACTCGTAGGCGCGCGAGGCGACACCGGAGCCACCCGGGTCGGAGGCCGTCGAGGTGAGCGTCACGGTGGCGCGCAGGTTGGCACCCGGATCGTCCAGCGAGGCGCTCGGGGCGGTGTTGTCGACCCGGCGGTTGGTGACCGTCGAGGAGGTCGTCTGATTACCGGCGTTGTCGGTGACGAGCACGCGCAGGTCGTAGAGCCCGTCCGTCAAAGCAGTGGTGTCGAAGGCGGCCGGGGTGGTCGTCCAGGTGCCGGCCCCCGCGGGCGAGTAGGCATAGACGCGCGAGGCGATCCCGGAGCCGGCATCGCTCGCAGTCGAGCTGAGGGTGACGGTGGCGCGCAGGTTGGCGCCCGGATCGTCCAGCGAGGCGCTCGGGGCGGTGTTATCGACCCGCCGGTTAGTGACCGCCGACGAGGTGGTCGATTACCGGCGACGTCGGTGACGTGACGCGCAGGTCGTAGAGGCCGTCCGTGAGGGCGGTCGTGTCGAAGGAGACCGAGTAGGGCGAGCTCGTGTCCGTGTCCACTGTCGTCCAGGTACCGGCGCCGGCGGGCGAGCGTTGGAAGGCGAGCGAGGCCACGCCGGAGCCGCCCGGATCGGAGCCGGAGCCGGTCAGCGAGACGGTGCCGCGCAGGTTGGCGCCTGGGTCGTCCTGGGAGGCAGTCGGTGCCGTGTTGTCGACCGTCACGGTCCGAGTCGCTGGTGTGTGGCTGTTTCCGGCCAGGTCGGTGACGACGGCTCGCAGCTCGTAGTCCCCGTCAGCGAGAGCGCTCGTGTCCCAGGAGACGGAGAAGGGCGAGCTCGAGTCGGTGTCGATCGCAGTCCAGGCGCCGCCACCGGCGGGGCGGCGCTCGAAGAGGAGGGAATCGACGCCAGAGCCGCCCGGATCTGAAGCAGTCCCGGAGACCGCCACGGTCCCCGACACAAGGGCCCCGTCCGATGGTGCACTCAGCGAGCCGGTCGGATTGGTGTTGTCCACCCGCCGGTTCACGACCGTGGCCGAGGTGGTGGAGTTACCGGCGTTGTCGGTGGCGATCACGTGCAGGTCGTAGAGCCCGTCCGTGACGCCGGTCGTGTCGAAGGCGGCCGGGGTCGTCGTCCAGGTGCCGGCGCCGGCGGGGGAGTGCTGATAGGTGACGGTGGCGACACCGGAGCCGCCTGGGTCGGAGGCGGTCGAGGAGAGCGTGACCGTGCCGCTCAGGTGGGCGCCCGGGTTGATCATCGTCGCGCTCGGAGCGGTGTTGTCGACCCGGCGGTTGGTGACCGTGGCCGAGATCGTCTGGTTGCCGGCGTTGTCTGTGACCGTGACGCGTAGGTCGTAGAGGCCGTCCGTGAGGGCGGTCGTATCGAAAGCGGCCGTGGTGGTCGTCCAGGCCCCTGCTCCCGCGGGCGAGTAGGCATAGACGCGCGAGGCGATCCCGGAGCCGGCGTCGCTCGCAGTCGAGCTGAGCGTGACGGTGGCGCGCAGGTTGGCGCCCGGATCGTCCATCGTGGCGGCGGGGGCGGTGTTGTCGATCCGGCGGTTGGTGACGAGCGCCGAGAGTGTGGTGTTGCCGACCTGGTCGGTTGCGACCAGTCGGAAGTCGTAGAGCCCGTCCGCGACGGCGGTCGTGTCGAAGGAGGCCGAGTAGGGAGAGCTCGCGTCAGTGTCCACGGTCGTCCAGCTGCCACCGCTTGCGGGCGAGCGCTGGAAGGCTGCGGAGGCGACGCCCGCACTCGGATCGGAGGCGGTGCCGCTCAGCGAGACGGTGCCGCGAAGCGGGGTGCCGGGGTCGTCAATCGAGGCGCTGGGGCCGGTGTTGTCGACCGTGACCGTGCGAAGGGCCGAGAGTTGGCTGTTTCCGGCCTGGTCAGTCGCGCTCGCGCGAAGCTCGTAGTCCCCGTCGGCGAGCGCGCTCGTGTCCCAGGAGACGGAGTAGGGCGAGCTCGAGTCGGTGTCGATCGCGGTCCAGGAGCCGCCACCGGCGGGGCGGCGCTCGAAGAGGAGGGAGCCGACACCGGAGCCGCCCGGATCGGAGCTGTTGGCGGAGACGGCCACCGTCGCGGAGACGAAGCTCCCGTCGGCAGGAGCGCTCAGGGAGGCGCTCGGAGCCGTGTTGTCGACCCGGCGGTTTGTGACCGTGGCCGAGATCGTCTGATTACCGGCGTTGTCGGTGACCGTGACGCGCAGGTCGTAGAGGCCGTCCGCCAAAGCAGTGGTTTCGAAGGCGGCCGGGGTGAAGCTCCACGTCCCCGCTCCCGCGGGCGAATACTCGTAGGCGCGCGAGGCGACACCGGAGCCACCCGGGTCGGAGGCCGTCGAGGTGAGCGTCACGGTGGCGCGCAGGTTGGCACCCGGATCGTCCAGCGAGGCGCTCGGGGCGGTGTTGTCGACCCGGCGGTTGGTGACCGTCGAGGAGGTCGTCTGATTACCGGCGTTGTCGGTGACGAGCACGCGCAGGTCGTAGAGCCCGTCCGTCAAAGCAGTGGTGTCGAAGGCGGCCGGGGTGGTCGTCCAGGTGCCGGCCCCCGCGGGCGAGTAGGCATAGACGCGCGAGGCGATCCCGGAGCCGGCATCGCTCGCAGTCGAGCTGAGGGTGACGGTGGCGCGCAGGTTGGCGCCCGGATCGTCCAGCGAGGCGCTCGGGGCGGTGTTATCGACCCGCCGGTTAGTGACCGCCGAAGAGGTTGTCTGATTACCGGCGACATCGGTGACCGTGACGCGCAGGTCATAGAGCCCGTCCGCCACAGCCGTCGTGTCGAAGGCAGCAGGAGTCGTCGTCCAGGTGCCCGCCCCCGCGGGCGAGTAGGCATAGACGCGCGAGGCGACACCGGAGCCACCCGGGTCGGAGGCCGTCGAGGTCAACGTCACCGTCCCGCGCAAGTTGGCACCCGGATCGTCCAGGCTGGCCGCGGGAGCAGTGTTGTCCACCCGCCGGTTGGTGACGACTGCAGACGTAGTCGAGTTACCGGCGACATCGGTCACCACCACACGCAGGTCGTAAAGCCCGTCCGAGACGCCCGTCGTGTCGAAGGAGACGGAGTAGGGCGAGCTTGCGTCCGTGTCCACCGTCGTCCAGGTGCCGGCGCCGGCGGGCGAGCGCTGGAAGGCAGCGGAGGCGACGCCGCTGCCGCCCGGGTCGGAGCCAGAGCCGGTCAGCGAGACCGTGCCGCGGAGGTTGGCGCCAGGATCGTCCTGGGAGGCGGTCGGAGCAGCCCGGTCGATGGTCACGTCGTTTATGTCCGCGTCGGTGTTCGAGCCGAGGTCGGTGGCGACGGCGCGAAGTGCGCGGTTCCCGTCGGCGTCGACGTTCCACTGCGCTTCGTAGGGGACCGTCGTGTCCGTCCCGAGCGAGATCCACGAGCCTGAACCGCAGCTCGTGGAGGCGTTCGAGCAGCGGAAGAACTCGACGTTGTCGATGTCCGTGTCGGGGGTCGTGGCGGCGACCGTGAACGGATCAGGCGCGGCCGCATTCACGAAGGCACCCGGGGCGGTGATCGAGACGCTCGGGGCGTTGTTGTCGACGAGGACGTTCACGGTCGCGGAGGTCTGTGTGTTTCCGGCGACGTCGCTGGTGACGGCTCGCAGGTCGTAGCTGCCGTCGGAGAGCGACCCTGTCGCCCAGTCGACCGAGTACGGAGCGCTCGTATCTGTATCGATCGGCGTCCACGTCCCGGCGCCGGCGGGCGAACGCTGGAAGAGGACTTGCTGGACACCCGAGCCCGCGTCGGCGGAGTCGGACGAGACCGCGGTCAGACCGCTGACGACGCTGGCTCCGGCGGGTGCAGTGACGGACCCGGTCGGGTTGGTGTTGTCCACCCGCCGATTCACAACCGTGGCCGAGGTGGTCGAGTTACCGGCGTTGTCGGTGACGAGCACACGCAGGTCGTAGAGTCCGTCGGAGACGCCGGTCGTGTCGAAGGCAGCCGGGGTCGTCGTCCAGGTGCCGGTGCCGGCAGGAGAGTGCTGATAGGTGCGGGTGGCGACACCGGAGCCGCCCGGGTCGGAGGCAGTCGAGGTGAGCGTGACAGTGGCGCGCAGGTTGGCGCCCGGATCGTCCATCGAGGCGCTCGGCGCCGTGTTGTCCACTCGCCGATTCACGACCGTGGCCGAAGTGGTCGAGTTACCGGCGTTGTCGGTGACGAGCACACGCAGGTCGTAGAGTCCGTCGGAGACGCCGGTCGTGTCGAAGGCAGCCGGGGTCGTCGTCCAGGCCCCTGCTCCCGCAGGCGAGTACGCATAGACGCGCGAGGCGATCCCGGAGCCGGCGTCGCTCGCGGTCGAGGAGAGCGTCACGGTCGCGCGCAGGTTGGCGCCGGGATCGTCCATCGAGGCGCTCGGGGCCGTATTGTCGACCCGCCGGTTGGCGACCGCGGCCGAGATGGTCGAGTTACCGGCCACATCGGTGACCGTGACGCGGAGGTCGTAGAGCCCGTCGGAGACGCCGGTCGTGTCGAAGGCGGCCGGGGTCGTCGTCCAGGTCCCTGCTCCCGCGGGCGAGTACGCATAGACGCGCGAGGCGATCCCGGAGCCGGCATCGCTCGCGGTCGAGGAGAGCGTCACGGTCGCGCGCAGGTTGGCGCCCGGATCGTCCATCGTGGCAGCGGGGGCGGTGTTGTCGACTCGACGGTTGGTGACGAGCGCCGAGATTGTGGTGTTGCCAGCCACGTCGGTTGCGACCGCCCGCAGGTCGTAGAGCCCATCGGAGACGCCGGTCGTGTCGAGGGAAACCGAATAGGGCGAGCTCGTGTCCGTGTCGACCGTCGTCCAGCTGCCACCGCTTGCGGGCGAGCGCTGGAAGCTGAGCGATGCGACTCCCGAGCCACCCGGGTCTCCGGCGGTGCCCGTCAGTGAGATGGTCCCGCGAAGCGGCGTGCCCGGGTCGTCGAGGGAGGCAGTCGGAGCCGTGTTGTCGACCTCGACCGTGACGCTTCCGGAGGTAAAGGAGTTGCCGGCCGCGTCCGTCGTCTGTGCGCGGAGGTCATAGTCGCCGTCGGTGACTCCGCCGGTCACCCAGTCGACCGAGTACGGGGCGCTCGAGTCAGTGTCGATCGTTGTCCACGTCCCCGCTCCTGTGGGCGATCGCTGGAACACAACCTGGGCGACGCCCGAGACCAAGTCGGCCGAGTTCGAAGCGATGGCGGCCGTTCCGGACAGCGAAGCGCCGCCGGCGGGCGAGGTCAGTGAGCCGGTCGGGTCGCTGTTATCGAGCTTGATCGTCTGTTTGGCCGAGTCGAGCGTGTTTCCGGCAGCATCCGTCGCGCGGGCGAGAACCTGGTAGTCGCCGTCCACCGGCTGAGAGTTCCAGGTGACGGAGTACGAGGGGCCGGTGGAGCTCGAGCCGACGAGCGTCGAAGGGCTGCACGACGTTCCGGTGCAGCGGTAGTAGGCGACGGTCGCGACGCCGGAGGTCGCGTCGGCGGCACTCCCGGAGAGGACCTGGCCGTTCCGGATCGCCGCGGGGAGGACATCGAGAGTAGAGGAGCTCGGGTTCGTAGCGTCGATCCGGATCTGAGACGCGCCGGTCTGCACGGCTTCCGCGTTGCCGACCCGGTCGACCGAGAAGTACTTGATCGTGTACACGCCGTCGGCGTTGAGCGGGATCGAAGTCCCCTGCGCTGAGTTCGTGTCAGGCACCGAGCCGTCAGTGGTGTAGTAGGTCGTCAAGACCCCAGCGCCGGCGTCCGACGGTGTCAGCGTGACAGTCTGGGCGGCTGTCTTCCAGCCGGAGCCGATCGAACCCGTGTCGTCGCCTGTCGACGGCGCGCCCGAGTCGGCTACGAGCCCGAAGCTCGTTCCGCCGCCGGTCGCGCTGGCGTTGTTCGTTGCCGTGACGGAGCCTGTAGGCGAGCCGGCGGTCGAGTTCGTCCACGTGTAGGTGTCCGAGTACGGGGAGCTAACGTCGTTTCCACCGCCGCCCGAGACCCCAGCGACTGCCGGGAACGAGAGATGCTTGATGTCGGTCTCCGTATCGGAAGCCGTCGCCGTGACCGTGAACGAGCCGCCGTTGGCGCCCGGGCGGTAGTAGACGTCTGTGCCGGAGACGTGCTGGTCGGGGTCGGCGGGGCTCTCGGCGAGCGAGAGGCCGGGCGCGGTCGGGTTCGAGATGTCGACCTTGGCAGCCGCGGAGACCGCGGATGCCGCGGACTGGTTTCCGACCTTGTCCGAGAGCAGGTAGCGGTAGCGGTAGCACTTGGCGGTCGCAACTGTCGTGTCGGCACCGCCCGAGAGGGTGACCGTGGACCAGGAGCCCGACCAGTTCGTGCAGCCGTCAGCGGCGAGGTCGCCGGACTCACGCTCGACGGCCCTGGTGGCCGTGTCGATTCCGGAGCCCGAGTCAGAGCCGTCGACGAGTGTGAGCGGCACGGAGAGGCTCGTGTAGTGGGGCGCTCCCGCGCCTGCGAGCGCGACGGAGTGGCCAGTCGGCGCGCTGGAGTCCGCTGCGATCGTGACGGTGTCGTTCGCGGTTCGGCCCGCCTTGTCGGTCGCCGTGATCGTCCGCGCGCCCGGTGCGGTCGCGCCGGCCGTCCACGCGTAGTCGACCGGGGAGGCGTAGGGGCTAGAAGGATCGCTGCCGCCCGTCGAGCCCGTCCAGCCCGATATCGCCGAGACGTTCGGGAACGCGACTCCGGTGACCGCGGTCTCAACATCGCTTGCCGTTGCCTTCAGCGTGAAGCTGCCGGAACCGCCGGGGCGGAAGTAGTGGGTCTTCGTCGCCCCGTCGTAGTACTGCGCCGCGAGGCCGGTGACTTCCGTCGGGCTGCTGACGGACACGCTCGGGTCGCCGGTGTCGACCTTCGCGTCGGCGGAGGTCGCTGAGACCGCCGACTGGTTGCCGACGTTGTCCGAGATCGTGAAGCGGTAGCGGTAGCACTTGCCGGAGACGACCGTGGTGTCGGCGCCTCCCGAGAGGGTGACCGTCGACCAGGAACCCGACCAGTTCGTGCAGCCGTCGGCGGCGAGGTCGCCCGACTCGCGCTCGACGAGGCGCGAAGCCGTGTCGAGGCCGGCGCCAGCGCCGTCCCCTCCGTCGACCAGCGTCAGCGGAACGGACAGGGAGCCGTAGTAGGGCGCCCCCGCGCCGGCCAGCGACACCGAGTGGCCCGTGGGTCCGGCTGTGTCCGACGTGAGCGTGAAGCTCGTGCCCGACCCGGCGGCGCTCGCGTTGTTCGTCGCGGTCACCGAACCCGTCGGGGAGCCGCTCGTCGTGTTCGACCAGGAGTACGTGTCTTCGTATGGGGAGCCCGTGTCGTTGGTGCCCCCGCCGGTGAGGCCGGCCACGCTCGGGAAGCCGAGGTGCTTGATGCCGGTCTCGGAGTCTGCCGGCCCGGTCGCGGTGACCTTGAAGGAGCCGCCGGCCGCGCCTGCCTTGTAGAAGAGTGTCGTCCCTGAGACGTGCTGGTTCGCGCTGGCCGGGTTCTCCGAAAGCGTCAGGCTCGGGGCAGGAGTGGGAGCCGACGTGTCGACCTTCGCAGCCGCCGAGACGGCCGAGGCGGCCGACTGGTTGGCGACGTTGTCCGAGATCTTGTACCGGTACCGGTAGCACTTGGCGGTCGCAACTGTCGTGTCGGCGCCGCCCGAGAGAGTGACCGTCGACCAGCTCCCCGACCAGTTCGTGCACGCGTCGGCTACGAGGTCGCCGGATTCACGCTCGACCAGCCTGGTGCTCGTGTCGAGCCCCGAGCCCGTGCCGTCGTTTCCGTCCACGAGAGTGAGCGGAACGGAGAGGGTCGTGTAGTAGGGCGCGCCTGCTCCCCCGAGTGTGACCGAGTGCCCCGTCGGAGCCGCCGTGTCCTTCTTGATTGTCAGCGTCGTTTGCGTTTGCTGCTGGGCCAGGTCTTCCTCGGTGATCGTCTGACCGCCTGGCTCGGTCGTACTCGAGGTCGTCCAGGCGTAGGTGTTCGAGGTGAAGGGGGCGGCCGTGTCCGTCTTGACCGTGTGGGTGAAGGCGCCGGAGTCGAGGCTGACCGCGGGGAAGACCACCGAGTACGGCCCCGAGCCCGAGTCGGTGATCGCATCGGTGACGACGAAGTCACCTGCGGTGGCGGGGTTGTAATAGACGGTGCTCGTCCCGTTGAAATACTGCCGGCTGGGGTTCGTACCCTCCGCGACGGAGAAGCTCGTGTGCGTCGGGCCGGTGTCGTCTGCAACCGGGTGTGCGATCTGGGCGACCCCGTCGTTGACGTGGAAGTCGAGCTGGCGTCGGGCGGCTTGCGGTGCGGTGATCCCGCCGGTTTGATGGCGCCAGTAGTCGACGAAGAGAGTCTCGCCCGCAGCGAGCGAGAACTTCGGGAGCGTGTACGACACATTCGTCGTGACCGGGGTGACGGCACTTCGGAGGTCCTGGGCGAGGGGGTCGTCGGTCGGCGTAAGGATCGTCCCGGTCGGTGTGAAGACTCCGCCCGAGATCGTGCCCTTGAAGACCCCGACGGTCAGCACTGCGGTGCCGGCAATCAGCGTCGTATTCGGAATATCCGTCTGAACCGTGAAGGTCCAGGTGCCCGCTGGGAAGCCGGTTGCGCCACCGGCGGGGTCGACGAGCCAGCCCTTTCCGTCCGTCGTTGTCGGGAGCGTGGCTTGCTGAGCGGTGACTGAGAGGGCCGGATCCCATGCATACCAACCGACCGCTGCACTCGCCGGGATGTTGTTCGTCAAGATGTCGACCGTGCCGGTGCCCGAATCCAGATCCCACGAGCCGGTGACGCCAGTGGCGCTGTTCCGGAGCTCGAGCGGCGTCGGGTAGTTGGCGGCGGGATCGATGACGTAGGGGAGAGGCAGTTTGCTGTCGTCCAGCCGAAGCTTGAGCCACCAGCCCTCGCGGTCGTGTACGAGCGACCAGCGGAGTCCTGCCGGCGTGATGTCTCGCCCGGAAGCGTCGAGGATCGCGACCGGATGGATGCTGATCGCGGACTGACCGCGAAGGCCGACGAACCGGACGCCGCCGCTCGCTTCGAGCCGGGGCCTGAGGCCCGCAGCATCCAGGCGCCAGCGCCAGTTTCGAACGCCCTGGTGGCGAACGACCGTGAGGTAGAGCTCCGTCTTGTCCGGCTGAACGGTGATCGTCTCGTGCCCGAATGGCGTCCGCCTGCTGGCGCCGTTCTCGAACGCCGTCCAGCCGGCCGTTCCGCTGCCCTCGCCGGTCACCGAGACGGAGGAACCGGCCCGGTGGACCGTGTAGCCGGCCCGGTTCACGTCAACCTGGACACCGGGTGCGGGCTTGTGCACCGTCGCGTCCGTCTCTCCCTGCGGGGAGCCGAGAGCGCTGGTCAGGAACTCTGGGATACTGGCGACCCGCTCCGACGATCCGGTCAGCTGCAGTGCAGCGAAGAACGTCGCCGCGATCAGAGCGAGGAGAACGACCACGCTTTCCGACGTGGGAGAGCACGCAGAGGCCAGGCGGCCGGCCGTAGCCGGGCGCCTTCCCGAACGCCGCAGTCTTGGAAAGTTGGTCATGTGCCTCCTCGCACGACTTTGTGCGCGCGATAAAGGCTTGATCGGTGTTTCCGCCGCGGGCCTGGAACGAAATATGACTTGAAAGGCGTATAAGCGGGCCTAAGATCCCCCGATTGAGTGACGGGCGACCACACGGTCCGGGTGACGGCGCTTACCAGGCCCGTCTTTTTTCCTGGGTCTACGCGGTTCTCGACCGAGTGACTCAACCTCAGGTCGACGGTTAGATATCGCCGGTTCGGCACCGGCTGAAGGCGTGCGTACAATCCGCGCATGGCGACGACCGAGGACCGTCGGCGGGCGGATGCGACCGCCGAGTGGCGACGCGAGCTCTACCAGGAAAAGCCCGAACGGGAAGCGCTGTTCTCGACCATGTCCGGCGTCGCCGTGGAACCGCTCTACACGCCCGACAACGCCGTGATCGACTACGACCGTGACCTCGGCTTTCCCGGTGTCTTCCCCTATACGCGGGGGGTCTATCCCTCCATGTACCGCGGCCGTCTCTGGACGATGCGCCAGTTCGCCGGTTTCGGCATGGCCGAGGAGACCAACGCCCGGTTCCGATACCTACTCGAGCACGGGCAGACGGGGCTCTCGACGGCCTTCGACATGCCCACGCTCATGGGCTACGACTCCGACCATCCGAAGTCGCTAGGCGAGGTCGGTCGCGAGGGCGTCGCCGTCGATTCGCTCGAAGACATGGAGCTCCTTTTCGACGGCATCCCGCTCGACAAGGTCTCCACCTCGATGACCATCAACGGGCCGGCCGCAATGCTCCTGGGCTTCTACGTCTGCGTCGCCGACGAGCAGGGCGTCCCGCACGATCATCTCCGCGGGACGATCCAGACGGACATCCTCAAGGAGTACATCGCGCAGAAAGAGTGGATCTTCCCGCCCGAGCCGTCGATGCGCCTTTGCGTCGACATGATCGAGTTCTGTGCCCGTGAGGTGCCTCAGTGGCACCCGATCTCCATCTCCGGCTACCACATCCGCGAGGCCGGCTCGTCCGCCGCCCAGGAGCTCGCCTTCACGCTCGCCGACGGGTTCGCCTACGTGGAGGCGGCGACGGAGCGCGGCCTCGACGTGGACGACTTCGCTCCGCGCCTCTCCTTCTTCTTCAACGCCCACATCGACTTCTTCGAGGAGGTCGCGAAGTACCGCGCCGCCCGCCGGATCTGGGCGCGCGAGCTTCGCGACCGTTACGGGGCCAAGGACCCTCGCTCCTGGCTGATGCGCTTCCATGCGCAGACCGCCGGCGTCTCGCTGACGGCGCAGCAGCCCCAGGTGAACATCGTCCGAACCGCCCTCGAGGCTCTCGCGGCTGTCATGGGAGGCTGCCAGTCCCTCCACACGAACTCCTTTGACGAGGCCCTCGCCCTGCCGACCGAGCACGCCGTCAAGATTGCGTTACGCACGCAACAGGTCATCGCGCACGAGACGGGAGTGGCGAGCTCGATCGATCCGCTCGGCGGCTCCTACTTCGTCGAGGAGCTGACGAACCGGCTCGAGCAAGAGGCTCTTGACTACTTCGAGCGCATCCGTGAGCTCGGCGGAGTCATCCCGGCGATCAAGGAGAATTTCTTCCAGCGTGAGATCGCGGAGGCGTCGTTCCGATTTCAGCGCGAGGTGGAGGCGGGGGAGCGGGTGATCGTGGGCGTCAACCGCTACGAGGACGCTGGCGAGGAGGACATCGATCTCCTCCACATCGATCCTGCGCTCGAGCAGAGGCAGATCGAGCGCGTCACCGCCCTCAGGGCACGGCGCGAAAGCGGCGCCGCCGAGGAGGCACTCGCTCGGCTCAAGCGCGACGCCGCTCGCGACGATATCAACCTCATGCCGGCGATCATCGAGGCCTCGAAGGCCTACGTCACGATGGGCGAGATGTGCGACGCCCTCCGAGAGGTATGGGGCACATGGCGCGAGACCCCGGTCTTCTGACGGGGTCGAAGTTGGCGGCAACCCGCCCCGAAGAAGCGTCGACTTCCACGCGCGATCAGGCCGTGCAGCAGTCCCGCGCCGTTGTCGAGATCACCGGGCTCGGACGAAAGTTCGGCGATCACGAGGTCGTGAGCTCCCTCGACCTGTCCCTCGCGCCCGGCGAGCGCGTCGCCTTCTGGGGACCGAATGGATCGGGCAAGAGCACGGTGCTCCGTTGCATCGCGGGCACGCTCCTTCCCTCGCGCGGCCGGATTCTCGTGAACGGGTTTCCCGCAGGAACCCTGCCGGCGCGTCGGGCGGTGGGCGCCTCCCTCGCCCAGGAACGGTCCTTCTACCTGCGTCTGACCGGACACGTGAACCTGCTTTTCTACGCCCGCCTGCACTCGAGGTCCGAGCGCGATGCGCAGCGTCGCGTCCGCGCGCTCGAGGAAGAGCTCGAGCTCGAAGACATCGCCGCCGAACGCGTCGACCGCTGCTCGACCGGCATGGTGCAGCAGCTCGGTTTTGCCCGGGCGCTTCTCGGCAATCCCGCCGTGGTCTTGCTGGACGAGCCCACGCGCTCGCTCGACGAGGAAGCCCGCGGCCGTCTTTGGGCCGCGCTCCAACGCCGCCCTACGGCCGCCGCCCTGATCGCGACGCACTTGAAGGAGGACCTGGATCGCTGTGACGAGCGCGTCGTATTTCCCTGTTAGCCGAGTGTCGCCACGAGCGATGCTCGCGCTCGCTCGCCGCGACTACGCGATGGTCCGGACCTATCGACTCGGATTCGCGCTCGACTTTGCGTTCGGCTTTGCGAACCTCGTCGTGTTCTACTTCATCTCACGCACCGTCCGGGGGGTCGAGGATCTCGACCGCCTCGGAGGCGCCCCCTCGTATTTCGCGTTCGTGGCCGTCGGGATTGCGCTCTCTGCTGTGATCACCGCGGCCAGCGCCGGTCTCGCCCAGCGGCTTCGGGAGGAACAATTGAGCGGCACACTCGAAATGCTCGTCGTCCAGCCGATCAGGTTGACCGAGCTCGCCGCCGGGCTGGCTGCATATCCATTCCTCTTCGCCACGTTTCGGGCCTCGTTCTACATCCTCGTCGGCGGAGGCCTCCTCGGTCTCAGCTTCAGCCACACGAGCTGGATCGGCTTCCTCGTCGTGCTTCTGGCGGCGGCCGCTGCCTTCTCGGGGCTCGGCATCTTGCTCGGCGCGCTCGTCCTGGTCGTCAAGCGGGGGACCGCGCTCGTCGGGCTCTTGATCTTCATTCTCGGGGCCCTGAGCGGCGCCTTCTTCCCGCTCTCCGTGCTTCCGGGCTGGCTCGAGGCGATCGGTCGGATTCTCCCGACGAGCTACGCCTTTTCCGGGCTTCGCAACGCGATCTTTCTCGGCGGGGACTGGGTCACTTCGGCACTCATCCTCACTGCGTTTGCAGCGGTCACGGTCCCGCTGGCGCTCGTGGCCTTCCGACTCGCGCTCGACCATACGCGGAAAGCGGGCACACTCAACCAGTACTGATGGGTACCTCGACGGAGCAGACGACGACGGCCATTCTCATGGCACTCGACGCCGCCGCGGTGGACGTCCTCGGGGCGCTCGAGCGTGCCGGGGCGCGGCCGGTGCTCTTGAAGGGCCCATCGATCGCGCGCTGGCTCTACGAGCCGGGCGAGCGCGTGTACGTGGACATCGACGTGCTGGTTGCGCCCGACGCGGGCGCTGCTGCGTCGAGCACGCTGCAGGAGATCGGCTTCAGCTACGTGGTCGAAAGCTGGAACAGCTCCGTCTGGGTGCGCCGTCGAAGTGGCGTGAACGTCGACCTCCACACCGCCCTCCTCGGAGTTGGCCTCGCGCCCGCGCCTGCCTTCGACGCGCTCACGAGATCCGTCGCGTCGTGTGAGCTTGGCCGGGGTGCCGTCCCCGTGCTCGAGACGCGGGCCCGCGTCCTCCACATCGTCCTTCATGCCGCGCAACACGGAGCCCAGGAGCGGACGTCGCTCGAGGATCTTCGCCGGGCGCTCGCGCGGGTTCCGGACGAGACCTGGGCGGAGGCTGCCGCGCTCGCCGTCGAAGTCGACGCGACCACCGCCTTCGCGGCAGGCTTGCGACTGCTCCCGGAAGGGGCGAGGCTCGCGGAACGCCTTGGGCTCTCAAAGACCCTCACCACGCTCGTGGCGATGCGCGTCGCGACGGCCCCGGTCGTCAGCGAGGGACTGATGTCGCTCGCCGCGACGCCCGGGTTCTTCCCGAAGATGCGGCTGATCGCGCGAGAGGTCGCGCCGACCCCGGCGTATCTGAGAACGCATTTCGCACTCGCCCGCCGTGGACGTCTCGGCCTGGCACTTGCGCGGGTCTGGCGCCCGATCTGGTTGCTGCTACATCTCGGCCCCGCGCTCCTCGCCATTCGCCGGGCGCGTCGCGCCTCGCGCGGCTCTCGCTGACGTCGAGACCACCTTTCCGTAGCCGTCGAAGACGACGAGCGGCACGTAGGCCTCGAGCGATTCGTCCGGCTCGTGCACCGGCACGCCGTCGACGGTAAGCCAGGCATGCCCCGGATAGCCTCCCTCCTCGGCTCGGATGCCGAGGTAGAGCCGATGCTCCCGAGTGTCCCGGACGAGGTAGCGGTAGGCGAGGAGGCTGCGCTCGAGGCAGTTGTCCGGGACGATCGGAGCTCGATAGATCCAGCGGCTGAGGGTGATGGCGTTGCGTTCGATGCGAGCGTTCGAGCGCTGCGAGGCGGTGGGAGTCATCAGGGCGACGAGCCGGGTCACGGACCGCGTCCGCTTCAGGATCGGGAGCGCCGCTGCCCAGGCGAGAAGGCGTACGAAGAGGAGTAGCCCCGCCGGCGAGCCGAGAACCTCTCGGAGCCTGGCGCCACGGTGGCCCCAGTCGCGCCGTGGTTCAGCCGTCACGCCGCCAAGGACTTCCGAAAAACAGTCGTCTCGATAGCCGCCATGAGCTCGGGCAACTCGTCGAGGGCGACTGCGAACCGGACCTCGTACACCGGGACGCTCGCGGTCAGCGCGAGATAGGCCTCGAGAGTCCGGCGCTTTCGCTCCTCCCCGAGCAGCGTGAAGCAGTACGCCTGGGGAAGGAGCCGGGGGACGATCTCGAGCGCAGTCAGCCGTCGGATCGTGACCGGACCCCGATCCCCGCTCGGGCGCCGGGTCAGGAGGCAGACGCCCGCGAGCGGCTCGCCAGGCCCACCGACCGAGATGCGCGAATCGGGTCCGAGCTCCGGCGGGTCGAGCCGCCGCCCGACACCGAAGTACGACGCCGACTCGGGTCGAAGGCGGATCGAGCAGGGGAACGGAAGGGCGCGAGCATCCCCGTCGACGACGTCGAAGGCGAGTGCGTCGTCAGCCCAGAGCTCGTAGCCCTGTCGACCGAACCCATAGGCGAGCGTCGACTTGCCGGTCTGGGAGTGGGCGCAGAAGCCGACGACACCCCCGGCAGTCAGGACTGCGCTTGCGTGCACCACCTGCATCCCGAAAAGCTGGAGCGCCATCGGCGCGATCGCCCGTCGGTACCAGTCGATTACGAGGGGCCTCGAGGCTGACGGATCCGGCTCGACGAGAATCTCGCCGTTCTTCTGAATTTGGAACGTGCCGATGCACCGCATCCACGCCCAGTACTCGGAGTCCACGGTGTAGAAGTACGCCGCGTCGGCGCCCGCGGCATCCTTCCAGACCTGGGTCCGAGGATCTGCGAGCACGGGCTCAGGGGCCGCAAGGGACCCTGCCCGCGCAAACGTCAGCGTGAGCTCTTGAGTCATGAAAACATCGCGCCCGGCTCAATCCTCGTCGCGGCCGAGCCGGGCGCCAAAAAGACGGCGGGCGTTATTCCTGCCCGTGTGGCTTCAGGTTCGGCTCGCCCGGATCGTCCGGCGATGGAACCGACTTACCATTGGCAGGGCCCTGCGAATCGTTAACACCGCCCTGCATTACCTCCTCGACGTCACCGACATAGCGTAGTTCCATCGGCTCCCATGAGGTGGCAGTCCCGTTGGTGGGGGTCATTTTGTCACCTCCTTCTCCCTCCGCATCTCACACCCATTGTCGCACCCATGACTCAATATTCAAGACCTTCCACAATTGGTACGTCTCCACCGACCGTGCGAGGGCCGCTTCGCTTCCAGCGTTGCGTCCGTTGCCGGCTAGGTCAAGTATCTCATTCGCACGAGATTCTAACCCAAGAGGTTCGATAATTCCAAGCTCTGCAAGGCTTGTCGGGCCGCCGAGCGCGTGCCAGGCGTCAGGCGCTTCGTCGAAGACCCGGCGGGTCGAGAGGCCAACCGCGAGAATTTTCTTCTGCTGGTCGAAGCCTGCTTCCGGAAAGCGCTGTGCAAGCGTCTTTCGAACCAGGCTCTTCGAGAGGTGGTCCTCGTTCCGAAGACGCGGCGGAACGCGCGAGAGAAACTCGACGAGATCGACGTCCCAAAACGGCATGAACGTCTCCATTCCGAGCCGGCGCCCGCGCTCGAAGACCTCTTCCCGCTCCATCGCCTGGAGCGGGTGCTCGAAGAGTGGAAGTGCCTCGCCAAGGAAGCGCACGCGCGGGTCGCCGGGTGGGGCGAGCGATGCCGCCTCGTCCTCGAGCATGCGGGCGAGTCCGGGATCCGGTGCGAGCCAGACGGGCTTGGCCTCGAGGTAGCGACGGCGCTTCACCTCGGAGGTTCGGCGGGGTGCAGCCCGGCTGACGGCTTTCACAACGACCTTACGAGTCATCTCCTTGAGGCCGTACCGCCACACGAGATTCTTCAGCATCGGCAGCGGCTTGACGTTGTAGGAGGTGAGATACGTGCGCCAGAGGTGGTACACGAGCCCGATGTCGAATCGGCGAAGGCCGTAGGCTGCCCAGGAGGGGCTCGTCGAGAGCCATTCGTCGCCGCCTGCCCCGGTCATCATCGTGCGAGCGCCCTGCTCTCGGCCCGCGATGGCGAGGTACGTGTAGAGCGGTTGCCACACGTTCACGAGCGGGGTGGGCCACACCCGCGCGGACCGGAGGCCCGTCATGATCAGGCGATCAGAACCCTCCGCCTGGCTGAATGGGATCAGCGTGTGCGGCATCCCGAGCCGTTCGGCGACCAACGTCTGGATGGCGGTCTCGTCGTACTGCGGGTCTGGGAAGGCGAGCGAGAGCGCGAGGGGCGTCGGCAGGCCGGCCGCCTTGGCGTAGTCGGCGGCGACCGCCGCCACGCTCACCGAATCGAGCCCACCGCTCAGGAAGATCGAGGAGGGCCCAAAGGCGAGCGAGCGGGCGACCGCACGTTCCATGAGCTCGTCGAAGCGGCCGACCTCGTCCTTTGTGATCCACTCCACGTCGTCGTCGGGATCCGAGGGAAACCAGTACCGCGAAGCGCTGATTCCAAGGCCGTCGACTCGGTACAACCACCCTGCGCGCGCCCGGCTGACATCTGCGAAGCAGGTTTCGTCCGGGTTGCGCTGCCGGTGCGTGATGATGTCGGAGACGGCGGCTCGATCGATTTCAGTCGAGACCTCGGGCGCGGCCGCGAGCGTGGCGATCGAGTCGGAGAGGTAGAGGCCATCCGAACCGTGGCCGAAGAAGAGCGAGTGGTGCCCGAGCTGGTCGCGGGCAAAGAGGAGGACCTTTCGTCTTTCGTCCCAGATGGCGACCGCGAAGAACCCGCGGATCTTCGCCACGACATCGTCTCCGTACTGGTGGTACATCCTGAGGAGGAGCTCCGCGTCCTCTACCGACCTCTGATCTCCCGCGAACTGCCGGACGAGCTCGTCCCGGTCGAAGAAGCCGCCGGCGAAGATTGCTGTGCAGGAATCGTCCTGGGCGACTGAAGCGGCCGCGCCGAGCGTCGAAACGAGCTCGAGCGGGCGGCCCTCTCCGCTGCGATCCTGCCGGTAGGCAGCAAGGAACGTTCGCGTGAGGTTGCTGATCGCGTCGACGTTCGGTTCGAGGTCGAGGGCAGTCATCGAGGCTGGAGCAGGTCCTTGGCCACCAGCTCATCGAGCAGGCCGTGGAGCTCAGAGGCGACCTCATCGCGCGAGACGCCGAATTCCTCGGCGAGCGCCGACTCGACCTCACTGGGAGAGCGGCCCTCTTCGAGGAGTTCCCACGCACGCGCGCCGGTTCGGTTGAGCGTGTAGATCGCGTTCGTCGTCAGGTTCACCAGGACGACCTCGTCCTGAACGCGCTGGGCGGCGACGTCGGGATGGGGGCGCATGGCGACATCCGCCCAACGCTGTGTATTTTTTCCGGAGTCAGATTCCGCCATCGAGTACCCTCACCGGTGACGCCGCCGGGTCTCGGGACGCTGGGCCGCGGGTGGACTCATCTTGGTTGCAGCACTCAGGCTTGTCAATGACATTCCAGGAGCCGGCGGCCCGACATCACCCATCGTGGGGATTGCCGCCGGCCTCGTGGCCGCCGAGGGTCTGTTGTTACGTCGTTGTCGAGCGAGCGCAGGAGGGAACATAAGTGCAGGCGGTGAACGGAGATGGCGGGGCCCCGAGGACCCACTGGCAACGGCCGGACGCGCCTCTCGGGACGCTGATCTTCCGCGAAGGGCTCCTCTCTGCCGAGCAGCTCGAGGAGTCGCTCGGGGAGGCCGTCAAGACCGGCAAGCGGCTCGGCCAAGTTCTCGTCGACAAGGGCCTGCTCCAGGAGAGCCAGGTGGCCAGGATCATTGCCAAGCAGAAGAACCTCGGCTTCGTGGACCTCGCCGAGCGCCAGGTCGACTTCGGCACGGCCCGCCTCCTTCCGCACGAGACTGCGTGGCTCCACCATGCGCTTCCGATCGCCGTCGAGGACGACGTGCTCGTTGTCGCGGTCGAAGATCCGACCGACGAGGAGGCGCTCGCCACCGTCAAGACCGCACTTGGCCGGGAGACCCGGTTTGTGGTTGCCACTCGCAGCGAGATCCTTCGGGTTCTCGATGAGCTTTCGGGCCAGAGGGCTCCTCAGCCCGTTCCCCCGGGACTTCTGGAGAGTCCCACCTTGGGTGGCACCGGCGTCGCTGAGCAGTCTCCGGACGCGCCAGAGCCGGACGCCCGCCCGACCCCGGTGACCGTCGAGCTGTCTCCCCTTCGTATCGCCGAGCCCGAGCCCGAGCCCGAGCCCGAGCCGAAAGAGCCGGAGCCGGAGCCGGAGGAGCCCGAGCCGCAGCCCGCAGCCGTCGAGGCGCTTGCGCCCGAGCCCGAGCCTGCGGCGGAGGAGCCCGAGCCCGAGCCCGAGCCTGCAGCCTTCGAGGTGGCGGCGCC
The DNA here is from genome assembly GCA_963762085.1 of uncultured Actinomycetes bacterium. Lineage (GTDB taxonomy): Bacteria > Actinomycetota > Thermoleophilia > Gaiellales > Gaiellaceae > DASQGA01. The sequence goes on along the minus strand of CAVXJD010000006.1, from coordinate 165,889 downwards.
CGGACCCGAGCCCGATCCGGTGGCTGACTCGCCTTCGCCGCCTGAGACCTCACACGAAGAGCCCGATTCGACCCCAGAGCCGATCACCGTCGCTCCGACCGTCCTTCCTGAGGCGCCGGCTGAAGTGCCCGAGCCCCTTCTGCCCGCGGCGTTCGAACCGGAGTCGGTGCAGCCCGCGGCGACCGAGCCGGCTCCGCCGGTGGAGACACCTCCGCCCGTGGAGACACCTCCGCCCACTGCTCAGCCGCCGGTTGCTCCCGCCGCCGAGCGCGACCCGGACCCCGAGACCGCCCCGACCCTGCACGCAGTCGAGCCCCCGACGCGCGAACCCGTTTCGCAGCTTCGGCCGCCCGCGCCGCCCGAACCCGATCTACCCGCGGCCGAGGAGCCCGCAGCGCCGGTGCAGCCGGCCGTTGCCGAGCCTGCACCCACCCCCGACGGGGGAGGCTATGAGGTTGTGGTTCGGCTGGCGGACGGCGATATGGTGAGTGCCGGAAGCTTCTCGAGCCGTGAAGCAGCGAAGGATGCTGCGAGGAACCTGACGCGCGAGATCGCGTCGAGCCCGCCCGCCGAGTGGCCCGAGATCGACGGGCGGTTCATACGTCCGGATCTGATCGTCTCGGTCGACATCGCCGACTAGGCGAGTCCAGCGACCCTTAACGGCCGGGCACCTCTCGGGTTCAGCCGAACCCGAGCTGAGAGCAGCGAGCGCCCTCAGGCGAACCAGGTCGTGATCGTGTAGCGGCTCCCGTGGGTCACCGGACTGACGCTGTGGACCATTAGAGAAGGGAAGGCGACGAGCGTGCCTTGCCGGCCCGTGAGGGGAAAGCCCACTCCCTCACCCTTCGGATCCTCGCTCAGGAGTCCGTAAAACGTGAGGTTCCCACCGCCGTACGCATCCGCTCGAGGTTCCGCCGACTGGTCGTTCAGGAACGTCACGGCTGAGATCTGACGCTCCTTCCGGAACTGGGCGGCGTCTTCGTCCTCGCTGCCGTCCTTGTGAGTACCGAAGAAGTCGCCTTCCTGGTAGACCAGGAACTGCGGGCGTTGACTCCGCGCGAGCGACACATCGAAGTGCTGCCCGAGCGGCTCTCTGAGCGCATTCAGGCGCTGGACGACGAAGTCGCGGGTCTCGTCGTCGACGTTGGCCATGGACGTACTTCGTTGCTTCCTGTTGATGGCCTCAGAGCCCTTGTCCTCGATCTCGGCCGCCAACGTCGGGGCAGCGTCCATGGCTGCTCGCAGCCGGCTGCAGACGTCCGGCGGCAGGAAGTCCGGCTTGAAGAACAGCCCGAACCGAAGGAAGAACGCTGGATCCATGGCCCTTCGAGGATAACTTGCAACGCGCGTCGGCGGACTCAGATGTCGACGACCAAGCCGTCGCGCGCGCGCGGAATCCCCTCGGGCGAATCAAGCTCGATCGGGCGGTGGGTGAGGAGCACGGGCCCGTCCGCGGCTGCGAGCGCCTCATCTGCTGTGAGGTGCCCCCGGGGTGGGCCGTCGCGGTCAGGGTTGGCGAGCGTGGCCTCGCAGACGAAGAGATCGGCCCCTTGCGCGAGTGCCGCCAGCTCGGGGGAGGGTGCGGAGTCGCCCGAGTACGCCATCACCTTCCCGTTTCCTGAAACGCGAAAGCCGAAAGCGCGCAGCTGGTAGTGCGGCACCTGCTGCGCCTCGATCGAGAAGCCGCCCGCGGTGAACGGCGTTCGCGGTTCGTACTCGAAGGGCTCGAATGCCTTGTCGAACATGTTCGGATTGCCCCAGATCGACGCAAAGGTCGCGAGCTGCTCGATGCCCCCGGGGGGAAGCCAGAGCTCGGGCCGGCCGGGCCCCTCTGCTCCGTAGTCAGCCAGCCACGCCCACGGAACGAGATCGCCCCAGTGATCGAGGTGGAAGTGGGTGATCGCAATCGCAGCCACTCCTGTCAAGCCGGCCTCGCGAAGGCGTCCCAGCACACCCGGTCCACAGTCCAGGAGAAGCGTTTCGGCCATGCTCTCATCCGCCGATACGAGGTAGCCGGACTGGGCGCTGCCGGGGTTCGGCCAGGCGGGTGAGGAGCCGATGACGGTGAGGCGCACCTCCATATACTTGCTTAGGTGGCCAGGAAGATCCGCGTGGTGATCGCGAAGCCCGGCCTTGACGGACACGACCGCGGTGCCAAAATCATCGCTCGCGCGCTGCGCGATGCAGGGATGGAGGTCATCTACACGGGCCTGCATCAGACTCCGGAGCAAGTCGTCGAGACGGCGCTCCAAGAGGACGCCGACGCCGTTGGCATCTCGATTCTCTCGGGCGCGCACATGACGCTCGTCCCGAAGATCGTCGAAGGTCTGCGCGAGCACGAGCTCGACGACGTGCTCGTGGTCGTCGGAGGGACGATCCCAAAAGCTGACATCGAGGCGCTCAAGCAGCAAGGCGTCGCGGAGGTGTTCACGCCGGGTGCGCCGCTCTCCGAGATCGTTGACTTTCTGAAGGCGCACGTTCCGGTCGAGGCCTGACGTGGCCACCGCGAGACGAGCGGCTTCGATCCGACTGTCACGGTCCCGGCACCAATAGCCTGCCACCCGTGCGCATCTCGGACGTAGGCTGGCCGCGGGGGAACGCTAACTGGGGGGTCCCCGGGGGGAACACTCTCGGTCCGGTTGGCGAAGGACGGGCTGATGGCGATCCGTGTCGAGCGGGAGGGTCGGGCTGCCGTTGTGGTCGTCGACCGGGTGGATGCGCTGAACGCGCTCGACCTCGAGCACGCTCGCGCGCTCCGCGAGCGGTTGACCGAGCTGGCCGTCGACCCGGAGGCGCGCGTGGTGGTGCTGACCGGGGCCGGCGACAGAGCCTTCATCGCGGGGGCTGACATCAAATACATGCAAGGGCTCGGCGTGCTCGAAGCGCGAGAGTGGGGAGAGCTCGGGCATGCCTGCGCCTCGCTGCTCGAGACGATGCCGAAGCCGACCATCGCGGCGATCAACGGCTTCGCCCTCGGCGGCGGCTGCGAGCTTGCCCTCGCCGCCGACCTTCGTGTTGCCGCCTCGACGGCGAAGCTTGGCCAGCCCGAGATCAACCTGGGCATCATTCCCGGCTGGGGCGGTTCGCAGCGGCTCGCTCGAGTGACGACCGGCGCCTACGCCAAGGAGCTGGTCTACACCGGCAGGACCGTCGATGCTTCCGAAGCCCTCGCCCGAGGCCTTGTCAGCGAGGTGGTCGAACCGGACCGGCTTCGGGAACGGGTGCTCGAGCTCTGCGAGACCCTCGCTTCGAAGAGCCCGGTTGCGCTCGCCTATGCGAAGGAGGCGACGAACCTCGCGCTCCAGGGTGATCACAGGTCGAATCTCGAGGTGGAGGCGAGGCTCTTCGCGATGCTCTTCTCGACCTACGACCAGAAGGAGGGCATGGCCGCCTTCGTCGAGAAGAGAACGCCAGAGTTCCGCGGTCGATGAGACTGCTTGTCCTCGGCGGCACCCTGTTCGTGGGCCGCCATCTCGTCGAGGCCGCGCTCGACCGGGGGCACGAGGTGACGCTCTTCAACCGCGGTCGGACGAACACGGATCTCTTTCCCGAAGTCGAGCGACTCCAGGGTGACCGTGACGGTGATCTCTCGGCCCTCGAGGGGCGCACCTGGGACGCGGTCTTCGACCCCTCGGGCTACGTGCCCCGCGTCGTGCGCGCTTCGGCCGAGGTTCTCGCCCCGTCGGTCGGCCATTACACCTTCGTCTCGAGCGGATCCGTCTACCCGTTCGCGAACGTCTCTCATGACGAGCAGAGCCCCGTCGAGGCGTTGGAGGAGGAGACCGAAGACATCGCCAAGGCCTACGGAGCACTGAAGGCGCTCTCCGAGCGGGAGGTCGAGCAGGTCTTGCCGGGTCGAACGCTCATCCTCCGGGCCGGCCTCATCGTCGGGCGCTACGACTGGACGAACCGCTTCGGGTACTGGGTTCGCCGGGTGGCCGAGGGCGGAGAGGTGCTCGTCCCCGCTCCACGCGACTGGACGGTCCAGATCATCGATGCGCGCGACCTCGTTGACTGGACTCTCGACTTGGCCGAGCGAGAGGAGGCGGGGACGTTCAACGCCGTCGGGCCGGAGCGGCCGATCGCGATCGAAGAGCTGGTCGAAGCGATCAAGCGCGAGAGTGGTAGCGACGCGCGCTTCACCTGGGTGGACGAGGAGTTCCTACTCGGTCAGGGGCTCGAGCCCTTCGACGACGTGCCGCTCTGGCTGGGCCTCGGCCGCAATCCGGAGGTGTCCAGCTTCTACCGCATGGAAAACACCAAAGCCCTGGGCGCCGGTCTTTCGTTTCGCCCGCTGGCTCAGACGATCGCCGACTCGCTTGCCTGGGAGCGCGAACGGAGGGCCCGGCCGCTCGAGAAGGACTACGGGGTCGCAGGCGAGGTCGCCGGCCTGTCGCCGGAGCGCGAGGCCGAGGTCCTGCATGCCTGGCGAGAGCGGGTCTGACGGTTGGTACCCTTGGTGCGAGCGGGAGCCTCTGAGCGGAGGCTGAGAGGCGGCCGGAGGCCGCGACCGTAGAACCTGATCTGGGTCATGCCAGCGGAGGGAGACGAAGTGCAAGATTCTCTTGTGATCGCGGAGCGCGAGTTCGGCTCGCGGCTCCTGGTCGGCACCGGGAAGTACGACACCTTCGAGACGATGCGCGACGCCGTTCTGGCGTCCCGGTGCGAGCTGGTCACCGTTGCCGTTCGCCGCATCGACCTCGATGCAAGCGGCGAGGACATCACCACCTTCCTCCCCGAGGACGTTCTGCTCCTTCCGAACACCTCGGGTGCTGAGACCGCGGAAGAGGCAATCAGAGTCGCCCGCCTTGCCCGCGCCGGCGGCCTGCCCGACTGGATCAAGCTCGAGGTGATCCCGGATGGGCGTTATCTCCTGCCCGATCCCGTCGAGACCCTGAAAGCCGCAGCGGCCCTCGTCGAGGACGGGTTCACCGTGCTGCCCTATGTCCTGCCGGACCCCGTGCTCGCGGCGAAGCTCGAAGAGGTGGGGTGTGCGACCGTGATGCCGCTCGCGTCGCCGATCGGAAGCGGCCGCGGGCTGAAGCTCCGCGATTCGATCCGGATCCTGATCGAGCAGGCCTCGGTCCCGGTTGTCGTCGATGCCGGTCTCGGCTCCCCGTCGCAGGCGGCGGACGCAATGGAGATGGGCGCGGATGCAGTCCTCGTGAACACGGCAATTGCGCGTGCCGGTGACCCCGTCGCGATGGCGCACGCTTTTCGCCTTGCCGTCGAGGCGGGGCGGGAGGCGTTTCTCGCCGGTGTCATGGGCGAGGGGGACGCCGAGGCCTCGAGCTCGCCCGTCGGGGTTATCGCCGCGTCATGAGCGTCCCTCGCCTCCGGCTCGCTCCCGCGGGGGAAACCATGTTTCCCCCGCGAGCCCCCTTCTTACAGTCCAACGTGGAGGAACCTCCCGGTTCCCCCACACCCCCTCCACTCGCTCATAGGCCAAAGGTCGGCCCATGAGCGCAGCGTGCATCGTCAACGGCAAGGATCATCCGCTAGAAGCGGGGGAGACCGTAGAGCGTCTCCTCGCCCGGCTCGGCCTCGAGGGCCGCTACGCGCTCGTGGAGCGAAACGGCGAGCCGGTCGAGCGGCGCGAATACAGGGAGGTGGAGCTCTGTGATGGCGACCTCATCGTCGTTGCGCGCCCCGTCGCCGGCGGATAGGCGCCTCTACCTGGTGACGCCGGGCCGGCCGGACCTCGATGCGTTTCTCGAGGCGGCCGTCCGAGGCGGCGTCGACATCGTCCAGCTCCGTGACAAGGAGCTCGCCGACGCCGAGCTGATCCCGATGCTCGAGCTGGCACGGGAAACGACCCGGCGCCTGGCCGTCCCCCTGGTCGTGAACGACCGCCCCGACCTGGCGGCACATGTGCACGCCGACTTCGTCCACCTAGGCCAGGAGGACATGGCCGTCGCGGAGGCGCGCCGCTTCGGCATCGGTGTGGGGCTCTCGACCCACGCCCCCGTGGAGATCGATCGTGCCGACGCCGACTACCTCGGAGTGGGCCCCGTCTTTGCGACGCCGACGAAGGAAGGCCGGGCGCCGGTCGGGCTCGAGCTGGTTCGATACGCCACCACCCACGCCGTTCGCCCGTGGTTTGCGATCGGCGGCATCGACTCGACGAATGTACGAGATGTTGTCGCGGCGGGGGCTCGGCGGATCGCCGTCGTCAGGGCGATCGGCGAGGCGTCCGACCCCGAGCAAGCCGCTCGCGAGCTCCGCGCTGCGCTGACTTCCTAATGCCCGCCCTAGCAGGGGGATTGGCGGAACGCCGCTCGTCGTTGGGGTGCGATGATTGTTCCGAGGCAAGGACGCAGGGAGTGCCCGATAGCAGCGCTATCGGTGCGACTGAGGACGCCGCGTCGGGGCGAGCAGCGCGGCCCGGCGGCACTGCGCTTTGCGATTCGCCGAGCCCTCCTGCTAGGGCAAGCCGCGGAAGAGGATGCGCGCGGTGCTGAGGGCTGCGGGCCGGCCGAGCTGGGCGTTCAGAGTGGGAGCAACCGCCGTCGTCCAGACCGTGACCCGCTCTCCCGGGACTGCGTCGGCGAACGAGGCCGCCGCGATCTGGGTGCCGTTCTTGCGCTCGACGATGGTCGCCGGAGGTACGGCGAGCGCGACGTACTTGGTGACGGCGGCCGTCCAGCCGGTCGATGTCGTCACGCGCCGGATGCGGACTTGGAAGTAGGAGCGCATCCATCGGTACTCGGCGTTGAGCTTGAGCTTGACGAGAGCGACGGATTTGGGGACGGCGAAGAGAAGCTTCCGACCGGTACGCAGCCAGGAATACGGTGAGACAGCCGCGCCTCCATTCGGATGGAGCTCGAAGTGAAGATGCGGATGGATCCCGTCGGCGTCTCCCGAGTCGCCCACGTAGCCGATCAGCTGGCCGGCCCGGACCCGCTCTCCGGTCTTCAGACCCGGCGCGTAGGCGGTGCCCGCCTTGCACCCGGCCCGGTTGTCGTTTCTCATGGTCAGGTCGTTGTTCAGATGGATGTAGAGGTAGGTGGTGCCGCTCCGGCCGTAGAGGTAGAGCATGCAACCGGCCCGCGACGAGGTCGTCCAGAACGACACCCGGCCGCCCTCGACGGCGACAGCCGGCGCCTTTCGCGCCGCCATGATGTCGTTCCCCTGATGGCTTCCTTGCCCTCGCGGGTCGCCGAAGTCGTCCTGGTAGGTGACGGGCCCGACGACCGGGAAGATGATGCGGTCGGGGACGGCGGCATTAGCGGTCCCGGCGGAAGCCCACGTGGCTAGAAGGAAAAGGAGTGCTCGGGCTGTCGTCCGGTGGCGAAGCATGGGCTCCGGTTCGCGCTCGAAGTGCGGCACGCTAGCAAAGCCGTCGGCGTTCGGTCGGCAAATCTTTAGCCCATGCCTAGTGCACGAACGGCTGGTTATGCTCGCGGCCGGATGAAGATCGCCGTCTGTGTGAAGGAGGTCCCCGACGCCGCTTCGGCCCGGCGGATCGACCCGCAGACGAAGCGGCTCGACCGAAGCGGCGACGGTGTCCTGAACGAGTTCGACACGCATGCGCTCGAGGAGGCGCTGCGCGTCAAGGAGGGCTCAGGGGAGGGCGAGGTCGTTGTCCTTTGCGTTGCTCCCGAGCGCGCCATGAACTCGCTCCGGAAGGCGCTCGCGATGGGAGCCGACCGGGCCGTTCTCGTCGCGGACGATGCGGCGGCAGGCTCCGACCTCGTCGCGACCAGCAAGATCCTGGCCAAGGCCATCGAGCGTGAGTCTCCCGACCTGGTCCTCGTCGGCCAACAGGGCGGCGACTCGGACGGCGCCGTCCTCTGGGGTTCGCTCGCAGAGCGGCTTCGCTTGCCGCTCGTCTCCCAGGCCGCCAGTCTCGAGTTGTCCGACGGGAAGGCGCGCTCGAAGCGCCAGACGGAGTTCGGATACGACGTGCTTGAGGCGCCGCTGCCCTGCGTGGTCGCGGTGTCGGACGCGATCAACGAGCCGCGCTACCCGTCCCTGAAGGGGATCATGGGTGCGAAGAAGAAGCCACAGGAGACTCTCGCCCTTGCCGACCTCGGCGTCGACGCGGCCGAGGCCGGGGAGGCAGGGTCCCGTAGCGAGGTGCTTGCTCTCACCGACCCGCCCTCGCGTGGCGACACGCAGCGGATCGAAGACGAAGGCGGCGACTCGGCGGAGAAGATCGTCGCCTACCTCGCGGAGCAGAAGCTCCTCTGATGCCTGGCACGCTCGTCTATGTGGAGGACCACGAGGGGGAAGCCACCAAGGGGAGCCTGGGCGTGCTCGTTAAGGCTGCGTCGCTCGGTAGAGAGACTGCTGCGGTTCTTTGCGGGTCCGGCATCGCATCGATCGCAGACAGCCTCGGCGCGCACGGCGCCTCCACGGTGTACGTGGCGGACGATCCGGCGCTCGAGTCTCCACTCCCGCAGCCGCGGGTCGACGTCCTCGCGAAGCTGATCCAGGAGCAGAGCTTCGATGCGGTTTTCTTCGCGTCGTCGGTCCTCTCGGCGGATGTCGCCGCGGGTCTCTCGGCGCGTCTCGACGCGGGCCTGAACTGGGATCTGGCCGATATCGAAGAGCAGGACGGGAGGCTAGTCGGCAAACGTCCGGCGCTCCAGGACTCGGTCCTCGTCGACGTCGCCTGGACGGAGGGGCCGGCGCTCGCGCTCTTCCGGACGGGCTCCTTCGAGCCCGGGGAGGGCGGAGCCGGGAACGCGGCTGTGGAGACGGTGGAGGTACAGCTCGAGGACTTTTCGACCAAGACGGTCATGGTCGAGCGGGCACACGAGGAGAAGAGCGGGCCCTCGATCGAGGATGCCGACGTCATCGTCGCCGGCGGCCGTGGGCTTGGCGAGCCGGAGCGCTTCTCGCTCCTCGAAGAACTCGCGAAGGCACTGGGCGGGGCCGTGGCCGCGACGCGTGCGGTTGTCGACGCGGGCTGGTACCCGTACGCGAGCCAGGTGGGACAGACGGGGCGCACCGTCTCGCCCAAGCTCTACCTTGCGTGCGGCATTTCAGGAGCGATCCAACACAAAGTGGGCATGCAGAGCTCGGGCACGATCGTGGCGATCAACAAGGATCCGAACGCGCCGATCTTCGAGTACTCCGACCTCGCGGTCGTGGGCGACCTGAACGAGATCGTCCCGAAGCTGACCGAGCTCGTGCGACAGAGACGGCAGTCGTGACCGCCCGGCCTGCCGACTTCGCTCCCCCGTACGACCCTGCCGAATTCGTCGCAGAGCCAACGGACCCGCCCGACGAGCGAATCCAGGTCGGGGCGCTCATTGTGGGTGCCGGGCCGGGTGGGCTCGCTGCCGCGGTCCGGCTGGGGCAGCTTCTCGAGCAAGAGCCACACCTCCGAGAGAGGCTGGGGAGGTCCCGATCGCCGTGCTCGAAAAGGGCAAGGCGCCGGGCGCGCACCTCCTTTCCGGCGCGGTCGTGAACCCCCGTGCCTTCCGGCAGCTCTTTCCCGACCTGATTGCGGCGGACCTCCCCCTGATCGCGCCTGTCGAGCACGAGGGCGTCTACTTCCTGACCCGCAAGCACGCACAGAGAATCCCGGCCCCGCCCACCATGTGGAACCACGGGAACTATGTGGCTTCCCTCGGCGAGATGGGTCGCTGGCTCGCAGAGCGCGCAGAGGAGCTCGGGGTCATGATCGTGCCCGAGACCGCCGCGGAGAAGCTCCTCGTCACGGGCGGCCGAGTCGTCGGCGTTCGATCCGGCGACAAGGGGCGCGGGAAGCACGGCGAGAAGCTCGCGAACTACGAGCCTGGGTCGGACATCACCGCCCGGGTGACGATCCTCGCCGAGGGCACGCAGGGGCACCTGACCGGCATCGCCCTCGAGAAGTTCGGGCTTGCCTCGAAGCCGCAGGTCTGGGCGCTCGGCGTCAAGGAGGTCTGGGAGGTCCCTCGGCCGCTTTACCGGGTCATTCACACGATGGGCTGGCCGCTGCGCGGGGCCCGGCGCTACCGGGAGTTCGGCGGCAGCTTCATCTACCCGCTCGGCGAGAGCCGGGTCGCGATCGGGATGGTCGTCGGCCTCGACTACACGGACGCGACGCTCTCCGTGCACGACGTGCTCCAGGAGCTCAAAGGGCACCCATTCGTCCGGGCCATCCTCGAGGGCGGGAAACGGATCGCGTGGGGGGCGAAGACCATCCCCGAGGGCGGGTTCCTCTCGTTGCCGGACAGCCTCAGCTTTTCGGGCGGCATGATCGTCGGCGACGGTGCCGGTCTCGTGAACGTCCCGGCCCTGAAGGGAATCCACTACGCCATGCGCTCCGGCATGCTGGCGGCCGAGACCGCGCTCGACGCGATCCGACCGGGCCAGACCGCCTGGACACCAGGCGCGCTCGCAGGCTACGACCAGGCTCTTCGCGACAGCTACATCTGGAAGGACCTGGAGCGTGTGCGAAACATGCGCCCCGCCTTCAAGCACGGGTTCGTTCGCGGTGCCGTGCTCGCGGGCGGTGCCATGAACTCCCTGGGCCGCTTCCCACCTCGAGACCTGAAGCTCGAGGCGGACGCCGGCGTGCCTGTGTTGCTGGGCGACCGTGCGGCCACCTATCCGGCTCCCGACGGCCAACTCTTCTTCGACAAGCTCTCGAGCGTCTACCTGAGCGGTAACAAGACGCGCGACGACGCACCGAGCCACATCGCGGTCCGCCGCCAGGTTCGCCGCGAGGTTGCCGAGGCGTGGGTGCACATGTGCCCGGCCCAGGTGTACGAGATCGCCCGGGAAGCCAGCCCGGCCGGAAACGTGGTCGAGGTCGAGGTGACGGCGTCGAATTGCGTCCAGTGCGGTGCGATCTCCGCCAAGGGAGGCCGGCTTCTCGCCGCGGAGGGCGGCTCGGGCCCCGAGTACCACTCGATGTGATCCGCGTCGAGGACGTCGTCGCCGCCTCCGAGGCGATCGGGACGAGGCTCCATCGAACGCCGATTCTCTCTTCGGCAGGCCTGGGGAAGGCTTCCGGTGGCAGCGTCTATCTAAAGGCGGAGCTCTTCCAGCGGACGGGATCCTTCAAGGTGCGCGGCGTGCTGGCCAAGCTGGCGTCGCTGTCGGCCGAGGAGAAGGAGCGCGGAGTCATCACCATCTCGGCGGGGAACCACGCGGGGGCGGTCGCGTACGGTTGCGCGCTCGAGGGCATCGACGCGCTCGTCGTCATGTGGGGGAGCGTCAGCCCGCAGAAGGTGGCGGCGACCCGCGGGTACGGAGCCGAAGTCGACCAGAAGGCCGCGACGCCGGGTGAGGCCTTCGCCCGCATGACAGAGCTTCAGGAGCAAAGCGGGCGGACGCTCGTGCATCCGTTCGACGACCCGTACGTGCTCGCGGGTCAAGGCACCGTGGGGCTCGAGATCCTGGAAGACAGGCCCGATGTCGAGGTCGTGGTCGTGCCCGCGGGCGGAGGGGGCCTTGTCTCCGGGATCGCCGTCGCGGTGAAGGGAGTCCGGCCGGACGCGCAGGTGATAGCCGTCGAGCCCGAGGGATCGTCCGCGTTGAAGCTCGGGCTCGAAGCGGGCGAGCCGGTCGCGATCGAGCCGGAGTCGATCGCCGACGGCCTGAGCGCCCCGTTTGCAGGACGACTTCCGCTCGCGATCTGTGCCCAGCTTCTGGACGACCATGTGACAGTCACGGAAGAGGAGATCCGAGTCGGCTTCCGGTTTCTCTACGAGCGCGCAAAGCTCGCCGCGGAGCCGGCCGGAGCGGTCACCGTCGGCGCGCTCCTGGCCGGCAAAATCCCTGCAGCGAAGGGTTCTGTTGCGATCGCCGTTGTCTCGGGAGGCAATGTAGCGGCCGAAACGGCCTCTGCTATCCTGAGTTCAAATGAAGGCTGACATTCATCCCGAGTACGTCGTCGCGACCGTTCGCTGCTCCTGTGGCAACGAGTTCCAGACACGCTCCACGAAGCCGGAGCTCCACGTCGAGGTCTGCTCGGAGTGCCACCCCTTCTACACGGGCAAGCAGAAGCTCATGGATTCGGGCGGCCGTGTCGAGCGCTTCCAGCGCCGGCTTGAAAAAGCCGGACGCAGCTAACAGCTGGGACTGAGGCCCGTGAGCGCCCCGATCGGCGGCCAGGCTGTCCTGGAGGGCGTCATGATGCGCAGCCCGAGTGCCTGGTCAGTGGCCGTCCGCAAGCCGAACGGACAGATTGCCGAGGTGAACCGGCCGGTCACGTCGGCGCTCCTCCGCCATCGCTGGCTCCGGATCCCGATCATCCGCGGGGTCGTCGCCCTCGGCGAGTCTCTGGCGATCGGCTTCCGCGCCCTCGCGATCTCGGCGAATTACGCCGCTCAGGACGAGAACGCCGATGAGGGAGACGTTCAGACCGAGCTCAGCAAGGCTCAACTCGCCTTTGCGTTTGCGATCGCCATCGGCTTCGCGCTTCTGCTCTTCAAGGTTTCCCCGGCGCTCATCACCAGCTGGCTTCCCATCGACGACAACGGTCTCTTCGTCGTCGTCGAGGGCCTCATCCGCGTCACTATCTTCGTCCTCTACCTCGTCATTCTCTCGTTGCTGCCCGACCTGAGGCGCGTCTTTCAGTACCACGCGGCCGAGCACAAGGTCATCAACGCGTACGAGGCGGACGAGGAGCTCGTTCCGGAGAAGGTCGCCCCATACAGCCTCTTGCACGTGCGCTGCGGAACGGCGTTTCTCCTCTACGTCATGGTGGTGGCGATCTTCGTGTTCGCCTTCGTCGGACAGCCTGCCTGGTACTGGCTGATCGCAACGCGGATCTTGCTCCTGCCGCTCATTGCCGGAATCGCCTACGAGATCATTCGCTTCGCAGGGAAGAACGCGTCGAACCCTGCCCTCAAGGGGCTTCTCGCTCCCGGGATGTGGCTTCAGCGCCTGACCACTCGGGAGCCGACGCTCGACCAGATCGAAGTCTCGATTCGTGCGCTCAAGGAGGTGCTTCGCCTCGAAGGGCGAGTCACGCCTGATGAGCGCAAAGTCGAAGTAATGGCCTAGCCTAGAAGGAAGGCCTGGCGAAACGTAGCAGTGACGCCGAGCCGCGCTGCTCCCCCGGAGGCGGCGTCCTCAGTCGCACCGATAGCGCTGCTATCGACGCTCCCTGCGTCCTTGCCTCGGAACGACCATCGCACCCCCGACGACGAGCGACGCTTCACCAATCCTCCTCCTAGGGCGGTGAGGCCACACCCTCCCACTACTCTTTCGGAGTCATGGCGGCCATGGAAGATCTCGTCGCGGAGCTCGAACGCTCGTACGCAGAGGCGCAGGAGCGGATGTCCGATCCTGCCGTTTTTTCGGACCGAAACGCTGCGGGCGATGCGGGCCGGCGCCTGAAGGAGCTCGAGGCGCCCTACAAGCTCGCCCAGGAATGGCGGCAGATCACCCAGGATCTCGAGGATGCGCAGGGAGACCCGGAGCTTGCCGGCATGACCGAGGATCTCAAGGCCGAGGCGGAGCGGCTGGAGAACGATCTCAAGATCGCCCTCGTCGACCGAGACCCGAACGACGCGAAGGACGTCCTGGTCGAGATTCGCCAGGGGGTCGGCGGCGACGAGGCTGCGATCTGGGCCGGTGACCTCTACCGGGTCCTGACGCGATATGCGGAGCGGCGCGGGTTCAAAACCGAAGTGCTCGGATCACAACCGAGCGAGGTGGGCGGCTACAAGGAGGTCACCTTCGCTGTCAAGGGCGACGGGGCGTACTCGATCTTCAAATGGGAAGGCGGGACGCACCGGGTCCAGCGCGTGCCGGAAACCGAGTCCCAGGGGCGCATCCATACGTCCACCGCAACCGCTGCCGTCATGCCCGAAGCCGAAGAGGTGGACGTCGAGATCGACCAGAACGACCTGAAGATCGATGTCTACCGCTCGACCGGGCCCGGAGGCCAGAGCGTGAACACGACCGACTCCGCTGTGCGCATCACCCACGTCCCGACGGGGATCGTCGTTGCGATGCAGGACGAGAAGTCACAGCTCCAGAACAAGACGAAGGCAATGCGGGTGCTCCGGGCACGCATCCTCGAGGCCGAGCTCCGGCGGCAGCAAGAAGAGCTGGACGCGACTCGCCGTTCGCAGATCGGAAGCGGGGAGCGGTCAGAGAAGATCCGGACCTACAACTATCCAGACAGCCGAGTCACCGACCACCGCGTGAAGGTGACCCTCAACCTCGAGAAGGTGCTCGGTGGAGACCTCGAGGACTTCACGGAGGCGCTCATAGCCGAGGATCGCCGCCGAGCACTCGAAGCCGCCGCGGTATGAGCCCACTCGAGGCTGTGCGGCAGGTCGAGGCACAGCTCGCCGAGACCGGTGTGCCCTCGCCCCGGGTCGACGCCGAGCTCCTCGTCGCTCACGTCCTCGCGCTCTCCCGCACGGACGTCTACGCGAACGGCCGGCTTGTCTCCCCCGAGGAGACTGAGCGTTTGGCCGCGCTCGTGACCCGTCGGGCCGGGCGGGAGCCGCTCGCATACGTCCTCGGCGAATGGGGCTTTCGCCGCTTGACTCTGCAGGTCGATCACAGGGTGCTGGTCCCTCGTCCCGAGACGGAGGTCGTCGTCGAACGCTGCCTGGCGTTGATCGCGGGCCTCGAGGCGCCGGCGGTTTTGGACGTGGGCACCGGCTCTGGCGCGATCGCGCTTTCGATTGCCGACGAGCACCCCGGTGCGCGGGTGTGTGCGGTCGACTCCTCTGCACCCGCGCTCGCGCTGGCGAGGGAAAACCTCCGGCACACCGGCCTGGAGGGGCGCGTGGAGCTCGCCGAAAGCGACCTGCTCGCCGGAGTCACCGGCCCTTTCGACCTCGTCGTGTCGAACCCGCCCTATGTCTCCCCTGCTGAGCGATCCGGGCTCGAGCCAGAAGTGAGGGACTTCGAGCCGTCGGTGGCCGTCGTCGGCTTCGAGGTAGCGGACCGGATTGCGGCTGAGGCAGTGCGCGTGCTTCGACCCGGCGGCTGGGTCGTCCTCGAGTGCGGCGACGGCCAGGCAGAGTCTCTCGCCGCGGGCCTTCGCGCATTGGGCTACGACCGCGTCATGGTTACCCCTGACCTTGCCGGAGTCGACCGCGTCGTCGAGGGGCAGGCGCCGTGAGCGTTGTCGAGGAGGCGGTCGCCGCCATCCGCGCCGGCCAGGTCGTCGTCCTCCCGACCGACACGGTCTACGGAGTCTGCGCCGACCCGTACCACGAGGCTCCGGCCCGCCGGCTGGCGCAACTGAAGGGACGGCCCGAGACCTATCCGACAGCGCTCCTCGCGGCCGACTTCGAGGTGATCCTCGACGCGGTGCCCGAGCTTCGGGGCCGTGCAGCGGTCGGCGCCGGAGCACTTCTTCCGGGGCCCTACACGCTCGTGTTGCCGAATCCTGCGCGGCGTTTCCGCTGGCTCTGTGGGGCCAATCCCGAGGCGATCGGCGTCCGTGTGCCCGACCTTCCGCCCGAAACGCGCGCCGTCGTCGACCAGGTGGGTGCGGTCGCGGCGACGAGTGCCAACCGCCACGGCGAGCCCGACCCGGCCAGGATCGAGGACGTTCCCGAAGAGATCCGCTCACAAGCGGTAGTCGTCGACGCGGGGGAGCTACCGGGCACGCCTTCGACGGTGCTCGATCTCACCGGGCCCGAGCCGACCGTCCTTCGTGAGGGGGCCGGTCCTGCCGCCGACGCGCTCGCAAAGCTCGCAGCGGCGGTGGGCTCGAGCTAGCGGCGGTCGAGCTCAGGGGCCGCTTGTCGCTCGGCTGTCGCCCTCGCGCCGGCGGCCGCGAGCGAGTAGATCACCATGGCCAGGACGACCGCGGTCGTCCACTGCAGGGTGGGCCGTGCGGCCAGCGGGAGCGAGAGCGTCAAACCGACCCCGAGGGAAGGAAGCACGAGGAGCGTCGTTGCCAGCGCCGCTAGCCGCCCGAAGCCCCACGCGTGCCGCAGGTCTACGTACTCGCGGGCGAGCGGCGCGACGACCACGGTGCCGACGACGGCGAGGAAAATCAGGTTCAAGTGCTCCATGTCCGGGAAACGCTCTCTACCCCTTTCGGGTTACGCCCACACCTGAGCGAGACCTGAGTAAGCTGCCCGCGTGGCCGTCGCCCAGGAGACGTTCGAGCAGCTCCGCCAGGCAGGTCTTGCAGACATCGACGGGGAGATCGCCGCCCTGCTCGGCCGCGAGCTCGAGCGCCAGCGGGCGCAGATCGAGCTGATCGCGTCGGAGAACTTCACCTGGCCGAGCGTGCTCGAGGCCGTAGGCAGCGTGCCCACGAACAAGTATGCCGAGGGGTATCCGGGCAAGCGCTACTACGGCGGGTGCGAGGTGATCGACGAGATCGAGCAGCTTGCGATCGACCGGGCCAAGTCGCTCTTCGGTGCCGAGCACGCGAACGTGCAGCCGCACGCCGGGGCGCAGACGAACATGGCCGTCTACTTCAGCTGCCTCGAGCCCGGGGACACGATCCTCGCTCTCCGACTCGACCACGGCGGCCACCTGACGCACGGGCTCAAGGTGAACTTCTCCGGTCGTCTCTACACGATCGCCGGCTACGGAGTCGATCGCGAAACGAACCTGGTCGACTTCGATGAGGTCACGCGGATCGCGAAGGAGTGCAAGCCGAAGCTGATCATCTGTGGCGGCTCTGCCTACCCGCGGAAGATCGAGGCGGACCGGTTCCGGGAGATCGCGGACGAGGTAGGGGCACTCCTTCTCTGCGACATGGCCCACTTCGCCGGGCTCGTGGCCGCGGGGCTGCATCCGAATCCGACACCCCACTGTGACTTTGTCACGTCGACGAC
Organism: uncultured Actinomycetes bacterium; assembly: GCA_963762085.1. Taxonomy (GTDB): domain Bacteria; phylum Actinomycetota; class Thermoleophilia; order Gaiellales; family Gaiellaceae; genus DASQGA01. Next base: position 149,174 of record CAVXJD010000006.1, on the reverse strand, counting down.
GCACAAGACCCTGGCCGGACCCCGCGGCGGCTTCGTCCTCTGCAAGGAGGAACACGCCCAGGCGCTCGACAAGGCCGTCTTCCCGGGCATGCAAGGTGGGCCCCTCTGTCACACGATCGCCGCCAAGGCGACCTGCTTCAAGATCGCCGGCTCGGAGGCGTTCCGCTCCTACCAGGCTCAGGTACGGGCCAACGCGGACGCGCTCGCCGACTCGCTCCTGGAGGGAGGTCTCGAGCTCCTGACGGGCGGCACGGACACGCACTTGTTGCAGGTCGATCTGCGCCAGAGCTCGTGGACGGGCCGGGACGCCGAGGAGCGCCTGCACGAGGTCAAGATCACCGCCAACCGGAACACGGTGCCCTTCGACGAGCGGCCCCCGACCGTGGCCTCAGGTCTTCGCCTGGGGACGCCGGCGGTCACGATGCGCGGCTTCGACGAGGAGGATGCCGCCGAGGTCGGGAGCATCATCACCGGCGCCCTCTCCGAGAGCCCGGACCTCGCCGCGCTCAGCGAGCGGAGCGATGCCCTGTGCGAGCGCCGGCCGCTCTACCCCGACTTTCGCGGCTTCACGACGTACAGGTGAGCGCGACGGCCGCGACCGAGCGCGTCATCGAAGTCGGGCATCCGCTCGTCCAGCACAAGCTGGGAATGCTGCGAGACGTCGAGACGCCGACGCAGCTCTTCCGTCAGCTCGTGAACGAGCTCACCCTCCTCCTCACGTACGAGGCGACGAAGGACCTCGCCACGGAGGACGTGGAGATCTCCACGCCACTCGCGCGGACGACCGTGCAACGAATCTCCGGCAAGAAGGTTGCGATCTGTCCGATCCTAAGGGCCGGCATCGGCATGCTCGACGGCGTGCTCTCGCTGATCCCGGCCGCCCGGGTGGGGTTCATCGGCCTCTACCGGAACGAGGAGACACTCGAGCCGGTCGAGTACTACGTGAAGCTCCCGAACGACATCGCCGAACGGGACGTGATCCTGCTCGACCCGATGCTGGCCACGGGCAACTCGACCGCGGCCGCCGTCGCGACCGTGAAGGCGGCGGGGGCGAACTCGGTCCGGCTGATCGCCCTGATCGCCGCCCCGGAGGGCATCGAACGCCTCCACCGTGAGTATCCGGACGTGGCGGTCGTCGTTGCCGGAATCGACCGGGGCTTGAACGAGCGGGGCTACATCCTTCCGGGCCTCGGCGACGCCGGGGACCGGCTGTTCGGCACCAAGTGAGCGCCTAGCCGGCCAGGCGCGCAGCGGCCCTCCGCTCGTCCCCTTCCTTGCTTTCGCTGGGGAGCGGTGCGGGTGGGTAGAGCGCCCGCACCTCGTCGACGAACGCGGCCAGCTCGTCGGCCAGGTCGGCGTCGTGGATCTCGAGGACGTTCTCGGCATTCTGCTCGCCGGAATGCGAGAGGTTGTAGCTCCCTGCGAACACGGTGTCGTCCGCGATCGTGACCTTGGCATGCATGTAGTCGTGGACGTTGTCGCCGCGGCCGTACGGCGTCGAGCGCTTGCCGGAGAAAGGGGCGTTCCGGAAGATTCCCTCGAGGAGCGGCATCTTCCAGGCTGCGTTGCCGTTCAGCCGCCACTGGTAGTAGACGCCCTTCATCTGAGTACCGTCGACAACTCCGGCGATGTCGATCTTTCGGTCGGCGGCGGCTTCCGCCAGGCTGCCGAGGATGGGGGCGGAAGTGAGGACCGGTGACGCGATCCGGATCCGCTCCCGCGACCGGGCGATCCGGTTGGCGATCCTGTGGGCGAGCGACTCGCCCCGGCCGGGGCAGAACCAGGTTCGAACCTTGCGGCCGTCGACGCGGATCGGGTTCGGATCGATGTCGCCACTCGTTGCGACGTTCTCCGTCTGCCAGAGCTCCTCGAAGTCGCGTGTGTAGTTCGCAGCGACGTACTCGTGGTGCACGACTGCGACGACGTTCTCCTGGCGCGTCCAGGAGTCGGCGGTCCAGTTCATGGAACCGGTCCAGACGCTCTCGCCGTCCCTGACGACGTATTTGTGGTGCATGAGGTCAGGCTCCCCCGCGATTCCCTTCGTAGCGACGGGAAGCTGCTCGATCAGATCCGGCACGCCTTCCGGCGGAGGGGGGACGGGAATCGGGGCCGCGTAGTCCAGGTTGTAGGCGATTCGAACCGCGACCCCCCGCTCGTGCGCGGCCACGAGCGATGCCGCCACGAGCTTCGCCTCGGCATCGAGAAGGTCGACGTCGTAGAGGGCCAGGTCGAGCGACCGCTCGGCGGCTCCTACGAACGCGACGACGCGGCGCGCGATTTCGTCGGCCTTCTGGCCGCCGTCCCTCAGAGTCGTAACCTGGATCATCTAGGGAGTCTTGCGAATCGTCGCCGTTGCCGGTTTTACGGCCGCGGCGGTCCGGGCCAGGAGCCCAGGACGTCTCATCGCGTCGAGCCAGATGGCACGCGATTCCTCGCGGCTCCCGCGCTCGGAGAGCCGTTCGAGCACCCACGCCGGCCCCGCCGAAGGGATCTCCCCAAGGATCGGCGCGATGCCCTGATGCCGCTCGTCCCCGAGCTCCTCGCCCGGCCCGGTCAGCACCTCGCTGAGCGTCTCGCCGGGCCTGATCCCGACTGTCTCGAGGTCGGGCGCGCCTGCGCGACCCGCCTGCTGCCAGATCCGTTCGGCCAGCTCTCCCACGGTCAGGGTGGTCGGCACGGCGGAGGTGGCCAGGTTGACGCCCTCCGACGCGAGGAGGACGCCCTGTGCCGCCAGCGTGGCCGCATGCGCCATCGTGATCCAGTAGCGCACCATGCCGGTGTCGGTGACCGTGAGCGGTACGCCGCCGCGAGCCTGCTGCAGGAAGAGCTCTGAAGCGCTCCCAGCGCTCCCGAGGACGTTCACGAAGCGCACGGCGATCCGCGGCCCTCCGGCCCGGCGCGCCGCAAACGCGGTCAGCTGCTCCATGAAGCGCTTCGTCCGGCCGTAGAAGCTCGCGGCGAGAGCCGCCTTGTCGGTGGAGGCGACCACGACCGTGTCGACGTCGGCTCGCTCCGCTGCTCGGAGCACGTTCCAGCTTCCGTGCAGGTTCGTATCGACGAACTCCTCCGGGTAGACCTCGGCCCAGTCGACATGCTTGTACGCAGCCAGGTGGAAGACGACGTCCGGCTTCGTCTGTGCAAGCTCCCGCTCGATCCGGCCGGGGTCGCGTACGTCGCAGAGCGCGTACCGAACGGGCGCATCGGACTCCCGGGCGCGCCTGTCGGCGGTCAGGGAAGCCTCGTGGGCGTCGAGCAGTGTCACGGACTCCGGCCTGAAGCCGAGCAGGAAGGTGGTCAGCGCCCGGCCGATGGAGCCGCCGCCGCCGGTGAGGAGGATGCGCCGTCCGCCGAACCGCTCCTGCAGGTCGAGGAGCGACGGCACCGGATCTCGCAGGCCGAGCACGGCCTGCCAGTCGAAGTCGTCGGGAGGCAGGCGCTTCGGACGCTGAGCCGGCGGGGCTTCCGGTTGGGCCAGGGCGCTCTCGATCGCGCGGTAGCCGCGTTTCATGTCGGGTGAGCGGGCATGGTCGGGCTCGTTGATCTCGGCGACCAGGAACCGAACTTGGTTTCCGAGGCGCGCGACGGCCCGGTCCAGGGGGAGCTCGCCACTTCCGTAGGGAAGCCCCTCTCCGAGAAGGCCGTGTGCGTCGGAGATATGCGCAACAGCGGCGGCAGGCCCGAGCTCATCGATGTAGCGGTCGAGCGTCAGATCCTCGTCGGACGCGAGGCCGAAGAGCGACGGATAAGCGGCCGCGAAGCTCCTGAAGAGCCCGGCATGTGAGAGGTCGAGCGTGAAGCCGAGCTCCGGGATGAACTCGCGCCACCGAACGAGGTCTTGCCAGTGGCCGCCGATCTGGGAGACGAAGAGCCCTCCGAGCCGCATCCGGAGCACGGGCGGCACGTTCTCGATCAGCGGCTCGATGCCGCGCTCCATGCAGGCTTCCGCGTAGAAGCGGAGGAAGCGCTCGACCTCCGCCTCGTCGAGGGCGGGAGCGGCGCGGAACTCGGCCGGTCCTAGCGGTGCGTACAGGTGGATCGTGAGGACTGGCGATCCAATCGCGGCGGCGAACTCGGCGCTTCGCTCGATGCCTCCTCGCGCTTCCTCGGTCAGCCGGTCGACGGAGACGAAGGCGCCACTCGGCCAGCTCACCGGCGCTTCGGCCGTCAGCACGAGCCCGGCTTCCTCGGTCGCTGCGAGCGTGGCGTCCACGGCCCGTTTGAGCGTCCCCCCGTCCGCGACGTCGTGTGGCGCGAGTGCCAGCTCGAGGCCGGCCCAGGGACCGCCCTCGAGACGCTCGGCTATTTGCTCAAGGTCCGGAGCGGCCTTGAGTTGCGGGATGGCGGCGGAGCCAGTCGACATAGAGAGCTATAGCTTCTTCGAGGGGGCGGACGCCAAAGCCTAGTGACGCTGCCGCGTTGTCCGCCTGGTAACTCAGATTCTCACCGGGCTCCAGAGCTCCTCCGGGGGTTTCGATCGGAGAGTCGGAACCGACCGCGTCCAGGACGAGCTCGGCGGCGCGACGGAGTGGGGTAGCGACGCCGCTCGCGAGGGTCAGCGTCTTGTTCCACCGTGCTTCTGCGCCGATCCCTTCCAGGGCCGGCAGGAGGTCGTCGACGTAAACGAAGTCGCGCACCCGCTCCGGGTCTCCGGGGATGACGATCGGCTCGCCCGCGAGCGCGCGCGCCGCGAAGGCCGCGATTGCCCCGGTGGCGCCTTCGTCGGCGACTTGTCCTGGGCCGAACACGGATGTGAGCCGGACCACGGTGGCGGGAGCGGCGTGAAGCCGGCAGGTCTCCTCGCCGAGCCGCTTCGAGAGTGCGTAGGGGTCGGGCGGCGGGTCGAGCGCGGCTCTGAGCGTGGACGGGAAGACGAGCCCGCAACCGTGCTCCCGGCAGCCCTCCAGCAGGTTGAGCGTCGTGCCCGCGTTCTGCCGCACGGCCAGGGCCGGGTCCGAGCGCGCGCGGGCCGGGTCAGGGACGCCTGCGAAATGGAAGACGGCAGCGGCCCCTGCCAGCAGCCGGCGCGCAGCCGGGTCCCCCGCGTCGAGCTCGATCGCATCGCCGGCGAGCGCTCGGCGTGCTCCCTCCGGGCGCGAGACGCGGACGACCTCGTGTCCCGCCTCCTCGAGCAGGTCGGCCACGCGAGAGCCGAGGAAGCCCCGCGCACCGGTGACGACGGCTTTCACGGCCGGAGGTACTCCCGCACGGTGTGGTGGTAGTCGAAGGGGCTCCGCACCGTGAAGGCTGGCTCGTCGGCGGGCGCTTCGCCGCGGGCAAGCCTCGCAACGTCGGCGACGGTGACCGTCTCCGCTGCGACGTTGGCTACGCCGGGATCGGACTCGAGCAGGATCCGGGCGGCGTCATCGACGTGCACGACGCCGATTGTCGCCTTGCCGCCGTCGTCCAGCGGGAGCGGTTCCCCGGCTTCCGCGAGTCGGCGGAACCGGTCGACGACCGTCTGCGACTCAGGGCTTTCGTGCTCCACCGGGCTCGGCCCGTAGACGATCCCGAGGCGCGGGATGGCGAGGTCGAACCCGCCGCGTCGGGCGTGGAGCCCGAGGCAGAGCTCTGCGTAGACCTTCGACAGGTGGGCGAGGTCGCTCTGCGGGCCATACGGCCGGTTTGCATCCACCTCGCCTGTAAGACCGGGGCCGTAGACGTGCAGCGAGCTTCCGTAGACGAGCATCGGGCCGCCTCCCTCGGCAACCGCTTCCGCGACCCGGCGTGCCCCCGTCACGTTCGTCTCCTCCGTGTAGTCGGGCTCACGCTCGGAGAGCGGCCGGCTGGCCTGGGCGGCGAGCAGGAAGACACGCTCCGGATCCTCGGCGAGGAGCCGGTCGACCTCCTCGCGGTTTCGGATGTCGGCGGTCACCACGCGGGCGCCTTGGCCTTCGAGCTCTGCGAGCTGGTCTCGCCGCGTTGCGTACCAGTTGTCTGCGAGCACGACGTCGGTCCCCGACGCGAGAGCACGCGCAGCCAGCGCCGCTCCGACGTACCCCGCGCCGAGCACGAGGATCAAGGGAGAGCCACTAGATCCGGTGGACGCCGGGCCCGGCAGGGACGACGTTCCGCGCGTCCACGACCAGCTTCGCCTCATCCCAGAGCGGCTGCTGGAGGAACTGGCGATGCTGGGTGAGCATCACGACGCAGTCCGCCTTCCCGACCTCGTCCGCCGACCACTCGACGCTCTGGTGCCGGCGGTCGTCGAGCTCGACCTCGGGGACCCAGGGATCGCAGTAGATGACGTCGCCGCCCCGTGCGAGGAGCTGGCGCATCACCTCGAAGCTCGGCGACTCCCGCGTGTCGTGGACGTCCGCCTTGTAGGCCATCCCGAGCAGGAGGATCCTCGAGCCCTTGATCGGGCGGTCGACGTCGTTCAGAGCGTCACCGACCTTGCCGACGACGTAGAGCGGCATTCTCGTATTGATCTCGTGGGCCGCCTCGATCAGCTGGGGCGAGTAGCCGTACTCACGGAGGCGCGCTGCGAGAAAGTGCGGCACCACCGGGATGCAGTCGCCACCGAGGCCGGGCCCGGGGTAGTGCGGCATGAACGCGAAGGGCTTCGAAGACGCAGCCTCGATCACCTCCCAGGCGGAGATCCCGAGCTTGTCGCACATGAGCGCGAGCTCGTTCGCGAGGGCGATGTTGACTGCCCGGAAGGTGTTCTCGTGGAGCTTCGCGGTCTCGGCGACGATCGGGCTCGAAACCCGGATGACGACGTCGACGATCTGCTTGTACAGGAGCTCCGTTCGGCGCGCGCATTCGTCCGTGACGCCGGCGACGAGCTTGGGCGTCGTCTTGATCGTGAAGTTCTTGTTCCCCGGGTCGACGCGCTCGGGCGCGTAGCCCAGGAAGAAGTCCGTCCCCACCTTGCCGCCTCCGCGCTCGAGGATCGGCCGAACGATTTCCTCGGTCGTCCCCGGGGAGGTCGTGGATTGGAGTACGACGAGCTGGCCCGGCCGGATGTTCTCGGCGACGGACTCGGCAGCAGCGACGATGTAAGAGGCGTCCGGCGTCCGCGTCTTCGAGAGCGGGGTCGGCACGCAGATCGTGAGGGCATCGAGCTCGGAAACGGCGCCATATTCCGTCGAGGCGCTGAGCTCCCCCTGGAGGAGCTCGTAGCGCTCAGACGGGACGTCCACGAGGTATGAGCGGCGCTCGCCGATCGCGCGGACGCGCCTCTCATTCAGATCGATCCCGGTTACGTCGAAGCCGGCCTCGGCGAACGACATTGCCAGCGGCAACCCCGCGTAGCCGAGCCCGACGATGCCGACCTTTGCCTCGCGTGTTGCGATGCGCTCGTCGAACTCCGATGTGGTGGCAACTACCTCAGTCACGGCCGGGATGCTAGCGGCGCCGGACTAAGGCCGCATTCCGGCTGGGCATTCGGGTTTGCCGGCCAGCGCCTCTGCTATAACCGCCGGATGTCCTTCCCGGAGGCGTTGCGTGCCCTCGTTGGGGACGGCGCGGCGGTCTGGGGGTTTCTGACGGCGATCGGCATCGTGCTCGCCTTGACGCCGCTGATCGCGCGGCTAGCCCCCTCGATCGGCGGTGTCGATGTCGGAGGCGACCGGCCTCGCGTGCACCAGAGCCCGGTCCCGCGGATCGGAGGCGTCGCGATCGTGGTCGCGATCCTGGTCCCCGCCGCGATCTTCATCCACCTGGAAGGGCCCTATCTCGGGATTCTCGGCGGGACGCTGCTGGTCGCAGCACTCGGGCTCATCGACGACATCCGCGGCCTCCGTCCGAGCACCAAGTTCATGGGAGTCTGCGTAGTTGCGCTCATTCCCGTGCTCGGCTACGACGTCCGCTTCCACCATCTCACGCTACCCGGCTTCGGCGACCTCGACCTCGGCTGGGCGGGATACCCCTTGACGATCCTGTGGGTCGCGGTACTCGCGAACCTCATCAACCTGATCGACGGCATGGATTCTCTCGCGGCGGGAATCGTCTCCATCGCGGCGATGTCGTTTGCCGTCCTGGCGGCCTCGTTCGGGCGGTCGAACGCGGCTGTGCTTGCGGCCATCATCTGCGGAGCGACGCTCGCGTTTCTCCGGCACAACTACCACCCGGCGAAGATCTTCATGGGCGATTCGGGCGCGCTCGCGCTCGGGTTCCTCCTCGCGACCGTCGCGGTCGAAGGCGTTCTGAAGACGGCGGCCACGATCGCTCTCGTCGCGCCGCTGCTCGTTCTGGCCGTGCCGATCCTGGACACGTCGTTCGTCGTCTTGAAGCGGCTCAAGTATCACCGCCCTCCCTGGGACCCCGACCAGAACCACTTTTACCACCGGCTGATGAGGATCGGGCTCTCGCAGCGGCGGACGGCTGCCTACCTCCACCTGTGGGCTCTGCTGCTCGCGGCCTGGGCGGTGATGCTCCGGTTCGTCCCGCCTCGCCCGCGCGGCGTCTGGAACCTCGAGCACGTGCTGATTGCGGCGGGAACCGGCCTGGTCGTCGTCGCCGCGTCGATCTGGATGGTCTACAGCCTCGAGATCCTGAAGGCCCGGCACCTTCGCGTCCTCGGCTTCGGGCGCGAGCCCGCCGAGCTTCCGGCCGAGGAGCCGGAGGAAGCCGTCGAGCGGGCCCTCACCGGACCTCGTAGTTAGGCGACCCAGGGGAGGGCCAGCCGGACCAGGTCGGCGGGGTTGCGCCGGACGCGCTTGCGCCAGCCATCCGGCGGCTTCTTCTCGATCTCGAGCTCGGCTGGGTCTGCCAGGAAACGGAGCCGCTCCTCCCGGGCCAGAAGCTCGTCCACGGCTCCGAGCTTTCCCTCGAAGATCGACCAGACCGGCGTTCCCAGCACGGCCGCCTCGCGGTTCATCGTGCCGCCGGCCGAGACGAGGAGATCCGCGAAAGCAACGAGACTTCTCCCGTCCACCGACCGCTCGGGTATGTGCACGCGCTCGAGTCCGAGCGTGCGGATCGCTTCCCGCTGGTTCGGCGTTCGGGCGAGGACGACCGTCTGCGTCCGCTCGTCGACCGAGAGGCGCCGCAAGAGCCTCGGAAGCAGCTCATTCTCCGACCCGCCGAGGTAGAGCGCGTAGGACGGTGCCGTCCGGACGACGCAGAGGACCGCGCCTTCGGGCAACTCGAGCTCGTCGAGGACGACCGGGTCGGGCACGAAGTCGGCGAGGTAGTACTCCTCCTTGAGGCCCGGGTACTGGACGAGCTTCGGCGGGCGGGCTCCGTAAGAGGCGAGCCGCTCAGCCGGAATCGCTTGGGGTACCAGGACACGATTGGCCAGCCGGCAGTTCGCGTGGTGCTGGAGCGCCGCCCACTCGTAGTCGAACATGGTCGTGTTCGGAATCCGGAGAACACGGCAGGCGGGCGGCAGGTCCGTCGAACCGTGCGCGAGTGCGCAGTCGAACTGCCGGCCGCGGGCGAAGCGCACGAGCTGTGGCGCTCGGGCCAGAGCCGCGCGTGCCTTCCCGAGGCGCGAGACGCCGCCGTGATGTCCGAGGACGGTGTGGGGGTGGCCCCAGTCCTCGAGCAGCTCGACGGTGTGGGAAAGCGGACGCGCCGTGAGCGTCACCTCGTGGCCGTCCGCCTCCAGCCGCTCGACGAGCGGGCGCAGGACGAGGACGTGCGCAGTGTTGGTCAGATCGGCCCAGATGCGCATCGGCCGCCTGAGGATAGATGGTGAACAAAGTCGCCTCTGAATCGGCTTTTTTTCGCTGAAACAAGCCGTTTCTGAGCGTCACGAAGTCGCGCCACGATCTGGCCGGGCGCTGATACAGTGGCCCCGGCCCGAATGACCGCCCACGTGACGGCAGAGCGCACATCCTTTGACCCTCTCGGCGCCGGAGCGCTCCTCCTCGCCGTCCTGGTCATATGCGCGGGCGCCGGCGCCCTGATCGGCTGGGCGGCCGGATCCCTCGGCGGCGGCTTGGCGATCGGCTCCGTGATCGGCATTCCTGCAGCGATCGCAACTGTCTACGGCATGTACCGGAACATCTCGTAGTGGCAACGATGCTGAGCCCCAGGCCGATGCCGGAGCGCCGCCTGCCCGTGGTCGCCGGCGCCGCCCTGGTCGCATTGGCCCTGCCGATCTTCGCGATCGCGGGCTGGGAGCTCAGGGGCTGGGCGCTCGGTGCCGTCCTCTGGGCCGCGAGCCAGGCGCTCGGGCTCGTCTTCGCACGCTTCGGGATCGGGGAGCCGAACCTGCGCGGATCGGGAGTCGTCGCCTTCGGGATGATGGCGCGCGGGATCCTGCTCATGATCGTCGCGCTCGCCGTTGCCATCTCGGATCCCGGTCTGGCGCTTGCCGGCGCGCTCGTTTATGCGGCCGCGTACTCGCTCGAGCTCGGTCTCAGCCTGACGCTCTATTTCTCCGGGACGCCCAGGCAGTGAGCTTCGCGTTGATCCTGGCGGCTGCCGAGGACTTCCAGCCGCAGCACGAGTTCGAGTTGCCGGCCTGGGTGCCGATCCACCTCGGTCCGATCGACATGTCGATCAACAAGGCCGTCGTGTACCTCTGGGTCGGTGCCCTCGTCACGATCCTTCTCGGGATCTGGATCATGCGCTTCGGCCTCTCGCTTCGGCCGGGCAGACGCCAGACGACGGGGGAGAGCCTCTACGAGTTGATCCAGGGCCAGATCGCCGAGGGCAACCTGCCGTCAAAGGCGATCGGCCGCTGGTTTCCCTACGTCGCGTCGCTCTTTCTCTTCATCTGGATCCTGAATCTGGTCGGATTCGTACCGCTTCCGATCTCGAGCGAGAAATTCGACCTCTTCGGGCTCGAGCTTCCGACCTGGGGGGTCTACGCGGCCACCGCGAACCTGAGCGTGACGCTCGGACTAGCGTTGATCACCTTCGTCGCCACCCACGTAGAAGGCATCCGCTACAACGGGCCAGTCCGCTACTTCAAGAGCTGGATCCCGGCCGGCGTGCCGAAGGCGCTTCTCTTCCTGATCGTGCCGCTCGAGGTGATCTCCCAGTTCATGCGGCTGATCTCGCTCTCCGTTCGACTCTTCGCCAACATGCTCGCGGGCCACATGCTGATCCTCGTCATGATCGGCCTGATCTTCATCTTTTCGTCGTACGCGATCGCGGTGATCGCGATCCCGGCGGCCACGATCGTCTTCATCTTCGAGGTGGCGATCGTCGTCACGATCCAGGCGTTCGTCTTCGCCCTGCTCTCCGCCATCTACATCGGTGGCGCCATCGAACCGGAACATTGATGGTTGATTGGCAATCACCACGCCCCCGGATGGCGACCCAAACGCGGCGCCAGGCCGCGCCCTCATCCTTGCCAAGGCTTCTAGCCTTGCCTACGGACGATGACACAACCTGCCTTGGTCTGGCCCGCCCCCGCGGGCACGGAGATCACCAACCAACCATCTAGGAGGAGGCTGGAATTGACCACCCTATTTGCAGCACTTGACGGGAATGTCGCCGATCTGGGGAAGGCGATCGCGTTCGGCGTCGGCGTCGGTCTCGGCGCCGTCGGCGCCGGCATCGGCATCGGCAACATCTTCGGGTCGATGATCCAGGCCGTCGCGCGCCAGCCCGAGCTTCGCGGCGAGCTGACCGGCATTCAGTGGCTCGGGTTCGCCCTGACCGAGGCCGTCGTCTTCTACGCGCTCCTGGGCGGCCTGCTCGCCTACGTGCTGGTTTGATGCTGTCCGCGCTTCTCTTCGGCCAGGAGGCCGCCGCCGACGAGGGCGGCGGGCTGATCTCGGTCGTCCCGGGCCTGATGATCTGGACGATCGTGACGTTCGCGATCACGTTCTTCCTCCTGCGCCGCCTTGCGTTCGGACGCATCCAGGCGCTCATCGACCAGCGCCGCGAGCGGATCCGGCAGGCGCTCGACGAGGCGGACAAGGCCCGGGACGAGGCCAGGCAGCTCCGCGAGCTGGTGGCGAAGGAGCGCGAGGAGGCCAAGGCCGAGCGCGAACGCATCCTGGAAGAGAGCCGCAAGCAGGGCCAGCAGCAGCTGACCCAGGCCCGTCAGCAGGCCGCGGAGGATCTTGAGCGGCGCCTCGAGGAGAACCGCAAAGCGATCGAGGCCGAGAACAGGAAGCTGCGCGAGGCGATCCGGCGGGACGTCGTCGAGCTGACCCTGCTCGCGTCCGAGAAGGTGACCGGGAAGGTGCTCGACTCCGAGGACCAACGGCGCCTGATCGACGAGACGATCGAGGAGATCGACGTCAAGCAGATCGCATCGGAGAACTAGGGTTGGCAGTCGTCCACCGGATCTACGCTCAGGCCCTCCTCGACGCGGCGCACGAGCAGGACAGCCTTCCCGTCGTCCGGGACGAGTTCGCCCAGTTTGCGGCAGCGCTCCAGGAGTCGGACGAGCTCGCGGCGCTCCTGCGAAACCCGCAGGTCGACAGCCGGGCGAAAGGAGACGTCCTCGATGCGGCGCTTGCCGGCGCGCATGAGGCGGTCCGGAACTTCGTCCACCTGCTGGTCGAGAAGAACCGGATCGGCGAGGTGCTCGAGATCTTCGAGGAGTGGGAGCGGCTCCTCGCGGCGGAGGAGCGGATACTTGAGGTCGAGCTGACGACGGCCATCGAGCTCAGCGACAAGGAGGCAGCCGAGATCGTGAAGCAGATCGAGGCCGCCGCCGGACGCAAGGTCGAGGCGAGCCGGAGCGTCGATCCGGACCTGATCGGCGGGCTCGTCCTCCAGGCCGGATCGCGCCGGGTCGACGCGAGCGTGCGCGGACGACTGGACGACCTCCGCGAAGAGCTTTTGCAGAAGAGCTAACGAGAAGGAGAAACGGTGAAGCTACGCCCTGAGGAGATCACCTCGATCCTGAAGAAGCGGATCGAGGAGTACGACGTCGACACCGAGCTTGCGGAGGTGGGCACCGTTCTCCAGGTCGGTGACGGGCTCGCCCGCGTGTACGGGCTCGAGAGCTGCATGGCGATGGAGATGCTCGAGCTCGAGCACGGTGTCACGGGCATCGCCTTCAACCTCGAGGAGGGAAACGTCGGCGTGCCGCTCTTCGGCGAGTGGGAGCACGTTCGCGAGGGCGAGTCCGTGAAGCGGACCGGAAAGGTCGTCAATGTGCCCGTGGGGGATGCTCTCGTGGGGCGAATCGTGAATCCGCTCGGCGAGCCGCTCGACGGCGCCGGGCCCATTGACTCGTCCGAGACGCGTCCGCTCGAGTTCAAGGCGCCCGGTGTCGTCAACCGCCAGCCCGTGAAGGAGCCGCTCCAGACCGGGATCAAGGCGATCGACTCGATGATCCCGATCGGTCGTGGCCAGCGCGAGCTCGTGATCGGCGACCGCTCCACCGGAAAGACCGCGATCCTCGTCGACACGATCCTGAACCAGAAGGGTCAAGACGTGATCTGCGTCTACGTGGCGATCGGCCAGAAGGCCTCGACCGTCGCCCAGGTCTACGAGCGCCTCCGTGAAGCCGGAGCCATGGATTACACGATCATCGTGGCGGCGGATGCGGCCGAAGCCGCTCCGATCAAGTGGATGGCTCCCTTTGCCGGCTGTGCGATGGGGGAGTACTTCCTGTACGACGGCAAGCACGCGCTCTGCATCTACGACGACCTCTCGAAGCACGCTGACGCCTACCGGCAGATGTCGCTGCTCCTCCGTCGGCCGCCGGGGCGTGAGGCGTTCCCCGGGGACGTCTTCTACCTCCATTCCCGGCTCCTCGAGCGCGCCTGCAAGCTCTCGGACGACCTCGGGGGCGGCTCACTGACCGCCTTGCCGGTAATCGAGACCCAGGCAGGCGATGTCTCGGCCTACATCCCGACGAACGTCATCTCGATCACAGACGGTCAGATCTTCCTGGAGAGCGACCTGTTCTACTCGGGCGTCCGACCGGCCATCAATGTCGGCATCTCGGTCTCGCGCGTGGGCGGGAATGCCCAGACCAAGGCGATGAAGAAGGTGGCGGGGCGCTTGCGCCTCGAGCTCGCCCAGTACCGCGAGCTGGAGGCTTTCGCGCAGTTCGGGTCCGAGCTCGACCCGCAAACACAACGGACTCTGGCCAGGGGCGAGCGGATGGTCCAGACGCTGAACCAACCGCAGTACCAGCCTTGGCCCATGGAGGAGCAGGTCGTCGCGATCTATGCAGGGATCCACGGCCACCTCGACGACGTACCGCCCGTCCAGGTGCCGAGGTTCCAGGACGAGCTGCGCGAATTCCTGCGGTCGGACGAAGACATCCTCAAGTCGATCCGTGAGGAGAAGGACCTGACCGACGAGATCGTCGAGAAGCTCGAGGCGGCGATGAAGAAGTTCAAGGAGGGCTTCTCGGTGAAAGAGGAGCCGAGCCTGGCGGGAGCTGCCTCATAGCCTCCGTCCAGGACATCAAGCGGCGCGTCCGCTCTGTTCGCAACACGAGCAAGATCACGAAGGCGATGGAGCTCGTGGCCGCGGCGAAGCTGCGGCGCGCGGAGGCGCGGATCGAGGCTCTTCGTCCCTACGCGGAGCGAATGCGCGAGCTGATGATCGGCACTGCCCGGGCAACGCCGTCACGCGGGTTCCCACTGCTCGAGGAGCGGGAGGACGCGCGCTCTGTGGCGATCGTCCCACTGACCGGCGACCGCGGGCTCGCGGGCGGGTTCAACGCGCAGATCATCCGGCGTGCGCTTGGCCTGGAGCGCGAGGCCAGGGAGGCCGGCCGGGACGTACGGTGGGCGGTGATCGGGAAGAAGGGGCGCTCCACCCTTCGGTTTCGCCGCTTCGAGGTCGAGCAGGCCTGGGTCGACTTCACCGACCGGCCCGAGTACTCCGATGCCGCCGCGATCGCGCGGAAGCTGGCCGAGCTCTTCACCGAGCGCGACGTCGACCGAGTCGTCATCGTCTACAACCGGTTCGAATCGGCGTTGACGCAGCGAGTTGTCGTCGAGGACGTGCTACCAATCCCGCGGCACGCGCTCGAGGACGACGAGGAAAAGAGCGCGTACGAAATCGCGCTGGAGGGCGACTTCATCTACGAGCCGGAGCCGGACATCATCCTCGAGCGTCTGCTTCCGACCTACCTCGAGACGACGATCTACCGCGCGCTGCTCGAGTCCGCGGCCTCAGAGCATGGCGCCCGCATGACCGCGATGCGGAACGCATCCAAGAACGCCGGCGAGCTGATCGATCGACTCACGCTGGAGATGAACCGTGCCCGCCAGGCCGAGATCACGCAGGAGATTCTCGAGGTCGTCGCAGGCGCGGACGCGCTCGAGGGCTAGCCGAACCGCGTTACAACCGCGGCTGGCGGGGGCACGAACCATCAATTACACTCGCCCGGCGTCTAAAGGAGGACGGGCATGAGCGCGCCAATCGCCACCGAGCCGGAAGTGGTTCAGCTCGAGCCGATCGAGTCGTCGGAAAAGGTCGTAGGCCGCTCGCCCAGGCAGCTCTTCTGGGCCCGGTTCAAGCAGGACAAGGCTGCGATCGTCGGCCTCGTGGTGATCATCCTGCTGGTTCTGGTCGCGATCCTCGCTCCGGTCATCTCGAACATCGTGGGCCACGGCAAGAATGAGCTCTTCGGCTCGCTCGTCACCGACGACTTCGGGCTGCCCAAGGGGCCGAATGGCGACTTCCTGATGGGCGCGGACACCGCCGGTCGCGACGTTTTCGTTCGCGTCCTCTACGGCGCCCGGACGTCCCTCATCGTCGCGCTCGGAGCCACCGGCATCGCAGTCGTGATCGGAATCGTCCTCGGCTTGCTCGCAGGGTACTTCGGCGGCGTCGTCGACACGATCATCTCGCGTGGAACCGACATCATTCTCTCGGTGCCGTCGCTGCTCTTCGCGATCGGCATCGTCGCCGTCTGCTCCACCTCGGCCCAGGGATGCCTCGGCGGGCTCGTGAAGCCGGGCCTGACGCTCGTCATCTTCGTGATCTCGCTCTTCACGTGGCCCTACATCGCAAGGATCGTGCGTGGCAACACGCTCTCGCTTCGGGAGCGGGAGTTCATTGAGGCGAGCCGCTCGCTGGGAGCGAGCCACACACGCATCATGTTCCGCGAGGTGCTGCCGAATCTCGTCGCGCCGATCATCGTCTACGCAACGCTCCTCATCCCACAGAACATCCTCTTCGAGGCCGCGCTCTCGTTCCTCGGCCTCGGGGTGCCGCAGAGCATCCCCTCCTGGGGCCGCATGATCTCGGACGCGGCTCGGGTGTTCGAGGTCGCCTGGTGGCTCATGGTCTTCCCGGGCCTCTTCCTGATCGCCACGACGCTGGCGTTCAACCTGTTCGGCGACGGCCTCCGCGATGCGCTTGACCCCCGCAGCGGCCGCTAATAGAGACCCGACAGTTAGCGCGCCGTTGTAATCATCCGATACGAGCCGCTTCTAACTTCGGCGCGATGCAGTCGTCTCTTGTCCTCGGATGGTTCCGCGACTGCCGTCCTCGTACGGCTGGAAAGGGAAAGGTGAAGACCGTTCGAACTCTGACGAACTGTTCCGGCATCGAAATGGGAGTGAGAAAAATTGCCACGTAGACGATTTGCACTGATTGCGCTGCTCGCGCTCGTGCTCGCGCTCGTAGCTTCGGCCTGCGGCGGCGGGGATGACGAGGCAACCGATACGAGCGGCGGGACCGACACCGGCCAGAGCGGCGAGGGCGAGGTGACCAAGGGCGGGATCTACCGCATCGCAGGTTCGTCCTTCGAGTTCACGGGCGGATTCGATCCGACCGGTGAGTATCTCGGAACGGCTTTCGCCTTGTATTCCAACCTGCTCCTGCGCAACCTCGTGGGTTACACACACGAGAGCGGTGCCAAGGGCAACGAGCTCGTTCCCGACCTCGCCACCGATCTCGGCGAGATCTCCGAGGACGGGCTGACCTACACGTTCACGCTCAAGGACGGCGTGATGTTCGGGCCTCCGGTCAGCCGTCCGATCACCTCCGAGGACATCGCGTATGCCTTCGAGCGGATCGGCACCGAGGCACTCGTAGCCCAGTACGGCTTTTACTACACGGTCATCAAGGGCATGGAGGAGTTCACCGCCGGCGATGCCAAGACGATCTCGGGCATCGAGACGCCGGATGAGAAGACGATCAAGTTCACGTTGACTCAGCCGACAGGCGACTTCCTCTACCGGGTGGCAATGCCAGCCGCGGCCCCGGTTCCACCCGAGGTCGGGAAGTGCTTCAAGAAGGCCGGCGAGTATGGCCGGACCGTCGTTGCTTCGGGCCCGTACATGATCGAGGGCTCGGACCAGGCCGACGCGTCGAGCTGTGCAGCGTTGAAGCCGTTCTCGGGCTTCGATCCGACCCGGCGTCTCTCGTTCGTCCGGAACCCTGACTACGACCAGGCGACGGACGACACGCGTGAGAACAACATCGATGGGCTTGACTACTCGTTGAACACGAACATCAAGGACATCTTCAACAAGATCGAGGCGGGCGAGCTCGAGGGCGAAGTCGAGGCCCCGCCGGCCGAGGTGCTCCGCAAGTACTCGACCACCTCGGACTTGAAGGACATGATCCACGTCGAAGCCGGCGACCGCACCTGGTACATCACGATGAACCTGGCGCAGCCGCCGTTCGACGACATCGCCGTTCGAAAGGCCCTGAACTGGGTCATGGACAAGGGTGGCCTCCAGCGCGCCTGGGGTGGCCCGATTCGCGGCGAAGTCGCGAATCACATCGTCCCGGACACGATGTTCAACGGGGATCTCGACGACTACGCGCCGTACGGAACCGAGAACGACGCCGGCGACGTCGAGAAGGCCAAGGAGGCAATGAAGGAGTCCAAGTACGACACGGACCAGGACGGCATGTGCGACGCTCCGGAGTGCTCCGGCGTCCTGTTCGTCAACCGCAACACGCCTCCCTGGACAGACATGGAGCCGATCATCGAGCAGGCTGCTGCCAAGATCGGCATCAAGCTGAACACGCGTGAGTTCGAAGACGCGTACCCGGTCATCCAGGACACGGGCAAGAAGGTCCCCGTCTCGGCCGTGCCTGGCTGGGGCAAGGACTACGCGGATCCGTCCACGTTCATGGTGCTCTTCGACAGCCGGTCGATCCTCCCGCAGGGGAACGTGAACTATTCCCTCGTGGGCCTGACCGAGGACCAGGCGAAGAAGGACAAGATCGAGGCGGTCGACTTCGCGGCAATCCCGAGCGTGGACGCCGACATCGACAAGTGCAACGAGCTCTTGGACGATGAGCGTCTCACGTGCTGGGAGGACCTCGACAAGAAGCTCATGGAAGAGGTCGTTCCGTGGGTCCCGTACCTCGACGCGTCAAACGTCGACATCATCGGACCCGCAGTGACGAAGTACGAATACGACCAGTTCGCCGGCGAGGCTGCGTTCTCGCGGTTGGCGGTCGACGAGTCGAAGCAGCAGTAGCGACTCGGTAGTAGGAAACGTCATGGAGAGTCGCCCCGATCTTGGGGCGACTCTCCCTGGCTCTCACGATAGAATCGGGCGAGTTTCGTGATTCTCGCCGAGTGGGAACGGAGGAGCTGATGGGGCGCTACGTGATCCGACGAATGCTGTGGGTCGTGCTCGTCGTCCTCGTGGTCACGATGATCACGTTCGTCATCTTCTACGTCATGCCGCCGAGCGACCCGGCGACGCGGTTCGCAGGCAAGCAGCCCACGCCTGCGCTTGTCGCACAGGTCAAGGAGCAGCTAGGCCTCGACAAGCCGGTCTACCAGCAATACGCCCTGTTCGTGAAGCGGCTGTTCCTGGGTGACGAATACGGCTGGCCCGGGCTCGGCTTCAACTACGACGGCCGCGTCTCGGTCCGCGACGAGATGTTCAGGCGCGCGCCGATCTCGTTCCAGCTCGCCGCCGGAGCGGCGATCATCTGGCTCGTCGTGGGCATCTCGATCGGGATCGTGTCGGCGCTGAAGCGCCGGACGTTCCTGGATCGCTTCGCCATGGGCTTCGCGCTCTTCGGAGTCTCGGCACCGGTGTTCTGGCTCGGCCTGATGGGCCTCTTCATCTTCTGGCAGAAGTTCCACATCCTGCCTGGCACGGGCTACGAGCCTTTCAGGGAAAGCCCCTGGGGCTGGTTCACGCACATGATCCTCCCCTGGACCGTCCTCGCCCTGCTCTACGCGGCGTACTACGCGCGAATGGTGCGTGGAAACCTGATCGAGACGATGGGTGAGGACTACATCCGCACGGCACGCGCGAAGGGCCTCTCCGAGGCCAAGGTCGTCGGCAAGCACGGCCTTCGCGCGAGCCTGACACCCGTGGTAACGCTCTTCGGCATCGATCTGGCGCTCCTCCTCGGCGGTGCGATCATCACCGAGACGGTCTTCAACCTCCCCGGAATCGGCTCCTGGGTGATCGCCTCCACCGTCCGCGGGGACCTGCCGGCGGTGCTCGGGGTCACGGTTCTCGCCTCTTTCCTGGTGGCATTCCTGAGCCTCTGCGTCGACATCGTGTACGCATGGCTCGACCCGCGCGTCCGTTACTCGTAGACTTCCGCATCGCTAACTGAGGAGATATGGCCGAAGCCCTCTTCGAGGTTAAGGACCTCCGCGTCCATTTCAACACTCCCGACGGCGTCGTGAAGGCGGTCGACGGCCTTTCCTTCACGGTCGAGCGGGGAGAGACGTTCGGCATCGTGGGCGAGTCCGGCTCCGGCAAGAGCGTGACGTGCCTGACCGCGCTCGGTCTCACCAACCGCAAGGCCGCCGACATCTCGGGGGAGGTGCTCTTCCAGGGGCAGAACCTCCTCGAGCTGCCTTCAAACGAGCTCCGGAAGATCCGCGGCAAGGATCTCGCGATGATCTTCCAGGATCCCTTCGCCTGCCTGCATCCGTTCTACCGGGTTGGCGACCAGATCGTCGAGGCCGTCCAGGCGCACGAGGATGTCCCGAAGGAGAAAGCTCGCGAGCGCGTGGTCGAGCTGCTGGCCGCGGTTGGCATCCCGAAGCCGAAGGAGAGGTTCCGGGACTATCCGCACCAGTACTCGGGCGGCATGCGCCAGCGCGCGATGATCGCGATGGCGCTCGTGCACAACCCGGACATCCTGATCGCGGACGAGCCCACGACAGCGCTGGACGTCACCGTGCAGGCCCAGATCCTCGACCTGATCGACCGCGTGAAGAAGGACTTCAACATCGGCGTCATCCTGATCACGCACGACCTCGGAGTCGTGGCCGACGTCGCCCAGAAGGTCATGGTCATGTACGCCGGGCGCGCAATGGAGCGCGGGACGAAGGACGAGGTCTTCCGGCAGCCCTTGCACCCGTACGCGTGGGGCCTCCTCGAGTCGATTCCCACGGTGACCCAGAAGGGGACGCGACTCATCCCGATCGAAGGCGCCCCGCCCTCCCTCATCAACGTCCCGCCCGGCTGTCCGTTCCACCCGCGCTGCCCGCATAGATTCGAGCCCTGCGACAAGGAGATCCCACCCCTCAAGGACCGGGGCGGCGGCCATCCGGAGGCGTGTCATCTTTCGATCGAAGAGAAGCGGCGGCTCTGGTCGACCCGTGAGTCCGGGCGAGTCAAGGAAGCCGTATGAGTGTCTCGACCCCGGCTTCCGTCGGCTCTGACTCCCCGCCAGCCGAGGGCGCCCTCGTTTCCGTCCGCAACCTCAAGAAGTACTTCCCGATCACGCGCGGGATCATCTTCCAGCGCGAAATCGGTCGCGTGCAGGCGGTCGACGACATCTCCTTCGACATCTATCCCGGCGAGACACTCGGTCTGGTCGGCGAGTCGGGCTGCGGGAAGTCGACGACCGCCCGGCTCGTCATGAAGCTCCTCGACGCCACCGCCGGCTCGGTCACCTTCGAGGGCACGGACATCACGAAGCTCTCGCAGCGGAACATGCGGCCGTATAGACGCCAGATGCAGATGGTCTTCCAGGACCCCTACGCCTCGCTCAACCCACGCCAGACGGTCGGCCAGATCATCGGGGCTCCCTTCTCGATCCACAAGACGGAGGGCGATACGAAGCGTCGTGTCCGTGAGCTCATGGATCGGACCGGGCTGAACCCCGAGCACTACAACCGCTACTCGCACGAGTTTTCTGGCGGTCAGCGCCAGCGCATCGGGGTCGCGAGGGCCCTGGCGCTGTCTCCCAAGCTGATCGTCTGCGACGAGCCCGTGTCGGCGCTCGACGTCTCGATCCAGGCGCAGATCCTGAACCTCCTCGAAGGCCTGCAGGAGGACTTCAATCTCACGTATCTCTTCATCTCGCACGATCTCGGGGTCGTCCGCCACGTCTCTGACCGGATCGCCGTCATGTACCTCGGGCACATCGTCGAGGTCGCGGATGCGGACTCCCTGTACGAGAACCCGAAGCATCCGTACACCGCCGCGCTCCTGTCGGCCGTCCCCAAGGGCTTGACCTCAGACGGCCGGTCCTCGGAGCGCATCGTTCTCGAGGGCGATGTCCCGTCTCCGGTTGACCCGCCTTCAGGCTGCCCGTTCCATCCTCGCTGCCCGAAGGCGAGAATGGTCTCGGGCCGCGACGACGAGGTACCGGAGAACTGCCGTTCCGAGCGACCGCCGCTCGGAGAGGTCGAGCCTCGCCATCGCGCCGCTTGCTGGTATCCGCTCGACAAGGGCGAGAAGCTCCAGCAGGCCGCCCGCGCCTAGCCCTCCGGTTCCCGGTCGGCCCGTTCAGGGCTAACCCTTCTGCGCTGCGTGCGTCGAAAGAGACAGGATGGCCTTGAAGCCGATCGATCCGCTGTGCGAGCGTACCCGCGCTTGGGCTTCGCTCGAGCTCGACGGTGAGCTCTCAGAGCTCGAAGGCGTGCTCTTCCATGAGCACGTGCGCAGCTGCGAGGACTGCGCCTCCACCGCCGAAGATCTGCAACGGATCGCAGCGATCGTCCGCGCGACACCCCTCGCCGAGCCTAGCCGCCGCGGCTTCGAGTTCCCGGCTCGTGTCGAGCAGCCGCGAACACGACCTCTTGCCGCCCGCGCTCTCGTCGCTGCCGCGGTGATCGCGCTTGCGGCGGGGCTCGGCCTGCTCGGCAACTCGCTCGGCGGATCGGCTCCCGCTCCTCAACCCGCCTCTCCGGAGATCGCGTTTCTCCCGCTGAGCATCGACCGCCAGGTCAAGGGGCTCCCACAGGCTCCGAAGCCCAAGCAGCGCGTCGCGCCAAGTGGCCGTTTGACGACCGTCGTCTAACCCGGCTAGGAGGGCTTGGCGGAAACGAGCGCTGGCCGTCGAGCCGCGCTGCTCGCCCCGATGCTTCGTCCTCAGTCGCTTCGATAGCGCTGCTATCGGCGCTCCCTGCGTCCTTGCCTCGGAACGATCATCGCACCCCGACGACGAGCGGCGTTCCACCAATACCTCCTACCGGGTCGCTGCGCGGCTGGGCGCAGCACGAGGCTAGACTCCGCCCGGAACCACCCGAGCCAGGAGTCCCATGCCCGAGAACGGAAAGTCGCCGGCAGGTGTCGGCAAAGTCGTCGAAATCAGAGGCGTCGTCCTCGACGCCGTCTTCCCCGGCGATCTCCCTGAGATCAACCACGCTCTGAGAATCAAGGTGGCCGGCGAGGAAGGCCGCCCCGAGGTCGATCTGATTGCGGAGGTCCAGCAGCACCTCGGAAACGACCGCGTTCGCGCAGTCGCCATGGACTCGACGGACGGTCTCGCCCGCGGCGTCGACGTCGAGGATCTCGGGGCGCCGATCAGCGTCCCGGTCGGAAAGGCGACACTGGGACGCCTGTTCAACGTCCTCGGGGACACGATTGACGATCGCGACGAGAAGCTCGAGGACGTGGAGCGCTGGCCGATCCACCGGGACGCGCCCTCGTTCGAGGACCTGCAGCCGACGGTCGAGATCTTCGAGACCGGCATCAAGGTCATCGATCTCCTCGCCCCGTACGTCAAGGGCGGGAAGGTCGGTCTCTTCGGCGGCGCGGGCGTCGGCAAGACGGTCCTGATCCAGGAGCTGATCCGCTCGATCGCCGAGGAGCACTCCGGTCTCTCGGTCTTTGCCGGGGTCGGGGAGCGGACGCGCGAGGGGAACGACCTCTATCTGGAGATGACCGAGTCCGGGGTGATCGACAAGACCGCGCTCGTCTTCGGACAGATGAACGAGCCGCCGGGCGCACGCCTCCGAGTGGCGCTCTCGGGGCTGACGATGGCCGAGTACTTCCGCGAGCAGGGCCAGGACGTCCTCCTCTTCATCGACAACATCTTCCGCTTCGTCCAGGCAGGCTCGGAGGTCTCCGCGCTTTTGGGCCGGATGCCCTCCGCGGTCGGCTACCAACCCACGCTGGCCACCGAGATGGGTCAGCTCCAGGAGCGGATCACCTCGACGCGCACTGGGTCTGTCACCTCGGTGCAGGCGATCTATGTGCCGGCCGACGACCTCACCGACCCGGCCCCGGCGAATACCTTCGCCCACCTCGACGCTACGACCGTGCTGAACCGGGCGCTGACCGAGCAGGGGATCTATCCAGCCGTCGATCCGCTGGACTCCGTCTCCCGGATCATGCAGCCAGGCGTCGTCTCCGACGAGCACTACGCGACCGCCACGGGCGTCCAGGAGATCCTCCAGCGCTACAAGGAGCTCCAGGACATCATCGCCATTCTCGGGATGGAGGAGCTCTCCGACGAGGACAAGGTCATCGTCCAGCGCGCAAGGAAGATCCAGCGCTTCCTCTCGCAGCCGTTTTTCGTCGCGGAGCAGTTCACCGGGACGCCCGGCAAGTTCGTTGCGCTCGAGGACACGATCAAGGGCTTCTCGGAGATCCTCGAAGGGAAGCACGACGATCTGCCCGAGGGTGCCTTCTACATGGTCGGGACGATCGAGGAGGCCGTCGAGCGAGGCAAGGAGATGGGCGGCGAAGACAAGGCCGAGACCAAGGACGAGGAGCCCGAAGCCGAGGAGCCGGAAGCCGAGGAGGCCGACGAGCCCTCCGAGGAGCGCGAAGCCGAGCCCACGCCGGCGTAGAGACCATGACCGAGGGCACCGGCAAGACATTCGAGCTGTCCCTGGTTACGCCAGACGGCGCGGCGTACGAGGGCGAGGCCGAGATGCTGATCGTGCCCGGCGCCGACGGTGAGATCGGGGTTCTGGCACGGCACGCGCCGCTGGTGGCGATGCTGAAGGCGGGTGAGATCCGCGTGAAAGCCGACGGATCCTGGGAGAGCTTTGCGGCGGGACCGGGCTACTTCAAGGTGCAGCAGGACCGGGCGATCGTCCTCGTCGACGACGCTGTGCGGGCCGAGGACATCGATGTCGAGGCTGCCAAGCGCGAGATCGAGGAGGCCAAGGCGCTACTCGAGCGCGCGGAGTCGGGCGACGAGCACCTCGATCTCTGGAAGCTCGAGCAGCAGCTTCGCCACGCCGAGAACAAGCTCGAAGTCGCCGGCCGCGGCTAACGCGTCCAAGTAGCCGCGAGGGCTGACGTTAAAGCGGCATTAAGCCGGGACTGGGGCCTTGCGGACCCCCGGGGCATTCTCGCTAGCTTGAAGCGACCGTTCCACTCGACCTCCGAAGGGAGGCTAAATGCTCTACTCGCTCATCCGCTCGATTGCCGGGCTCGAGGCCGGCCGTTCGTGCCGAACGTGCTCCGAGTCGATCTCGCCGCGCGATCCCTTCGGGCTCAGCGAGGGGGTCTGTCACCCCTGCCGCGAGCACTGACCGATCCTCGAATCCAGGCAGCAAAGGAGCTCCCGCCCGCAGGCGGGAGTTTTTGCTTTCAGGACAGAATCGCGAGCGCCTGGCCCGAGGAGCGGGTCGGAAGGCAGAATGAACGCATGGTCACGACCGCCGCCTCCACGGAAACGCGCCTCCGCGAGCTCTTCGGCCAGCGGATCGTCGTGCTCGACGGCGCCTGGGGGACGATGCTCCAACGGCTCGAGCTCGAGGACACGGACTACCGGGGCGAGCGGTTTCGCGACCACCCGCGGGACGTCAAGGGCGATCCGGATCTCCTGAACCTCACGCGCCCGGACATCGTGCTCGACGTCCACCGCGCCTACCTCGACGCCGGTGCGGGGATTACAACGACCAACACCTTCACGGCTACCTCAATCGGGCAAGCCGACTACGGGCTCGAAGACGCGGTCTACGACATCAACCTGGCCGGCGCCCGCCTCGCGCGGCAGGCGTGCGACGAGCGCACCGACGGAGACAGGTTCGTGACCGGGTCGGTCGGTCCGCTGAACCAGACGCTATCGCTGTCGCCGAAGGTTGAAGACCCCGCGTTTCGCCGCGTCACCTTCGACGAGGTGCGGGAGAGCTACGCCGGACAGATCCGCGGCCTCGTCGACGGCGGGGTCGACCTCCTGCTCGTCGAGACGATCTTCGACACGCTGAACGCGAAGGCTGCGATCGCGGCAGCGCACCAGGTCTTCGAGGAGAAGGGCGAGCGGCTACCGCTCTGGATCTCGGTCACGATCGTCGACAGGAGCGGCCGCACCCTTTCGGGCCAGACGATCGAGGCCTTCTGGACCTCGGTCGAGCATGCGAATCCTCTCGTCGTGGGGGTCAACTGCGCGCTCGGGGCGAAGGAGATGCGCCCGTATGTCGCGGATCTCGCCAGGCTCGCGCCCACCTACGTCAGCTGCCACCCGAACGCCGGGCTTCCGAACCCCTTCGGCGGCTACGACGAGCAGCCGCACGACACGAGCGGGTTCCTGCGTGAGTTCGCCGAGGCTGGGCTGGTCAACATCGTCGGCGGTTGCTGCGGGACGACACCGGATCACGTTCGCGCGATCGCGGCCGCCGTCGAGGGCCTGACTCCGCGAGACCTCCCGGGACCGCGTCGCGTCACTCGCTTGAGCGGGCTCGAGCCCTTCACGTTCACGGGCGACACGAACTTCGTGATGATCGGGGAGCGCACGAACGTGACCGGGTCGGCCCGCTTCCGGAAGCTGATCGAGGCCGGCGACTTCCAGGGCGCGGTCGACGTCGCGCTCGAGCAGGTGCGAGGCGGGGCGAACATCCTCGACGTCAACATGGACGCAGACCTCCTCGAGTCGGAGCAGGCGATGACGACCTTCCTGAACCTCATCGCGACCGAGCCCGAGGTGGCCCGCATCCCGATCATGGTCGACAGCTCACGCTGGTCGGTGATCGAGGCGGGCCTCAA
This sequence comes from uncultured Actinomycetes bacterium, assembly GCA_963762085.1. Taxonomy (GTDB): domain Bacteria; phylum Actinomycetota; class Thermoleophilia; order Gaiellales; family Gaiellaceae; genus DASQGA01. The sequence continues at coordinate 123,228 of CAVXJD010000006.1, read as the reverse complement.
GTGCGTGCAGGGGAAGGGCGTCGTCAACTCGATCAGCCTCAAGGAGGGGGAGGAGGAATTCCTCGCCAGGGCACGTGAGGTGCAGAGCTTCGGCGCGGCCGTCGTCGTCATGGCCTTCGACGAGCAGGGGCAGGCCGACACGGTCGGGCGGAAGGTCGAGATCTGCGGCCGGGCCTACGACCTCCTCCTCGGCCAGGCGGGCTACCAGCCCGAGGACATCATCTTCGACCCGAACATTCTCGCGGTCGCGACCGGAATGGAGGAGCACAACGACTTCGCGAAGGCGTTCATCGACTCGATCCCGCTGATCAAGGAGCGCTGCCCCGGAGTCAAGATCTCCGGTGGCATCTCGAATCTCTCGTTCGCCTTTCGCGGCAACGACGTCGTCCGGGAGGCGATCCATTCGGCCTTCCTCTACTACGCGATCCGTGCTGGGCTCGACATGGGGATCGTGAACGCAGGCCAGCTCGTGGTCTACGAGGACATTCCGCCCGAGCTCCTCGAGCACGTCGAGGACATCATCTTCAACCGGCGGCCTGACGCAACCGACCGGATGGTCGCCCTGGCGGCGTCCGTCCGGGGCGAGGGCACCAAGCGGGAGCTCGACCTCAGCTGGCGCGAGGCACCGGTCGAGAAGCGCCTTTCGCACGCGCTCGTGCACGGGATCGTCGACTTCATCGAGGAGGACACCGAGGAGGCGCGGGCGAGTGCCGCCCGGCCGCTGGACGTGATCGAGGGGCCGCTGATGGACGGGATGAAGATCGTCGGCGACCTCTTCGGCTCCGGGAAGATGTTCCTGCCGCAGGTGGTGAAGAGCGCGCGGGCGATGAAGCGCGCCGTCGCCTACCTCGAGCCGTACATGGAGGCCGAGAAGCTCGCCACGGGGAGCAACGGCCGGGCGCAGGGCAAGGTCGTCCTCGCGACCGTGAAGGGCGACGTCCACGACATCGGGAAGAACATCGTCGGGGTCGTCCTCGGCTGCAACAACTACGAGGTGATCGACCTCGGCGTGATGGTGCAGGCCGACCGGATCCTGGACACCGCGGTCGAGGAGGGGTGCGACCTGGTCGGGCTCTCGGGGTTGATCACGCCTTCGCTGGACGAGATGGTCAACGTCGCGAAGGAGATGGAACGGCGCGGTCTCGACCTGCCGCTCCTGATCGGAGGAGCGACGACCTCCCGCCAGCACACCGCCGTCAAGATCGCTCCCGCGTACGGCCAGCCGACCCTGCACGTCCTGGACGCCTCGCGTGTTGTCGGGGTCGTGGCGGACCTGCTCGACGAAGACCGGCGGGCAACCCTCGATACGGGCAATCGCGAGGCACAGGAGCGCCTGCGCGGTCTCCATGCGGACCGGGACCGAAAGCCTCTCCTGCCTTACGACGCCGCCCGCGCCAATCGGACCAAGATCGAATGGCGCCAGGAAGACCTCGCCGAGCCGCCTTTCACGGGCACGCGCCTGGTCGAGCCGCCGCTCGCCGTGCTCCGCGAGTACATCGACTGGCAGTTCTTCTTCTACGCCTGGGAGCTCAAGGGCAAGTACCCCCAGATCCTCGACGACCCGGAGAAGGGGGAGGCCGCGCGCAGCCTCTTCGCGGACGCGAATCACCTGCTCGACGAGATCGTGGCGGAAGAACTCCTGTCCGCGCGTGGCGTCTACGGGTACTGGCGCGCCGCGGCCGAGGGTGACGACATCGTGCTCGAGGACGGCACTCGCTTCTGCATGCTGCGCCAGCAGTCCGACTACGGCGACGAGCGCCCGAACCGCTCACTGGCTGATTTTGTTGCGCCTGCGGACACAAGCCTCCCGGACCACATCGGCGCCTTCGCCGTCACGGCCGGGATCGGGGCGGACGAGCTGGCGGCGCGGTTCGAGGGTGAGCAGGACGACTACAGCGCGATCATCGTGAAGGCGCTCGCGGACCGGCTGGCCGAGGCGTTCGCGGAATACCTGCACGAGCGCGCCCGCCGCGAGTGGTACGAGGCGGGTGAGGCGCTGCCGAAGGAGGATCTGATCGCGGAGCGCTTCCGGGGCATTCGCCCGGCTTTCGGCTATCCCGCGTGCCCGGACCACACCGAGAAGCCGAAGCTCTTCGACCTGCTCGGAGCACGCGCAATCGGGATCGAGCTCACTGAGACGAACGCGATGCTCCCGGCCGCCAGCGTCAGCGGCATTTACCTCGCGCACCCGGCCGCCCGCTATTTCTCGCTCGGGCGCGTGGCACCCGATCAGGTGGCCGACTATGCCGGCCGGAAGGGCGCCTCGGTCGCAGAGGTGGAGCGCTGGCTCGGCCCGAATCTGGCCTACGAGCCACCCGTCGCATAACCGGGCGCCTAACGGCGATCTCCGGCCGCCTCCTTCGGTATCCTCGCCGGGTCGCCTTCCGGCGACTCTTCGTATGAAGACGACGCTGAAGAGAGGCACAGGCCGAGGGAGCACGAACGGCTCGAACGGCCATGCGACCGTTCCTCCGCTCAGCCCTTTGACGCCGATCGCACGATATGGCGGCCCGCCCCGGCGTAGCTGGCCGCGCCGGATCGGCAAGGCGTTTCTTTGGCTGGTCGTCGTCCTCCTGATGCTGGCGGGTGCGCTCGTGGGCGGCTTCTGGCTCTGGATCAACGAAAGCGTCTCCGCTGTCCGCGCACACACACCCGAGGCGATCGAGGCCCAGAAGGTCCTCGACGTGCCGCTCCCCGGCCAGCCTGCCGTGGCCATGGTGGTCGGCTATGACAAGCGCTACGGCGAAGGGAAAGGTGTGAAGTCCCGCTCGGACACGATCATGCTGATCAGGCTGGATCCGCAGGGAAAGACGGTCTCGATGCTGTCCTTCCCGCGCGATCTCAACGTCGAGATTCACTGCCGGGGCCAGACGACCTACAGCGCGCGCATCAACGAGGCCTTCAGCGCGTGTGGCCAGCGCGGCAGCCTCGAGACGGTGAAGGCGCTGACGGGAATCAAGATCAACTACCTGATCACCGTCAACTTCAGGGGCTTCCAGCAGATCGTGAATCAGCTCGGCGGGGTCTATATCGACGTCGACCAGCGCTACTTCAACAACAACGCGGGCCTCTACGGGCTGGAGCGGTACGCCAAGATCAATCTGCACCCCGGCTACCAGAAGCTCTACGGGCCGACGGCGCTCGACTTCGTGCGCTACCGGCACACGGACTCGGACCTGTACCGAAATGCTCGCCAGCAGGAGTTCGTGAAGGCCATGAAGCAGCAGGTCTCGAGCTTCTCGAACATCACCAAGATCCCGTCCATCGTCAGCTCGATCACCGAGAACGTCGAGGTCGGAGTCGGCGGCGGCAAGGCGCTCGACAAGCAGACGCTCCTCGGCTACGCGAAGCTCGCCTACGAGCTCCCGACCGGGAGCTTCCAGCAGGCGCGGCTCCAGGGACTCAGTGACATTCCGGGCACATTCGAGCTCCAGGCCTCCGACGAGGCCGTTCAGACCGCCGTGGACGACTTCATGAAGCCGGACACCGACGCCGCCGTCAAGGCGACGCAGGTCGCGACGAAGCAGAAGGCCAAGAAGGAAAAGCCGGTCGGCCCGCCACCGGCGGACGTCTCGATCCGCGTCCTGAACGGCAACGGCACCGCCGGCTCCGCCGACGACGCTGCCTACCTGCTCGGGAGGCGGGGATACGGCGTTACCGTCGGCGGGAATGCGGATCGCTTCGACTACTTCGAGACGACGATCACCTACGACCCGGCGAACCCGGACGCGAAGCTCGCAGCCGAGGCCGTCGCGAAGCTCTTCGACGGAAAGACGGAGGAGGCGGCGCCCGACTCGACGACTCCCGAGATGCTGCTCGTCACCGTCGGCCAGACGTTCCACGGCACGATTGCGCCGGCGCCGCGGGACACGACGCCGAAATACAAGCCACCGGTCGTAGAGCCGGAAACGGAGGCGCGCCCGCTCGTCCGGCGGGCCCAGGGCAAGTCCGACTTCCCGCTCCTGGTCCCGACCGTGAAGGAGCAGGGTTCGTCCCTTGCGAGCGACGAGCCGATCTGGCGCTACGAGCTCAACGACCACACTGCCGTCCGCCTGACCTACCGCTCCGCCGGCCTGAACGAGTACTGGGGAATCCAGCAGACGTCCTGGACCGACGCGCCCATGCTCGACGAGCCGAGCGTGAGGCGGCGGCTCGCCGGCCGCAACTACCGCCTGTTCTTCAGCGGCCCGCGCCTGCATGTGGTTGCTTTCGAGGAGAACGGCGCCGCCTACTGGGTCGTGAACACACTGCTCGACGGCTTGTCGAACGAGACGATGCTTGCGATCGCCAAGGGCCTGAAGCCGGTTCCCGGCTAGCGGGGATCAATCATCTAGCCTTTCCGCAGATGGAGCGAGAGGCGATCGGGATCCTCGGTGCCGGCTGGGTGGGCACCGTCACGGCGGCGTGCTTCGCCGAGCTCGGCCACGACGTCGTCGTTCGCGACGTCGATTCGGCGCGGATCGAAGCGCTCTCGGCCGGGCATGTGCCGATCTACGAGCCGGGGCTCGAGGAACTGCTGGTGCGAAACCGGGAGCGTCTGAGCTTCACGCTCGAGATCGGCGACGTCTTCCGGGCCGCCCGGATCGTGTTCGTCTGCGTCGGCACGCCGTCCACGCACTCGGGCGACGCGGACCTTTCCGCGGTCTACACGGTGCTCGACGAGATCCCCGAGGTCGACCACCGGGTCGTCCTCGTCATGAAGAGCACCGTTCCGGTTGGCACGGGTGAGAAGGTCCGGAGCGCGCTCGACGCACGGGGCCTCGCCCACGTCGGCTACGTCTCGAACCCCGAGTTCCTCGCGGAGGGAACGGCCGTGCACGATTTCTCGCATCCGGACCGCGTCGTGGTCGGCGCGTTCGCGAACGATGACGGCGAAGCGGTGGCTGCTTTGTACGGGCCCTTGGAGGCCCCGGTCGTCCATGCCGACGTCGCCTCCGCGGAGATGATCAAGCTTGCCTCGAACGCCTTTCTGATGACGCGCATCAGCTTCATCAACGAGATTGCGAACGTGTGCGAGGCAACGGGCGCCGACGTCGTCAAGGTCGCCGAGGGAATCGGGCTCGATCACCGGCTCGGGCCGCACTTCCTGCGCGCCGGCATCGGCTACGGCGGCAGCTGCTTCCCCAAGGACTCGCTCGCTCTGAAGCAGCTGGCCGCAAACTCCGGCTACCACTTCCAGCTCCTCTCCGCGGTCATCGAGGTGAACGAGCTCCAGAAACGGCGCGTCGTGCAGAAGCTGGAGAAGCACCTTGGAACCCTCCAGGGTAAGACGATCGCGCTCCTCGGCCTCGCTTTCAAGCCGCATACGAACGACATGCGCGACGCCCCGAGCATCGTCCTCGCCTCCCGGCTCCTGGCGGAGGGCGCCACCGTCCGCGCGTGGGACCCGGTCGCCGTCGACGAAGCCCGCAGCCTGCTGACAGGGGTCGAGCTGACCGACTCCCTGCCGGACGCGGTCCGGGAAGCGGACGCAGCGGTCATCGTCACCGAGTGGCCCGAGCTCCGGGACCTGCCGACCGCGGCCGTCCGTGACTCGATGCGGACGCCGCTGATCGTCGACGGCCGGAACCTGCTCGATCCCGCGAGCGTGCGAGCGACCGGCTTCACGTACGAGGCGATCGGCCGGGCCTCCTCGCTCCTTTCGGGCCTACCCGAGACCGAGGAACCGAGCCGAGAGCTCAAGGCCTAGTCGTGGAGGCGATCCTCCTTGCAGGAGGAAAAGCCGAGCGGCTGGGTGAGGCTGCCGACGGCCGGCCGAAGGCGCTCGTGCCGGTTGCAGGCCGGCCGATCGCGGTCTACCAGGTTGCCCTCCTGGCGGCAGCGGGCGTTCGCCGCGTCGTGGTCAGCTGCGCGGAGGGTCAGGGGCCGAGCTTCGAGCGGGAGCTGGCCGAGGTCGGGCCGGAAATCGTGCTAGTCGAAGAGCCTGAGCCTCTGGGCCGGGGCGGCGGCCTACGGCTTGCTGCGCAGGCGCTCGCCGAGCCCGGCCCGTGCTTGGCGCTGAACGGAGACGAGCTACTCGACGTGGACTTCCCGGGGCTCTCCAGTAGGCATGCTGAGCGGGGCGGCGCAGCCACGATCACAGTCACCCGAGTCCGCTCGCCGTTCGGCGTCGTCGACCTGTCCGAGGACGACGTCGTGAGGGGTTTTCGCGAAGCGCCTCCTCTGGACGACTGGGTCAGCTGCGGGGTGTACGTCCTCGGACCGGAAGCACTCGCACGGCTTCCCGAGCGCGGCGATCACGAGACGACGACGTTCCCCGAGCTGGCCGGCGAAGGCAAGCTCCACGCCTTTCGCCATGAGGGTTTGTGGATCACCGTGAACACCCCAAAGGACCTCCGGCTTGCCGAGGACTACGTCAGCGAGCACCCCGAGTGGCTTCGCCCGCAGACAGAGCAGGGGACCAGGGCTTGACTCGGTTCTTCCGGCGCAGTAGGAACGCACCCGTGGGAGAGCTTTCCCCGAACCTCTTTGACCTAGACCGGTTCTCGCAGCAGGTCGAACGGGTCGAGAAGCCCTGGGGCTACGAGATCATCTTCGCGGCGACGCCGCGCTACAGCGGGAAGGTCCTCTTCATCCGGAAGGGCGAGCAGCTGAGCCTCCAGTTCCACCGTCAGAAGGACGAGGTCGTGTACCTGCACGAAGGCAGGATCGAGCTCGAGATCGGCGACCCGGGCGGCAGCCTGGATGTCGAGGTCGTCTCGCCGGGACACGCTTTCCGCATCGAGCCGGGAGTCGTCCACCGCTGGCGCGCCCTCGAGGACTCGACCGTCCTCGAGGTCTCGACGTCGGAGCTCGACGACGTCGTCCGCCTCGAGGATCGATACGGCCGCGCCGGCCACGCGTAGTCCTTAGATGGTTGGTCGGTAATTGGCGTGCCCGCGGGGACGGGTCAGACCAAGCCAGGGTGTGCCATCGCCCGCAGGCAAGGCTCGAAGCCTTGACAAGGGCGAGGGTGCGGCCTGGCGCCGTGTCTGGGCCGCCATCCGAGGGGTGCGTCAATTGTCGATCAACCATCTAGACTGGCTCCCGGCATGGCGACGACAGCACCTAGTCACGACGTCAAGGATCTCGGGCTCGCCCCCGGCGGCATCCAGCGCATCGAATGGGCCGACCGGCTCATGCCGGTGCTGTTGGCGATTCGCGAGCGCTTCGAAGCAGAACAGCCGCTCGCCGGCATCCGTGTTTCGGCCTGCCTGCACGTCACGACGGAGACGGCGAACCTCGCTCGGACGCTCAAGGCAGGGGGCGCGGACGTCGTTCTCTGCGCTTCGAACCCTCTTTCGACGCAAGACGACGTGGCGGCCGCCCTCGTCTCCGAGTACAGCATTCCGGTCTTCGCGATCAGGGGCGAGGACGACGACACGTACTACTCGCACATCACGGCCGCGATCGACCACCGGCCACACATGACCATGGACGACGGGGCCGACGTAATCGGCGTCCTCCACAAGGATCGACGCGATCAGCTCGGCGACATCATTGGTGGCACGGAGGAGACCACCACCGGCGTCATCCGGCTGAAGGCGCTCGAGGCCCAGGGTGACTTGGCCTTTCCGATCGTGGCCGTGAACGAGGCGAAGACCAAGCATCTCTTCGACAACCGCTACGGCACGGGGCAGTCGACGATCGACGGGATCATTCGCGCCACCAACATCCTCCTGGCCGGGCGGAAGTTCGTCATCTCCGGCTACGGCTGGGTGGGCCGCGGCGTCGCCATGCGAGCCCGCGGGATGGGCGCGCACGTGATCATCACGGAGGTCGACCCGATGCGCGCGCTCGAAGCGCTCATGGACGGCTACGAGGTGCTCGCGATGGAGAAGGCTGCCGAGATCGGCGACATCTTCTGCACGGCCACCGGCGACAAGAACGTGATCACACGACGCCACGTCGAGCGGATGAAGGACGGTGCGGTCCTCGCCAACACGGGGCACTTCAACGTCGAGATCGACATTCCCGGCATCGCGGAGCTGGCGGAATCGCGCCGGCCCGCGCGGGCGAACGTGGAAGAGTTCACCCTGCCCGACGGACGCAGGATCAACCTCGTCGCCGACGGCCGCCTGGTCAATCTCTCCGCCGCCGAGGGCCATCCGGCAGCCGTCATGGACATGAGCTTCGCGAACCAGGCGCTCTCGGCCGAGTACGTCGCCCAGCATGCAGACGAGCTCGAGCCGAAGGTCTACGTGGTGCCCGAGGAGATCGACCGCGAGATCGCCCGCTTGAAGCTGGAGACGCTCGGCGTCGAGATCGACACCCTCACCGGGGAGCAGGAGAAGTACCTGGCTTCCTGGGACGAGGGCACGTAGTCCAGGGGGCTACCGGCCGTGAAGGCGATGGTCATGGCGGCCGGGCTCGGCACCCGGCTTCGGCCTCTCACCGATTTGCTGCCGAAGCCGATGATGCCTATCGCGAACCGGCCCGTCCTCCATCACCTGCTGAACCTGCTGCACAAGCACGACGTTCGCGAGGTGGGCATCAACCTGCACTCGTTTCCGGAGCTGATCCAGAGCTACTTCGGCGACGGCTCGGACCTCGGGATGAAGATCCACTGGTCGCTGGAAGAGGAGCTGCTCGGCACCGCCGGCGGGACGAAGAAGCTCGAGGACCTGTGGGGCGGCGAGGCGATCCTCGTCACCTCGGGGGACGGCCTGCACGACATCGACGTGACGGCGCTCCTCGGCCACCACAAGCGCACGGGTGCGCTCGCGACGCTCGCGGTGAAGCCCGTTAAGGACCCGTCGGCCTACGGCGTCGTGATCCTCGACCGAGACACCCGCGTGCAGGGGTTCCAGGAGAAGCCTCGCCCCGACGAGGCCCGTTCGAACCTGGCCAACTGCGGCGTCTATGTGATCGAGCCGCAGCTGCTCGAGCGAATTCCGGTCGGAGAGCCGATGGACTTCGGTCAGGATCTCTGGCCGATGCTCGTGGGCGCCAACGAGCCGCTCTACGCCTATACGACGATGGCCTACTGGAACGATGTCGGCGACCTCGACGAGCTTAGGAACTCCATCCTCGACGCCGTCCTTGGGCGGGTGAAGGTCGACCTGCCCGGCGAGGAGATTTCTCCAGGGCTCTGGGTCAGCGAGGGCTGCCAGATCGATCCGTCCGCCCGGGTTGACGCACCCGTCGTGCTCGGCCGGGAGGTGGTGATCGAGGCGGAGGCCCAGGTCGTGGGACCCGCGGCGATCGGCGCGGACTGCCACGTTGGGAAGAAGGCGGCGATCAGGCGAGCTGCGCTTCTGCCCGGAAGCGTCGTGCCGGATGAAGGGCTCGCTGTCGCCGGGATCTTCGGCGATGCCTCGAAGCTCGCGGACAGCATCCTCCGCTATCCCGCCCGGCGCGAGTCGTAACGCTTCCGGCACGACTGTCGCGGAATGCGCGCGCCCGCACGCTATAGCGTCAGAGTGCGTGCAGCTCCTCGACCTGCTCTTGCCGACGCGGTGCGTTGTCTGTGGTCAGGGCGAGGAGGTGCTGTGCGTCGCCTGCCTTGGTGGGCTCCGGCGGATCCACGGGCCGATGTGCGCCCGGTGCGGCGCGCCAACCGCGTGGCCGGTGTCCCGCTGCTCCGAGTGCGTCGGGCGGCGTATGGCCTTCGCGACCGCCAGGGCGGCGGTGGCCTACGACGAGCACACGCGATCGCTCGTGGCGGCCTGGAAGGAACGCGGGCTTCGCTGCCTGACGAGCGTAGCGGCGGACCTCGTCGCGGAAGTTGTGCGGCCACCGCCCGTCCTCGCACTCGCGCCCGTTCCGGCGGATCGCGACCGGACACTCTGGCGTGGCCAGGGCTCCGCCGAGTCGCTCACAGAAGCGCTCGCGAGGCGCTGGCACCTGCCGTTCCTTGTGGCCCTCAGGCGTGCGCGGCGGACCCCGAGACAGCGCGGGCTCGACCGCGCTGCACGCCGGCAGAACGTTCGTGAGGCCTTTCGAAGCGCCGGTCCGGTCCCGGCTCGGATCGGGCTCGTCGACGACGTCTACACGACCGGCGCGACCGTGCTGGCGGCCGCGACGGAGCTCCGGCGGGCCGGTGCCAGCGAAGTGCACGTCGTCACGTTCGCGCGGGCGATCCGGCGCTGAGGGCACGGGACTCTGCGATAGATTGATCCGGTCGACCAGGAGGATCACGTGAGGCTTCAGGTCAAGGGGAAGAACGTTGAAGTGACGCCGGCGCTCAAGGGCTACGCCCAGGAGAAGCTCGGAAAGCTCGAGCGGCACCTGAACGACTCGGCCCGGCTCGAGCTCGAGCTCGCGGTGGAAAAGAACCCGTCCATCGCCGACAATCAGGTCGCTGAGGCGACTGTCTGGACGAAGGGCCCGATTCTGCGGGCGACCGAGCGCTCGAGCGACATGAAGGCGTCGATCGACCAGCTCGTCGAGAAGCTCGAGCGCCAAGCGAGCCGCTACAAGGACAAGCGCCGTCGCTCCGCCTCCCGGACGAACCACGACCAACCCGAGGAACGCCCCGCTGAGCCCCAGGAGGACGGGCCCGTGATCGTGAAGGTCAAGCAGTTCCCCGTGAAACCCATGGATCCGGAGGAAGCCGTTCTCCAGCTCGAGCTGATCGGCCACGATTTCTTCGTGTTTCAGAACGCGGAGACGAACGAGGTGAACGTCGTGTACCGGCGCCGCGACGGGAACTACGGCCTGATCGAGCCGCAGCTCGGCTGAGCGAGATCCACGATCCGAGGGCGTTTCGCTGGGTCGAGAGCGGTGTCTCGGGGCTTGCACGCTCGCGGGACTGGGACGCGACCGTGGCGGCGGAGCTGCCGGAGCTGGCCGGGGAGACGCTCGCTGAGATCGAGTTCCAGGCGTTCGAGGAGGCGGTCATCGCCGTCGGCGAGGCTCCTCAGGAGATCGTCGAACGTCTCGCCACAGCGCTCGACCGGGAGCTCGAGCGTCCGTTTGCGGCCCAGGCCGTCCGGCGAGGGCAGAGCGAGTGGATGGTCGGGGGTAGACGGACCCACGCAGCCCTCATCTCGCTCGCACTGCCGGCGAACGACACCGTGGAGGTGATCGTCGCACCGGACGGTGAGCGAACCGCGCTCCTGGACGGCGAGCCCGTCGCAGGCCTCGTCGAGCCGGCAGTCGACCTGGCGCTGCGGGAGCTCGAGCAGCGCGGGCGGCTCCAATTTCAGGCCTTCGTGGCGCGCGCCGATAGGGTGGATGACGACCGCTGGCAGCTGACGGTCGATCCCCTCTGACAGCTACCTTGTAGGCACGGATGTCGAACTATGGTGGTCTAGAAAAGGTCCTTCGCATGGGCGAGGGGCGCCGGATGAAGCGCCTCGCCGAGCAGGCGGCTTACGTGACGACCCTCGAGCCGGAATTCGAGGCCCTGTCCGACGCCGAGCTCATGGGCAAGACCGCGCAGTTCAGGGAGCGGCTCGACAACGGGGAGGACCTGAGCGAGCTCGTCTTCGAGGCGTTTGCAGCCGTGCGCGAAGCCGCGAAGCGGTCACTCGGCATGCGGCACTTCGACGTCCAGATCATGGGCGCGATCGTCCTCCATGAAGGCGACATCGCCGAGATGAAGACAGGTGAGGGCAAGACCCTCGTGGCGACGATGCCGCTCTACCTGAATGCGCTCACGGGTGCGAACGTGCACCTGGTCACGGTCAACGACTACCTGGCCAAGCGCGACACGGAATGGATGGCACCGGTCTACGAGACGCTCGGGATGCAGGCCAAGTACATCCGGAACCAGATGCCCTTTGCGGAACGCCGAGATGCGTACGCGGCCGACATCACCTACGGCACGAACTCAGAGTTCGGCTTCGACTACCTGCGCGACAACATGGCGACCTCGCTCGAGGCCACCGTCCAGCGGGCCCACACCTTCGCGATCGTCGACGAGGTCGACTCGATCCTGGTCGACGAGGCGCGGACGCCGCTGATCATCTCCGGCGAGCCAGAGGTCGCGGCCAAGACCTACTACGACTTCGCGCGCATCGTCCGCGGGCTCGAGGGCGTCGCGAGCAAGTTCGTGCCCAAGGGTCAGGTGGCACCCGAGGATGACGCCGACTACGAGTACGACGAGAAGTTCAAGACCGTCTCGCCCCGCGAGTCGGCCATCGAGACGGTGGAGCGCGCGCTCGGAATCGAGAACCTCTACGACCCGCGGAACGCCCAGCTCGTGAACCACCTGATCCAGTCGATGAAGGCGCAGTCTCTCTACATGCGCGACGACGACTACGTCGTCATGGACGGCGAGGTGAAGATCGTCGACGAGTTCACCGGCCGGATCATGGAAGGCCGGCGCTGGTCCGAGGGCCTCCATCAGGCGATCGAGGCCAAGGAGGGGGTGGCGATCAAGGAGGAGCACATCACGCTCGCCACGATCACCCTCCAGAACTACTTCCGGCTCTACGAGAAGCTCGCCGGCATGACCGGTACGGCGAAGACCGAGGAGAAGGAATTCCAGGAGATCTACGACCTGACCGTCGTCGAGATCCCGACGAACGTCCCGGTCACCCGCGACGACAAGAACGACCTCATCTACAAGACCAAAGAGGCGCGCTACAACGCCGTGGTCGAGGACATCAAGGAGCGCCACGAGCGAGGACAGCCTGTGCTCGTGGGCACGATCTCGGTCGAGGTCTCCGAGCACCTCTCACAGCACCTGACGCGCCAAGGGATCCCGCACAACGTCCTGAATGCCAAGCAGCACGAGCGCGAGGCCGAGATCATCAAGGACGCCGGCGAGCCCGGCGCCGTCACGATCGCGACGAACATGGCCGGCCGAGGCGTCGACATCAAGCTGGGGGAGGGTGTCGTCGAGCTGGGTGGCCTCTATGTCCTCGGAACGGAGCGCCACGAGGCGCGGCGGATCGACAACCAGCTCCGCGGCCGCTCCGGGCGTCAGGGCGACCCAGGGGAAACACGCTTCTACCTCTCGGCCCAGGACGATCTGGTGCGCCTCTTTGCCGGCGATCGGATCTACAAGATCATCGACCGCTTCAAGCTGCCGGAGAGCGAGCCCATGGAGGCCTCGATCCTCTCCAAGCAGATCGAGAGTGCCCAGAAGAAAGTCGAGGAGCAGAACTTCGTCGCCCGTAAGAACGTCCTCAAATACGACGACGTGATGAACACGCAGCGCCAGGTGATCTACGAGCAGCGCCGCCGGGTGCTCGAGGGCGAGGACCTCTCGGGCGACATCGAGGGCTGGATCGACGAGCTCGTCGAGTCGGTCGCGCTGGAGCACACACAGGGCGAGTACGCCGAGGAATGGGACCTGGACGGGCTCTTCAACGAGATGCGCTCCCTCTATGAGGTCGAGGTCCGGCCCGACGAGGTCGACGCGCACGCCATGAGCCGGGAAGAGCTCGTGGCCGAGTTCCAGGAGGACGCCCGCGACGCTTACAGGGCGAAGGAGGAGCAGTACGGCGCCGAGCTGATCCGCGAGATCGAGCGCTACCTCGTGCTACAGGTTGTCGACGTTCGCTGGCGCGAGCACCTCGATGCGATGGAGTACCTGCGCGAGGGCATCCACCTACGCGCCATGGCCCAGAAGGATCCGCTCGTCGAGTACCGGGGCGAAGGACATGTCATGTTCGAGGAGCTCGGCCGTACGATCCGCGAGGAAGTCCTCCGCTATCTCTTCCACGTCGAGATCGAGGTCAACGAGGGTGAGAACCTGCAGCCGGCCGCGGGGCCGGACGGCGATCTGGTCTACGAGCACGAGCTGCTCGCCGGCGCCGACGCGATCTCAGCTGCCGGAGGAGGAGCACCCGGACAGGCGGCGCTGGCGGCGGTCTCGACGGCGCCTTCGCTCGGCGCCACGAGCGTCGTCACGCAGCGCACCGCGAGCGAGTGGGATCGCGTGGGTCGAAACGACCCGTGCCCCTGCGGCTCGGGCAAGAAGTTCAAGCGCTGCCACGGCGCCTAGCTCGCGCGTTCCGGGAGGGCTCGCCCGGGGTCAGACGGGCCAGCGTGGCGTTCGCGGCTCCGCGGCGGGAAGGGTCTTCCAATCTTCGCGGACGGGAGCGAAGACGTCGATGACCACCGCTCCCTCTGGCCCGATGACCGCGTCGTGCGGCACGTTGCTCGCGATCCGATACGTCCCGCCTGGCCCGAGCGTCTCGCGCTCCGTGCCGATCCTGAACGTGATCGAGCCCTCGATGACGATGCCGAGCTGCTCGTTCTCGTGCTTGTGCTCGGGGAGGACCGCGTCAGGCTCGAGCTCGATGAGCCCCAAAGTCAGCCGCTCGCCATGTACGACGCGGCCCACGATTCCGTCCCAGATCTGCTGGGGCGGCACCACCGTCAGGTCGCCGAGCGCGTCCACGTTCACAGTGTAGGGGCGGGGCTTGCCCCGCCCGCGAGCTTCCAGGGACCGCGCTCGCTACCATCAACTGCATGAGTGAGCTTGCCGCCGTCGAGCGTGATCTCGAGGAGATCGGGACCCAGCTTGCCTGGGTCCGTGATTACCTTTGACCCCGATGCCGTTCGGGCACGTCTCGCCGAGCTCGAGGCGGCCATGGGGGAGCCAGGGTTCTGGGACGACCAGGCGCGGGCAGCGAGGATCTCGTCGGAACACGCGCGGCTGAACCGCCGGCTCGAGACCTATGAGCGCGTCACGGGCGAGGCCGCCGAGCTCCGTGAGCTCGCCGGGATTGCGACCGAGGACGGAGAGCTGACCGAGGTCGAGGAGGCGGTCAGCACGCTCAAGCGAGAGCTGGACCGGCTCCAGGAGGATGCGCTCTTCAACGGCGAGTACGACGCCGGCGACGCCGTCGTCTCGATCCACGCGGGCACAGGCGGCACCGATGCCCAGGACTGGACCGAGATTCTCCTGCGGATGTACCTCAGGTGGGCCGCCGACCGCGGCTTCCAGACGGAAATGGTGGAAGCCTCACCCGGCGAGGAGGTGGGCCTCAAATCCGTGACGTTCACCGTTCACGGCGAGAACGCGTACGGGATCCTGAAGGCCGAGCGCGGCGTCCACCGGCTCGTCCGCCTCTCGCCCTTCGACCAGGCACACCGTCGGCACACCTCGTTCGCCCAGGTGATCGTGAGCCCGCTCGTCTCCGACGACCAGGCCGTCGACCTCGACGAAGGCGACCTGCGGATCGATACCTACCGAGCGAGCGGCGCCGGCGGCCAGCACGTCAACAAGACCGACTCGGCCGTTCGGATCACGCACGTTCCGACCGGAATCGTCGTCCAGTGCCAGAACGAGCGCTCGCAGCTGTCGAACCGGCAGACGGCGATGCGGATCCTGAAGAGCCGGCTCGCCGAGCGTCAGGAGGAGGAGCGAGAGGCGGAGCTGGCGAAGGAGCGGGGACAGCTCCTCGACACCGGGTTCGGGAGCCAGATCCGGAGCTATGTCTTGCATCCCTACCAGCTGGTCAAGGATCACCGCACAGACCTGGAGGAGGGCAACGCCCAGGCCGTTCTCGACGGCCGGCTGGATGACTTCATCCATGCGTATCTCCTGGCTCGCGCGACCGGTAGTGCCGTATGAGCAGGGAGTCTTCCGAACTTTTCGCTAGACTCGGCAGCCGCACGTCTACCTCTTTGACCGGCGCGGCCAGCCCAGCCGCTCTCGATTGACACCGGTGCAGGAAACCACTCAGCCAGCCCAGACGCCCAATCCTTCTCCCGCGGCCGAGCCCGTCGAGGGAAACGGCGCTGCGCCCGATCAGCGGCCGGCCGGCGCGCCGATGATCGTGTTCGAGGCCGTGACCAAGATCTACGAGCCCCACGTCGTCGCCCTGCGCGACGTCTCCATGGTGATCGACAAGGGCGAGTTCGTGTTCCTCGTCGGCCCGTCCGGCTCCGGGAAGTCGACGCTCACACGCCTGCTCCTGAAGGAGCTCGAGCCGACGGACGGCCGCATCATCGTCGGCGGCCGTGAGCTCAACCGGCTCAAGCGCTCGAAGGTGCCGCTTCTGCGCCGGAACATCGGCTGCGTCTTCCAGGACTTCAAGCTCCTCTCCGATCGTACGGCCTTCGAGAACGTCGCCTATGCGCTGAAAGTGCAGGGAGAGTCACGCGCGGCGATCAGGGCCAAGGTGCCCGAGGTGCTCGGCCTCGTGGGCCTGGCCCACAAGACCGGGTCCCTGCCCGACGAGCTCTCGGGCGGCGAGCAGCAGCGCGTCTCGATCGCGCGCGCCTTCGTGAACCACCCGCCGCTCCTCATCTGCGACGAGCCGACCGGGAACCTCGACCCCGACACGTCGGTCGGGATCATGCAGCTCCTCTACCGGATCAACCGCACCGGCACGACGGTCGTCATGGCCACCCACGACCGAGAGATGGTCGACAAGATGCGCCGGCGCGTGATCGCGCTCGAAGACGGTCAGATCATGCGCGACGAGCGCCGCGGGAGCTACGTCTAGTGCGGGCGAAGCTCTTCTTCAGCGAGGCCTGGCGTTCCGTCATGACCAACCTGTCGACAACGGTCGCCGCGACCATGACTGTGCTGATCGGGATGTTCCTGCTCGGGCTCTTCATCGCTCTCGGGACCTGGGTGCTTTCCTGGACGGGCGAGGTGAAGAAGGAGGTGCAGGTGAAGATCTTCTTCGACACGGACGCGAGCAAGGATCAGATCAACGCAGTCGGCTCGAAGCTCGCGACGTTCCCGGAGGTGAAGAGCGTCAAGTTCGTCTCGGCACGCGACGCCCTGGCCGAGATGCAAGACCGATATCCCGACTTGACCAGCGGCCTCTCCGGGAACCCGCTGCCGCCTTCGTACGAGGTGCAGCCGAAGACGGCGGAGCAGGTCGATGAGCTCGCGGCGCGGTTCGAGCCGGTCCCCGCGGGCGTCGAGAGTGTCAAGTACGGCAAGAAGACGACCGAGCGGATCCTTCAGGTAGCGAAGATCATCGGAGGCGTCTTCCTGATCGGAAGCGTCATCTTGCTCACCGCCTCGGTGATCCTGATCGCGAACACGATCCGGCTCTCCATCTTCTCCAGGCGCCGTGAGATCGAGGTGATGAAGCTGGTCGGGGCGAGCAACTGGTTCGTCCGCGGCCCGTTCATCCTCGAGGGACTGATCTGCGGGCTCGCAGGGTCGATCATCGCGGTGATCCTGCTACTCGTCGCGAAGGAAGCCGCCCTTCCGTCCATCCTCGGCCGCATCGAGAGCCCCGGGGACGGCGTCAGCGCTCTCAGCTTCCCCCTGATCGCGCTGATCCTGGTGGCGGTCAGCCTCCTCGTTGGCGCCGTTGGCTCCGGCGTCACGCTGCGGCGCTTCTTGCAGATCTGACGAGACGGAATCAGGGTCGCGCCTATACTCCTCAAGCGGCAGATGAGACGAGGCTGGACCGGCATCGGTGGCATCGTGCTCCTGCTCGCGGGAGCATTTCTCGCGGGGCTTTTCCACGACTCGACGTCCAGCACCGACGCCCGGCCCGGCCCCGTGGCGCCACGTGCGAGGCCGCCCGCCGTGATCGACGAGGTTCGCTATGAGCTCTCGAGCGGCTACTACCGTGAGGTCGGCTCAGAAGTGCTCGCCCGCCGGAGCGTCACCGGGATGGTGCAGGCGCTCGACGACCCCTACACGGAGTACCTGACCCCGGAGGAATATTCGGCGCTTCAGAACGCGACCGCGCGCAGCTACTCGGGAGTCGGGCTGACGGTCGGCCCCTCGGACGACGGCCTCGTCGTCACCTCGGCCTTGCGCGGCCCGGCGCGGGATGCGGGAATCCGCCGCGGCGACGTGATCGTCTCGATTGACGGCGTCCCGGCCGACAAGGTCGCGTTCGAGCGCTCGCTCTTCCTGATCAAGGGCGAGGAAGGGACGAACGTCCAGCTCACAGTCAAGCGTCCATCGGTCGGAAAGCTGCGGTTCACGATCGTCCGTCAGGAGCTTCCGGTGCCGACAGCCCGGACACGGCTTCTGACCTCGAAGGGAAAGCGGCTCGGGTACGTGCGGCTCTTGTCTTTCCCCGAGAGCACGACGGAAGACCTTCGCCGCCACACGGCACGCCTTGTCCGCCGGGGTGCGACCGGAATCGTGCTGGATCTCCGCGACAACCCCGGCGGGCTCTTGCTCGAGGCGGTGCAGTCCGTGTCGCTCTTCCTCGACCAGGGCATCGTTTGCAGCACCGAGGGCGAGCACCAGGAACGGCGCGTGTTCAAGGTGAGCGGCCCGACGCCGTTTCCAGACGTGCCGCTCGTCGTCCTCGTCAACCGCGGCAGCGCCAGCGCCTCTGAAATCGTGGCGGCCGGCCTCGGCGAGAACGGGCGAGCCGTCGTGATCGGGACGCGAACCTACGGTAAGGCGGCAGTTCAGTCCCTCCGGGAGCTCTCGAACGGCGCCGCGCTGAAGCTGACGACCGCCACGTACACGACGCCGACCGGTCAGGATCTCCACGGGCATGGATTCCGTCCCGGCCTGAGGGCGGTCGACGATCCCGCAACGCAGGTCGACGAAGCCCTTCGTACGGCGAAGCGGACGCTCCTGAAGCAGCTGTCGTCGTAGACAGGCCCTTCCTCGTCGGCGAGCTTGCCCGCCGCGGCAAGCTTCTTGCGGTCACGCCCTTCTTCGAGGGCGGCGTGCCGGTGGTCGTCGACCGCAAGGGCGCCCAGGACGCCTCGGTCGGTGACCTGGTCCTCGTGCGCCTCGGCCGGGGCCGCGCGCGCCTCGAGCGCGTCCTCGGCCGTCCTACCGACATCGAGGCGGTGCTCGAGGGCCTCCTCTGGCACGAGGGAGCCCGCCGGCCCGCGCCTCCGCTTCCGGAGCCGGACGAGGACGAGCCCGATCGCGTCGACCTACGGGATCTCGTCTCCTTCACAATCGATCCCGAGGGAGCCAAGGATCACGACGACGCGCTCGCGTTCCGGGCCGAGGGGGACAGCATCCGCGCCTGGGTGCACATCGCGGACGTTTCGACCTACGTCCCGGCCGGATCCCCGCTCGACCGGGATGCGGCCGAGCGCGCCTTCTCCGTGTACGTGCCCGGACGTGTGGAGCCGATGCTCCCGGACGCGCTCTCTTCGGACCTCTGCAGCCTTCGCCCCGGGCTCGACCGCCGCTGCGTGACCGTCGAGGCGATGTTTGACGGAAGCCTCCAGCTCGTGGGAGAGCCGCTCGTCTACCGGAGCCTGATCAGAAGCCGGGAGCGGCTGACCTACGGCCAGGCGCAAAGGATCCTTGCCGGGGAGGAGCGAGCGGAGGAGGAGCTGACCGGCGGCCTTCGCCTGGCCGAGCGCGTCACGGCTGCGTTGCGCGAGCGGCGCTTTGCCCGCGGTGCGCTTCGGATCGAGACGGGTGAAGTGTCGTTTTCCTTCGATGAGAAGGGTGGTGTCGAGCGGGCGTGGATCGAGAAGGAGCCGGTTGCGCACATGCTGGTGGAGGAGCTCATGATCCTCGCGAACGAGGTCGTGGCCCGGCTTCTCTCGAGCCGGAAACGGGACGCGCTCTATCGCGTCCACGAGCGCCCTGACCCACAGGCCGTGGAGCTCCTGCTGGCGAAGCTCACCGAGCTCGAGATTCCCACGCCGCCCGTGCCCGAGCACCTCAGCCCGCGCGACGCAGCGCGCCTGGCGGCCGTGATCGCAGACCGGATCGCCGACTATGCCGAGAAGGCGGGTCGAGGGCGGGAGGCTTTTCCCACTCTCGTTCTGCGGGCCCTCAAGCAGGCGCGCTACGACCCGAAGAACCTGGGCCACTCCGGGCTCGCAAGCCGCGCCTACTGCCACTTCACATCCCCGATCCGCCGGTATCCCGACCTGGTCGTTCACCGCGCTCTCCTGCAGGAGCTCGGCGTCGGTTCCGACGCGGTCCCCGCCGATCTGCCGGAGCTCGCCGAGTGGACGTCGCTGCGTGAGCGCGAGGCGTCGCAGATCGAGTACAAGGCCGACGCGCTCTGCCTGGCCTGGTATCTCGAGCGGCGGCTCTTCGAGACCGGCTGGGAAGCATCGTTTCCGGGCGAGATCACCGGCGCGATCGCGTCGGGTGTTTTCGTTCGCTTCGACGGCGTCTTCGAGGGCTACCTACCGGCCCGGCGCCTGCCGGGCGACTACTACGAGCTGAATCCGCTCGGCACGTCACTCGTCGGCCGACGGAGCGGCTTTGCCTACCGCCTCGGCGACCCGGTCGAGGTGCAGGTCGAGAAGATCGAGAAGAGCGACGGCAAGGTGGAGCTTCGGCTCTGGGAGAATGAGAGCCATGGCAAGGGCCGCCGGACAAAAGCTGATCGCAGATAACCGCCGCGCGCGGCACGACTACCACCTCTCCGACCGGATCGAGGTCGGTATCGAGCTGACCGGGACGGAGGTCAAATCGCTCCGCGACGGCCGCGTCGTTCTCCAGGGGTCGTTCGGCGACATCCGGGACGGGCAGGCGTACCTGGTCGGGGCGCACATCGATGAGTACGCGCAGGGAAACGTTGCCAATCACGATCCTGACCGCGACCGCCGGCTCCTCCTGCATCGGCGAGAGATCGACCGGCTCGCAGGGGTCACCCGTGAGCGCGGCGTGACGCTGATCCCGACCCGCCTCTATTTCAAGGACGGTCGGGTCAAGCTCGAGCTCGCGGTTGCGCGAGGCAAGGAGACGCGCGACAAGCGCCGCGACCTCGCCGAGCGGGATGCCAGGCGGCAGATGGAGCGAGCGCTCAAGGCTCGTCGCTGATCGACGTAGGCCGCGGCCAGCCGTTGCGCGCATGGAGGGCAGCTTCGAGGGCGAGGAACGCGGCCACGAGCCAGAGGAGGATGACGCCGTGGCCGTCCGTGTCGAGTCTCCCTGAGAGGAGCCAGACGACGATCAACGAAGCCGCGAGCGCGCTTCCGATCGCGACGCCGCGTGCCACCTCGCGCTGGCCGGGGCGCCCGGCGACCAGCCACTCGACGATTGCGAGCCCGACGAGCGCGGCTCCGAGGAGCTGCGCGTAGAGGGCCGGCTTCGGCACCGGAAGCCCGAGGAACTCGAAGAGTTCGTCCCAGCTCGAGGCGAGGAGAAAGACGGCAAGCGCAGCGTCGCAGATCGCGTCCAGGCGCAGGACGAGCCGCGGCGGGAGCCGGGAAAGCACCCGCAGAGGCTATAATTCGGTCGAACGCCTGGGGGCGACCTGGTTTCGACGTGGTCGGTTCTCCGGGAGAGCTGCAAGCCGAGGTCCCCGGTCGGCCTCGTAAATCCACCGGGAAACAAGCAAGTGCGAAGAACAACGAACTCGCACTCGCCGCCTAACTTCGGTTAGGTAGCGCGTCGCTCCGGTCTCGGCCCGTGGATCGGAATCCGGCGCCAGAAAACGGGCTAGCCGCGGAGGGAGAGCCACTCGCCCAAAGCGGGACACCAAAGGAGGGCTAGTCCGTCGGTAGGCCGCCTGCGATCCGGCCGGCGGGCGAAATTTAATCGCAGGATACGCTTGTAGACGCTCTTTCCGGTGCGACCGCGGACGCGGGTTCGATTCCCGCCGCCTCCATAGTCCTTGCAAATCGGGATTTCCGGTAGGTACGAGTGCGACTGCCATCCTCATCAGTCCTCGAGCGCTTTCAGGTTTCGAGGAAGCCGCGGCAGTAGGAGCCCGATCGGTTCCGCCGGCCGCAGAGAGGGCAGTTCACGGCTTCCCGATCCATGCTCAAGGTCTGCCTCCAGCCCGTCTGAGAGGCGGTCGGCTTCCTCTGCTAACCAACTCCCCGTGGAGGGGGCATCAGGAGCTTGGTCTCGACGCCCGGATTCCGTATTCGCCAGGCCGTCAGGTAGATACCGAGCTCCATGCGAGCTTCCCGCTGAGTGGGAACCGCAGGCATGAACACGTCCAGCGTGTGCTCGCTCGCCTGCTCGGCCATGCAGCCAGCCTCCCGCAGGTAGCGAATGAGATTCTGGAGTCGCGCCGGGTCGCTGACTCTAACTCGCATGGGAGAAGGCCCGTTCCCTGCCGGCAATTTTTTAGACCAGACCTGGACGGGAGAGGACTGGAGGCGCTTCCGACGACCGACGGAACCCCATCAGGTCTCCGCGAGAAAGAATCGACTAAACCCGAACGGGGGGCCGATCGACCACGGTCGCTCCCTAAACCACGCTAGCCCGTCAGAGTGCTTCCCCGACTAACTGGTCGATTGTCTGGCTCCATGGGTGCGGGTGAAGCGACCCGATGAACCACCAAGCGGGGGATGGGTCAAGCGCCCCGCTGCACGCGATACTCCGCCAAGAGGGAAGCGGGAAGGGCTCTGCGATCGAGAGAGCGCGAGCTTCGGAAAATGAGGTGGGGCCCCGATGCGGCGGGGGCTCGCCTGATCTCAGAGTGGTGGATGCAGCTTTGCCTCCACCACTCTCATGTGTTGGGGGAGACGGATAGATATGGGGATCACGTGGAACGAAGAGACGGGAACTGGCACAAAGGCTCTCGACGGTCGTACCGTTAGAGAGCGACTTGGTGCTGCGGAGCGTGCCGCCCTGCGACAGCGGATCTCGACCGCGGTGCGGGAGAAGGAGCTCGCGGACGCCGAGGTCTGGAAGCAGATCAAGGCGAATGGCCGCCCGGTTGCAATCTGAACCAGATCGGCCACGGATGCGAATGAGAGAGGCATCCCGCTCGGGCGGGTAGCACCCGGCCGAGGAGCGGGGAGGGGAGTCCCCAGGCCATGCGGCGGCCAGGGACGAGGGACGGCCCCCTCCCTGCTCGTCGGCCAGTGGCCGGGCTACCGCCGTCTGGCCTTACCTAGCGTCTCTTAAGAAGGGAGGGCGGCCCGAAGGCCGCCCATGGCAGTAACGGACGGTGGCTGCGGCCCCCACTTCCGTCGCTACGGGCTCACTATTCGTGATCGGCCCGGATTCGTCCTCCCTCCATCGGGTGAAAAGGCAGACGGGCACGCCGCCTTCTACCGCGGCCCGCGCGTTGTCCCGTACGCGCGGTCGGGCTCCCCGTTGGGGCTTTTCTCCCGGGGAGAGCGGGTCTACCCAGTCTCGAAGACAGCGACCTCGTACCGCTCGACGCGCGGCTCCTCGGTCGAGCCCAGCGCCTGCACGGCTGCGCGCCGCAGCTCGTTGGCGCGCTCTTCGCTTGCCCGCATGGCATCTTCGTCTTCCCAGAGCGTAATTGCCATTCCCTCTCCGCTTTGGCGGTCGATGAGCAGCATTCCCCCCCGGGCGCCGAGCTCCTTGATTCCGGTGAGCGCGTTGTCTCTGAAGTTGGCGATGCCTTGTTCGGCCTGATCAGGCGATCCACCAGTGACCATCGTTACGCGTGCGTACACGGTGACCTCCTCGGCTCATGCTTGATGTCCGGGAACCATAACCCGGCTCGAGGTGAGGGAGCCCACTTCGGCGGGTTCTCTCGTCCACGATCTTGTTTTAGGGCTTCGGAGGACGGTACCCAGGCCGCATCGAGGCTGAGAAAAGGGAAATCGCAATTTCCGACATTGCCGCGCGTAGGACCTTCCGAGCTCAAAGATGGGCCGAGCAGCACTATCGCCGTCTAGCCCCTTGTGACAGGCTGGTTGGACTAGCTCTGGCGGCAAAGTGGGGGGAGACATCAAATGGGGTCGTTTCGTTCATCCGGGCGTTTCAAGCTGCCCATCAGCGGCAGGGACTCAGTCGGGCGACCGGGCCACGCGCTGCGACGCTCGGTCCTCTGCGTCTGCGCGCTCGTCTTGGCGTTAGCAGTAGTCCCTGGGGCCCTCGCGGCTCCTCTGCCGACCTTTCCCACAGAGGCGTCGTACAAGTGGCTCAAACACGGCTGCTTCGACACTCCCAATGGCCTTCGAAACATGGGCACCATCAGGACCTACGTCAAGCAGCTCGACAAACCGGGCAAAACTCATTACCAAGAGGTGAAGATCCAAGTCGATAGGTGGACCACTGCGGGCGTCTGGCGTAGCGTCGCCTCAAAGTTCTATAGCTGGAGTCGTTTCAAGGGACCTGCCCTCCCGACCTATTCAACTTCAGCAATCAAGACAGGCTTCGGGACAACCGCAAGCGACTTGTCCGTGAAGGCGACGGTTCGGCTGAGGCGGGCACGCTTCGGGCCAGACCTGACGGTGTGGGCGTACACGGTTCGGAGCCCTATCTTCAGGTGTGGTGGCGACATCGGCTTTGGTAGCTGAGCCAAAAGCACCAAAGCCGGCCCTGTCGACCCGCCTGTAAAAGGTTTGTGAGGGCATCTAGAACCTCGCACGGCAGGCGCCAAAAATAGTGGGGCGTGGAGCTGGGCCTCCCTGGCCGCAGTCGGGAGGTGTGGCTTAGTCCTCAGGCAGTTCTCCCCTCCCCCAGCTCCCGCATCTTTTCCGCTCGCGAGCCGTACGGATCCAGCACCACGCCCCGGCGGCCCTGCTAAATCCGTTCACCCAGCTCTTCGTCTTGACCAGGCGGCTGATGCGCCGGGATCAAACTGTCTGTAAGCAGCTTACGCTCCAGGCAGCCCGGACAGACGCCGGTCGTCGACTCGCCGGTCGCGAGCTCCACCGATTCCCGTAACGGGTAGGCCCCGCCGCCGACGCATTCACTTAGCTCCGCTTGCCAGATCGAGTCGAGAGGGGCGCTTCGCCTGCTCGGATCCAGCCTGGTTGCCTCGACCCCTGCCTCGCCGAACTTCTCAAGCACGAAGTACCCCTCACGTTTCGCGATGATGCGCTCGACGTCGGGAAAGACGTGGCCCATGTTGGGGAAGACCGCGAAGTGCGTCGGGACACGCCTAAGCCCTTCGTAGGCGGTCAGGCTCATGCTCACTCGCTCCGTGCAGTCCCGGCGGGCGCACTCGCAGAGAAACTCCACGTCCTGCATCGCGTCCAACGAGTTGCTTATCGCCCAGACGCGTTCATTCACCTTGCGGAACAGCGACTGCTCCTCTGCGGCCTGGATCGCTTCCATGAGATTCCCCTCCTAACTTCATGTGGGAGGTCGGGGAAATCCTGTCGCAGCAAATCGCCTCGGCCTACGAGTAACGGTAGCGCGTGTCAGTACCGGCCAAGCCCCAGAACAGGTGAAGACGAAAATCGTCCGCCTACGGTGCGGTCAGACGGAGCCATAGGTTCTCCAGGAGCGCACTTGTCACCGGACTGAGGGCGGAGCCGCCGAAGTTGAGGGATCCGGACGCGAAGACGCTGGCGCCGGCGGCGTTGCGGTACATCGTCATCTCGGCTGAACGCCCTGGCCCGTAGAGATCAGGGATGTTCGCGAGAACCACGATGCTCCGCGGAGAGGCGCTGCCGCGGGCATCGATCTCGATCCCTCCGCTGCCGAAAAAGTTTCCGTTCGCGAGCCCGGTTCCGGAGAAGAACCACGGCGCGTCTGTATTCCCCCGGACCACGTAGGGGCCACGAGGAAACCCGTTGCAGCAGGCGATGAACTCAACCCCGACAAGGCTTGCCTCAGGCCGACCGAGACGCCGCCACAGATCGACCAAATGCAGATTGGTCCCGCTGCGGTCGACACGCCGGAAGAAGTTGTTGGCCGAGAGGAAGGCGAGATTTCCGCCGCGATCCCGGTATCCCTCCGCGAGATCGTAGGCATGGCCTGTGACGTACTCCTCATGCCCTGGGAACACGATCAGTCGGTAGCGGGCAGCGAGCCGACCAGCATCCGGGATGCGCTGAAAGTCTGCATCGGAGAGAAAGTCGACCTCTTTCCCGGTGCGGTAAAGCCAGCGCAGGAAGCCAAGATCGCTGGAACGAAAGTGACTCGGCACGCCACGGTTCAGGAACGGCCGCGTCAGGTCGATCGAACGAATTCGGGACATGACGTACCAGGTGTCACCCCACCCGTCGCCACCAGAGTCGCGGAAGTTGTAGGCCTGCCAGGTATTCGTCGGCAGCACGACCGCGACTGAATTCCTTCCGGGTGTACCGGGGCGCTGAACGTACGGGGCGAACCCGACGCGGCCGTCGCCGGTGGTCAAGCGGGCGTAATAGAACCCACTCGGCCAGTGCCCGATCGCGACCGCAATCGTGTGCGGAGCACTGCGTTTTCCCCGCCAGTCGATGGGACGAGGATCCGTCACAGGTACTCCGTTCATGGTGTCGTTCCCCAGGGTTGGCTCGAGCTCGGGCCCGGCACGGAAAATCTGAAGGGTCAAGTTCCGCGCGTCGGTCGAGATCCGAAGCCAGCCGGTCGTCCCAGGCGCATAGCCGGGGCGGGTGAAGCCGGCGTCGACACCTTGAATTCGAACGACCGGCCCCTGTGCATATCCCGCGAAATAGGGCTTGTTCCAACCGTAGGTACGGCTACTGCCGCTCAAGCTCGTGGCCCTCAGGCGAACGAGGTAATTGCGTGGTGAGAGGAACGTCCCCGGGCGCCAGACGAGCCGGTGCGCACCCGAGCCGAAGAACGCTTTCGTACCCCAGACCTTTTTCTTCAGATTGCTGCCGGTGAGCCAGGCGGAGGCCTGCACCGTGGCGGGACGGTTGAGCGTGAACCTGATGACCGCACGGTCGCGAAGCCCGTCGCGGTTCGGACTGACCGTAGTCAGGAGGCTCTTGTCCCCGGAGAACCGGCTTCCACCGTTGCCTACTCGCAGATTCGAAAGCTTGGGTGCGTCCGGGGCCACCTGGGGCGGAGTGAACGGCTGGACCTGCGGAAGGTCCTCTCCTTGCGGAAGCCACTCGCCGAGTTGGTCCTCGTCGTGAGCCTCGAGCACGTCGGCCACGAAGATCCGGTCCACCCGTCCGCTGCGAATCACGAAGCCTGTCTGCCGGCTGCCCGGATCTCCGAGAGCACATGTTCGAACCCGGTGATAGTTACTGCACACGACTCGAGGGTGCCGCTGCCGTAGTGAGGTCTCCGTGATGCCGACTCTGGCGCCTCGCGCTGTCTGCTCCTGAGGCGAGCGGGTCGTGACGTTCAAGACGGTGAGCGCACCTCCGGTCGGCCCCATCACGCCCACTCGAAACTTCCGCGATTCATAAATCCAGCGTCGGTACGTGATGAAGGAGTCCTCCTGCACGGTCACGTATCGATCCGGCAGGCCAAGAACCCCGCGCACCTCTTGAGGAGTCATGCCGAGCTCGACGCCTGCGATGCCTCTCTGAGGGATGATCGACGCTGCGGCGACCTGAACCGTGAAAAGCACTCCCACCGTGGCGAGCCCGGCCACCAGAAACACCGACGCACGCTGCCTCAAGAAACCCCTATTCGGTCGCCCGAAGCTTCAGAGTTTCACCGGCGCTCCAGGGCCGCAATAGGCCGTAAGACTCATTTGCAACTACATAAGGGCCTACGACAGGAAGAAGCGTGTATCTCGCTACGGCGAAACAAGCTACTTCGTACTACGTCCGGCCGATGCGGGGTGCGCATAGCTCCTACGAAGGCGGCGTCTCGCCTCGTCGCTTGGCTATGCCTCGCAACTTCTGACCGTCTCAGCAAACTCACACCGGTCAGTGCCACGCCCGCCGTCAAGAAAATCGATGCCAAGGCCGCCGCTCAACAGATCATTGCCGCCTCTGCCTTCGATGCGATCATTCCCTCCGTTGCCTTCAAGATTGTTGTTGCTGCCGTTTCCGATCAACGTATCGGCATCATTCGATCCTTGAGCGTTTTCAATCGAGCGGATCGTCTTGGCTCCGGGGGCTCCGCGTACGCGACCCGTGGTCAGATTGATCGAGACGGAGCCGCCACTGACCCATTGGATCCAATCTCGACCGCGTCCGCCCGAAAAGAAATCGTTGCCTCCGGGGCCGTGATACCCCAACGCGAACACGTCGGAGCCGACTCCACCGAGGTAAACGTCTTGTCCGATCGTGTCGTCCGCATAGTCGTCGCCGGGACCGAGGTAATAGACGTCAGCACCCGCTCCCGGTCCGAAGATCTGATCTGCTCCTCCCTCGGCAAAGACGACGTCGGCGCCTCGACCGTCAAGTATCACGTCTTGACCCCTGCCGCCGTGAATGACGTCCGAACCGGGTCCCCCGAAGATGAACTCACGCGATCCGGGCCCCGCGTAGATGATGTCGCCTCCGTCGCCGCCGCAGATCTGATCGTTTCCTTCCAACCCGCGGATGATGTCGTCACCTCCGAGTGCCTGGATGACGTTGCGCCCGGCAGTACCAACGATGAGGTCGTTCCCCGGCGTCCCGACGATCTCTGCCGGAGCGCCATCGCACGTCGCCGCGGCCGCGTGAGCGACCCCACCTCCCACGTGGAGCAAGGAGCAGCCGATTACGAGGAGGCAAGCTCGCAGAGTCCCCTTCATTGAACGACCGTCGCTTTCATCACTCCTTCGGAACGTATCGCCGGAGTATATGAACCAAGTAGCGTCTGTCTCAAGAAGCCGCTGTTCGGTGAATTCGCCACCTGTGTGAACGACCGTGCCGGCTTCCGCTCAGCGGCGCTCAGGCTTTAGCTGACCGCGATTCACCCGCCTCCACTGTCGGGATGAGGTCCAGCTCGGATCTGCCGCGCCGGAGCCGACCCCTCAGAGTCGGGCTCTGTTCGTCGGTCTTGTTGAACTGCTTGACCAAGGCGTCGAGCCGGTTCTTCAACCTCTCGGGAGCCCCGCCCTGCTCGACGTCGATCTGGCGAAAGCGCCGAAAATCGCCGCAGAGCTCTCCGTAGCGCGTCGAGGCCTGTTGGTGCAGACGGGCGTTCTTGCTCGGGTCGAGGAATGTCGTCAGGGCGGCGAGGACGGCGGATAGCAATGCCAAGACGCCCGCCACGACGTTGTGTTGGTCGAACTCGGAGAAGGCGGAGGTCCCGGCAAGTGTCGCCGCGACGACAGCAGGTATGCCCAGGCCGTAATTGACTCTGTCCCAGGAGTGGCTCTTGTCCCGGTGCCCGATGGCGCGCGACCTGCTCAGCTCCTCCAGGAAGCTGGCTTCCTCCACCATTGTCGCGACCACCTTCTGCATCGGCGTCATCTTGAAGACTGCCACGGCAATCCCTTCTTAGCCCCTCTTGCTGAGAGTGGGGAGGCTGACCACGTCCGTCCTGTGGGAAAATCGCGGGACGAGCGAAAGGAGACAGCGGTGGCGTACGAGGAGCTAAAGCAACGGCAGAGCGTGATGTGGGCCAACGGGCCCTACCAGCGGATCACCGAGACGATTACAGACATCCACGACGTCGTCGCCGAGCGGCTGGCGCCGGAGTCGGGCGACCGATGGCTCGACCTTGCGTGCGGTACGGGTGCGGTCGCCGAGCGCGCTGCCGCCGCCGGTGCGAGCGTGACTGGGCTCGACCTCGCGCCCGGTCTGATCGAGACTGCGAAGGAGCGCGCCGCCGAGCTCGGGCTCGAGATCGAGTACGTCGTCGGCGATGTCGAGCGGTTGGCGCTCGGCGATGCGAGCTTCCACAAGGTCTCGTCGACTTGCGGGATCATGTTCGCGCCCGATCACGAGGCCGCGGCGGGTGAGCTGGCCCGGGTCACGGCGCCTGGAGGGCGGATCGCGCTTGCCAACTGGACGCCCACGAGCGGCATGGCGAAGGTGTTCAAGGTGATGGCGCCGTATCAGCCGGCCCCGCCTCCGAGCAGCCCCTTTGCGTGGGGCGGCGAGGATCACGTCCGCGAGTTGCTGGGCGACTCGTTCGAGCTCGAGCTCGAGGAGCACGTCTCGACGCTTCGCGTGCCATCCGGAGAGGCGTACTGGGAGCTCTTCTCGACGAGCTACGGTCCGACGAAGACACTGGCCGAGTCGCTCGGTGATCGTCGTGAAGAGCTGCGCCGCGACTGGGTCGACTTCTTCGAGACGAACTACCGTGCGAACGGCGAGATCGTTCACACGCGCGAGTACCTGCTCGTGCTCGGAACGCGCCGCTGAGACGCCTAGCCGAATCGGCCCGCGCGAGATTCCTGTGATGAGCTTCGCCGTTGCCGCTGACGCCTACGACCGATTCATGGGGCGTTACTCAGTGCGGCTTGCGCCATTGTTCGCCGACTTCGGGGGCGTCGAGCAAGGTCGGCGGGCGCTCGATGTCGGTTGTGGGCCCGGTGCCTTGACCGGCGAGCTCGTTGCGAGGCTCGGCGCCGAGTCGGTGGCAGCCGTCGACCCCTCGGAGCCATTCGTGGACGCTGCCCGCGAGCGGCACCCTGGTGTCGACGTTCGACGTGCCGCCGCGGAGGAGTTGCCGTTTCCCGACGCCGAGTTCGACGTCGCCCTGGCGCAGCTCGTCGTGCATTTCATGTCGGATCCCATCGCCAGCCTGCGCGAGATGGCGCGAGTCACCGGCCCTGGCGGGGTCGTCGCCGCTTGCGTCTGGGACCACGCTGGTCGGCGAGGTCCGCTCAGCCTGTTCTGGACGGCGGTGCGAGAGCTTGATCCGGCCGCTCCGGACGAATCGGAGCTTGCGGGGGTGCGCGAGGGTCACCTCGCGGAGTTGTTCAAGGCCGCCGGTCTCCACGACGTCGAGGACACCGAATTGACCGTCCAGATGCAGTACGGGAACTTCGACGATTGGTGGGAGCCGTTTACGCTCGGCGTGGGCCCCGCGGGCGCGTATGCGGCCGGGCTCGACGCCGCCGGGCAGGAGGAACTGAAAGAGCGCTGCAGGCGGCTTGCGCCGCCCGCTCCTTTCACGGTCGAGGCAATCGCCTGGGCCGCACGCGCCCGCACCTAGCGCAATAATCACCTAAACTACGAACATACGTTCGTGTTGCACGAGGCCACGATCCTGCACGCTGACCTCGACGCGTTCTTCGCGTCGGTCGAGCAGCGAGACGATCCTCGCCTGCGTGGCCGTCCGGTGATCGTCGGCGGCGGGGTCGTGCTTGCGGCCAGCTACGAGGCCAAGGCTCACGGAGTCCGCACTGCGATGGGCGGCAAGCGAGCCCGTCGGCTCTGCCCCGAAGTGATCGTGGTCAGCCCTCGGATGTCGGCCTACGCCGAGGCGAGCAAGGCGGTGTTTCGCGTGTTCGACGACACAACCCCGCTGGTCGAGGGCCTGTCGATCGACGAGGCGTTCCTCGACGTCCGCGGGCTCGAGCGGATCTCGGGCACACCCACGGAGATCGCCGTGCGGCTGCGGAACGCTGTCCTCGAGCGGGTCGGTCTGCCGATCACGGTCGGGGTCGCCCGGACGAAGTTCCTGGCCAAGGTTGCGAGTGGGGTGGCCAAGCCCGACGGGCTGCTCGTGGTGCCGCCCGATCGCGAGCTTGCCTTTCTTCACCCTCTTCCGGTCGAGCGGCTCTGGGGCGTCGGACCGGTCACCGCTGACAAGCTCCGCGCCCGGGGCATCACGACCGTCGGCCAGGTCGCGCGGCTCGCCGAGGCGTCGCTCGTCTCAATGCTCGGACGGGCGTCAGGGCGGCACCTCCACGCACTCGCCCACAACCGCGATCCCAGACCGGTGCACGCACGCCGCCGCCGAGGCTCGATCGGCTCGCAGCGTGCTCTTGGCCGTTCGCCGAAATCACTGGACGCCGTCGACGCCGTCGTGGTCGGCCTGGTCGACCGTGTCACCCGCCGGATGCGAACTGCAGGGCGGGTCGGCCGCACCGTCGTGCTTCGGCTGCGCTTCGACGACTTCTCCCGAGCGACGCGGTCGCACACGCTCCAGCGCCCGACCGCGCACACCCAGACGATCCTCGCCGCCGCGAGAGGGCTGCTCGCGACCGTAGTGCCGATGATCGAGCGGCAGGGCCTCACACTGGTCGGAGTGGCGGTCGCCAATCTCGACAACGACACCGCCGTCCAGCTCACGCTGCCCTTCGATCGTCACAGCGGCGATGCACTCGACGCCGCACTCGACGAGGCGCGTGATCGGTTCGGGCCCACGGCTGTCACTCGCGCCGTGCTGCTCGGACGCGACCGGGGATTCACGGTGCCCATGCTCCCCGACTAAAACCCGGCAATGGCGTGCGAGGATAGGCTCCGCGTTCCAACGCGCAGGATGACGGGGAGGACGGCAATGGCCCCGCACCGCACGGCGGAAGTCACCTGGCAAGGCAGCCTGATCGAGGGCAGCGGCACGATTGACTCGACTACGAGCGGAGTGCTTGCGCCGCTTCCAGTGACCTGGACCTCGCGCGCCGAAGATCCGCAAGGCCGTACGAGCCCGGAAGACTTGCTCGCAGCCGCGCACGCCTCCTGCTTCGCGATGGCGCTCTCGGGCGCGCTCGCCGACGCCGGCTACCCGCCGGACGAGCTCCGCACGTCGGCGACCGTGACGTTCGTCCCCGGGACCGGAATCACGAAGAGCGCGCTCACCGTGCAGGCCCGCGTCCCGAACATCGACGAGGCCGCATTCCGAGAAGCGGCCGAGGGTGCGAAGGCCGGTTGCCCCATCTCGCAGGCGCTCGCAGGCGTACCCGAGATCACGCTCGACGCTCAGCTCGACGCCTAAGCGCCCAAGAGCATTTGAGCAGTCCGGAGGCTAGCTGGCTTTCGCCAGCGCGTCAGGCCGGAGCGATCGTCGTACACTCGGCGCATGGCGACCTGCTCGTCGTGCGGCGAGGAGAACCCGCCTCGGGCGAGGTTCTGCCTGGGCTGCGGCTTGGCGCTGGCCGAAGACGCGCCGGCCGGCGGCATACGCAAGACCGTGACGCTCCTCTTCGCGGATGTGACCGGGTCGACCGGGCTCGGCGAGAGGCTCGATCCCGAGGCGCTCCGGGGGATGATGAATCGCTATTTCCAGGAGATGCGGGTAATCCTCGAGCGCCACGGCGGCACGGTCGAGAAGTTCATCGGCGACGCGGTCATGGCGGTCTTCGGCATCCCCGTCGTGCACGAGGACGACGCCGTGCGAGCCGTGCGAGCAGCGGCTGCGATGCGCGACGGGCTCGGGCGGCTGAACGAGGGCTTCGAGCGCGAGCGGGGCGTCGGGATCCAGGTGCGGATCGGCGTGAACACGGGCGAAGTCGTTGCGGGAGATTCCTCGCAGGGTCAGGCCTTCGCAACGGGCGACGCCGTCAACGTCGCCGCTCGCCTCGAGCAAGCAGCCGCTCCCGGGGAGGTGCTGATAGGCGACACGACGCGTCGGTTGGTTGCCGATGCGGTCCGTGTCGAGCCTCTCGAGCCGCTAGCTCTAAAGGGCAAGAGCGTCCCGAGCGCGGCCTGGCGCCTCCTCGAGGTCCTGCCCGACGTCCCGGCATTCACACGAGAGATCTCCACTCCCTTCATCGGCCGGCGGCACGAGCTCGAGACGCTCCTCGAAGCACTCGACCGCGCCTCTACGGATCGCCTGTGCGTACTCTGCACGGTTGTCGGCCCGCCCGGGATCGGCAAATCGCGGCTGGTGCGTGAGTTCGTCGCCGCTGCGGGCGGGCGTGCACGCGTCGTTATCGGGAGCTGCCTTCCCTACGGCGAGAGAATCACGTTCGCGCCGCTCGCAGACATCGTGCGGCAGCTCGGGGGCACTAGACCCGAGGCCGGCCTTTCGGAGCTGCTTGCTGGGGAGGAGTGGTCGGCTCTCGCCGTCGATCGGATCGTCGGAGCGCTCGGGCTCGCGAGCGCCAAGGGTCAACCCGAGGAAGCATTCTGGGCCTTTCGCAAGTTGTTCGAGACCCTCGGGAAGTCGAAGCCCGTGGTCGCGGTCGTCGACGACATCCACTGGGCCGAGTCGATGCTCATCGATCTCCTCGAATACCTCGTCAGTTTCGTCACCGACACGCCGATGCTCCTCCTCTGTCTCACCCGCCCGGACTTGTTCGAGGACCGGCCGTCGTGGGCGGCGCCGAGGGAGAATGCCAGCATCCTCTCGCTCGCCCAGCTCTCGGAGGAAGAAGCGGGGACGCTCGTGGACGGAGTCGCCGGCGACCAAGGTTTGGCCGAGAGCGTGCGGACGGAGATCCTCGACGCCTCGGAGGGGAATCCTCTCTTCGTGGAGCAGATGCTTGCGCTCCGGGCCGTCGAGAGCGAGTCACAGCGGGCGGCGGTCCCACCAACGATCGACGCGCTGCTCGCTGCCAGGATCGACCGGCTCCCTTCGGACGAGCGGGCCGTCATCGAACGGGCGTCGATCGAGGGAAGAGGTTTCCACCGGGGCGCAGTCGCAGCCCTGCTTCCGCCCTCGGCAAGCGCCAGGCTCGACGCGCTGCTCACGTCCCTGATCCGCAAGCAGTTCGTCCGGCCGGACCAGACGCGTTTCGACGGCGACGACGGGTTCCGTTTCGTTCACGCGCTCGTTCGCGACGCCGCCTATCAGTCGATTTCGAAGCAGCTACGCGCCGAGCTGCACGAGCGCTTCGCGAGTTGGCTCGAACGTGCTGCGGCCGAGCGGCTCGGCGAGTATGAGGAGATCGTCGGCTACCACCTCGAGGCGGCGTACTGCTACCGCTCCGAGCTCGGCCCGGTAGACGAGGAG
The DNA here is from genome assembly GCA_963762085.1 of uncultured Actinomycetes bacterium. Classification (GTDB taxonomy): domain Bacteria; phylum Actinomycetota; class Thermoleophilia; order Gaiellales; family Gaiellaceae; genus DASQGA01. Next base: position 89,120 of record CAVXJD010000006.1, on the reverse strand, counting down.
GGCAGAAGGCTCGCCCGCGGTGCGGCCAAGCGTCTCGCCGGCGCGGGACAGCGGGCGGCCGCACGACGGGATGTGCGCGGCGCCGAGGGTCTTCTCACGCGGGCCTGCGACCTGTACGAGGAGAATGACCCTGGCCGGCTCGTAGCGCTCGCCGATCTCGCCGACGCGCTTCTCGACGCCGGGAATCTCGTCCACGGCGAGGCGGTACTCGAGGAAGTGATCGCGCGGGCCGACGAATCGGGGAATGCGCTTCTCGCCGCCCACGCACGCCTTCGTAGCGTGCATGCGGGAGTGCATACCGATCGAACCGACCCACGCGACCTCCTGCGCGAGGCGGAGGCGGCTGTCCAGCAGTTCAACAGCCTCAACGATGACCGTGCACTCGCGCTGGCGTGGGCGCTGGTCGGCCGGGCACGCTTCTGGCTCGGCTCCGCCCGCGACTCGGAAGAGGCTTACAAGCACGCGGTTGCGATCGCGCGCGCCGCGGGGGACCTGCGTCGTGAGACGGAGGCGCTGGCATGGTGGATCGGCGCCGTCGCCCATGGGCCAACACCAGTGTCCGAGGGGATCGCCTTCTGCGACGAAGTCCTCAGGCGAGGGTTGAAGGATCCGCTTCTCGATATCTTCGCGCTCGAGAAGCGGGGCCTGCTCGAGGCGATGAGCGGTCGGTTCGAGGACGCGCGAGGGTCGGTTTCGGAAGCCAAACGGATTGCCGACGAGTTTGCGCTCCGGGTTCGGCAGGGCATCAACGCGCAGTACGTCGGCCAGGTCGAGCTGCTCGCGGGTGACCTGGAGTCGGCTGAGCATGAGCTCCGCCCTGGTTATGAGCTGCTCGGGTCGCTCGGCGAGAGCGCCTTTCGAGCGAGCGTCGGCGAGTACCTCGCCGAGGTCCTCTATCAGCAGGGCCGGTACGTCGAGGCAGCCGACGTCCTTGAGGTCGAGGCTCCCGAGATCGACGCCTTGCGCGGGAAGATCAAGGCCCGAATGGGCGACATCGAGGAAGCCGAGCGCCTCGCCCGACGGGGCGTCGAGGAACTCGAGACAGGGGACTATCTGGACGCTCGCGCGAAGGCGTCAATGGACCTGGGCGAGGTACTCCGCCTTGCCGGACGTCCCCGGGAGGCTGCGGACGCACTGGCGGACGCAGTTCGCCTCCACGAAGAGAAAGGGAACATCGTCTCCGCCGAGACAGCGCGCGGGCTGCTTCGAGAGGTGGCGCCGCTTCCTCGCTAGGGCTCGGACGCCGAACGTGGAGACAGCGTCAGTAGCGCGGGAGCGGCGGGCCCGCGTAGAAGTCGTACGGCCCCTCTCGCGAGAAGCGCTCGACGCCCCGGGCCACGGCGTCCTCGTCGAGCTCGACGCCCAGCCCAGGCGCGGTCGGGACGGGCACGACGCCACGCTCCGGCGAGAAGGGGCCGCCGACGATCACGTCGTCCGTCGTCCACCGAAGCAGCGACTGACTCGGGCGGGCGAGGTACGGCGTCGCAGCCGCAATGTGAAGATAGGCAGCGGTCGCGATCCCGAGGTCGCCGCTGTAGAACCAGAAACCGACGCCTGCCTCTTCGCATTCGGAAATGAACCGCCGCGTGCCGGCGATGCCGCCGCAGAAGCCGAGGCCGATCACGAGCGTGTCCGGCGCCCCGAGCTCGGAGGCGAGACCGGGATCCGGCGTGTGCGCCGAGAACGGAATCGCCGTGGAGCGGCGCAGCTCGGCCATCTCGGCGAACGATCCCACCGGCTCTTCCACGTTCGCGACGTCGAACGGCTCCAGGAGGGCCAAGGTTTCGCGCGCAGTCTCCAGTCGCCAGCCCATGTTGGCGTCGAGGCGCAGCGTTCGCGTCGGCCCGATCGCGGCTCGCACCTCGCGGACGAGCTCGACGTCGTCCTCGACCGGACGAACGCCGAGCTTGCCCTCGAAGGCGGGCGAATCGTGCTCCTGGACCATGCGCGCGCAGTAGGCGGCGATCTCGGACTCCGACGACTCCAGCCCTTCGCGGTACGCGAAGTACTCGGTGAAGGCGATCTCGTTCCGGCACGCGTCGTCCAGGAGCCGGTGGACCGGAACGCCGGCGTGTCGCGCCTCTAGATCCCAGAGCGCGATCTCGACCCCAGCGAGCGGGTTGCGGATGAGCACCTTGCCGTCGCGTCGATGTGCGGCGGGAGGCCGTTCGACGCGACCGAGCTCGGCGAGCACCTCCGAGCACTCCCGGCCCACGAGCTCCAGTCCGAGCTCACCGCGAAGCGCTTCTGCGTCCTCGGGGGAGGCGGCCTCGCCGAGGCCGACCGCGCCTTCAGACGTCGTGACGCGGACGATCGTGCGGTCGATGCCCGCGACGATCCCCGGCGCCATCTCGTACGGCGCCTCGAGCGGAACCTTGACGGGCCATGCCTCGACGCTTTCGATCCGGCCCACTGGTCAAATCATGCCCGAGTAAGCTGGCCGGGTGGCGCATAGATACGAGGTGGTCACCACCGCTCGCACCGGCAAGGAGCGGGTGCACCCGTACGCGACGGACGAGCCGTTTCGTCCCGGCGACGTCATCAGGCTCCAGGGCCGAGACTGGCTTCTGGCCAGCATCGAGGACGGAGAGCCGGCTCGCGCGATCGCGAAGCCGGCGCGATACCGGCTGCGACTCCACCATCCGGACGGACGCGAGGAGTTTGGTGGCTTTCGGCGCTACCGCCCGGACGGCCCCCGACTCGGGCACGCGTTCACGACGGTCGAGGATGGGTCGCCGGCGAGCTGGGAGGTAGTCGAAGAAACGCTCGCCTTCGACGAGGAAGGCGAGCCGTTCCTCGACCTGGTCGCCGAGCGTGACTACGGCGAGCTCGAGGAGCTTCCCGACCACGAGCTCGAGCACACACTGGCCCGGCGCGAGGCGGAGGTTCCCGAGGGAGCGCTCGCGACCGTCGCCCGCGCGCAGACCGCCGGGCTCGCCGTCGAGCTCGTCGCGCTCGATCCCGGCGAGGAGCCCGACTGGGAAGCCGCTCGGAGCTACGTCGACGCGCTCATCCTCGAGGAGATCGAGGACGACCTGCTCGAGCTCTGCGGCGTCAACCCTGATCGTGATCCGAAGGAGACGTGGCTCGAGAAGGTGAAGGAGCGGCTCCAGTCCGACCTCGAGCGGTTCCAGGCGGACATCGAGGGAAGTCACGACGAGATCGAGGAGTGGGATTTCCGGGACGGGCGCATCTTTGCCTCCGTCGGCAGCATCGAAGACGAGGCGGATCCGGAGAGCGGTCACGGTTGGATGGCGAGGCTCGTCGACGTGGGCGCGCTCACGGCGGCCGGCTTCGCGCGAGTGCGCAAGGCCGATCTGGCCGTCACCTAGCTAGACCCTCGCCCCGTAGACCCAGGGAACCGTCCGTCGTACGCTCTGCGTCAGTATGGCGGAGCTTCCGCACGGCACGGTCACTTTCGTGTTCACCGACATCGAGGGCTCGACGCGGCTTCTGCACGAGCTGGGTGCCGAGCGGTATGCAGACGCTCTGGCGGAGCACCGGCGCGTGCTGCGAGAGGTCTTCGCCCGTTGCGGCGGCGTTGAGGTCGACACGCAAGGCGACGCGTTCTTCTATTCCTTCCCGACGGCGCCTGCAGCGCTCGAGGCTGCGCGCGCGGGGCAGGAGGACCTGGCCGCAGGGCCCATTGCGGTCAGGATGGGCGTGCACACGGGCACGCCCGTCGTCACGTCCGAGGGCTACGTCGGCGAAGACGTTCACCGGGCCGCGCGGATCGCTGCGTGCGGGCACGGCGGTCAGGTGCTCGTGTCGGCCGCCGCCGCCGGCCTCGCCGTCGAAGACCAGCTGCGCGATCTCGGCGAACACCGTCTCAAAGACCTCTCGGCGCCCGAGCGCATCTATCAGCTCGGGGCGAGTGAGTTTCCGCCACTCAAGACGCTCTACCAGACGAACCTCCCCGTTCCCGCAACCCCGTTCCTCGGACGAAAGGAAGAGCTGGCGGAAATCGCAGCCTTGCTTGCACGCGAGGATGTCCGGCTGCTGACGCTGACCGGGGCCGGCGGCACGGGTAAGACGCGTCTCGCCTTGCAAGTGGCAGGAGCGGTGTCCGACTGCTATCCCCACGGCGTCTGGTGGGTACCGCTTGCGCCGCTTAGGAATCCGGAGCTGGTGACGCCCACGATCGCGCAGGTGCTCGGTGCAGCAGGCGGGCTCGCCGAGCACATCGGCGAGAAGCGGATGCTCCTGCTGCTCGACAACTTCGAGCATCTGGTCGAGGCCGGTTCGGCACTCGGCGAGGTGCTCGAGGCCTGCCCGAAGCTCGACATTCTCGCGACGAGTCGCGAGCGGCTGCGCCTCGCCGCGGAGCAGGAATACGCTGTGCCTCCGTTTGAAGAGGGGGAGGGGATCAGCTTCTTCTATGCGCGGGCGCGGGCCGTGCAACCCGGCTTCCAGGTGGACGAGGCCGTGCCCGAGATCTGCCGTCGGCTGGATCACCTCCCGCTCGCGCTCGATCTGGCGGCTGTTCGGGTCAAGACCCTCACTCCCGGGCAAATCCTTGCCCGGCTCGAGCACCGCCTGCCGCTTCTCACCGGCGGCGCACGAGATCTCCCCGAGCGCCAGCGGACTCTCAGGGCGACGATCGAATGGAGCCACGAGCTGCTGGACGACGACAGCGAGCGTCTTTTCCGTCGACTCTCGGTCTTTCGCGGTGGCTGCACGCTGGCCGCGGCCGAGTCGGTCACAAGCGCAGAGCTCGAAACGCTGCAGTCGCTCGTCGACAAGAGCCTTCTCCGCCATACGGCCGATCGCTTCTGGATGCTCGAGTCCATTCGCGAATTCGCCGCCGAGCGGCTCGAGGAGTCCGGAGAGGTCGCAGAGCTGCGGGAGCGCCACGCCGAGCACTTCCTCGCGCTTGCGGGCGCGGCGGGACTGTCGCTCGAACCCAGGGGGAAACAGGATTTCGCACTGTTTGCGAACGAGCTCGACAACGCGCGAGCCGCCCTCGACTGGTGGGTCGAAGCAGATCCGACTCGGGCCCTGGAGCTGGCCACTGCGCTCGAAATGCTGTGGACCACGATCGACCCGGCGGAGGGCATGGGCTGGTTCGAGCTCCTGCTCAACAAAGCCGACGCCCCGCTCGAGCTCCGCGCGCGCGCCCTGCTCGCCTACGCGAGCACGACCCATCCGACAGGCGATGACATGCTCCCGGAGCGTCTGTACCAGGAGAGCCTGGAAGCGTTCCGGCAAGTGGGCGACGACCGCGGCGTCGCGATTCTCCTCTTCCGACTCGGAAACAACGCGTACTACAGGGGGGAGAACGAGCGAGCTTGGCAGCTGGCCGGAGAAAGCCTGGCCCTCCACAAGTCCCTCGGCAACGTGGGCGGAGAAGCACAGGCGGTCGCCCTTTTCGGTGAGCTCGAGTACGCCCGCGGGAACGTCCAGGAGGGCGCCGAGCTGATCGAGCGGAGCGCGAACCTCGCTGGAGAGGCCGGGTTCCTGTGGTGGCGCGCGCGGATGCTACGCAAGCTCGTGGACTGCATGCTCGAGCTCGGCCGGACGAACGACGCGGACGCCTGCGCTCGCGAGTCCCTCAAGATCATGAACGAGATCGGCGACCGCCAGATGGTGATCTTCACGCTTGCCCGTCTGGCTCGGATCGCCGCCGAGACGGGTCAGTTCGAGCGCGCCGGGCTCGTGTGGGGCTCGATCGAAGCAGAAGAGGGGCGCTCGCCGATGGGCGCATGGGCAAAGGAGCGCGATCGACTGGGGGCGCCGGTCCTCGCCCACGGCGGCCCCGATTTCGAGCACGGTCGCGAGCAGGGGCGGCTACTTTCGTTCGACGAGGGAGTCGCTGCGGCGCTCGCCTGCGTGCCGGCGTGAGGCCATCGCGGTAGCATCGTTCGCTCCCGCGTTCCGGCCGAGAGGAGAGCAGTGATGGCGACCACCGAGCGTCAGCCCCTCGACCCCGATGTCGTGGGGAAGTTTCACTTCACGCGCGAGATGATCGAGGGGCCCGTCTACCGGAAGTACCAGAAGGCGATCCGGAAGTTCTGGAGCGTCGAAGACCTCGACTTCACCCAGGATGCCGAGGACTGGGCCCGGATCGACGACGAGCAGAAACGTGGGCTCCTCGGCGTCACGGTTCGCTTCCTCGCCGGCGAGCAGAACGTCACGGACGAGCTGGTGCCGATGCTCACGGCCTCGCACGCGCTCAAGCGGTTCGACTGGACGGTGTACCTCTCGACCTTCCTGATGGAGGAGGCCAAGCACTCCGAGTTCTTCATGCGCTGGCACGACCGCGTCGTCGGCGTGCTCGAGCCGGAGGAGGTGGCGCAGCACTTCCTCGTCAGGGGAAAGACGATCGATCCGAGCGGGCGCTTCGAGGTGCGCGACGTCCTGCACGAGGCGCTGCCGTACTACGGCGGGCGGCTGATGGAGGCGACGATGGGGGGGACGGAGGCCGAGATCGAGCGCGCCTTCGTCGCGTTCTCGGCGGCGTACAACGCTTTCGTCGAGGGCGTTCTGACGATGCCTTCCTACGAGATCGTCATCGACACGACGACCAGCTGGAATGCCTTCCCGACGCTCAGGCAGGGCTTCAAGCTCATCCTCATGGACGAGGGGCGCCACATCACCTTCGGCACCTACGCGACCAGGGTCTTGATCGAGAAGGACCCGTCGTACGAGGAGGAGGTTCACAAGGTGTTCGACGCGTATCGCGGCAACATCGTCGGCCTCGTCGAGTACCAGAAGGCCGTCCCCGGGCTTGATCTCCAGAAGTACCAGACGATGAAGGTGCGCCACTACCGGAACCGGTGCCGGGAGATGGGGGTCACCCCCGACGAGACGCTCATCGAGCAGATCCTCGACCCGTCGATCGACTTCGTGGTTGGCGTCGAGGCCGGCTAGGGGTGGCCAAGCGCTGGACGTGCGTGGAGGCGGGCTGTGACTACGAGCTGGTCGCGCTGGACGTCGAGTCCGCGGTCAAGGGCGCGCAGCAACACATCGCGGAGGCGCATTCGAGCTTCGAGCTCGAGGAGATGATCGAGGATGTCCTAGAGGACGTCGCCGCTACGAGTTAGCTGACTCGTCCTGACGCTAAAGGGCGGTAAGCGGCGCGTTCGACGGGAGTGAGGTGTTTGCGAGGACGGAGACTTCCCGAGATACGTATTGAAGAGGTTCCCGGGACCCTGGTGGTAACGCCAGTCGTTGGGGTTATGGAGACCCATCTGCACCCACATTGAGTTTGCTCAGCAACAAGATGCAACTAAATGGACAAGCCTGAGCGGGCCATCCGAGGTCTTCTCATGACGAGCCACGCCGCTGGAGCGCCGTTTCTAGTTGCTGCAGTCGCGCGGACATGGCTCGGAGCTCGCGGAGAAGTTCCTCCTCTACGACCTGAAACTCCTCGACGGTCTCTTGTTCCGCCTGCTCGACTTCCCGCTCGACGGAAGGTGCAACGAACCGCTCTGAGATTGCACCGATCACGAGTGTGCCGAAGCCGATCCCGACCACCATGACGATGATTGCGATCACGCGGCCTGCGTTCGTAGTCACCGGCACATCCCCGTAGCCGACCGTCGTCATCGTCGTGATCGCCCACCAGAATGCCGTCCCAAGCGGTCGGCTCCTTCTCCACCGAAGCGAACGCTGTCCCGCCTCCGACCAATGTCATCAGTGCGAGCAGAGCGGCGTAGCGAAGACCCTCGAAGGTGAACAGCCGCCGGACGACCTGGGCAAGCCGGAGGAGCCGGACAAGCCGGAGGAGCCGGAGGACGCGGATCGCTGCGAGGCTCGCCGGGAGGAACGGCGGGGTGAGCACCACCACGATGATTTCGAGCGGGTGCTTTCGTATCCATAGCCACCGGTCGGGGACGATCGCCAGCATGGTTACTACCTCCGCGAGGAAGGCGAGCCAGATCGCCCAGTTCAGGATGGTTGCGATCCCATCCCAGGGTTGTCCCATCGAGGATTCCTCGATGACGATCACCGGGATCACCAGCAGGGCCGCGACGAGGATGGGCACCTCGAAGCGCCGGGCCATCCGCTCGCTTCGTTCGTCCATGCTGGTTGAGTTCGACGGCGGCGACGGCTCGCCTACCGTCTGGAAGCATTGAGAGCGAACGCTCTACGCGAGCCGCGGCAGTTCGAGCCAGAAGGTCGAGCCTCCGTCGGCCTGCGACTCGATTCCGATGCGCCCACCCATGCGCTCCACCAGCTCCCGCGAGATGTACAGGCCGAGGCCGGTGCCTCGGACTCCGCCTTTCATGTCCGGGTCGAGGCGATAGAACTTCTCGAAGATCCGGTCCTGCTCCGACTCCGGGACGCCGGGGCCTTCGTCGGTGACCTCGACGCGAAGCGCATGCGGGGCCTCGATCACCCGCACGGAGACCCGTGACGCCTCGTTCGGCGTCCCGTACTTGACTGCGTTCTCGACCAGGTTCGAAAGCACCTGCGCGACTCGCTCCCTGTCGGCGTGCACCGGTGCGACCTGCTTGGGCGCCTCGAGCACGACCACCGAGCGCGTGGCGACGACGTTCGCCTTCTCAACCACGGCCTCGGCGACGGCGAGCGGATCGATCGCCTCGTCGTCACTCGCCAGCTTGCCGGCGTCGATCTGGCTCGTCAGGAGGATCTGGTCGACGAGCGCGGTGAGCCGCTCAGATTCCGTCGTGATCATCTCGAAGAGCTGCGCCACCCGCTCGGTCGACAGATCGTCCCGCTGCAGCGTTCGGGCCGCTCCGTAGACGGCCGCCACGGGCGTCCGCAGCTCGTGGGAGACCGTCGCAACCATCTCGACCCGAAGCGTCTCCAGCTCCCGCTCGTCGGTGACGTTGCGAAACCCGTAGACCGTCCCGCCGGGAAACCCGACTCCGTACACGGAGAGCCAGAGCTCGCGATCGTGAGCGTCGAGCGGCAGCGTCTGCGGCCTGCTGGTGCTCGTCCAGTCGCCGACCGGGACGTCGAGAGCGATCCGCTCCCAGCCTGGAACCGCCTCGCCGATCGGCCTGCCGACGACCTCCGCGTCGGTGAGGCCGGTGATCCGCGCAGCGGCGCGATTCCAGAGGCGAATGACGCCGTCGTTGTCGACCATCGCGATGCCGTCGTCGACGTACTCCAAAGCAATTGCGGCGTGCGACCGGGCCTCTGCCTCCGCGCGCGCATCCCGCTCGGCAGCCAGGAGCCGCGCCTTGGCAATCGCCGTTCCGGCCTGCGTGGAGATGCCGGCCGCGATTTGCTCGTCTTCGGCCGAAAAGACCCCGATCTCCGGGTGTCCGAAGAAGAGCCCGCCGACGACGGTGCCGTGCGGGATGAACACCGGAACCGCGAGGTAGCTTCGGACGGGGAGGTGCCCAGTCGGCATCCCGTGGTACGGCGCATTGCGGCCGAAGCGCGGGTCGACGGTCACATCGTCGAGCCGGACGATCGCCGTTCCCTCGAAGGTCGGGCGCAAGATGTCTGTGGCGCGCGGCATCGGGAAGCTCGCGAACTTCGACCGTGGGACGCCTGAGATCGTGTACAGGGAGTATTCGTCACCGTCGCGCCCGACGACGTTGTAGAAGAACGCGCCGAATTGAGCGCCGACGATTTCGGTTGTCTCGTCGGTCACGACCTGAACGATCTCGTGGAGATCGTCCTCGCGCGCGACCGCCTGCGCGACCCGATACAGGGTCTCGACGACGCGCTTCTCACGTTCCAGCTCGGCAAGGCTTGCTTGGAGACGCTTTGCGGCCGCCTCAGACGCAACGAGCTCCACTGGAACTTCCTCTTTCATCAGGCTCGCATCGTAGGCTTCAGCCGCGGTTATGGTTTTCGATCGACCGGGTACGCGTTTAAAAGCTTGTCGACCCCTGTCTGCAATCGGCGCTACCATCCGCCCAGATGACGGTCGCGGCCACCTCCGGTCCTTCTCGCGCGGAATCGTGCCCGCATCTCGTCCAGCTCTATCGCGACGGTGAGGAGATCGCCGCAACGGTCGCCGAGTTCTTCTCCGAAGGCTTGTCGGCGGGCGAGCCGGCGATTGCCATCGCCACCGCGGAGCATCTGACCCTCTTTGCAGATCGCCTGCGCGATCGCGGCTTTGATCCGGGCGAACTTCAGGAGCAGGGGATGCTGCGGCTCGCCGATGCGGAAGCGACGCTTTCGTCGCTCCTCGACAACGAAAGCCCGTCCCGTGTGAAGTTCGAAGAGATCATCGGAGGTCTCGTCGAACACGCATCCGAAGAAGCCGGCGGAGTGCCCGTGCGGGCGTACGGGGAGATGGTCGACCTGCTCTGGCAGCGCCGGGATCCGGACGGGGCCGTTGCGCTCGAGGAGCTCTGGAACGACCTCGGCACGCGGATGAGGTTCTCGCTGCTCTGCGGCTACCGCATCGACATCTTCGATCGCACAGCTCAGGTCACGTTCTTGCCGCAGGTCTGCCGCACGCACACCGGTGTTGTGCCCGGCCACAACGCCGGGCGCCTGGAGCAGGCAGTCAACACGGCGCTGACCGAGACGCTCGGCCGCACGGATGCCGAGAAGGTCTACACCCTCGTCGCCGCCCAGGTGCGCGAGGAGAACGTCCCGCCGGCGCAGCTCGCGCTCATGTGGGTGAGCGCGCACATGCCGCGAACCGCCGAGCACGTGCTCGCCGCCGCTCGCGCGCACTACAGCGCGTCCGCCGCCGCCTAGCAACACAAGAGGTCGCAAAAGCGCTCTCGCGGCTTAAGGTTGGGCCTGTGTCAGTCGCCTCCGAGCTCGTGCAGGCTGTTGCGGCCCAGGACGAGGCGGCCCTCCAGGCTTGCTTTGCCGCCGACGTGGAGTTTCGCGGGCTCACCCCGTTTGGCTTGCGGGAGCGCACCGGCGCTGTCGAGACAGCTGCGTTGATCTCGGCGTGGTTCGCGGACTCGACAGAGCTCGATCTCGTCGACACGCACACCGAGGAGGTAGGAGACAGGCTTTACGTCTCCTACCGGTTTCACGGTGTCGAGGAAGGTGAGCCGTACGTCGTCGAGCAGCACCTCTACTGCAACGTGGGTGACGGGGTCATCGAGCGGGCCGAACTCCTTTGCTCAGGATTCCGCCCCCGCGCCGTCGATCGTGTAGCAGGACGCACCTGATCGGAAGCCCGCTGCTGCGAACTGCAACGCGTTGATCGATGAACTGAGCGGCTTCGCCTTGATGCCGCGGCTTGTCCACAGACGGAGATTCGGAGATGAACCCCGCAACAAAACTAAGGTCTAGCCTTTGTCCACAGATCTTTACACAGGTTCTCCGGGGCGTTATAACCGGGGACACTTCAGAACTGTTCTGAACACTTCAGCGAAAGGCGGCCTTTCGTGCACGAAGCTTACCGCGGGCTTTCCGCGGTCGTCCTCGACTCGTACCCGCTCTGGTGCGAGGCGGTTGAGCATGTCCTCGACCGGCTCGACATCTCCGTTGCTGGGAAGGCGACTACGGCAGTTGCTGCATTGGGCCTCGTCCAGCGGTATCGGCCTGAACTCCTGGTAGGGGATCTGCGCGTTCCGGGTGCGGCTCTCAGCGGCCCCGAAGTCATCCACCGTGCTCGTCAGATAGTTCCAACGCTGCAGACTGTGGTTCTCTCGGCCTCGTCGGATCCTGCAGATATCAGCAGCGCGCTCCGAGGGGGCGCCTTTGCATACGTGACGAAGGATGCACACCCCGACGACCTAGCCTCTGCCATTCGGCAGGCGTTTGGCCATTCGTTGTACCTCTCCCCGGTCTCGCCGGTCGCGAACCCATCGATCGATGTGGATGTCGATCCTGCCGTACGAGCCGGCTTGACGCCTCGCGAGCGCGAGATCCTGCTTCTCGCTACGCAAGGCCTCTCCAATGCGGCGCTCGCGCAGCAGTTGTGGGTCACCGAGCAGACGATCAAGTTCCACCTGTCGAACGCGTACCGAAAGCTTGGCGTTTCAAATCGGACGGAGGCGACTCATTGGGCAGGGGTCAACGGCCTCCTCGGTGATCCTCAAGTGTCAGCCCATATCGGAAGATACGAGGACGTGAACGTTTGACAGGTCGAATGCACGACGATTCCCAAAAAAACTCAGTACGCCGGCCTCTCGGAGGGGTCCTCCCGATGGTTACACACCGAACTGGAAAGAGACGCGCACTGGTTACCGGAGGAGCCGGCTTCATCGGCTCGCACCTTTCCGAGCTCTTGCTCGCAAGCGGTTGGGAGGTCTACGCCCTGGACGACCTCTCAACGGGATCTGCGCAGAACGTGGCTCACCTACAGGAGCGCTGGGATTACCACCTGATTGCCGACAGCGTGCTGTCGCCTTCCGTGGTCAACGAACTCGTCCACAAGTGCGATGTCGTCTACCACCTGGCCGCGGCTGTGGGAGTTCGCCTCATTGTCGAACAGCCCGTACGCACCCTGGTGACCAACGTCCAGGGCACGGAGACCGTGCTTGATTGCTGCCACCGTTTTGGCAAGCGAGTGCTCATCGCTTCTACCTCCGAGGTATACGGAGACCACCGCGCGGAGCGTCCCCTTGACGAGAACGCCCAGCGAATCTATGGGCCGACCACGGCCCGGCGGTGGGCATATGCAGACTCGAAGGCGGTGGATGAGTTCCTGGCTCTCGCCTATCACCAGGAGCGGGGCCTGGACTGCGTAATCGCCCGCCTCTTCAATACGGTCGGGCCGCGACAGAGCGGTCAGTATGGGATGGTCATTCCGAGGTTTATCGAGCGAGCGCTCTCGAACCAGCCGATCGAGATCTACGGCGACGGAACGCAGACACGGTGCTTCTGTCATGTCACGGACGCCATTCAGGCTCTGAAAGGGCTCATGGACGACGCGCCCACGTCAGGTGAGATCTTCAACGTCGGTTCCACGAACAGGATCTCCATCACCGACCTTGCGGAGCGAGTGAAAGAGATGACGAGGTCGGAGTCGGACATCGTCTACCTTCCGTACGAGGAGGTCTACGGACAAGGGATCGAGGACATGCTGCATCGAATCCCCGCGATCGACAAGATTCACGACCGGATCGGCTGGGAACCCACGCTCGACCTAGACCTCATCCTCGCCGACGTGATCAAGCACCGGCGGACGACACCGGTCGAGCTCGTGGAGCTCGCCGGAGTCTAGGTCAGTCACTCCCTCGGATCTGGCCGCTCAGGGTGCTTCTTGCCAAGAGCGGACGCGACCATCGAGGTCTTCACCAGGGCACGAATGAAGTTGTCACGTCGGTACAGGTCGACGCGCGGGAGCGCGTAGCGATTGCGACGCTCGCCTGTCCGGCGCAAGGCGAAGGCGGCCTCGTAGCCGGCGGCCTCGGCGGCGCGCCGGACGCGCAGGTCGTGCTCGCCGTACGGGTAGGCGAAGTACCGGCAAGGCCGTCCGAGCTCATCCTCGAGTCGCTCCCGGGAGAGCCGGAGCTCGTCATCGAGTTCCTTGTCGGTCAGGAGCGTCAGGTGGGGATGGGTGACGGTATGCGAGCCAATCTCCACGTCTTCGCGAACAAGTGCCTTGAGCGTCGACCAATCCATCGTTTTCGTCTCGGACTCGAACCCCACAGCCCGGGGCGCCACCTCCGGCACGGCGAACGGACGCGGCCGATCCGTATAGCTCGAGCAGGCGAAAATCGTCGCGGGGACCCCGAGGTCGTGCAGGATCGGCACGGCGTCGGAGACATTGGAGAAGGCGTCGTCGAACGTAACGTGAAGAAGACGTCCCGAGGTCGCGAGCATCTGATCCGCACGAGCCGGACGAAATCCCCTGGCTAGGAGGCTCCGAATTTGATTGCGGAGCCGTGCCGGGGGCATGGCCAGCGGATCGTTCCACGCGTCGGTTACGGCGTGGTAGCAGAGGACCATCGGCTCGCTCACGCCTCGCCCTCCGAGCCCGATGTGATCGGCCGCATGCCACGAGCTCCTTGCGGGCTCCGGGTCAGGCCGTTTTCGAGCAATTCGGCAAGGAAGCCGGCGCCCCAGGCCCCATGAATGAGGAGCAGGACTGGAGCGGTTCGCCAACCGCCGTCGGAGGCTGCCGCGGTCCTGGCGACGAGGGCTCCATAGGCGGCGAGTGCGAATCTCGCAAGGCCTCGGATTGGGCTTGGCACGACCGCGCCTGCGAGCGTCGCGAACAAGCCGAGTGGGGCAAGCTGGCGCGGTCTCAGCGAGCCTGGGTCATTGACGATGACGACCGCCTTCCAGCGGCCGAAGGTCCAGTATTGACGGAACAAGGCCGACAGCGATTCCCGAGGTCGGTAGACGAACCAGACATCGGGATCGAAGACGACGCGACCGCCGACAGCTCGAAGCCGGTGGTTCAATTCGAAGTCCTGATTACGAACGAGCGCTTCGTTCCAGCCGCCGGCTTCGCGCAACGCCACCGCCGGGAAGCACCCGAACGGCACCGTCTCGACATCCAGCCGACCCGAGTCGGGCGGAGGCTTCTTCCAAAGTCTGGGGTTGCCTGTCCCAAGCCGCGACTGCAACGCGCTTCGGATGGCGGCCGACCACGGGCCGGTGCCGCGCACATCCGCCCAACCGCCGACGTTGACTGCGTCTGCTTCCTCGCCGAGCGCGGTCAAACAGGCACGGAGATAGCCCGGGCCCATCTCGGAGTGCGCATCGAGGCGCGCAACGAATCGTCCCCGTGCAGCAGCAAGGCCACGATTGAGGGCGGTCGGGGTGATCCGCTCCGGATTGTCGATAACCGTTGCTCCTGCTCCTCGCGCGAGCGCGCCGGTTCTGTCGGAGGAAAGGCCGTCGACCACTACGACCTCCAACTCGCCGTCTACGCTTTGCGCGAGGATGGAGGCGACACAAGCCTCGATGCACTTTTCTTCGTTGCGCGCGGGAACGATGACTGTGACGAGCGGCCGCATGCAGTGACTGTAGAAAACGATGTGGCCGCCCGCCGGGGTACCCGGAGCGGACCACAGGCGACCCGCCGTAAAGGCCTGCGCACAGGGGCCTCGTAAGTGCCCTTTTCGGCGTCTCCGCCGCGAGAGTCGAGGCCCTCCTTCGTCTCCGCCGTTGCGGCTACCTACCTCACGAACGCATTCGTGGCGGGTCTTTCTCTGGCCAACGTTCTCATCACCGCCCGTGCGCTGGGCCCCGAGGGTCGAGGAGGGCTTGCGTTCATGACCACGATGGCGATGCTCACGGCGACGCTCGCCTCGCTTGGAGTCGAGGAAGCCAATGGCAACCTCGCCGGCACGCAGCCGGGTTTACGGCGGGCGCTTGCGACGAACTCCGTTGTAATCGCACTCGTGGTCGGGTGCTCCGCGGCGGGGCTCCTGCTGGGTCTCATCGAAGTGTTTCCTTCAGTCGGCGGCGATTCGACTCCCGCCCTGCGGTGGATCGCCATGGGTGCGATTCCCATTCTTGTCCTCCAGGTCTATCTCCAATTCCTGGTCAGAGCAGACTACGGCTTCCGAGCGACGAATCTCGCGGCGCTTGTGGGCCCTGTCCTCAGCGTTCTTGCCAACGGAATCCTGGTTGCCCTGGACGTGATCACCGTTGAAACGGCGCTCGCCACCTGGGTCGTTGCGCAGGGCCTCGGGATGCTCGTGCTCGTGTGGTACGTGGATCGTCGCCTGGCGGGTTTCGGCCGCCCGGACCTGCGCCTGGCAGGCCGAGCGGCGGGTTTCGGGGTCAAGGCCCATCTGGGCCGCGTGATGAAAACAGGCAACTACAGGCTGGATCAGTGGATCCTGGGCGCGATGGCAGGATCGAAAGAGCTCGGTCTCTACAGCGTCGCGGTAGCCTGGAGCGAGGCGCTCTTCTACTTGCCCGAGGCACTCGGGATGGTGCTCCGGCCCGATGTCGTCCGCGCAAGCCATGCGGACGCCGGAAGCCGGGTCGCTGTTGTCTTCCGGGCCGCGATCCTGCTCTCGATCCCGTTTGTCATTGTTCTGGTTGTCGCTGCTCCGATCCTCTGCGTAACGGTTTTCGGCGATGACTTCAGAGGCTCGGTTGACGATCTTCGGGTTCTCGCCCCGGGGGCATTCGGCATCGTGGCCCTGAAGCTGCTCGGGAATGCGCTGACCGCGCGGGGAAGGCCGCTGCTAGCGAACGTCGGGGTTGCCGTCGCGTTCGGGGTTACCGTCGGGCTCGACGTCGCATTGATTCCGGCGCTCGGGGGACTCGGTGCCGCGACTGCATCCACGGTCGCCTATACGGTCGGAGGACTTGCCGGGGTGGCCGTGTTCACTCACACGATGCGCGTTCGCCTCGGGGCGCTCGTGCCGCGACGTCAAGATCTTGTGCGCCTGATCGCCTCCTTGCGCGCCCTCAGAGGCAGAGACGGAGACGCAGTGACCAAACCCTAGGGGGAGAGGAGCGCTACGCCCTCGCCGCCCCAGGCCGCTTCATAGAGCGCCATACGCGACGGTACGAGCGGTCCAAACGCCTGGAGCTGAGACCGGTAAGCACGAACCGCCCTCTGCTTCGCCAGCCAGTCCCGCGGATACGCCCGGACGGCGAACCAGCTCTCCCCATGCCGGCCTGGCCCGACGGCCGGCGCCACGGGCTGCTGCAAGCTGCGCCCGGCCGGGGTCCGGAAGAGCAGCAGCAGGGCGTGCCGGACGCCCTGGGCGGGCGTGAGGCCGGGGAGAGTCCAGGTCCGGTTTCCGCGGCCGATGAGGCGCCAAGCTGCATACGGCTGCTCGACGTAGAGTCCGAGGCTGACCCCCTTTGCCTGACGGCACACGACGTCAGTCAGCCAGGCGTGGTCCGGGTGGTAAAGGGGGAAGCCGGGCACCAAGACCGCGTCAGCCCAGGCGACCACCTCCGCGAGAGCCGTCCAGATCTCACCCTCGTCCCCAGGGCCTCCGTATTCCTCGTCTGCGAATGAGAGCCAGACCGGCGTTGCCCCGAGCAAGGAGCACGCGCGCTCGTCCTCGAGGCGCCGGGCCATCGCCCCCTCGCCCACGGTCGCAAATCCGCACGCCCGATCCCACGGGCCGGCCTGAGCTTTCGAGTCGGGGTCGTTGCCGAAGACCGTGACGACCCGAACCTCGGCACCCGAGCGCACTGCGCCCGCGATCAGGCCCCCGAGCGAGAACACCGCGTCATCGACGTGTGGAGAAAGGACGGCGATGCGCCGGCCGAGGGCGCGGTGGGCGAGCTCGTCTACTCGCGTACGGACCACGGTCACGTCTCGCTTTGGATGAATTCCACCACACGAGCGGCTTCCGCCTCGAGTGTGAGCGAGCGGGCGAGCTCGAGCCCTCGGAGGACGAGCGTCGTCCGAAGGTCGGCCTGATCCAGTATCCGGCGCATCGCGGTTGTGAGAGCTTCCCGATCATTGGCTGGGACCAGGAGGGCCACTTCTTCGCCTCCGAGGGCCGCTCGGATCCCTCCGACGTCGGTGGCGATGAGAGGCGTCGAACAAGCGAGAGCTTCGATCAAGACCTTCGGCACTCCCTCGGAGAGCGAGACGTGGACGAAAGCGTGTGCGCGCCGATAGAGATCGAGGAGGCCCGCGTCGAAAGGGACATACCCGTGGAAATCGATCAGTTCCCTGACCCCTAAACGTTGCGCGTGTGCTTTCACCTCCGCCTCGAGTGGGCCGCGGCCGATCCAGGTCAACCGATACGTTCCGGGCCGTCCCTTCGTGAGCGCTGCGAATGCCTCCACGAGAAGCAGCGGGTTCTTTTCAGTTTCGAGACGGCCGACTGTCAGAAATTCGATCGTCCCCTTCCAGTCGCGCTCCACAGGCTCCGCACTGACATCCGATACACCAACGACGGACTCGGTCATCGTGTGCACCGGGGCTCGACCCGCGGCGTAACGCTGCGCGAGCTCGGAGCCCTGGACGGTCGCAGGGACCCGACGCGCCAGCGAGCGAAAAGCCGCCTCGACTGCTCGGACCGCGATCTGCGCCGGTAGCCAACGCGCGCCCGGCAGGCGAGCGGCGTAGAGACGGACGCTGTCCTGCCGGATCCCGAGAACAACCTTCTTTCCTCGCGCGAGCGCGAGTCCGGCGAACGCGACCGCGATGGGATGCGGGCCGAATACCCAAACGACATCGACGCGATCGAGCCCCTGCCAGAAACGAAACAACGTGCCGCCGAGACGCGCAGCAACCTCGTGAACGCGGCGGAGGTTCTCGTAGTGCGGGAGGGCCACGAGCTCAACCTGGGGCGGAAGCACATAGTCCGCCGCCGAAAGGCTCCTACGCGCACGGCCGAACAGCGTCAAGCTCGCGAAGCTCTCACCTACCTCGGAAACGAACAAGAGAAACGAGCGGTCGGTGGAGACGATCGGTCCCTCCGGGCTCGGGACGACGTCATAGACCGCATCGATGTATACGCCCAACCGTTTCGATGTCAAAGGTGCAGCAGCGGTCGACAAAGGCATCTCGCGATCGGTTCGTAAAGGTCCCGACAGGGTGTTAGCGTGCTTGGCAGTGGCGCCGCCGAACGTTATTCGACCACATCCGCGCCACGGTTGGCTTGCTGCCGTTCTCCCCGCTGATGCGCGGCGGTTTCGCGTTTCGGACCCGGAGCTTGCGGCGACTTTGGAGGCGGCAGGCGCCGAGCTCGTGGATTCGGATCCGGATGTGGAAATCGGAGCCGCGGCAAGGCTACTCGGAGATGCGAGTTGCGCGATCACGGAGCTACGAGCTCCCGAGCCTCGGGGACAGTCCCGCGCTCTCCGAGGCGTGAAGCGGTTGGCAGGCTCTGCCGAGATCCGACGTCGAATCCAGACGGCTCATTGGGCTATTCGCGATCGCGGCTACGAGGCACCGAGAACGATGACCTGGGAACGGGGCGTGACCCTCAGGCGCAAAGGCGAAGGAATTCCATACCGACGATTTGCTCATCGCTTTCCGTTGAATGCTGTCGTCGTTAGTAACGGTGATGCAGGCGGGATTACAGCATTCGAGGCTGCAATGGCTGCTGCCAGCGAAGCTACCGGGCTGGTCGTCGACCCTGCGGAACTCCTCCTCGGTGCGTCCGGCGTGATCGTGGCGAAGACCGACGGCGCCGTACTCAGAGTGGCGGTCGGCCCGGCTGCGCGCCGGATCGACGAACAGGTGGCGGCCCTATCCAGTCTCGAGGCTCTCGGACCAATGCCGATGGTCGCTGACCGGGTTCCGTGGACAATTGCGCACGGCAAGGCGGGCCTCGCCGTCTGGTCACTGGAGCGCGTTCTTCCCGGGGGCACGGTCTCGCCTCGGCTGGGTCAAGGGCTCCTGGACGACTGTCTCGATTTCCTCGTCGCCATTCACCAGATTGGCCGCGACCTCGCTCCACCCTCACAGGTCCGGGACGCGGAAGTCATCGGCATGCTTTGTGGGCAGCCGGTTGAGACGGCCGTGGTTCGAGTCGGCGAGCGCCTACAAGACGAGCTGGCGGATCTCCCCAGGGGGTTCGGGCACGGTGATTTCTGGAGCGGCAATTTGCTCGCCCAAGACAATCGTCTGGTCGGCGTGGTCGACTGGCCGGGAGCCTCAGCGGGCCGTTTGCCGCTTCTCGATCTCTTTCATCTCAAGCTCAGCGCCCTGCGCGAACTCACGGGAGCTTCGCTTGGCTCGATCGTGCTCAGCAGGCTGCTTCCCGCCGCGAGAGCCGGTGGCGACAGTCTCGACCGTGAGTACTGCCGGAGAATCGGCCTCACGATCGACTCGCGAACATCCGAATCGCTGGTCGCGGCGTATTGGCTTCAGGCGGTGGCTCACGAGCTCCTCGATCCCGATCGGGATCCCCACCAGGCGGCGGATCCCGGTTGGCGGCGATCCAACGTGGAGGCCGTTCTGCAAGCGTTCGAGCCAGGCTTCAACGCGTCGGCAAGCAGCACTGCTCGTGCCCCGCACACACGTCGTGTCCCGAGGCCCGCGCACCCGGTCGAGGCGACTGTTCTCACCGAGCCTAAGGCCCTTGACGCCGTCGAGGACGACTGGCGGCGTTTGGCTGAACGCCGGGGCAACCCGTTCCTGACGCCAGAATGGTTCCGCGCCTGGATCGCCTACCGGAACGATGCTCTGCCTTATGTGATCGTGACGCATCGCGAAGACGGGTCGTTGCTCGGCGTCATGCCCTTCGTCCTCTCGAAGGGCGGCTTGTTTCCAACCTTGAGCTTTGCCGGAGCGGAGTTCGGTGACTTGTTCCATCCGGTCGCAGAGACGCCCGATGAAGCAGCGGTTGCCGCTGCCACCGCACGCACGCTCGGTGATCACCGCGCTGATTGGAGTGTGATCGTCGCCGACTATGTCGACGACCGAGCACCGTGGGTAAGCGAGCTCTTGACCGGGGAGTCGATGCGCCTTGCGACGATGCACTACCACGATCAGCCGAGTCTCTATCTCAATGCAGAGCTGACCGGTCGAACTTGGGATGAGTATCTCTCCGCCCGCAGTCCCAACTTTCGCGGCCAGATCGGTCGAAAGTTGCGACGCTTGGAGCGGGAACATGGCGTTGCTTTTCACCAGGTCGACTCTCCTGGTGAGCTGGAACCGCGCATGAAGGCTCTGTTCGATCTGCACGAGCGAAGGTGGCGCGATCGCGGCAGTTCGGTCTTCGCCACCCCCGAATCCCGAGCCTTCCATCTCGCCTTTGCGCGGGCCGCCCTGATCCGGGGTTGGCTGCGCCTCTGGTCACTCGACCTGGACGGTGAAACTGTCGCAGCGTGGTATGGCTGGAGGCTGGGGGACCGCTATCTGTACTACCAGGCCGGCTTCAACCCGGCTTGGAGTCACGTCAGCCCAGGATTGCTCCTTCTGGCTCACACGATACGAGCTGCGATCGAGGAGGGCGCTTCCGACTACGACATGCTCCTGGGGGACGAGCCTTTCAAGTACCGGTTCGGTTCGGTTGCTCGGTCTGCGCAGACGCTTGTCATGACTCCCCCGCTACATCCAGCCAGGGCTGCTGTGTCGGCCGAGATCGCCATCCGGCGGCTCGTTCGTCGGCTCCCACCCAGGGTTCATGTCAAGGTGAAACAGTTTGCCGAGCCTGTCATGCAGCGGTGGTCGGTGGGCGCTGCTCCGTAGCGGGAACCCCGGGCGCGAGCGGGAATGCTCCATTAGCGCCCGAGGGGAGGCGAGCTGACCTACCCGCTCCTCAATATCTGGCCGCCCCTCCCGCTCGGCGTGTACCTGCGCCGGCCCGCTCGCCGGTTGGCTTTTCCGTTATCTGAACCCGGTTGCTCGCTTCACGCGTTGGGGCGGCATGCACTCTGGGTTGGAGCCGGGGTGCTCGGGCTGGAGCCGGGCGACGAGGTTCTGGTCCCGGCGTATCACCACGGCTCCGAGGTGGAGGCGCTTGTGCGCCGCGGCGCCTCCTGTCGGTTTTACGAGGCAAGCCCGACCCTGGAGCCGGACCCGGATGAGCTCGAGACGCTGGTCAGTCAGCGTACGCGTGCGCTCCTCGTGATCCATTACCTCGGGTTCTCTCAGGACGCGCGACGCTGGCGGCGGTGGTGCGAGGAGCGCGGAATGGTCTTGATCGAGGACGTTGCCCAGGGTTGGCCGGGCACCGTAGGAGGCCGCCCACTCGGCGCCGACGGGCACATCTCGATCTTCTGCCTGTACAAGACATTCGGGCTTCCGGACGGCGCCGCACTGCTCGCCGAGGGCTCTAGCGCAGGCGTGTCGGGCCGCGCTCGCCTTGGCACTGCTCTCCTCGCCCGCCGGCATCTCGCCTGGATCCGTTCTCGCTCGACTGCCGTTGCGCGCGTCCTTCCCTGGACGCCGGAGCCACCCGACCATCCCGACGCGGAGCTTGCGCTCGGGGATCCCTCCGTGGGCGCCTCGCGCACCACGACGTTCGTACTGCCTCGGGTCTTCGACCCGCAGGTCGCGAAACGCCGCCGTGCGAATTACAGCTTCCTTCTCCATCGTCTGGGCGCTTGGGTTCCGCCTCCTTTCGACGCGTTACCCGACGGCGCGAGCCCCTTCCTGTTCCCGGTGCAGGCGGAGCGGAAGGACCATCTCCTTGCCCGCCTCGCCGAGGCGAACATCAGGGCCGTTGGCCTTTGGTCCTTCGCTCACCCCTTGCTGCCGGAGGACCGTTTCCCAGGAGCGGCGCGGCGCCGCACTATCGTCGGCCTGCCCGTACACCAGGAACTTCGGGACGAGGACCTCGACCGAATCTCCGCGATCGTGGCCGAGCATGCTTGAGGTTGCCCGGGATCTCCCCAGCCTGGCGTCGGATTGGGATGATCTTGCCGACCGTGTAAAAGCGGCCCCCTTCTCGCGCCCTGGTTGGTTCGAGGCCTGGTGGGCCGCCTTCGGAAATGGTGAGCTCGAGCTCGTCACGGTGCGACGTGGGGGGGAACTCGTCGCAGTCCTGCCACTGACGCGCCGGCGCGGCGGTTTCCGAAGTCTGACCAATGAGCACACGCCACGCTTCGGTCCGCTCGTTAAGGACCAAGAGGCCGCGTCGGATCTTGCCCGTGCATTACTCGCCCGGAAGCCCCGTGCGCTCCGGATGGAATACATCGACTCTTCCAGCACGAGCGTCTCAGAGCTCAGAGATCAGGTTCGGAAGGCGAACTACCGACTGCTCGAACGAGAGTGGGAACGACCGCCGTATGTTGCGATCGACGGGACGTGGGAGCAGTACCAAAGCACTCTCGAGGGGAAAATCCGCCGTGATCTTGCGCGCCGGCGTCGCCGGCTCGCTGACGAAGGCCACGTTGAGCTCGACATTCGGAATGGCGCGGATCATCTTCCTGAACTTCTCAATGAGGGCTGGGCGCTCGAGCCGTCTGGGTGGAAAAGTCGCGAAGGAACTGCCGTCCGTTCTCGCCCGGAAACCCAGGCGTTCTACACGGCGCTCGCCGACTGGGCGGCTCGGCGCGCCATCCTTCGCCTCTCGTTCCTCCGGGTGGGAGGTCGGTCTGTCGCGTTTCAGTACGGCCTCCAGGATGCGGGCGTCTATTACTTCCTCAAGGGTGGCTACGACCAGGGCTACCGCTCGTTTGCCCCCGGGAAGCTCCTTGTCCAAGCACTTCTCGAGCGTGCTTTCGAAGAGAACCTGACTCGATTCGAATTTCTCGGCGCGGACGATCGCTTCAAGTTGGACTGGACGAGCACCCGACACAACCTCACGCAATTCCAGGCGTTCGCTCCTTCTGCAGCCGGCGTCCTCGGCTGGGCAATCGCTGCGTATGGGCGTCCTACGGCCAAGAAGGCCGTAGCCGGGGCAAGAAGCCTCGCCCGACGTCGTTCGGCGGCGCCGGGCGGCCGCGAAGCATGAGTCAGCACTCACGCTGCAGAAGCGCTTCTGCCAAGCCGCCCCACTCGTGGAGGACGCTCGCAATCCACTCGCCCGTGTTCCCGCCCCGCCCTGCACGGATCAGGCGCAGCTCTCCGTCGTAGCATCGTCGCCAGAGCATTCGCGCACGCGTGATGTGGTAGGTCGAGGTGACGACAGCGATCTCTCTCCATCCGCGGGCGTTGGCCAGGCGTGAGGCATTCTCAGCCTCGCCTCGGGTGGTGTAGGGCGTCGCACGGAAACAGACGATTTGGAACGAGGTGGGGCGGGTGCACACGTCTGCGACCCGCCGCCAGGCGGCACCGTTCCCTTCGGACACGACCAGCACGTCCGACGCTCCGGATCGCATCAGCTCGAGTGCTTTCTCGATCCGCTCCCCGTTGCGGCCAGGTCCCAGCACGATGAGAGCATCCACTCGTCCGGGCGGGTCGCTCGACGGCCACGCAAACAAGAACCCGGTAGCGATGACCCAGAGCAGGCCCAGAACGAGTGTGGCCCCCGTCGCCACCCTGCGGAGGCGGAGTGTCGGCCTCCTTCGTTTCCGTGGGCGGTTGCCCGCGCTCAGACGGGTGCTCCGAGAGGTCTGGCGGTGCTGGATTCCCCAGGCCCATCGGAGGTCTCGGCGGTTTGGATCGGATCGCGCAACTGGAGCACCGTCACCCATGCGTAGCGACGCAGTGGTGGTGCCAGCGTGAACAACCGGCGGTCGAGCGCTTCCAGGCGGTCCCGGAGAAAGGGGAAGGCTCGGGTCTTTCGAAACCCGACCGCCGCCAACGACGCAAGATGGAAGAAGCTCGCTTCGACGTTGCCGAAGTAGCGCCCCGCGAGCTCGAGATCACGCATGAGGAGCGGATGCTCGTCCGGGGTCCTGAGTTCTGGAGTGCGTGCCCGATAGAGGTTGATCAGCGGATTGTGCCCGAGCGGCTCGAGAAAGATCCCGACGCCGTCCGCCGTCAAGACCCTCCGAAGCTCAGAGAACGCTCGCTCGAGATCCAGATGATGAATGATCGACGTTCCGCAAATGAGCTCGAAGCTCGAGCCTCGGAAGGCCAAGGCTTCCGCGTCCATGACTTCGAAGGACATGCTCGGGCCCTCGAGCTCCGCTGCCTGCTCGCGCGCGTGCTCGATTCGCACGTCGGAGATATCGATACCGGTTACGGCGGCGCCGTGCTCCGCAAGGAGAAAGGCACTGCTGCCTTCTCCACAGCCATATTCGAGCACTCGTTTCCCCTGACAGCGCTCGAGCAAGAGGCCGTGATAGAGAGCGTGGCTGCTCTCGGTGAGGTCGTAGAACTTCTCGACCTTGCGCCACCGGTCGTCGACCGGCTTGTTGTGAAACTCGCGCTCCCGCTCGCGACGGACGTCGACGGCGTTCCTCATGCGCACGAAGAGGACGCCTGGATGTCTCGGATGACGTTTCCATCAAGCAAGATCACGAGAGTTCGGGCGAATGTGACCTGATCGCCATTCCGGCCGATCAGCTGAGCGTGGGTCACGGTGCTCAAAACGGTGATCCCACCGGCGGCGGTGACCGTCACGTCCTGGAAGCTGCCTACGCGCCGGTACGCATCGCCCGTGGTGAGGCCGGTCCCCGACAGGAACTCCGTCGCACCGATCACGAGCCGGAAGCCGCCCGCGGGGTCAGAGACAGAGAGCACGCGGTAGCTGGCCGTGCCCGTCAGGTGGATCGTCTCGCCACCGACCCCGCATGGAAGCAGCGTGTCGACGGGAAGGACGAAGGTGTCGCGTTCCACGCTCGCTGTCGCCGGAGCTGCAGCGAGCAGCGCAACGAGAGTAAAGAGCGCCGCAGTCGCTCGCATGGGTCAATCTCCTTCTGATCGTGGGAGTCGCGATAGACACTACGCCGCTGACCCGTCCGCCTCAAGGCACTAGAACGTCGAGTGTCTAGCAACTATCATCCGGCTGCAAGCTCCGGGACGAGGACGATGAACGCGGCACCTACCAGCCCTGATACCGAGCGGCAGGGATCGGAGTACTTCTTCCGTGCCTTCCGTCGCCACCTAGGCCTCGTGGTCGCATTGGTGGCCGCGGCTCTGGCGGCCGCAGGGGTCTACTCCTTCACTGCCGCGAAGGTATACAAGGCTGAGGCGGACCTCCTCGTCACGCCGTTCACCGACGATTCCGCACTCGCCGGCGTCGACATATTCCGAGATCCCAACAACAGCGTCTTTGCCGCCGGAAGGGTCGTGACCACTCCCGCAGTCACGAAGAAGGTCATCGATCGCCTCGGGCTGCGCGTGGAGCTGCGGGACCTCCTGGAAAAGGTGGACGTGAAGCCCATCCAGCAGGGAAACCTTGTCGCCATAGAGGCAGAAGCAGGGGACTCGGCCAGTGCCGTACGACTGGCCGATGCATTCGCGCAGGCGACGGTCGACGTGCGGAACGATCGGTTTCAAAGGGGTGTGGAGCGAGGCGTCCGCCTTCTGGAGGACCGGCTCAGGGTAGCCTCGGCTGGGGAGGAGCAGGTCTTGCAGGAGCAGATCGTTCTCCTCAGGTCCTTCGGCGGCAAAGACCCGACGCTCACGATCTTCAGTGCGGCCATCCCGCCGGAAGGGCCGTCATCCCCGCGACCCGTCCTGAGCTTGGTCATCGCCCTTCTTGCATCACTCATCCTGGCTACCGTGGCGATTTTCGCAATCGAGTTTCTCAACCCTCGCCTTCTGAGCGAGGAAGAGGTCGTGGCTCGTGGGCCGATCCTCGCATCGGTCCCATGGGCGCCACGCGAGCTCGTACGACGGTATCTCCATGGGGGAGAGGGTTTTCCTTCGGAGTTTTGGGAGGCCTACCGCACGCTGCGGGCGAGCCTCGTGAGCGACACGGGCAGCGGTCGACCTGGTCGTTCCGTCGTCATCACGAGCGCAATCCAAGGCGAGGGCAAGACGATGACCGCCGTGAATCTCGCCGCGGCCTTCACGGCCGGCGGGTTCAAAGTCATTCTCGTCGACGGCGATCTCCGACGCCCGATGATCGCCGAGGCGTTCGGGCTCTCCGCCGGGGAGAGCGGTCTCGCTGCGCTGCTTGAGGGAGAGGCGGCTCCAGCAGACGTTCTCGTGGATGCCCCAGGATTCGACGACCGGTTCAGGCTGCTAGTGCCGGGACCGGAGCGGCCCGTGGATCTGCTCGAGCCCGTGCGCGTGGAGGTGCTGCTAGACGAATTGAAGGGCGAAGCTGACGTTGTCGTGGTTGACTCATCGCCGTTGACAGAGTTCGCCGACACATTTGCGTTTGCGGAAGCCGCCGACGTAGTTCTCGTCGTCGTGCGACTCGGTTTCAGCAGGCGTGACAAGCTGGCCGAGCTGAACAGATTTCTTGCCCAGCACCGAATCATCCCGAGCGGGTTCGTGGTTACAAGTGCGCGAAGGTTTCATCCGTCCATCCGCCGCCGTCGCCGGGCGGGGCAGGCGGTTCCGGAGAAGGAAACAGCAGAGACTCAGCGGATCCGGCCGGTGCCCGATTCCGTCGAGCGCTGAGGTGTACCTTCAGCCAACCCTGGGTGGCCCGCGTGTACCGGCTGAAGCGATCCCGCGGGCGCTGTTCGTCCTGCTGGCAATGCTTCTCGGAGCCGGTGCCGTGCGTGCGCCATCGCTCGCGCTCGCAGCCGCACTAGCACTTGCCTTCCTAGCCCTGGCAGCGCGCAAGGTGGCGATTGCGCTCGCCATTTTTGTCGCCCTCACGTTTTTCGACCGCACAACGGCGCTGCAGAGCCTTGGACTCACGACACCGGTCAAATTGGTCGGGGGTGTCGTCGCAATGGCCTGGCTTCTGATCTCCCTAAAGCGAGCTATGCCGTTTCGCCAGCTTGCAACCGACCAACGCGCCTTCGCTCTCATTGCCCTTGGCTTCGTGGGGTGGTCGTTAGCATCGGCCCTCTGGGCCCAGTCTTCATCCGAGGCGATGTCGAGCACAGTGAGGCTTGCGCTGGGGGTCTCGCTCCTCTTCATTGTCTACTCGGTGCTGATGGAACGGCGCCACCTCTGGTGGTTTCTCTCGGCGTTCATCGCGGGTTCAGTCTTCGCGGTCATCCTCGGCTCCGTCGGCACGTACGCGGCTTCGGCGAGCGTGAATGATGCCCGCCTCTCGGGTGGGTTCGATGATCCAAACGAGCTCGCAGCCGTTCTCGTCCCGGCACTTGTTTTTTCGTCATTTGCTTTCCTTGCCCTACGTGGGCACTGGTTGCGTTGGGCGTTCGCTCTCGTGCTTCCGATTGCAGGAGTTGCGCTTCTCCGAACCGATTCGCAGGCGGGGCTTCTCGCCCTCGGTCTCGCACTTATTCTCTCCGTCGTCTTCGGTGGGCAGGTTCGGCGACAGGCAGTCGTCGTCGTCGGCTGCGTCGTGGCGCTCGGCACGATCT
The DNA here is from genome assembly GCA_963762085.1 of uncultured Actinomycetes bacterium. GTDB lineage: Bacteria > Actinomycetota > Thermoleophilia > Gaiellales > Gaiellaceae > DASQGA01. The sequence continues at coordinate 61,595 of CAVXJD010000006.1, read as the reverse complement.
ATTACACGGTCGTAACCGAGCCCGTTGCGTTCCAGACGATCGGCTCGCAGGGCAATGTGGGCAGCCGTGAGACCCTGTGGGCTGTCGGGCTTGATGTCGTAGCAGACCATCCCGTCGCTGGCGTCGGCGCCGGAAACTTCACCGTCGTAGAGCCCTCCTACACCCTGGAGGACATCAATCTTCCCCGCGCCGACCTTGTGCTTCGACCTGAGCTGGTTCATAACACCTATCTGCAGGTCTTCGCGGAACTCGGAGCGATCGGGCTCGCTTTGTTTTTCGCCATAATTGCCGGCTCGCTTTGGCTTGGAGTGCGGGCAGTCCGACTTTTCGAAGCCTCCGGAAACCGTGAGCTCGGCTTATTGGCACGCAGCGCGGTGATCGGTACCGCGTCGATCCTCCTCGCGTTCTTCTTCGCGACAAACCAGTATGAAAAACAACTCTGGCTTCTGCTTGCGCTGGGCCCTGCATTTCATGCCGTGGCGCTGCGAATGGCGGCAGGCGCGGTCGCGGAGCCTATTCCGAGCTGGCTTGAAGAGCCAGCGCGACTGCTGCCGGCGGGTCGCCCCTAGCGGACTCGAACTCTGAGGGCTCGGGTCGCCGTTGTGAAGCCCGGTTTGGTCGCGCGGATGTAGACGTGCCCTAGGTGGCTGGGACGCACGCGGAAGGTGACTTTTCCCCGCCGCCCGGTCACGAGCGACCGGGCGGTGAGACCGGCGCCCCAAATACGAACTCTCACGCCCGCGACCCTCTGGCGTGTGTACGTGGCCAGGACAGCCCGCATGGCCGACACCGGTTCCGTGGTCACGGTCACGCTGAGAGTGGAGGTTTCGAGCAGCGTCGGCGAGCCGGTTACGGCCGGCGAAAGCTTCTTTCCCGTCTGCTTGCGTACTTGGAGGGTGAGTGTGGTCGTGCGGCTGATCGAGCCGCTCACCCCCTTGACGAGCAAAGAAAATGTGCCGGTCGGTGTCGAGGATGTCGTTCCCACCGTGAGTGATGTCGTCTTCGAGACTGACGTGTCGAGCGGGTTCGAAGTGAAGCTGGTGCTCGAGGCACTCGGAGCACCCGTCACGCTGAGGGCGACAGGCCCCACGAACCCGTTGGATGGCGCGACACTGATGGAGTACGTGACGGAGCGCCCGCGTGTGACCGACTGACTTGTCGGGGAGGCGCTCAAGGCGAAATCAGCTACTGCAGGCGGGGGCGGCGGCGGGGGCGGGGGTGTCCCCGCGTCGGTCGCGGACGGCCCGTAGCCGGCGCATGGACTTCCGTCTCGAAGCTGGAAGTTGCCCTGCGACCGATCGACGTAGAGCGGATCGACATCTTTGTTGCTCCACTGCGTGTATCCGGACGTATAGCCGAAGTTCCCCCAGGGAGCGTTCGAAATGCAGTTCTCGTAGACGACGTTGTTGACCGGCTGCACCGAGCCCGCGGGGAAGAACGATTCGACGTTGTACCGCGTCAGCGCATTCGTGATCAGGTTGTAGCGGACTGTGTTGTTGTCCGATCCGTGTGGAGACGCGTATTCGCCTCCGGGTGACTCGCCGGAAAACGTGAGGTTTGCCTTGTTCATCGAACTGTTGCCGTCGATCAGGTTGTGCTCGATCGACGTTCCCTGGGCGTCTGGGTACATGTGGATTCCGTATCCCGGATTCGCGTAGAGATAATTGTTCTGGACGATTGCGCCCCGCGTCGATTCGAGATAGATGGCGTGCTCGTGCGCGTCGTCCCCGCAGTCGTGGATGCGATTGTCCCTTATGACGAGCCCGTACGCCGTATTCGCAGGGCTGTTCTCGAAGTCGGAGCCTGCCAAAACACACATCGCGTTAAAGGCGAGTCCAGGTTTATGACGGTTCGTGACGTTTAGCCCGCTGAGCGTCACCGCGTCTCCGTGCACCTGAATGGTCGGCGGCGAGACGTCGTGACCGTCGACGTCCAGGTCGGAGATCGTCACCCCGTTGGCCGTTGACCTCACCCAGATGTAACCGCCGAGCTTCGCCCGGTTCCCGGGCACGCTCGCGAGGGTGACGTTCCCGAGGGAGAAGGTGGCGTTGCCCACGTAGGTCCCCGTATAGAGGCACCCGGTTTGCCCCGCCGAGAGATTGTTTATCAGCCGCTGAGCGGTGAGAAAGGGTGCCGTAGCGCTACCGCTGTTCGTGTCGCTTCCGGCCGGGGAGGCGTACTTCGTACAGCTGGTAGCTGCACTTGCGTCAGGCACGGGGGCGAATAGGAAAGCGGCCACCAGGACAGAAAAGGCGACCAGACGGGAGATTCGGGCGAGCGGTACTGGCAACAGGGGCTCCTTTCACTGGAGCTGGTTGTTGCCGCAGTCCCCTGTTTTCTCGGTTTTCTACGTGTGTCCGCCTGAGCGGAATCCCTCCTAAGAGGGAGTCAGCGCACTCTCAGCCGGAAGGCGACTTTTCGAGCGATTGCCTCGATCCGGTTACGGCGGCGGGCACCGTATGCTTCGAACTTGCCGGCGAGCGTGGCGATTTCCGGCGTCGGGAAGACGGCGTCCGTTGCTCGGAGTTGATCGACGTGAAGCGCGTGGTAGAACGGACTTGCCACGTTGATGCTCGGATGAGGGTAGAGGTCGTACCGAGACCACGACCCGGTATCCCAGCGATGACCGCTTTCCGAGAGGGTGTCGAGGCAATCCCTGAATTCCTGTCCTGCTTCGGCATCCTCGAGCCCGCGCCAAGCGTCGTAGTATCCCCAGAGCGCGAAGATCGCACCGTTTAGAACGTGGCTTGGGGGGTCGGTCGGATATTCCTCGAGGATTGGGCTACCAGCGAGGTACGAGCGGACCCCACCCTCAGCGAATGGTTTAGCCATAGGGCCCAATCCGCTGGCGGCAGATTCCGCGAAGCGCGCCTCACCGGATTCGAGGAAGAGTCGAACCAGAACACTCACACACTGTCCCTGGGCCATCGCGGAGAGCCAGGGAGCACGGACGACGAACGTGTGTGGATGCGCGTGCTCTTCGTACCAGCCGCCTCCGGCCGACTGCTCCGCGACCAGGTAGTCACCTGCTTGGCGAGCAGCATCCAGCCAAACCTCGCCTTCGCCTTCCAGGTAGCGTTCGTAGCAGCCCAGAGCCCACTGGGAAATCCCCATGAAGCGGTGAAATCCTGGCCAAGGAAACCATCCGGGTGGCCAGGTGGGCTCGTCGGTTTTCGTCCGGAAATCGATGTAATATCCAGTGGGCCTTTCCCGGCGAAAATTGCGGCCACGCGGGAGTCGGGAGGTCGAGGCGACTCTGGCCCTGCGCAGCGCTGAAATTGATGTGCTGCGAGCAACTGCCCGAGCCGTCCGGCTCAACGCCATCGCCTGACCGAGGACCAGATTACGTTTGCCTATCACGACTTCGAAACAGTACAACGGCGCCTTGGACAACCAGACAGACGGTCGCATCCGTGTGGTCACTCTGGTTGACAACCCCGATATCACCGGGGGCGGTGAGCGGATGGCGGTGACCATTGCGATGCATCTCGACCCGAAGCGTTTCGAGAGCATTCTGTGCGCGACGAGGTCGCTCGAGGGCCCATCGTTTCGCGCCGACCTCGAGGCGGCAGGCGTACGCCTGCTCACGCTCGACCGACACTCGAAGTTCGCATTCAGGGCTTGGTGGCCTCTTGTCTCGCTTCTCCGGCGCGAGCGGGTCGACGTCATTCACGCGCACAAGTTCGGCTCGAATGTCTGGGGGACGATCCTCGGCCGACTCGCAGCCGTACCCGTTGTCATTGCGCACGAGCAGAGCTGGGCGTCGGCCCGCCTCTCGCGCAAGGGCCCTGCGATTCGTCGGTTTCTCGACCGTGAGGTCATTGGCCGCGGTGCGGACGCGTTCATTGCTGTCTCACGAGCCGACCGGAGGCGCATGATCGACTACGAGGGTGTGAATCCGACGCGGATCCGTGTGCTGCCGAACTCGATTCCGCGGCGGCAGCCGACCGGTGGCGACATCCGCGCGGAGCTCGACATCCCGCCCGAAGCACCGGTCGTCGTGACCGTCTGCCAACTGCGGCCCGAGAAGGCGCTCGAGGTACTCGTCTCGGCAGCGTCGCGCCTGCACGCGGAATTTCCCGAACTCGCGGTGCTGGTCGCGGGGGACGGGCGTGAGGAAGCCGCCTTGCGCGACCAGATACGTCGTGAAGGGGTCGAAGACGTCGTGAAGCTTCTGGGCACGCGGACGGACGTTCCCGACCTGCTGGCCGGCAGCGATGTCGCGGTCTGCTGCTCAGACTTCGAGGGAACGCCTCTATCCGTAATGGAGTACATGGCCGCGGGTCGTCCGGTCGTCGCGACGGACGTTGGTGGCCTCGGAGAGCTAATCGAGGACACTGTTCACGGGCTCCTCGTGCCCCCTCGGGACCCCGGCGCGCTGGCGGGCGCCATCGCAAAGCTGCTTCGCGACCCGGAAGTCCGACACCGAATGGGCGCACGTGGAAAGGACCGGCAAGGGCGAGAGTTCGACCTGGAAAGCATGGTGGAACGCGTGGAGCTTCTGTACGAAGAGCTCGTGCGCACGAGTCGACCACGCCGGTGACCGCCGAAACGAGTTCGTCACCTGCGGACGGAGAGCACTCGAGGCCGCTGCGCACAGCTCTCATCTGTAGCGAGAGCAGCCTCGTCGACCACAGGTTGCTCGCGGCTCAGCTCGCGGCTGAGAGTGAGCTCACCGGGATCCTGCTCATACGTAACTCTCCGCGCCAGCGCGGCGCCCGGTTCCGGCGCGAGTGGAAAAGGTCCGGCTGGAGGTTGCTCGACGTGTTGGCGTTCAGGGTGTTCTACAACCTTCGGCGTGCGTCCCGCGATCGGGCGTGGATTCGGACCAGGACGACAGAGGAGCTCGAGCGGCTGCCGGCTCCACCGACCGTTCCCGTCCATGAGACGGAGGACCCGAACTCCGAAACTGCTCGTGAGTTCCTCGCGTCGTTGGGCGCCGATGCAGCGCTCGCTGCCTGCAAGACGATTCTCCGACCCGAGATCTTTGCGACCCCCGCCCAGGGGACCTTTGTCGTCCATCCGGGCATCTGCCCGGAATACCGGAATGCTCACGGGTGCTTCTGGGCGCTCGCGCGGAGGGATCTCGGCCGGGTCGGCGCGACCTTGCTTCGCATCGACGAAGGCGTCGACACGGGGCCGGTCTACGCCTACTACGAGGCCGAGTTCGACGACCGAGAGGACTCGCATGTGATGGTCCAGTTTCGGGTCGTGTGCGACCACTTGCCTTCAGTCCTGGAGGACATGAAGCGCGCCTGTGCGGGCGAGTTGGCTCCCCTCGATGTGAGCGGTCGCGCTTCGAGGAGCGTGGGGCCAGCCGCGCCTCTCCGACTATGCGCGCTGGAAGCTGGCCGCGCGTCGGAACCATTCGTGACAATTCTTCTGTATCACGACGTCGTCGCGAGGCCGGATGCGGAGTCCGTTGGCTTTCCCGGCCCGCTCGCGGCCCGATACAAGCTAGAGCCAGAACGCTTCGAGGCACACCTGGATGCAATTGCGTCCACAGGTCTCGAGGTGGGACTTCTGCCCGCCCTGTCGGACCGCGATCGCTTGCTTCCGCGCTCCCGAACTGTCCTGACGTTCGACGATGGAGGGGCGTCCGCACACGACATAGGCCGGGCTCTCGAGCGGCGTGGCTGGCGTGGGTACTTCTTCATCCCGACGGGCGCAGTCGGGCGACGCGGATTCCTCGACGCGGAAGGGATCAGGGCCCTCGCCGAACGCGGGCATGTCGTCGGCACGCACTCGCACACGCACCCGACGTACATGGGACGCCTACCTCTTTCCGAGCTCGTCGGCGAATGGCGACGCAGCCGCGAAGTGCTCGGGGAAATCCTGGGGGAGAAACCCGACGTGGCCTCCGTGCCGGGAGGGTTTCTCTCGGCTCGTGTAACGGAGTCCGCGGCACGTGCTGGACTCCGCGTACTCATGACCTCCGAGCCGAGTAGACGAGTCCGCTGGTTCGGGGATCTGGCCACTCTCGGCCGGTTTGGAATCTGGTCGTCGACGCCCGCGGGTCGCGCCGCGGCCTACGCCGCCTGTAGCCGGCGGGCGCGGGCCCAGCTCTGGCTTGAGTGGAGGGGAAAGCACGCCACCAAGCGGTTGAGCCCGGCCGCGTACCAAAGGCTTCGTGCTCTGCGCGCCAGCCGTCGGGTCCGTTAGCGTCCCGAGGCTCTAGCACCGGCATGCTTTCTTGCTTCATCGGCGCAACCATTCATCCGTCGCGGCGCTGATCGTCGCCTTCCTTTCGATAGCCCTGCCGGCGAGCGCCGCAGTGAGTTCAGCGACCGGTGCCGACGGTACTCAGGCGTCAGGGACTTCCACCTGTACCAAGTTCGCAGCACCCTGGGGGCGGAACTCGAATCGAGGGACTGTCCTTCGACCGTACCGAACCGTTCAATACCTCGTGAACGAGCTAAGGCCTGGTCAAGTTGGCTGCCTCAAGCGAGGAACGTATGTCGGAGACGTCAGCTTCTATCAGGGTGACGTCACGCTGAGGAGCGTCATTGGAGCGCGCGCGCGGATCCGGGGCTACCTTCGCATCACGGACGAAGCCAATCACGTCACCGTCTCCAGAATCGTCATCGACGGGCACGACGCGGGGCCGATCACGCTCCACGTCTACGGCGACGACGCTGTCCTCTCGCGGCTGGAGGTCACCAACAGACACAAGCTGAACGAGACGAACCGGGGGTCGTGCATCCTGCTCGGCCAGGTCACGATGCCGACGTTCAGGCCGCTCATCTCACGCAGTCGCATCCACGCCTGCGGAGGTGGAAACGGCGGCCACGACCATGGGATCTACGCCGAATTTTCCCGCGGCGCCATCATTCGGAACAACTACATCTACGACAATCCTGGGTACGGAATCTCGATGTACCCGAGTGCCCAGAATAGTCTCATCGCGCACAACGTCATCGACGGAAATGGGCGCGAGAACCGCGGAAACCTCACGTTCTCGGGAGAGGAGGCGGGCGGGGAGTACGCGCAAAGCTTCGCCTCGTCGTACAACCGCGTGCAATGGAACATCATCACGAACGCACAAGCTCGCTACAACGTCGAGTCCTACTTTCCCGAGCGGCAGCCAGAAGGCAACGTCGTCGAGCACAACTGCGTCTGGCGAGCACCGTGGGGAAATTTCGGATACACGGACGGATACGCGCGCCGGCTGAATCGTTCCGTGAATCCGCTTTTCGTCGCTCGCGGTGCCGCGGACTTCACCCTTCGTCAGGGAAGCCCGTGCGCACGAATGGGTCCGCTAAAAGGTCTCCGGCCGCCTCCTCCGCTTCACTAGACACGGGAGAAGAACGCCGGCCCCGGCTCCTGTGGTTGGTCGAGTCCGACGGGACAGGCCTCATCCGTCTTGGAATCAGTGGCAGATGTCGCTCCCTGCGTCCGAGAACCTCTTTCCCGTTTCCGGGACGAACTTCCAGTCATAGCCTGTTCGGCCCAGCCGTAGCGTCAAGACTCCGAACGTGCGGTCATTACGTACTTCGCTGTTCGGAAGGATTCCTCGTCCGGATGCAAAGTCATAGTGGCTTCGACCGCCGGTCCCGACGACGAACTCCCGGATGCCTCGCCCGGGGTCGTAGGCGCCGCTCGGGGCTTGGGGGGCGAAGCGCTCGTAGTCGTGGTCGTGCCCGTTCAGCACGAGATCCGCATTGCCGGCGTAAAGGACGTCCCAGAGCGGCCTGAAGCCGGCGCCGCCGCCGTTCCGACCCGAGCTGAAGACAGGATCGTGCCAGATGGCGAGCGTACAAAGGTTGGAGTGGCGCTCGAGGTCCGCGCGAAGCCAGCGCAGCTGCTCGGACCCGGGTTTCGGCAGTCCGACCTCCCGCCAGGTTGTGTTCAGATGGACGACGTGCCAGGTGCCGATTTCGTGGCTGTACCAGCCTCTGCGCGGATCGGTTGCCGCCGCGCCGAAAGGCGCGAGTTGGCGTGAGAAGTACTCGTAGTACGCCGTGGCCTGGTGGTCGCGGCCGTCTCCGTACTCGTGACCTCCGATCGTGGGAACGGTCCGATGTCTGTGTCGCCCCCAGCTCGGGTCGTAGCAGGCAGTGAACTCCTGTGCCGTTCCATACTCGTAGGCATGGTCGCCCAGCGTGAGGACCGTACCCGGGAGGCGGTCGAGCAGAGCAGCCGTCTTCTCGTCGCCGTTGTCGTCGCAATATGCGATATCTCCGACGGCGACGACCTGGGGGCCCTGCGCACGGCGGGGCGAGACCGTAAACGTCGTCGTCGTACGTGCGACGTTACCGGCCTTGTCGCGCTGCTCTGCGGAGGCGGTGTACGTGCCCCTGGGCAGGGCCACAGGTAGCGAGGCGCCCCAGGTGCCGCGCCCGAGGCGCTTGGACGAAACCGTTCGAAGCGGTTCCCCGCTCGTGTCCGCCCCGGGGTAAAGATGGATGCTTACTCGCGCCGAATCGCCGGCCGCAAGGCCGGCCATGCCGGCGAGCTCCGGGGTCGTGTCGGTCGTGACACTTCCTGGTTCCGGCGTCGTCAGCGTCAAGACGGGCGCCGTCGAGTCGAAGGCGCTCAGGTTTCCTATCTCGGTTCGGATTCGAGCTGCCGACAATGCTCTCGGGTAGATCGTGAACCCGTCGAGCGCGCCGGCGTAGCGCCGGCTTCCGTCGCTTCCGGCCGCGATCATCAGCGGGTAGGCATTGCTGACGAGCTGGACGGTCTTTGATCTGGACGAGACGAGCGTGCCGTCCAGATACATCTTGGCCACCCGTCCGTCGTAGGTCGCAGTGATTTCGTGCCAACCGGGCACGAGCACCGGGCTGTCAACACGCGCCGAGGCGCGGCTGTCACCCCCGAAGAGCGCCACCGCTCGTCCGTCGGGGTTGAGCCAGAGCGCGTAGTTTTGCGCAGCCGCCGGACCTTCCCCGGGCTTCCCCACCACATTCTGCCAGACGTGCCTGCGTTCTGGATTGAGCCGGACTTGAACGGTCGCACCGTTTGTGGCGTCTAGCGGTGGAGCGTCGAAGACGAGGAGCTCGTCATCCGTGCCGTCGAACGAGATCGCTCCGTGCCTCCCCGGCGCAGGTTGATCTCCGAGGCGGGGATCCCCGCGGAACAATCCTACGACGGAGGACGTCGTTTCTTTCGTCGTTGAGACCTGCCAGTAAACGAATGTGTTGGGAGCGCTCTTCCGCGTGGCTCCGTTGCCCTCTCGCTGAAATGCGACCGCGGTATACGTCCCGGGCGGCAACGGCCTCCGTAGGGCGATCGAGAAGGCTCCCGTATTGAGCACCCGACCTATCTCAATTCGCAGTGGGCGACCCTCCGTCCGGATACCCCGATAGACGCGGAGATGCACGTCCGATGTGGTCGAATCGGAGGCTCGGCCGGTGAACGCGGGCGTGGAGTCATTTGTGAAGCTTCCGGCGGCCGGGGCCAATAGCGCGAGCGACGGGGACCCTCTATCGAGGACGATCCACATGATCAGGACGAGACCTCCCACGCAAAGTGTGGCGGCGAGGCCGACCATGAGCCGGCGTCTGCTTAGTGGCAGGCGGCGCTTCCGGAGTCCGAGAAGGACCCGGCCGTCGGCAGGTACTCCCATTCGTATGAGGTCGCGTGGAGCTTGAGCTTCAGGATGCCGTACGTCGCACGGTAGCGCACCTCGCTGTTGGCCTTAGGCTCGGCGAACGTGTACAGGCTGCCGCCACCGGTCCCGACCGTGAACTGGCGGATGCCTCTACTTGGAGCATAGTAGCCCTGTGGATCTTGCGGTGCGAAGCGCTCGTAGACGTGGTCGTCGCCGCCGAGAATAACGTCGACGTCCTTCGCGTACAGGTTGTCCCAATACGGCTGCATCTGCGCATTGCTGCCGTGGACCGAGCCGGAGCTCCACCGGGGGCTCGCCAGGACGGCCAGCGTGCAACTGTTCGTGTGTGCAGCCAAATCGGCGGCGAGCCATGCAACCTGGCCGCTGACGCTGCAGCCCGGCAATTCCCAGCAGATCGCATTGAGGACGACCACGTGCCAGGCACCGATGTCGTAGCTGTAGTAGGCACGTAGCGGGTCCTGCGCGCTCGGGCCGAACGGGGCCAGGCGGTCTGCGAAGTAGTTGAAGTAGCCCGATGCGTTCGGGGTCTCGTACTCGTGGTCGCCGATCGCCGGGTTCGTGCGCGATTTCACCTGTCCCCAGGTGGGGTGGTAACAGTTGTTGAAGTCATTCGAGGATCCGTGCGGGTAAGCGTTGTCGCCGAATGTCTGCACGGTTGCGGTCGGGAGTCCGAGCAAGAGGTTCGCCGTCTGCGCTACGCCCGTGTCGGTGCAGTCTGCGATGTCTCCGGCTCCGGCCAGCACCGGGTCGCCCGACGACGAGGGCGTGACCACTGCGAACGTCGAAGCCGCGCTCTTTCCGACATTGCCGCTCAAATCCACCTGTTCTGCCTGCGCCGTGTACGTCCCCAGGGCGAGAGCCGTCGAGGGGTCAACGGACCACGCACCGCTCGTGAAGCGGGTGGTGCTCAACGTCTGAACGGGGGTTCCGCTGGCCGACGAGCCCGGATAAATCTTCACGCTTACGGTTGCCGAGTCGCTTGCCGTCACTTCAGCCATGCCGGCGTAATGGGGCTTCGTGTTAAGCGTGCTGCTGCCGTCGGGCGGTGTGGACAGCGTTACGATCGGCGTGATGCTGTCAATGGCGTTGGCCTTCTGATAGTGCTCCTGGATCCGGGCGGAGACCAGGACGGTCGGGTAGACCGCGACCTCGTCGAGGACGCCCCCAAAAACCCGCAAATTGTCGGTCGAGCGACCGATCGTAAGTTGCTGGGTGTTTGCGGTCAGGCGGACCGTCGAGGTCGCCGACGCCTTCAGGATGCCGTCGACGTAGACCTTGCCCACCGAGTTGTCGTAAGTGGCGACGACGTGGTGCCAGTTCGTGTCGATTGCGGGCGCGTAGACACTGAACGATGTCGAGCCGTTGCCGAAGATTGCTACCGGTTGGTTGGTTGTGTTCATCCACAACGCGTAGTTCTGAGCCGCAGGGGAGCCGTTTCCGGGCTTCGAGACGATGTTCTGCCATGCCCCGGACTTGGTCCGCTTGACCCACGCCTCGAGCGTGACCCCTGACGTTGCGTTGAGTGAGCTCGAGTTCGGCACGGTGACGATGTCGTCGATGCCGTCGAACGACACCGCACTATTGGTGTCGGCAGTGAGGGCTCCGGGCCGCCCCAGAGTCACACCATTCTGGTACGACCCGTTGTTGGTCCCCTTGTCGTCGCGCGCTGTTGTTCCGCTCAACTCTCCCAGGCGCCAGTACGCCGCCGGGGCGTCCGATAGGACGTCGTCCCTGTAGCTCGTCCCGATCGTGAAGACGTGCGGAGAGGTGAGGCCGAGATTCCCGCTGCTGTCCGCCTGCTCGGCCCGCGCAGTATAGGTCCCTTCGGGAAGCGAATCCCCGCCGGCCGACCACGAGGCGGCCACAGCGAGAGTGGTCAGCGTCTGGATCGGCTCTCCGGCGGGCGAAACGCCGGCATACACGTTGATGGTGACGGTCGGAAGGTCCCCCGGCGCGAGGCCCGCCGCACCGCTGAAAGTGGGGGTCGCGTCAGTACCGGAGCTTCCGTCCGGTGGCGTCGTGAGCGTGACCGCCGGCGGCGTGATGTCAGCCGTGGTAACCGTGAAGGTCCTCGCAGCGCTGCGACCGACGTTCAGAGCCGTGTCACGCTGTTCCGCTTGAACGGTATGCGCACCTTCCGAGAGCGGCGTGCCGGGCTCCACCGAATAGCTTCCGTCTGCCGCCCGCGTGGTCGTCAGGGTCTGGGCGGGCGTACCGGTGGCCGAAGTCCCGTCGTAGACGAGCACCGTCACCGTTGAGCTGTCCCCGGGCTGGGTACCGGCCGTTCCGGCGAACAGCGGCGTCGTATCGTTCGTCTGGCTACCGTCGGCAGGGGTGCTGAGCGTGATCGATGGTGCTGTCGTATCGAACGTTGTCGCGGCTGCGTAGTGTGCTTGGATGCGTCCTGCTGGCAGCACAGCCCCGTAGATCGCGATCTCGTCCAGGACACCGCCATACTGCCGGGTCCCATCGCTTCCACGACCGATCATCAGAGGCAGCGTGTTCGCGGTCATCCGGACAGTCGAGGCGGTGCTCGCTCTCAGCGTTCCGTCGACGTAGATCCTGGCGGTAGCGTTGTCGTACGTAGCGACGACGTGATGCCAGGCGGTGTCCAGCACGGGTCCGTCCACCCGAGCTGAGCTGGAGCCACTGCCGAAGAAGGCGACCGCGTTGTTCGTTGTGCTGATCCAGAGCGCGTAGTTCTGGTTAGCAACCGCGCCGCCACCCGACTTGGCAACGACGTTCTGCCAGACGCCTGACTTCGCACGCTTGATCCACGCTTCGACCGTAACCGTTGTGGTGGCGTTGAGGGACGCCGAGTGGGGCACCGTCACCTGGTCGTCGACGCCGTCGAAGGCTACTGCGCTGTCCGATCCCGTTATGAGAGCGCCGGACTGGCCGAGGGTCACTCCGTTCTGATAGGAACCGTTCGTCGCGCCAGCCTGATCGAAGGCGGTTGTCCCGCTGCTTTCGCCGAGTCGCCAGTAGGCGATTGGTTGATCGGTCAGGATCTCGTCTCTGTAACCGGAGTGCACCGAAAACGTCCGCGCCTGGCTCAGGCCGAGGTTGTCCTCCGCGTCCCGCTGCTCCGCCCGTGCCGTATAGGTCCCGCCGACCAGGGGCGGGGAGGCGTCGACCGAGTAGGCGCCACCCGATCCCCGCGTCGCGGTGAGCGTCTGGATCGGCGTGCCGCTCGCCGAGGAGCCGCTGTACAGGTTGACGGTGACCGTCGTCGAGTCGCCCGGATCCGTTCCCGCGGTTCCTGCGAACGTCGGAGTTGGATCGGTCGTGTCGGTTCCACTTGCTGGTGTGGTCAACGTGATTACCGGAGGCACCGTGTCGGGCGCCGCGATCGTGAAGGTGTTGGCGCTGCTGTTTCCTGTGTTGCCGGCGTCGTCACTTTGCTCAGAGCGGGCTGTATAGGTGCCGAGCTCGAGTGGTGCGGAGGCGTCGGCGGAGTAGGAGCCGTTGCCGGCGCGGGTGGTGGTCAGGGTTTGGACGACACCGCCGCTCGTGTCGGCGCCGGCGTAGATCGTGATCGTGACCGCGGTGCTGTCGCCTGTGCTGGTGGCGGCGCTACCCGAGAACGTGGGAGTGGTGTCGCTGGTGGTGGTGCCGTTAGCCGGCGTCGCGAGCGTGGGCGTCGGTGCTTGCGTGTCGATAGTCCAGGTGCGGCTGGCGGGGGTCGGGTCGGTGTTGCCGGCCGCGTCGCTGGCTCGGACCTGGAAGGTGTGGCTGCCGTCGGCGAGGCCCGTGTAGCTCTCGGGGCTGGTACAGGCGCTGTAGCCGCCTCCGTCGAGCTGGCAGGCGAAGCTGGAGCCCGGCTCGCTCGCGCTGAAGCTGAAGCTGGCATCGGCCGTGTTGGTCGGGTCAGCCGGGGCGGCGGTGATGCTGGTGTCGGGGCCGGCGCTGTCAACAGTCCAGGTGCGGCTGGCGGGGGTCGGGTCGGTGTTGCCGGCCGCGTCGCTGGCTCGGACCTGGAAGGTGTGGCTGCCGTCGGCGAGGCCCGTGTAGCTCTCGGGGCTGGTACAGGCGCTGTAGCCGCCTCCGTCGAGCTGGCAGGCAAAGCTGGAGCCGAGCTCGCTCGCATCGAATGTGAAGCTCGCGCTACCCGAGCTGCTCGGGTCGGACGGCGCGGTGAGGATCGTCGTCTCGGGCGCAGTCGTATCAAGCGCGAACGTCCTGGCGCTGCTCTGGCCGGTATTGCCCGCATCGTCAGCCTGCTCTGCCTGTCCCGTATAGGTCCCGTCGGCCAGGGGCGGGGAGGCGTTGACCGAGTAGGCGCCACCCGATCCCCGCGTCGCGGTGAGCGTCTGGATCGGCGTGCCGCTCGCCGAGGAGCCGCTGTACAGGTTGACGGTAACCGTCGTCGAGTCGCCCGGATCCGTTCCCGCCGTCCCGGAAAAGGTCGGCGTCGCATCTCCGGTCACCGAGCCATCAGCTGGTAGCACGAGCGAGATGCTCGGTGGCTCGATGTCCGGGGCAGTCGGATCCACCGAAAATGTGTTGGCGCTGCTGTTTCCTGTGTTGCCGGCGTCGTCACTTTGCTCAGAGCGGGCTGTATAGGTGCCGAGCTCGAGTGGTGCGGAGGCGTCGGCGGAGTAGGAGCCGTTGCCGGCGCGGGTGGTGGTCAGGGTTTGGACGACACCGCCGCTCGTGTCGGCGCCGGCGTAGATCGTGATCGTGACCGCGGTGCTGTCGCCTGTGCTGGTGGCGGCGCTACCCGAGAACGTGGGAGTGGTGTCGCTGGTGGTGGTGCCGTTAGCCGGCGTCGCGAGCGTGGGCGTCGGTGCTTGCGTGTCGATAGTCCAGGTGCGGCTGGCGGGGGTCGGGTCGGTGTTGCCGGCCGCGTCGCTGGCTCGGACCTGGAAGGTGTGGCTGCCGTCGGCGAGGCCCGTGTAGCTCTCGGGGCTGGTACAGGCGCTGTAGCCGCCTCCGTCGAGCTGGCAGGCGAAGCTGGAGCCCGGCTCGCTCGCGCTGAAGCTGAAGCTGGCATCGGCCGTGTTGGTCGGGTCAGCCGGGGCGGCGGTGATGCTGGTGTCGGGGCCGGCGCTGTCAACAGTCCAGGTGCGGCTGGCGGGGGTCGGGTCGGTGTTGCCGGCCGCGTCGCTGGCTCGGACCTGGAAGGTGTGGCTGCCGTCGGCGAGGCCCGTGTAGCTCTCGGGGCTGGTACAGGCGCTGTAGCCGCCTCCGTCGAGCTGGCAGGCAAAGCTGGAGCCGAGCTCGCTCGCATCGAATGTGAAGCTCGCGCTACCCGAGCTGCTCGGGTCGGACGGCGCGGTGAGGATCGTCGTCTCGGGCGCAGTCGTATCAAGCGCGAACGTCCTGGCGCTGCTCTGGCCGGTATTGCCCGCATCGTCAGCCTGCTCTGCCTGTCCCGTATAGGTCCCGTCGGCCAGGGGCGGGGAGGCGTTGACCGAGTAGGCGCCACCCGATCCCCGCGTCGCGGTGAGCGTCTGGATCGGCGTGCCGCTCGCCGAGGAGCCGCTGTACAGGTTGACGGTAACCGTCGTCGAGTCGCCCGGATCCGTTCCCGCCGTCCCGGAAAAGGTCGGCGTCGCATCTCCGGTCACCGAGCCATCAGCTGGTAGCACGAGCGAGATGCTCGGGGGGGTGGCGTCCACTGTCCAGTTGTACGTGGTCGCGGAGCTCCTGTTACCCGCGGGATCGGCCGCCCGAACGGCAAACGAGTGTGTGCCGCTCACTAGTCCTGTGTACGTTTTCGGGCTCGTGCAGCTCGCAAAGGCCGCACCGTTCAGGGCGCACTCGAAGGCCGCGTCAGGATCCGCGTCGGTGAACGCGAAGGTGGCAGAGCTGGATCCCGTGGAGCTCGGCGGGCTCGTAGTCAGGAGGGGTGCCGGCGGCGCCGTTGTGTCGAGCGTAAACGCGGTCAGCGTCGCGAAGTTCGTGGCGTCCCGTTGGACGAGTAGCTTCCATTGCCCCTGGTTGGTCGAGTCCAAAGACGCGCAGGGGACAGTTTCGTACTCAGATTCACGGTTCCATAGGGACCCGTTCTGGGTGAGATTAGGCCGGTACTGAAGGAAACTCGCGGAGGTCTTTGGAAGACCACCGCTCGAGTTTGCGTCGGGGCGGTCGTTCGCGGCGGTGTTGGCGCAGGCGGTTGCTCCCGAGGGTTTGATCCACGTTGTGCTCCAGTCGATGAGACCGGGCGCGACCCCCTGGATGACGAGGTACGTCGTCTGACCGGCAGCGAACACACTTCTGGGGCGGGTGAGGGCGGAGTCCTCGTACGCGGTGGCTCGCGCAACGTAGAAGTTCTTCGATGCGCTCTTGGCCGGTGTGCCGGTGCAGGTCCCGTTCGAGAACTGCTGCAGGGTGTACTTCCACGCGGCCGACCCAGAGGCCGGATCGGCGCTCGAAACGCTGTAGGAGTTGTTGGTGATAGAGAAGTCGGCGGACGGCGTGCACGAAAAAACGTTTCGCGCTGCGCCTGAAGAATCGGTTACAACGAACTTGTAGAACGTTCCCGCATCCGTCCCGCCTTCCGGAACAACCGTGTTGCCCGTTGTGTAGACGTAATTCTCGGGTCCAGCAGCGGTACTGAAATGAAGACGGGTCAGAGAGAAGGCGGCCGAAGCCGTGGGTACCGCGGTGAGTGCCACCAGGGCCACAAGCCAGAGTGCGAACAAGTGCCGGCGAAAAGCGAAGCGGGACGTGGCGGACCCCCTCCCGTGCCCGGAGAGCGACCCGCGGGTCAAGCCGCAGTTCTGAAGCATGCTTGTATCGCCTCCAGCCTCGAGGGTCTGACCGCGGACGCCCCTTGACGCTTCGCGTACTGCGCCATCGATGCTAGACCGGAAGCGGCGAGCGATGGGCCCCTTTTCGCGCGCGCGCGCGAAAACTATCCTTCCGGGTAGGGGGGACAGGTTTTCACCCGCTTCTACCTCGCGCCGAAGCCCGACACGAGTGTCGTTGTCGTCTTGGCCGTGATGGCGAGATCGAGTAAGAGGCTTTGGTGTTTCAGGTAATAAAGATCGTAGGCCAGCTTCTCGGCGGCTCCTCCGACGTTCGAGGTGTAGCCACGGCAGACCTGGGCCCAGCCGGTGATCCCGGGCTTGGTGAGGTGTCGACGGGTCCAGTAGGGGACTTCGGCGGCAAGGAGCTCGTAAAACTCCGTCCGCTCGGGCCGAGGTCCTACGATGCTCATCTCCCCCATGAGCACGTTCCACAGTTGAGGCAGCTCGTCCAGGCGGGTTCTCCGCATGATCCGGCCGACACCCGTCACGCGCGGGTCTCCCACGATTGCCCAAATTGCTTGGTCGGCCGGTTCGGCTCTATCGACCATCGTCCTGAACTTGAGCATCTGGAACGGCCGTCCTCGTTCCCCTAATCGCCACTGGCGGTAAAAGACAGGTCCCGGCCCGGACGACCGAACCAGGATCGCTCCGAGTAGGAGGAGTGGACTCGCGAGAACAAGGCCGGCGGAGGCGAGGACGAGGTCGAAGACCCTCTTTGTGATCCGCGGGTAGGGGCGCTTGGAGAGGTGGACGAGGCTCATGAACCAGGTCGGGGACAAGGTATGAATCGGAACCCGTCCGTAGACGTGCTCGTAGAAGTGCGAGAGGGAAAGAAGGCGCACGGCGTTTTCCTCCCCGTCGAGTACAGCGGAGACGGTCTTGCCGTTCTCGCCGGAGGCGAGCACGGCGATGTCTGGCTCCCAAAGCTCGAGTAGGTCTTCGACATCGTCGGTCGTGCCGAGTACGCGAACTGTCTCGCTCGACCAGTCTTCTCCGTCCTCGATGAGGAGGCCGAGGCATTGGAAGGGAAGGTCCGGATCACCGCAGAGCTCCTCGGCAAGTTGCATGCCTCCGTTGCCCGCGCCGATAATTAGGACTCGCGGGTAGACGAACCGAGTTCTTCTGGCGATGGACTCGAAACAGGCGGATGCCACGTACACCGCGGCCGCCATGAGTGAGAGCTCGAGTGGGGTGACGTCGTCACCGGGGAGCCAGTAGGCGAACCCCGACATCAAAGCGAGCCCGGAGAGCGCCCCGAGAGCCGCGATGATCGGAATACCGAGCGCCAGCGGCGACAGCCACGCCGAGGAGAACATGCGGCGCAGAGCAACGAACCAGCCGGCCGCGAGGATCAGGACGGCCGGCGTGGCGATACTGGCGTCGGATGCCGTTAGGACCGCCGCCACCGGGAAGAACGGAACCGCCGCGCGCAAGATGACGAGCGCGAATTGAGCCCTACGCCTGCGCCCGGCGTCGCTTCCGAAAAGCAGTGCGTCATCGGCGTACGGGGCGGCACCTGCCTCGACGACCGACATCGCCTATTCGACCGTCACAGTCTTCGCGAGGTTTCGAGGCCGGTCGACGTCGAGGCCTCGCAAGCGCGCGATCCTATAAGCAAGGAGCTGGAGTGGAAGAACAGCCAGGATGCCCTGGAGGTAGGGGTCCGACCTCGGGACGTAGATGACGTCGTCGGCGAGGTGCTGGATGTCCTCGTTCCCGTCGGTGGCGATCGCGATCACCTGCGCTCCCCGCGCCCGCACCTCCTGGATGTTCGAGACGACTTTGTCGTACACGTGGGAGTCGGTGGCGATGCAGACGACCGGCGTCGACGCATCGAGAAGCGCGATCGGGCCGTGCTTCATCTCGCCCGCCGAGTACGCCTCCGTCGGGATGTACGAGATCTCCTTCAGCTTCAGGGCCCCTTCGAGCGCTACCGGCAAGCCGATGTGACGACCGAGGTAGAAGAAGAAAGGCTTTTCGAAGTGCCGTAGCGCGATCTCGTTGATGGGATGATCGCCCGCGAGGAAGCGCTCGATCTTGTCAGGGAGGGTGCGGAGCTCCTCCAACCGAACCTCGATGCCCTCCTTGTCGAGCGTGGCGCGAAGCTCGGCGAACCTGAGCGCGAGCAGGAAAAGCATGGCTGCCTGAGCTGTGAAGGTCTTCGTTGCCGCGACGCCCATTTCAAGGCCCGCACGCGTGTACACGACAGAGTCGGCTTCCCGGGTGATTTGGCTGCCCGGCATGTTCGTCACGGCCAGGGTGCGGGCTCCACGCGACCGTGCAAGCCGAACCGCTGCGAGCGTGTCCGCGGTTTCACCCGACTGTGAGATCCCAACCACGAGTGTGTTGGCGGCCAAGATGGGATCCCGGTAACGCCATTCGCTCGCGATGTCCGCCTCGCAGGACACGCGGGCCCACCCCTCGAGTGCCAAGCGTCCGAGCAACCCCGCGTGATAAGCGGTGCCGCACGCGACGATGACCACACGGGAGAGGTCTCGCACGAAGTCGCTGTCCAGCTCCAGTTCCTCAAGCGTCGGGCGGGAGCCCCGAACTCGGCCCGCAAGCGTTCGAGCTGCCGCGAGGGGCTGTTCGTAGATCTCCTTCAGCATGAATGTTTCGCAGCCCTGCTTCTGAGCGGTCTCGTCGTCCCAGTCGACGTCAACGAGCTCGCGCTCTACGACCTGGCCGTCAACAAAAAACTGAGCTCCGGCTTGCGTCAACTCGACGATGTCGCCGTCCTCGATCAGATTGACCTGGCGTGTGTCAGCAATGAACGCTGCGATCATCGATGCGCAGTAGGTCTCACCCTCACCGAGCCCAACGACCAACGGGCACTCGCGCCGCGTCGCAACCAGGTACTGAGGGTGGTCGCGATGCATGGCCAGGAGAGCAAAGTGACCTTCAAGCTTTTCGGACGCTTTGCGAACAGCGTCGGCGAGATTACCGCTGTACTGCTCTTCGACAAGATGCGCGACTGCCTCGGCATCGGTGTCGCTCCTGAACTGATGGCCGCTAGCGATCAACTCGCTCCGAAGCTCTCGGTAGTTCTCGATGATTCCGTTCAGGACGAGCGAAAACTCGCCCTCGCGGCAGCCGGATAGAGGATGGGCGTTTTCCACACACACCCGTCCGTGTGTGGCCCAGCGCGTGTGGCCGATACCGGTCGTTGAGATGGCCGGATTTCCTCCGAGCGTGTTGTCGAGGTTCTCGAGGCTTCCGATCGCCCGAGTCGTCAGGAGCGCCGAAGGTCCTTGCACGCAGATGCCCGCAGAGTCGTATCCCCGATACTCAAGGCGCCGAAGGCCTGCAAGCAGGATGTCAGGGGCGTCACGCCACCCGACGTAGCCGATTAGTCCGCACACTGACGCCGTTCCTCTCCGCCCCGTTAGGACCGCCGCCCGGGAGCAGTTGAGACAATGCGCTCCCCGGCGTGTAATTGAAAGACCAGATCCGAAGACTCACCCGCAGGCGGGGGCCTAACCTTTCGGACAGGTAGGCATCGCAGCTTTGCCTAATCCGCTACGGAAAAACCTGACGTGTGTACGCCGCCACGGGCGTAGGCCCCTCCAATCCCTCTATCGAGGGATGTGGGCCAGGGCCGTCGCAGCATAATTGGGCATTGGGGGGGCTGTGTGTTGCACTGCGGCGAAAGGGACCACACGTGGGTCATCCCCCAGACTCTGGGCGAGATGCGAACGGCACGGATGTGCGGCGACGCGCAATCGTTGCGAATCGCCAACAAATGCTGGTGGACGTGATTGCGCGCCTTCTGGCCGATGAAGGAATCGAGATCGTGGGAACAGCCTTGGCCGCAGAGGAGACAGTTGCGCTGGCGGAAGGGGCGCGACCCGATTTGGCCGTCGTCGGACTGACGCTAGATCGCGCCGAAAACGTCGAGCTCCTGAGCCGCTTGCGAGCCACCAACCCTCGGTTGAAGATCGTGGCTCTCTTGGGCTCCGAAGACGAAATCCGGTTCGCTCTGGCCGGCGGGGCGGACGCCTGCTTGTCCGAGTCTGCCGAGCCCGACGACATTCGTGTCGCCGTTCGTCAGGTTGTTCATCAGTCGATCTATCTCGCTCCTGGCGGGCCGGAAGCCGGCAAGCAGGAGACTGGAGGGGAGTCTGCGCTAACTTCCCGGCAGCGGGAAATTCTCGGCCTCATCGCCCGAGGCGCCTCAAATGCGGAAATCGCAGCGATGTTGTGGGTGACTGAACGAACCGTGAAGTTCCACGTGTCGAACGTCTATCGAAAGCTCGGAGTCGACAATCGGACCGAAGCCACGCGACGTGCGTTCGAGCTCGGCCTTGCAGGCGTTGATGAGCGATCGAAGCACGGCGCGCTTCATCAAGACGGGTGAGCTCTTCCGAACTCAGGAGTCAGGCAGGTCTTGTGCCAAAAACTTTGCTACGACTGAACTAGGCCTTCGCCAGCAGCTCCTCCAGCTTGTCGAAGAACGAGTTGTAGCCACCCTGGAGCCCGTCGAAGTCCTTCTGCTCGAGGGTCCCTGCGTGGTTCAGCGTCACCTCGGTCTTGTCGCCGAGATCGTTGAAGGTGAGGGTTAGCACCTGTCGTTCCTCGTCGCTTGCCCCGGCCTCTTCGAAGGTGAGCACGAGCAGCTCC
This sequence comes from uncultured Actinomycetes bacterium, assembly GCA_963762085.1. Lineage (GTDB taxonomy): Bacteria > Actinomycetota > Thermoleophilia > Gaiellales > Gaiellaceae > DASQGA01. The sequence goes on along the minus strand of CAVXJD010000006.1, from coordinate 40,643 downwards.
GGCTCCTGCACCTCCCTGTAGAAGCCGCCGAAAGGCATCTCGGTGCCGTCTGGGGCGATCATCTGCGCCTTCCAGGCGCCGCCCGGCTTGACGTCGAGCGAGACCGTGTCCACCGGGACGTCCAGCTCCGCGCCGAACCAGTACGCGAACTGCTCCGGGTCCGTGAACGCCTTCCAGACCAGCTCGCGCGGGGCGTCGAGGACGCGCGTGATCGTGAGCTCGCGATGCGCCTTCGTGCTCGATGCTTCAGTCATTCAGTCTGTCCTTTCTGGATCCGTCGGAGATGGTCGTCGAGGCGGTCGAGGCTGCCCTCCCAGAACTGGCGGTAATGCTCGAGCCAGTCTGTCGCGTCTTCGAGGGGCCGTGCGTCGAGCCGGCTCGGCCGCCACTGCGCGGCGCGACCCCGGACGATCAGCCCGGCACGCTCGAGGACCTTGAGATGCCTCGAGATCGCGGGGAGGCTGATGGTGAAGGGCTCAGCCAGCTCGGTGACAGTCGCCTCCCCGGTAGCGAGCCGCGCCAGGATGGCGCGACGCGTCGGATCGGCGAGGGCCGCGAACGTGTAGCTGAGACGGTCGACTGCCATCGGGCCACCATACAGGTATTTAACCGATCGGTGAAATGCAGGAGAACCGATTGATCAATCCTCGGACGCGCGTTACGTTCAGCGGGGTGGAGCATCTGGCCCTCGCCGTCGCCGACCAGGAGCGGTCGCGTCACTTCTACGAGTCGTACTTCGGCTTCGACGCGCAACCTTCGCGCCGGTACGACGAGGGTGTCCTCATGCTCTACAACGCTGCTGGGTTCGCTCTCGCCCTCGGGCCAACCGACGAGGCGATAGCGCTGCCGACGTTCTTCCACTTCGGGATCGGCCTTCCGAGTCGTGAAGCTGTTCTGGCGTTTCGAGACCGTCTTGTCACCGACGGCGTTCCGATCGCCGAGGAGTGGGACGAGCCTGACTACGTGAGCGTCAAGTGCCTCGATCCAGATGGCTACGTCGTGGAAGCTGCGTGGGAGCCGGACGACTAGCCCGGGTTCCCGCCGAGCCCGGTTAGACAGCAGCCGCGGCAGGCAACTGCTCGCGGGAAAGCACGCGCTCGAGGGCGGTCACACATTTCGCGTCGAACGACGTGCCGCTCTCTTCGTGCAAAAGTCCGATCGCGCGCTCATGTGTCCAGGCGTCGCGGTAAACCCGGCGGGAGATGAGCGCGTCGTAGACGTCGCAGACGGCCAGGATGCGAGTGTCGAAAGAGATCAGGGATCCCTCATGGCCGTGCGGATATCCGGATCCGTCCAGGCGCTCGTGATGGTCCCGGACGAGCTGCCTGACGTCCGGCGCAAAGCCAAGGTCAGCGAGCATCTTCTCGCCCCACTCGGGGTGGCGCTGAATGGTGCTGAACTCCTCGTCGGTCAACGGGCCGGGCTTCTGGAGGATCGCGTCGGGGACCGAGAGCTTGCCGATGTCATGGACGAGCGCGCCCGTCGCCAGCGCCCGCAAACGTCCCCCCGTCAGACCGAGCTCCTCGCCGACCTGGACTGCGCGAACCGCTACTCGCCGAGTGTGCTCCTTCGTGTACTCGTCTTTTCGGGCGAGGCTGAGAGTGAGGGCCCGGACCTGCGCACCGAGGAAGGCCTCTTCCGCGGCGACGAGGTCGGAGCAGGCGACGTCGCCGACCAAGGGCCGCGACTCCGCGGCGCGACGCAGGTCGAGGGCGACCGGTACCCCGACGAGAAGAATCCCGAGCAGCTCGAACCCGTGTCCCAGCCACCAGCCGAGTTCCATGAAGTTGAGGAGCATTGCGGGCGGCAGGGCAGCAGCGAGCCAGACGATGCCGACGAAAACGGCGAGGTCGGCTCGCCGCCGGGTCAGCAGGAAGGTTCGCACTGCCCGCAGAGCCAAGAGCGCGAACAGCGCTAGACCGACAACGAGCAGGGTGAGCGCCGCCATGCTTCCAGCCGTGGGCACACTCGGAACTGCGCTCGGGACGAGCATTCCGATCGCCCCAAGCAAGAGGACTGCACAGAGCAACCCGACTTGGAGGTAGACGAGCGGCCGAACGCTTCTGGGCCGGCGAAGGGCCGGTAGAGCCGACAGTGCGAGCACGGCAGCACCGACGGGGAGGGTGGCGCCGCCGGTGAAGGCCACGACCCCGTTCGTCCCGATCAGGATTCCGGGAGTTGCGATCCCGTGCAGGGCGAGCAGCGAGGCCATGACGGAGAAGGCGGTACCCACGAGAACCGTCCGGCTATCTCCACGCCGGGCACCGGCGATCGTGAGGGCCACCGCTGCGAGCGCGCAGGCGAGCGCCGTCAGGCCGACGCCACTGAAATGAACCTGGCCGCTGAAATGAGCGTGCCGGTGCGCAAGCGAATAGATCAGGGCGAATGGAAGCGCCGCAACGATGATGCCGAGCGTCAGGACCGGAGGAATGTGCTCGCCGCGGCGCCGCATACCTCCAAGAGATCGGGCAGCCGGAGCCGGTTCCTATCCCTCGAAAGGGTGGAGGTCGAGCGGATCGGTACTTGCTACGGATTCGAGCTTGTGGCGGCGGCGCGACGGAGGATGTCCCGTAGGGCGCGCTGGTCGGCGGGGGAAAGGGCTGCGATCTCGGCCGGCGGCTCGGTCATTGCTTCGATCACCCGCTCGCGTGCTTCTGCGCCGGCGGGAGTGAGCGCGAGCACCTTGACTCGGCGATCGCCGGAGCCCGGTCTCCGTTCGATCAGGCCTCTGGACTCGAGCCGGTCGGCAATGCCCGTCACATTCGAGGCATCGCAGACGAGACGGTCGGCGATCTCATTCATCGGCAAGGGCCGCTCGGGGTCGAGGAGCCGCAGGGCGTGCGCCTGGGGGAACGTGAGGCCGTACTCTTCGAGTGCCGCCATCAGACGCCATCGATTCGCCAGGGAGATCTGGAAGACCGTGCCCCACGCCTCACGCGCGGCGGGCGACGCTTTGGAAGGTGCGGTCTGCATCGGGCCCATGATAGGTGACAGCATCGATAGTATGCAACATCAATTCTTGACAACCTCAACGATAAGCATCTAGGGTGGCCGCCGTGACCGATAACACGATCGAAGCAAAGGGTCTCGTCCAGCAGTACAAGAAGGGCCCACGGGCCGTCGACGGCGTCGATCTCTTCGTTTCTAGCGGAGAGATCTTCGGCTTCCTGGGGCCGAACGGAGCCGGCAAGTCGACGACCGTCCACATGCTCACAACACTCCTGCCGCCAACGGACGGCACCGGGCTGGTGGCCGGGTACGACATCGTCAAGGAGGGCCCGAAGGTTCGCAGCGTCATCGGTGCGGCGCTCCAGGAGGCCGCGCTCGACCCTTTGCTGACGGGACGCGAGCACCTGAAGCTTCAGGCGGCGCTCCAGGCAGTGCCGCGCGCGGAGCGCACGCCCCGAAGCGAGGAGCTCCTCTATCGCGTCGGGCTCAGGGAGGCCGCCGACCGCAAGGTGCGCACGTACTCAGGCGGCATGAAGCGCCGGCTCGATCTCGCGCTCGCGCTGATCCATCGCCCGCAAGTCCTCTTCCTCGACGAGCCCACGACCGGCCTCGACGTCCAGAGCAGGACGGCCCTCTGGGTGGAGGTGGAACGCCTGGCGAAGGAGGACGGCGTGACCGTGTTCCTGACGACCCAGTACCTGGAGGAGGCCGATGTCCTCTCGGATCGGATCGCGATCATCGACAAGGGGAAGATCGTCGCCGAGGGCACTCCCAGGGAGCTGAAGTCGCAGATCGGCCAGCCGACGGTCGAAGCGCGGCCCGTCGATGCCGCGGACTGCGCGGGCGTCGCCTCGGCTTTCGGACGCTTCGGGGAGCTCGTGCCTTCCCCTGACGGTGTCGTCGCCGTCCGGCTCCGCTCGGCCGACATCGGCCTGGCCGACCTCGTTCGGGTACTGGACGCCGAGAGCCTGAAGATCGAGAACCTCCAGCTTCACCAGCCGTCGCTCGACGACGTGTTCCTCGCCAAGACCGGTCGCTCGCTCGAAGGAGCGAGCCAGGAGGAGCCCGAGGAAGAAGAAGGGGACGCCGCGGAGGCAGCGTGAGCGGGGTCTTCGGGGATCAGGTTCTGCTGCTTGCCCGGCGCTCCGTCGTCCGGACGGCGCGGCAGCCGGCGAACGTCGTCTTCCCGCTCGTCTTCCCGCTCCTGCTCCTCGCAGTCAACTCGGGCGGCCTCGATGCTGCGACCCGTCTGCCGGGCTTCCCGACCGATTCGTTCGTTGCCTTTGCGCTTGCGATCCCGTTCATCCAGGGGGCGCTCTTCGCGACCATGAACGCCGGTACCGACCTCGCGCGAGACATCCAGACCGGCTTCCTGAACCGGCTGGCGCTGACGCCGATGCGGGGCGTGGCGTTGCTCGCCGGCCAGCTGGGCGGCGTCCTGACGATGGGGGTGATCCAGGCGCTGGTGTACATCGGGGTTGGCCTCCTGGTCGGCGTCCGTCTCGAAAGCGGGCCGCTCGGCATCCTGGTCCTGCTCGCCTTCGCGATTCTGGTGTCGGTCGGCTTCGGAGCTCTCGGGGCCTTCGCCGCACTCAGAACCGGTTCCGGTGAGGCCGTCCAGGGGTTGTTTCCCCTTTTCTTCGTCTTCCTCTTTCTCTCGTCGATGAACATGCCGCGGAACCTGATCGAGATCGACTGGTTCCGCTTCGTCGCGACCGCGAACCCCGTCTCGTACCTGATCGAGTGCGTGCGCTCACTCATCATCGTCGGGTGGGACGGTGAAGCGCTCGCGCTGGGCTTCGGCATCGCCGCCGCGATCACGGTCGTCGCGCTCACGCTCGCCTCCGTTTCCCTGAGCTCGAGGCTGGCACGGTCGTGAGGACGCTTTCGGTCGCCCTCGCCGTCGCCTCGCGGACGCTCCGCACGGTCTTCACGAACCCGTCGCTCCTCCTTCCTTCGCTCATCTTCCCGCTCTTCTTCTTCACTGCCTTCGCGGGTGGGCTCTCACGCGTCGCGGACGTACCCGGCTTCGACTTCCCGCCGGGCTACACCGCATTCCAATTCGTGTTCGTCCTACTTCAGTCGGCCGCTTTCGGCGGCGTCTTCACGGGTTTCGGCATCGCACGGGACTTCGAGAGCGGATTCGCGCGCAGGCTCCTCCTCGCGGCCCCGAACAGAACCGGCATCGTGCTCGGCTACGCGATCGCGGCGCTCGCGCGCTGGCTGGTCACGGCCGCAGTCCTCACGGTCGTGGCACTCGTGGCCGGCATGCAGGTCGGTGGCGGCCCGGTCGACCTCTTCGGCCTCTACACCCTGGCGGTCATCCTGAACATCGCCGCCATCCTCTGGGCGGCGGGAGTCGCGATGCGGCTGCGGACGATGCAGGCCGGACCGCTCATGCAGATGCCGGTCTTCCTCGCGCTCTTCTTCGCGCCGGTCTACGTCCCGCTCTCACTCCTCCAGGGATGGATTCATGCGGTCGCGACCTTCAATCCGCTGACCCGCGTGCTGGAGGCGGGCAGAAGCCTTCTGGCCGGCTCACCGACGGAGGTGGCCATTGCGTTCGCGGTGGCGTTCACGCTTGCGGCGGGTTTCTGGCTCTGGGCCATCAGAGGCTTGCGGAGCGCCGAGCGGGCGGGCTAGCTCACCAAGAAACGGACGACGTCGGCCGCATCGGCCTCGAGGATGGCGGCGTTACGCCGGCTCAACCGCCCGAACGGCGCCAGCTTCACCTCTCCGGCCTGCAGGCTCCACGTCCCCAGCGCCCGGCCTTCGACGAGGGCAAAGGGGCGGAACAGGCCGCCGGCGGCGATGAGATGCGCGTGGGAGCCCACGATGTCCTGGCGCGAGGTCCAGCCGAGGAGCACGGGGTCGAAGGCACCGAGGAGTCGTGGGGGCGGGAGCTCCGCGGCGGGCCTTGCTTTCCTCAGGTGGACGAGCGAGCCAGCACGCTGTTCGAGCTCGGGTGCGATTGCGGCAAGACCGGCCCTGGTGTCTCGAAGTGGGAGGCCCGACCACTTGGCGAGGTCCCGGTCGTCGGCCGGTCCGTGGCCCGCGAGGTAGCGGCGAGCCAGCTCCGCCAGTGCCTGATCACGGTCTACGGGGGGAGCCTTGCCGAGCCAGTCCCTGGTGAGGACGTACGCGTGCTGCTTGCCGAGCATCGGCCCTCGGACGAGGACGCCGCGGATGGCGGCGAGCCCGATCACGTGTGCCAGAGCCTGGCCTTCGGCGCGCACCCTCGCCGCCTGTAAGCGTTCCCGGAGCTGCTTGCCCGTCAGCGGGCCTTCCTCTGCCAGCGAGCGCGCGATCACGGTCACACCGCGGTCCGCGGCGCTCGGTGTCACGCCCAGCTGCGCGAGGCGGCGGCCGTTGCCCGCCAGGAGCGGCGGTGTGGTCAGGGCGTGCAGCCACGGATAGTCCTCGCTCCGGACGAGATGCAGCGTGCCCCGGTTCAGCCAGGTGATCAGGAGCGACCGATCGACCGTGAGAGCGCGGTCGACGTCGGCTGCGGTCAGGCCCTTCGTCCGCGCGCGAACGGCGAGGCGAGCCCCGCGGGGGTCCTGACCCTGAATCGCAAGAAGACGCTCGGCGACCGCGACGGGATCACGCGCCGGCGGTCCTGACAGGAGCTGCGACGTCAGCCGCTCGGCGATCACCGGCGCTCCCGGTGGTCGCTCAGTCTTCGGCTGGTTCTTCGACCGCGTCGTCTGCCGGGAGCGTCTCGCCGTTCGCCTCGGCGATCTTCGCAGCCGCAGCCGCCTGCTTCTTTTCTATCTTGGCCGCACGGCGTTCCTTAACCCTCTGCTCGCGCTGCATCTTCGCCATCGTCGTTTGTCGTTTCGAACTGGAGCTCATACGCCTCTTTTCGTTCGTTTACACGAGCGTTTCCCCGGAACGGTACCCGTCGGGGCTGCCGACGACCAAGCTTGCATCCGACGAGCGTTCTGGCCCAAGCTCGCGCTCGACGTCGTCCAGCCACTCGAGATGCACATCGAGGAGGCGCCGGGCGAGCCGGTTTCCGAGCAGCAGATACTTGCGGCGATGCGGCAGTAGCTCTGCGCTTTTCTCCGACTCGTCGAGTCGCGCCGAGAGGTCGGCGATGTCGTCGCGCAGGGTGCCGAGGCTCTCTCGCACGGGCTTCTCGCCGACCAGGTCTGCCGCGAGGAGCCGGACGAGGCCTTCGTGCTGCAGGCGAGGGAAATGGGTCGGAGTTTCCGTCCACGCTCGGAGCGCCTCCAAGCCCTTGTCGGTCAGGCTGTAGACGGTGCGCTCCCGTGTTTTCCCCGGTTCCTTGCGAGCTTTCAAGTAGCCGAGCCGGGCAAGGCGCTTGGGCTCGACGTAGTACTGGCTCTCGCCTGCCCAGGCAAAGATCCGACCCCGCCTCGCCATTTGCAGCAGATCGTGCGGTCCGGCGCCCCCACGGCCGACGAGGGCCAGGACCTCGTAGCTGAACGCGCCCAGTTCAGGCATCTCTTGACAACCTATGTTTCGTAGTTATATAAACTATGTCTCATAGTCTATAGGAGGGAGCGGCATGCAGGTGTCCACGGCGGGCGAGAGCGGGCGCGGAGGCGTTGAGGAGGCACCCGGCAGGCCCTCAGGAGCGGCGGAACAGCAAGGCGAGCTTTGGGGCGCACATGCCCGCGAGTGGGCACGGCAGGAGGAGCAACAGGTGCCGATCTACGAGGAGATCCTCGCCCGGACCGGCGTTGGGGACGGCATGACCGTGCTCGATGTCGGTTGTGGCTCTGGAGTCTTCCTTCGGGCCGCGGCAGACCGCGACGCGGAGGTCTTTGGCCTCGACGCGTCCGAGGCCCTCGTCGACATCGCGCGCGAGCGCGTTCCGGAAGCTGAAGTCCGGATCGGCGATCTTCAGTTCCTGCCGTACGAAGCCGACCGATTCGACCTCGTGACCGGGTTCAACGCCTTTCAGTTCGCAGTCGACTTCGGCATGGCAGTCGGCGAGGCGGCGCGGGTGGCGAAGCCGGGCGCGCAGGTGGTGATTCAGGTCTGGGGGGAGGCGGCACGTTGCGACCTCTCGGCGATGCTGCGATCCGTCGGACCACTTCTTCCCGGGCCGCTACCGACGGGACCCGGGGGTCGGGCACTCTCAGATCCTGGCGTGCTCGAGACGATTGCGACGGAGGCCGGCCTCACACCCGAGACGACCGGTGACATCGCGTCCGTGTTCGAATACCCGAACCAGGAAGAGATGGTGCGCACGATGCTGTCGGCGGGCATGGTGGAACTGGCAGCGCGGACCTCCGGCGAAGAGGTTGTGCGAGCTGCGATCGCCGAGTCGTTGGCACCGTTCCGGACGTCAACAGGCTCGTTCCGATTCGAAAACGTGTGGCACTACCTCATCGCCCGGGTCTAGTAGTAGTAGCCGCGATCAGCGAGCGGGCCGGACGTGGTAGACGGCCTCGATGTTGTGACCGTCCGGGTCGAGGACGAAAGCTGCGTAGTAGTAGTCCCCGTACGGGCGCTCGCCGGGGCCGCCGTTGTCAGCTCCTCCGGCCGCAAGCGCCGCTCGATGGAACTCGTCTACCTGAGCTTCGCTGGACGCCGTGAAAGCGATGTGCGTGCGAACGGTCGGCCGCTCGCCCAGCCGAACCGCGAACGGCTCGTTGTCGTCCCCACCGTCGCCGACTCCGAAGCCGAGCGACTCTTCCGAGTCGTAGACGAGCGTGTAGCCGAACGGGGCGAGCGCGGCCGTGTAGAACGTCCGGCTTGCGTCCAGGTCGCTGACCGGCACGTTCACGTGGTCGATCGGCATCTCGGCGAGTGTAGTCAGGTCCGGACGACGCCTTCCCGCACGCTCGAGCGGCGCGGCGATTTGCCGCCCGTTAGGTTCTGCACATGACAGCAGAGCTAGTGCTCGGGCCGGACGAGACCGTTCCGGGGAAGCCCTTCGCTGATCCGGTTCACACACGGGACGATCAGGAGGTCATGGGCAAGCTGCTTGGAAGCGAGCGCGAGCGTGCCCGCTTCCTGGCCGACGACTGGCTCGAGGGCCGGAAAGACGTGTGTATACGTGAGACCGATCCGGAGGGGCGCCGGCATTTGCTGGTCGTACCGGACACCAGGGCGCTGCTCGCAGCACGTGACCCGACGGTCGTCGGCTTCTTCGGCCGCCCGCGGTCGGACGCCGATGTCAGCATCCTCTTCGACCTCGAGGAGGAATTGGTCGCCGGCATGGGAGCGTACGCCGCCGGAGGCCTCCTCAGCTACTACGACCTCGAATTCGTAAAGGGCGCCTACGGCAATCTCATCCTCTTCGCCACACCCGATGGGCCGGGAGCTTGGCGGGAGAATCCGGTGCACCATCGGGCGGTCGCGATCTCGCCTGACAACTATCACGAGATCCGCCTGCATCAGGGGACGCTCTCCGGAGGGCTCCTCGAGCCCGGGAGCTTAAGCCTGTCTCGCACGAGGTACCTGGACTACAACGGTCCCGAGCCCTGGCGCGCGATTCGCTCGGTCTCGTAGATCCGGCTCGGGGCTAGATCAGTCCGGCCACCAGCCCTGCGTCATCTCGGCGTCCCCGATTCCGCTCTTGCCGCCGCCGACCGCAAGGATCTCGGCGCCTTTCGGGCCGGCCTCGAAGTTCCGCATCGTGTCCTTGGCGACGCGAACCACGTCCCACTGCTCTCAGCTCGACGATCTCCTCGTCGAGCTTCAGCCGGGCGCTTCCACTCAGGAGGACGTAGATCTCTTCCTGTTCGCCGTGCTTGTGCCCGAAGGGGACACGGAAATCAGGCGCGAGCCGCTGGTAGCTGACCCCGAGGTGGTCGGCCTCGAGCGGTTTACGTGCAAACCGCGCTTCGAGGTTGGGCGCCAGCCCGAACTTGGGCGCCTGGTCTTCGATCTCTTTCAGGTTCGTGAGGGTGTAATCAGCCATAGGTGTCGTTCTACCCTTCCGGCCCGATCGCCTCACTTCTCTTCCTCGGCGCGGTGGCACGCGCCTTGGCTGGACCGGCTCGTATCCTCCCCACATGGCCGTGGTACCCGATGGATCGATGTCGGCGCTTAGAGGCGCTGGGCTGGGACGATGACCGATCCAGTGGCGCCTGAGACGGCGCCCGGGCAGTGGCCTCTTCCGGCGAGCGGCACCCGGCTTCGGAAGGACGCAGCGCGCGGGATGCTGCTTCTGACCGTCTCGAACGCGTTGTATATCGCGAGCGGGTACGCGATCACGGTCTGGCTGGCGCACCACCTCGGACCGCGCGACTTTGGCCGATACGGCGTCGTGACAGCGATCGTGACGCTCGTCGGCATCGCGGTTACGAGAGGCGTCCCGGTCGCAGCAACACGGGCCATCGCGGAACAGCCGGCTGACTCGCGCCGCACCATGGTCACCGCGGCACGGGTAACCGTTCCACTCGTCCTCGCAGTTGGCGTCCTGGCTGCCGCTGCCGCGGTACCGATTGCCTCGGCCCTCGGCGACGAGAGGTTGCGTGTGCCGCTGCTTGTCGGCGCAGGTGCGGCGGTCACGTATGCACTCCAGGCGCTTCCGATGGCCTGGTTCACCGGCATGCACCGGTACGGGTGGCAGGCGTTCGCACAAGCCTGGTATGCGGTGTCGAGGCTAGTCGCGATCATCGCCGGAGGGCTGCTGGCCGGGCTCTCGGGCGCCGTCGGCGGGTTCGTTCTGGCACCCGCCGTCGCGGCGCTCGCCACCGTGGGCGTTCTGGGGGCTCTGCAGAGGGACACGCTTCCCGCGCGCGAACGTTCATCGTCCCGAAACTCGCCACCCGTGACCGGGCGCTCCCTCCTGACCGCATCGGTGCCGCTGATCGGCATCGCGGCACTCGTCTCCGTGCTCCTGACCATCGACATCCTGGCGTTCAAGCGCGTTGCGGAGGACTCGGACGTTGGCCGCTACCTCGCCGCGGCGACGATCGCCCACGTTCCGTTCTTCCTCCTGCGCTCCGCGCCGATCGTTCTCATGCCCGCGGTCGCCGCCGCCGCTGCAACCACCGGGATCGACCAACGTGGAGCGCTGGTGCGGCAGGAAGTCCGTTCGGGGATCGCCGACGCGATCGTCCTGCTTGCACTCCCGACCGCGTTCCTCGTCACGCTCGGGGACCGCGCGCTCGAAATCCTGTTCAGCGACCGGTACGGCGTCGACGGTCTCGTCGTAGCGCCGCTCGCCCTTGCCACGGCCGCGATCACGCTGTTCACGGTGCTCGTAGCCGTTGAGATCGCGCTCGGCACGCTCCGGGTGGCGCTCGCGACCGGCCTCGCAGGCTCCGCCGCGGTCGCGGCGGCAGCAGCCATCGGCGGGCAAGGGTCGAACCCCTCGCGCGCCGCCTGGGCGGTCGCTCTGGCGGCGACTGCGACGCTGCTCGTGCACAGCGTGTCCCTGCGAGCACGCATAGGACCATTCGTGGCGGGCCGCGCCCTCGCCGCAGTGGCCGTTGCCGGCGTTGTCGGCGCACTGGCCCTCGCGACGCCGGCGGGGGCCTGGTGGCTCGCGGTAAGTGCCATCGCCGGATCCGTGGCCTACGCGGCCGTCATTCTCCGCGCGGGGCTCATCCGGCTTCGCTGACCGTCTCGGACAGAAACCCTTAGTAACCCCAGACCGCGCGGAAGTCGCGGCCGACCAGGTCGGAGACCCGTTCGACCTCGCTCTCAAACTCCTCGTGGAGCACTTTCTCGAGTCCGGACGGCAGCTCGGGTGCGCGCTGCTCCTTCATTACAGCCCGTGCGAGGCCCTTGCTCAACGCGGTGTACCGACGCGGGCCGAGCATCTTGAAGAGCCCGCTTTTCAGGACGGGGTTGTTGAGGGCCTGATTGAGTCTCCTGCTACGAGGGGTCTTGCTCGCATGAACAGCGCCGAAGGTCGGCGTCTCCTCCGGCTCAACGCCCACGAATTCGAGCACCTTCCGGTACCACCGCTCGTTGTCGTCCCTGAACTCCTCCATGGCGAAGGTGAGGACGTTCTCGCGCGGGAACACCGTGTAGTAGCGCTCGAGCTGACTCGCGTAGCGAGCACGCTCGCGGTAGAAGAGGTAGGAGGGGCACCGCACGCGGGCGGGAACGCACTCGCCTGCTTTCCGCCGGACCTCCTTGGCGAGGGCCTGCGCGAAGTCGGGCTCGTCCTCGGTCGTCTCGTTCAGGTACTGAACGTGCAGCGAGCGCATGAACGACACCGGCTCGCGCAACATGACGATGATCTTTGCGGCCGGGTTTGCCGCGTGGAGGTTCGACGCAGCGACTCTCGAGTGGAGGTACCCCGTCGATGCTTCGCCGCGGAGCTGAGCCGGGAGGCAATGCGCGAAGGTGGCTCCGTACTCCGTCTCGGTGCGGAACTCGAAGTACTTCCTCCCGCCGTGGAAGGCGTCGCTCTCCTCCATCAAGTCCGTCGCAAAGTAGGCCGGCTCCTTCGGGATCGACATGCAAATCCGGGGATGGCGGGCAAGGAAGTCGGCCAGCGCCGTCGTCCCCGACTTGGCTTGCCCTACGATCGCAAAGTCGATCATCAGGTAGAAAGCTTGACGCAGATCAACTGGGAGGTGTCTGACCTTGACGCAGAGCGCTAAGCCATTCCTCGACGTGTTTTCGCCTGCGCGGGCGTCCAATGTCTGAGCCTGCGCTGACCGGCGGTTGTCTCTGCGGGGGCGTTCGCTTCGAGCTCGCAGAGCCGCCCGTGGGCGCGGCCTACTGCCACTGCACCCGCTGCCAGCGCCGAACCGGGACAGCCGCTTCGCCCTCGGCGCGGATCGTCCCTGGGTCGCTTGTGATCACGGCGGGGGAAGAGTTGATTCGGTCATACGAGCCGCCGTCGGGAGGGTTCGCCAAGGACTTCTGCTCGGCCTGCGGGTCCGCACTCTGGAGCCGGGATCCAGGGGACTCGGAGGTGTTCGGGGTGAGGATGGGGGCATTCGACACCGATCCCGGCGTCCGCCCGGCAAACCGCCAGTTCGTCGCCTACGCGGCGTCGTGGGAGCCCGTTCCCGACGACGGGCTGCCCCGGTATCCGGAATCACGACCCTGATCGCCGGCGGGCGGAACGGCCTGGAGCTCACGCGCGAACGAACCGCCGCCGACGACCTTCTCGGCGGCTGAACCGGCTCGCCAGCGAAGCTCGCGATCCGAGGTGACCAGCCAGAAGCTCTCTCCGCGCTTGCCGGAGGCGCTCGCCTCCCGTGCGAGCCAGTCGTCAGCGCTCTCGCCCGAGGTACCGACCACCTCGATGTCGGCATCGCACTCGGGAGCCGGTCCGTCAAAGACGACGACCGGGTTGACCTGCATGCGCTTCGCCCAGGCTGCGGCCCGCTGACAGAGCTCGGCCTTCGTCAGATTGGGCCAGACTGACCGCCGGACGTTCTCGGCATCGACGAGCACGCGAGTTGCCATGGGAAAAACAAACAATAGTTGCCCGCGGTCAACTTCGCCGAACAATTTTCTTACATGTCCGGCTTGGAATCGTTAAAAGCCTGCTGACGCGCACGCGATTCTGCGGAGCCGGCGCGTGACGAGGATGTAACGCGGGGTCTTAGTTGGTGCTTGCCCGCTCGCCGCGCCGCGCCCCGACCTGGTCGGCCTGGCGAAACGTCTCCTGGGCACGGCGCATGAACGTCTCCGCGTTGTCCTCGGGGAGGAGCTCGAGGAGCCCTGAGACGAGGTCGAGCTTCGAGCCGCCCTCTTCGACCCGGGGGCCGAGGGCGAACTCGAGTCTCCGGTGGAGGTGCTCGGCCTCGGTGACGCCGCCCTCAGGGAGGATGATGGCGAAGCGCCCTTCTCCGAGATAGCAGGAGACGTCCGCACTTCGCACCGCGGAGAGAACTCGTCGGCCGACCGTTGTGAGGAGCGATGTGCTTTCGGCGGCGACTTCGAGCCGGAAGAGGAGCAGCGCCAGCTCTCGTTCGTACCGACGCGCCCGGGACACCTCCCGTGTGAGCCGCTCGCCGAAGTAGCGCTCGTTCTGAAGGCCGGTGATCGGATCCATGTCTGCGAGCCGGCGAGCCTCTTCGTAGCGTCGCGCATTCTCGATCGGAGGGCCGAAGGACGCGACGAGCTCTTCGAGGAGATCCACGTCCTCGGCCCCGGAGTCGCGCTCGGTGCGACGCCAGAAGACGGCGAGCGTGCCGGTCCGGATCTCCTTGCCGTCGAAGAGGGGAACTGCGATCCCGCCCATGAGGCGGAACTCGTCGTTCGCCATTTCCTCTTCGGTGTACCGGTACCGGATCGTGACGGCGCGTGCCTGGCTCACGTCGGGCGGCAGGCCGATGAGCTGCTGCGACGATTCTGCATTCGACAGGCCGTAAGTCTCGACGATCGGGGCGCCGTCGCCCTGCTCGAGCACGATCATCGCCGCGTCGCTCGCCGTCTGCTCCGCAGCCGCCTCGAGCGCCCCGTGCATGACGGCGTCGAAGTCGAGCGAGGCGCCCAACTCTCCGAGGCGGCGGAGTCGTTCGGCTTCGTGATGCGCGGCCTCGCTTTCGTCTCGAGCCTGGTCGCTCTCCGACCGCGTTCGCTCGAGGGTCTCCGTCAGCTCGGCGACGATCTTCTCCGTCTGGGCGGTCGACTCCCGCATCTGGTCGAGCTGTCGCCTTGCCGCACGACGCCAACGGAAGAAGAGAGCCAACCCCGCCAAGAGGACGAGCGCCATGAATGCGGCCGCACCGGCCGCCGCCCAGGTGGTGCTATCGCGGATATTGCCCTCCCGTCGAGCGGCTCGTGAACCCTGTCCCTTGTACGGAGGATAGTGGTGTTTCGGCGATTTTCCACGGCCCACGCGCCATCGGCGCCGACGAGATAGGGTCGCTGCGTGAGGATCAAGGCCGCCGTTCTGGAGGAGTTCGGGGCCCCGCTGGCGGTCCAGGAGGTTGAGCTGGCGGAACCGAAGGCCGGTGAGGCGCTGGTCCGGCTCGTCGCCTGCGGGGTCTGCCACACCGATCTCTACACCGCCTCAGGGGCCGATCCCTCCGGTTACGCACCCACCGTGCTGGGCCACGAGGGCGCCGGCGTCGTGGAAGAGGTCGGCGAGGGCGTCACCTCGCTCTCGCCCGGCGACCACGTTGTGACCCTCTTCTCGCCGCAGTGCCGCGAGTGCGTGCACTGTTTGAGCGACCGGACCAACCTTTGCCTCGCGATCCGCGACATGCAGGGACAGGGCTATCTCCCGGACGGAACGACCCGGCTTTCTCGAGACGGCGAGCCGGTGCGGCATTTCATGGGCACGTCGACCTTCGCGGAGTACACGGTCATGCCGGAGATCGCCCTCGCAAAGGTCTCCCCGGACGCTCCTCTCGCCGGCGCGTGCCTGTTCGCCTGCGGGCTCTCGACGGGCCTCGGTGCGGCCATGAACACGGCCAAGGTCTCGGCTGGATCGACGTGCGCTGTCTTCGGCGCGGGGATGGTCGGACTGGGAGCTGTCGCCGGCTGCCGCCTTCAGGGAGCCGAGCGGATTGTCTGCGTTGACCTCTCCTCGGAACGGCTCGAGCTCGCACGGGGCCAGGGAGCCACCGACGTCCTCGAGGGCGGGCCGAACGCGGTCGAGCAGGTCCTCGAGCTGACGGGTGGGTTCGGAGCGGACTACACGTTCGAGGCGACCGGGAACGTGAACGTGATGCGCCAAGCGGTCGAGGCGGCCCGCATGGGCTGGGGGCTCTGCACGGTGGCCGGCGTGGCCGGAAAAGGGGAGACGCTCGACGTCGTTCCCAGGCTCCTGATCACGGGAAGGCGCATTGCAGGCTCGTCGTTCGGCGGCGTCAAGGGCCGCGACCAGGTGCCGCAGCTCGTCGACCTCTGGCTGGCCGGCGAGATCGATGTCGACCCGTTCGTCTCCCACAGGATTAGGCTGGAGGACGTGAACCGGGGTTTCGAGCTGATGGAGGCGCAGGACGGGATCAGGAGCGTGGTCGAGTTTTGATCCTCGAGCGCACCGAGCACCCGGACTGGCTCTCGAACGCCTACCTCGTAGCGGAGGGCGAGGGCGGGAACGGCGTCCTGATCGACGCGAACGGCGTCGCTCAACCGCTCCTCGACCGCATCGAGCGCGACCGCATCGTCATCACCGATGTCCTTTGCACCCACTCGCACGCTGACCACGTGGACGGCATCAAGGAGCTCGCGAGCCGCTTCGGCGTACCCCTTCGAGCGCATCCGCTAGCGGCCGGCTCGCTGGGCGCCGAGCCGATCTCTGACCGCCAGGCCATTCATTCGGGCTACCTCGAGATTCGTGCGCTCGAGACGCCGGGCCACTGCTCCGATCATCTCGCCTTCGTCGTCGGAGAAGAGGATTGCTTCACCGCGGACGTGCTCTTCAAGGGCACCGTGGGCGGCACCGGAAACGGAAACTTCGAGGAGCTCAGGGAGTCGATCATGGACAGGTTGATGCGGCTCGAGCCGGAAACTCGCGTACATCCAGGCCATCGAGAGCCGACGACGATCGGCAGGGAGTGGGAGTCGAACCCGTTCGTGCGCGTCTGGCGCGGCATCGAGGAGGAGCTCTCGGAGCCCTGCAAGGTCCGTGGCGAGGACGCAACACTCATTCTCTGGGGTCCTGATTACGACGGCGGGCACAAGGCCTGGGTGCGGTATCCCGACGGCCGCGACGCGATCGTCGGTGGGTCGCAGGTCGAGCGCTAGGGATGATGGAACGGGAACAATCCGATTGTTCCGCTCCCCCGAAGTACGTATGGGAAGCTGCGACGACCAAAGGAGCCGCATGAAATACCGAACTTCTGCCTTCCTCGTCCTCCTCTTGGCGCTCGTCGCCCTCGTTGTGGCTGGGTGCGGCGGCGGCGACGATGAGAGCTCGTCGACCACCGACACCGCTGCCGACACGAGCGGTGGGGCAGGCGGTGGGGAGACCCTCCAGCTCGCGGCCGATCCGGGTGGCGCGCTCAAGTTCGATCCGACCACGCTCGAAGCCTCCGCCGGGGAGGTCACGATCGACTTCACGAACGACTCCTCCGTCCCGCACAACGTCACGATCGAGGGCAACGGGATCGAAGAGGTGGCAAGCGACACGGTCACGGGCGACAAGTCCTCCGTGAGTGCCGACCTGCCGGCGGGGACGTACACCTTCTACTGCTCCGTGGACGGCCACGAAGCGGCCGGGATGAAGGGCACGCTCACGGTCAAGTAGGCCGGGGAGGAACCACTCGGCTAGGGTGTCGCCCGTGTCACGGGCGACCCTGCATACGAACCACGGTGCGATCGAGGTCGAGCTCTTCGACGACGACGCGCCGCGGACCGTCGAGAACTTCTTGAAGCTCTCCCGGGAGGGGTTCTACGAAGGTGTGCCGTTCCACCGCGTGATTCCGGACTTCATGATCCAGGGTGGTGATCCGACCGGCACCGGAACGGGTGGGCCCGGGTACACCTTCGAGGACGAGCAGAACGATCACGGTGTCGACCGAGGCGCCCTCGCCATGGCCAACAGCGGCCCGAACACCAACGGCAGCCAGTTCTTCGTGGTCACCGCCGAGTCGTGCCCATGGCTGAACGGCAAGCACACGGTCTTCGGGCGGGTCACGGACGGGATGGACGTCGTCGACCAAATCTCCCAGGTCGATCGCGATGCCGGCGATCGCCCTCGTGAGCCCGTCACGATCGAGCGCGTCGAGCTAATAGAAGAGCCCTAGCGGATCCCTCGTTCGAGGGACGCCCGGGCGACCCGGACGGGCGATCTCCTTCTGTACATGACTGCGGCTACCTCGCATCGCGGGGTCTTGATCGGTGCCTCCCTCCTGACCTTCGGGCTCGTCTTCACGGCCTTCCTCACGCTCGAGACCCCGGGTCTCGGGCTCGCGAACTTCTACTACTTCGCAGTCGCGCTCGTCGCGCTGGCTCTCGGCCCGTATTTCGGCGCCGCGGCCGGAGGCGCCGCAGCAGGTCTGTACTCGGTCGGGATCGTCCTGAATGCAAGTCTGCCGACGACTGAGATTCTCGCCCAGAGCGCCTGGATCCGGCTTCTTACCTACGCAGGCATCGGCTTTCTGATCGGCTATTTCGCGGAGCGAAACCAGGAGCTGGTCGTCCAGCTCCGGCTTCTGGCCGAGCGCGATGCGCTCACTGGACTTCCGAACACGCGAGGCTTCGAGGCTGCCATGTCCCGCCGGCTTGCCGGCGGCCGGTCGTTCGCCCTCCTCCTCGGAGACATGGATGGGCTGAAGCTCATCAACGACAGCCGCGGTCATGCGGCAGGGAATCACGTCCTCCAGCGCCTTGCAGTCGTGCTCGGTCAGGCTCTTCGCGGCGAGGACGAGGTGGCGCGCGTGGGCGGCGATGAGTTCGCGGTGCTGAGCTCGGTGCACTCGGGCGACGAGGCGCGCCAGCTGGCGGAGCGCCTCGAGACGGCCGTCGAGGCCGCAGGAGCCAGGATTACCTTTGGCTGGGCGGTCTCACCCAGCGAGGGAACAGAGGCGCTCACACTCTTCCGGAGCGCGGACCAGCGTCTCTACGAACGGAAGTCCGGAAGAGATCGAGTTGGCCTCGGCGAGACGCTCCATCTCGCCGCGCCGGCAGCCGGGCAGCACTGAGCTTCGAGGCGCTCCGATGGCTCGGCTAGTCTTGCCGGTACCGGGACTCGAGGGACTTGCGACCCAGGGGTTTTCATGCCGAGACATTTGACTCTGTGCCGGGTCTTGATCGTGCTCGTGAGCTTGGTGCTTGCCGGCTCGATCGCCGCTCCCGCCTCGGGCGCGCTCCGTCTCGCACCGGTTGCCTCGGGGTTCTCGAACCCCGTGCACCTCGCATCCACACGTGCTTACCCGGGCCGTCTCTACGTCGTCGAGCAGCGCGGACTGATTCGGATCGTTCAGGACGGCCAGGTCCAGCCGACCCCGTTCCTGGACATCTCCGATCTGGTCTCCTGCTGTGGCGAGCAGGGCCTCCTGTCGCTCGCGTTCCACCCGGGCTTCGCCCAGAACCATCGGGTGTTCGTCAACTACACGAATCGGGCGGGAGACACCCGTGTCGTCGGGTTCCGCACGAACACGGGCGGCACGCGGGCGATGCGTCAGACCCTGAGGGTCTGGCTGAGGGTCGACCAGCCGTACAGCAATCACAACGGCGGCCAGGTCGCGTTCGGAAACGACGGGCGCCTCTATGTCGGGATGGGTGACGGAGGGTCGGCTGGTGATCCGCAGAATCGCGCACAGCGCCTCACGACCCGCCTCGGCAAGCTCCTGCGCATCAACGTCAACCGGGCCGGCGCAACGGCCGTGATCGTCGCGCTCGGGTTCCGCAATCCCTGGCGCTTCTCGGTCGATCCGAGCACGGGCCTCTTCTACCTCGCCGACGTCGGGCAGGGCGACTGGGAGGAGATCGACGTCTTCAGGCCGACCGCCCGGGGGCTCGAGAATTACGGCTGGCGGGTCTACGAGGGGAACCGGCACGTGTACGACAACTCCAGAGGGCTTCGCCGTCCGAGCGTCCTCAAGTGGCCGATCCACGAGTACAGCCACGGCGCAGGCCGTTGCTCGGTCACAGGCGGGTTCGTGGGCCGCGGCAGCGGTGTTCCGTCCGGCGCCCGCGGCCGGTACTTCTTCGGTGACTACTGCACGGGAGACGTCTGGAGCTTCCGCTGGGCGCGCGGGCACAAGAGCGGTTATCGCCGCGAGCCCTTTACCGTGCCCGGGAACCTGTCCTCGTTCGGCCGCGGCGCGAACGGGGCGATCTACCTCCTCTCGCACAACGGCGGCTCCATCTACCGCCTCGCAGTTCAGTAGGAGGGATTCGCGTAACGCCACTCGTTGGCGAGCAGTGCGTCCCGACAGCACACTTGCGTTACGCCAGGCCCTCCCAGGAACCGGGCGGCCCGGCAGGGCGTAGATACGGTGAAAACCATGCGCGCCGTCGTGCTTCTCATGCTGTCCGCGCTCGTGCTCGTCCCGGGTTGCGCCGGGGCCGGCGACTCTGATCCCGCGCCCGCGACGGGGTCGGGACCTCCGGTCGAAACCGGGACTTCATCCGAAGGGGTCCGCCTGGTCGCGGTCGCCCGTGGGTTGGACAGCCCGATCCACGTGGCAGCAGCGCCCGGTGAGCCGGACCGGCTGTACGTCGTCGAGCAGGCAGGCCGCGTCCGGATCGTAGAAGACGGGCAGGTGGTGGCGAAGCCGTTCCTCGACGTGACGGGCGAGGTCGTGAGCGGTGGGGAGCAGGGACTCCTGTCCGTGGCGTTCCATCCGGACTACCAAGAGAACGGCTTGCTCTA
This sequence comes from uncultured Actinomycetes bacterium, assembly GCA_963762085.1. Taxonomy (GTDB): domain Bacteria; phylum Actinomycetota; class Thermoleophilia; order Gaiellales; family Gaiellaceae; genus DASQGA01. The sequence goes on along the minus strand of CAVXJD010000006.1, from coordinate 20,521 downwards.
CGTCGACTACACCGACCTGAACGGTGATACGCGCGTCGTGGAGTACAGGGCGTTCGACGACCGGACCGCCGTCGACCCGGCGACCCGGCGTGTCTTGCTCGCGATCGACCAGCCGTATTCGAACCACAACGGCGGCCAGCTCGCCTTCGGCCCCGATGGACGCCTCTGGGTTGGGATGGGAGACGGAGGCGCGGGCGGCGACCCGGAGAATCGAGCCCAGGACCTCTCGAGTCTCCTTGGCAAGCTGCTGACGTTGGACGTCTCCGAGAGCAGCCCCGACCCGGCCATCGCCGCGTACGGGCTCCGGAACCCCTGGCGCTTCTCGTTCGACCGTGAGACCGGAGACCTTTGGATCGGCGACGTCGGCCAGGGGGATTTCGAGGAAGTTGACCGCCTGCCGCGGGACAAGGTCGGGAACCTCGTCAACTTCGGGTGGGACGCGTTCGAGGGCGACGCAACGTACGAAGAGAAGGAGCCGAACCCGGAAGGCAGCCTGATGGGCCCGGTTGCGGTCTACGACCACAGCAAGGGGTGCTCCGTGACCGGCGGCTTCGTCTACCGCGGCGCCGAGGTGCCGGCGCTGGAGGGCCGCTACGTCTACGGCGACTACTGCAGCGGCACGATCTGGAGCATCGCCGCTGACGGCACGAGGGAGAGCGTCCGGAAGGAGTCGATCCAGGTCGACGGGTTGACGTCGTTCGGCGAGGACGGCCGTGGCGAGCTCTACGCCGCCTCGTCAAAGGGGACGATCTTTCGGATCTCAGCCGCGTAGGGTCCCACGGCGTGCGCTACCAGTTCGTCGACTGCCGTTGGGAGCTCGGCAACCCAGACCGTGGCCGCGAGCTCTGGCTCGCCGGGCACATACCGGGCGCCAGCTTCCTCGACGTCGAGCGGGAGCTCTCCAGCGCTCCATCCGGGGTTGGGGGACGCCATCCCCTTCCCGACCCGGAGCGGTTCTCAGAAGCGGCGGGGCGCGCGGGGATCGGCGACGACGTCTTCGTGGTCGCATACGACCAGGGCATGAGCGGGGGAGCGGCGCGCCTCTGGTGGCTGCTGCGCCACTTCGGGCACCCCCAGGTCGCTGTGCTCGCGGGCGGCCTCAAGGTCTGGCGAGGGCCTCTCGAGGAGGGCGAGGCGGAGGTCGCTCGCGAGGAGTTCGTCCCCTCGGCGCCACGGGCCGACACGATCGAGGCCGAAGAGCTCGAGCAGCGGCTCGGCGCGCCCGGCGTCGTCGTCGTCGATGCGCGTGCACCGGAGCGCTACCGGGGCGAGGTGGAGCCGATCGACCTGGTGGCCGGACGGATCCCGGGCGCGGTCAACGCTCCCTTCGGTGCCGCAGCGACCTTTCCCGCGGACGTGCTCGAAGCCGAGGAGATCGTCGTCTACTGCGGCTCCGGCATCACCGCCTGCGTCGACCTTCTCGCTCTCGCAGCCGCCGGGCGTGAGGACGCCAAGCTCTATGCGGGCTCGTGGAGCGACTGGTCGAGCCGAGGGTTACCCGCCGAGCGCGGCTGAAGGCGCCCGCCGAGCCGCTCGGATCCGCCCCTTGTGATTCCCCCGGGGGACCCCCTGGTTACTGGTTCCCCCGCGTTGAGCGTAGCGCTGGCGGGCGCGCGCGTGGCGCGCGATTTGTGCCGCTTTCGTGTCGGAATCCGGGCGCTAGCCGCTCGGCATCGGCACGGATTCGTCCGCGGTGAAGACGCCGAATGGATTGTCCTCCGTGTCGATGCAATGGGCGAACCACCCGATCTCGGGAATCGGGGTCTTCTCGGTCGTCACCTGTCCGCCCAGCTCGCGCACCCGGTCGGTTGTGGCCTCGACATCGTCGACGTCGAAATAGACGATCAGCCCGCGCTCCTGGTTCTCGGACGCATAAAGCCCGGCTGTCGGATTACCGCCGACCTCCGCCATCGTGTACTGCATCGGCCCCTGCACGTCGCGAAACTTCCAGCCGAGCAGAGATTCCCAGAAGCCGCGCGCTCGGTCGAAGTCCGCCGAGCGAATCTCGAAGTGCGTGATTCCGCCCATATCGCCTCCTGTCCTGTCTAGCCGATCGGAACCTTGACCGTATCCCCGAAGACGTCAGATTCGGGGTCTTGTTGGTAGCGCCGATACACCGCGAGCGCCACGGCCAGATCCTGGACTGCGAGACCCGTCGAGTCGAAGATCGTGATCTCCTCGTCCGTCCGGCGCCCTTGGTCGGTGCCGAGCAGGACGTGGCCAAGCTCGGCAACATCCTCGCGCCGGATCGCTCCCGCCGCGAGAGCGTGCCTGAGGTCTCCATTGTGGCTCGCCTGTTCCCACTCGTCGCAGACGATCCGGGCTCGCGCCAGCTCGCCGTCGGTGATCTCCGCCTTACCGGGGCCGTCCGCGCCCATCAGGCTGACGTGCTGGCCCGGACGGAGGTCTCCGTCGCGGAACACTGGCTCGTGACCCGGCGTGACGGTGACGATGACGCCGGCGGACCGGGCCTCCGCTTCGGCGGCTACGGACGACCCTCCGCCAAGCTCGGTGGCAGCGGCGTCCGCCTGCTCGGGCCGGGCGTCCCAGAGGAGGACGTCGCGACCCCGCGCAAGGAACGTCCGCGCGACCGCTCGCCCGTTCACGCCGCAGCCGATCACGGCAGCCGGGCTCTCGGTCTCGACCGCGAGGGTCTCGGCTGCCAAAACGGCCGCGGCGCCGGTCCGGAGCGCGGTGACAGCACCCGCGTCGAGGAGCGCGCGCAGCTCCCCGGTCGTGGCATCCGAGAGGAGAACCACGCCGCCAACGGTGGGGAGCCCACGAGCCGGGTTGCCGGGAAACGAGGTGACCCACTTGAGGACGGTGTGCCCGGCGCCGGCGGCCGGCATGGCCCGAAAATCTCCCTCGGTCGCCTCCACGTAGAGCTTCGACGGCATCGCCCAGGAGCCGCGCGCGTGCTCGAGGAACGCCTCACGCACGGCCTCGACGGCCTCGCCGGGGTCGAGCGCCGCGTAGACCTGGTCGCGGGAGAACGTGGGGACTGCCACCGGCACAGGATCATGCCAGGTCGTCGCTAGGGTTCCGGCGTGAAGGCGACGATCTGCGACGTGGGCCCACGGGACGGGCTCCAGAACGAGCCGGAGCCTCTTTCGGCACAGCTTCGGGCCGAGCTCGTGAACCGTCTGGCGGCGGCGGGCGTTCCCCGGATCGAGGCCGCGAGCTTCGTCCATCCGGAACGCGTGCCGCAGATGGCGGGTGCGGAGGAGGTCGTGGCGGGAATCGAGCGTCGCCAAGGCACCGTCTACGCAGGCCTGGTGTTGAACGAGAAGGGTTATGAGCGGCTCGCGGCGACGACTCTCGATGAGGTGCACTTCAGTTTCGGGGCCACCGAGACCTTCAACCACCGAAACGCGAATGCGTCCGTGGACGAATCGGTCGCCGCCGCGCTGCGGATCGCAGAGCGGGCGCGCAGCGACGGGCGCCCGCTCGTCGTCTCGATCAGCGTCGCCTTCGGCTGCCCGTTCGAGGGGGCGGTCGCACCGGCGCACGTCCTCGAGCTCGCAGAGCGGATCGTCTCCGGCGGCGCTGACGAAGTCGTGTTCGCGGATACGATCGGGGTGGGCGTACCGAGCCAGGTCAGCGAGCTCGTGGGCACTGCAGCCCGATTTGGAAGCCCGGTGGGAGTCCACTTCCACAACACGCGCAGCACCGGCTTTGCGAACGCCTACGCCGCGCTCCACGCGGGCGCGACGGTCTTCGACGCCTCAGTGGGCGGTCTCGGCGGCTGCCCGTTCGCGCCCCGGGCGACTGGGAACATCGCAACCGAGGACCTCGTGTACCTCCTGCACGGCGAGGGAGTGGAGACCGGCATCGACCTGGACGGGCTGATCGCGGTCGCGGCCTGGCTCGAAGAGACCCTGGGCCGGGAGCTTCCCGGGCAGGTCTATCGCGCCGGGACCTTCGGCCCCGTGGCAGGCTAGGTCTCATGGCCGAGACCGTCGAGGGGCGCCGGGTCACCCGAACCCCCCAGAACGAGCGCGCTGCGGTGCCTCGGCTGCGGGAGCTCCCTTTCGCCTGGATCCTCGGTGCGCTCTCGGTCGGAGCCGGAATCGCCGTCCTGCTCCTTCGCATCGTCGAGGACGTTCGCGGGAAGCCGCTCTTCGAGGACGAGGCCGTCGCCGGGCTGATCGCGGCCCGGCCGCTCGGCGAGATGCTCCAGACCGTGTGGTGGGAGCGCGGCGGGCCGCCGCTCCACTTCCTTCTTTCGCACGTCGCGCTTGCCTTCGATTCGTCCCCATTCACGCTCCGCTGGCTCGCCGTCGTCTTCGCCGTCGCCACGATTCCCGTCTGCTGGGATCTGGGCCGCCGCCTCGCGGGGCCCGCCGCAGGCGCGACCGCGGCGCTCGTGGCGGCGGCATCACCCATGCTGGCCGTATACGGGAGCTTCGGTCGGATGTACTCGCTCTACGCTTTCGCGAGCGCGTTGGCCGCCGATCTCTTCGTCCGCGCCCTGCGGGAGCGAACCCCACGCACAGCGCTCGCGGCGGCGCTCGCCGCCTGGCTCCTCCCCGCGATCCACCCCTACGGCGCGATTGCCGTCGGGGCAGAGGCGCTCGTCGGCCTCTGGATCTGGCGCGGAAAGCCTCTGCGCCCGGTGGTGCCAGTCCTCGGAGTGGGGCTCGCGCTCGTGCCGTTTCTCCTCGCGGACGTGAGACTTGCGCAGCGCTTCTCGGTCGGTCTCGGTGGCGAGACCAGCATCGCGAGCCCTGGAGACGCACTGGGGCAGGTATGGCGCGCTTTCCAGGCGTCTGCGGGCGGCCACGGCTGGACGCTGGCCGTCGCCGTTGTGCTCGCGAGCGTCGGACTGGCCGTCCTGGCACGGCAGGGAGAGCGGGCTTTCATCTCCTACGCCGCCGTCGCTCTGCTCGGACCGCCGGTTCTGCTCCTCGTTTTCCGGACGAGCACCGAGCCCGGCCTCTCGCCGCGTCACCTCATGTTCGTCTTGCCGCTCGTGGCCGCCCTCATCGGGGTCGGGGTCGCATGGGCCGGGCGTGGACGGAGTGCCCCAGTCGCACTCGCCGCCGTTGCGGCGGTGGGGGCGATCGTCGTCTCGGCCCCGGCCGGTGGGATCAGGGAGCCGCGCGACTGGGCGAATGACGTGCTCGGCGGCGGCCCGGCGGGGGCGGCGCTCGGCGGCGAGGATGCCCTCGCGGCTCCTACCGCCTGGCTGGAGGAGACGGTCCGGCCAGGCACCGTCCTTTTCCCTTACTCAGCCGTCTATCTCTCCGCCCTTCCCGCGACCCGCGAGGCCGTCTCGCTTCCGTATGCCCAGACCCCGACGCTGCTCCGGTCGCTCGAGCGGGTCGACACTCCGGTTCGGAACCTCGTCGTCTCCGTTCCGATCGGCGCCACGACCCTGGACAGCAGGCGGTTGGTATCGCTGCTCGGGCCGGGGCTCGAGGCGAAGCGCTTCGGCGGGTGGCTTCTGCTCCGAGGGAAGGGTCCTTACGCCGATGGTCACGCCGTCCTCCTCGCCACGTATCGAGCGCTCGCGGCCGTTCGCGACTCGACGACGAGCGCTCGCAAGAACGAGCTCGGCTGGTATTTCACGACGACGCTCTCCGTGCTCTGCGGCTCGCTCCGCACCTTCGGGGAGTCCTGCCCTCCCAAGTCGCTCGGCTGGCTCCAGCCGCCGAAACGGAAGCGGCTCGGGGGCTGATGTGAAATTCGGCCGTCGCCGGAGGCGCTCCAGACCAAGCTGGGCACCGCGGCCGATCGCGGTGCGTAGCAGCGCTACGTGCCGTGAGCGGACGTGCTGATCCAGCGACGTGTCTGGGGCGTCATCCGGCCCGGCGGAATTTCAGACCAGGCCCTCAGGGGGATGAAGCCCGAAGTGGCTGGCCTTCCGCGGGGCGGCCACCGCACGGAAACCTGAACGCTCGCCGCTCGGGCCCGTCGATCACATAGAGGGGGCATGTGCTCTCGCGCGCGGGGCGAAAGACCGGATGGTTTGGCAGATACCAGCCCACCGGCGAGGAGATCGCGTGGACGTCTCCGAGGTACGAGAGGCGATGAGCACCGCCGATGACGTTGACGATGTCCGCCCGGGTCCAGCCGCTTGCGACGAGCTGGGCGGCGAGCTCGTCGTAGGGCGGCGGCCGTAGCGTCCGCTCCTGGACGAGCCCGAGCCCCAGGAGCGCCACCATCGCTGCTCCGCCGGCCACCGCGATCCGGCTCGGCAGCAGCGTCGAAACGGCTGCCAGGCAGATGCCCGCGAACGGCGCCGCGCAGAGCAAGTTCCGCGTCACGAAGACCTCGGCGCCGAGGAGCCAGACGACGGAGGCAACGAGGACCGGCACGGTGGCGAGGAGAGCGCAGAGCCGAGCCGACCCAGGGCGCTGCGCGAGCGCGACGGCCCCTGCCAGCACGCCAAAGAAGATCCCGACTCGTAGCACCGCTTCGAGCGCGGGGATGGCGACGTCGTCGGCCTTTACGTAAAGAGCGCCTGCGTTCCAGAGGAACGTCGAGTAGACGGCTACAGCCTTGAGAAGATCGAAGCTCGCCACCCATGAGTAGCGCTGGTTTTCGACCTGGTCGGCGAAGCCGGGGAGCCACAGGAGGGCGGGCAGGATGCCGGCACACAACGCGGCCGTCACGCGGAGCCGGGCCCTGCGAGCAGTGTCCGAGGTCCAGAGCCAGAGGAGGCCCGTGGCGAGTGCCAAGGCGAAGAAGTAGTGCGTGAGAAGCCCGAGTGCGACGGTGAGGGCTAGACACGCGAGGGCACCGCGACCGGGTCGCTGCGCCGCGCGCTCCAGCAGAAGCGCGAACACGATCGAGAGGAGTGCGTACAGGGCGTACGCGCGGAGCTCGTGCCCGCGGTTCACGAGTTGCCACGCGAGCGCCGAGGCCGTCCCTGCGAGGGCAGCGGCCCAGAGCGAGAGGAAGCGGCTCGCGAAGAGAAGGGTCACGGCGCCCAGCGCTCCTCCGAAGAGCACGGAGAGCCACCGGACCGCCTCCACGGACACGCCGGCTTTGTGCGCGGACCAGGCGAGCGAATACCAGGCGGGCGGCGTCGACTCGGTTTCGCGGACGTGATCGAGCATCCGGCCGAAGGTCGGCTCCTCCATGATCCGCGCGGTCGCCACCTCGTCCTGCCAGAGCGGATAGGTGAGCGCTCCCGGGGCTCGCGCGGCGATCGCCAGCAGGGCGACTACGAGCGCAGCAAAGGCGATGGGCCGAGACACCGCGGGCAACCGTACCCGCATGCACAGGCATGATCTCCGCCGTGCGCCGGTTCTCGCTCCTCGCCCTGCTCTACACGGGCGCTGTGCTGACGGCGATCGGGCCGCCCCTAGGCGCGTTCAGTTCGGAGTTCATCTCGACCGGCTTGCCGGGCTTCGGGGAGGCAGCGTCGGGAGACCACCTTCAGGCCGCCTATCGCTTCTGGCTGGTCGGCCACCAGCTGCTCGGCGGTCACGCTCCCTGGATCGACCCGTACAGCTTCCAGCCGCTCGTCGACCCCCAGGTGGTCTTCGGAGGCTGGCCGTTCGGTCTTGCCTTCTGGCCGCTGGATGCGCTCCTCGGCCCTGTGTTGGCCTGGAACCTTTTGCTCGTTCTGGTCGCGGTGGGGTGCGGGCTCCTGACGTACGCCTGGCTCGAGGAGCTCGACCTGCCGCCCTGGAGCGCCGCGCTCGGTGGGCTTGCGTTTGCGGTCGCCCCGCACCGGCTCGCCCAGAGCGGCCCGCACCTGCTCGGGTGGGCTGCCCTTTTCCTGCCGCTGGCGCTTCTCGCGGTCGAGCGCTCCCGCCGCGCTTTCTCGCCGACCGCCGCGCACGCATGGGGTGGGGTTGCCGCACTCGCGCTCGTATCGATCCCGCTCAGTGGACAACTTCATCTCGCGCTCGGCGCACTCCCGTTCGTGCTCGTCTACGCGCTCGTTCGCTTCCGCGGCACGACTGCGATCTGGGTGGGTGTGGGAGTGCTTGCGGCCGTCGGCGCCGGCCTGCTCGTCAACGCGACGACGATCGCCGACTCGACCGAGGCGGGCGGGCGCCCGCTCTCCGTGGTCGCCACCTACTCGGCGGACTGGCTCGACCTCGTGAGCCGCGGACAGCGTGGGGGGTTCGAGCAGTTCGTCTACCTCGGCTGGCTGACGCCGCTCCTTGCCACGGCGGGCCTCGTGCTGCTGGCGCGCCGCCGCCGCGCACTCGCGGTGCTGCTCGGGCTCGGGGCCGTCGTCCCAGTTCTGCTCGCCCTCGGCACGAACTTTCCGCTCTACGAGCTCCTTCGAGACGCCGTGCCGCCATTCCGGGGGCCGCGCGTGCCCGGGCGGCTGGTTCCGATCGCCGACCTGGCTCTGGCCGCCCTGGCGGCGGTGGCGGCTGCGTTCCTGGTCGAGCGGGTGCAAGAGGGCAGGCGCACGGTGGTCGCGGCTGCTCTGGTCGTCCTCGTTGCCGCCGACCTGACCGTGTTTCCGCTCCACTCGAGCGCAGCGGATCCGGACAACGAGTCCTATGCTCTGCTCGACCGCTCTCCACCTGGGCGAGTGCTCGAGTTGCCGATTCTGGAGCGGGGCGCAGGGCAGCTGGCGAGCGTCTACCTGTACTACGGCATGCAGGCTCCCAGAGAGCGGCCGGTCGGCTACGCGGCCGCCCCACCGAAAGGAGCACGCGACTTCGTGGAGCGGTTCAACCGGCTCGACTGCGGGATCTGGCTCCCCGGGGACGAGGCCGAGCTCGCCCGGCTGGGGATCCGGTACCTCGTCGTGCACCGTGGCCTCTACCGCGTCGGGGGCAGCGAAGCTGACGCTTGGTTCGCACTGCGATCGTTGCAGGGCCGGCCCGGAGCCCCGCTCATGCTCCCCACCGTCGGAGAGGCCGGTCCCGTTGCTCTTCAGGTGGTGCGCCCGAACCTGTGTGACGGATGGACTGCCGACCGTGAGCTGAAGGAGACCGAGGGCGGCGCGTGGATCTTCGGAGCCGGGCGGCTGACCGTGGAGCTCTCGGGCCCTGCCAAAGTCTTCGTAGACGGACGGCCCGTCGGTATGAGCGCACTGCTTCCGGACAGAGGCTGGCATTCGGTGCTCGTGCGCGGGAAGCCCGGGCTCCGCCTCACGCGGCTGGAGCTGGGCGCGCGATAAGCTGCGGTTTCCAGGGAGTCCGTAGAGAGGGAGCGCCGGGATGAGCCAGACAGTCACGCACGAGGGAAAGCTGCTCGAGAACTTCGTCGGCGGCCGGGGCGTCGCCGTCGAGACCGACGAGATCCTCGACGTGCTCGACCCGGCGAACGGCGAGGTGCTGGCCCGCGTCCCGCTCTCGACCTCGGCCGACGTCGATCGTGCCGTCCAGGCGGCCGCCGCCGCCTACGAGACCTGGCGCGACGTGCCCGTCATGGAGCGCGCGCGGCTGATGTTCCGGGTCCAGCAGCTCTGCGAGCAGCACCTGGACGAGCTCGGGGAGCTGGTCGTCCGCGAGAACGGCAAGTCGATCGGCGAGGGCAAGGGCGAGGTGCGGCGCGGGATCGACGTGGTCGAGTTCGCGGCCGGCATGCCAACTCTGATGCAGGGTGGGGCGCTCGAACAGGTGAGCCGCGGGATCGACACGGAGCTCTTCCGCCAGCCGCTGGGGGTCGTCGCGGCGATCACGCCGTTCAACTTCCCCTTCATGGTCCCGATGTGGACTGCTCCGATCGCGATCGCGGCCGGGAACACCTACATCCTGAAGCCGTCGCAGCGCACCCCCCTCTGCGCGCTGCGGATCGCGGAGATCTTCCAGGAAGCCGGTTGCCCGGACGGCGTCTTCAACGTCGTCCACGGCGCCGCCGAGGCCGTGAACGCGATCTGCGACCACGAGGAGATCCGCGCCGTGTCCTTCGTCGGCTCGGCGCCCGTGGCGAAGCACGTCTATGCGCGCTCGGCGCAGGCCGGCAAGCGCGTCCAGGCCCTGGCCGGTGCCAAGAACCACATCGTGATCATGCCGGACGCCGATCTCGACCTGGCGGCACTGGGCCTCTTCTCGTCCGCGATGGCGAACGCGGGACAGCGGTGCCTCGCGGGGTCGGTCGGCGTCGCGGTTGGCGGCATCGGCGACGAGCTCGCGGGACGGCTGGAGGAGATCGCGAAGGCTTCGCCGATCGGCAGCGGGCTCGATCCGGAGAACACGATCACGCCCGTGACGACCGCCGAGGCACGTGACCGGATCGCGGGCTACATCGACCTCGGCGTCGAGGAGGGCGCAAGGCTCCTCGTCGACGGGCGCTTCGAGTCGGACAACGGCGGCTTCTTCCTCGGGCCGACGATCCTGGACGACGTCCGCCCGGACATGAAGGTGGCCCAGGAAGAGATCTTCGGCCCGGTGCTGTCTCTCGAACGGCTGGATTCGCTCGACGACGCCCTCGACGTGATCCGGAAGAACCAGTTCGGGAACGCGACCGCGATCTTCACCAGGAGCGGCGGTGTGGCGCGCGAGTTTCGGCGCCGGGTGACCGCGGGCATGGTCGGGATCAACATCCCGGTGCCGGCTGCGATGGCGTTCTTCCCCTTCGCGGGCTGGAAGGGCTCGTTCTACGGCGACCTGCACGCAACGGGCATGGACGGCGTCCACTTCTTCACCGAGTCGAAGGTCGTCACCACCCGTTGGCCCGATTAGAGACCGGGGAGGAGATCCGCGCGGCCGACCGCGCTCACGTTCTCCACTCTTGGTCGGTTCAGTCTGAGCTCGACCCGGTCGCCGTGGCTGGCGGCGAGGGCAGCCGTTTCTGGGACTACGACGGAAAGAGCTACCTCGACTTCGGCTCCCAGTCCGTCAGCCTGAACGTCGGGCACCAGCACCCGCGGCTCGTGGCCGCGATCAAGGAGCAGGCCGAGCGGCTCTGCACGATCAGCCCGAAGTTTGCAAACGACGCCCGTAGCGAGCTCGCCCGGCTGCTCGCCGAGGTGACGCCCGGCGACCTAACTCGGACGTTCTTCACGAACGGCGGTGCCGAGGCGAACGAGAACGCGATCAAGCTCGCGCGCTGGTACACGGGGCGCCAGAAGGTGGTCGCGCGCTATCGCTCCTACCACGGCGCGACCGCGGGAGCCGCGTCGCTAACCGGTGACTCTCGGCGCTGGCCCGCCGAGCCGGGGATCCCGGGAGTCGTCCGGCTCCTGGATCCGTATGAGTACCGCTGTCCGGCCGGACACCCGGATCCGTGCCCGGTCTGCTCGGGCGCTCCTCACCTCGAGGAGATCCTCTCCCACGAGAACCCGGAGACCGTCGCCGCCGTCGTCCTCGAAACGGTGACCGGCGCGAACGGCGTCATCGTGCCGCCGGACGGCTACCTGCGCTCGATCCGCGAGGTGTGCGATCGCTACGGGATCCTGCTCGTCCTCGACGAGGTGATGGCCGGCTTCGGCCGTACGGGCCGGTGGTTCGCCTGCGAGCACTGGGAAGTCGTCCCGGACATCCTCACGCTCGCCAAGGGGATCAACTCTGGCTACGTGCCGCTCGGGGCTATGGTCATCTCGGAGCAGCTCTCTGAGTGGATCTGGGAGCGGCGGTTCGAAACGGGTCTGACGACGAGCGGCCATCCGCTCGCCTGCGCGTCAGGGGTGGCGTCGATCGAGACGCTCCGCGACGAGGGCCTCGTCGAGCAGGCCGCCGCCCTGGGGGAGACTCTCGGACAGGAGCTGCGCGCGCTCGCAGAGCGCCACGAGGCGATCGGCGACGTCCGTGGGCTCGGCCTGCTGTGGGGTCTCGAGCTCGTCTCGGACCGGGAGAGCCGAGAGCCGCTGGATGCAAAGCCCGTCGCCAAGGAAGCCCTAGCACGCGGCCTCCACCTGTTCGTGCGCGGCAACGTCGTCCTGGTTGCCCCGCCGCTCGCAATTTCCCGGGAAGACCTCGCCGAGGGGCTTGCGCTCCTCGACGAGGTCCTCGACCGGTGACTACCTGTACCGGTAGACGATCCGCCCGCGGGTGAGGTCGTACGGCGAGACTTCGATCTTCACGCGATCACCGGGAAATACCTTGATGCGATAGCGCCGCATCTTCCCGGCCGTGTAGCCGAGCGTCTCGTGGCCGTTGTCGAGGGCCACGCGGAACATCCTGTTCCGCAAGGCCTCTACGACCTCGCCCTCGAGCTCGATTTTCTCTTCCTTGGGAGGAATGACGTCTCCTAGCCAGCGACCTCAGTCACGTTCGTTGCCTCGGGGCCCTTCTGACCCTCGCGCTCCTCGAACTCGACCTTGGCGCCTTCCGCTAGCGACTTGAAGCCGTCGCCGGCGATGTTGGAGTGGTGAACGAAGAGATCCTTTCCACCACCCTCGGGGGCGATGAAGCCGAAGCCCTTCGCATCGTTGAACCACTTGACGGTTCCGGTTGCCATTAACTCACCTCCTTGCCATTTCACGAACGGGCAAAGGAAGTGCTTGGCACCACTTGTACTCGCTCTATTCGCTTCGCAGTGTAGCGGAGCGATGATGCCTGCGTTCTAGCGCGGCTGGGAATGTCGCACCAGCACTGCGATCACGCCCATTGCGAGGAGAGCTCCGCCGACGCCCAGCCCCTGCACCAGAAGGCCTCGCGGGAGGGGCTCGAGCGCCGCCGCCAGCACGAGGCCGGCAAGTGCGAGCGCTGCGAGGGCGCCGACGGCGAGGAAGAGGACGCGGCGTACGACGAGCCCCGGTGCCGGACTGATCCCGGGGGAGAGCTCGAGCGACCAGTAGGCGAGCTCGGCCGTCAGAAAGAAGAGTGCCGCGTACAGGGTCGCCGAAAGGTCGACGTCGACATCTCGGCTTCCGAGCGCGGCGGCGTAGCTGCCTGCGAGGAACGCGAGGCCCAGCGGCACTCCTGCAGAGAAGCGTAGGCCAAGAGAGACGGCGAGAATCCCGACGCCGGCCGCAGCCGCGCCGGCGATGGTGTCCTCCCACCGAGCGGAGAGGAGCCAGGCGTCCGCCGCCAGCACCAAGCCGACAGCGACCGAGGCGGCCGCGACGATCAGGCGCGGACGGCTCGTGCGGAGCGCCGGAATCGTCTCACCTCCTCGATCGCCTGTTCGAGTGCGTCTCCGTCCCGCCATTCGGCGACTGCCACTCCGAGCTGCTGGTACTCGTGCCTGAGCACCTCGCGCCGGAGGGCCCAGACCCGGCGCGAGAGCCGCTCGAGGCGATCCCGCTCCGGCGGCAGGAAGGGAAGAGGCGACACGTCCACAATCGCCAGGTCGAATCCGCGTGCGCGCAGGTCGAGCAGGGCTCCGACGCTGCGCTCGTCGAGGAGCGGGGTGAGGCCGATCACGAGCGCCTGCGGCGGCAGCGTACGCGGCGGGATCACGTCGGCTCCCTTCCAGGCGTAGCTGAGCGCGATGTCCGTGTCGAGGAGCGCGTCGACGATCCGGTAGAGCTGCACTGAGCCCATCGAAGGCTCGAGCCAGCGGAGAACGCCGCCGAAGCTCACGAGGCCGACCCGGTCGCTTCGCCGCAGGTAGCGGGCGGCAAGAGCCCCCGCCGCACGCACCGCCAGGTCGAGTGTGCCGGTGGCGCCGTAACGCGCCTCCGCGAAGCTGTCCAGGAAGATGATCACGTCGGTGTTCCGCTCGGGGTGCGACTCGTTCACCCAGAGACCGGGACGGCGGGCGCTGGCGCGCCAGTTGATCCGGCGAACTCGATCCCCGGGCACGAAGGGGCGGATGTCGGCGAACTCGATCCCGTCGCCCTTCGCCCGCGCTACCTCGTTCCCCGCCGTTGCCTGCGTCTCTGCCGGGGCCAGGAGCGAGCGGAGCGTCTCTTCACGGGGGTAGATCCGGAGCGGGCAGCGGAGGTCGAACCTCTCCTCGTAGGCCCGCAGGCCGAAGCGATCGCGGGCCCGGAGCAGGAGGTCGCCAACCGAATATCCACCCCAGCGCTTGCAGTAGAGCGCGATCGCCACCCGCGCGGGCTCTCCGGCTCGAACTTGCAGGGCGAGCGCACGGGAGCCGCTCTCGAGGCCCGGTGGGAGCCGGAGGAGCACCTCGAGCGGCTGGAGGGGGACGTCGCTCTCGATCTCGATCGACGCATCGACCCTCTCGCCCTGGAGAGCCCGCTCACGGTCGAGGCCGTACCGGACGGCGAGCTCGGGCCGGCGAGCGAGCCCGACCCCGAGGGCCAGCCAGGCCGCAAACGGCGCCGCGAGGGCCGCCAGCTCAGGCCGCCCGAGGACGAGGGCCGCGAGGAGCCCGGCGGCCGCCAGGACGATGTAGGCGCGCAGCTTCGGCGTCGCGCTCGAGGTCACTCGGGGACGGGTTCGAGGTCCTCGGCAGCCGGAGTGGGGACGGCCTCGAGGCACTCCCGCACGACGTCCTCCTGGCGGACTCGCTGCACCCACACCTCTGGGCGCAGCGTCAGCCGGTGCGCGAGCGCCGACGGAGCCACGTCCTTCACGTCTTCCGGCGTCACGTAGTCCCGGCCCCGCAGCGCCGCCCGGCAGCGCGAGAGCTTGAGGAGGGCGAGCGTGCCGCGCGGGCTCGCTCCGACCTGGACGCGCGGGTTTGCACGCGTGGCGCTCACGAGATCGACGATGTACAGGCCGATGCTCTCGGCGACGTGGACGTCCTCGACAGCTGCCTGCAGCGCCAGCAGGGACGGGCCGTCGACCAGGCCCTCGAGCTCGATCTCATCCGTCCGGCGCTCCCGCCGGCGCTCGAGCATCTCCCATTCGTCCGCCCGTTCTGGATAGCCGAGCTGGATCCGGAGCAGGAAACGGTCGAGCTGTGCCTCGGGCAGCGGATAGGTCCCCTCGTATTCGATCGGGTTCTGGGTCGCCAGGACGAGGAAGGGCCTCGCGAGCGGGTGGGTTGTCCCGTCGATCGTCACCTGGCGCTCCTGCATCGCCTCGAGGAGCGCGGCCTGCGTCTTCGGGGGTGCGCGGTTGATCTCGTCCGCGAGGAGGAGGTTCGTGAAGATCGGGCCGGGGCGGAACTCGAAGTCGCCCGCCCGCTGGTCGTAGATCGACGAGCCGGTGATGTCCGACGGCATCAGGTCCGGCGTGAACTGGATGCGCGAGAAGCCGAGGCTCGCGACCTGGGCGAAGGAGCGGGCGATAAGGGTCTTGGCGAGGCCTGGGAAGTCCTCGATCAGGACGTGCCCGTCTGCGAGGATGCCGAGCAGGACGAGCTCGAGCGCCTCGCGCTTCCCGATGACGGCTCGCTCGACCTCGTCGAGGATGCGCTCGGAGGTGCGAGGGACGTCCTCCAGGGGCGTCATAGCTGCTCCAGCCGCGCGACGATCGCCTCGATCTCGTGGACGCCTAGGCGTGGCCCTCTCCGCTCGTCCGGGAGCTCTCGATCCGGCCGCAGAAGCTCCCAGGCCTCATCTCCGAGCAGCCGGCGCGCGTGGCCGTCGCCGGCATCGAGGGCGACACCATGGCGGATCGTGAGCCGGTGCGCGGCGATCTGCCGCAGCAGCGGGCGGAGGCGGCGGTGGAGGTCGAGCGGGTTCGCGGCTCCCTGGACGACGTCATGTTCGATGCGCTCCAGCTCGCGGAGGCGCGGTGCGCGGGGTCGCCTGGTCCGTAGCGCCCGCTCGAAGGCATTCGAGTCGGCTGGCAACGCCCGGAGCGCCCACCACGCGACCAGGGCGAGGCCGAGCGCCTCGACCACGAGCAGCCCGACGGCGAGGCCGTTCGTCACGGCGACGTCCGTAGATCGCCGCGAATGGCGAGGAGGCACTCGATCGCCTCGTCCTTCGCCTCCGTGCCGACGTCATGCCGGCTGAACTTGGCCCGCTCGAAGAGCTCCGTCAGCCGCCCCACCGGCTGCGCGCCGGCCTGCAGGTCGAGAAGCACCCGTCGGAGATATTCGAGCGGGGCCTCGAACGGCTTTCGCGCCAGGCCGGCTCTGCCGAGCCCACGCTCCATGCGCGCGTACGCTGCGATCACGGCGCGGCGTGGATCGCTCTCGGAGCGAAGGTCGTCGATGCTTTCGTCCAGGAGCGCCGCAACGGCGCCGTGCCGCCCGGCGCGGGCGTCCAGGAGCGAGCGCCGCGCCTGGGGGCCGAGGATGAGTATGGCGGCGAGCGCACCGAACACGCCGAGAACGCCGAGGAGCACCCAGGTCGCGCCCGACGCAGGCCCGGGCACGGCGGGGACGGTGCGGTCCTCTTCGGCCTGCGCGGGCCCGGCCCGGTCCGTCGTGTCGCGGGGCACGATGCGGTCGATGCCTCGGGCGGCGAAGAGGATGCTCACTGAGATCACGGCCACAAGGGCGTAGGGACCGGCGCGGAGCAGGAAGCGCGCCAGACGGCTCTCGGGCTCGGCCTCGGCTTCGATCAGCTCGTCCTCCTCGTCGAACCGCTCGCGGCGCGAGCGGCGGCGTGCCTTCGCGGCGAACGCGACCGCAAGCACTGCCGTGACCGCCGCGAGGGCGACCAGAGCTGCGAGCTGAGCCACGCGCTCGACGGGAACACCTTCCCCGCCGGGGCGCTCTGACCATGGAAGCCCGGCGCGGCTGGCGGCGGCGACGAGCGCGAGCAGGACGACGAGGCCCAGCACGAGGGCCGCGGTCCGCACTGCCTTGGGGCGTCTGTCGGCCGTCGAGACTCCTTGACCGTCAAGACGCCCTGAGGACTCGGTGGTTAGGCCGGCACGCCAGTGAGCTCGGGGATGATCTCCTTGCCGTAGGCCTCGAGGATCTGCTCCTGGCCTTCGGTCATGAGGTAGATGTTGAAGTGGTCGACTCCGATCGACTCGAGCTCCCTGAGCTTCGCCTTCACCTGCTCGGCCGTCCCGAGCACGCAGAACCGGTCGGCGATCTCGTCGCTCACGAACTCCCCATGGGCTGCACCGACCCGGCTGTGGTCCTTGTAGTCGTAGCCCTTCCGGGCCTTCACATACTCGGTCAGCTCCTTCGGGATCTCCGAATCCTCGCCATAGCGCTCGATCAGGTCCATGACGTGGTTCGAGACCATCGCCGGGAACCAGCGAACCTGATCGCGCGCCCGCGCCATGTCCTCGCCGATGTAACTCGGGGCGCAGACGTGGCACTTGAGCGCTGCGGGGTCCCGCCCGGCTTCCTCCGCCGCCTTGCGAGCCGTCTCCATGATCCACTGGATGATGTGGGGGTCGGCCAGCTGGATGATGACGCCGTCGCCGACCCGGCCCGCCACCCCGAGCGCGCGCGGCCCGTACGCCGCCACGAACATCTCGATGTCCGGCTGATCCTTCGCCCACGCGAGCTCGAGCTCCTTGCCGTTCCACTCGACCGGACGGCCGTTCATGAGCTCTTTCATCATCACGAGCGAGCGCTCGAACTCGTCCATCTTGACCGGCTTGTAGCCGATCACCCGCCGAGCCGAGTCTCCCCGCCCGATGCCCATGATCATGCGCCCGTTCGAGATCTGGTGGAGCGTCGCGTACGTCGAGGCGGTCACGGTCGGCTCACGCGTTCCCGGATTCGTGACGCAGTGCCCGAACTTCAGCTTCGACGTCTCGGCGACGGCCAGCGTCATGAGCGGGTAGGCCTCGTGCCAGAGGATGGGGGAGTCGTAGGTCCAGCCGTATTCGAATCCGTGCTGCTCAGCGAGTTTCATGAGCTCGAGAAAGCGCGTGTAGGGCGGGTCCGGCAGGACGGTTACGCCAAAGCTGAGCATCGAGCCTCCTCGGTCGCGAGTGGCAAGGCTACCGCGCCGAGAATGTGCCGCGCTAGGCGCCGGGGCGGTGCCTGGTCAGCCGGCCCAGGACTCCACCGATCGTGCGTCCGACGGCACGGAGAAGCAGGCCGAGGCCGGAGACAGGGCGGGGTGCCGCCGGCATTGGCGCCGCGGCCCCATCGTGGGGCGAGGCGCTCTCCAGCTGCTCGCGGAGGCAGTCGGCGAAGCGGGAGACGAGCTGCGCCGAGACGTCCTTGACGACGGGGCCGCCGTACTGGGCGACCGCGCCCGAGAGGGTCAGGTCGGTGACCACCGAGACTCGCGTCCCCGACTCGAGCTCGGTCAGCGTCGACTCGACGGTCGCCCCGGCACCGCCTCGTCCTCGCTGCTCGCGCGCCTTCGCGGACAGGCGCACCCGCCGCGCCGTCTCGTCCGTTTCCTCGCGCTTCACATCGGCCATGAAGCCGAGTGTCATCGGGCCCAGCTTGACGCTCATCTTCGTCTTCCAGTTGGAGTCGTCGACTGTCTCGATCAGCTCGGCGCCCGGCATGCAGGGAACAACCCGGGGGACGTCCATCAGCAGCGCCCATACCTCGTCGGCGCCGGCGGGCACCTCGAACCAGCTCTCGATGCGCACGGCGGGGCAGCATACTTCCGGCGATGCGAAGGCTGGTGGGACGGCGGGCGCTGGTCACGGGTGCGGGCAGCGGCATCGGGCGCGCTGTCGCGTGCCGCCTGGCGGCGGAAGGCGCGGCCGTTGCCGTGAGCGGTAGACGTGAGGGGCCGTTGGCGGAGACGGTCGGAGCGATCGAGGCTGTGGGTGGGCGTGCCCTCGCCGTGGCCGGCGACATCGCGGTCGAGGCCGACGCCGACCGCATGGCGGCCGCAGCTGCGGACGAGTTCGGCGGGCTCGACGTCCTCGTCAACAACGCAGGCTCGATCCGGCGGAACGTGCTCGTGCACGAGCTGACGCTCGAGCGGTGGCGCGAGCAGGTGGCCGTGAACCTCGACGGGCCCTTCCTCGTAGCCCGGGCGGCGCTTCGCCTCATGCTGGAGGAGGGCGGCGACCGGAGCATCGTGAACATCAGCTCGACCCTCGCGCTCGTGTCAGCGTCAGGGGTCGCTGCGTACACAGCCGCCAAGGGCGGCGTCGTCGCGCTCACCCGGGCGATCGCCGTCGAGTACGCCGAGCGTGGCATCAGATGCAACTGCGTTTGCCCGGCCATCGTCGTGACGCCGCTCGCCCACACCGATCGCCCACGGTTCGAGGAGCAGCGAAGCGACTTCGAGGAGATGCACCCGCTGGGGCGTCTCGGAGAGCCGGAGGACGTGGCGGGCGCGGTCGCCTACCTCGCCTCTGCCGACTCATCCTGGGTCACCGGGGCGGTGTTCCCGGTCGACGGCGGCCTGACCGCGAAGTAGGGGCTTGACCCTCGCATCATCGATCATCGATGATGTCGCCGCCCGGCGCGGGCGCGGACGAGAAAGGGGCGTACACATGGCGGTGGCCAGCGAGGAGATCCTCGGGAGCTTCCACGGGGACGAGGACTTTCCGATCGAGTGGGAAGAGGGCGAGAAGGAGCTCTTCTGGATCTTCGACGACCTTCACTGTCCGAACCCGTTGTCGCCCCTGTTCTTCGACATCGGCGGGTGGTGGCTCACCTGCGACCACATGTTCCGCCGCTTCGGAACCCCCTTCGCGTGCGACTGGATCGCGAAGTCGATCAACGGCTACCTGTACACAGCCGCCGTGCCCGCGGACTCGAGCATCCACTCCGAGGCGACCGAGTACAACAGCCGTTACGTCCCGCGCGTCCCGCGCGACCCTGCTCATGCCGAGAAGATCGGCGCGTACCTCGGCTGGGCACTCCCGCACTACGCCGAGAACTTCCTCGACTGGTGGCGCGACCGCTTGCGCCCCGAGATCGAGCGGAACTTCGAGTACCTCGATGGCTACGACATGGAGGGAGCGAGCCTCGTCGAGCTCGCCGTCCTGCTCGAGGATGCGATCGACATCCATGACCGCCACTGGAAGATCCACTGGATGCTCAACTTCGCCCAGTTCTCGTCGACCGTGGGCCTGAACGCGACGATCGGCGAGATCAAGGGAGAGGTCGACCCGAATCTCGGCGGGCGTCTCCAGAGCTCGGTCGACGACCGTAACTGGGACTCGATCGAGGGGCTGTGGCAGATGAAGGAAGAGATCAAGGGGGACAAGGAGCTCGACGACGCCTTCCGCCACCGTGGCGAGACCGCGAAGGACGTGTTGGGCGCGCTCGAAGGCTCGGAGCGAGGGCGGCAGTTCCTCGCCGAGCGGGTCGAGCCCTATCAGCAGGAGTTCGGCTACCACTCCATCTGGTCGCACGAGTTCGCCTTCCCGACGTGGAAGGAGACGAAGACGCCGACGATCGAAGCGCTGCGGGGCTACGTCGAGACCGACTACGACTACCCGGCCACGATCGCGGCCGTCAAGGACGATCTCGAGGCGGCGGTCGCCGAGCTCATGGACGGTGTCGAGGGCGAGGACCGGGAGCGGCTCCAGGCGGCGCTCGACCTGTCGCTCCGCATGAACCCGCTCACGCCCGACCATCACTTCTACATCGACCAGGGAACGAACGCGCGCCTGCGGATCATCGCCATCGCCATCGGCCGCAAGCTGGTCGAAGCGGGTCACCTCGACGATCCGGAGGACGTGCTCTACCTCAAGTACAACGAGCTTCGGGTCTTCATGGCGAACCCCGACTCCATCGACGCCCGCTCGCTCGTCTCGGATCGCCGTGACGAGCGCGAGCATGCCTACACGATCAGGCCGCGTGAATGGGTGGGGACGGCGACCCAGGCGGCCCTCGACTTTCCGTACAACGCGCTCTGGGGCTTCCCGGAGAAGTTCTACCGCGAGGCTCCACAGACGACAGGCGACCTCCAGGGCCTCGCTAGCAATACGTACTCGTCGAGGTACGCAGC
>CAVXJD010000005.1:0-290240 GCA_963762085.1 uncultured Actinomycetes bacterium | reverse complement strand
TGTTCATGCGCGAGCACAACGCGATCTGCGATCACCTACACGCGAAGCACCCCGAGCTCGACGACGAAGCCCTCTACCAGAAGGCGCGGCTGGCCCGTCAACGCGGCCCTGATGGCGAAGATCCATACGGTCGACTGGACGCCGGCGGTGATCGCTCGCCCGACCACTGTCGTCGCGTTGCGGGCGAACTGGTACGGGATCCTCGGCGAGCGGTTCGTGAAGCGATTCGGCCGGCGCACGAGCAACGAGGTCATTCGCGGCATCCCGGGCTCGCCGACGAATCACCACGGCGTTCAGTACTCGCTGACAGAGGAGTTCGTCTCGGTCTACCGGATGCATCCGCTGATTCCGGACGACTACGTGTTCCGTTCCCACGAGACCGACGCCGTGCTCGGCGAGCACTCCTTTGACGACCTGAACGCGCTCGGCGTGCGCGCGCGCCTCGCGGAGACGCCCATGGCCGACCTCTTCTACTCGTTCGGGAGGGCCCATCCCGGCGCAATCACCCTCCACAACTACCCGAGGACGCTGCAGCACTTCAAGCGGCCGGACGGAACCGAGATCGACCTGGCGGCGACGGACGTCTTGCGCACACGCGAGCGCGGCGTTCCGCGCTACAACCAGTTCCGTCGGCTCTTCCACCTCGAGCCGGCCCAGTCTTTCGAGGATCTGACCGACAACCCGGAATGGGCAGAGGAGCTCCGCGAGATTTACGGCGACGTCGAGCGCGTCGATCACATGGTCGGGATGTACGCGGAGCCGAAGCCGGCCGGGTTCGGGTTCAGCGACACGGCGTTCCGCGTGTTCGTCCTGATGGCATCGCGGCGGCTGAAGAGCGACCGGTTCTTCACGCGCGACTACCGGCCGGAGGTCTACACGCAGGAGGGGATCGACTGGGTCGAGTCGAACACGATGCGAAGCGTGCTCCTGCGCCATCTGCCGACCCTCGAGCCGGCGCTGCAGGGAGTAGCGAATCCGTTCGCACCGTGGCGGCAGGTCGACAAGGCGTCCCGGTAGGGAAGGAACGGGTGCACGGGCTCACGGGTCGTGATTACGCCCGCATCGCGCTCGCCTGCATCAGGATCTTCAACGGAACCGCAGCCCTCGCCGCGCCGCGGAGGTTCTCGCGGCGTCTCGGCAAGGACGCCGACGCCGACGGCTCCGCCGTCCACATCGCGCGCATGTTCGGCATCCGCACGATCCTGATCGGCGTCGACCTGCTGAGTCCTGACCCTGGCATCAGGCGGCACGCCCAGAAGGTCGCCCTCATGATCCACGTCTCCGACACGATCTCGGCCGCCTCCGCCGGGTTGTCGAAGCAGCTCCCGGCGCGGACCGCCGTGTTCGCGACCGGCATTTCCGCCGTCAACGTCGTCCTGGCGGCAATCACGGGCTCGGAACGCTGAGGCGGCGGTGACCGACCGCGCCTACGAGCTCGGCCCGCGCGAGGAGGAGTGCGACCTCGTCATGAAGGGCGGCATCACGAGCGGCGTCGTCTACCCGAGCGCGATCCGGAAGATCGCCGGCCGCTACCGGTTCCGGAACCTCGGCGGCGCCTCGGCGGGTGCGATCGCGGCCGTCGCCGCGGCGGCGTGCGAGTATCGCTGGAACCAGGGCGAGCCCGCGGCCTACGACGCCCTCGGCGAGGTCTCGGACGAGATCACCCAGCAAGGCTTCGTGCTCAGCCTGTTTCAGCCGACGGCCGCCGCACGGCCTGCGTTCGACGTGGCGCTCCGCTTCGTCACCTCGAAGGGCTCGCTCACCCGCCGGGCTCCCGCAGCGATGATTTCGATCTTGCGTGGGCGCAAGTTGTTCCTGGCGGCCGCCGCACTGGCCGTGCTCGCGTGGCTTGCGATCATCGTCGTCGCGGTGTGGGCGCTCGCAGGCGGCGGGCTGAGCGGGCTGGACTGGGTCGCGATCGTCCTGCTGGTGCTCGCGACCCTCGTCGCCGTACCCGCCTTGCTCTTGCTCGTCGCACTCGTCGCGCTGGGGCGCTTCGCACTCGCTCTGAACGGTGCCCTGAGCGCCAACTGGATCGGGATGTGCACCGGGCGGACGGAGTCGGGACAGCCCGAGCACTCGGGCCTCACCGACTGGCTCCACAAGACGATCCAGCACTGCGCCGGGCTCCCACTCGACCAGCCCCTTACCTTCCGGATGCTCCAGGGCGAGGATCCCAAGAATCCGGACGTCAACCTCGCACTCGTGACCACCGACCTCAGCGCGTCGAGGCCCGTGACGATTCCGTTCCCCGAGCCGGACGAGGAGCAGGCGCCCTATCTCTTCGATCCCGAGGAGCTCGGGAGGCTCTTCCCGCGCGAAGTGGTCACCCAGATGACGGAGGCGACGCAGGCGGGAGCGCGCAAGTACAAAGCTGGCGGCAAGGAGCGGACGCTCTATCCCGCCCCCGGCCTCGACCTGCCGCTCGTCGTTGCCGCGCGGCTCAGCCTCAGCTTCCCGGTCCTCCTCTCGACGGTGCCGCTCTGGCGAAACGATCCGCTCCGAGGTCCCGTGCGGCACACGATGTCCGACGGCGGCATCTGCAGCAACTTTCCGATCCACTTCTTCGACTCGCTCTTTCCCTCGCGGCCGACGTTCGGTCTCGATCTCCAGCCGTGGCGCAGAGCGGATCTCCCCGCAGTCGAGATGTCAGACAACCCGCGCCTGCCGGGCTTCACGAAGGTCCCCGACGTCATGAAGATCTTCCCGCAGCTCCTGAACGCCGCGCGCAACTGGCGCGACAACACGCAGGCCGAGCTACCGGGCTACCGCGACCGCGTGTGCCAGATCCGCCTGACGGACGACGAGGGCGGACTGAACCTGAGCATGCCGAAAGAAGTCGTGGACGGACTCATCAAGCGGGGCCAGGACGCGGGCGAGCTGGTGATCGATCCGAAGGGCTTCGACTGGAACCGACATCGCGTCACCCGGTATTGGATCATGATGCAGATGCTCCAGCGGAGCCTCGGCGCAGCCGGCGTCGGCCGCGAAGGCGTCTACCGAGGCGGAGCGACGGCGGCCCGAGTCCCGTTCCGGGACGTCGTCGAGGAGTGGAAAAAGGCGGGCTCGAGCCCAGTCGATCCGCCCCCACTTGCGTGGTGGGAGTCAGCGCTCGCCGCGAGCGACGAACTGTTCGACCTAGCAGCGACGTGGGGTCCACCGGCCGAGCGGGACTTCGACACGGGCGCCCCGACGCCGACGCCGACGATTCGGATCTTGCCCCGCTCCTGAGGCGATTCGTACCGGCCAAAGCCCGACGAGGTTGTTACCCAGGTCGACCGTCGAGCGAAACCAGCTCCGAACTGTTGTTCCGAGCACTTCACTCGTAATGAAGGGGTCCGCGGTTCGAATCCGCGCGTCGGCTTTAGCCTATTTGCAGGGATTTCTTCTCTGCCAGCAACGCCGAGCGGAGCTTTCGGGTACGAAACGGGTACATCTTCCGACGGGTTCACAGTTGATGAAGTGGTCCTCCCGGCTTGGCGATTCAGCCTGAGTTGCAGTGATTCGAGCCGCACGCTGGATCGCGGTGGCCTGATCGGAGTGCCCGGGAGTGCCCCCGCGTGGACGCGCGTGACAGGGCCGCTGTCCTTACGGGCCATTGCGGCAGCTAGCGGGCGATGAGAGCGAAGGGTGCCGGCGTCCAGGTGGGACAGCTGGCGCCCTCCGCTCACTCGAGCTCCACGAGCTCCCGCAAGGCATCCTTGATCGCCGCCAAGCGCGGCGCGCTGAGCCGGCGCCGCACCAGCGCGTCGAGCTCGCGCAACGTCGCTGCCGCGACCGGTTCGAAGC
Source organism: uncultured Actinomycetes bacterium (assembly GCA_963762085.1). Taxonomy (GTDB): domain Bacteria; phylum Actinomycetota; class Thermoleophilia; order Gaiellales; family Gaiellaceae; genus DASQGA01. Next base: position 286,451 of record CAVXJD010000005.1, on the reverse strand, counting down.
GGCGACTGCGCGGGTTAGGAAGATCAGCGAGGCGCGGGCGTCGCCCGGGTCGGGACGCCGCTCAACGAGGCGGTCCGCTCGAGGCGGCGGATCATGGTCGTCATCGTCTGCTTGCTCAGGCGCGCCCGGCGGGCCAGTTCGCCCATGCGTAGGCCGTCCTGCTCGTAGAGCGGCAGCAGGACCGACCCGTAGGAGGGACGGACGTCGGCGTAGCCGGCGGCGGCAAAGCGCTCTGCCAGCAGTTCGTTCCAGCGCTGCGTCGCCTTCGCGAGCAGGAAGCCGAGATCGTCGCGGCCGAGGGACGGAGCGGCCGCCGGCTCAGGCGCCGACACGCGCCCGCTGGCGGCCGCGAGCGGGAGGCGCGGCGCCCTCCCGCTCGGCGGCGTCGATTAGGTTCTGCAGCGCGGTCGACCGCCATCGGCGCGCGCCAGATCGGGCGCCCCGCCTCGAGGTTGATCTCGTGCATCAGCTCCCAAGGATCACGGCCGCGCAGGTCGGCGAGACGCCTGACGCCGATCGACTCGAGCCGCATTAGCACACGCTCGCCGCAGAGTCGGACGGCGAGCATCTTCCTCCGCTCGGCGGCCGCGATCATCGAGCGCAGCTCGCATGCTCGCCGGCGAAGCGGGCGCGGATGTTGTCGAACTCGCGCCGCAGCGACTCGTACTGCGACTCGAACAGCTCGTCCGGCATCCCCGGCGCCTTGAACATCGTGAACGAGTAGGCGCTCTTCGCCTCGCCGAGCGCGACGACGCGCGTGGGGAAGAGGGCGAGCTCGTCCTCGCTCGGGCCCGGCGTACATGTCGATCACGCCGGTCTCCGGGTCGGCGTCGATCCGGAAGTAGAACTCGCCGAGGCCGTTCACGACCTTCGCCTTGCCGTCCTCGTACTTCAGTTCCTGGGCGAAGTCGGTCGCCCACTCGGGCAGGTTCTCGACCAGCGACAGGTACGCGAAGACCTCGTCCTTCGGCGCGTCGAAGACGGCGGTGACGGTCCGATTGATCACCTGAGCCTCCTTAGTCTGGTATACGGACTAAACAGTACGATAGCAGACTACTGCGAAGAAGGAGGCGTCGCAGCGAGAGCGGGGCTTTCCTAAGCTCGTGTTCGGGGATTGCCGGGAGTGGTCGGGAGGTTCTGGCGAGCTCCTGCAGGATGAGCGCGGGATAAAAGTAGTTGCCTCTATGGCCAACAGATCGGGATTTGTGGGGGCTGGTCGGGGCCACCCCGGCGTGAACTGACTAAATCGCCCGGGTCGGTCGCGTTAGGCGAGCCCGCTGGCCTTGTCGGACACCCGAACGATGGACTTACCTCGCGTGCGCCTCTGCTCTAGATCGCGGATGGCTTGGGGGACCTCGTGTAGCTGGTAGGTCTTCCCGATGACAGGCATGACCTTGCCGGCTTCGATGAGATCTTTGAGTACGACTAGGTCCGCGCCGTTGTGCTTGACCGCGAGTGTGGTGAGCTTGTGGCTCACGAAGAGTGAGAGCGCAGGCGCCCAGACCATGCGGCCTGCCTTGCCGACCCACTTGCCGCCACCCTCGCCTCCCACAACCACGAGCGTCCCACGAGGTGTCAGTGCCTGCCTCAGCTGGGAGATCGGACGGCCCCCCGCAGTCTCGATGATGACGTCCCAACGTCTTACAATGAACACGAAATCAAGGTCACCCACGACAAACTCTTGGAAGCACTCGGAGAAGAGGTAGGCGCACGAACGCCAGATCGAAGCAAGTGGGGCTGGTTAGCCCCACCGCGCTAGTCGAACATTTTCCCTTCGGCGAAGAGATATTCGATCTGGGACTAGCCCCGCGGGAAGGCTGCCTCGCAGCGAAAAACAAGAGCAGGGGTTACGGCCCGTCACCCGAAAACCGGTTGTGACCTCACTGACAAAGACCTACGGTCCGAATGCTGGATAGGTGGTGTCGCCGCAGTCACCCTCTGTCCCGTTGATGCACATCGTTGAGGGCGGCCTTCGGGCCGCCTTCCCCTTCTTTCTTGCGAACCTCGCCTCAACCCTGATGACACCCGACCTCACCACTCAGTCACCCGATCTCTGCACGAGATGCGACGGCACGGGAGAAGTCACCGCGCCCGATGTGGTCCGCGGGATATTCGGCGACCAGACCTTTGTCTGCGGCCGCTGCGCGGGGACCAAGACCGAGCCGCCGCGCCGCAGACGGCGCCTCCGTGCCCAGAGTGCGGCGGTTCGGGGCATGTTGCCCTCGAACCCGGCGAGATTTCGCCGCATGTGCGGGCGGAAAAGGCGTGCGCGACGTGCAAAGGGAGCGGTGAGTCATCGCCTGACCAAGAAGACCCGAGTTTCGCTAGCCGTTTCGCCGAACCTCCTAGCTACACGTCCGGTCTCACCGCCGGGGTGTCTGAGCCCGATTACCGGATCTTCTCCCGTGGGCCACCACCGCGTAACCCACGCTGCCGGCGACGGCCTCTAGCCTCGGGTCATCTCACGGATACACCGCACTTTCGAGCTTCTGTTGCTCGCATCCATGGTGTGCATTGCCGTCGGTGTGATCCTGATCGCCTGGTGGTCGGGCCTCGCGCTTCTTGCAGCGTTCCTCTTCGCAGGCCTTGCCGAGGTCACCGATCGGCCCGCCCGCGCTCCGGTTGTCGAGTTGGCCGAGACGGCTCGCTATGAGCTCGACAGCGCTGCCTGATTCGCTCGGACGTCGCTAACGGCGTCTAAACTCGAGAGTGTGACGGCACCGGTACGCGAGGCTCCTGCTCCGGCGGCGATCCCGGCGAACCCGCTCGACGACGTGCTCCGTCGCGTCAATCGTCTTCGGATTGCCTACGGCGCCGACCCTCTCTATGAGCTCCCGACCGCGTGCACGGCGTGGGGTGGAGGCGGCTGTGTGCTCGAGCGCGCGTTCGAGGATCTCGGCATCCTCGTGGTCGACTATCGGCGCGCATACGGCCGGCACATCGAATTCGAGCACGGGCTCGGCGATTTCGTCCGCGACTTCGACGCCGGCCGCCACCCAGGACTGCTCGCTTAGGACTGAGCCCGAGCCACGAGCTCGACAGCGCCGCCTGATTCGCTCGGACGTCCTACCGGCGCAGGCGGATCGCGTTCAAGTCCTCGGACACGATCTCGTCGGCGCGGCTTGCGACGTCGTCGACGTCGTCGTGCTCGGCATGGAGGTACCGGCCCGCCAGGCGATCGAGCTTTCCTGACGCCAATGCCCGCACGAGCCTGGGCGCGAGCTCGGGCGGTGTCCAGGGTGCGTCGTCGCCGAAGCTTTCGGTCATTCGCGTCCGAACGAGGCCCGGGCTGATCGAGAAGACGGGGATGCCGTGCGGCTCGAGCTGGAGCGCCAGCGTCTCCGAGAAGCGGTGCACGGCCGCCTTGCTGGCGGAATAGGACGTGTTCGTCGGGCCGGGGAGGTAGGCGGCGCCGCTCGCGACGTTGACGATCCTGCCGCCGCCGCGCGCGAGCATCCCGGGGATCACCGAGCGGCAGCAGAGATAGACGCCGAGCACGTTGACCTCGAACACATGCCACCAATCGTCGGGGTCGCACTCCCAGGCGGCCTTGTCCTCCGAGATGGACATGCCGGCGTTCGCGACGAGCAGGTCGAGCCGCCCGTACGCCTCTTCGACCTGCTTGACCATCCGCTCGACCGCTGAACGGTCGGAGACGTCGCACTCGATCGCGAGCCCTCCGATCTCCTCGGCCGTCTCTTTGATCTCGTCCGCGCTTCGGGCGGCAACTGCGACTTGAACGCCCGCCGAGGCCAGCTCGAGCGCGATGTTTCGCCCGATGCCACGTCCGCCACCCGTGATGAGGGCGACTTGCCCTTGGAGCTCGCCGTCGGCCATGCCCGGCAGTTTAAGCGGCCTGAGCCTGCGGCATGCGGCCGCGTGCCGCGGCGACGAGCACGTGCACGACCTCGGCGAGCTGCTCCCTGAGGTCGTCGTCGATGAGCCGGCCCTGCTCGTTGAAGCGTGTGGCGGCGTGGCCGACTGCGACCTCACCCTCCACCACGCGGGCGCCGATCGCGGCCAGGACCTTTCGGAGGTCGGCCTGCGCCCAGACGGCGCCGAACGCGCCGGCCGACGCTCCCACGACCGCCACCGGCTTGTTCCGGAGGGCGTTTGTGGCGAGGGGGCGCGACACCCAGTCGAGCCCGTTCTTCAGCTGGCCGGGGATCGAGGAGTTGTACTCGGGCGTCGCGAAGAGGACGGCGTCGGCGCCGGCAATCGCCGAGCGCATCGCTGCGACGGCTGCCGGCGCGTTCTCCGTGTCGTCGTCGGCGTCGTAGGGAGGGACCGCCTTCAGGCCGTCCCACAACACGAACTCGACGTCCTCATCGAACAGCTCGGCTGCCGATCGGAGCAGGCTCGTGTTGTAGGACTCCCGGCGGAGGCTCCCCGAGATGCCGAGGACCTTCATTAGGCGGCCTTCACGAAGTAGAGCTCACCGATGATGGTGACCTCGTCGGAAAGCGCCTGCTTGCCGGTCGGAAGCGGCGTGTTCCAGTTGATGCCGAACTCGGTGCGATCGACCTTGGTCGAGACGCGGAGCCCGAGGCGCTCGTTTCCGTATGCGTCCTGCGTCGCATGCAGGATCGTGCCGGTCACCGTGACGGGCTTCGTGATGCCCTTCATCGTGAGCTCGCCCGGAGCGGTGATCGCGTCGCCGTCGAGGTCGATCTGCTCGGCCTTGAAGCGGAGCTCCGGATGGCGCTCTGCGTCGAAGAAGTCGGGCGACTGCAGATGCGCGGCGAGGTTCTCGTCCTTGACGTCGACGCTCGCGACCTTGGCCACGCCCTCGAGGGACGCGCCGGACTCGTCGACGACGAGCGTCGCCTCGACCTCACGGAACTGGCCCTTGAACGTGCCGACGATGTAATCGACCTCGAAGCCGACGGTCGAATGGACCGGGTCGAGCTGCCACGTGCCCGCCGGTGCTGCGGTCAAAATCTCTGTCGTGCTCATGTGTTGCGCCTCCTGTTGATTAGTGTATTATTGAGTGCACAAGCAAATGTAGCAGAAAGAGATTGCGCATGCAAGTATTGAGTCCACAAGTAGCTGAGATCGCTCCCGCAGTCCGTGCGTGGACGCGGCTTCTCCGTGCGCACGCCTCGACCACGCGTCTCCTAAACGCGGAGCTCCAGGCCGAGCACGGGCTCTCGCTGAACGACTACGAGGCGCTCTACGTGCTCGCGCACACCGAAGGCCAGCGGCTGAAGCGGGTCGAGCTTTCGCGCCGGCTCCTGCTGACTCCCTCAGGCGTGACGCGCCTGCTCGAGGGGCTCGAGCACGCCGGTCTCGTCGAGCGGGTCTCGTGCCCGACCGACCTGCGCGTTGCCTATGCCCAGCTCACGGAGGCGGGCGCGGAGAAGCTCAACACCGCCTCGTGCGGCCACGTCGCCTCGATTCGCACGTTGCTCGAGGAGCATCTCTCCGAGGGAGAGATCGAGGAGCTTTCAGAGACCCTGGGCAAGCTCCCCGGCGTGGCCGGCGGCGACGACACCTGCGCCGCTCCTTAGCGGGTTCGGATAACCGCACCTCAGAAGGCATGCTGGCCGCCTAGTCGTGGCGTTGCGAGCGGTGGAGACTTCCACCATGCACCGCAGCCGGACGATCATGATCGAGAGCGAGCTGGCCCACGGCGAGATGCCGCCGCTCCACGTCCATGCCGCGGACGAGTCCTTTCACGTCTCCGAGGGAAGCCTCACGGTCTATCTCGGCGAGGACGCTGTTCGCCTCGAAGCGGGCGAGACGTTGGTCGCACCCGCAGGGATTGCTCACACGTACCGGGCCGAGTCAACTAAGGCTCGCATCCTCACGATGTCGCGTGTGGAGTCCGCCGCGCGCTACGACGACTTCTTGCGTGCGGTCGCCCGCCCTTCCGAAGCGCCCGCGTGGGCGACGGACGAGGATGAGGCAACGGTCTCCGCGATCGCGGCAGCGGCCGGGATCACGGTTCTCTCGGCTCCGGGTGAGCTCCCGGCCGCTCGCGCGGCGACCGCTGCCTAGTACTGGCTACCTGGAGAAGCGTCCCCGGCCGAAGTAGCCAAGCAGTATCAGCACAAGAATGACGATGAGGACGATCCAGAGAATGGACACGCGATCCTTTCGTTAGGAGCCGTTACGCGGAAGCTTGATTCAGCGTCTGGAGGGCAAGTCCTCTAGTAGCCGCTGTAGCGGTCGGGCTTGATCTGCTCGCCCGGGATCCCCGCGCCGTCCAAGGTCTCCACGACGCCGTTGACCATGTCGGGCGGACCCGCCACGAGGTAGGTGTAGCCATCAAGCGCGCCTTCGAGATGGTCGCGCAGGAACTCGGCGTCGACCTTCCTCTTTTCGCCGTCCCAGTCTTCGTCGTCGGTCATCGTCAGGACGACCTTGAGGTTCGGGCAAGTCCGCTCGAGCTCCGGAAGCTCGTCCAGGAACGCCGTCGACTCCCGGTCACGGTTCGAGTAGACGAGCGTGACGCGGTGCGGGAGCTTCTCCTCGGCGATGTAGCGGAGCATGCTTCGAAAGACGGTGATGCCGATGCCGCCGGCGATGAAGACGTACGGGTGGTCGGTGTCCTCCGGGAGGACGAAGCTGCCCTTCGGGTCTTCCACCTCGACCTCGGCACCCACCGGAAGCTCAGCGAGCGAGCGCTTGAACGCCGAGTCCCGGAGCCGCGTGCACAGCGCCAGCACCTCGCGGTCGTTCGGGGAGGTGGCGACCGAGATGTGCCGCTTGGGCCCCTTCTCGTCGTCGTAGGGCGGGTCGACGAGCGTGACCCAGAAGTACTGGCCCGGCTTGAAGTCGACCTCGTGGCCGAGCAGGTCGAAGACGACGTAGAGCGTCCCCTTCGCGACCTCGCGTTTTTCGGCGATCTTTGCCTTCATGGTCTGCAGTATTCCGCAAGCGCCGAAACGGAATCAGGAGAACCGAGAGGGGCGGGAGTCCCGCCCCTCTCGTCTCGCTCGTCTTACTGGTCGGCCCAGTACGCCGCCGAACCGACGGCGGGCCATTCGCGCTCCGGGTCGGCCCGGTAGAGCGGGTTCAGCGAGAAGGCCGTGATCCTGGCCGTGCTGCCCACCGCCGTGCTGGTTCCGTGCACGATGATCGGCGCGTTCGCGGCGGAAGCGTCCCTTGGCAGCCGCCAGAGACCCGACGCGAACGTGCTGGTCGTGTCGCCGAGCAGCCGGCCGTCGATGGATGCCGTCGCAGGAACGGTGCTGAACCAGGTCGGCGGATCCATGATCGCCGTGTCCTGGGCCGGGAACGAGCCAACGATCGGGCTCGCGGCTCCGCCGGTGTTCGTCCAGTAGAAGATGCCGCTCTGGCCGCCGCCGGACTGTGAGGTCGTGGCGAGTCCGGGGAACTGCCCCGAGCTCGTGGCGTTCAGGAAGTTCGCACCTCCGGTCCCGGCGCCGATGTAACCGCCGCCGCCGGCGAAGAACGCGGTCAGGCGGGCACGCGAGGTCGGGGCAGTGGTGCCGGGCCAGTTGGACGTGTTGAACACGATGTCGTAGTCGGCGAGCGGGTTCGGCCCCGCCGCGTTGTTGAGAGCGCTGGTCGAGCCCGTCGGGACCGGGTCAGCCGGGAAGCCGAGGTTCCGGAGTGACCAGACGCTTTGATCGACGGCGTTGACGAGGACTGCGACCCGCGGAACGCCTTCGATCGGGTCGACTGCGGGCAGCGGGCCCGTGAGCCGGCGGAAGACCAACCCGTTCGCCTGGCCGCTGGCCGCGAGCGCGGCCGCGTCCGAGGCGCCGAAGATGGCGCTGCCGGCCGGGAGCGTGCCGCCCGAAGCAGCCGCGAACGGGCTCAGGGCGAACTGGGCCGTCACGCCGCCGGCGACGAGCGAGTTCAGCGCCCGCACGGCGGTCGCCGAATCGATCTCGAGCGCGTAGTTGTCAGCCGCGCCCGACTCGACGCCGCCGGCAGGCTGGCTCGCCTGCAAGACCGGCTTGGTCTTCGGATTGAACGCAACGCCGCGGTTGACCGTGACCACGTCGGCTCCCCAGAGGTAGCCGTGGCTCCAGGCAGCCGGTGGGGCGTACAGCGTGAAGATCCGGCTCGAGACATCCGTGCCGATATTCAGCGCCGTGTCGGCGAGGCCGCGGAGCGCCTGGTTCAGCGGAACCACGTACGAGCCCGCGGGTATGGCCTGCGTGCCGAGGCTGGAGGCCTCCTTCAGCTGCCGAACCCTGATGCCGTTGAAGAGCAGCCAGCGGACGAGGCGCGCCGCCTCGGCATCGCTTCGCTGGCCTGCTCCGATCGGGATCACGTAGGCCTGTGGGTAGGGCGTCATCCAGTTGTGGTCACCGATGATCGGGTCCGGGCAGCACGTGACCCGCGCCGCATCCGTTACACCACGACGGAAGACCTCGAGCTGGTCGGACATCATCTCGGTGCGGTGGGCGATGGCGAACTTCGTCGTCGACCACGTCGCCGTGTATTGCGCCAGCCGCGCGCCGGCTCGCCCGCCGCACGTCGTGACGCTCTGGCACATCTCGACTGTGGAGCCGTCGATGCCGGTGAGCTGGATGTAGGTCGCCGTGTAGAACGGGCCCCAGTCGTCCCAGCCCTCTGCCATGTCGGGACCGAACGTCTCCCCGGCCGGGCAGGGCGGGAGATCCGCGTCGGAGCACCAGTCGTTGATCGGCCGCTGCATCTGCAGGCCCTCGGCGTTCAGCGCAGCCTCGTTCGCGTCGAGTCTCGGCTGGTTCCACTTCACGAACAGGTCGTATTCGAGACCAGGGTTGTGGGGCTTCGTCGTCCCGTCGATCAGCGTCGGCGTCGCATACCCGTGGAGATCGAGCCCCTCGGTCGCGAGCAGCTCCTGCATGATCCCGACGGAGGCCTTCGTCTCGGACTGGGACTGGGTCAGGTAGTCCCTGTTCAGGTCGAAGCCGTTGCCGTTCGTCCTGGTGCCGGCGATCCGCCCGTCCGGGTTCTGGATCACGTTGAAGACCATGAGCGCATGGTCGAGGACGTCGTCGACATCGGGGTCATCGCCGTAGGGGGTCGTCGCGAGCTGCTCGATGATCTGCATCGCGGCATCGACGCCCTCGTACTCGTTCCCGTGAATGCCCGACTGGATGAAGATCGGGATCTTCACTTTGCCTTTGAAGCTCGCGACCATCTTCTGCGCCACAGCCGGGTCGCCCAGTGCGAGCCGGCGCACCGACTGCCAGTGGAGGAAATTGCTTTGCTGAGCCTCCGTCTCGAGCGCGTTGATCGTGACCTTGTACATGTCCCGTCCGAGCGCCGACTGTCCGATCACCTCGACCGTCATTCGCCCGCCGCTCTGCGCCTCGATCGACTCGAGCGTGCAGCCGATCGCATACCAGGGGATGTGCGGAAAGCTCCCGACTGGATGGCTCGGGGACGACCCGTCCGGGAGGTTCCCGGCCGCGTCGCTCATGGGCGTGCCGCACCAGGGGGGCGCGATCGCCGCGCCGGCTCCGCTCGCCGACACGAGGAGTGCGGCAAGCATCGAAAGGATGAGCGAAAAGAGGACGCGGGACCGGGCCAAAGGGGGCCTCCTGCCTATCTGGGCGACCCTGACGGAGATCGCCGGAGCGACCGATCAAAAAGCCTCCGAGTGCCGATGTCAAGGCGGCACGGGCGGAGCTGCGCCCGAGGCGCTACCCGACAGCTTCGTCGTACCGAGCGCCGACGGCGTCCCAGTTGACGACGTTCCACCACGCTGCGAGGTAATCCGGGCGCCTGTTCTGGTACTTCAGGTAGTAGGCGTGCTCCCAGACGTCGATTCCGAGCAGCGGCACGTCGCTGTTCGAGATGGGGCTGTCCTGATTCGGCGTCGAGACGACCGCGAGCCCGGTGCCGTCGTGGATGAGCCACGTCCAGCCGCTGCCGAACCGGTTGACGCCGGCGGTGTTGACCGCCTCCTGGAGCGCATCGAGGCTGTCGAAGGTCGACTCGATTGCCTGCGCGAGCGCGCCGGAGGGCTCGCCGCCGCCGTCCGGGCTCATGATCTCCCAGAACATGGAGTGGTTCGCGTGGCCGCCTGCGTTGTTGCGAACCGCGGCCTGCTTGTCCTCGGGAAGGATCTCGAGGTTCGCGAGGACCTGCTCGACCGACCGGTCGGCCCACTCCGTTCCTTCGAGCGCGGCGTTCGCCTTGTCGACGTAGGCCTGGTGATGCTTGTCGTGGTGCACGCGCATCGTCTGCTCGTCGATATGTGGCTCGAGCGCGGCGTAGTCGTAGGGCAGTGCCGGAACTTCGTAGGCCATTGGTGCTCCCTTCGGCGGGGTCGCCGCACTCTAACCGCGAAGCAGGGCCAGGAGCCGGCTCGCGTAGGCCGGGGCAGTCGGCTCGTCCTCGTGGCGGAAGAAGCAGTAGACGTCGAGGCCGCTTTCCAGCAGCGGCCGGATCCGGCCCGCCCAGTCCTCGAGCTGGCCCTCGTCGTAGGGCGGCTCTCGCAGCCGCAGGTAGCGGAAGCCGGGACCCTCTTCGAGCTCGTCGACCCGGGCGATGCCGCGCTCGGCGAGGATCCGGTTTCCGGAGTCTTCCCAGCTCGGATGCCGAAGCTCGAAGGCGTACGCGAGCTCTGGATCCAGCGAGTCCAGGAGCAGCTGCAGGAAGCCGTCGTCGCGTGGGCGGTCGAGGGCGACCCGGATCGGGCCGAGGCGGTCACCGAGGAGGCGCGCGTGCTCGCAGAACGTGGGGAGGAGCTCGAGCCGCCCGGCGAGGGTCACGCGGCGGTTCATCTTGAGCGTGAAGCGGAAGCCTGCCGGAGTCGACTCCGCCCACCGCTGGAAGGTCGCTTCCGACGGCAGCTGGTAGAAGGTCGAGTTGATCTCGACGGCAGGAAGCTGATCCGGCGTAGTGCGCGAGGAAGTCGATCTCCTTGGAGCCCGCGGGGTAAAAGCCGCCCTTCCAGGAGGAGTACGAGAAGCCCGATGATCCGACGTACGCCCTCGCTAGACTCGATTCGATGGCGGTCACCTCAGAGGTCATACCCGAGAACACGATTCGCGTCCTCGATCATGGGTTCGTCCGGCTCGACGACGCGATGGCGACCGACCTGTCGGTGGTGAACGCGGCGCGGGTGAGCTTCGCCCGGCGCAAGGAGGAGATGGACGAGTCCGACGAGGGGCTCATCCGCTTTCTCATGCGCGATCGCCACGGAACGCCGTTCGAGCACAACTCCTTCCGCTTCCACATCCGGACGCCGCTCTTCGTCGCGCGCGAGTGGTTCCGGCACCGGATCGGGTCGTTCAACGAGTTCAGCATGCGCTATGCGCGCGCCACCGACGAGTTCTACATCCCCGAGCCAGAGGACGTCCGGAGCCAGATCGGGAAGCCGGGCGCCTACTCTTTCGAGCCGGTTTCCGACGAGCTGGCGGAGACCGCGCGCGAGGAGCTGCGCGCCGTCTATGAGGCCGCCTACGCCGCCTACGAGCGGCTCGTCGAGGCGGGAGTCGCCCGCGAGCTCGCGCGCGCGGCTATTCCGGTCGGCGCCTACACCGAGTTCTACTGGACGGTGAACGCCAGAGCGCTCATGAACTTCGTCTCGCTTCGCGCCGCCGACACGGCCCAGCGCGAGATCAGGCGCTATGCGGACGCCTGCGAGCTCTTCCTCGCCGAGAAAATGCCGGTCACGCACGCGTCGTTCGTGGCCAGCGGGCGCGTCGCTCCCTAGGTCTCACGGTTTCGGCCGCGGCGGCGTTTAACCGGTCATGAAGCTCTACGACTACGGTCCCTCGGCGAACTGCCTCAAGGTTCGCATCCTCCTGGCGCACCTCGGGCTGCCCTACGAGCGGGTGCCCGTCGACATCTTCGCCGGCGACAGTCAGACGCCAGAGCATCTCTCTCGAAACCCTGCGGGCAGGACGCCGGTGCTCGAGCTCGATTCCGGCGAGACGCTCGCCGAGTCGAACGCGATCCTGCTCTTCCTGGCGCGGGGCAGCCAGTACCTGCCGACGGAGCCTCTGGACGAGGCGCGCGTCTGGCAGTGGCTCTTCTTCGAGCAGAACCTCCTCGAGCCGAACGTCGGAACGGCACGGTTCTGGCGGCTGACCGGTCGCGACGAGGACGCGACGCGAGGCCTGGGAGCTCCGCCGCGCGTCGGGCGAGGCCGCTCTCGGGATCGTCGAGCGCCATTTGGCCGAGCACGAGTTCCTGGTCGGGAGTAGCTACACGGTGGCCGACATCGGGCTCTACGCGTACACGCACGCCGCCGGCGACGGCGAGATCGACCTGGAGCCGCTACCGGCGGTGCGCGCGTGGCTCGCCCGCGTGGAGTCGCAGCCCGGATTCGTGAACGACCTCGAGCCGTATCCGCCCGGGGCGCTCGTGGGCGCCGGCGGCGCCTCGGTGCACGACCGGCCGCCTTCTTAGGCCCGCGTGATCTCGGCCTTCAGGAGCCAGGGAGGATCAGCATTCTCGTCCTGGCCCGGGACGACCGCAGTCACGACCCACGCGTCGTAGTCGGCCAGCCGGTAAGGGGCGTTCATCCGGACCGTCGTTTTCCCGGAGCCGACCGCGAAGGTGCCGCAGGTGGCCGCATACTCCCCGTCCTTCGACAGCCAGAGAACGTAGTAGCCGCCTTCTGGAAGCTCCGGGAGCCCCTCGGTCTCGAGCTCGAGCTCCCAGTTCCCGCCGCCCTTCGCAGGCCCGAGGCGGATGAGCGCGGAGGCGCCGCGCGCGTTATCCGTTGCCTCCATCGGCACCGTGCCGCGGGCGTCGAAGTCGTCTCCGCCCGACAGCCAGGTTCCGATGCCGAACGAGAGCGCGGCGAGCGCGGCCGCGATCCCGACCGCAATGGCCAAGCGGCGGGGGCGGCGGCTCGTGGAGCGGGGGCGCGATCCCGTGACTGCCCGCGTCAGCGTCCCCGGAACCTCGGGTGCAGGCGGGGGCACCGAACGAAGGAGCGCGTCGACCCGGGCGAGCTCTGCCAGCTCTTCGTCGGGAACATCGTCGCCGACCAGATCGCGGATGTCGCGTGGATCGCTCACGTTCGCAGCTCCTCGAGAAGGGGGCCGAGCCGGGCCAGGCCGGCTCGCGTTCGGGTTTTCACGGTGCCGAGAGGGACGTCGAGGTAGCTCGCGATCTCGGTCTGGGACAGCCCACTCCAGTAGGCGAGCTCGAGGACGGCGCGCTCGCGTTCGGGCAGCCGTTCCAGGGCTGCGTGGACCCGCCAGGCGAGCCAGGTGACCTCGGCCACCTCGTCGGGGCCGGCCTCCGCGCTCGCGATCTCGGGAACCTCCGCCACCGGGACGGCTCGCTGCCGCGCCCGGTCGATGATCGCGTGGCGGGCGACGGCGAAGAGCCACGCCGAGGCGGTGCCGCGATCGGCCCGGTAGCTCCGGGCCGAGCGCCAGATCGCCGCGAAGGTCTCCTGGGTCGCCTCCTCGGCGCGCCCGTTGTCCCCGAGCTGGCGCCGGGCCATGGCGAGTACGGGGCGGGCGAAGCGCTTGTAGAGCTCCTCGAACGCCTCTCGGTCACCGCGGCCAGTCCGCTCGATCAGCACCGAGTCGTTTTCGATCGTCGAGATAGCCGTCAAACCCATATCGAGCTTCTGTACGGAACTCAAGGAGGAACGGTTCAGCGCAGGAGGCGCCCGCCGTCGACGACGAGAGAAGTTCCGGTCATGAACGGAGCCCGAGTGAGGTAGAGGACCGCCTCCGCGATGTCCTCCGGGGTGCCGATCCGGCCGAGGAGCGTCTCGGCGGCTCGGCGCTCCTCCTGTCCTGGCTCGACCGCCACGGGGCCGGGGGCGACGCCGCAGACGCGAATCTCGGGCGCGAGCGCGCGCGCGAGGACCCGGGTCAGCATCGCCTGGGCCGCTTTCGCTGCGCAGTGAGGCGCGAACGAGGGCCATGGCTGGTAGGCCGCGACGTCCTCGATCAGGACGATCAGCGCCAGCTTGGAGCGTCGGAGGTGCGTCGCGGCTGCCTGGGCGACGAAGAAGGTTCCCTTCGCGATCGAGTCCATGGACGCGTCCCAGTCCGCCTCGGTCACGTCCTCAACACGTTTCGGCGCAAACCCGTCGGCCGCCGCATAGACGAGCAGGTCGAGCCCTCCGAGCTCCTCCGCCGCAGTCTCCACGAGCGCGCGAGCGTTCTCGGGCCGCGAAAGGTCGCCGTGCCTGCGCCCGGCCGCCATGACACTAAAGCCCTCCTGCTCGAGCCGCGTCGCGATGGCGCTTCCGAGGCGCCCCGTGCCGCCGGTGAGGAGAGCGCAAGCGGCCACGAACGGAGGATAAGCTCTCGCGAACCTAACGGAGACGGAGAGGGGAACCGATGGCGACGCTGGCGTTCAATCACGAGGAGATCGCTGCCCGGGAGCTCAAGCCGGAGCTCTACGACATGGACGGCATCTCGCGGGCGTCGGTCGAGGCGCACTACAAGCTCTATCAGGGCTACGTGAACAAGCGGAACGAGATCCTGGGCAAGCTCGGCGAGGTGGACGCCTCCGCGGCGAACCAGGTCTACTCGGAGATTCGCTCGCTCAAGGTCGACCTCACGTTCGCGATCGGCGGCGTCAAGAACCACGAGATTTACTTCGAGCACCTGGGCGGTGGGGGTGGCGACCCGGACGGCTTGATCAGCGACCTGATCGAGCGGGACTTCGGCGGCGTCGAGGCCTGGCGCACCGACCTGAAGGCGACCGGCATGGGCGCGCGCGGCTGGGCGTGGACGGCCTATGACTGGGACGAGATGCGGCTCTTCAACTACCTCGGCGACGCCCAGAACACGTTCCCGGTCTGGAACGCGACGCCGCTGATCGCGCTCGACGTCTACGAGCACGCCTACTTCCTCGACTACCAGACGGACCGGGCTTCCTACATCGACGCGTTCCTCAACAACCTCGACTGGGGCGTCGTGAACGAGTGGGCCACCAAGTACCAGATCCAGGCCTGAGGCTCTAGCCCTCCGGCTCCGGACTGGTGCTCGATCTAGCCCTCATCCCGCTCGGCTACGTGATCGGCAGCCTGCCCTTCGGCTACTGGCTTCCACGCCTGGTTGCGGGCGTCGACATCCGCACGATCGGGAGCGGCAACACGGGGGCGACGAACGTCTGGCGCGCAGTGGGCTTCAAGGTGGCTCTCGGGGTCGCGCTTCTCGACATCGGCAAGGGCCTGGCCGCGGCGCTCCTCGGACGCTGGGCCGGCGGAGACCTGATTGGTGTCCTCGCCGGCTGCGCCGCGGTCGTCGGTCACTGGCGGCCGCTCTTCATGGGCCTCGGGCGCGGCGGGAAGATGGTTGCGACGACGGCGGGTGTCGGGCTGGGCCTCGCGACGTACGCCACCCTGGCGGTCGTCCCGGTGTGGATCGCGGTCTTCCTGCTGACGCGCTACGCCTCCGTCGCGTCGCTCGCCTGCGCTGCTGCGCTCCCCCTCCTGGCGTTCCTCTTCGGCGCCTCGACGCCTGTGGTCGCGTTCCTGGTCGGGGCGGGGATCGCCATCGCCCTGCTCCACAAGGCGAACATCGGCCGGCTCCTACACGGAACGGAAAATCGCTTCGATCTCCAGTTGCCGCGCCGCTTCAGTCGGCGACGCGAAGCCAGTCTCTGAGCTCTGTGTGAACGGCCGAGGGCTCGCCCGTCGCGAGCTCGCGGCGTAGCTCGCCCACGGTCCCGTAGCGCTCGGCGAGCACGTCGTGGTTGTGGATCGTCTCGAAGTTGATCTGCCGTGCGAGCACGAAATCCTCGTCCTCGAGGCCGCCGACGTCGTCGAGCGCGCTCTTGACCATGAGCCGGACCGAGTCCTCGACGAAGCGAGGAGCCAGGTGTGCGTGCTCGACCACGAAGAGCTCGTCCGGGCGCTTCAGAAGCTCGTAGATGGGTGAGCTCATCGACCGCTCGACGAGGCCGACCAGCTCCTCAGCGTCGAGCCGGAGCCCGGTGCCCAGGTACAGGAGGCCCTTGCCACGCTGGTTGTGTGTCGCGAGGGGGACGAGCTCGAGGATTCGCTCGATCTCGACATGGTCGAACCCTGCGTCGCCCAGGCGCTCCGCGGCAGTTTCCCGCACCATGCCCTGGGCGCACGGGCAGGCGTTGATTCCCGTCGCCTCGACACCGACCACGCGGCGGGATGCCGTCGGCGTCGCGGCCGCGATGCCGATCAGGGTCACGAGCTCCTGTGTCTGCATGCCGGTGACCGGTGTCAGGCGCTCGATCGGGTACCGCGCTCGGATGGAGACCTCGGCCCGGTAGGCCTGCTGGCGCTCGACGATCTGGCGGGCGATGTGCTCCGCGAGGCGCTCGACGAGGAGCTTCTCGCCGATCACCATCTCGTCGATCGACTCTTCGAAGAGCTCCGGGAAGCGGGACATGTGCACGCCCTTCTGGGCGGGGTCGAGGTCGACGAAGCAGTCGATCTCCGCCGAGACGAGCGCATCCTGGCCGCCGTGTTGCATCCGCACGGCCTTCTGGACGCCGGTGACGCCGGCCCGGGAGAGCCCGATCCGGACGTCCGGCGTGGACGCCTGGAGATCGATTGCCTCCGTCAGTCGCTCGCTCACGCGGCTAACGTAGCAGCCCCTTGGCCGACGAACGCTTTGCGCGCCTGGTCTCGATTGGGTGCCACGACATCCGCACGCCTCTGGCCACGGTGCACGGCTTCGCAAAGACGCTTGCCCGGATCGAGCTCGCCGATCCGGCGCCGCGTTACGTCGAGATGATCGAAGAAGCGTCGGCGCAGGTCGCCGATCTCCTCGACCAGCTCGTCCTGGTCACGCGGATCGCGGAGGACCGCTACGAGCCGACTCTCTCCGAGGTCGACTCGCTCGAGCTGGCGCGCCGGGCGGCGGCCGACGAGGGGGAGGACCCCGGGGTGGTAGACGGCGAAGGAGCTCTCGTGCAGGTGGACGAGGCGGCCGTCCAGCGCGCGGTCGGCCAGCTGTTCCGCGCAGCGCGGCGGCACGGGGGGCTCGAGGAGCTTGCGATCACCGTGCGCGGTCCCGTGATCGAGCTCGGCCCGATCACGAAGTTCTCGGGACCCGTCGTCTCCGGTGAGTCGCTGAAGGAGCTCGGAGCTCCCGCTGCCGTGATGCTGATCGAGGCACTCGGTGGCTCCGTGGAGATCGATGGAGAATTGGCGAGGATCCGGCTACCGGAGTAGCCGCGAGAGCCGGCGATCCTTGAGGACGCGCCCGTCGGTCTGGCACTGCGGGCAGTAGTAAATCGTGTGCTCGTCGAAGTCGATGCGCTCGATCGGCGTCGAGCAAACGGGACACGGCTCGCCCAACCGGTTGTGGATCCGGTAGGCCTTCTTGTCCGCGACCCCGCTTTCGCGGAGGGCGAGCCCCTCGGTGAGGGTCTCGTCGATCGCCGTGGCCAGCCGCTCGATCTCGGGCTCGTCCAGGTCGGTGGAAAGCGCATACGGAGACAGCTTGGCCCGGAGCAGGATCTCGTTCGCCCAAGCACGGCCGATGCCGGTGAGCGAGCGCTGGTCGCGGAGGAAAGAATGCAGCCGCCGGGAATCGGCCCGCAGGATCTCGCCGAGTCGCTCCGGCCCCAGTCCGAGCGCGTCGGGCCCGAGGTGCGCCAGCTCAGCGTCCAGCTCGTCCGGGCGGTAGAGACCCACCTTCGCTCGCTTCTTCGCCCCTGCCTCGGTCAGGACGATCGAGCCGCCGCCCTGGAACGTGAGCCGGAAGGCCGGCGTCTTCGGTCCCTTGGCGCCGGGCTCGAGGTAGCGCATGCGCCCGGCGCTCATCAGGTGGACGTGGAGCACGAGCTCGCCGTCGTCGGTGGGGAAGAGGAGATGCTTCCCGCGCCGCCGAGCTCCTTCGAAGCGACGTCCTTCCAGGGTGGCGAGCGGCGGGTCGAAAGTCTTCAGCGTCGCGATGTGCGCCGGGCCCGCCTTTTCGATCGGGTAGGCGCTGACGAGGCCGTCGAGCGACCGGCAGAGTGCTTCGATCTCGGGAAGCTCAGGCATAGATACCGTCTGTGCGCCCGATTAGCGTAGCCGTCAGGCGGGGCGATCTCGTCGAGTCACGCCACGCCGTGCACGCGGTCTCGGTGCGCGACGGGGAGCTGGTTGCGTCGGCGGGAGAGCCCGGCCTTCTGACACACATGCGGTCCGCCGCAAAGCCGCTCCAGGCACTTCCGCTCGCTCTCGAGCACCCGGAGCTGGCGCAGGAGGAGCTGGCGATCGCGTGCGCGTCGCACGAAGCCGGGGAGGAGCAGCTGGCTGCTGTGCGATCGCTCCTCGAGCGCGCGGGGGCGACGGAGGACGACCTTGCGTGCGGACCGGTGGACGGAAGCCGGCTCCGTCACAACTGCTCCGGGAAGCACGCCGGCATGCTGCTCGTCTGCCGGGCCAAAGGGTGGCCGATGGACGGCTACCACCTGGCCGGGCACCCGCTCCAGCACGAGATCCTCGGAGTCATCGCCGAAAGCGCAGGGCTCAGGCGCGGGGAGGTCGAGACGGCTGTCGACGGATGCGGCGTCGTGTGCTTCGGTTTGCCACTCGAGCGGATGGCGCGGATGTTCTCGAAGCTCGTGCGCGAGGAGCTACCCGGATCGAACCCGGTGGTGGCGGCCATGAGGTCCCGGCCGGACCTGATCGGCGGGCCCGAAGCAGTCGACACCCGGATCATGCGCGCGATTCCGGAAGCGATCGCGAAGCGCGGGGCGGAGGGCGTGATGTGCATTGGCCTCCCGGACGGGACGGGCGTTGCGCTCAAGGTCGAAGACGGCGCGAACCGCGCCACGGGCCCGGCCGTCGCCGCCTATCTCGGCGTCGAGGAGCTCGCGAGGCTTCCGATCCAGAACAGCCGCGGAGAGCCGGTGGGGGAGATCTTCGCCGAGTGAGCCGGCAGTCGCGAGAACGCGGAGGACGGGTGTGGAAGGTGACCCCCGGGGGACCCCCATCGTTACCCCCTGCGTCGAGCCTAGCCCTGGAAGTCGAACGCGTGGCACGCAGTTCGTGACGATCCCCACACGTAATAAATCTGGTCTACCTTTTTCAAAAGGGTCATATATGATCCCGCCCACTGCTGGGCCTGTGAGCCGGGAGGAAACGCATCTCGCAGGCTTTTTTCGTCCCCACCGGAGCGCGAAGAAAGGCGGTTGGATGCTCACGGTCGACATCACGCTCCCCGACGTCGAAGAGCTGCACAAGCTCGTCACGGAGGGGCAGGAGAAGGGTTTCCTCAGCTACGACGAGATCGTTGCTGGGCTCGAGGAAGTCGACCTAACCAAAGAACAGATCGAAGACTTCTACACCTACCTCATCGACCACGGAGTCGAGCTGGTCGAGGGCGTAGAGCACAAAGGGCCGCCACACGAGCAGCCCTCCCTGGCCGAGGATGACTCCAAGCCGGCCCCGAAGCTCGACCTGACCGTCGAGCCGTCGCTGGACTCGCTGCGTCTCTATCTGCGCGAGATCGGCAAGGTCGCGCTCCTCACCGCCGACCAGGAGGTCTACCTCGCCAAGCGGATCGAGCGCGGCGACATGTGCGCCAAGACGCAGATGATCGAGGCCAACCTCCGCCTCGTCGTTTCGATCGCCAAGGGCTATCTCGGACGCGGGCTCTCGTTCCTCGACCTGATCCAGGAAGGTTCGCTCGGGCTGATCAGAGCGGTGGAGAAATTCGACTACCGCAAGGGCTACAAGTTCTCGACCTACGCGACCTGGTGGATCCGCCAGGCCGTCACGCGGGCGATCGCCGACAAGGCGCGCACGATCCGGATCCCGGTGCACATGGTCGAGAAGCTGAACAAGGTCGTCCACATCGAGCGCCAGCTCGTCCAGCGCCTCGGCCGCGAGCCGCGGCCCGACGAGATCGCGGAGGAGCTCGAGATCACGACCGAGGAGGTGCGCGAGATCCTGCGGATGGCGCAGCTTCCGGTCTCCCTCGAGAAGCCGATCGGCGAGGAAGAGGAGTCCGAGCTCGGCGACTTCGTCCAGGACGACCAGGCCGAATCGCCGTTCGACTCGGCGTCGTTGAACCTCCGGCGCGAGGACATCGACCGGACACTCGACGCCCTGCCAACACGTGAGCGCAAGGTGATCGAGATGCGCTTCGGGCTGAACGGCGACCAGCCGCGGACGCTCGAAGAAGTCGGCCGGGCCTTCGGCGTCACGCGCGAGCGGATCCGCCAGATCGAGAACAACACGCTTAAGAAGCTCGAGTCGCTACCGGAAGCCCAGGGCCTGAAGGAGTGCGTCTAGCGAAGAACGGCTGGCCCGGGGCGCGGGCCAACTGACTACTGCTGCGGTTCGATGCGCTCCTGCTCGTCCGCACGCTCGTAGGCGACGAAGAGCCGACAGTGCGGGCACTTGAACCCGTGGTGTCGCCCTGCGGCACCGCGCATGAGCTCCGCTGTGAAGCTCTTCTTGCAGTGCGGGCAGTCGACCTCGAAGGCCTGTGGCTCGGGGGACTGGGCCATAGAAATCAGGATACCGACGCCGGGTGCTCTACCTTTCGCGTGTGACGCCCCAGCGAAGGACCGCGCTCGCGTCCGTGGTGGCCGCGGTCGCCCTGATCGCCCTGAAGCTCGGCACCGGGCTCGTCACGGGCAGTCTCGGCCTTCTGTCCGAAGCGGCCCATTCGGGCACCGACCTCGTGGCCGCGCTCCTGACGTTCTTCGCGGTGGGGGTGGCCGTGCGTCCCGCCGACCAAAGTCACTCCTACGGCCATGGGAAGGCCGAGCACCTGGCCGCTCTCGCCGAGGCGACGATCCTGGTGATCGCAAGCCTCGTTATCGCCGGCCTGGCGGTGTCGCGCCTCATCGGCGAGAGCCACGAGGTCGATGCGGCCTGGTGGGCCTTCGTCGTGATCGGGATCGTGATCGTGATCGATGCCACCCGCGCGCGCATCTCCTTTCGAGCCGGCCGCCGGTATGAGAGCCCTGCGTTTACCGCCAACGCAGTGCACTTCCTGAGCGACCTCGGTGGCTCGCTGGCCGTGCTGCTCGGCCTCATCGGCGCGCGGGCCGGGACTCCCGAAGCGGACGCCGCCGCCGCGCTCTTCGTCGCCGTGCTCGTCCTCGCGGGAGCAACTCGGTTGATCCGGCAGAACGTCGACG
The DNA here is from genome assembly GCA_963762085.1 of uncultured Actinomycetes bacterium. GTDB lineage: Bacteria > Actinomycetota > Thermoleophilia > Gaiellales > Gaiellaceae > DASQGA01. Next base: position 265,478 of record CAVXJD010000005.1, on the reverse strand, counting down.
TGCTCATGGACCGCGTGCCGGCCGCGGCGGAGGCACGTGCGCGGGAGGCGATCGAGGGGATCGAGCCCAAGGTTGAGCTGCGGCGGATCAGGATGAGGCGCGCAGCCGGCCGCCACTTCGCCGACGTGGTTATCGGCGTGCCGCCGGCGGCTGTCCTCGAGCAGGCACACGCCATAGCGGACGTGGTCGAGAGCGCGGTCGAGGAGGCCGTGCCGGGCGCGGACGTGGTCGTTCACGTCGAGCCCCGCGGGGCGGATGCAGCGCTCACCGAGCGTGCGCTTGCCGCGGCCCTCCACGTTCCGAACGTGCGCGAGATCCACAACATCGCGCTTCTCCGGGTCGGCGATCGAACCGAGCTGTCCCTCCATCTGAAGCTGCCTGGCGCTCTCTCGCTCGGCGAAGCCCACGATGCGGCGACCGAGCTCGAGGAAGCAGTGCTCCAGGCTGTGCCCGAAATCGACCGGGTGCAGACGCACCTCGAACCTCTCGCAGCCGAGGCCGAGGGGCGGCCCTTGCCGGCCGGAGACGTCGAGGCGGAGGCGGCGCGCGTCAAGCGGATCGTCGAGGACGAGACGGGCCGGCCGCCGCGTGAGCTTCGGCTCTACCAGACCGACGGGGGGTTGGTCGCCTTCCTGACGCTAGGGATGGCCCCGGGCCAGGCTCTATCTGAGGCTCACGCGCATGCCAGCGATGTCGAGGAGCGCATCAGGCGGGCCTACCCGGACATAGCCGACGTCATCGTCCATACCGAGCCCTAGAGGGTTTGAGGGCTCAGGACGACGAGCTCGGCAGCGGCTTCGCCCCCTCCGGCTCCTGTACCTCGACGTCCTCGTTCGGATCGGCGATCGCGAGCTCGAAGGTGAAGCGGGCATTGGCGAGGCCTCCGAGCTGGTCGCGGAGCTTGGCCGGGACGTCGGCTCCGAGTCTCGCCTCGATGACCAGGCGGCGGAGGAGCCGGTCGTCCTTCCCCGTGTGGACTTCGATGGTCGCAGACTTGGTGGCGGCGCGAAGCTGCTCGGCGTTTCTGCCTTCGAGCTGGGTGGCTTGCCTGCCGTCGAGCCCTGCGATGAGCGCGAGGATGTCGTTCGCGGCTCGAACGACATCGAGGTCAGCCTGGATGCGATCGGTCTCGGCGCCACCGACCTCGCCGCCGTCGGACAGCCTCGGCTGGATGAGCCAGCCGCCGATGTCGAGCGACCCGAGCCCCGAATCGCCGGAGACCTGACCGCCCGCGGAGCGCAGGCTGGCCGTCTGCTTCTCCGGCAACTCGTAGACGTCGTTGCCAATTGCCACGAAGGCCTTCTCGCCTGTCGAGATGAGCCTCACCGTCTCTTCCTTGTCGCCGGCGATCTGCGTGTAGTCGAGGTCCGCGACCGGAAGCTCGCCCTCGTCCGCGAGCGCGAACCGACCCTGGAGTTCGAATCCTGCTTGCTTGCCGCCTCCCTCGACGTGCATGCGAAGCGTGAGGTCTCCGCTCCTGATGTCGCCGAGCTTGTCCGACGTCTCCTGGAGGGCCCCGGTCGGTCCGGAGGAGCCTCCGCCGCAGGCCGTGAGCGCGAGCGCCAGGAACGCCGCGAACAGGGTCGCCGCCGGTCTGCTCACGGCGTTGTGGTTGTCGTACCGGTGTCGGTCGGAGTCGTCTCGGTCGTGGCGGTCTCGGTCGGGGGCTCGGTCTCCGTCGGAGCAGTCTCCGTGGATGTTGTCACGCCGGACGACGTCGCAGTCGGACCGGTCTGGGCCGGCTCCTCGGCCGTATCCATGTCGGTGGCGTGCTGGGACTCTGTGCCCTGGGCGTCCACCGGCACGAGATCGTTTTGCAGAATGTCGCGAAGCTCGTCCATCAGCTCGTCGATCCTCGCCTGAAGCTCTTCGATCGGGAGCCCCGAGTTGATGAGCTCGAGCAGCTCCTTCCGGAGCGCAGCGAGCCTCTGCCGGCCCTCGGCCGTGAAGCGGACGTGGCCACCGGTTCCGAGCACGAACTGGTACGCGGAGGCGAGCGTCTCGCACGATATGCAGTCCTGGTTGATCGCCAGCGCGAGGTTCTCGGGGGTCACAGTGTCGGGATTGCTGAGGACCAGGATCACCTGGATCGACAAAGCGATCGTCCGACAGTCCTCGCAGCTCGCGAACGCGACGGCCGCGTTGCTGTTGTCGACGACCTCGCTCAGGGTCTGGCGGATGTTGAACGAGAAGCGAATGACCTCGGCGCCGTCCCTGAGGTTGACCGCGACGGCTGTGTCGTCGGCGGCGAGGGCCGGGGAGGGGGCGGCCGCGACAGAGAGGAGAACCGCGGCGAGCAGAATGATGCGCGTGAGTTTTCTCATGGTGTCGTAGTCGTCTCCGTGGTCGTGGTTGTGGTTGTGGTCGTGGTCGTCGTTTCGGTGGTGGCCGTCTCCGAGGGGGTCGTGCTCGTCTCACTGGGGCTCGTAGAGGTGGTCGACGTCACCGAGGGAGCTGTCCCGGTCTCCGACGAGCCGGTCTCGGTCGTCTGGGTGGGAACGGGAGCCTCGGTCGGGTCCTCGTCCGGAGCGATCGTCCCGTGGAGCGGGGGCGCGCCTCCAAGCTCCTGCTCGCGCTCCGGCGAAAGCCCGGGCCGGCCGCTGCTGACGGTTCGGTACTGCTGGACGGCGCCCTGGACCGTGCCGCGCTCGCCGGGCTGGATGGGCTTGTAGTCGCCGTTCGGCCACCAGATGAACGCCAGGAGCGCAACGAACCCGGCCGTGCCGAGGACGACGGTCCCGCGACGCCCCCAGCTGTCGCCAGCCCAGCGCCAGCCTCCCCGGAGCCCCAGCGAGCCAGCCCGTGAGAACGAGTAGACGGCCCCGAGAGCCGGGAGCACCAGCGCGGTCATCTGGAGGCCGCTCACGATCCCGGTGGCGGTCTGCCCGTCGGAGAAGGCGGCATCCGCCTTGTCGAGCTGCACGAGAAACGAGTCCCAGGCGGTCGCGAGGATGCGAGGTGCGTTGAAGAGCATCATTCCGAACACGAAGAGGAGGAACGGGACGAGCAGGAAGACCCAGCCGGTGATGACCCAGCGCACCCACGGCTTCAGCTCCTTGACCTTGTCGCTCGCGCCGCGGCCCGGGATCAGGCTCGCGAGGGTGGGGCGGAGCCGCGAAAAGAGGTCGGGCACGCCGGTGAGGTCGCTCAGGATGTAATAGCCGTCGAGGCGGAGCAGCGGCAGGAGCTGTTGCAACACCTGGAAGTGCTGGACGAGAACGAGCAGGAGCAGCGGCTCAAAATCGGTGAGGAAATACGCGCCCAGCGTGGCCAGCGCGAAGAGGCCGTTGAAAAAGATCCCTCCGACATCGACCCGAACCCGTCCCCAGCGACCGAGGCGATAGGCGTCGGTCACGTCCGTGTAGAACGCCGGCCAGACGATGTAGACACCGGCGCCCATGACCCCTGGGCGGGCGCCCCCGTAGCGCGTGGCGGTCGCATGGCCGATCTCGTGGAGCGCCGTCGCGAGGACGACGAGCCCAAAGACCATGAGCAGGAGCAGTGGGTTGTAGGCGAGCTCGCGGGCACTCTGTGCGATCCCGTGGACGAAGAAGAGCCAGATGTCGGCGGCGACGACGGCGGCGAGCACGAGCACGATCGAGACCGGGAAGAAGAACGGGTAGAAGAGTGTCGTCACACGGCGGACGACACCGGCCGGAACGAGCGCGGCGCGGAACTTGAGCCCCAAGAGCGGATCGGCCTTCTCGAGCGTCGGGCTCGAGCCGTCGGCCTGAGCCGCCACTCCCAGCGGACGGAGCTGCTTGTCGACCAGCATCTCGACGTCCTCGCCGGCGAGCCCACGACCGAACCGCTCGCTGACACGGGCTGCAACCTCGTCGTAGGAGGAGCTTCCGTCGAGCTCCTCGGCGATCATGTAGAGCAGCTCGGGCAGCTGGATGATTTGACCGTCGGCGCGGCGGGCGATCGACGGCGGCTCGCGAAAGCCCGAATCCTTGTATTCGCCGGCGAGCTCGACGCCGTCGGCGAGCTTCGCTGGGCCGGCCCCGTTCCCGCTGGGCGGTTCGCCAGTCTCGAGGCGCTCGGTGGTCTGCTCTTCCCCTGTGGTGGCTATGACTCGTGCCTCCTTGTTCCACGGAGACGGAGGGGCGGCTGCGGCCGCCCCTCCGAGTCCAGCGGAACGATCGAGTGCCTAGTTGCTCTGGTCGATCGTGACGTCCTGCTCGGCATTCGCATACGCAAGCGAGTTGTCGGAGAGGACGTTGGCGGCAACGGCGGCGTTGATCGGAGCCGCGACGTTGGCGTTGATGAGCGACATCGCTGCCCGCTCGGGCAGCTCCTCGCCCGCGATCTCGTTCAGCTCTTCACGTGAGAGCTTGCGGAATTCACCCATTGTCGATCCTCCTAGTTGCTCTGTGTGATGTCGGCCGTCTGCTCGGCGTTCGCATACGCGACCGAGTTGTCCGAGGCGACGTTGAGCGCCACGGCGGCGTTGACAGGGGCGGCGAGGTTCGCATTGATCAGCGACATCGCTGCCCGCTCGGGGAGCTCCTCGCCTGCGAGGGTGTTGAGCTCCTCGCGTGTAAGTGAGCGGTACTCGGGTGTCTCAGTCATTCGGGAACCTCCTAGTTGCTCTGGTCGATCGGGGTCTGCTGCGTCGCGTCGGCATAGGCGATGGCGCCATCCGACAGGACGTTCGCTGCGACCGCGGCGTTCACCGGGATCGCGATGTTCGCGTTCACGAGCGACATGGCGGCGCGCTCGGGAAGCTCCTCGCCTGCCAGCTCCGCGAGCTCTTCGCGGGTGACTGGGCGGTATTCGTTTGACTCGGCCATGCGATGTTCTCCCTTCGTTTCGATGTCAGCTCCGGTCGTTCTCGATCCGCTGCTCCGAGACCACCGTCCGCCCGGAGCGCTGAACGATTCGCTGGCGCGTCTTGGTGCGCGTGCGAGTCGTTCCCGACTCGTTGACGTTGGCGGCGATCGCGGCGTCGATCCGGCCTGCCACCTGAGCGGCCTTGCCTTCACGGCGGAGCGTCTTCGAGATGACCTTCGAGAGCTTCATTGCCAGCCGGGTTCCCGATCGGCCGGGCCCGGAACGCATGTCAACCGTGAAAGCTCGTCCGTCAATCCGGGTTGACAACCGGGGGTTCCGGGGTAGAGAAGGCGGGATGGGGGGGAATGCGTCCGCTCGAGCTAGCGCAGCGTGCTGCGCGTCTGGAGGACCCGGAGGAGGGTCTGAAGGCGGTTGCCGCCCTTCGTCCGCACCTGGACTCGCTCGAGGAACAGCACGTGGCGAATGCGCTCCGTCGGGGCCGCACCTGGACCGACATCGCGCGGCTTCTCGGCGTGAGCCGACAGGCCGTGCACAAGCGCTACTCGGCCCGGCTGCGCGGTAATGAGCCATCCGAGCCGCGAAAGGCACGGGCACGTGATCAGGTGCGCGAGACCATCTACGTCGCCAGGCAGGAGGCGGCGGCGATGGAGCACGGATCCGTGGGGCCCGAGCATCTCCTCCTCGCTCTGCTGCGCGACGATCGCGGGCCCGCCGTGCGAGCGCTCGAGGCCGCAGGTCTCTCGTACAGCGCCGCGCGCCGCCAGGTGCGCCGGCTCTACGGCCAGCCCGATCTCGACGGCGAAGGGCTCGAAAGCGGCGAGCTTGCTCCGGTCTCCCCCCGGGCGCAGGAAGCGCTGCAGCAGGCGGTTCGCGAAGCGTCGGCGCGGGGCGATAGGTCGCTGGGCGTCGAGCACGTGCTCCTCGGCTTGCTCCGCGACGCCCAGGGGGGCGCCATAGGGGTTCTCGGTGCGCTCGGGGTCGTCCCGATCGACGTGGAAGAAGCGGTCGAGGCCGCTCTCGCCCGTCAGCGACTCGCCGTCGACTAGAGATGGTTAATCGGCAACTGCCACACCCGCGGATGGCGGCCCAGACACGGCGCCAGGCCGCACCCTCGCCCTTGTCAAGGCTTCTAGCCTTGCCTGCGGGCGATGGCGCACCCTGGCTTGGTCTGGCCCCTCCCCACGGGCATGCGAATTACCGATCAACCATCTAAGGCTAGGCTTCCGCGGTGGCCAGGCCCCGCAAAACCGTGACCCGTTGGGACGAGGACAATGGCATCAGCGCGAATCCCTGGGCCTTCCTCACCTTCGCCATCCTCGCGGCGCTCCTGGCCGGGCTGGTCCTGCTCTTCGCCTTCGTCCTCTAGCTAGCTAGGGCTACGGCACGAGCCGGAGCGGGCTCGACCCCTCGCTCACGGAGACGACCCGTTCCTCCCCGCCGCCCTGCCATCCCTCACCGAGGGCCGAGTCGAGCTTCTGCTTCAGCTCGCCGGTCTCCGCCAGCTCCTGGACGATGTCGGCCCCGCCGATCAGCTCGCCCCGCACGAACACCTGGGGAATCGTGGGCCAGCTCGAGAGCGCTGAGAGCTCCTGGCGGATCTGCGGGTCGGGCAAGACGTCAACTGCGGCGATCGGCGCTCCCTGAGCGCGGAGTGCATCGAGGGCCCTCATCGAGTTCCCGCAGAGCGGCTGCTGGGGCGTTCCCTTGATGAACACGACCACAGGCTCGGCTTCGATCGTCTGCTTGATCTTCTCTCGCAACTCGGTCATTGGTCTCCTCGGGTTTTGATGCGTAGCTCGTGAATCGTGCCATCCGCGAGCGGGGCCGCGAGCGCGTCATAGACGAGCCGGTGCTGCTCGATGAGCGAAAGGTTGGCGAAACGCTCGCTTGCAACGGTCACCTGGAAGTGGTCGCCACCACCCGTGCGATCGACAACCGCGATCTCGCCGGCCTCGGGAAACGCCTCGCGCAGAAGGTCCTCGAGGCGGGCGGTCACCCTCGCGACGATAGCATCGGGGTTAGTGGCCGACAGCTTTGAAGCCCTCTCGACGCTCGCGGCGGGAGACCGCACGCTCGAGCTTGTCCGCCTGGACTCGCTCGCGCCCGAATACGACCTCGAGCGGCTTCCCTTCACGCTCCGCGTCTTGCTCGAGAACGTTCTGCGGGCGGAGGCGCTCGGCCGGGGCTCTCCCGAGGAGGTGCGGGCGATCGCCGATTGGGATCCGGCCGCCGAGCCGCACGACGAGATCTCCTTCCGGCCAGCGCGGATCCTGCTCCAGGACTTCACCGGTGTGCCGGCGATCGTCGACCTCGCTGCCATGCGCGACGCCATGCGCGACCTCGGCGGCGACCCGGCCCGCATCGACTCGGAGCTCCCGGCCGAGCTCGTGATCGACCACTCGGTGCAGGTGGACGAGTTCGGCACGCGCTTCGCCGTGCTTCGAAACGCAGAGCTCGAGTTCGAGCGAAACCGCGAGCGCTACGCCTTCCTGCGCTGGGGCCAGACGGCCTTCCAGAACCTGAAGGTCGTCCCGCCGAATACCGGCATCGTCCATCAGGTCAACCTCGAGTACCTCGCGCGGGTAGTCGAGACGCGCGAGGTCGACGGCCGGCTCATGGCCTTCCCCGACACGCTCGTCGGGACCGACTCGCACACGACGATGGTGAACGGGCTCGGAGTGCTGGGGTGGGGGGTGGGCGGGATCGAGGCCGAGGCGGCGATGCTCGGAGAGCCGCTCTCGATGCTGCTCCCACAGGTGGTCGGGTTCAAGCTGACCGGCGAGCTACCCGAGGGAGCGACCGCAACCGATCTGGTTCTGACCGTCACGCAGATCCTCCGGAGCCTCGGGGTCGTGGGCAAGTTCGTCGAGTACTACGGCGCCGGCCTTCCGGGGCTCTCGCTCGCAGACCGAGCGACGATCGGGAACATGTCTCCCGAGTACGGGGCTACCTGTGGGTTCTTCCCGGTCGACGAAGAGACGCTCCGTTATCTGCGCCTGACCGGCCGAAGCGACGAACACGTGGCTCTCGTCGAGTCCTACTGCCGGGAGCAACACCTCTTTCACGAGCCCGGTTCGGAGCCGACCTACTCGGAGAGCGTCGAGCTCGATCTCTCGTCGGTGGAGCCGAGCCTGGCCGGCCCTCGCCGGCCTCAGGACCGGGTCCCGCTCACGGCGGCGAAAAGCTCCTTCCTGGAGGCGCTCGGTACCTTCGGGGTCGACTACCGCCCTGGGAGCCTCGACGAAGAGTCGGCCGACTCCTTTCCGGCCAGCGACCCACCTGCGGCGACGGCGCCCGGGCCGCATCCGACCGATCCGAACCACCGGCCCGCCTCGGATGTCATCGCGACGGCGACCGCGGTCATCGAGCGGTCGGAGGTAGCGGTCGAGCTGGACGGGGAGACCTTCGAGCTCGGGCACGGCTCAGTTGTCATCGCCGCGATCACGAGCTGCACCAACACGTCGAACCCCTCGACCATGGTCGCCGCGGGTCTCGTGGCGAAGAACGCCGTCGAGCGCGGATTGACCCGGAAGCCCTGGGTCAAGTCGAGCCTGGCGCCCGGGTCGAAGGTCGTTACGGAGTACTACGACCGGGCCGGCCTGACGCCCTACCTGGACGAGCTCGGGTTCCAACTCGTCGGTTACGGCTGCACGACCTGCATCGGAAACTCGGGCCCGTTGGCGGAGCCGATTTCCGAGGCCGTCAACGACCAAGACCTCGTTGTCTGCGCTGTGCTCTCGGGGAACCGGAACTTCGAGGCCCGCATCCATCCCGAGGTGAAGGCGAACTACCTGGCCTCGCCGCCGCTCGTCGTCGCCTACGCCCTCGCCGGCCGCATGGATTTCGACATCACGAGCGAGCCGCTCGGGGAGGATCGCGAGGGCAACCCCGTCTACCTCCGCGACCTCTGGCCGAGCTCCAGAGAGATTGCCGACACGATTGCCGACGCGGTGCAGGGGGAGATGTTCACGCGCACCTACGCGGACGTCTTCACCGGCGACGAGCAGTGGCGCGCCCTCGAGGTTCCAGAGGGGGACCTCTTCGCATGGGATGAGGAATCCACCTACGTGCGCCTCCCGCCCTACTTCGACGGCATGGGCCTCGAGCCCGCGCCGGTCGAGGACGTCGTGGGGGCCCGCTGCCTGGTGATCGCCGGCGACAGCGTCACGACCGACCACATCTCGCCCGCGGGCTCCATCAAACCCGACAGCCCTGCCGGCAAGTATCTGGTCGAGCACGGCGTCGAGCGCCGCGCCTTCAACTCGTACGGCTCCCGGCGTGGCAACCACGAGGTGATGGTGCGGGGCACCTTCGCCAACGTCCGCTTCCGGAACCTGCTGGTGCCCGAGAGCGAAGGGACATGGACCGTCCACTTCCCGGACGGTGAGGAGACAACCATCTACGAAGCGTCCGAGCGCTATCTCGCCGACGGTGTCCCGCTGATCGTGATCGCGGGTAAGGAGTACGGCTCCGGATCCTCCCGCGACTGGGCTGCCAAGGGCCCGAACCTGCTCGGCGTCAAGGCGGTGATCGCAGAGAGCTACGAGCGCATCCACCGCTCGAACCTCGTCGGCATGGGCATCTTGCCGCTCCGCTTCCGGGAGGGTGAGACGCCCACGTCGCTCGGCCTCTCCGGGCGGGAGACGTTCTCAGTCGAGGGCGCCGAGGGCGGGCAGGCCAGCGAGGTCACCGTCACCGCAACGCCGGACGGCGAGGGTGAGCCGATTGTCTTCAGGGCCGACGTGCTGCTCCAGACCCCGCGCGAGCGCGAGTACTTCCGCCACGGCGGGATCCTGCCGTACGCGCTCCGGCGGATCGCAGCAGACGGCTAACCGGGCGCCTCACGCTTGACGCACGAGCCCGGCCGGTCTTAACTCGTCCGTCGTGCGTCGCGTCCCTCGCAGTGCTCGCGTGTTCTCGTACTCGGCTGAACACGAGCCGGCCGTCCATGTTTCTCCGGGCGAGACGCTCCTCGTCGAGACGAAGAACGCCTTCGGTGACCAGACGTTTGCTCCCGGCGAGACGCTCGAAGGCCTGAGCCTCGAGGGCGCCGACCCGCTGACAGGCCCGATCTATGTCGATGGCGCAGAGCCCGGCGACACGCTTGCGGTCGAGATCGAAGGCATCACGACGGTCGGTCCGGGGATGCAGGGCGTGATCCCAGACTTTGGGATTCTCGAGTGGCGAAGCGACGTGCCGCTTCACTTCTTCGAGCCGAGCAACGGGGTGATCGAATGGCTCCGCGGGATCGAGATCGAGCTGCGCCCGAACCTTGGCGCGATGGGGGTCGCGCCTAAAAAAGACGCCATCCCGAGCATCTGGCCCGGCGACCACGGCGGGAACATGGACACGAAGTACGTCTGTGCGGGCTCGACTGTCTATTTCCCCGTCTTCCATCCGGGTGCGCTCCTCGTCATGGGCGACTGCCATCAAATCCAGGGAGACGGAGAGCTCTGCGGCGTCGCGCCGGAAACCGACGCCGAGGTCACGGTTCGACTCGACGTCGTCAAGGGGCAGCCGATCCGCCGGCCCCGGATCATGACTGCATCGCGATTCATGACCATTGCCTCGGCGGAGACGCTCGAGGAGGCCGTAAAGATCGCGGTGCGGGACATCATCGACCTTCTAGTCGAGGAGAAGGGCCTGACTGAGGACGAGGCCTACCTGCTGATCACGGTCAAGGCCGACGTGGAGATCTGCCAGGTCGTCGATCCGTTGATGACGGTTCGCGTTGCGATGGATAGGTCGTTCTACGAGGGGTTGACTGCTCGATGAGGGAGGAATGAGATGAGCGTCAGTGGAGAAACGCCCGTCCCGGGCGAGGGGGGCCAATCAGTCCATCTCGCGCGCCGCTCGATCGGCTTTTGGGAAGCGCTCGCGATGTCAATCGAAGCGATGGGCCCGCTGCTCGGAGCGCTCGCCGTCGCGCCGCTGATCGTGAGTCAGGCGGGATTCTCGGCACCGTTCATGGTGCTGCTCGGCGGCATCGCGATGCTCATGGTCGCGCTCACGATCGGTCGCTTCTCGCGCATCCTCCCTAGCGCGGCGTCGATCTACACGTACATCAGCCACGGGCTCGGAGAGAAGGTCGGCTTCCTCTCGGCGTGGCTCTCGTACATGTACTACATGCTCTTCGAGCCCCTTTTGCTCTTCGGTTTTGGGCTCTTCGCCGAGACGGGATTCGACTTCGTCTTCGGCTTCCACCTCGAGTGGTACTGGTGGTCTTTGCTTGCGGCCGCGATCACGTTCGTCCTCTCGATCGTCGGCATCAAGCTCTCGATGCGGATCGACCTCGGGCTCGCGGCAATCGCCGACATCGCGCTCCTCATCGTGGCGATTGCGATCATCGTCCAGGTGATCGACAACGGCGACTTCACGCTGTCGCCGCTCTCACCGACACATGCGCCGGGCGACTTCACCGGCCTCTCGCTCGCGGTCGCGTTCGCCGTTCTGATCTTCCTCGGGTTCGAGCAGTCGTTCACGCTCGGGGAGGAGGTTCGCGACCCTCACGGGGACGTTCCGAAGGCGATCTACACGGCCCTCATCCTCATGTGGGCACTCCTCCTGACGGCCACGTTCGCCATGGTGATCGGGTTCGGCGCCTCCGGGATCGGAGCCCTCAACGACGCATTCGCAGCCGAGGGGACGCCCTGGTGGGAGCTGACTCGGATACACCTGAGCGAAGGCTGGCGCGACGCCCTCCAGATCGTCACAGTCGTCTCCATCCTCGGGAACACGATCGCGAGCCATAACGCGGTCGTCCGCATCCAGTACGGCATGGGTCGCGCGGGCGCGCTGCCACGCGGGTTCGGAAGGACGCACCCCCGTTTCCGAACGCCCTACGTGGCGATCTTCGTCCAGACGGCGGTGTCTGTCGCGATCACGCTTTTCGCCGGGCTCTACTGGGACGAGGTGACCGCGTTCGGCTTCCTCGGCTTCCTGATCGGGCTTGCAGCCGCAGTCGCCTTCATCCTCATCCTGGTCGCGGCGATTCGGTACTTCCACCGCGAGCGGCCGAGCGACTCGCCCCTCCGGAACTACGTCATCCCGCTGATCGGCATCGTGATCCTGATTCCGGTCGTCTACACCTCCTTCTATCCCAACCCCGGGTATCCACTGAAGTGGGCGCCGTGGGTGATCGTTGCCTGGGTCGTTGCGGGCGCGCTCTACCTCGTCTGGCGTGAGATGCGGCACGAGCACATCGACATCGACTACGCGTTCCGGGAGATTGGAGAGGCGCCGCCGCCGGCGGCGGTCGAAACGGAGCCGCGGTGACGTCGGGGACGGCCGGCGGGAGCGACGCGCTCGCCGTCCCGAAGGGCGACGTCAAGTTCACGATCTCGAAGGAGCATGCGCCCGTCGCGACCGTCGCGCCGGGCGCGCGGCTCCGCATCGAGACGGAGCTCAACATCGGCGACGTCCTTCATTCGGTCGACGAGCCGTTCGCGGCCGAGATGGTCAACATTCCCTTCGTCAACGGGGCGACGGGACCGATCGCGGTCGAAGGGGCGACGATCGACCACGTGCTCGTCTGCGAGATCGAAGAGATCGAGCTCGTGCCCCCCGGCTTCACGGCGCTCGTCCCAGGGTTCGGACCGTTCACGGACTGGATCCGCCGCCGTGACTTCGGCGTCCAAAGTCGGGTCGTCGACGTCGACGGGGATGAGGTCGTCTGGGACGAGCGCACGCGAATCCCGGTCCAGCCGATGGTGGGCGTCATCGCAACCGCGCCGCTCGTCGAAGCCGTGAGCACGATCGACAACGGCCCCCATGGCGGAAACATCGACGTTCAAGAGGTCGCCCCGGGCACGCGGCTTTACCTTCCAGTCGCGGTGCCAGGTGCGCTCTTCTTCCTCGGCGACTGCCACGCCGTCCAGGGGGACGGCGAGCTTTGCGGGATCGGCGCGATCGAGATCCGGACACAAACAACTGTGCGACTCGACCTGGCCGACCGTCCCGGGCGAATGCGGTGGCCCCGCTTCGAGACGGCCGAGCACCTCGGGACAATCGCGTGCGCGAAGCCTCTCGAGGACGCATTTCGGCTTGCGGTCGAGGAGCTCGTGTACTGGATGGCCGACGACTACGGCTTTGAAGAGCACGAAGCGGTGCTTCTCCTCGGCCAAGTCGCCGAGGCACGCTGTACGCAGCTCGCCAATCCGAAGTACACATACGTGACGAAGATCGCGAAGCGCTATCTGCACTAGCTGAGGCCCGACTCACTGCTCGGCGCTCTTGTTCCACGCTCGGCAATGGAATTCAATCGTCCTAGTGACGCGCCTAGGCCCCATAGTCTCGGCTCTCGGCACCGCGGTTCGGAACGAAAACGTCCGGCGGGTGCAGCTCGCCTGGGGCGCTGCGATCACGGCCGAGTGGGCGCACTTTGTCGCACTCGGTGTGTTCGCCTACGAGCAGGGCGGGACGTCGGCAGTCGGGGTCGCCGGCCTCGTGCGCCTGTTGCCGGCAGCCGTGCTCGCCCCGTTCGCCGCGTCGTTGGGCGACCGGTTCCGGCGGGAGCGCTTTCTCCTGGCGATGATGGTTGTCGGGGCAGGAGGACTCGCCGCGTCGGCCGCCGCGGCTTTCGCCGGCGAACGAGTCCTCGTATTCGGGTTCGCCGCCTTGATCGGGATCTCTACAACCCTGATCAGGCCGGCGCTCCAGGCGCTGCTGCCTTCGCTCGCGCGCACGCCGGAGGAGCTCATCGCCTCGAACGGCGCTTCGTCGACGGTCGAGAGTCTCGGAACCCTTGTCGGCCCGTTGCTCGCGGGCGCGTTCGTCGCTCTCACGAGTGTCGGTGTCGTCTTCATCGGCGGTGCGGTCATGCTTCTGGGAGCAGCGGCGCTGCTGGCACGAGTCAGAGTCGAGGGTCGCGACGCTCTCGCTGCCGACGCGGAGCCAGAGACAGTGCGGGGAATGATCGGGGCCGGGTTCCACGCGATTGCGCACGCACCCAGGCCCCGGCTGCTGGTCGGGCTCGCTGTCACGCAGACCTTCGTTCGCGGCTGCCTGAATGTACTGATCGTGGTCGCTGCGTTCCGCGTCCTCCACGGAGGAGCAGCCGAGGTCGGCTACCTGACCGCCGCCATCGGTGTGGGCGGATTGATCGGAGGGATCGGTGCGATCACGCTTGGTGGACGACGACTGGCCGTGATCTTCGGCTTCGCTCTGGTGTTCTGGGGGCTTCCGATCGTGCTCATGGCGCAGGCTCCCTACCTCGCAGTGGCGATCGTCATGCTCGCGATCGTCGGTGCCTCCAACAGCGTCGAAGATGTGGCTCTTTTCACCCTGTTCCAGCGGACAATCCCGGACGACGTCCTAGCCCGTGTCCTCGGCATCTTCTGGGGTCTCGCGATGGGTGCTGCCTCAATCGGTTCGATTGCCGCGCCCGTCGCTGTCGACGCCGTTGGGCCGCGGGCGGCGTTCGTGGTAGTCGGGATCATCCTGCCGCTTCTGACGCTCGGGACGTACCGCCGGCTCGTGGAGATCGATAGAGCGGTCGCCCCGGCCCCCGAGCTCGAGCTGATCAATCGAGTGCCGATGTTCGCGCCGCTGTCGATCGCTGTGAAAGAGCGCCTCGCGGCGGCCCTCGTCCCGGTTTCGGTTTCGGCGGGCGAGCTCGTCATCCGGGCGGGCGATGTCGGAGATCGGTTTTACATCGTTGCCGGGGGCGAGCTGGAGATCGACGCCGGGGGCCTGCACGCGGTCGCACGCGAGGGGGACTACTTCGGCGAAGTTGCGTTGCTGCACGACGTCCCGCGCACGGCAAACGTGGTGGCATCCGTCGATTCGCAGCTGTACGCCGTGCAACGCGCGGCGTTCGTCGAAGCGGTCACCGGGCATTCCGCCGCCCGAGCAGCCGGATACGAGGTGGCAGAGGCACGCTTGGCACGAGTCGGCCAACCTGGCAAGCCCTGAGCCTCACTCAGCTCAGCGGCGTGGTAGAACGCAGGCGTGGCGATGTTCCTCGTCATGCTCCTCCGTTCCGGCCCTGAGTGGGACACCTCGCGCCCGCTGGAGGAGCAGTCCGGCTGGACCGCGCACGCGTCCTTCATGGACGGGCTCGTCGAGGCTGGCTTCATCGTCCTGGGCGGGCCACTCGCAGATGAGTACCGCGTGGCACACGTCGTGGAGGCCGAGTCGGACGAGGCCATCCGCGCCACGCTTGCGCGCGACCCATGGAGCGAGTCGCATCTCCGTGTCGACACGATCGACCCCTGGACGATTCGTCTCGACGGACGCCGCGCGAGCCAAAGTTCATAAAGAAACGAGCTAGCTAAGGAGCCACCATGATCAAGGAGTTCAAGGACTTCCTCTTCCGAGGCAACATCGTCGAGCTCGCGGTTGCGTTCGTCATGGGCCTCGCGTTTGCTGCGGTCGTCACCTCGCTGGTCGAGAACCTCGTGATGCCCATCATCGCCGCGATCATCGGCAAGCCCGACTTCCGTGACCTGACCTTCACAATCCACCGATCCGTCTTTCACTACGGAGCGTTTCTCACCGATCTGGTCCAGTTCGTTGCGATCGCAGCTGCCGTCTTCTTCTTCATCGTGAAGCCTGTCCAGATGATGCTCGCACGAAGTCGGGAGCCGATCGAGGAGGGCATGCCCGACGAGGAGCGCCGCCACCAGGAGCTTCTAGCCGCACTCCGCGCGAGTAACTAACTACTAGGGAGGCGCCCGCAGCCGAGGGCGACGCGGCTTGCATCCGCGCCAGGCACACGCGAAGCTTCACCGGTGGCGCGGTGCGCATGACTCACCCGATCGCCTTCCTCTCGGACTTCGGCTATCGCAACGAGTGGGTTGGGATTTGCCACGCCGTCATCAACAAGATCGCGCCTGAGAGCCAGGTAATCGACCTGTCACACGGTGTGCCACCTCTCGACGTTCGTGCGGGGGCGCTTCTGCTGGCGGATTCCTTGCCCTACCTCCGACACGAAGCCGTCGTCCTTGCAGTCGTCGATCCGAGCGTCGGCCGGGACCTGGATATCGCAGTCAGGACGGGGGACGGCCGCATCCTCGTGGGCCCCGACAACGGACTGCTCGCTCCGGCCTGGCGCACGGCCGAGGGGGTGGCGGACGTCGTCTCGATCACCTCGTCGGAGGTCCTGCTCGAACCGGTCTCACCCTCGTTTCATGCGCGCGACGTGCTCGCTCCAGCTGCGGCCCATCTGGCGGCTGGCGCGTCATTGAGCGAGCTTGGGGAACCAGTCGAGCGCGAGACGCTTGTCGATCTGACCGTTCCGGAGCCTTCGGTCGAGCCAGGCAAGATCGCGTGCGAGGTCCTCGACCTCAACCGCTTCGGCAACGTGCAGCTGAATGTACGCAGCTCGCACCTCGCAGCGGCCGGTCTCGACCAGGCTGAGCGCATCTCGGTCGACACCCAGTCCGGTAGCGCAGTCGTCCAACGTGTCTCGACGTATGCCGACCTCGCGGAAGGCGAATGGGGCCTGATGGTCGATCCGCGTGGCTGGCTCTCGGTCATCCGCGGCAACCCTGCCAACGCCGCGGCAGAACTGGGCGTCAGCAACGATGACCTCGTCTGGCTCAGCAAAGGACGCGACTGAGCGATCACGGCGGCGCCGCCTACGGGCGGCTTACGCCAGCGTCACGACGATCTTCGCGTGGGCGCCGTTGGCCTGCCGCTCCCAGGCCTCCGTGATCCGCTCGAGCGGGTAGGTCTCGATGTCGAAGACGATCTCTCCCGCGGCTGCGTGGCCGACGAGGCGCAGGTACTGCTCGCGGAACTCGTCCCTCGCGACTGCGAAGTCGGTGTAGCCGTAAAGCTCGCCCATCTTGCCTCGGATGGCCGCCGAGGCCAGTGTCGCCTCGGGGTCCGCGGACTGGCCGACCTGCACGAGGCGCCAGCCGGGGGCGGCGGCCTGGATCGCCGCGGCGGCCGCCGGGCCCCAGAGCATGTCGACGATGTGGGTGGGGCCGTTGCCTCCAGCCGCCTCCTTGAATGCGGCCACGAGGTCGTCTTCCTCGAGGTTCACGGTCGTGTCGGCGCCGAGCTCCGCCGCCCGCTTCAGACGCTCGGGATCTCGACCCACCGCGACGACGCGTTCGGCGCCGAGGAGCTTCGCTGCCTGCGTAGCGACGAGCCCGACCGTGCCGGTCGCGCCGAGCACGAGCACACAGTCGTCCTTCCGCACGGGTGCGCGCCACGCGACAGGCATCCAGCCCGCCATTCCGGCAATGCCACAGGAAACAGCGATCTCGTCAGGGACCGCGTCCGGGAGCGGAATACCGAGGTCGGCCGGTGCGGCTGCGCGCTCCGCCAGCAGTCCGTCGCAAGACAGGCCGAGGCCGCCGCTGAAGAGATAGACCCGGGTGCCGTCGGGGGCGCGACCGACGCCCTCGCAGCCGGGGATGTATGGGAGCTCGGGATGGCCGGCGAAGTAGCGGCCCGCCCCGACGTTGACGTCGATCGGGTTGAGCGAGACGGCCGAGACCTCGTAGATCGCCTCGCCCGAGGGGTCAGGTCGGTCGGCGAGCTCCGGGGGTCGACCCAGCTCACTGATCACCGCAGATCTCACAGTGCGGAGCCTAGGCCCGATAGGCCGAGAATTCAAAGACGACCTGGCTGCAGGCGAAGACCTCGAAGCGCGCAAGTCATCTCCCAAACGGTTAGGAGGCAGAGGTCGGCACGCGCAACGCTCGCGTACGCGAGCGTGCCTCACGCCACCAGATGATTACGTACGCGTGGAGTGCGACCCAGACGGCCGCTACGAGTGCGAGCGCGACGAGCGCCGGCACGACCATGGCTATCGGCAACAGCAGTGCGCTCCCGACCGCGAGTTGGCACATGGCGTTCGCCAGCGTGTCCGGTTAGGATGCCCGCGTCGCGGCCCCTGAAAGGCCGGAGGGGACACTCGAGGGCAGAGGAGTCACATCCTGCGTACATGCGTCCTAGCGCTTAGCTTGGCGGTACTCGCCCTGGTGGGCAGCTCGACGGCGTTCGCATCGTCGAACGGTGTCGTCATCTCGGAGTTTCAGTTTCGCGGCGTGGACGGGAACGACGAATTCGTCGAGCTCCTGAACACGTCAGCAGGTCCCGTCAGCATCGCAGGCTGGCGCTTGCAGGGTTGCGCTGCCGCAAGTGGTGCGCCGTCGGCGCGGGCGACGGTGGCGGCAGGTGTCACGCTCGGGCCCGGCCAGCGGTACCTGTTCGCAAACTCGAGCGGCACGGCGGCCCCTGGTGACACGTCGTACGCACTGGGAATTTCCGACGACGGCGGTGCGCGGATCACTCTTGCTGACGCGACCACCGTCGTTGACGGTGTCGGTAGTTCGGAAGGCGCCGTGGACCAGTGCCGCGAAGGGGCGGGCCTTCCGATTCCGACCTCGAACGGCAACAACGCGTTCGAGCGGGAGAACGGCGGCGCTCAAGACACGGATGACAACGTCGCCGATTTCGATGGGCCGAAGGTAGGCACACCCCAGGGCTCGACGACACCCCCCGCACCGGTCAGCGTGAAGATCCGCGAGATCCAGGGACTCGCTCACATCTCGCCGCTCAACGAGCGGCCCGTCAAGGACGTGGAAGGTGTCGTGACGGCACTTCGGACCGCCGGTGGTCGAGGCTTCTGGATCCAGGATCCGGCGCCGGACGCGAGCGCGGACACTTCGGAGGGCATCTTCGTCTTCACGAACGCCGCGCCGACGGTCACCGTCGGCGATGCGGTAACGGTCGCCGGCCGCGTCTCCGAGTTCCGACCGAGCAATGCGAACAACCTTACGGTCACCCAGATCGTTAGCCCGACTGTCACGCCCGTGACGACCGGGAATCCCATTCCCGCAGCGACTGTCGTCGGCGTGGGCGGGCGAATGCCGCCGGTCGGGATCATCGACAACGACACCAACGGCAGCGTCGAGACCGGCCCGACAACCTTCGACCCGGCTCAGGACGGCATCGACTTCTGGGAGAGCCTCGAGGGAATGCTCGTCCAGGTCAACGACGGCGACGTCGTCAACGAGACCGAGAGCTTCGGCGAGATCACGCTGCTCCCGGACAACGGCATCTGGGCCACCGGCACGCGGACTGCCCGGGGCGGGATCCTGCCCGCCCCGACCTACGAGGACTTCAACCCGGAACGGATCGCGATCGACGACGAGATCCTGCGCGACCGCATCTCCCCGCGCCCCGCCCGGGCGATGCCTGTCATGGACGTCGGGGCACGCATTCTCGGTGCCATCGTCGGGCCGCTCGACTACACGTTCGCGAACTACAAGATCCAGGCCACGTCGACGCCGGCGTTTATCGCGAGCCCGTTCGGGCCGGAGACGACACAGGCTTCGGTCGACCAGGAGATCACGATCGGGACGTTCAACGTGGAGAACCTGGATCCGGGTGACGGCGCGCTGTTCGACCGCCTCGCGGGTCAGATCGTCCAGAACCTCCGCTCGCCCGACCTGCTCGGGATCGAAGAGGTGCAGGACAACGGAGGCGCCGCGGATAACGGTGTCGTCGACGCCTCGGAGACGTGGCGCCTGCTCATCGAAGCGATCACGCGCGCGGGCGGCCCGCTCTACGAGTACCGGCAGATCGACCCTGTGAACAACCAGGACGGGGGCGCCCCAGGCGCGAACATCCGCGTCGGGTTCCTCTTCCGCACCGATCGCGGCCTGAGCTTCATCGATCGGCCGGGTGGTGACTCGACCATAGCGACGTCGGTCGTCGCAACGCCCTCGGGGCCCCAGCTTTCGTTCAGCCCCGGCCGGATCGATCCGTCGGATCCGGCGTTCGTCGCGACGCGGAAATCGCTCGTCGGAGAATTCAGCGTCCGCGGCAAGAAGCTGTTCGTCGTCGTCAACCACTTCAGTTCGAAGAACGACGACCAGCCGCTGATGGGCCACAACCAGCCGCCGATGCGGTTTACCGAAGGTCCGCGCCACGGTCAGGCTGAGGTCGTCAACGCGTTCGTCAACGACATCCTCGAAATCGATCCGGCGGCCAACGTCGTGGTGCTCGGAGACATCAATGACTTCGAGTTCTCCGAGACCGTCGACATCCTCGAGGGGGACGGCGAGCTCTTCTCGGCGATCAAGACGCTGCCGGTGAACGAGCGTTATTCGTACGTCTTCGAGGGCAACTCGCAGGTTCTCGACCAGATCCTGCTGAGCCAAAACCTGCGCATGCAGTTCCCGTTCGTTTACGACGTCGTGCATGTGAACTCAGAGCTGTCAGCCCAGGCATCCGATCATGAGCCGTCATTGGTCAGGATCCGTCTGACCGGTCGGCCGACACCGAAGCCGAAATGAGGGAGAGAAGGATGAAGAGACTCATGATCATCGCGGCGCTCTTAGCGACGCTGCTTGTTTCGTCCGCGGCGCTCGTGGGCGGGGCAGCCGGCAACAGGTCGCTCGTGACCCAACAGGCGCCAGGGACGGGTACCACGAACATCCAGCTCGTCACGGTTTCCGACTGGCACGGCCAGCTCGAGCCGATCGACGTCGACCCGGGCGCGGCCACCGTCCTGGGCGGTGGAGCGGCCTTCCTCAAGACGTACTTCGACAACGCGCGCGCCGCCAACCCGAACACGCTCGTCTTCATGGCGGGCGATTCATTCGGCGCGACCCCTGCGATATCGAACTTCTTCGAGGACGAGCCCGCAGTCACCGCGATGAACATGATGGGCGTCAACGCCGACACGTTCGGCAATCACAACTTCGACCGCGGTGTCCCTCACCTCCAGAGGATGGTCGACTTGGCGGATTTCCCGTTCGTCTCGGCGAACCTCAAGGGTCTCGAGGAGAACCTCACCGGCGTCACCAAGCGAGTCTTCTTCAACGTCGACGGCATCCGGGTCGCTGTGATCGGGATCACCAACGAGGAAGCGCCGGAGCTCGTGTTTCCCGGTTCGTTCGGGACGATGCAGGTCTCGAACTCGATCGTCGCTGCGAACAAGGCGGCTAAGCAGGCGCGGGACTCAGGCGCCAAAGTGGTCGTGATCCTGACTCACAAGGGGATCCGCGGTTTCGACGAAGGGAATGCCTTCGGCGAGCTGATCGACTTCGCGAACGGCGTCAACGGAGACCTGATCGACGTCATCGTGGGTGATCACACGAACTTCACCTATAACGGGCTCCATCAGGGCGGCAAGGTGCTCGCTGTCGAGAATCTGAGCAAGGGAGCGCAGTTCGCCAAGATCCAGCTCACCGTCGACCGGGCGACAGGCGTCACGAGTAAGTCCGTCACGCAGCACACGCCGTTCATAGCGGGGGTGACGCCGGATCAGGACATCCAGGACTACATCGCCGAGCTGAACGCGCAGCTCGCACCGATCCTCGGCACGGTGATCGGCTCGTCGAACGTGCCGGTTCTGCGCTCCGACTCGTGCGGCCGCTCCGACGGCAGGCTTTGCGAGTCGCTTGTCGGCAACGTCGTGACGGATTCGCTGCGGGCCGCGTACGGGACCGACTTCGCCATTACGAACTCGGGCGGGCTGCGCGATGCGTTGACGTGCCCGCACGTCGAGTCGGGCGGCTTTTGCCCGTCGCCGATGCCGGCCACGCCGCCGTTCCCGATCACCCGCGGCGGCGCGCTCGCCGTGCTCCGCTTCGGGAACGTCAGCACGACCACGACGCTGACCGGCGCCGAGGTCAAGGCCTTCCTCGAGCACAGCGTCTCGTCGATGCCGGGGGCAAACGGCCGCTTCGCGCAGGTCTCCGGCCTGTGCTTCACATACAACATCGAGGCGGCTGTCGGCAGCCGCGTGACCAGCATCGTGCGACAAGCGGCCGATGGCAGCTGCACCGGCGATGCGGTCGTCCCCGAGACGAACTACACGGTCGCCAGCAACGACTTCACGCTCAGCGGCGGCGACGGCTATCCCAATGTGATCTCCAAGTCGACGACCCGGAACATCATGGACCAGGATCTCGCCGCCTACGTAACGGCGAACTCACCGATCAGCCCGACCATCCAGGGCCGGATCGTCTGCACGGATCCGACCCCGGGTTCCGGCAACAACTGCCCGCTGATCACCGCTCCGTAGCGGACCCCTGTTGCTCGCCCTCGCCCTCCCGTCGCCAGAACGGGAGGGCGAGGGCGGCAGCGACGATCAGCACGCTCGCTCCAGCTCCGGTAACGATTGCCCACATCGGTATGCCGTCGTCGTTCGAATCGGACGCCGGCGGTCGGTAGCCGAGGAAGCCGACGATCGCGAACGGCCGGCCGTCGGCGGTCCCTTCGATTCGCCAATTCCTGACGAGCCCCTCGCGTTCGGGTGGTGGTTCAGCGGAGCCGATCCGAGGCTCGTTCCAGATCCGCGTTCGACCCGGTGGGATACGCACGACCGGTTGGCCCCGCTCGTCGAGAATCACGACGTTCTTTTGCGTCAAGTTCTCGACCGAGAGCTGCACGTGGCCGCCGAGTACCCGCACGAGCAGTCCCGGGAGCTGGGGCTCGATGTAGGAGACGGTCGACTGGAAGCCCGTGTGCGGGCCGGTCGGGTGCGCCCGAGCGGCGGTGGCGGTGAGCAGGGCCACGGCGGCGAGCGCAGCGAGGGTTGAAATGGAGAGCGCGCGCAAAGCGGGGTCCATCGTGCCACGTCGTCAAGCGGCGACGACGCCGCGAATCAGGCCGTCGGGCTCTCGTCGAGACTGCCTGGCCGCCGCGCTACGCCGTGCGGTGGTACGCGTGGCCGTGCAAGCCGGTGACCCTCAACATGTCGCCGTGCTGAATCTGCCCCGAGATCATGTCGACCCAGCCCTTCCGGCTGATTCGCGACCGGCTCACCTCTTTGCCGTCTGCGAACAACCGGACTGGCTCGTACGCCCGTCCCCAGATGCGCACGATGATCTTGCCGTTCGTGACTCTGGTCTTGAGCCAGAGCGGGTGGATGAAGCTCACGGTGCCGGGGTTCTCCGCTCGGGCCGTCCGGCGATTCGCAGCCACGCGCCCTCTGACGTTGCAGGAGTAGATGCGCAGTGTTTCCGGCATCGTCGCGCGCAATCGGAGCGCGATCCTCCCACGCTTTCCGGTTCTCAGCACCGTGGTGGAGGTGCGGCGTGGACATGTGATCACAATCCTGACCCGTGCGCCTGCCAGACGCTTACCGCGCCAGGTCGCGAGTGCCCGTATCGTGGCCGACTCGTGTGGCCAGTGATAGACCAGTTTGTTGGGGATCTGGATGCGAAGCGCGAGCTCGAGCGCAAAACGGACGTGCACGAAGCGGGCTTGGCTCATGGTCACGGTGCACCTAGCGCGCCTACCGGTGCAGGCTCCGGACCAGCCAACGAACCAGCGGCCTTGGTCGGCGGAGGCCACGAGCGTAACGAGCGTACCGGCGTCGTAATCTCTCGAGCAGGCCAGTCGACAGCGAATTCCCTCGGGCTCGGAGCGGACAGTTCCTCGCCCACGCACAGTCACCGTGAGCGGGACGAGGCCGACAAACGTCGCTGTGACCGCACGGGCTTGGCTCATCGTGACGGTGCAGGTGCTGGTGCCTGTACACCCTTCGCCAGACCAGCCGGCGAAGCGAGACCCGCCTGCGGCGACGGCGGTGAGCGTGATCGAGGTTCCCTCGTCGTAGTCGTCTGCGCAGGTGCCGCCGCAGCTGAGTGCCCCGAGGTCGGAGCTGACAGTGCCGGCGCCGGAGCCGGTCTTTGTGGCGGACAAGGTGTAGCGAGCCAGGAAGCCGGCGCCAACCGCGCGAGCCTCGTTCATTGTGACGCTGCAGGTTGTTGCCGTACCCGAGCAGGCGCCCGACCAGCCCGTGAAGTTGGAGCCGGCCGAAGCGGAGGCGGTGAGCGTGACCGAGGTGCCGTCGTCGTACGCGTCTGCGCAGATGACGCCGCAGTTGATCGCTCCTACGTCCGAGCTGACGGTGCCACTACCTGAACCCGTGACCGTGAGCGTGTAGGTGGCGACGAAGCCGGCACTGACATTGCGAGCCTGGCTCATGGCGACGGTGCAGGTGCCCGTGCCAGAGCAGCCCGCGCCCGACCAGCCGGTGAAGCGAGACCCGGTCGCGGCGACCGCGCTGAGCGTGACGGACGTGCCGTCGTCGTAGTCGTCCGCGCAGGTGGAGCCGCAGTTGATCGCCCCCAAGTCGGAACCGATGGTGCCGGTGCCGGCGCCGGTCTTCGTGATGGTGAGTGTGTAGAAAGCGATGAAGCTGGCGCTAACATTGCGAGCCTGGTTCATGGTCACCGTGCAGGTCGTCGCCGCCCCTGAGCAGGCGCCCGACCAGCCGTCGAAGCGGGAGCCCGCGGAAGCGGCCGCGGTGAGAGTGACCGAGCTGCCGTCGTCGTAGTCGTCGCTGCAGGTGGCGCCGCAGCTGATCGCTCCTACGTCCGAGCTGACGGTGCCGCTGCCGGAATCCGTGACCGTGAGCGTGTGGGTGGCGACGAAGCCGGCGCTGACAGTGCGAGCCTGGCTCATGGCGATCGTGCAGGTGCCCGTGCCCGAGCAGCCCGCACCCGACCAGCCGGTGAAACGAGACCCGGTCGCAGCCGGAGCGCTGAACGTGACCCAGGTTCCCTCGTCGTAGTCGTCCGCGCAGGTGACGCCACAGTCGATCGCGCCGACGTCCGACGTCACTGTGCCCGTGCCCGATCCGGTCTTCGTGACGGTCAGGGTGTGGCGTGCGATGAAGCTGGCGCTAACGTTGCGGACCTGGCTCATCGTGACTGTGCAGGTGCCGGTTCCGGAGCAGCCCTCGCCCGACCAGCCGGCGAAGCGGGAGCCCGCGGAAGCGGCCGCGGTGAGAGTGACCGAGCTGCCATCGTCGTACGCGTCTGCGCAGGTGACGCCACAGTTGATCGCGCCGACGTCGGACGTCACGGTGCCCGTTCCGGACCCTGTCGTCGCGACCGTCAGCGTATGGATGGCGACGAAGTTGGCGGTGACGTTTCGAGCCTGGCTCATCGTCACCGTGCAAGTGCCGGTCCCGGAGCAGCCCTCGCCCGACCAGCCGGCGAAGCGGGAGCTAGCGGAAGCGGCCGCGGTGAGCGTGACCGAGCTGCCGTCGTCGTATGCGTCTGCGCAGATGACGCCGCAGTCGATCGCTCCTACGTCCGAGCTGACGGTGCCATTACCCGAACCCGTGACTGTGAGCGTGTAGGTGGCGACAAAGCCGGCGCTGACATTGCGGGCCTGGCTCATGGTCACCGTGCAAGTGCCCGTGCCCGAGCAGCCCGCGCCCGACCAACCGGTGAAGCGAGAGTCGGCTGCAGCGACTGCGCTGAGAGTGACCGAGCTGCCGTCGTCGTACGCGTCTGTGCAGGCGGCGCCGCAGCTGATCGCGCCTACGCTGGACGTCACGGTGCCCGTACCGGACCCGGTCTTCGCGACCGTCAGCGTATGGATGGCGACGAAGTTGGCGGTGACGTTTCGAGCCTGGCTCATCGTCACCGTGCAAGTGCCGGTCCCGGAGCAGCCCTCACCCGACCAGCCGGCGAAGCGGGAGCTAGCGGAAGCGACCGCGGTGAGCGTGACGACCGTGCCACCTGTGTAATTGGCGCTGCAGGTAGCGCCGCAGTTGATCGCGCCGACGTCGGACGTCACGGTTCCCGTGCCCGATCCAGTCTTCGTCACGGCCAGTGTGTTCGCGGCCACGAACGTCGCTGTCACGTTCCGCGCGACAGTCATCGTGACGGTGCACACACCGGTCCCGGAGCAATCGCCGGACCAGCCGGAGAATGCGGAGCCGGAGGAGGAGGCCGCGGTCAGGGTGACGATGGTTCCCTCGTCGAAGCTCGCGCTGCACGTCGCGCCGCAGTTGATTCCTCCCACATCGGAGGTGACGACCCCCGTCCCCGATCCCGCTTTGGAGACCGCGAGCGGGTGAGTGGGCGGGCCGAAGTCCGCCGTCACGTCACGGGCCTGGCTCATCGCGACCACGCAGGTGGTGCTCGTCCCGGAGCAGTCACCGGACCAGCCGTTGAAGGCCGAGGCACCCGAAGGGGTGGCGGTCAGCGTGACGAGCGTGCCGTCTGAGTACGTCGCGCTGCAGGTGGCGCCGCAGTTGATGCCGCCGACATTCGAGGTCACGGTGCCCGTACCGGACCCGCTCGTTCCGACGTCGAGCGGATACGACGCCGTGCCGCTGAACGTAGCGGTCACCGCGCGCGCCTGATCCATGGTGACAACGCAAGTCGCAGCGTTGCCCGAGCAGGCGCCCGACCAACTCGTAAGGCTCTGTCCGGTTGCAGGAGTTGCAGTAAGCGTGACAAGGGTGCCCGCGCCATAGACATCGGCGCAGAAGGTGTCGCCGTTACCACAGCTGATCGTTCCGGCGTTCGCAGTGACCACCCCGTTGCCCGTGGCGGTGACGTTGAGGGAGAAGGTCTGCTCGATGAAAGTCGCTGTTACCGAGCGAGCCTGGCTCATGGTCACGGTGCAGGTGCCTGTGCCCGAGCAGCCTCCGCCGGACCATCCGTCGAAGGTCCAGCCGACGCTCGGGGCGGCCGTTAGCGTCACCAGCGTGCCGCCCGCGTAGTTACCGACGCATGTCGCCCCACAGCTCACCGGGCCGACATCGGCGGTGACGGTGCCCGACCCGGCCTTGGCCACGTCCAGCGGGTACGAGCTCACACCGGTGAACGCGGCCGTCACCGAGCGGGATTGATTCATCGCCACGACGCACGTGGAGGCGGTCCCGCTGCAGCCGCCGCCCGACCAGCCCGTGAAGGTGTCGGTCCCGAGTGGCTGCGCGGTCAGTGTCACGCTCGTGCCGGTGCCGTAGCCGACGGAGCAAATCGTGGCCGCGCCGCCGCAGTCGATCCCGCTAGAGCTCCCGCTCGTGAGCGTGCCCGCCGGAGACGACGTCACCTTTCCGTTACCCGTAGTCGACGTCGCCAGCTCGTAACGGACGGTGAGCGGTGTGCTCGTGAGGGTGACAGAGTCGAAATCGGAGTTGTAGTGGTAGCTGGCGCCGGAGAAGTCATAGATCGTGGCTCGCAGCGTCGCCGAGCCGGGCGCGATCGCGGTGAGCACGTA
The DNA here is from genome assembly GCA_963762085.1 of uncultured Actinomycetes bacterium. Classification (GTDB taxonomy): domain Bacteria; phylum Actinomycetota; class Thermoleophilia; order Gaiellales; family Gaiellaceae; genus DASQGA01. The sequence goes on along the minus strand of CAVXJD010000005.1, from coordinate 238,742 downwards.
AGTCACAACGACCCGTCCGCCGGCTTTTCCGCCGAGAATGTTCGCCGGCCCCACGCAGGCCCGTGTTGTCGGGCTCCAGCCGCAGGCGTCGCCGTAGATCGAGCTCGAGCTGGCACCGCTCGGATTGCTGTAGACGGCGCTCGTCGAGACGGCCTGCAGCATCGAAGTCGGGAAGTTCGCGAACGTCTCGAGTTGCTTATACGCCGTCGAGGTCTCCACATAGAGCTTGTACGTGTACGTCCGTCCAACGACGATGTTGGCCGGGGCCGGGTCGCACACCGTGTACGCGAGGTTGCAGCCGTTGGGCCCGGCCAGTTTCTTCGTGCTGTTCCGGCCCTGCGATACGAGCGGCTGGATGTAGAGCGTCCGCTGGGGCCCAGCCGTGCTGAGGCCGCCGTCCGCCGTCAGCGTTACCTGGTAGTCCCTGGCCTTTCTGCGCGCGCTCGCAGACCGGTTGAGCGTCACGTCGAAGTACACGTGGCGGCAGGAGCCTGCGGCGATCGTCCCGCCGCTGACCGTCGCACCTTCCGCCGGACCGGTGAATGAGTTCTGCGCCGTCTTCCACGCCCAGGTTGCAACCACGTTCGTCGCGGGATCGGACCCCGTATTGCATACGCGCACGCCGACCGGAAAGACGTTCGGGCCTGTGTTGACGTTGTTCGAGTCGAGGCCGAGCACATCCCAGGTGATCGGAGTGACCGTCAACGGGCCAGGAGCCGCGTTCAGGGATGCGGCGTAGACACAGAATGCGAGCGCCGCAAGGGCAGCCATGAGGGCGGCAGCCCGCGCGTGACGGGTGGGCCCGCGAAGCGGAGTGGTCAAATGGCTCCTCAAATTGTGGCAGTACGCCGCAGAAAGTCCTGCTTTCTCCATGGGTATCGCTGGATAACGGGTCGTTGGAGACCCCTCATCGGGTGAGATGGCTTCCTGCAGCCAGCGCTATGGGCGAGCGGAGTGTCTAAAGTCGGCGGAACCCTCGACTAGGAGGCCTTTATGCCATTCGCACGAGTTGTTTCCTTCGATGGCGTCAGCAGCGACAGGATGGCCGAGATGCAGCGCGAGATGGAGGGCAGCGAGCGTCCGGACGACGTTCCTGCCAAGGAGATCGTCGTCCTTCATGATCCCGATGGCGAGAAGTCCCTCGTGATTGTTTTTTTCGAGACCGAGGAGGACTACAAGCGCGGCGACGAGACGCTGAACGCGATGCCAACCGGCGACACGCCGGGACAACGCACGTCGGTCGGGAAGTACGAGGTCGCCTTCCGCATGACCGAATAGCGTCGCTGGCTAATGGTTTAGCGGTTCCTCGTCTCCACGCACGCCTAGGCGTTCGACGCGCGGTATTGCAGCGCAGCGCCGAGTGAGCTATAGTGAACCTAATGGTTCAGTGTCCAACGACCGTCGATCGCGCGTTCTCAGCCCTCGCCGACCCGACCCGCCGTGCCGTCCTCGAACGGCTCGGTTCCGGCCGGGCGACGATCAGCGAGCTCGCCGAGCCCTTCGGCATGTCGCTGACCGGGATGAAGAAGCACATCCGGCTGCTCGAGGAGGCGGAGCTCGTGACGACGGAGAAGGTCGGCCGCGTCCGCAGGTGCATGCTCGCGCCCTATGCCTTCGAGGGCATCAGCACGTGGCTGCAGCGACTTGACCGCTTCGCGCAGGTCGTCGAACGCACGAAAGGAGACCGATGAACACCACGACCGTCACCACCCCGAACGAGCTCGAGATCAGCGTCGAGCGGATCTTCGACGCACCGCGCGCGCACGTCTTCTCCGTCTGGACCGACCCGAAGCTGATCCCCGAATGGTGGGGCGACGACACCGTCGTCGAGGAGATGGACGTCCGTCCGGGCGGCACGTACCGCTTCCGCACCGCCTTCGGCGTCGTCGAGGGCGAGTTCCGCGAGGTCGACGCGCCCGAGCGGCTCGTGCAGACGTTCCAGAACCACCTGCAGACGCTCGAGTTCGAGGATCTGGGTGACCGGACGAAGCTGACGCAGACAATGCACTTCGCCACGAGCGAGGAGCGGGACACGACGATGCAGTACGGCGTCGAGGAAGGAGCGAAGGGCGGCTTCGCGCGCGTGGACGCGCTGCTGCAGCGGCTAACGGGGACGCGATGAGCACGGCCACGAGGACGGATACGCAGCCGCTTGCGCTGCACGGGGCCGACAGCCACGACCTGATCCGCGTGCACGGCGCGCGGGTGAACAACCTCAAGGACGTCAGCATCGAGATTCCGAAGCGCCGGCTGACGGTGTTCACCGGCGTCTCGGGCTCGGGCAAGAGCTCGCTCGTGTTCGACACGATCGCCGCGGAGTCCCAGCGGCTGATCAACGAGACCTACAGCGCCTTCGTGCAGGGGTTCATGCCGACGCTTTCGCGGCCCGAGGTCGACGTGCTCGAAGGACTGACGACCGCGATCCTTGTCGACCAGGAGCGGATGGGCTCCAACCCGCGCTCCACGGTCGGTACCGCCACCGACGCCAACGCGATGCTGCGCATCCTCTTCAGCCGGCTCGGAAAGCCGCACATCGGCTCGCCGACGGCGTTCGCGTTCAACGTCCCGACGCGGACGGCGAGCGGGGTGATGAGCACCGAGAAGTCTGGTGGCCGGATCGAGAGGAACGTGGTGCGCAACGTCGTTTACCAGGGCGGCATGTGCCCGCGCTGCGAGGGCATGGGCTCCGTCTCCGACTTCGACCGCTCGGCGCTGTACGACGACGACAAATCGCTCAACGAGGGCGCGCTCACAATCCCCGGCTACAGCATGGACGGCTGGTACGGCCGCATCTTCCGGGGCTGCGGCTTCTTCGACCCGGACAAGCCGATCCGGAAGTACACCAAGAAGGAACTTCGCGACTTGCTCTACAAGGAGCCGACAAAGATCAAGGTCGAGGGGATCAACCTGACGTACGAGGGGCTGATCCCGAAGATCCAGAAGTCGTTCCTGTCCAAGGACGTCGACGCAATGCAGCCGCACATCCGCGTCTTCGTGGAGCGGGCGGTGACGTTCACGACCTGTCCCGAGTGCGACGGCACCCGACTCAGCAAGGAGGCCCGGTCGTCGAAGATCGCGGGGAAGAACATCGCTGACGTCTGCACGATGCAGATCAACGACCTGGCCGACTGGGTCCGGGGTCTCGACGAGCCGTCGGTCCTCCCGCTCCTCACCGGGCTGCAACACCTCCTCGACGGGTTCGCGGAGATCGGGCTGGGATACCTCTCGCTCGACCGGCCGTCCGGCACCCTGTCCGGGGGAGAGGCACAGCGCACCAAGATGATCCGCCACCTCGGCTCGTCGCTCACCGACGTCACCTACGTCTTCGACGAGCCCACCATCGGTCTGCACCCCCACGACATCCAGCGGATGAACGACCTGCTTCTGCAGCTGCGGGACAAGGGCAACACCGTGCTCGTCGTGGAGCACAAGCCCGAGACGATCGCGATCGCAGACCACGTCGTCGACCTCGGCCCCGGCGCCGGCATGGAAGGCGGCACCGTCTGCTTCGAGGGCACCGTCGAGGGGCTGCGGGGGAGTGACACCACCACCGGCCGCCATCTCGACGACCGGGCGACCCTCAAGGGACCGGTGCGTTCATCTGCCGGCACGCTGGAGGTCCGCGACGCGTCGACGCACAACCTCCGGGGCGTGGACGTCGACATCCCGCTCGGGGTGCTCTGCGTGGTCACGGGCGTCGCCGGCTCCGGCAAGAGCTCGCTGATCCACGGCTCGGTCTCCGGCCGCGATGGCGTGGTGGTGATCGACCAAGGCGCGATCCGCGGTTCGCGACGGAGCAACCCGGCGACGTACACCGCCCTGCTCGACCCGATCCGCAAGGCGTTCGCGAAGGCGAACGGGGTGAAGCCGGCGCTCTTTAGCGCCAACTCCGAGGGCGCCTGCCCCGCCTGCAACGGCGCCGGCGTCATCTACACCGACCTGGGCGTCATGGCCACCGTTGAGTCCACCTGCGAGGAGTGCGAGGGGAAGCGGTTCCAAGCGTCGGTGCTCGAGTACACGCTGGGTGGCCGGAACATCGCCGAAGTGCTCGCGATGTCGGTGATCGAGGCCGAGGAGTTCTTCGACGACGGCGAGGCACGCACGCCTGCCGCTCACAAGATCCTCGGCCGGCTCGCCGACGTCGGGCTCGGCTACCTCAGCCTAGGCCAGCCGCTCACGACGCTGTCCGGCGGCGAGCGGCAGCGGCTCAAGCTGGCCACCCGGATGGCGGAGAAGGGCGACGTCTACGTCCTCGACGAGCCGACCACCGGCCTCCACCTCGCCGACGTCGAGCAGTTGCTTGGCTTGCTCGACCGGCTCGTCGACTCCGGCAAGTCGGTCATCGCCATCGCGCACCACCAGGCGGTGATGGCGCGCGCCGACTGGATCATCGACCTTGGCCCCGGCGCTGGCCACGACGGCGGTCGGATCGTCTTCGAGGGCACACCAGCCGACCTCGTCGCCGCCCGCTCCACCCTCACGGGCGAGCACCTGGCGACCTACGTCGGCGCCTGAGCGAAGCGGTGCTGCGCTGGTGGCGACCGGCGTGATGCCGGCAGGAGTGTGGAGATGACCGAGCATGCGGTAGTGATCGCCGGAGGAGGTCCGACTGGGCTGATGCTGGCGAGCGAGCTGGCGCTGGCGGGGGTCGACGTCGTGATCGTCGAGCGGCGCCCCAACCAGGATCTCCCCGGCTCGCGCGCAGGCGGTTTGCACTCACGCACCATCGAGGTCCTCGATCAGCGCGGCATCGCCGACCGGTTCCTCGCGGAGGGGCAGGTGGCCCAGGTGGCGGGCTTCGCCGGCGTCCGTTTGGACATCAGCGACTTTCCCACCCGGCATCCCTACGGGCTCGGGCTGTGGCAGAAACATATCGAGCGCATCCTTGCCGGCTGGGTCGCCGAGCTGAAGGTCCGGGTCCACTACGGCACCGAGGCGACCGGGTTCGCGCAGGACGACACCGGCGTGGACGTCGCGCTGTCCGACGGCCAACGCTTACGGGCGCAGTATCTCGTCGGGTGCGACGGAGGACGCAGCCTGGTCCGTAAAGGAGCCGGCATCGAGTTCCCCGGCTGGGATCCGACGACGAGCGCCCTGCTCGCCGAGGTCGAGATGACCGAGGAGCCGGAATTGGGCATTCGCCGCACTCCCTCGGGCACGCATGCCCTGGGCAAGGTCGAGTACGAGATCAAGGACGGCGAGGTGGTCTACAAGCCAGGGGGGACGGTCGGGGTCATGCTGACCGAGTCGCAGGTCGGCACGAGCGAGCCGACCCTGCGCGATCTCAGCCAGGGGCTCATGGCCGTCTACGGAACCGATTACGGGATCCACAGTCCCACCTGGATCACCAGGTTCACCGATATGACTCGTCAGGCCGCGGCTTACCGCGAGAGGCGGGTCCTACTGGCCGGCGACGCGGCGCACGTGCATTCCCCGGTCGGTGGACAGGGACTCAACACCGGTGTGCAGGATGCGGTGAATCTGGGCTGGAAGCTGGCCGAGGTGGTCAATGGGACAGCGCCGGAAAGCCTGCTGGACACCTACCATGCCGAGCGCCACCCGGTCGCTGCCCGCGTGCTGCGCGACACGATGGCGCAGGTCGCGCTCATGCGCGTCGACGATCGCATCGAGGCGTTGCGTGACACGGTGTCCGAGCTGCTGAGCATGGACGAGCCGGGCAAGCGGTTCGCCGCGATGATGTCCGGTCTGGACATCCATTACGACCTGGGCGAGGGACACCCGCTGCTCGGACGCCGCATGCCCGACCTCGACCTGGTCACCGCCGACGGCTCGCTGCGGGTGTTCACCCTGCTGCACGACGCCCGGCCCGTGCTGCTCAACTTCGGTGAGCCCGGCGGCTTCGACATCGCTCCATGGGTGGATCGGGTTCAGCTGATCGACGCCGAATACGTTGGTACGTGGGAGCTTCCGGCGCTTGGGGCGGTCATTGCTCCGACTGCCGTGTTGATTCGGCCCGACGGATATGTGGCCTGGGTGGGAGACCTAACCCAGTTGGGGCTCGCTGACGCGCTGACCACCTGGTTCGGACCGCCAACTGCGGCGTAGCGCACCGCATGACGGCGCGGCGCCGCGAACCTTCGCATGGCGATCGACTTTCCCGCCCTCTGTTATAGGGTCGCCGCAACGTCGACTCTAATCCCGGATCTCGGGAGATCGGAGGAAGCCAGGGAGTGGCCGAAGACCAGCGCGATGCCCGGATTTTCGGAGTGCTGTTCATCATCACGTTCATCACTTCGATCGCGGCGCTCGCTCTTTTCCAATCGGTTCTCGACGACCCGGCCGGCTACATCGCCGGTGGCGGGAAGGACAACCAGATCTACCTGGGAGCCTTCTTGGACTTTCTTCTCGTCATCGCGAACGTCGGGACGGCTGTTGTGCTCTACTCGATCGTGAGGCGGCAGAACGAACTCCTCGCCATCGGCTACGTCGCTGCTCGAATCATCGAGTGCGTCTTCATCGCGGCGGGGATCATCTTTGTGCTCGGGGTCGTGAGCCTGCGCCAGGACTCTCCTGACGCGGCCGACCTCGCGGTCTCGCTCGCGCAGCTCAAGGACTGGACGTTCCTGTTTGGCCCCGGACTCGTCGTTCCCTTCGGGAACGGGCTGATCCTCGGCTACCTGATGTACAAGTCCGGCCTCGTCCCGCGCCGCATGGCCTGGCTCGGACTGATCGGAGGGCCACTCCTCCTCATTGGAAACATAGGCGTGCTCTTCGACTTGTGGGACCAAACCGGCTTGGTGAACGTCCTGGTAGTCCCCGAGTTCATCTGGGAGGCGTTCCTCGGTATCTACTGCGCCATCTGGGGGTTCAGGCGGGACTCGCCAATCCTTTCGCCGAGCGCCCGTTGACTTTGCAATCCGATCCGCCTGCGCGAAGACGTCGAACCTGTCAGTAGGTTCGCCGACCTGACCGAAATACGCGTGCTAGCCGTACTGTGCCGGGCGCTCAGAATTGCGAGGCTGGTCTCGACGATCGCAGAAGGCGCCCGCTTCGCTTCGCGGTGGCAGATGCGTCGCCCTCCAATCACTCGAATCGAAGGAGCACCAGACATGACCTCCCCGCAAGCCGTCTTTCCGGTTCGCCTGACCGGCGAACTCGATCCCGACGTGGGACGCTGGCAGTGGCTTTTCAAGTGGCTGCTCGCCATCCCGCACTTCATCGTTCTCTTTTTCCTCTGGATCGGCTTCGTGGCCTCGACCGTTGTCGCAGGCTTCGCGATCCTCTTCACGGGCCGCTACCCCCGCCGGATCTTCGACTTCAACGTCGGCGTCCTCCGCTGGTCGTGGCGCGTTGGCTTCTACTCTTACGGCGCCCTCGGCACAGACAAATATCCGCCCTTCTCGCTCGCCGATGACCCGGCGTACCCAGCGAAGCTCGAAGTCGAGTATCCCGAGCGGCTCTCGCGCGGGCTTGTCCTCGTCAAGTGGTGGCTCCTCGCCATCCCGCACTACCTGCTCGTTGCGATCTTCACCGGCGGAGCTTGGTCGGCCTGGGGAGACGGTGGCGACGGCTGGCTCTACGCCTCCGGCGGTGGCCTGATCGGGTTGCTCGTGCTCTTTGCCGGACTTGCCCTGCTCTTCACGAGTCGCTACCCACGACCGCTCTACGACTTCGTCCTCGGCCTGAACCGCTGGGTCTTCCGGGTCGTCGCCTACGCGGGCCTCATGACTGACACCTACCCGCCGTTTCGGCTCGACCCCGGAAGCACTGAGCCGCCCGCGGCCACGGGCGCCACGCCTGTGTCAACGACCCCGGTGCCAACCGCTTAGCGCCCACCGAAGGGCCCGCCTGAGGTATTAGGCGGGCCCTTCGGCTGTGTCGAAGCGACAAACAGGACTAGGGTGGGCCGCGTGACGCTTCAACGGATGGACAACGTCGGCATCGTGGTGGAATCCCTCGATGTCGCTATCTCTTTTTTCGCCGAGCTCGGCCTCGAGCTCGAAGGGCGAGCCACGGTGGAAGGAGAGTGGGCAGGGCGCGTCACTGGACTTGGCGACCAGCGCGTCGAGATCGCCATGATGCGCACGCCGGACGGCCACAGCCGGCTCGAGCTGTCGCGCTTTCTCGCGCCGCCTGTGGTCGCCGATCACCGGAACGCCCCGGTGAACGCTCTCGGCTACCTACGCATCATGTTCGCCGTGGAGGACATCGACGATACGCTCGCCCGGCTCCGCAAGCGCGGCGCGCAGCTCGTCGGCGAAGTGGTCCAGTACGAAGACGTGTATCGGCTCTGCTACATCCGGGGGCCCGAAGGACTTCTCATCGGGCTGGCCGAGCAGATCGGCTAGCCTTTCGCGACGGGAGAGCCCTCAGGCGTCATTCCCGAACGCTGGCCGAGGCGAAGTCACGGCTTCGATGTCGAGCGCCTGGGTTGCGAGGCGACCGAGACGATCAAACGTCCGGGCAAGTCCGCTAGTCAGCCCACCAGTGGCGCTGACCATCGACGTCTTCGCGCGGATCCTCGCCGAGGTTGGGCGCGCCGATGACGAGGATCTCGAGGCCCTCTGGCCCGGCCTCGTAGCCTCGCCAGGTGTCGGGCGGGACACGCACCGCGTCCCATTCCTTGAGCTCGAGGATCTCGTCGTCGACCTTCATGCGCCCGCTCCCGCGCACGACCACGTACACCTCCTCTTGCGTCTCGTGCGTGTGGCCGTACGGAAAGCGATAGCCGGGCGGGACGCGCTGGTAGCTCAGGGCGGATTTCTTGAGCTCGAGCGCCTTGGTCGCCGCGCGGAACTCCAGGCCCGGCGCGCCGTCGAACCTAGGTCCGACATCCTCCAGGTCCTCCTTGATGTTGCTGAGCGTGAACGGCACGGCGCAATCCTATGGCGTCATTCCGAAACGCTGGCGAGTGCGAGCGTGAGCGCGCGTCAGTCTGCTTCCGATCTGTGACCTGGATTCCAGATGACCTCATGGAGGTGTCCGTCGGGGTCGCCGAAGTAGCCGGAGTAGATGCCCGTCCGCAGGCAGTCCTCGCATCCCTCGCAGGCAGCTACCGAACAGCGGTCTGATCGAGATGGGTGTCACACAGCGTTGCTCACGGTGCCCCCTGGGCAGAGGGTGTGCGGGCGAGGTGGGCGTGGACGAACTGAACGGCCATTGCTCCTTCGCCGACGGCGGTGGCGCAGCGTTTGGTCGACCCGGAGCGAACGTCGCCGGCCGCGAACACGCCCGGGATGTCGGTTTCGAGCAGGTTGTCCATGTTCGCCGCGGCGCCGGTGAGAATGAAGCCGTGGTGGTCGCGGTTCACGGTGTCATCGAGCCACTCGGTGCACGGCAGCGCGCCGAGGAAGAGGAACATGAATGAGAAGGGAAGGTGCTCGCCGCTAATCAGCGTCACGGCTTCGAGGTGCCCGTCCTCGCCGTGGAGGACACCGATCTCGCTTCGGTCGCGAACGGCGACGCCGTACCGCTCGAGCTCGTGAATCAGGTAATCGGACATCGTCTCGCGGAGATCGGCGCGGCGGTGGAGAAGAGTCACGAGCGCGCCCCCGCGGGCGAGCCACACAGCTGCCTGGGCGGCGGAGTTGCCGCCGCCCACCACCGCGACGCGCGAGCCGGCGCAGAGCTGGGCCTCGGGAGCCCCGGCGGCGTAGAAGACCGTCAGTCCCTCGAACTCCGCAAGGCGGTCGACCGGTAGCCGCCGGTACTGAGCACCCGTCGCGAGCAGGACGGCACGTGCGGCGATCTCGCGGTCCTCCTCGAGGCGAACGAGATGCCGGCCGTTTCCCGGTTCGAGGGAGAGGGCGCGGTACGGGGTCGCGGTGCGCGCGTTGAACTTGCGTGCCTGGGTCACCGCGCGGCCGGTCAGCTCCGTGCCGCTGATGCCCGCGGGGAAGCCGAGGTAATTCTCGATTCGCCGGGACGACCCGGCCTGGCCGCCGAGCGCGGTGCTCTCGACGACGAGCGTGGCGAGCCCTTCGGAGGCGCCGTAGACCGCGGCCGCGAGCCCCGCCGGGCCGGCGCCCACGATCAGGAGGTCGACCTCCTCGCGAGGTGCGAGCTCGAGCCCGATCCCGAGCGCGCGCAGCACCTCGCCGGCGCTGGGACCGTGCAGCTCTCCGCCGCCGGGCAGCCGCACGAGCGGCGCCGCGCCGCCCCCGGGTGCGGCGGCATCTTCCCAGGTGTACGGAAGCCGGTTCGCCCGCGCAAACTCGAGCATCCGCATCGTCTGCTCGGAGCCGTGCGGGCCGACGATCTCGAGGCCGATCCCTTGCACGCTTTGCAGTGCCTCGCGGCGGGCGATGAAGGTGGAGAGAACGAGGTCGCTGAGTGGGCCGTCCTCGTTGAGGAGCGACCGCAGCGCAGCGCGCTCGACCGCGATGTATCGCAGCGGCTCGGCCACGAGCGCGTTGAGGAAGACCGTCTGCCCAGACAGGAGGTTCAGCTCCCCGAGGAAGCCCGAGGCGCCATGCCGGACCAACTCGTTCCCGGCGGCGTCGACGATAGCGACCTCGCCTTCGAGGATCGCGATGAACGGGTACGTCCGATCGCCGACCCGGTACAGCAGTTCACCGATGGGAGCCGAGCGCTCCTCGCCGATCGCGGCGAGAGTCGCGAGCTGGGATGGGGAGAGCAATGGGCTCGCGGGTGTTGACAAGTTCGTTCCTCCGTGACGGCGGCTGGTGCCGATGCCGACAAATCATGCCGTCTCGGGTCAAGTCCCCGGAGGCGACGGTCGCGTCTCGCTCCAGTCGAGGAGGAGCTTCCGCTCGGCGAAGTATCAACTACCGTCAATCTTCGCGAACGTGTCAAGGTAGCGGAGCGAGGCGATCATGATCCTCCGCTCACCGTCTTCGGAGAATGTCGGCTCGCTGGCTTCGCCGCTTCGGACGCTGAGGCGCGACGTCCCATCGATCCAGGACAAGATGCTCGCCGCGTCACGGCACCGCTTGGGGCGACTAGACGCTACGACCGCGGGTGCGGGACACGCACCTCCGCGACATGCGCGAGGTAGGTCGGCGCCGCGAGTTCGAGGACGAGCTGCCGGCCCGGCGTATCCCCGCGTTCGAGCTCCTCGAACGAGTCGCCGACGTCGCCACCGAGGACGACCGGGCCTTCGTCGGTGTCCACGACGACGACCTGATGTCCGGCCGTGTGTCCCGGCGCCGGTAGGAGCTTGACGCCGGGCAGGATCTCCGCCCCGCCGTCATGCTCGATGTACGTCGCGCCCGGAAAGTCGACCCACTCCCGCACCGTGTAGTCGTCCTTCGTCCGCGCGTCTGCGAGCTCGCGTCGCTGGACGTGGATCGGGATGCCCGGGAAGAGCCGGTTGCCGCCGCAGTGGTCGAAGTGGAGGTGCGTGTTGACAACGACCGCGACGCGACTCACGAGCTCGTCTGGGAGCGGGTTCGGGTGCCAATCCTCGCCGTCGTCTTCGATGGCCGGCGTCGTGTCGATTATCCCCGTGTCGACGAGGACGAGCCCGTCGGGATGCTCGATCGTGTCGGAGAACCCGGGCAAGCGGTCACCGGAGAAGAACATTTCGCTCGTCAGGTGCCGACCGATATCGTCGCGGCTGAGCGTGGCCTTGGCTCCTTTCTCGGCGGCCTCCTCTGGCCGCACGTAGCTCTTGATCTGGGGGTTAGACCGCTCGGCGACCCGTAACTCATCGGTCTTTGCCCCAAACTGCGTCAGGGGACATTCCCGGAGGTTGCCCGCCGGGAGGGGAGAGCCCTTGCGCCGTCTCGCTCGAGCGTCATTCCCGCGCTGTGACGGCGTCGCCTGCGAGACTTCGGATCGTGCGGGAAGAGTACGAGACATGATCGGGGCGAGCCGAGAGCATCTCGGTTGGGTATTGCATGATTCCGGGCCCGAGCGTGCCGATCACACGATCCTGCTACTTCCCGGAGCGCTCGCCACGGCGGTCTTCTTTGACGATTTGCTTGCCGAGCCGAGCCTCAGCGACGCGCCGATCCGGTTCGTCGCGACCACTCTGCCGGGCTTCGGCGCCTCTGCACCTCCGGAGGATCTGAGCATGGAGAGCTACTCGAGGCAGGCCGCGAAGCTGGCCGCCGATCTCGGCTGCGACGTGGTGGTCGGGCACAGCCTCGGCGCCAATGTCGCGATCGAGATGGCGTCAGCCCGTGAATTTTCGGGGCCGATGGTACTTCTCTCACCCAGCTTCTCCCGCACGGACGAGTCCAAGTTTCCGCGCGCGCTCGATCGCCTGAGCCGTGCGTTCGGGCACCTGCCCTATTCGCTGATGTTGAAGATCATCGGCCCGGCGATGAAAAGCAGCTTGCCGCCGGGCCGTCGCGATGCGCTGATCGCTGAGTTGAAGAAGAACGACCCCCGCTTCCTCCGCCGCCAGACCCGTCTGTATCTCGAGTACCTCGACCGCTACGGCTCGCTTGCGCAACGGTTTTCCGATTCCGGCGTGCCCGCCTGGGTCGTGTTTGGTGAAAGCGACGACGTCGGCATCACCAGCGAGGAGCGAGAGGTGCTCGAGAGGAGTCCTCACGTGAGCATCGTCGAGATCCCCGAAACCGGACACTTCGCGCTGAACCAGAAGCCGGGCGAGATCGCCACGATCGTCCTCGAGGCGATAAACGCAACCGCCGAGCATCGGAGCGCACCTAACCCGGCCAACTAGTCGCTGCAGCAGCTCGAGCACGTTGCCAGGTCGAGCGAACAGCTCTAATCAGCTGAGCGTTGCCTTTGCGAAGGGACGCATCGTGGTCGAGTCCGCAAACCGTCTCAACCCGCAGCCGGAATCACCTAGCCCGCCGCCGGCTGCTTCCGCCCGCTCTTCGTGAGCATCGCCTTGGTCTGCGTGTAGCCGAAGGCCCAAAGCATGACGGCGACGCCGAGAACGATGTTCCACGACCTCCCGCGGGATGTGTGCGGGATGCGGTTTGAGCGTCGCACAACGCGCGGAGCGCCGCCGTGCCGGGTTCGGGTCGCGAGCCGTCCATCGAGCCAGGAACTCGGCGTTCAGGTCGTGCCGTGACCGACGGACCTATCGGCTTGCGTCGTCGGAGCAAACGGTCCGATACCGCCGCCCCGGGAGCGCGTCCTTCCACTCTCGCTGAGTCAGGTCTCGCCCAGCGACCATGCACGCGTGACGTTTCCATACGCCGGGGTCGATGGCGAGACGCATCCCACCGAGACCCGTGGAGACCGCGAAGAGTTGCGACCCGTCGGGGCTCAGCGCGGCAGAAACGAACGTGTCGGGCTCCACCGGCAGCGGGGAGCCGATCGGCTCCTGGGTCTCGACGTCCCAGAGCAGTACCGTCCCGTCCGCGCTCGACGTCGCCAGCGTGCGACCGTCGCGCGAGAACTCCACGTTCGTGATCCGCTGCGTATGTGCCTCGAGCCGCCGGCCGAGCGGTGCCCACGCCTCGGTAGAATAGAGCTGGCCGTCACCGTCGAACTGCCCGATTGCGAGCAGTCGCCCGTCCGGAGAGAACGCAACCGAGCGCGAGAGGCCCTCGCTACGAAAGCGCTCGACCAGGTTTCCGCTTCGGACGTCCCGGATCTCGGTGCCGCCGTCGAGCGCTGCGAGCGCGATCACGCGACCGTCGGGGCTGAAGGCGAGCGAGGCAGTGGCCGGAGCGTCGGCTTGAGCGGTCACGACGCGTCGACGGACACTCCAGACATGAAGGCGGGGCCGCTCCCCGAGGACCTCGGCCGCCGCGAGCAATTCTCCATCAGGCGAGAACGCAACCGTCTGAACGTCTCCTGATAGCCCCGTCAGCGCTCCCGCAGGCACCAGTGTCCGAGCGTTCCAGAGCGTGACGTGCCCTCCCTCACCGCCCACCGCGAGCAAGCGGCCGTTCGGGCTGAAGGCAGCCGCGGCGGCGAAGCCGTGCATCGCCTGCACGCTTCGCCGGAGCTGAAGAGTCGCGGTATCGAACAGACTGACGGTTCCGCCGCGTTCAGTGACGGCGAACGTTTCGCCGTCCGGGCTCACTGCGATTCCTCGAGGCGTTTGTAAGTCTTCGAACTCTTGTCGGAGCGAGAACGACCGGACGAGCCGTCGATCTCCCGCGATGTCCCAGAGGATTAGGCGACCGTCGTTCCCGGCGCTGTAAAGCGTTTGTCCATCGGGGGAGAGGGCGAGCGCCCAGACGGGGCCGAGGTGAGCCGACAGATCTTCGCTTACCTTCCCGCGCGCCACGTTCCAAGCGATCACCCCGCCGTCGAAGTCCGACGACACGAGCGTCCGACCGTCGGGCGTAAACGCCATATCGACGACGCCGGCTTCGTGGCCGCGCGCGAACGAACGCACCTCTTGCGAGCGCAGGTCGAGCAGGCGAACCCTTCCTTCGCGGGATCCCAATGCCAGCGCGCCGCCGTCCGGGCTGAGCGCACCTGCGAAGCCGCCAACAAGATGGCGCCGCAGAACACGCAGCGAGTCTGCATCGATTTCAAGCGTCGCGTCCTCCACCGGGCTCGGCACGAACACACGGCGCCCATCACGCGTCGGAACGATGTCGAGTGCCGCGCCGCCGACCCGTAGCGGCTTTCCCTCGAGACCCCCCGTGCGCCCATCGACGCGCAGCAGCATGCTTCTGGCCGGAGCGTCGGGCGTACCCAGGAGCACGAGCAGGTCTCGACCGTCGGACGCAAACGAGGGCGTGGCGACGACCAGATCGACAGGCTCGGGGAACGGCGGCAGCTCGACGCGCGATCGTCGCTGAAGCGTTCGTGAATCGAGCAGGTCGAGTACGAGGTCCGGCGCGTTCAACTGCGTCCGGCCCGCGACTGCGAGCGTCCCGCCGTCCGGTGAGAACGCGATGGTCTGGACGAGCCCCGCGCCGATCACGTCACCGATCAGGTAGTCGCCGAGCTTGCGACGGCTGGACGCGTCGAAGGTCGTGACGGCGCCTGGAGCGTCCCCGATCGCCAGCACGCGCCCATTCGGGCTGACCGCAGTCGCGAAGATCTCCGCGTCGGCAGTACCGCCCAAAAGGCCGATCGCCGCGTGCGGGGCACGGAGCAGCGTGGCGAGCAAGTTGCTGCGCGTCTTGGCCGTTTCCTCGAGCCCGACCCCCGCGCGCGCGAGCAGCAAGGCGCGGTCCAGACGATCCTCGGTCAGCGCCTCCGCGCCGAGCCGCTGGGCGTCGGCGGTGAGCGCGGTTGCGCGCGCGGTGTTTCGCTGGTTGAGCGCCAGCAGGCCGGCTGCCGCGGCTGCGAGGAGCGCGACGACGGCGCCCGTGAGGAGAATCCTCAGGCGGCGGTTGCGCCTGCGCGTGGTTTCGATCTCGTGGAGCTCCCGTTCGCGGCTCGCGCGCGCGAACTCCCGCTCGAGCTCGTTCAGCTCATTGTCGTGCGCAGCCGCCCAGTCGCTCGCTCCCGCGAGGCGCGTCCCGCGATAGAGCAGGGCCGGGTCGCGGCCGGCGGCGTCCCACTCCTGCGCTGTCTCGGTCAGGCGACGGTGCACGCGCCTGCCTTCCCGGTCCTCGTCGAGCCATCTGCGAAGCGTTGGCCAGTGGCGAATGAGGGCCTCGTGCGCCACCTCGACTGTCCCTTCGCCGATCGTCACCAGTCGCGCGTCGGCCAACGTACGGAGCACCTCGTTGACGCTTTCCGCCAGCTCGGGACGCGGCGGCAGCTCGGCGATCGCGACGCGCCGACGCGTGTCCTCGATGCCCTCGCCGAGCTCGGTCAAGCGGAGAAAGATGTTGCGAGCAAGTCCCTGCTGTTCCGATGAGAAGGCGTCGCGGTACACCGTTTCGGCAGTCTTGGCGATCGCTCCTTGGACACCACCTGCCTGCAGGTAGCCGATCAAGGTCAGCATGCGGCCGCTTCTGCGCTTCCACGTCTCGAGCAAGCTGTGCGAGAGCAGAGGCAGCGCGCCGGGCTCGCCGACGACGTCGCGCAGGATGCCTTCGGCGAGCCCCGGTTCGAGGATGAGGCCCGCGCGCTCAGCCGGGCGCTCGATCGCCCGCCGCAGCTCCTCCTCGCTCATCGGTCCGACCAGTGCTTGATGATCCTCGAGCGCGGCCGCGAGCCGCGGGTACGCGGCACAGTGCCCGTAGAAGTCGGCGCGCAACGCGATGACGACCCGCCTTCCCCGCTCTGCGACGGCGAGGAGGGCCTCAATGAAAGCGCGCCGTTCGTCTTCGGCGCGGCAGAGGGTAAAGACTTCCTCGAACTGGTCGACGACGAGCATGGGCGCGTCGCCGGCGGCGGTGAGCTCGGCGAGCGGCCGCTCCCCCGGTGAGAAGACGGCCACGCGGAGGCCGTCGTCGCGTCGCTGGAGCTCCGGCACGACGCCCGCGCCGACCAGCGAGGACTTGCCGCTTCCCGACGCGCCGACGACCGCCAAGAAGGGCGCAATCTCGAGGCGACCGGCGAGGTCTTCCACGAGCTGCTCGCGCCCGAAGAAGAGGTCTGCGTCGTGGCGCTCGAACGCGACGAGCCCTTTGTACGGGCACGGCACGTCCGCGGGCGGGAGCGAGTAATCCGGCAACCCCGCCGCCTCGAGCGCCTCCTCGTAGACGCGTGGCGGTGGAAAGCTGCTCGCTAGCCCGTCGATGACGAGCTGGTAGAGGCGCTCCGGCTCTGCGAGGTCCTTCAGCCGATGCGCGCCCAAATCGCGCAAAGCGCCTAGCGTCGCGTCCCCGACAAGCTCATGCGTGCGCTCGGAGACGAGCACCTGGCCGCCGTGGGCAGCTGCGGCGATACGTGCGCCGCGGTGCACGTCGACGCCCACATAGTGGTCGTCGGAAACGAGCGGCTCACCCGTATGCAGGCCCATCCGCACGAGGACTGCCGTGCCGTCCGGCCACGCGTGCCGTGCGAGGGCCAGCTGCGCGTCTGCTGCGGCTGCGAGCGCTCGGCGTGGATCGGCGAACGCCACGAAGAAACTGTCCCCCTGCGTATCCACCTCGACGCCGCCGTGGTGCGCGAACGCCTCACGTAATAGGCGTCTGTGATCTGCGAGCACGGCGGCGTAGACATCGCCAAGCTGGTGCAGCAGGCGCGTCGAGCCTTCAATGTCGGTAAAGAGAAACGTGACGGTGCCAGCTGGCAACTCGCGCATCGGCCGCCTCCGAAGCGTAGGACGTTTGCGACGGCCGGTCTAGCGCTCGCCACTGATGCGTTGGAAGAGTACGGAACTCAGCCACGACGGCCGAGAAGCACTGGGGCACCTGTCGCCGAGCTGCCAGCCTCTCCTGAAGGAGCACGCTGTCAGGTCTAGATGGTTGATTCCGAATTTGTGGCTAGGCGCTGAAACACACGCCAGGTTGACCGATCTCGGCGTTATGCCGAAGCCCGGCGGCGAGGGCGAGCAGGCGAAGCCCGATTATCGGCGTCAAGGCCCCATGCGCCATGATTTGTCACGATGGCTTACGACGAGGATCTCGCCAACCGGATCCGCGAGCTGATCGCGTCTGAGAACGGCTACACCGAGCAGAAGATGTTCGGCGGCATCGGCTTCATGATCGACGGCCACATGGCGGTGGGGGTCAGCGGCGAGGGTGGCCTGATGATCCACTGCTCCAAGGAGGAGACCGAGGCTCTCCTCGCCAAGCCCGGTGCGCGACCGTTTGAGATGCGCGGACGCGAGATAAAGGGCTGGCTTCGGGTTGATGCCGAGTTTGTCTCCACGAAGCGAGCGCTCGAGTCCTGGGCTATGCAGAGCGTCGCTTTCGCCCGCGCGTCGCCGCCGAAGGAGAAGAAGTGAGCTTGAGCGACGCCGATGCCTATGACCGGTTTATGGGCCGCTACTCGAGGCTGCTGGCGGTGCCCTTCGCCGATTTCGCCGGACTCCCGCTCGACGGCCGGGTCCTCGACGTCGGATGCGGCCCCGGTGCGCTGACCGCGGAGCTCGCTCGGAGGGCTAGACCGGGACGGGTCACGGCGGTCGACCCGTCCGAGGAATTCGTCGCGGCCCTACGCGGCCGCCATCCCGGAGTCCAGGTCATCCGCGCGCCGGCTGAGGATCTGCCGTTCGAAGGAGGCTGCTTCGATGCGACGCTCGCCCAGCTCGTGGTCAACGTCATGGACGATCCGGTCGCAGGCCTCCGCGAGATGGCGAGGGTGACGCGGGACGGCGGCGTCGTCGCCGCATGCGTGTGGGACTTCACCGACGGCGGCCCGATCGGTCCGTTCTGGGATGCCGCCCAAGCGCTCGATCCTGAGGTCGAGATTGGGTCTATCTGCCCCGGCAGCAGGGCCGGCCACCTGGCCGACCTCTTTCGCGCGGCTGGAATCGGCGACATCGTCGACAGCGCCGTCGCGGTGGACGTCGAGCACGCCACGTTCGAGGACTGGTGGGACCCGTTCACGCTCGGCGTCGCCCCGTCGGGTGCGCACGTCGCCGGTCTCGCGTCCGATCGGCGCACGGCATTGCGCGAGCTTTGCAGGGAGAGGCTGCCGGAGCCACCGTTCGTAGTCTCGGCGAAGGCCTGGGTGGCGCGCGGCGCGGCTTGACGCCTACTAGCGGCCTCGCTGTTATTCGGAGACCGGTGCCTCTTCGCGGCGCAGGAGCCGGCCGGGCCGTCAGAGAGCCTCACCCAGGCGATGTTCGTTGCCCGCAAGCCTTGAACGAGATTGCGCCTAACGTTCGGCGCCGCGCCGAAGGACATCGTTGGAGCCCTGGGCGCCGGTCCCCAGGACTACCGGCCTACCCGTCGAGAAGAAACGCGGCGCTAATGCTTGTCTGGGTGACGTGATGCGCCTCCGCAACGAATCACTCCGACAGCGCTAGGCTCTCGCCGTGACGAGCTGCTGTAACCCGCGGGGATGTGACGGATTTTTTACGCCTCGTTTCGCCCGCCGCGTGGCGAGACGGTACCGGAAGAAAGGCCTCACCAAGACGGCCAAGCGAATGGTCGAGTTCCTCGAGTTGCGGGGTATCGAAGGCGCAACAGTGCTCGAGATCGGCGGCGGCGTGGGCGAGATCCATATCGAGCTACTGAAGCGCGGGGCCGAGCGCGCCCTCAACCTGGAGCTCTCGCCGGCCTACGCGAACGAGGCGCAGCGGTTGCTTCGCGAGGCGGGGCTTGAGGAGCGAGCCGACTGGCGCCTCCACGACATTGCGGCCTGCCCCGAGGTAATCGAGCCCGCCGACATCGTCGTCATGCACCGCGTGGTCTGTTGCTACCCGGACTACAGACGGCTGCTGCGTTCAGCGGGAGAGCACGCTCGGCGTCTCATCGTCTTCAGCTATCCGCCGCGCAGTTCCGTCGCGCGTCTCTTCATAGGCGCGCAGAACCTCATCTTTAGGCTGCTTCGGAAGGAGTTCCGGACGTTCGCCCACCCGCCCTCAGGGATGCTTGGGATTCTCGAAGAGCGGGGGTTCCGCCAAACGTTTGCCCACGACGCGCTCGTCTGGCAGGTGGCCGGACTCGAGCGGGGAGTTGAGACTGGGCCGTGACCGTACCCCGGCGATGGTGGAGGCTGAAGCCGCCGCCTTTCAGCACGACGAGCAGCAACCCTAGCCGCGCCAGCTCTCCCCGGCTTTCCTTGACGGCTACGCCCCCGATCGCGAGCGCGGCGACGGGGTCGAGCCACCAGAATCCGAGGAACATGTTTCCGAGTAGACCGACGAGACTGCGGCGGCGCTTCACTGACGACTAATCCGTCACGGCGGCCCACCGTTGCGCCTAAGTCGCGCATGCGGTTGCCCTGATCTTGGCCGGGATCCATCTCAGCCCCTTGCTTGGGTCTGGCTGGTAGGTCAGGCCCGTGTTCGAATGCTCGGCGCCGCTGCTTCGGCGTAATCTCGCCCGCGAGCACTCACGCGGCAATGGACGCGCGTGCCGGCGCTTGCCCTTGCGGTCCCTGACGCGGCGTCGGAAGAATGCGCCGTTTAGCAGCCATTTCGTTCCCCATGTTCGCATTGCGTTCGCACGCTACGGAGGAGGTCGGCGACGGCTCGCAAAACCCCTGCAAATCAAGCCCTCTTCCGGACTCGAACCGGAGACCCCTCCTTACCATGAACGTGAGGAGGGGTCGCTCCACGCGGGATTGCGCGTAGCGGTGCCGGTTCGCGCGCCTCGTAAATAGGCGGATGTCGCCGCGTTTCGCAGGGTCGTGCGACCTTGGTGCGACCTGCCGAGCCGCCCCTGAGCGGGTGCCCTCGTCGACAGGACACCGTTGCGCACGATGCCCTGTCGACGCCTGTCAGCCGACTCTACGCGTGGATCATCTCGTGGACAGGAAATTCCTTGATGTCGGGTGGCCCCTGCGGTTGGATTCCTGCGGCCGTCATTCCTTCCACGATCCGCGGGGCGAAGGCATCGAAGTCGTCGCGTGACTCCCAGAAGTCGATGATTCCCCAGCCACCATCGATCGGCCCAGATGCGTGGAAGAAAAGCCCGTTCGGTGGTGTGCGATCGGGGTTGGCGTGATCGTGAGCCTGGTCGAATTGCTCCTGGGTGACCCCTGGGAGCTTGATGCGGATGCCGATAGCCATCCTCAGCCTCTCTTTCGGTTAGGGAGCCCGATGCTACGCCTCCGATACGGGCCGCACGGCGACCTGCGCCAGAGACTTTCCAGGGCGGCCAGGCACAGGTCTCCCGCCTGGGCCAGCGTTCGGGAATGTCACCCGAGCGGCGCGGGTTGGCTGCCCGATCGCGGGCGCGTATCCGGGCCGGCGGGGTGACGCCACCTGCTGGGTGGCTGATGATCCAGCGGTGCGTGTGGATGTGCCTTCCGGGACGGTGACGTTACCTCTTCACGGGTCGAGGGATCGACTCGTGATGAAGTGGCGTAGAGTGGACGGCATAACAACACGTTCCGACAGAGGAGAAGACAATGGTCCTGGCAACAGCAAAGATCGGGGATTTCGACCGCTTCTGGAACACCTTCTCAACCAAAGGCGCTGAAAAGCGAAAGCAGCACGGTTGCAAGGGGGCGCACGTCTTTCGGGACCCAAACGAGAGCGACCGGGTTTGGGCGATCTTCGACTGGGACGAGGCGGGCTGGCAGAGCTTCACTTCGGACCCCGAGGTCCCGGCGATCTTTCAGGAAGCAGGGTTTACGCAAGGTCCGCCCAAGTCGGCGGAGTTCCTCCGTCAGCACGACGCCTAGACAGGCCCGCGCGACTCCAACCAGTCCTTCGACTTACCGCCGACTGGGATCGGGCCGAACAGCGGGAAAACAAAGGGTTAGAGGACCCCGCCGCCGTCGGCTGCGCCAGTGTGCGGGAATGTCCCCCGAGGTCGGGAGTCAACTGGGCTTGGCGAGAGCTTTCCGGACGAAACTATGCCTCGACGAGAATCACCAAGCTCTCGGGCACCACGCCGTCATGCGCCATGGCCTCGGCAGCCGCCCCGGTCTCCATCGCGCCCATGACGACGTCCATGTCGGCAACGTCCATGAGCACCGCAACTCGAGTTGGGTTCTGCGGGTCGACGAACGTGCGGATGTTGGTGACGCCGAGGGGGCCAAAGAACTCTTCGCGCTTCGGAGAGGCGAGCCAATGATCCTTGTCCTTCACGTCGTGGTGTGCGATCACGGTGGGCATCGGATCTCCTCGCTGTCGGGGGCCGAGCACTAGCGCTCGACCCGTCGGCGGATCGTACGCCTCCGAAGCTCCGCACGAGGTCTCCGGCGGGGTGCGAGGTAGACCACGGCCGAGTGCCATTGAGTGCGGGAATGTCCCCCGAGAAACGACGCACCGCAGCGGATAGACGCCTCGCCGTATGTTCTCCTGGGGCCTTACCCCGCAGAGAGTGGAGGAGCGTCAGGGAGGCGGGGTCACTTCCTCGGTCTTCGGGTGGTTGTCAGCGGAAGTCGCCACGACGGCGAGCCCGAGCCGATATGCCTCGGCGACGGCCTGTGCGCGACTGTGGACGCCGAACTTGGCCATTATATGTTGCAGGTGGGTCGCGACGGTCTTCTCGCTGATCACGAGGTGCTCGGCGATCGCGACGGAACCTCGCCCCCCTGCGAGCAGCCGCAATACCTCGACCTCACGTGCGGTAAGCCCGTCCTGTGGTGCCACGGATGAAGGCCGGCTGCGCGCAAACAGCCTACGGAGCCGGGCGAGCAACTCATCGCTATCGACCGGCTTCGCGAGATAGTCGTCCGCCCCGATCAGCAGGGCGGCGACTCGATCGTGAGACGTCACGCCCCCGTCCGAGACGATAATCACCGGGAGGTCGTCTCCGTGGAGATCGCGCAGCTCGCGACAGACCTCGAAGCCGTGGGCGTCTGGTAGGTCGACATCCATGACCACAGCAGCGGGCCGGGCCACCGCGGCAGCAATTGCCTCCGCACCGTCGGCAGCTTCGATGACAGATTCGCCCGCGCGGCTGAGACAACGCGCAACCTCCGCACGGAAGTTCGAATCCTTGGCCACGATCAGAACAGGTCTATCGGTGTTCATTTGAGTCCCTCGGTCGAGACCGGCGCAGCAGTTGTACTCCCTTGTGACGATCAATGCAAACCGACCTCGGCTGGCTGCCTATCAATCGGCCATCCACCTAGGCTGAAAGCTCAGGTGATCCCCCTATAGGAGAGGCTTCCAGAGCGGAATACCTTCTTTCATGTGGGAAGGGGAGGAGGAGCACTGGGGGGCGGCGCTGGTATGCGGCGGCCGGCCGCCACTCCTCCCCCCTTGCACGGGGGTTCAAGCGGGTGTGCCGCACCGTCCAAGGATGTGGACTGGTGGGCATCGATAAGCGCTCCCGCGGAGCGGCTGGATCCGGCCAGGCTCCGCCCCGTCGTGTCGGAGCGGAGCGGGTGGGCTGCCCCTGTTATCTGCACCTCTCGGAAAGGAGCAGCAATGAGCAAGACCCTGCGAGTGATCGTAGTGGCAATAGTCGCGCTTGTCGCGTCCATGGCCTTTGCGGCCGGGGCGATGGCGGACGCGCCGAAGTTCCATTCGGCCAGCTCAACGGTCAACAACGATGGTGCGCTCGTCGCCAGTTGGGACGAGCGGGGCCTTGGTAACAACAACATCGATTACACGCTGACGGCTGACGCGACGGCCGTCTACGCCTGCATCAATCGTGGTGGAAACCACCCGGAAGCGGCCAACAAGGAGACCGTGAACGCGGAGGTCTCTGCGGCTGGCTCGTTCGAGCCCAAGAACGGGCGCGTGCAGGCGAGCATGGACGCTGGACCGCCTTCGGCGGGAGCGTTCTCCTGCCCCAGCGGCCAGCGGCTCGTCCTCGCAAGCGTGTCGTACACGATCATCGTCCTCACGGACACCACCAACGGAGTAACTACGTCGCTTCCGGACGCGAGCCTGATCCTCTTCGTGTTCTGAGCGTCGCTAGTTCACCGGGGCAGCCCACCCCGGCCCAGCCTAATATTCGCGCCGGGGGCCACCTCAGGCCCTCGGCGTGATCCGGCCTGGCAAATTCCGCATCTTCCCTTGTATTAGCAACATAACTCGGAGGCGGGTCTCTGTGAGCTGGTTGCCGCCCGGGTTCGCGTCGTGGCCTGTGGCGAGCTGATTCTGCCGCGGGGCCCCGGGCGAGCGGTTTGTGCTCGTCCGGGAAAGGCAGAATCGGGTCACGACGCGATGGGGCGAGTGGTGGCGGCGTCCGATGTAGTCGCTAATGTGGGACTGCGTGAGTGATTTTCGGTCTGCGCGGATGGAGTCGCCCGAGGGTAAGGGGATCGCCCGTCGTGCTTGGGATGCGTACGCGGGGGCGGTCGGGAAGGTGTCTGCTCCGGTTGTCGAGCCGTTTGCGCGCAAGCTTGCGGTGCCCGTTGCGATGGATCTGGCGGGGTTCTGGCTGCTCTGGCACGTGGAGGGCGGCTTCGAGGGGCTGCAGCGGATGGGGATGAGCCGGTCGAGCATCTACCGGCGGATCAGCCTGTTCCGGAAGATGCTCGGCGTTCACCCGGACGAGTACGAGATGCCTGGCGTGAAGCTCGACATCATCAAGTATCAGACGACGCCGGCCGTGCCTGTGGAGTCCCAGGACTGAGACTCCGTCCGACCGCGTCGGCATAGTCCCGTATGTGAGACTTCCTCCCCAGCGGGCCTACTGGTGTTCAAGCTTTACCCGAAGGCGGCGGAGGGCGGCGGCTGCTTTGTCCCGATCTATCGGCGCGAGCGGGTCGGGGTGGGACGCCGGACGTGGAGCGATCGCAGGAAGAGGCGGCGCGGCGGGCGAGGTCGAAGCTGCGGCGATACTGCGCGGCGAATCGGCTGAACCGGCTCGCAACTCTGACCTATGCGGGCTCGGGCTGCTTCGATCAGCAGCAGCTCCGGGTCGAGGTGGGCGAGTTCTTGCGGTCTGCGCCGGGAGTTGGGCGGGGAGCCGCTTCCCTATGCTTGGGCTCCGGCGTGGCCGACCGAGCAGAAAACCACTCGCCGATCGCGAGAATGGCCTGGTTCCTGGGATCGCGAGAAGCCCTCTGACGGACTCGAACCGTCGACCCCCTCCTTACCATGGAGGTGCTCTACCAACTGAGCTAAGAGGGCGTGAAGGGACATGGTAGAGCACGCCTTGTTTAGGGCGAGTGCCCGGCGGTAACCTCATCACCATGCTTCGGAAACTGCTCTGGACCGGCCTCTATGCAGGTCTCGGCGCTGCAGCCACCATTGGCGCGCGGCGCGTTGCTTCGAAGATCTGGCGCATCACCACCGGCGAGGCGCCGCCGGCGAAGAAATGACCAAGGGCGATCGCATCGTCGAGCGCGGCTCGGAGCGCTTGCGCGACCTGTCCGAGAAGGCCGCCGCCAAAGGTGGCGTCGCCGAGAAGCTTGCGCAGCCTCTGGCCGAGGACGCTGCCTTTCTCAGAAAGTTAAAACCGAGTCTTATTGTCGCGCGCGCGCGAGGAGAGGCGCCGACAGACCTCGAGCCCGGCACGGAAGTGATCGCTCCGACTGGCCCGCAGCTCGCCAAGCGGCGCACGAAGAAGGGGCCGAACCCGTACCTCGTCGTCGGTGCGGCTCTCGCTCTCGGCGTCACCCTTGCGAAGTTGATCGACTGGAGGGGACATGCCCACCCGCGAGGCTGAGCGCCTGGGAGTTGCTCCCGCGGCCAAGCAAGTCGCCGAGCACGCGAGCGCGTTGGCGCGACTCGAGATGGAGCTTGCAGGCCTGGAGCTGAAGGGGAAGGTCGCGACCCTCGGGCTCGGCGTCGGCCTCCTGATCGGCGCTGCCTTCTTAGGACTCTTCGCACTCGGCTTCGGGCTCACGACCATTGCGGTCGTCCTCTCGATCGTGCTCGATACTTGGCTCGCGCTCCTGATCGTCTTTGGATCGCTGCTCTTGCTGACCACGATCCTGGCGCTGGTCGGCCTCAGCCGAGTGCGCAAGGGCACGCCGCCCGTTCCGGAGCAGGCCATCCAGGAGGCCAGGCTGACCACCGAGGTATTGAAGAGCAATGGGCACTCGTAACGGACGCAGCGCGGAGGACGTCCGCCGCGACATCGCCGCCGAGCGGGACCAGCTCGCGTCGGCCGTCGAAGATCTTCGAAGCGGGCTCGGCGAAGCGACGGACATTGGCGGCAAGCTCCGCGGGAACCTTCCCGTCGCCGCGGCCGGAGCGATGAGTGCAGGCTTCGTCCTGGCCGGAGGGATCGGCGCGACCATGCGCTACTTCGCACGCAGAGGCCGGGAGGGCGACGAGAAAGCTCGCTTCGGCCCCTTCAAGCTGATCGGTCGCAGCTAGCCGCAAAGCACACATCCGGCCCGGCTACGTTTCGCCGAGCCCGCCTACTAGCTAGTTACAATGCGCCGCCCCGGGGGAGTTCCCGAGTGGCCAAAGGGGACGGGCTGTAAACCCGTTGGCTCAGCCTTCGAAGGTTCGAATCCTTCCTCCCCCATTTCGCGTGCTAGAGGGTCGGTGTTCTAGCACGCGAGAGGGCCGGACCAACTGCCCCAGAAAAAAATCTGGGTGACTAAAGGCGGCGGCCGGGACGGCCGATGAGCGGGTTGGCCCTTATGGACCTCAATTCCCTGCTCGCACACGTGATCGAGATCGGAGGCAGCGACCTCCATCTCAAGGTTGATTCGGCGCCAATGGCCCGGGTCGACGGCACGCTGACGCCCATTATCGGCGAGCCGCCGCTCACCGACGAGGTCCTCGAGCGCTTTCTGATGGAAGTCAGCGAGCGCACGCCGGCCAAGCGAGAGCACTTCTACGAGTCCGGTGACCTCGACACGGCCTACCTCGCCCAGGACGTCGGGCGCTTCCGGGTCAACGGATTCCGACAGCGCGGCTCGATCTCCTTCGCCTTCCGCTTCGTACCGGCCGAGGTCCCGAACTTCAAGAAACTTGCCCTTCCCATCGGAATCCAGAAGCTCGCCGACGAGCACCGCGGGCTTGTCCTCGTCACCGGCGCGACCGGCTCGGGGAAGTCGACCACGCTCGCGGCCATGGTCGACGAGATCAACCGGACGCGGAAGCAGCACATCGTGACCATCGAGGACCCGATCGAGATCATGCACCCCGACCAGGGCTGCATCGTCAATCAGCGTGAGATCGGGCTCGACACGGAGTCCTACTCGCAGGCGCTCCGCCGAGTGCTCCGACAGGACCCCGACGTGATCCTGATCGGCGAGCTTCGCGACGAGGAGTCGGCACGCGCGGCCCTTCAGGCGGCCGAGTCCGGGCACTTGGTCCTCTCGACCATGCATACGATCGACACTGCAGAGACCGTCGGGCGGCTGATCGAGTTCTTTCCGCCTGCGAAGCAGATGATGGTGCGCCAGATCATTGCCGGCGTGCTTCGCGGCGTCGTCAGCCAGAGGCTGCTGCCGCGCATAGACGGAGGTCGCGTCGCCGCGGTCGAGGTGATGCTGAACACGGCCCGCATCGCCGACCTGATCCGGGACCCGGAGAAGACCGAGCAGATCACCGAGGCGATCGAAGAGGGCGGCTTCCACAACATGCAGAGCTTCTCGCAGCACCTCGTACGACTGGTGCTCGCTGAGGAGATCGACTTCGAGACCGCGGCCGCGGCCGCGACGAACCGGCACGACTTCGAGATCGCGGTTCAGCAGGCTCAACGAAGGAAGACGGTCGCGGAGGCCGATGCTGCTCCTGAAGAAGAAGAAGAGGACGCTCCCGAAGTCGGCGACGACGAGGTCTCTCACCTGCGGCTCGCCTGAGTTTCGCGGACACCTCATGCGGCGCGTCATCTTCCTTCTCCTTCTTGCCGGGCTCCTCGCAGGCACTGCCGGCGGAGGTGCGCCCGCTTCGGCCGCCGCGCTCCCGAGTGCGGCGACACCCAACGCACCAGGCTCGATCCGGATCCCCTCTCCCATCTCGCAGTACCCGATCGTGCCCGAGGCCCGCTCCTACCAGCAGCTGCTCGCCCTCTGGCAGCAGGCCGGTGCGGCCTATGGGGTGCCATGGCAGGTCCTCGGGGCGATCAACAAGATCGAGTCGGATTTCGGCCGCAACATGGGGCCGAGCTCTGCGGGAGCAGTCGGGTGGATGCAGTTCATGCCCTCGACCTGGGAGCGCTGGGGTCTTGACGCAAACGGTGACGGGCTCGCAAATCCCTGGAATCCCGAGGATGCCGTCTACGCCGCCGCCCGGTACCTCGCGGCCGCCGGAGCGCATGACGATCTCTCCCGGGCGATCTTCGCCTACAACCACGCTCAGTGGTACGTCGACCAGGTGCTCGAGCTCGCTCAGGCATTTGGCGGGGACGGGAACGCCTTCGCCGGTGAGCTCGGGGCCGGGCTGCTCTACGGCACGGCGAGCGTCCCGGGTGTCGGAGCGCCGCTCGTCTTCCGGATCGACGACATCGAGAAGCGTCTTGCCGAAGCCCGCAAGCGCGTCGCTCGTGCCAGGCAGGCGATCGTCGTCGAGGAGAAGAAGGTCGAGAAGCTCGACTGGGCGACCACGGCCGCCGAGCAGCGTGCCGGCAACCCGAATCTGAGCAACGACGACTTCCAGGCTGTTGAGCGCCGTGTGACCAAGCTTGCGATCGAACGCGATCGCGTGGGGGTTGACATCGCACGGCTTGAAGAGCGCCTCGCCTACGAGATCTCGCGGCTGGACGAGCTTCGCAAGGAAGCTGCGGTCGAGGAGTCGGCCGTGACCTTCACGCGCCCCACCAGCGCGGGCATCGGCGGCGTCGTGGCCGTCGGTGGCTATGTATTCCCCGTCGGCGGTGGGCCAACCGTCATCTCGGTGGCGCACACGCACCACGACTACCCCGCTGCTGACATCGCCGCCCCCGAGGGATCCCCCGTCTTCGCGCACGCGAATGCGATCGTCACCGACGCATGGTCCGCGCCCACGGGGCGTTGCGGCATCGGAGTCCAGCTGCGAACCGAGGACGGCAGGAGCTGGGTCTACTGCCACCTGGCGTACCTGGAGCCCTACATCGTCCCTGGGGTCGCGCTTGCCGCCGGTGCCTCACTCGGCCTCGTGGGCCAGACCGGGCACGCAACGGGCCCGCACCTCCACTTGCAGCTCTCGCCAGCCTCCTCGTACCCCCAGGACGAGGCGTGGTTCCAGTCCTTCGCCGGGCTGGCGTTCACCTGGCAGGACGCACCGACCCCCAAAGCGGCTCCGGTTTCCAGCGCGCCGGTCTTCAGCGTTGTTGACTCGGACTAGCGCGACCTTCACTCGATCGAGGCAACAGCACTTGCCTCGGGTTGCCGATCTCACCTGATATGGCACGCCTTGCTGCTCTGCTGCCGCGCCTGGCTGCACTCGTCATCATTTGCCTGCTCGCGACGTCGACGATCACCTTCGCCGCTGCGAACAAACGACTCTCGAAGAGCGAAGCAGACGCACTTCCGGTCGCCGGTGGCCCGAAGACTCTGATCGTCCCCGACATTCGCCGTCAGGCCCACGTCTTCGCAAAGGGCATCCTCGAAGACGGTGGATTTGCCTGGCATGTCGAGGGCGCCGTGAAGGGATACGCCGCCAACCTCGTCGCCGTGCAGTTCCCCGCACCCGGGACGAGGGTGCTCGACACCGGCTCCCCGACGATCGTGATCCGCCTCGAGCGAAACCCTGCCTACGAGGAACGAGGCCTGCCCGAGAACGTGTCGCCGTACAAGGGAACCAAGCTCGTCCTCGTAGGCGCCAAGGTGACCAAGGACCCGGCCAAGCCGAAGGCCAAGGACAAGAAGCCTTCGAAGAGGAACGAGCCCGCCGCTCCCACCGCTCCGGCCGACCCGCGCACGCCAGACTTCCAGGTTCCGGGCGCACCGCCGGAGCCAACCGACGAGATGCCGCTCCCCGACCGCGCCCGCCTGCTCGAGAAGCGCGTCGCCGGTCAGGCGCAGCCCACCACGTCGCTAGTGAACTACTGGCTCTTCCAGCACTCCTGGCTCGTCACCGGCGCGAAGTTCGGCTGGCACGACGGCGCCGAGGCGCTGCGAATCCTTGTCCGTGTCGACCAGTCGATGCAGTCCCGTTGGGGCATCGGCGCGAAAAGCGCAGCAGTCGCGAGAGCCGCACTCGCGGAGGTAGAGAGCAAGTCGTCGAAGTGATGCGGATGCGACATCTGCTGCGGCTCACGCGGTCGGAGAGCGGTCACACCCTGGTCGAGCTCCTCGCGGTCATGATCATCATGGGGATCGTCCTGACGGCTCTGACGACGCTCTTCGTCTCCGGTGCGAAGGCAGAGCTCGAGACGAACAAGCGCTTCCAGGCTCAGAGCCAGGCCCGGATCGCGGTCGACCGGCTTCGCCGCGAGATCCACTGTGCGAGCGCAATCTCCGTCGGCGGCGGCGGCGCCTCGGTCGTCGTGACCCTGCCCGCCCATTGCCCGACCGCAGGGGGCGTTATCGCCCAGATCACCTATGACACCGTTCTCGTCTCCGCGAACAGGTACAGGCTCCGGCGCGCGAACGTGATCGTGGCGGACTTCCTCTCCACGAGCTCATCGCTCTTTTCCTACATCGCACCCTCGACGAGCGCCAGGGGCCAGCTCCACGTCGACATGAGCGTCAACCTCAACCCGAACGAGGGATGGAAGCGGTGGCACCTCGTGACCGACATCGTTCTGAGGAACACGCTTCGTTCCTGACCATGCGGCTCAGTAACTTCATCCGGCTTCTCCGTCGCCAGGACGGCATCGCGCTCGTGATGGCGATCGGCATCCTCGGCGTGCTCACGATTACGGGGACGACGCTCGTCTACTACTCGAACTCGAACGCGCGGAGCGCCCAGTACTCCAAGGGGAACGCCTCGGCATACGACCTGGCCGAGGCCGGAATCAACGAGATGACGGCCATCCTGAACAATCCCGGGTACAACGCGCTGAACCAGTACCTGCTGCCCTCGACGACCCATACCTATGACGGGGGCACCGTGCAGTGGAACGGGACTCTCGCCCAGTCGGTGACGGGTGCCTCGACGTGGAGCCTCACCTCCGTTGGAAGGGTGAAGAACCCCACCGGTGCCTCGGCCAACCAGGTCACGAGGACGCTGACCGCGAAGGTTCCGGTGGTCCCGACCTACACGCAGCCTCTCAACAACCCGTCGTGGAACTTCATCTACTCGCGCGCCACGGGGAGCACTTGTGACATGACAATCCAGCAGAGCGTCGTCGTCAAATCTCCGCTCTACGTCGCGGGGAACCTTTGCCTGGAAAACACGGCTTCGATTACGGCCGGCCCGCTCATCGTTCAAGGGTCGCTCGCTATGTCGCAGAGCGCAAACTTTGCCGGCACGGCGAGTGTGCCGCTGAACCAGTTGCGCGTCAAGAACGGCTGCAAGTGGAAGAACAACGCAGCGCACAACCCCTGCCAGCAGGGCGCAGGCACAGGGGGATTCGACAATGTCTGGGCGAGCCTGATCGATAACACCCCGCCAACCACGCCGGCGCCTACGGTGGACTGGGACGCCTGGTATCTGAACGCGAACCCCGGTCCCTACTACGGGTGCCTCACATCCAGCGGCACGCCGCCAACCTTCGACAATGACCAGGGCTTGGCCACCGCGCCGAATCCGGCGAAGCGCAACAACAGCTTGACGACGGTCCAAGACCTGACTCCTGCGTCGTCGTACTCCTGCAAGGGCTCTGCCGGCGAGCTCTCCTGGAACGCTGCCACGAAGGTGCTGACGGTGAACGGCACGATCTTCATCGATGGCAGCGTGAAGATCGAGAACGGCTCCGTGAACACCTACACCGGCTCGAGCACCATTTACGTTTCGGGCACTTTCCTCATGAAGAACTCGAAGCTCTGCCAGGCGACGACCGGGTCCGGCTCCTCGATGACCTGCACGACCGCTGGCTGGGATCCGGCTACGCGGATGTTGTGCTTCGTCGTAGGCGGCAACGGCTCGGGCGGGGCGCCGCAGAGCCAGGTCGGGACTGGCGAAAGCGTGTCACTCGTGAGCGCGTACGGCCAGGGCGCCCTCTATGCGACAAACGCGATCAACCTCGATACGACCTCGCAGTTCGACGGGCCACTCGATGCATCGACGGTAAAGCTCGGCCAGAGCACGAGCTCGAGTTTTCCCGGCCTCAGCTTCGTACCGGCCGGGATGCCGGGCAACCCCGACGTGTACGCAGAGCCCCAGCCGCCACAGCTCTACAGCGGCTAGTCCTACCGGCCGATAGAGAGAGCGTGAACGCCGCGCTCGCCGCCCTTGTCTTCACGCCTGCGCTTGCGATCGGGAGCTTCCTGAACGTGGTCGTCGCGCGCCTGCCCGAGAAGCGCTCGGTCGTGCACCCGAAGTCCGCCTGTCCAGGGTGCAACACGGAGCTGGCCTGGTACGACAACGTCCCGCTCTTCTCCTACCTCGTCCTGCGCGGTCGCTGCCGCTCCTGCCGTCAGCCGATCAGCGCGCGTTATCCCGCTGTCGAGCTTGCCACAGGACTCCTCGTGGCGGGGTGCTTCCTCCGCTTCGGCCTTTCGGGCGAGGCATTCGTCGGAGCCTTCTTCTGCGCTGTCCTCGTCGCGCTCTCGGCGATCGACACAGAGCGGAGGATCCTGCCTGACCTGATCGTGTTGCCTGCGACGGTTGTCGTCCTCGGAGCCCAGATCGCACTTGCGCCTGACAGGGCGCTCGAGTGGGTGGGCGCCAGCCTCGGCGCAGCACTCTTTCTCTTCGTCGCACTCATCGTCTATCCAAAGGGCATGGGGATGGGCGACGTGAAGCTCGCGCTCCTGCTCGGCGCCGGTCTTGGACGCTACGTCATGGTCGGTCTCATGATCGGCATGCTCGCGGCCCTGCTTCCGGCAGTCGTCCTGCTCGCGCGCCACGGCTCGAAGGCCCGCACCATGGCGATTCCGTTCGGGCCGTTCCTGGCCTTCGGAGCGATCGTGGCCTTCTTCTTCGGGCAAGAGCTCCTGGACGCGTACCTGAGCCTGTTCTTCTAACCGGTCCGCCCTGCGCGCCGTCCCGCCGGAAGTCAACCCCTCCATTCAGGGATTCGGCCCGAACCGCCGATACACCGTATAGGTGGAGTTCGACGATCTTCATTCGCTTCGGGGGGTAGACCCCGAGACCGACGCCGACGAGTCTGCGCCAGAGCTCACGGGTGAGCCGCTGCGTGGCGCGGGCATCGCACCGAATCCGGTTACCGAGCTGGTAGCGGATCTCCTCGAGACGACCGGCCTGATTCCGTCCGACCGGCTCTCCCAGGCGCGCTCGCGCGCCGGCACCGGCTCGCTCGCACAGGCACTGGTGGAAGAGGGGATCGTCCCCACTTCCGGGCTCGCTCGCGCGCTTGCGACCACGCACCATCTTCCTTTCGTCGACCTCGGGGTCGAGGGCATCGACAAGACGGCGCTCGAGTCGATTCCCACCCACGTGCTGGAACGAGCTGCGGCGATCCCGTACCGGATCGAAGGCAATGTCCTGAAGATTGCGGTCGCAGACCCGACCAACGTGCAGACGATCGACGAGCTTCGGCTCGCGACCCGCTACCGGCTCGAGGTGGGCGTCGCGCCCCGCGAGGACATCGAGATCGAGCTCCGCAAGAAGGTTCGTGCGACGGAGGTCTGGGAGCGCGCTGCGCTCGTCGAGGACGAGCTCGAAGTCGAGGAGGCGGAGGACGAAGACGATCTCGAGGCCGACGACGGCGTTTCGGATGCCCCGCTGGTCCGGCTCGTCAACTCGATCATCCTGCAGGCCGCGGAGGACGGGGCGTCGGATGTCCACTTCGACCAGCACGACGACGCGCTCGTCGTCCGGCTCCGCGTCGACGGTGTCCTCCACGAAGTGCAGCGGATCCCGAAGCGCCTCGCCATGGCCGTCACCACGCGCCTCAAGGTGCTTGCAAAGCTCGACATTGCCGAGCGGCGTAAGCCACAGGACGGCCGTATCTCGCTCTCGGCCAAGGCTGCTGGGCGCACGCTCGACATCCGTGTCGCGGTTCTCCCGACCGTCGAGGGCGAGGGGATCGTCATGCGTCTCCTCGACAAGTCGAAGCGCCCGCCGACACTCGAGGAGCTCGGGCTCTCCGACGACATGCGGGCGCAGCTCGAGGAGATCGTCCTGAAGCCGACCGGGGCACTCCTCGTCACCGGGCCGACCGGTTCGGGTAAGTCGACGACGCTCTACGCGTCGCTCGCCGAGATCAACCGCCCCGAGATCAACATCATCACGGTCGAGGATCCGGTCGAGTACCGCCTCGCCGGCCTGAACCAGGTGCAGGTGAACCCCCGCGCCGGCCTCACGTTCGCCTCGGCCCTCCGCTCGATCCTTCGTTCCGACCCGGACGTCGTGATGGTGGGTGAGATCCGCGACGCTGAGACGGCCAAGATGGCCATCGAGGCGGCGCTCACAGGTCACTTTGTGCTCTCCACGCTCCACACAAACGACGCCCCGGCCGCGCTCACGCGGCTGAACGAAATGGGCGTCGAGCCGTTCCTGACCGGCGCCGCGGTCACGGCGGTCCTCGCCCAGCGCCTGGCGCGAAAGCTCTGCACCCACTGTTGTGAGATGTACATCCCGACCAGGGAGGAGCTCCTGAACGCGCGCTTCTCCCCGGAACAGGTGGCTGCGGCCGACGGTGTCAGCCTCTACCGCAAGCGTGGATGCCCACGCTGCAGCCAGAGCGGCTACAAGGGCCGGATCGGCATCTACCAGCTCATGGTCATGAACGAGGAGCTCGGCGCCCTCGCCGCGCGCCATGCGACGCGCGAGGAGCTCGAGCGCGAGGCCATGGCACACGGCATGAAGACGTTGTGGGACGACGGACTCGCCCGCGCCGCCTCGGGGATGACCTCCCTCGAAGAGCTCGCGCGCGTTCTGATCTAGCGCCTCCCCTCTGTTCCTGTCCGTCGGCGAAGATAGGCGCGTGAGCTCGAAGCGACGATCGGCGGGGCTCGCGCCCGACCAGGACGCCTACGGGCAGATCCTGCTTGCCTGCCTCGAAGGACGTGGGGGCCAGGAGATCATGGAGCGCGACGACGGGTTGATCTACTGCGGCGACCCGTCCGACTACTTCGCGCCTTACCGCCGCTGGCCGTCGCTCGAGAAGAAGGCGATGCGCTACGTGCGGGGCAGGGTCCTCGACGTGGGCTGTGGCGCCGGCCGCGTCGCGCTCCACCTCCAGGAGCGGGGGCACGAGGTGGTGGCCATCGACAACTCGCCGCTCGCCGTGGAAGTGGCAAAGCGGCGAGGCGTAAAGGAGGCGATCGTCCTCTCCGTCGTCGACCTCGACTCGTCCCACGGCGACTTCGACACGATCCTCTTCGCTCGGAACAACTTCGGCCTTGCGGGGGCCGAGCGCGAGGCCCGGAGGCTACTGCGCCGCCTACACGCGCTTACCGCCGAGGACGGCAGGATCGTCACGGACAGTGTCGACCCGGAACGCCACGAGGATCCGGCCTTCCGACACGACCGCAAACGGGCCGGGTCCCACGTCGAGCGTTACCGCGTCAGATGGCGCGAGTTTGCCACGCCGTGGTTTCGCTACTTGATGTTCTCCCCGGCCGATTTCGCGCGCCTGACCGAAGGAACCGGTTGGCACGTCCACCGGTTTCTGGAGGGCGACGACCCACGCTACTGCGCCATCCTGGAGAAGGACTGAGGCCTGCCCGCCGAGCTAGTTCCGTCTGTTAGACCGTTTCGCAGCCCAGGTACGTGAGCGCGCGCATGGCTTCGTCGACGAAGGCATTCGCATGCACGAGCGTCGCGAACTTGTACGGGCCCGGGCGCAACGGCTCGACCCGGAGGCCCGACACGGGATAGACCTCGCAGTCCACGATGAAGTCTCCTCCGTTCTCGACCATCCGGAGCGTGACGACCTGGCGTCCGTCCATGCGCGCCGAGCGGATTGCGAGCTCGCGCTCTCCTTCCGCACCGAGAACAGGAAGCTCCGCGGCTTCGCTCACAGCCCGGCGTTCTCCGCTGCCTGCGCGACCGTCTCCCGGTCGGTGTAGCCGTTGAGGACGTTCACGGCGCCGCGCCACCGTGCGAACACCAGCACTGCCGGCGCGTCGCGGACGTCGTAACGCGAGGCGAGCAGGGCGACCGATCGCGTATCCGTCACATCGATCGCGACGAAGCCGGCCCGGACATCGCGGGCGCCTGCGCGCGCCTCGGCGACGGTGATCAGGTCGACGGGCGAACCGGGGGTGTAAAACACTACGACCACGACTCTGTGCCGCTTCAGCTGCCGGGCCAACGCGCTGTCGGAGCGTCCACCCGAAGCGCACTTGGCAGCCCCGAGGTCGCGGGCGATGCGGTTGCCCTTGTCGTTCAGCTCGAATGCGAGCGAGTTCAAGTCCACGAACTGTGCAATGTCGTTCGCAGTCAGCGCGGCTGCAGCCTGTGTCTCGACCTTCACGAAGCCACCGAAGTACTTGATCATCTTGTTGACGCGGGCTTCGGTGCGCTTCGGTGGGGCAAGGGCCTTGAGCTTGACGAGCGCGGTGTCGGCGAGCGCCAGCGTGCTCGGCAGCATCTGCGCCACGTCGGCCGGCGTCTGGGGCTCACCGAGCTTCGTGATCTCGGCTTCGACGCCGGCGCAGATCAGGTTCGCCTGCTGCCGCCATTGCTTGCCCGTCAGTCGTGCCTGCGGTGGATCGTTCGATGCAGCCGGCGTACCCAGTGGCTTCGGAGCAGGCTCTTCCGCCGGGGTTCCGGTGAAGGCAAGAGCGCCGTACCCGAGCCCCAGGAGGGCAAGCACGGCGACCGGGAGGAGCACCCGAAGGCGAAGCTGCGACCGCATGCTCTCTCTATCGGCAGCCGAGCTATCGCCCTTGACGGCAACCGTTCTGAGCTGTGCGGGCCGGGCTCGCTGCGCCAATCTTCGCTCGGCACTTCGCCGGGGGAAGCGGCCGTTAAACGAGAAAGGGCGCGGTCTCCCGCGCCCTTTCGCTCAGTACCGAGTGTCTCTGACTAGCAGACGCCCGCCGTGATGTCTCCACCAGGACCGGTCAGGTGGAACTGCTTTCCACCCGTGGCCGCGGCGAGGTTCTGAATGCAGTACGTCGTGGCGGTCAGGTTCTGGAACGTCACGTTCTTGATGCCGGCGTCATAGCTCGCCTGAAGACCGGCGAGGGTGATGCCTGTATACGCGCCCGTGTCGGCGAAGAATGCCTCAACGCCCGGGACTGCCGCACGAATGTTGGCACGGGCGGCCTGGTCGTTGGCGCGATCACGGAAGCTGAGGTACGAGGGGATTGCGATCGCGAGCAAGATCCCGATGATGATGATCACGACGAGGAGCTCGATCAGGGTGAAACCACCCTCGCGCTCGGTGCCGGTGATCCGATTTCTGAGCCGTTCAATGATCATGTAGGACTCCTCCTTTGGAGCGTAGGCGTCAATGGCTCAGCCCCTCTATCGGCCTTGAGCGCCTTCGACCCGCCCCCGAACGAGTGATTTGCGTCTCCCCTTTAGCGCCGCGGCGCGCCTGCCGATAGGCGTTGGCGGAGGGAGCCAAAGCCATGGAAGCGACTCAAGTACTACAAGGGGCCCCGAGCGGGCCCGTTAATTCGATTGATGACCTGCTGGAGCGCATGGTTGCGCGCAGCGCGTCAGACCTCCACCTCACGGTGGGCGCTGAGCCAACCGTGCGCGTGATGGGGCAGCTCGAGCGGATGGAGGAGTTCGGCCGGCTCACCCCGGACGACACTCAACGGCTGCTCTATCGCATGATGTCGACGGAGCAGCAGAAGCACCTTGAGATCAAGCGGCAGCTCGATATGTCGCACTCGATTCCGGGACTGGCCCGCTTCCGCGTCAACATCTATTTCCAGCGGGAAAGTCTCGGCGCTGCCTTCCGAATGATCCCGACCGAGCTGAAGACGCTCGAGCAGCTCGGCGTCCCGAAGGCGCTCGAGGAGCTCGCAAACAAGCCGCGCGGCCTCGTCCTCGTCACCGGGCCGACCGGTTCGGGAAAGTCCACCACTCTCGCGGCGATGATCGACCTGATCAATCGCACGCGGCAGGACCACATCATGACGATCGAGGATCCGATCGAGTTCCTGCACCGCCACAAGCGCTGCATCGTGAACCAGAGGGAGATCGGGCCCGATGCGATCAGCTTCGCCGAGGCGCTCCGCGGCGCGCTGCGCCAGGACCCCGACGTGATCCTCCTCGGCGAGATGCGCGACCTGGAGACGATCGCGACTGCCCTCACGGCGGCCGAGACCGGCCACCTCGTCTTCGCCACGCTGCACACCCAGGACGCCCCTTCGACGGTCGACCGTCTGATCGACGTCTTCCCCGGCCCACAGCAGGAGCAGGTGCGCGTCCAGATCGCAGCCACGCTCCAGGGCGTCGTCACGCAGACCCTGCTGCCCCGCGCGGACGGCTCGGGTCGAATCCCCGCGGTGGAGATCCTCTTTCCGGACGACGCGGTCAGGAACCTCATCCGCCAGGGAAAGGTCGAGCAGATCTACTCGGTCATGCAGACGGGCACGAAGCGCGGCATGCAGACCCTCGAGCAGGCGCTCGCAGACTTCGTCGTTCGCGGCCTCGTCACCGAGGAAGTCGCGCTGAACCGCTCCAGCCGACCCGAGCAGCTCGCCGGGCTGCTCAAGCGCGACAGCGCGGGCCAGGCATCTCAGGCCGGCCTTCGGGTTGCGGAGTAAGGGCTAGTCATGAGCAAGGAGAACATCGGCTTGAAGATCGGCGCCTCACGGCTCTCTGCGGCGCGCGTCTCCCTGAACGGGTCGGCCGAGCTCTTGCAGGTCGCCGAGGGACCACTCGCGCGCGGGATCGTGGCCGGCGGCGAGGTCAAGGACGTCGAGGCCCTTGCCGTCGCACTCAAGGCCTTCTTCAAGTTGCACAAGCTGCCCCGCCGGGGGATCAGGATCGGCGTCTCGAACAACCGCATCGGCGTCAGGACGATCGAGCTGGCCGGGATCCAGGATCCGAAGCAGCTTGGGAACGCCGTTCGCTTTCGCGCTCAGGAGGCCCTCCCGATCCCGATCGAGGAGGCCGTGCTCGACTACCAGGTGCTCTCCGAGGCGAAGAACGCCGAGGGTCTCCCGTCAACGCGGGTCCTGCTCGTCGTCGCCTACCGCGACCTCATCGATTCCTACCTCCAGGCATTCCGCGCTGCCGGCATCAAGGTGGCCGGCGTCGACCTGGAGGCATTTGCGCTCCTTCGCGCGCTGACCCCGCCGGTGGACGTCGACGCCGCAGGGGCACAGCGAAGCGCTCTCGTCGCCGTTGCCGTCGGCTCCGACCGGTCCACGCTCGCCGTCTCCGATGGATTGAGCTGTGAGTACACGCGCGTTCTGGACTGGGGCGGCGCGTCACTGACAGGGGCGATCGCGCGGGCGCTCGAAGTGGACGCCGACCGCGCCGAGGCGCTCAAGCGGAAGCTTTCGGTCGAAGGAGGCCCAGTTCCCGACGGGCTCTCGCAGGAACAGCTTACGAAGGCCCACGAGGCGATCCAGGTCGGGCTCCAGACGTTCGGTCGCGAGCTCGTCTCCTCGCTGCAGTTCTACCAGAGCCAGGAAGGCTCGCTCGGCATCCGGGAAGTCGTGCTCGCCGGTGGAGCATCACAGCTTCGTGGGTTCGCAGAGGCCGTCGAGAAGCTCGTCGGCGTCAAGGTCAGGGTCGGAGACCCGCTGATCGGGATCAATGTCAGCAAGAAGCTCAAAGGCGAGACGAGCGCTGCGCTTGCGATTCCCATCGGTCTCGGGATGGGCCACTAATGGCCGACTGGAAGAAAGAGATCAAGCTCTCCGACCTTTTCAGCCGGAGTAGAAAGTCCGGGCCGGAACCGGAGCTCGACGGGCCGGACGAGGCGGCCCCTGAGAAGAGCGGCGGCAGTTTTCTGAAGCGCGACCTGAGCTTCTCGCGCAAGCCCAAGGAGCCGAAGGCTCCCAGGAGCAGGCCGCCAAGGAGCCGAAGGCGGGCCGAAAGGCGAGCGCAGGCAAGGAGCCTCGGGGCCGGGCCGCCAAGACCGCGGTGCCGCAGATCCCGCTGATGCGGGCCTTCAACCTGCTGCCCAAGGATGATCCTCGCGAGGGCGCCGCACGCCGTGCGACCCCGGCCAAGCTGATCCTGGCGGTGGTCGCGCTGGTCGCGCTAGCCGGCCTGGGTGCGTACTTCCTGCTCCTGAACACGAAGGTGGCTGGCAAGACGGCCACACGCGACGAGCTGAAGACCAAGCTCGCGGCCGCGAATCTCCCGGCAGAGCGTCCGCTGCAGGACGAGGCCGATCCGGCCCTGGTCGAGGAGAAGGACAAGCGCACGGGAGCCCTCTCGTCGGCCCTTGGTGGCCGGACCGCGTGGGACCGCCTGCTCCGGGAGTTCTCACTCGTCCTGCCAGACGACATCTCTCTCACCAAGCTGACAGCAAGCGCCGCGGTGATCGATCCGGCCCTTCCGGTCGCGGCGGGCACCCCCGCGCCGACCAGCACGCTCACGATCGAGGGCTACACGGAAACGCAGAAGAGCGTGGCACAGCTCCTCGCGCGTCTCGCGGTGCTCCCCGAGCTCAGCTCCGTCCAGCTCAAGTCGAGCATGGACGCCGACTTCCAGGGCCAGATGGTGGTCCAGTTCGTCATCGTGGCGAACGTCAAGCCCGTGACCGGAGCAACGGCATGAAATCGAAGCAGGTACCGATGACTCCTGTGCTTGCGATCGGTCTCGCGATCCTGCTCGCGGTCGTCTACCTCGGACTTCTCCGGCCGAAGGCAAGCGAGGTTTCGGCTCTCGATCTCGAGATCGCGAAACTCGAGAGCACGCTCGCGATCCGAGCACACCAGGGCGACCCTGGCCCGCCCACGGTCCAGATCGACGTCGCCGACCTCTTCAGGCTTGCCAAGGCGATGCCGAACTCCCAGGACATGGCCGGCATCATCCTCGAGTTGAATGCGGTCGCCGATTCGGCGGGCGTGCGGTTCGTCTCGATCGCGCCCTCCGAGAGCGTGGCGAAGGGCGACTACAACGCGGTCCCGATCAACCTGACGTTCGAGGGCAACTACTACGACTTGACCGATTTTCTCTTCCGCCTTCGCAACCTCGTGACCGTGAAGGAGGGCGTCCTCGAAGCCACGGGCCGCCTCTACACGCTCGATGTGCTCGACCTGCACGAGCAGCCGACGGAGCGCTTTCCAAAGATCCAGGCGATGCTGACGATCTCCGCGTACTCGTTCGGCGCGGCACCGGCCGCCGCCGGCGCTGCGCCCACGACAACGGCCCCTGCGACGACCACCACGACGGGGACGACAACCGGGGCGACCACGACCGAGCCGGCCCCTGCAGCCGGCGGCGCGGCCACGACGGGAGCGGGGGGCTAGTCATGGCGAAAAAGGGCGAAGAGATTCTCCGGAAGCGAAAGGAAGCGAAGCAGAAGAAGCTCCTGTTCGTCCTCGGCCCGATCTTCCTCTTGCTCATGGTCTGGCAGGGGCCCGGCTACGTGAAGATGCTGACCGGCGGATCGGCCGAGCCGACCGCGGTCACCAGCACGCCGACTGCAACCGGCGCGACGCCAGATCCGGGCTCGGCGGCCCCACCGTCGACGGCCGTGGTCGATCCCAGCGCCGTCCCCGCCGCTCCGCCCGCCGCGGGCGCGCTCGCACTTGCTGATTCCGATCAGCCACTTGCCGCGGGCACCGGACAGCTCATCTCGTTCGGACGGTTTCTGAGCAAGGACCCGTTCAAGCAAGGAGTGACCCCTCCCCCGACCTCGGACGGGTCCGCCCCCGCCGAGGGCGGCACCGGCTCGACCGGAGGCGGTGGCTCGAGCGGCGGCACCGTCATTCCGCCACCGGCGGGAACCGGCGGCGGGGGCGGCGGCGGAGACTCAGGTGGGGGCGGATCCTTCACGACCGCCTCGGGCGCCGACATCAGGGTGAACGGCGTCACCGAATCCGTGAGCCGGAATACGCCGTTTCCTGCGGACGACCCACTCTTCCAGTTGGTCTCGCTCACGAACACGACCGCGAAGATCGGCCTGGTGGCAGGCTCCTTCTCGAACGGCAAGAAGACGGTGACGCTCAAGCTTGGCAAGGTGCTGACCCTCGTGAGCGAGCCGGACGGCCTTCGCTACCGCCTGAAGCTGATCAGCGTTACTCGCTAGTACGCGCGCCGGCGAGTCGCAAACGGCACGCTCAGGCGTGTGTCCTCCTTACCGATCCTGACGGTCGGCGACAGGTCAGGTGTGGCGGCCAAGCCCGAAATCTGTCCGCGACTACGAGGACAGTCGACGTGGGAGCTCCGACTGACGCCCCAGCGGATTGGGGCCCGCACGCCGGTGCGGCTCCCAGGCTGTACTTGCTCCGTGCCGCGGGCCAACGGCCTCGGGCCGGGTTTAGATCCCGGTGGATTCGTCGAACGACGAGGACACGCGGGCGTAGACAGTGGCGGGGCTCGTGGAGCTTCGGACGACGACGGTGACGAGCTTCACGTTTCGCCCGGCGACCCCATTCGAGTTCGTGATGAGCTGCCAGCTCACGAACGTGTCGACCCGGTAGCTCCGGTTGTCTGCGCCGGTGACCGTTTTCACAGGGTCGGTGGTCGTGCAGGTGCCCGAGCCACAGGAAACGACGTGAACACGCTTCTTCTGCACGACCGCGGCTCCTCCGGTATGCGAGGCCGCAACGGTGAGGTCGGTGGCACGCTTGACGGTGAAGACGGCGCCGTTCACCTCCGACACATAGAGGACTTCGCTGTCAATCTTGACCCGGAAGGGCGCTATCGGAAAGCCGGCAGCGGACGCGACGGTCAGGGTGGTGGCGGCCGCGTCGATTGTCGCGCTGAGGGTCGTCGAGGGTGTCGTCTCGGCCTTGTACGCCGGATCTGCAAGGTAGATCGCTCCTGCGGTCGCTACCTCGGAGTCATCCAGTCCGATCACGCTGTACCGGACGGCGCGGAACTTCTCCATCTCGGAGTCCGCCAGTGCGGCGGCCGTCGAGACCGTGCTGGCGCGGCGGATCGTCACCATGCCGGTCTGGAAGAGGGCGAACACCGCGAGGATGCCGATGGACATGATGCTCATCGCGATGAGGAGCTCGATCATGCCGAAGCCGGCCTCGTTTGAGGGCAGCCGTCGCCGGATCCGCAGGATGAACGACATCTAGAGCCGTATCGGCAGTCGCACGCTTCCCCTCAAGGCGTCGAGGGGGGATGCCGATTCCATCTCAGGAATGGCCTCCTTTGCCTACAGCGCGATCAACGCCACGGGCCTCGAGCTCCAGGGCGAGATCCATGCCCCCGACCTGACCGCGGCCCGCGAGGCTCTACGCGTCCGCGGGATGCTCGCGCTCGACCTGAAGGAGCAGGCTTCGAGCTCCGACGGCATCGCCGCGGTCGTCAAGAAGGTCAAGCCGAAGGCACTCCAGATCTTCTCGCGCCAGTTCGCGACGATGATCGAGGCCGGGCTCAACGTCGTCACCGCCCTCGTCATCCTCGAGGACCAGACGGAGGACAAGAAGCTGGCCTCGGTGATCACCGAGGTGCGCGCCGACGTCGAGGGTGGGCTCCTCCTCTCCGAGGCGATCGCGCGACATCCGAGAATCTTTTCCCGCCTCTACATCTCGATGGTGGAAGCCGGCGAGGCCGCGGGAATCCTGGACGTCGTCCTCGACCGAGTCGCAATCCAGATCGAGAAGGAGACCAAGATCAAGCGGCGAGTGAAGGGCGCGATGATGTATCCGCTGATGGTGCTGGCGTTCGCGTCGGTCGTCATGATCGGAATGCTGCTCTTCCTCGTCCCGATCTTCGTCGGGATCTTCGCGCAGCTCGGCGGCGACCTGCCGACGCTGACTCAGTGGGTCCTCAAGGCTTCCAACATTGTGCGCTACCAGTGGTACATCCTGTTCCCGGGCATCTTCGGCGTGATCTTCGGGTTCTTGCGCTTCAAGAAGACGGAAAAGGGGCGGCGCTGGTGGGATCGCACGCGAATGAAAGCGCCTGCGGGGATTGGCAAGACGATCCTGAAGATCGGCATGGCGCGCTTCTCGAGGACCCTCTCGACGCTGGTCGGCTCCGGTGTCGACATCATCCGTGCCCTCGAGATCACGGGCACGACCTCCGGCAACAGCATCATCGAGGACGCCGTCGACGTAGTGCGAGAGAAGGTCCACCAGGGTGTTCCGATCGCGATCCCGCTCGGCGAGCTTGCGATCTTCCCGCCCATGGTCGCGCAGATGGTCAGGGTCGGTGAGGAGACAGGAGAGCTCGAGAAGATGCTGTCGAAGATCGCCGACTTCTACGAGGACGAGGTCGACAGCGCGATCGCGACTCTCACCTCGGTCATCGAGCCGCTCATGATGATCGGCGTCGGGATCATGGTCGGCATCATCATCATCAGCATG
Organism: uncultured Actinomycetes bacterium; assembly: GCA_963762085.1. Taxonomy (GTDB): domain Bacteria; phylum Actinomycetota; class Thermoleophilia; order Gaiellales; family Gaiellaceae; genus DASQGA01. Next base: position 195,191 of record CAVXJD010000005.1, on the reverse strand, counting down.
TACCTGCCGATGTTCAAGCTCCTCACGCTCATCGGCGGCTCCTAGAAAAGCTTCCGCCGCCAGCCGCTAGGGTCGCTGCGAACCAAAGACCCAGTGGCATCCTGGATCTCCGTGCCAGAGGAGGCTCACAAGTGGCGAAGCTGATCTACGCGGCGATCACGTCGCTCGACGGCTACGTGGCGGACGAGGACGGCAAGTTCGACTGGTCTGCGCCCGACGAAGACGTCCACGCCTTCGTCAACGACCTCGAGAGGTCGGTTGGCACCTACCTGTACGGGCGCCGGCTCTACGAGGTGATGGTCTACTGGGAGACGGTCGACTCCCTCCCCGACCAGTCGCGCGTCATCGCGGACTACGCAGAGATCTGGCGGCCGGCCGACAAGATCGTGTACTCGAAGACGCTGGAGACCGTGTCCAGCTCCAGGACGAGGATCGAGCGCGACTTCGACCCGGAAGCGATCCGGCAGATGAAGGCTGCTGCGGGACGTGACCTCTCCGTCGGCGGTCCAACCTCGCCGCCCAGGCGATCAAGGCCGGGCTGGTCGACGAGTACCACCTGTTTCTGACGCCCTTCGTGGTCGGCGGAGGCACACGGTCGCTCCCCGACGGTGTCCGCCTGAATCTCGACCTGCTGGGCGAACGCCGTTTTGACAACGGCGTCGTGCACCTCCACTACGGCACCAGGACCTGACGAACCCGCACCCGAGTCGTGCGGGTACGCTCGTCGGGTGACTCCCCCGGGCGGCAGGATCACGATCGGCGGCGACCTCCGCGTCAGCCGCTTCGGGTATGGCGCCATGCGGATTACCGGGCCGAACGTGACCGGGGAGCCCGAAGATCCCGAAGAAGCAAAGCGGGTTCTTCGGCGCGTCGTCGAGTTGGGGATCTCGCTCATCGACACCGCCGACTCGTACGGCCCCGAGGTGAGCGAGCGGCTGATTGCCGAGGCGCTCCACCCGTATCCGGACGGGCTCGTGATCGCCACCAAGGGCGGGTTGACACGGACCGGCAAGGAAGGCCCGTGGCCGCCCGACGGACGGCCGGAGCATCTTCGCGAGGCGTGCGAAGGAAGCCTGCGGCGCCTGAAGCTCGATCGGATCGACCTCTACCAGCTCCACCGCGTCGATCCGAAGGTTCCGCTCGAGGAGTCGGTCGGCGCTGTCGCGGAGCTGCGCGAGGAGGGCAAGATCCGGCACGTCGGGCTCTCGAACGTCTCCGTCGAGCAGCTCGAGCGTGCTGAGGGCATCGTCCCGATCGTCTCCGTCCAGAACGAGTACTCGCTCGGAAACCGGTCCTCGGAGAACGTTCTCCAAGCATGTGAGGATCGGGGCGCGGCATTCCTCCCCTGGTATCCGCTCGAAGCGGGCTCGCTCGCAGGCCCGGGCGGGCCGCTCGACCGCGTCGCAGAGGCTCACGGGGCAACGCCGGCGCAGGTGGCCCTCGCGTGGCTCCTTGCGCGCTCAGCGGTCATGCTCCCGATCCCGGGCACCTCGTCTGTCGAGCACCTGGAGGAGAACGTGGCTGCGACGAGGCTGACGCTCTCGGACGAGGAGCTGGCCGAGCTCTCCGGTGCCGATGCGTAAGCGGGCCTTCTCACTCGTGCTCGCGATCGCGCTGGCGATCGTGCTTTCCGGGACTGCCGCCGCGGCCGGTGTCGGCGAGGCGGCCCAGGCGCTCGCGCGGGATCCCGTTTACGTCGATCCGGCGGCCGAGCGGGCGATCAGCGAGGCGGATGCGGAGCGGCTTCGGGACGAGATTCAGGCGAAGGACGCCGGGCCGCTCTACATCGCGATTCTCCCCGCCTCTGCCGCCCGCGAGGCCGGCGGCAGTGCCGAGCAGGTCCTCGAGGCGATCGCGCAAGAGCTCGACCGGGAAGGCACGTACGTCGTCGTCGTCGGCGACCAGTTCCGCGCTGCCAGCACCGTGCTCGATCCCGGCCGCGCGCGTTCGCTCGCGGACGACGCCTTCCGGGAGAGCCGGGATCAGGGCGTTGCGGCTGTTCTCCTCTCATTCGTGGACGCAGTCGGAGATGAGCGAAACGGCGGTAGCGGCGACGGCGGCTCGCTCGGTGGGGCTCTGATCCCGCTGGGGCTGGCCGGCGCTGCGATCGCGTTCTTCGCACTTCGCCGGCGCCGTCGCTCCACCGAGAACCAGCACGAGCTCACCGAAGTCAAGACCACCGCGCGCGACGATCTGGTCGCGCTCGGCGAGGACATCGGCACCGTGGACGTCGACGAGCTGGCGCCGCCGGCGCGCCCCGACTACGAGCGCGCCCTCGAGCAGTACCAGCGCGGCTCCGATGCACTCGACCGGGCAAGGCGGCCAGAGGACATCGAGGCGGTGAGTGCCGCGGTCGAGGAAGGCCGGCACGCCATGACCGCGGCCCGCGCCCGAGCGGCGGGCCGCGAGCCGCCGGAGCGCCGCCCCCTCTGCTTCTTCGACCCTCGCCACGGGCCGTCGGTCCGCGACGTCGAATGGACGCCGCCGTGGGGCGCGCCGAGGCCGGTGCCGGCGTGTGCGGCCGACGCGCAGCGGATCGAGGACGGCCACGACCCCGAGACGCGTGAGGTCACCGTCGACGGCAGGCAGGTTCCCTACTGGAACGCCGGCCCGGCCTACGCCCCCTGGGCAGGCGGCTTCTACGGGGGCTTCGGAGGCCTCTTTCCGGGCCTGCTGCTCGGGTCGATGCTAGGAGGTGGCTTCGGCTTCGGCGGCTACGCCGGATACGGAGACCAGGGTGACGGCGATTTCGGCGATGGGGATGTCGGCGGCGGAGACTTCGGCGGCGGGGACTTCGGCGGTGGGGACATGGGCGGCGGCGACTTCTAGCCGGATTAGACTCCGGGCATGAGCCGCTTCACAGAAGCCTTGAACGAGCAGATCGGTCGCGAGTTCGGCGCCTCCCAGCAGTACGTGGCGATCGCGGTCTATTACGACGCAGAGACCTTGCCCCAGCTCGCGGCGCACTTCTACCGGCAAGCGGTCGAAGAGCGAAACCACGCCATGATGATCATCCAGTACCTGCTCGATGCGGGCGAGAGCGTCGCCATCCCCGGCGTCGGCGCGCCTCGCACCGACTTCGGCGATGCCGCGGATCCCGTGCGGGTCGCCCTCGACCAGGAGCGGCAGGTCACCGAGCAGATCGTGGCGCTCGCGGCCCTCGCGCGCGAAGAGGGCGATCTCGTCGGCGAGCAGTTCCTCCACTGGTTCCTCCAGGAGCAGCGTGAGGAGATCTCGAGCATGTCCGCACTTCTGGCGGTAGTGGAGCGAGCACAGGCTTCGAATGTCCTCCTCGTCGAGGAATACCTGGCCCGGGCGGGCGGCGGCGGCGGCGAAGCAGAGGTCGGCGCTCCTCAGGCTGCCGGCGGCGCGCTCTAGCCGTTCCTAGCCGGTCAGGTCGGAGACAGCCTCCGCGAAGACCTCCGTGTGGCGGTCGACGTCGGCCTCGGTCGTGTCCGGGCACATCAAGGACATGTTGTGGAACGGGGTCATCAGGACTCCCCGGTTCAGTGCGAAGAGGTGGAGGAAGCGGTCCAGCTCGGCATCCGCCGCACCAGCCGCCTCGGCCCCGGTCCGCGCGCGCTCGGGGCGCGGCCAGTACTCGACGCGACAGCCGAGCCGCGTCACGCTCCAGGGCAGGGCCTGCTCGGCGATGACTCCGGCGACGCCGGCCTCGAAGCGCTCTCCCAGCGAGATCATGCGCGCGAACGCCTCCTCGGTCAGGACGTCGCCGAGGGTCGCGCGGATGGCGGCGAGCGAAAGGACGTTCCCGGCCAGAGTTCCCCCGACCCCGCCCACGTCTGTCTGCGGGGGCATCGCCGCAAGGATCCGATCCCTTACCGTCTCGCTGAAGCCGTATGCGGCCGCCGGGATGCCGCCGCCGATCGTCTTCCCGATCGTCAGGAAGTCGGGCTCGAGGTCGTGCGCGCGCGTGTACCCACCGGGGCCCGCGCAGATCGTGTGCGTCTCGTCGATCACCAGCAGCGTCCCGTGGCGCTTCGTCAGGTCTCTGAGGGCCTCGTGGTAGCCGGGTTCGGGGAGCACGATGCCGATGTTGGTCAGCGCCGGCTCGATCAGCACACAGGCGACGTCGCCCTCCGCGAGCTCGCGCTCCAGCCCGTCCAGATCGTTGATCTCGACTGCTCGCGTGGTGACCTCGGGCTTGACGGGCGCGCCGATCGTGTGCGGGCGGAGCCTGAGCGAACCCTCCTCGAGAACGACGAAGGTCTCGTCCACCGAGCCGTGGTAGCACCAGGCGTGCACGAGCACTTTCCGCCTGCTTGTTATCTCGCGCGCGAGGCGGATCGTGAACCGGTTCGCATCGGTGGCGGTCAGCGCGAACTGCCACGAGGGAAGCCCGAAGCGGCGGCTGAGCTCCTCGCCGCACCAAACCGCGTCCTCGCTCGGGAGCATGACGGTAATCCCTCGGCGCACCTGTTTCTCGACCGCGTCCGCAACGGCCGGAGGCGAGTGGCCCGCCATGGCGCCGGTGTCTCCCAGGCAAAAGTCGACGTACTCGTGGCCGTCGACATCCACGAAGCGCGCACCCCGGGCCTCCTCGACGAAGACGGGGTAGGCCCCGGCCCATTCCGTCATCCAGTGCATCGGGACACCCGACAGGAGTGATCCCCGCGCCCGCTCGAAGAGCTCGCGCGAGCGAGAGTGCTCGTCCAGGAAGCGCGCTGCCTCTCGCTCCATCAGCTTGCGGAGCCGTCCGCGGTCGATGACGGCGTCAGTCATGCGGCACGGCCCACGATTCTGTTCCGGACGGGTCGATCGAACCGCACGGCCGTATCATGACGCGCGCAATGTTCTTCCGGCAGGTGCTGCACGAGGATCTCGGCTGCGCCTCCTACGTCGTCGCCGACGGGGGAGAGGCGGCGGTCATCGATCCGAAGTGGGAGGTCGAGGACTACCTTGCCCTGGCGGCTGAGCACGGCTTCCAGATCACGCACATCCTGGAGACGCACACGCACGCCGACCACGTTTCCGGTCGGGGGCGCCTTCGTTCTGCAACCGGGGCAATCATTCATGTCTCGGATCGGGCCGCGGTCGAGTTCGAGCACGAGGCGCTGGCGGACGGCGATGCCGTGCAAGTCGCCGGCGTCCGCATCGCCGCCCTGGCGACACCAGGCCACCGCCCGGACCACATGGCATTCGTCGTGGAGGACGAGTCTCGCTCCGGAGAGCCTTGGCTCGTGGTCACGGGCGACTCTCTTTTCGTCGGCGACCTTGCCAGGCCCGACCTTGCGGTCGAGCCGAAAGAGGGCGCGCGCGATCTCTACCGCTCGGTTCGGCGACTCCTCGAGCTCGAGGACTTCGCGGAGGTCTGGCCGGGACACATCGGCGGCTCGCTCTGCGGCGGCGCCGGCATGAGCGAAAAGCCGGGATCGACGATCGGCTTCGAGCGCCGCTTCAACCGTCTTGCCGGGATCCGGGACGAAAGCGACTTCGTCGAGGAGCTGACCGGGAAGCTCGCACCACAGCCACCGAACTTCAAGCGCATTGTCGCTTTGAACCAGGGGCCGCTCCTCACCGAGCCCCAACCACTGGAGGGGCTCACGGCGCCCCGAGTCAAGGAGCTCCTGGGCGAAGGCGCGACTCTCCTCGACGGGCGCGCGACCCGGGAGTTCGATGCCGAGCACGTCCCCGGGGCGATCAACGTGACCATGGTCAAAGCCGCCGTCGGGACTCGAGCCGCCTGGGTCGTCGACCCGGAAACCGACGTCGTGGTCTCGGCGGCGAATGAGGCCGACGCCCGTAGGCTCGGCCGCTTCCTGGAGGCGGTTGGCTTCCGTGCGCTCCGCGGCTATCTCGCCGGCGGCGTCCCGGCCTGGCAGGAGGCCGGTCTCCCCGTCGAAACGACACCGGCGATCGACATCTGCGGCCTGGCCGAACGGCTCAGCCGTGGTGACGTCCGTCTGCTCGACGTCCGTGATGACGATGAGTGGGAGGAGGGCCACGTGGCGGGCTCCATGCACATCCCGTATCACGAGCTTCGGGACGGGACGCCTGCCGAGCTGGCCAACGGCGACGGCCGTCAGATCGCGGTCGCCTGCTCGGCCGGGAACAGGAGCTCGATTGCGGCCTCGCTGCTGCGGCGAAGCGGAGTCGACAACATCCTGCACGTCGCCGAGGGGGGTGTTGCCGACCTCGCAGACGAAGGCGTCGAGCTCGTCCGGGGGGCGTGATCCTGCCAACGCTGCTTGCTACACTCGTGCCCGCGCGGCGGCGTAGCTCAGCTGGTTAGAGCAGCGGAATCATAATCCGCGTGTCGCAGGTTCGAGTCCTGCCGCCGCTACCTCTACCCGCCTCACCGGGGAAGGTTTATGAAGGCCTGGTAGGCGGGCTTTTTCGTCCCGTCGGAGGCTTCGAGCCCGGAGGCCCAGCCCCCGCGCCTGGCCTCGTCGCGGAGCTGGAACCAGATCAGCAGATCGATTCTCGGGTGCTCGCGAATGATTCGATGCGCCATGGTCAGATAGCGCGCCTGGTTGGCCCACGTGACGCCGAGGTAGGGGTCGGGCGGGTTCGTGCGGTAGCTGTACTCGCTGACCCAGAGGCGCATCTGCCTTCCATAGAGGCGGTTCAGCTCACGGACCAGGAGCCCGATGTTGCCTAGCGCGATCATCTCGTCCGTCGTCGGACGCCACGTCGGTGGGCGCCGCAGGCCGATCGGATGGTGCGCAAAGACGTCGAACCGTGCGCCCGCCCGCTTCATGCCGCGCAGGAACCTGAGCGGCGACACCGAGCGGCCAGGCTGGTCGGCCCCGCGGGGCGCTGTCTCGCCGCAGGCGACCTTCATGCCGGCTCCACCGGTTTCATGGATGCCTCGCCAGACAGCAGTGCACATGCGGGCGTACGCTCCCGCGCTTGCCACGACCCAGCGGCCGTTCACGAGCTTCCACTGCGGCAGGAGGAACGCCCGCAGATTCGGCTCGTTCCAGACGGACCAGCGGGAGACGCGCGGCAACAACCGGTCGGCAGCGTCCGAGTAACTCCCGGAATACCTGCGGGCGGCTGCTTTGGCGAACGCCCGCAGGTCGCCCATGCGATCGGGGGGATGCCGCCACGTGGCTGAGTTCGCCCAGGACGGGGTCGCGAGCACGGTGAAAAAGAGCGTCATGCCGCGTTCTTGCGCTCCGATCGCCATGCGGTCGACTTCCGTCCAGTCGTACGCCGGATCTGCCGGGTCGGTCGGATCCTCGGGGCGAGTCGGCGCCACTCGATTCCAGTAGAGACTCACCTTCAGCACCTGGACGTTCAGCTCCTCGAGCTTTCCAAGCGCGATTTCCGGCGTTGCCGACCGCAGCGTCTGCTCGTCGTCGATCAGGCCGACCTTCAGATACCGGGAAGCTGAGGCGCTTCCCGTCACGGCGAGAAGGAGCGCGACGCACATTGCGGCGACCACGATCCCTCTCCGACGGGCGGAGCGAAGACCCACGAGAGATTGACCCTCCCCGACTGTAGCGCGGGTCGACGGACGACGAAAGAGACGGAGCGCTTGGATAGCGTTCTCGGCTACCATTGTGCGGCGCGGAGCGGGAGCGTCGTGCGGGAGCGGACGTCCCTGACGGCTCCGCCGGACATCTTCGAAGGAAAGAGAAAAGCGAGTGGCAACCGGAGTACGAGTGGCGATCACGCTCGCCTGCACTGAGTGCAAGCGGCGGAATTATCAGACGAACAAGTCGAAGCGGAACACGCCCGACCGGTTCGAGTCGAAGAAATACTGTCGCTGGTGCCGGCGTCACACGCCGCATCGGGAGACCCGCTAGCCCGCGATGGCTCGGACACCCCGCACGAGGCGCGCCAAGCGCACGACGGACTTCCAGCAGCCCGCCGCCACGGCGCGCGCCCGTGACCGCCGGCGCCAGGTCAAGCCGGTCCAGCAGGCCAAGAGCCAGACTGGCGCCCAGCGTGAGCGCCGGGGCGGTATCCGTGCATTCGTCAAGGAATGCTGGGGCGAGCTCAAGAAAGTCGAGTGGCCCGGCCGGCGACAGCTCCTCTCGGCCACCGCCGTCGTGATCATCGCCGTCGCCGTTGTCGGCGCCTACCTCTATGTGGCCGACGAGGCTCTTTCCCGCCTCGTTCGCGACGTCCTCCTGAACCTCTGATTTAGCCCATGTTCCGCTGGTATGTCATCAACACTTACTCGGGGCACGAGAACAAGGTCAAGACCAATCTCGAGCACCGGATCGTCTCCATGAACCAGCAGCCGAAGTTCCGCCGAGTGGTGGTACCGACCGAGCAACGCATCGAGACCAAGGACGGTCAAAGAGTCCAGACCGAGCAGCGTGTTCTTCCCGGCTACGTGCTCGTGAACATGGACATGACCGACGAAGCGTGGACGGTGGTCAAGAACACCCCTGGCGTGACGGGCTTCGTCGGCTCGGGCACGAAGCCGGTGCCGCTCTCGCAGCCCGAGGTCGACCGGATTCTCCATACCGGGACTGGCGGCGAGCGCCCACGAGCGATCGCGCAGTTCGAGCTCGGCGAGTCCGTCAAGGTAACGTCAGGGCCGCTCTCCGATTTCGACGGCGAGATCGTCGACGTGAATGCGGATCAGCAGAAGCTCAAGGTGCAGGTCAACATCTTCGAGCGACAGGTGCCGGTCGAGCTCAGCTTCGACCAGGTGAAGAAGATCGACTAGGAAGGCGACGTGGCGAAGAAGGTTCTCACTCTCATCAAGCTCCAGATCCCGGGCGGCCAGGCGAACCCTGCCCCTCCGGTTGGGCCTGCCCTGGGCCAGCATGGAGTGAACATCATGGAGTTCTGCAAGGCGTTCAACGCCCAGACCCAGCAGGAGAACGGCCGGATCACGCCGGTCGAGATCACGGTCTACGAGGACCGCTCCTTCACGTTCATCACGAAGACGCCGCCGGCCGCAGTCCTGATCAAGGAAGCGCTGAACATCCAGAAGGGCTCGCCTGAGCCCAACCGCGAGAAGGTCGGCAGGCTCTCCAAAGACCAGCTTCGGAAGATCGCCGAGACGAAGCTCGTCGACCTGAACGCCCGCGATGTCGACCACGCGATGCTCGTCGTGGCCGGAACGGCCCGGAGCATGGGCGTAGAGGTCGAAAAATGAGACACGGCAAGCGCTACCGCAACTTCCGCGCCCTGATCGATCGCGAGCACTTGTACTCCCCGCTCGAAGCGGTCCGGATCCTCAAGGAGGGGCCAGCCACGAGCTACGACGAGACGGTCGAGGTGCACTTCAACACGGGCCTGAACGTCCGGCATGCCGACCAGCAGCTTCGGGGCACGCTGATGCTCCCCCACGGCACCGGGAGCGACGTGCGCGTCGCCGTGTTCGCGGAGGGCGAAAAGGCCAAGGAGGCCGAAGAGGCGGGGGCAGACATCGTCGGATCCGCGGACCTCGCTGCGAAGATCGAAGAGGGGTTCGACGACTTCGACGTCGCCATTGCGACGCCGGACATGATGGGAACGGTCGGAAAGCTCGGGCGCATCCTGGGCCCCAGGGGCCTCATGCCGAACCCGAAGGCCGGCACCGTGACTTTTGATGTCGCAAAGGCGGTGAGCGACTCGAAGGCCGGCAAGCTCGAGTACCGGACCGACCGGGGGGCGAACGTCCATCTGGCGATGGGGAAGAAGAGCTTCTCCGAGCGCGACCTCCTGGAGAACTACGCGACGGTGCTCGACGAGATGATGCGCGCACGGCCGGCCGTGGCGAAGGGTCGCTACATCCGCTCGATCACGTTGACGACCTCGATGGGCCCGGGCATCAAGGTCGACCCGTCCCGGACTCGGGGCGTCGTCGAGGAATTGACCGAGGAGGCCGCGACCGCGGCAGCGTAAACACACGACGTCTCGTCGCCAGAGACAGCCGGCAGCGCGCCAGCGCAGAAGACCGGCCGAGGCGGTTCGAGGGAGAACGCTCTCCTCCTCGTGCCCGCCTCCAGGCGGGCGCGACTCGTTCGAGAGGAGAAGCAAGTGCTGAAGGAAAAGAAAGAGCAGGTCGTCGCGGAGCTCGTGGAGCGGCTCCGGTCGACGGACACGCTCATCGTGGCCGACTACCGCGGCCTCAGCATGAAGGAGATCGACGGGGTTCGGAGCGAGCTGCTCCAGCACGGTGCCCGCTTCTCCGTCGTCAAGAACACGCTCACGAGGCGGGCAGCCGACGAGGCCGGGATCGATGCCCTGAAAGAGTTCCTGGATGGCCCGACCGCAATCGCCTTCGTCGGCGACGGCGACATGGTCGCGGTCGCGAAGACGCTGAGCGACACGGCCCGACGGACGAAGATCCTGGCCGTGCGCGGCGGGATCCTGCAGGGCGAGACGATCACCGCCGACCAGGTGCGCGACCTGGCGACCCTGCCGCCGCTCGATGTCCTCCAGGGCCAGGTCCTGGGCGCCATCGTCGGCCCCATGAACGCCGTCGTGGGGCTCTTCACCGCCCCGCTTCGGGACCTGGTCAACGTGCTCGACGCACGCATACAGCAACTGCAAGAACAGGAGGCATAGAAATGGCAACTGACACCGCGAAGGTCGTCGAGCAGCTCGGGAAGATGACCGTGCTGGAGCTCGTCGAGCTGAAGAACAAGTTGGAGGACGAATGGGGCGTGACGGCTGCAGCGCCGGTCGCGGTCGCCGCTCCGGGTGCTCCGGCCGCCGGTGCCGGCGACGGAGCCGCAGCCGAGGAGCAGTCGGAGTTCGACGTCATCATCACCGCTCCCGGAGACAAGAAGATCCAGGTGATCAAGGTCGTCCGCGCGATCACGAGCCTCGGCCTCAAGGAGGCGAAGGACGTGGTCGACGGGGCTCCCGGCCCGGTCAAGGAGGGTGTCACCAAAGAAGAGGCCGAGAGCATCAAGGCCCAGCTCGAAGAGGCCGGCGCCACAGCCGAGATCAAGTAGAGAGACCGAATTCACACGGACGGAAGGGCGGCCGAGGCTGCCCTTCCGGCGTTTTGGCCCCTTTTCGTCATGTGAAGAGGTCGTAAGGTCGCTCACCCGTCCGGGGGTTCGTGGTGTGGAAAGGCTCGCGCGCGGCCGAAGTAGTGCAAGACCGGGAAAAGCCGCACCCACGGAGGTTCAGGATGAAGTTCAAGGTACTTCTGCTCGCGCTCGCCGCCACGCTGGTCGTCACCTCTGGCGCCGCCGCGAAGAACGGCGGGGGCAACGGAAAGAGTCACGCCCAGACCACGCACTCGCAATCGGCCGCGCACGGCTCGAAGCATGAAGGCAAGGGCCACGCGACGAAGGCCGTGAAGGTCAAGAAGGCGAAGAAGCATGAGGCAGCCGTAGCCGAGGAGGCCGGCGACGCGCTGGCCGCGGACGACGCTGTGGAGGTCGAGGAGCCGAGCGCCGAGAAGACAAACCCGGCCTGGACCTGCAAGACCCGACTCGAGGAGCGTGGCGCAGAGCAGTTCGTCAGCGACTACGGGACGAACACGAACGGCGCCAACGCGTTCGGCAAGTGCGTCTCTGGCGTTGCCAATGGCAGCGAGGAGGAGACGACGGAGGTTCCGGCAGAGCCCGACGCCGCTTGTGAAGCGGTGGCCCCGGCCGCAGTCGAGACGACCGAGGTAACAGCTGCCGACGAAGTCAGCTCGGATACCACCGAGGCGCCTGCTGTGGACGAGGACAGCTCGGATACCACCGAGGTGCCTGTCTGTGATCCCGTCGACGGGACCGGCACGACCACTCCTCCGGCCGCGGACGGCACCGGAGACACCACGGGCACCGTGACGGACACCGTTTCGGACCCTGCTGTGGCCGGCGCGGACGATGCGCTTCTGGCTGCCGCACGCGCCGTCAAGGCGTTCGCCGCCAGTCTCTAGAAGCTGCGAACCGATCGATCAGAGGGGGCGCCACGGCGCCTCCTCTGGCGTTCATGCGAAAAAGGTGTAGAGTGCGGCTTCAGAACGGCGGTCTCCGCAGGTATGCGCTTGCGGGGGAACGTCTGCCTCTGCTACCCTGATAGGTCGCGCCGCTCCTCCGCGTTCTCCACTGTTTTTATCGGATTCCGATCCCGTCTTTATCCGTTCGTCCTGCCTAGAGGGAGGCTTCGTTCTTGGCCACCAAGGTCGCTTCGCGCCGCGCGCGCAAGAATTTTTCTCGTCTAAAGCACGTCCTCGACCTACCTAATCTGATCGACATACAGCGAGCCTCGTTCAAGTGGTTCATGGAAGAGGGGCTCCGCGAGACGATCGACGACATCTCGCCGATCGAGGACTACACCGGCACGCTCGCGGTCGAGTTCGCCGATTACGAGTTTGGTCCGCCCCCGGTCAGCATCAAGGAATGCCGTGAGAAGGATCTGACGTACCAGGCCCCGCTCTCGATGACCGTCCGCTTCGTGAACAAGGAGACGGGCGAGATCCGCGAGCAGACGGTCTTCATGGGGGACTTCCCGATGATGACCCGCTGGGGCACGTTCATCATCAACGGCACCGAGCGCGTGATCGTCACGCAGCTCGTCCGTTCCCCCGGCGCCTACCTGATGGAGCCGAAGGATCCGGACAAGCAGGTCTTCATCGCCAACCTGATGCCGAGCCGTGGCTCGTGGCTCGAGCTCGAGATCGACAAGAAGGGCATCGTCTACGCGCGGATCGACCGGAAGCGCAAGCTACCGATCACGACGCTCCTGCGCGCGCTCCCCGCCGAGGACCCGTCCACCGGGGAGCAGCTCGACCTGTCGACGAACGAGAAGATCCTCGAGCTCTTCGACAACTCGACCTACATCGCGAACACCCTCGAGAAGGACACGACCACGCGCGAGGAAGAGGCGGTCGTGGAGGTCTTCAAGAAGCAGCGCCCGGGCGAGCCGCCGACGCTCGACAACGCCCGCAACCTGCTCAGAGGCCTCTTCTTCGATCCGAAGCGCTATGACCTCACCAAGGTCGGCCGCTACAAGCTGAACCAGCGGCTCGTGGTCGACGTGCCCGACGACGTTCGCGTCTTGACGACTCAGGACATCGTCGCGCTCGTCAAGCGCCTGGTCGATCTCCCCAAGAACCTGGGCGTGCCGGAGGACTCCAAGGACTTCGCAGCCGAGGCGCTCGCTCTCTCGCGCGAGCCGATCCGGAACGAGCTCGACGAGTACGAGGACTTCGGCAACCGCCGGCTCCGCACCGTCGGCGAGCTGATCCAGGAGGCATTCCGGGTCGGCCTGTACCGCATGGAGCGCGTCGTCCGCGAGCGGATGACCACGGAGGACGTGGACACGATCACGCCGCAGACGATCATCAACATCCGCCCGGTGGTCGCCTCCCTGAAGGAGTTCTTCGGCTCCTCGCAGCTCTCGCAGTTTCTGGATCAGACGAACTCGCTGGCCAGCCTCACGCATCGACGCCGTCTCTCGGCGCTCGGCGCCGGCGGCCTCACGCGGGAGCGCGCGCCGATCGAGGTCCGCGACGTGCACGAGACCCACTACGGGCGGATGTGCCCGATCGAGACTCCCGAGGGCCCGAACATCGGTCTCATCGGCTCTCTCGCCTCGATGGCGATGGTGTCGGAGTTCGGCTTCGTGCAGACGCCGTACCGCGCCGTCGAGAAGGGGAAGGTCACCGACACGATCGTCTACCTCGACGCCGCCGAGGAGGAGAAGTTCACGATCGCGCAGGCGAGCGAGCCCGTCGACGAGAAGACCGGCAAGTTCGTCCACGACCAGGTTCTCTGCCGGGCGCCCGGCGGCGAGCCCGTGACGGCGACCCCCAAGGACATCCAGTACATGGACGTCGCTCCGGCCCAGATCGTCTCGGTCGGGACGGCGCTGATCCCGTTCCTCGAGCACAACGACGCCAACCGAGCGCTCATGGGCGCGAACATGCAGCGCCAGGCGGTGCCGCTTCTGATCACGGATGCGCCGCTGGTCGGAACCGGGCTCGAGTACCGCGCCGCGGTCGACACGGGCGACGTCGTCCTGGCGGACGCGGCCGGCACGGTCGTCGACGTGGACGCCGACAAGATCGTCGTCGAGACGAAGGACGGCAAGGACGAGTACGAACTGGTCAAGTTCATGCGCTCGAACCAGGGGACGCTGATCCACCAGAAGCCGATCGTCGGCCTGGGCGACAAGGTCAAGGCGGAGGACGTGCTCGCCGACGGCAGCTCGACCGCGCAAGGCGAGCTCGCGCTCGGCAAGAACCTGTGCGTCGCCTTCATGCCGTTCGAGGGCTACAACTTCGAGGACGCCATCGTGCTCTCGGAGCGGCTGGTGAAGGACGACGTCCTTTCCTCGATCCACATCCACGAGTACGAGATCGACGCGCGCTCGACCAAGCTCGGCGACGAGGAGATCACGCGCGACATTCCGAACCGGTCCGAGGAGTCGCTCCGCGACTTGGACGACCGCGGCGTCGTGCGGATCGGAGCCGAGGTCGGTTCCGGCGACCTGCTCGTCGGCAAGGTGACGCCGAAGGGCGAGACCGAGCTGACCGCCGAGGAGAAGCTGATCCGCGCCATCTTCAAGGAGAAGGCGCGCGAGGTCCGCGACACCTCGCTGAAGGTCCCGCACGGCGAGGGCGGCAAGGTGATCGACGTGAAGACCTTCTCGCGCGACAACGGCGACGACCTGTCACCGGGAGTCAACGAGCTCGTGCGCGTCTACGTCGCGAAGAAGCGCAAGATCGCCGAGGGCGACAAGCTCGCGGGACGCCACGGGAACAAGGGCGTCATCTCGCGGATCGTCGCCGAGGAGGACATGCCCTTCCTCGAGGACGGCACCCCGGTCGACGTCATCCTGAACCCGCTCGGCGTGCCGAGCCGGATGAACATCGGCCAGATCCTGGAGACACATCTCGGCTGGGCGGCCGCGCACGGCGTCTTCTCCGAGAACGGGGAGAAGAACGGCCCGACGCCGATCGCGACGCCGGTGTTCGACGGCGCTACCGAGGCAGAGGTCGATGACGCCCTGATCGAGTGGACGAAGCAGAATCCGAAGTCGCCGATCAAGTTCAAGGTCGACATGAAGCGGCGGCCCGGCCGGCGTACGTCCGGCAAGGTCCGGCTCTTCAACGGGCGGACGGGTGAGCCCTTCGACCAGAAGGTCACCGTCGGCTTCATGTACATCCTGAAGCTGCTCCATCTCGTGGACGACAAGATCCACGCACGGTCGACCGGCCCCTACTCGCTCGTCACCCAGCAGCCGCTGGGAGGCAAGGCGCAGTTCGGCGGCCAGCGCTTCGGCGAGATGGAGGTGTGGGCGCTCGAGGCGTATGGCGCCGCCTACACCCTTCAGGAGATGCTCACGATCAAGTCCGATGACACCGTCGGGCGCGTGAAGGCGTACGAGGCGATCGTCAAGGGTGAGAACATCGCCGAGCCATCCATTCCGGAGTCGTTCAAGGTGCTCCTGAAGGAGATGCAGTCCCTGGCGCTCGACATCCACGTCATCTCGGAGGAGGGACGCGAGGTCGAGGTCCGCGAGGAGGACGACGAGCTGCTTCGCGCAGCGGAGGAGCTCGGCATCGACCTCTCGCCCGGGTCACTGCGCGCGGCGGCGCGCCAGCCCGACGCGCAGGAGCTCGAGGCCGGCGAGGCCGGCATGGACGAGGGCGGCGGAGTTGCGCTTCCGTCAGACGAGACGCTCGTGGACGTCGCCGAGGACTCGCCGGATGTCACCGGCGGGGAGTCGGCAGCCGAGGAGGCGGCAGACGTCGCCGGACCGTTCGCGGAGGCACCTGATCTGGCGGACTTGGAGATCGAGGATTGACGGACCCGAGGGCCGCAGGCGGAATGAAATCCCGCCCCTACGGACCCTGTAGGGGCCGGACTTGTCCGGCCCGCGTGGCACGAAACGAAATGAGGATGGAGACGCTTTGATCGACATCAACAACTTTGACGCGATTCGCATCGGTCTCGCGTCGAGCAAGCAGATTCGCGACTGGTCCTCCGGCGAGGTCACCAAGCCCGAGACCATCAACTACCGCACGCTGAAGCCCGAGAAGGACGGGCTCTTCTGCGAGCGCATCTTCGGTCCGACCAAGGACTGGGAGTGCTATTGCGGTAAGTACAAGCGCGTCCGCTACAAGGGGATCATCTGCGAGCGCTGCGGCGTCGAGGTGACGCGGCAGAAGGTCCGCCGAGAGCGCATGGGCCACATCGACCTGGCCGCGCCCGTTTCGCACATCTGGTTTTTCAAGGGCGTCCCGAGCCGGATCGGCTACCTGCTCGACATCGCTCCCAAGGAGCTCGAGAAGGTTCTCTACTTCGCTGCTTCGATCGTCACCGCGGTCGACAACGACCAGCGTGCCAAGGATCTCGCCGACCTCGAGGACAAGGTCCGGGCCGAGTCCGAACGGATCCACGTCGACCGCGACGAGGCGCTCGCCGCGCTCGAGGACAGGCTCGCCCGGCGCCGCGAGTTCTTCACGAAGGGCAAGGAGCGCAACTTCGACGAGGACGATGAGTTCTGGGCACGTGGGCTCGTGTCCTGGGCGGAAGAGCAGGGGCTGCCGCCGCTCGAGGACGCCCGCAAGCTCGTCGCCGGCCTTTTCGTCGACGTCGCCGGCAAGATCACGACCGAGGACTCCAAGAAGATCCGCGAGCTGGTGCGGAATGCGGCGATCCGCAAGGACCGCCAGCTGACGCCGCGCGAGCTGGACTCCGTCTCGAATGCGGCCATCCAGGTCCGTGAGGCCCTCTCGCCGCTCCAGAAGGAGTACGACAAGGCCACCGGCGCGAAGAAGGGCGCCGTCACCAAGCATCTGAACAAGATCCAGGAGGCCCTTCTGACCGGCGGTGAGCTCGAGGGCGACGACGCCGAGATGGTCGCGTCGGTCGATCAGAAGAATCTCGAGAAGGCTCGCGAGCTCGGCAAGGGGCTCCTCCGCGAACTGCTCGAGACGAGTCCGGCCGACGAGGGACCGGACGTCGTGCGCGAGCTCGCCAACGATCTTTGCCTGAAGACCGAGAGCCGAATGCAGAAGGAGGATCTCGACGCGATCGTCCAGTGGTCGCTGAAGGTCCGGGAGATGTACCTCGACATCGAGTCTCGCCGCGAGGATGCGCGCGAGGCCGCAGTCGACGCCGTCAACCGCCTCGAGCAGACGTGGCAGCTCTTCACGGATCTCGAGCCCAAGCAGGTCGTGAACGACGAGATGCTTTTCCGGGAGCTCAAGGACCGGTTCGGATCGCCGTACGGCTTCGGCGTCTACTTCCGGGGTGGCATGGGAGCGGAGGCGATCCGCGATCTTCTCCGCGACCTCGACCTCGACGCAGAAGGCGCCTCGCTCCGCGAGACGATCGCGACCTCGAAGGGGCAGAAGCAGAGTCGCGCGATCAAGCGCCTCAAGGTTGTGAGCGCGTTCATCACGTCAGAGAACAAGCCCGAATGGATGGTGCTCGAGGCGATCCCGGTGATCCCGCCGGAGCTTCGCCCGATGGTGCAGCTTGACGGTGGCCGCTTCGCGACGAGCGACCTAAACGACCTCTACCGGCGCGTCATCAACCGGAACAACCGCCTGAAGCGGCTGCTCGATCTCGGTGCCCCGGAGATCATCGTGAACAACGAGAAGCGGATGCTCCAGGAGGCCGTCGACGCGCTCTTCGACAACGGTCGTCGTGGCCGCGCCGTCACGGGCCCCGGCAACCGGGCGCTCAAGTCGCTCTCTGACATGCTGAAGGGCAAGCAGGGCCGCTTCCGCCAGAACCTGCTCGGGAAGCGCGTGGACTACTCGGGCCGTTCGGTCATCGTGTCGGGCCCGACCCTGAAGCTCCACCAGTGCGGCCTGCCAAAGCTGATGGCCCTCGAGCTCTTCAAGCCGTTCATCATGAGCCGGCTGGTCGAGCGGAAGACCGTCCAGAACATCAAGGCGGCCAAGAAGCACGTCGATTCGATGGCGCCCGAGGTCTGGGACGTCCTCGAGGAGGTCATCGCCGAGCACCCGGTGCTCTTGAACCGAGCGCCGACACTTCACCGGCTGGGCATCCAGGCCTTCGAGCCGGTGCTCGTCGAGGGCAAGGCGATCCAGATTCATCCGCTCGTCTGTCACGCATTCAACGCGGACTTCGACGGCGACCAGATGGCGGTCCACCTTCCGCTTTCCGCGGAGGCGCAGGCCGAGGCGCGCATCCTCATGCTCTCGGCGAACAACATCCTCTCGCCCGCGCACGGAAAGCCGCTCACCACGCCGACCCAGGACATGGTGCTCGGCACGTACTACCTGACCTACTCGCGGATCGACCTCACCGAGACGACCGTCGAGGAGCTCGATCCGCGCCCGACCCGCTTCGGCGCAGAGGACGAGGTGCTCCTCGCTCTCGACGCAAAGCAGGTCCAGCTCACGGAGCCGATCGAATACAAGCGAAACGGCGATCTGGTCCTGACGACGCCGGGCAGGGTCATCTTCAACGAGGACATCATCCGGGCGCTCGCAACCGCGATCGGCGAGGGGTTCGATCCGGCCGGGCAGCCGTTCATGAATCGGACGCTCGGCAAGAAGGAGACGAACGACTTCATCTCCGAGCTCGTTGAGAGGTATGGCGCGCTCGCGCTCGCCTCGGTCCTCGACGCGATCAAGGAACTCGGTTTCCACTATGCGACCCAGGCCGGGATCACGATCTCGAAGAACGACATCGTCGTCCCCGAGAACAAGGAAGAGATTCTCGCCGACTACGAGGGCCGGGTCCAGAAGATCGAGGATCAATACCAGAGCGGGTTGATCACGGAGGAGGAGCGCAAGGAGCGAATCGTCGAGACCTGGACGGAGGCGACCGACACGGTTGCCCAGGCTATGGAGGAGACGCTCTTCGAGCTGAACCCGATCTTCATGATGGCCAACTCCGGCGCCCGCGGCTCCTTCAAGCAGATCCGCCAGCTGGCCGGTATGCGCGGCCTCATGGCGAATCCGAAGGGCGACATCATCGAGCGCCCGATCAAGGCGAACTTCATGGAGGGCCTCTCCGTGCTCGAGTACTTCATCTCGACGCACGGAGCCCGCAAGGGCCTCGCCGACACCGCGCTCCGCACGGCGGACTCCGGGTACCTCACCCGCCGCCTCGTGGACGTGTCGCAGGACGTCATCGTCCGCGACGAGGACTGCGGGACCAAGGAGCACATCGAGCTTCCGCTCATGACCGCGGACGGTGTCAACCGGTCGCTGCCTGGACGGATGGTGGCGGTCGACCTGCACAAGCCGCTCAAGGACGGAAAGCCTGGAAAGACGGTGCTCCTCGAGGAGGGCGAGCTGATTACCAACGCCGCGCTCTTGCACGTCCAGGCCGAGCTAGAGCCTGAGGTCGCCGCCGAGATGGGAATCCCGATCCGTTCCGTCCTCAAGTGCCGGAGCGAGTTCGGGGTCTGCCGCCGCTGCTACGGGACGTTCCTGGCCACCGGCAAGCCGTGCGAGATCGGCGACGCTGTCGGGATCATCGCCGCCCAGTCGATCGGCGAGCCGGGCACGCAGCTCACGATGCGGACGTTCCATACCGGTGGTGTGGCCGGCGCGGACATCACGCACGGTCTGCCGCGCGTCGTCGAGATCTTCGAGGCCCGGAACCCGAAGGGAGCTGCGAAGCTCGCCGAGATCGGCGGAACCGTCTCACTGGAGCAGACCGAGCGCTCGATCAAGTTGACGATCCAGCCCGACGGGGTCGACGAGAAGGGCGAGCCCCTCGGGGACGTCTCTTACCTGATCCCCCGGCGTACGAGGCTCCTCGTCGCAGAGGGCCAGGTCGTCGAGCCCGGCGACGCCCTCCACGAGGGCTCGTTGACTCCGGCCGACCTTCTACGCCTCAAGGGAGCGACGGAGGTCGAGGTCTACCTCGTCGACGAGGTGCAGCGCGTGTATCGGTCGCAGGGCGTCGACATCCACGACAAGCACATCGAACTGATCATCCGACAGATGATGAAAAAGGTCCGCGTCGAATCGGCCGGAACCACCGACCTGCTGCCGGGGCAGCTCGTGGACAAGGTCGTCCTCGAGCGGGAGAACGCCCGCGTCAAGAAGGCCAAGGGCGAGCAGGCGACATTCGAGCCGCTCATCCTGGGCATCACGAAGGCATCGCTCGCCACCGAGTCGTTCCTCTCGGCCGCCTCCTTCCAGGAGACGACCAAGGTGCTGACCGACGCGTCGATCGAAGGCAAGGTCGACCGCCTGCTGGGCCTGAAGGAGAACGTCATCATCGGGAAGCTGATCCCGGCTGCGACGGGGCTCAAGAAGTACCGCCAGGTCGAGATCGGTCCGAGCGACAAGGTGCCCAAGTCGGCCTATACGCGCCCGGCGACGGAGGAGCAGCTTCTGGCCGCGCTCGAGGAGATCGGCTCCGACGGCGGGGCAGAGCTCGGCTTGCTCGACCTCGACTTCGGTGGACAGCCGGAGACGAACGGTGACGCGGCACTCGAGAGCACGGAAGCAGAGGAGATCCCCGAGGTCGAGACGCCGCTGGACGAGGAGAAGCCCTCCTAGAAGTCGTCCGGAACGGAATGGTCGTTGGGGCGGGGAATTTCCTCGCCCCTTCGCGTTCCAATGGCCGGCGAGCTCCCGTTCGAAGAACCCCGCTCTTTGCGAAAAGTTCTCACGGGCGGGGTCTAGCGCAACCTGCTCGATTCTTCTACATTCTGCGGCGGCGACTGTGGCACGGCGGGCTCGGCCCGTCCTCGGTTATCCACAGAACTCACAGGAGGCTGGGGAGAACTTGGCACGCCCTCAAGGCGTGTCGTTGCCTGCGATTGCGCGTCCCTTGCCGGCCTGCTTGGCCTCGTAGAGCGCATCGTCCGCACGCTCGAAGAACGAGACCGGATCGTCGTTCGGCCGCAGCTCCGCCACCCCTGCGGAGATGCGTAGACGGTCTGCGGGGCCAGTCGAGCGGTTCGCAACGGCAAACTGCAGTCGGCGAAAGAGCTGGTCGGCGTCCACCAGGGCTGACTCGGGCAGGATGACCGCGAATTCGTCGCCGCCGATTCGGCAGCCCAGGTCGGAGCTCCGGATCACGGACAGAACACGCTCGCCCAGCTGGGCCAGCACGTGATCACCGCCCAGGTGGCCTTCCTGGTCGTTGATCGACTTGAAGTCGTCGATGTCGAACACGAGCAGCGCGAGCGAGCGCTCGTAGCGTGTTGCGCGCGCACATTCGCGTGCGAGCGCATCGTGAAAGAACCGGCGGTTGTGCAGGCTGGTGAGCGCATCGAGGTCGGCCAGCTGCCGCGCCTCTCGAAACCGGCGGGCGTTCTCGATCACGGGCGCCGCCGCCGCGGCCAGCTCTTCGAGCTCGCCAAGCTCCAGCTCGGAGAGCTGTCGCTCCCGGCCCCGCCAGAACACCCCCAGGCTGCCGATCGCGCCGCCATTCGCGAGGAGGGGGATCATCAAACCGCCGCGGATCAGGGTTTCGTCGCCCGAGCTCTCGTCCGCATAGCGGTAGTTGATCGTGATGGCGCGCGTCTCGCCGCCGTCCGGCCCACCGCCGACCAGCTGGCGCTCCGCCTCCTCCGGGGTCATCCCGGCCGTCGCGACGACGGGTTCGCTCCCGGGCTGGGAGACGACCACCATGGCTGCCTCGGCTGGAGCGAGGTCGAGCGCTGCTTCGACCAGGTGGCGTGCGACCGAGTCGAGGTCGATCGAGCCGCCGAGGCTCGCGAGCCTCTGTGACCGCTGGCTCTCCTCCCGAGCACGCAAGAGCTCCCGCGAAAGATCCTCGAGCATCTGCTCGAAGCGAGCGTCGGACTCCTGGAGCATGCGCTCCACGTCGGGATCCTGCTGTTCGCGCCGCGAGCGCAGCACGAGCACCATTAGGACGATTGCGACGACGAGCGCGATTGCGACGGCGCTGACCGCAGCGCCGACCGCTATCCACGTCGTCGTCTCGAAATACAAAGTCATCCCGGTCGCCATCCGGTGTCGTAGGGCCGCTAAACGGACAATAGAGGCGTTTTTCCACATTTGATACCCCCGGAGCCCGACGTCATGGGCGACCCGTTGCTGCTACCATTCCGCGAGGTTCGGGGTGGGCAACAGCTGCCTGCGCCGAGCTTTCTTTGCGTGAAGACCCTCGACCAGGAGACCTCGAAACACTCGTGCCGACCGTGAATCAGCTCGTCCGGAAGGGCCGCACTGCGCCCACCAGCAAGACCAAGACGCCCGCGTTGCGCGGAGCGCCCCAGAAGCGGGGCGTCTGCACGCGCGTCTTCACGGTCACTCCGAAGAAGCCGAATTCGGCCCTACGCAAGGTTGCCCGAGTCCGCCTCACGAACGGGATGGAGGTCACCACCTACATTCCTGGCGAGGGACACAATCTTCAGGAGCATTCGGTCGTGCTGGTCCGCGGCGGCCGGGTCAAGGATCTTCCGGGCGTCCGCTACAAGGTGATCCGCGCCGCGTTGGATACCGCCGGCGTGTCCGACCGCCGCCAGGCGCGCTCGCGATACGGCGCCAAGAAGGGCGGGGTGTAAGTGCCGCGTCGTGCCGAAGTTGCGATTCGCGAGCTCGATCCGGATCCCGTCTACAACTCGAAGCTCGTCACCCAGGTGATCAACAAGGTGATGACGCGCGGGAAGAAGTCCATCGCGGAGCGGATTGTCTACGAGGCCCTCGATGCCGTCGGCGAGAAGACGGGCAAGCCGCCCGTCGACGTGCTCGAGCAGGCCGTGAAGACGGTGACGCCCGTGCTCGAGGTTCGCTCACGCCGCGTCGGCGGCGCCAACTACCAGGTTCCGATCGAGGTGCCTCAGCGCCGTGCGCGAACGTTGGCCGTGCGCTGGATCGTCAGCTACTCGCGCGACCGGCGAGAGAAGCACATGCAGGAGAAGCTCGCGGGCGAGATCCTCGATGCGATCAACCAGCAGGGCGGCGCCTTCAAGCGCAAGGACGACCTCTACCGAATGGCGCAGGCCAACAAGGCTTTCGCGCACTACCGGTGGTAGCGGGGTCTTCCGATGGCTGAGAAGACTGCAACGGTCGCCGGCGACAAGATCGCCCTCGAGAAGGTCCGGAACATCGGGATCATGGCGCACATCGACGCGGGCAAGACCACCACGACCGAGCGGATCCTGTACTTCACCGGCCGGACCCACAAGATGGGCGAGGTGCACGAGGGTGCTGCCGTCATGGACTGGATGGCACAGGAGCAGGAGCGCGGGATCACGATCACGTCTGCTGCGACGACGGCCTTCTGGCGCGATTTTCGTATCAACATTATTGATACGCCCGGGCACGTGGACTTCACCGTGGAGGTGGAGCGGAGCCTGCGCGTCCTCGACGGGGCGATCGCGGTGTTCGACTCGGTTGCCGGCGTCGAGCCGCAGTCCGAGACCGTCTGGCGCCAGGCCGACAGGTATCGCGTACCGCGAGTGGCCTTCATCAACAAGATGGACCGCGTCGGGGCCGACTTTTTCGGCTCCGTCCAGTCGATGGTCGACCGGCTCGGAGCTCACCCGGTGCCGGTGCAGCTGCCGGTTGGGCAGGAGGAGCATTTCCGCGGCGTCGTCGACGTCATCGATATGAAGGCTGTGGTCTGGGCTGACGACCTCGGGATCAAGATCGACGAGATCGAGATCCCCGAGGAGCTCCGCGAGCAAGCTGAGGAGTACCACCACCAGCTGATCGACGCGGTGGCCGAGCACGACGAGGAGCTTCTCGAGACGTACCTCACGGACGAGACGGCAGTCACGTCCGAGATGATCCGGCGGGCGCTTCGGAAGGCCACGCTCGAGATCGCCGTCACTCCCATCCTCCTCGGCTCGGCCTTCAAGAACAAGGGCGTCCAGCCGCTGCTCGACGCGGTGATCGACTATCTCCCGAGCCCGCTCGACGTTCCGCCGATGCACGGGCGCGACCCTCGCACGGACCATGAGCTCTCGCGCCGCCCCTCGGAAGACGAGCCTTTCTCGGCGCTGGCCTTCAAGGTCATGAGCGATCCGTACGTCGGCAAGCTGACCTATTTCCGGGTCTACTCGGGGAAGGTCAAGGCCGGCGAGCGCGTCCTCAACACGACGACCGGCAAGACCGAGCGGATCGGGCGACTGCTCCAGATGCACGCGAACCACCGCGAAGAGCGCGAGGAAATCGGCGCCGGTGAGATCGTCGCGGCAGTCGGGCTCAAGGCGACGACCACTGGTGACACGTTGTCGGCGGAGACCGCGCCCATCCTGCTCGAGTCGATGGACTTCCCCGAGCCGGTCATCTCGGTGGCGATCGAGCCGAAGACCAAGGGCGACCAGGACAAGCTCGGTGCCGGCCTGCAGCGCCTCAGCGAGGAGGACCCCACTTTCCGCGTCCATACGGATGAGGAGACCGGCCAGACGATCATCGCCGGCATGGGCGAGCTGCACCTCGAGATCATCGTCGACCGTCTCATGCGCGAGTTCTCGGTCGACGCAACGGTGGGTCGCCCCCAGGTCGCCTACCGCGAGACGGTCACGAAGCGCGTCGACAAGATCGAGGGCCGCTTCGTCCGCCAGACGGGCGGCAGGGGTCAGTACGGCCACGCGGTCATCAACCTGGAGCCGAGCGAGCCGGGAGAGGGCTACGAGTTCATCGACAAGATCGTCGGCGGGAAGATCCCGCGGGAATACATCCCGTCCGTCGACCTGGGCATCCAGGAGTCGATGGAGTCGGGCATCCTCGCGGGCTACCCCGTCGTCGACATTCGCATCGAGCTCGTCGACGGCTCCTACCACGACGTCGACTCGAGCGAGATGGCGTTCAAGATCGCGGGCTCGATGGCATTCAAGAACGCCGCGCAGCGCGCGAAGCCGAAGCTGCTCGAGCCCGTGATGGCCGTCGAGGTCGTGACGCCCGAGGACTATCTCGGTGACGTCATGGGCAACCTGAACTCGCGGCGCGGCCGGGTCGAGAACCTCGAGCCTCGCGGGAACGCACAGTCGGTGCGCGCCCACGTGCCGCTCGCGGAGATGTTCGGATACGCGACGGACCTGAGGTCGATGACCCAGGGCCGTGCCACTTTCACCATGCAATTCGATCGGTATGAAGAGGTGCCGCAGTCGATCGCAAGCGAGATCGTCTCAGCGGCGCAGGGTTCGTAAAGGACACGGAGGACTAATGGCTAAGCAGAAGTTCGAGCGCACGAAGCCCCACGTCAACGTCGGCACCATCGGTCACATCGACCACGGGAAGACGACTCTGACGGCGGCGATCACGAAGGTGCTGTCAGAGAGCGGGACCGGCAGCTCCTTCACGCAGTTCGACCAGATCGACAAGGCTCCGGAGGAGAAGGAGCGCGGCATCACGATCGCCGCCTCGCACGTTGAATACGAGACGGAGAACCGGCACTACGCGCACGTCGACTGCCCGGGACACGCCGACTACATCAAGAACATGATCACCGGCGCTGCCCAGATGGACGGCGCGATCCTCGTCGTCTCGGCAGCGGACGGCCCCATGCCGCAGACCCGGGAGCACATCCTCCTCGCCCGCCAGGTCGAGGTGCCTTACATCGTCGTGTTCCTGAACAAGGCCGACATGGTTGACGACCCCGAGCTCCTCGAGCTCGTCGAGCTCGAGGTCCGGGAGCTCCTCTCGAAGTACGAGTTCCCCGGAGACGACACCCCGATCATCGCCGGCTCGGCGCTGAAGGCGCTCGAGGGCGACGAGGAGTGGGTGCCGAAGATCCTCGAGCTCATGGCTGCGGTGGACTCGTACATCCCGGAGCCGGAGCGCGACATCGACAAGCCGTTCCTGATGCCGATCGAGGACGTCTTCACGATCACCGGCCGCGGAACCGTCGTCACGGGCCGCGTCGAGCAGGGCGCCGTCAAGGTCGGCGAGGAAGTCGAGATGGTCGGCATCCACCCGCAGGTGACGAAGACGGTCGTGACCGGTGTCGAGATGTTCCAGAAGCTCCTCGACCAGGGCCAGGCAGGCGACAACATCGGCGCTCTCCTCCGCGGTACCAAGCGCGAGGAGGTGGAGCGCGGCCAGGTGCTCGCCAAGCCCGGCTCGATCACGCCCCACACCCACTTCAAGGCCGAGGTCTACGTCCTTTCCAAGGACGAGGGCGGGCGCCACACGCCGTTCTTCAACGGCTACCGCCCTCAGTTCTACTTCCGGACGACGGACGTAACCGGGTCGATCAAGCTGCCGGAAGGCCAGGAGATGGTCATGCCGGGCGACAACACGAACATGGAGATCGAGCTGATCCAGCCGATCGCCATGGACTCCGGCCTTCGCTTCGCCGTCCGCGAGGGCGGTCGCACAGTGGGCGCCGGCGTCGTGACGGAGATCGTCACTTAAGACACATGGCTCAAGCCAAGATCCGCATCCGCCTCAAGGGCTACGACCACACGCAACTCGACCGGTCGGCCGTGTCGATCGTCGAGACGGCGCAACGGACCGGTGCGACGGTCACCGGTCCCGTGCCCCTGCCCACCGAGAACAACCGCTACACGGTTCTCCGCAGCCCGTTCAAGGACAAGGACAGCCGCGAGCACTTCGAGGTGCGCACGCACAAGCGCCTGATCGACATCCACTCGCCGACCCCGAAGACGGTCGACTCGCTGATGCGGCTCGACCTCCCGGCGGGCGTCGACATCGAGATCAAGCTCTGAGATGAAGGGCATCGTCGGACGCAAGCTCGGGATGACGCAGGTCTTCGACCCGGAGACCGGTTCGCTCACGCCCGTGACGGTGATCGAGGCGGGGCCCTGCCCCGTGGTGTCGATCCGGATGGCGGACACGGACGGCTACGACGCCGTCCAGCTGGCCTTTGACGCGGTGCCGGAGCGCAAGCTTCAGCGGCCGAGGCTCGGGCATCTGAAGAAGCACGGCGTCGGGCCGCACCGAAAGCTGGTCGAGATCCGTGGGGCGCACGAGCTGACGCCGGGCGAGACCATGACCGTCGAGGCCTTCGAGCCGGGGGACAAGGTCAAGGTCTCCGGGATCTCGATCGGGAAGGGGTTCCAGGGGACGATCAAGCGGCACAACTTCGCTCGCGGCCCGGTCAGCCACGGCTCGCACAACGTGCGCGCGCCCGGGTCGATCGGGGCCTCCGCGACGCCTTCGCGCGTCTTCAAGGGTCAGAAGATGCCCGGCCAGATGGGCAACAAGCGCATCACCCAGGTCGGCCTCACGGTCGTCGACCGGGACACCGAGCAGAACCTGCTCCTTCTGAAGGGCGCGGTTCCCGGCCACAAGAACGGCATCGTCGTCATCCGCGAGGACCTCAGGTAGACGCATGGCCGCTCCGAAAGCACCCCTGCTCGACCTCGCCGGCAAGAAGTCGAAAGACGTGACGCTCGCAGAGGCCGTCTTCACCGCCGACGTGAAGCCGCATCTGATCCACGAGACCGTACGTTCGGAGATGTCCGCGGCACGCGCGAACACCCGCGGCGGAAAGTCTCGCGGCCTCGTCTCGGGCGGCCGGACGAAGCCGTGGCGGCAGAAGGGCACCGGCCGTGCCCGCGCAGGCACGACGCGGGCGCCGCAGTGGACGGGCGGCGGTATGGCCTTCCCGCCCAACAACCGCTCCTTCGACGTCAAGGTGAACCGGAAGGCACGCAAGGCCGCGCTCCGCGGAGCGCTTTCCTACCACGCACAGCAGGGGACGCTGGCCGTGCTGGACGCCGGGGACTTCTCCGAGCCCTCGACCAAGAGCGCTATCGCCCTCGCCACCGCCTGGGGCAAGGACTTTCCTCTCCTAGTGATCGCCGAGCGCGACGAGATACCGCTCGTCAAGTCATTCCGGAACATCGAGCGCTCGCTCGTCGTCGAGCCGGCCGAGCTCGAGGTCGGCGCGCTCGTCTGGGCCCGATCCGTGCTCGTCTCCCAGGCTGCGCTCGACCGGGTCCAGCAGATGGCGGACGGAGGAGGGCGGCACTCATGAGCCTGTCGTCCCGTCAAGTGCTGATCGCTCCGGTCGTCTCCGAGAAGAGCTACAGCCTGATCGAGAACAACAAGTACTCGTTCCGGGTCCACGAGAAGGCGCACAAGACCCAGATCCGCCAGGCCGTCGAGGAGCTCTTCGACGTCAAGGTCGAGGGCGTCAACATCGTCAAGGTGCAGGCGAAGCCGAAGCGCCGGGGAACGTCGAAGGGCACGAGGCCGGGCTGGAAGAAGGCGATCGTCCAGCTACGTGCCGGCGACCGGATCGAGATCTTCGAAGGAGTCGCGGTCTAGGCATGCCCATTCGCAAGTACAAGCCGACAAGCCCGGGCCGGCGCTTCCGGAGCGTCTCGACCTTCGAGGAGGTCACCAAGACGACGCCGGAGAAGAGCCTGCTCGAGCCCGTGAAGAGGACGGGCGGCCGGAACAACAACGGGCGCATCACGACGCGGCACCAGGGCGGCGGCCACAAGCGCCGGTACCGGGTCGTCGACTTCAAGCGGACGAAGGACGGCGTGCCTGCGAAGGTCGCGGCGATCGAGTACGACCCGAACCGGTCGGCGCGGATCGCCCTGCTCCACTACGCGGACGGCGCCAAGTCCTACATCCTCGCGCCGGCGCGAATCCAGGTGGGGCAGAAGGTCGAATCAGGGCCGAACGCAGACATCAAGCCGGGAAACGCTCTGCCGCTTGCGAACATCCCGACCGGAACGCTCGTCCACAACGTCGAGCTGAAACCGGGCCGCGGCGGCCAGATGGCGCGCAGCGCGGGAGCCGGAGTCCAGCTCGTCGCCAAGGACGGCGGTTTTGCCGTGCTCCGTGTCCCTTCGGGCGAGATGCGCCGGGTACCGCTCACCTGCCGCGCAACCGTCGGGCAGGTGGGTAACGTCGACCACGAGAACCAGAACAGCGGCAAGGCGGGACGCAGCCGCTGGCTCGGCAAGCGACCGACCGTCCGCGGCTCTGCCATGAACCCCGTGGATCATCCACACGGGGGCGGAGAGGGCAAGTCGAAGGGCGGCCGGCATCCGGTCACCCCGTGGGGCGTTCCGACGCTCGGCAAGCGCACGCGCAAGAAGCACAAGGACTCCGACAAGCTCATCGTCCGCGGCCGCCGCCGCGGCAAGGAAAGGCGGTAAGTGTCTAGATCTTCGAAGAAAGGGCCCTGGGTCGAAGAACGGCTCATGCAGCGAATCAACGAGATGAACACCTCGGGCGCGAAGCGGCCGGTCCGGACGTGGTCGCGCACCTCCACGGTCTTCCCCGAGATGGTCGGCCACACGATCGCCGTGCACGACGGCCGTAAGCACGTGCCCGTGTTCGTAACTGAGTCGATGGTCGGCCACAAGCTCGGCGAGTTCGCGCCCACCC
The DNA here is from genome assembly GCA_963762085.1 of uncultured Actinomycetes bacterium. Classification (GTDB taxonomy): domain Bacteria; phylum Actinomycetota; class Thermoleophilia; order Gaiellales; family Gaiellaceae; genus DASQGA01. The sequence goes on along the minus strand of CAVXJD010000005.1, from coordinate 166,087 downwards.
GGACCTTTCGCGGACATTCCGGCGACAGGCAGGCGAAAGTTAGATAGTGGCGACGGTCGAAGAAGCACCGCGCACGGAAGTGCGCGCGGAGGCGAAGTACGTGCGAGCCGCCCCGCGGAAGACCCAGCTCGTCGTGGACCAGATCCGCGGCCGCACGGTTCCGGAGGCGCGGGCCGTCCTGGCGTTCCTCGAGCGGGACGCAGCCAGAGACGTGGAGCGCGTCCTCACGTCTGCTGTCGCGAACGCGGAGACGAACCACGGGCTGGTCGGCGACGACCTCTACGTCTCGGGCGCCTATGTGGGCGCCGGACCGACGCTGAAGCGGTGGCGTGCTCGCGCACGCGGCCGGGTCGCCAGGATCAAGAAGCGGACCTGCCACATCACGGTCACGCTCGCGATGCCGAGCGGAGAGGTGATTCCGGAGCCGCGAGGCTCCGTGGTGATCGAGCCGCCGGCGGCGGAGCCGGAGACGGCGCCCGCAGCGGAGAAGCCGAAGCCGGCGCAGGCACCCGACCAGCAGGCCGAGGACGTCGCGACCCAGGCCGAGAAGCCGAAGCGCGTCCCCCGAAAGAAGGCCGACGAGCCGACTGAGAAGGCGAGATCCACGTCCGAGGCCAAGCCAAAGGCCGAAGCAAAGCCCAAGCGCGCCGCGAAGCCCAAGGCTGCCGCCGATGCGGCGGAAAAGCCGAAGCGCGCGCCACGGAAGAAGAAAGAGGAGTCTTAATGGGCCAGAAGGTTCATCCAGGCGGCCTTCGGGTCGGCATCATTCACGACTGGAAGTCGAACTGGTTCGCCGGCACGAAGGACTTTCCGGCGTACCTGATCGAGGATGTCAAGATCCGCGACCACATCCGGGCCAAGCTCGGTCATGCGGGGCTTTCGGACATCCTGATCAAGAAGGACAAGCAGCGGATCACGATCGACATCTACACGGCTCGGCCGGGCATCGTGATCGGCAAGTCGGGCTCCGAAGTGGACGCGCTGCGGCGCGAGATCCACGGGATGACCGAGAAGAGCGTCCACGTCAACATCAACGAGATCAAGCGCCCCGAGCTCGATGCGAAGCTGGTCGCACAGTCGATTGGCGAGCAGCTCCAGAACCGAGTCAGCTTCCGCCGGGCTATGAAGCGCTCGCTCGCCTCGGCGATCAGGTCGGGCGCGCAGGGGGTCAAGATCACCTGCGGCGGGCGCCTGGGCGGCGGCGAGATGTCCCGCTCCGAGACCTACTCGGAGGGCCGCGTCCCGCTTCACACGCTGCGCGCCGACATCGACTACGGCTTCGCAGAGGCCAAGACGACGTACGGCCGGATCGGCGTCAAGGTCTGGATCAACAAGGGCGAGATCATGCCCGAGGGCTTCGACATGGGCCAGGGCGACGGGGCCTCAGGTCGGCTGGGCGAGCAGGACCAGGCACGGCGCCGCGGGGGCCGCGAGGGTCTCGGGCCGCGCGAGGGGGGCCGCCGGCCTCCGGATCGCGAGGGTCTCGGGCCGGTCCGCAAGCGGAAGCGCGGGAGCGGCCAGGGTGCCCAGGGCGCTCAGGGTGGCGCGCGTCCGCGCGGAGCTCGGGTCGAGCAGCCGCGAACCGACGAGCAGGGTGTGTCCGAGGCCGGGCCCGAGCAGCCCGTCGAGCCGGCCGCGCCCGAGGTACCGAAGGAAGTCGCCGAGGCACCCGATACGACCACCGAGCAGACGATGCAGGAAGACCCGACGACGCTCGAGTCAGCCGGCGAAGAGAGCGCCGAGAAGCCGGAGGGCGATAAGTAGTGCTGCTCCCGCGAAAGACAAAGTTCCGGAAGCAACACCGCGGCCGCCGGCGAGGAGCCGCCAAGGGCCAGCAGCAGGTCAACTTCGGCGACTTCGGACTGAAGTCGCTCGAGACCGCCTGGGTGACCAATCGCCAGATCGAAGCGGCTCGTATCGCCATGACCAGGAAGATCAAGCGCGGCGGCAAGGTCTGGATCAACATCTTCCCGGACAAGCCGGTCACGCAGAAGCCCGCCGAGACACGCATGGGCTCCGGGAAGGGATCGCCCGAGCACTGGGTGGCGGTCGTCAAGCCGGGTCGCGTCATGTTCGAGCTTGCGGGCGTCCCCGAGGATCTCGCTCGCGAGGCGATGCGCCTCGCGAGCATGAAGTTGCCGGTCAAGACGAGGTTCGTAAAGCGGGAGGCTGATCTCTTTGAGGGCTAGAGAGCTGCGGGAGCTCAGCGACGAGGAGCTCGGCAAGCGCCTGGCGGAGAGCCGTGAGGAGCTTTTCAACCTCCGCTTTCAGGCGGCGACCGGCGCGCTCGAGAACAGCGCGCGGCTGAACCTGACCAAACGCGACATCGCCCGGATCCTGACCATTCAGGCGCAGCGGGCAAACACTCTGGAGAGAAGGTAAATGGCACCACCAAGAAAGAAGGCAGAAGAGAAGGAGCCGAAGCCCAAGGCGACGAAGGCGAAGGCGGCCAAGCCGAAGGCCAAGGCCAAGCCGAAGGTCGAGAAGGCGGCAGTCGAGCCCCAGGCCGAGGCGACCGAGGAGCTCGTCTCCGAGCAGACACCCGAGCCGGCGCCGGCCGAGGAGGCCCCGACCGAGGAGCCCGTGGCCGCACCGGAGCCCGAAGCCGCCGCGGACGAGCCTGTCGAAGAGCCTGCTGTAGAAGAGCCCGTAGCCGAGGCTGAGCCCGAGCCTGCTCCCGAGGAGCCGGTCCCGCACGAGTCCGCGGCGGAAGAAGGAGCGCCCGAGCCCGAGGCGGAAGAGCCCGCCGAGGAGCCTCAGGCCGAGGTCGTCGAGGAGCCGGCTGCAGAAGAGGCGGCCCCGGAGCCGGAAGCGGAGCCGGCCGCCGAGGAGCCGGCGGCAGAGGAAGCAGCGCCCGAGCCCGAGGCAGCCGAGCCCGTGGGCGAAGCGCCTGCCGCAGAAGAGGCAGCGCCGGAACCCGAGCCCGTGGCCGAAGCGCCCGCAGCCGAGGAGCCGGCGCCCGTGGCTGAGTCCGAGCCCGAAGCCGCCGAGCCCGCGGCGGAGGTGGCCGCACCCCCGGTCGAGCCTGCGAAGCCGAAAACTCCCCGCCGGCCCAAAGCCGAGCGAACGGCCCGCACGCAGTCGAGGAAGGCCCGCGCCCGGGCAAGAAAGCCTTCCGAGCGGGGTCCGCTCGTTCGCCTGCCGAAGCCCGAGCACTCGAGAGGGCAACGGAAGGAGCGGCGCGGGATCGTGGTCTCGAGCGCGATGGACAAGACGATCGTCGTCCGGGTCGACAGCGCCAAGCCGCATCCGCGCTACAAGAAGGTCGTTCGGCGCTCGCAGAAGATCCAGGCGCACGACGAGCAAAACCAGGCGAACGTGGGCGACGTGGTCCGGATCATCGAGACGCGACCGCTCTCGAAGACGAAGAACTGGCGCCTGGCCGAGGTCGTGGAACAGGCGCGGTGATCGACCTCCGATGATCCAGCAGGAATCGAGACTTCGCGTCGCGGACAACACAGGAGCCAGGTCCCTCCTCTGCATCCGCGTGCTCGGCGGGTCGCATCGCCGCTACGCGCGGGTCGGCGACATCATCGTCGGCACCGTGAAGGTGGCGACCCCGCAGGGCACCGTGAAGAAGGGCGAGGTCGTGAAGGCGGTCGTCGTCCGAACGAAGAAGCCCTTCGGGCGGGACGACGGCACCTCGATCGCGTTCGACGAGAACGCTGCCGTGATCATCGATGCTGCGAACAACCCGCGCGGCACCCGCATCTTCGGGCCGGTGGCGCGCGAGCTCAGGGAGAAGAACTTCATGAAGATCGTCTCACTCGCACCGGAGGTGCTCGAGATGGTTGACCGGCAATTACCGCACCCACGGATGGCGACCCAGACACGGCGCCAGGACGCACCCTCGCCCTTGCCAAGGCTTCTAGCCTTGCCTGCGGGCGATGGCACACCCTGGCTTGGTCTGGCCCGTCCCCGCGGGCACGCCAACTACCGACCAACCATCTGATGGCCGCCGCGCTGAAGATCAGAAAGGGAGACGTCGTCCAGGTCATCTCCGGCAAGGACCGCGGCAAGCAGGGGCGGATCCTCGAGGCGCACCCCACCGAGGGCCGCGTGATCGTCGAGAACCTGAACATGGTCAAGAAGCACCGGCGGGCACGTCCGATGAAGGACTCGAGCCGAATGGGTCAGCCGCAGGTTCAGCCGGGCGGCGTGTTCGACATCGCGGCGCCGATCGACATCTCGAACGTGATGATCGTGTGCCCGACGTGCAACCGCGCGTCGCGCGTTGGCTACGAGTTCCGCGACGACGGGAAGGGCGGCCGGATCAAGGTGCGGGTCTGTAAGCGCGTCGACTGCGGGCAGGTGCTGGATCAATGACCTCGACCGCGACCGAGACTCCGACCCCGCGCCTCAAGGATCGGTACGACGCCGAGATCCGCGAGCGCCTGAAGGAGCAGTTCGAGTACCGCTCGATCATGGAGGTCCCGCGGGTCCTGAAGATCACCGTGAACATGGGCGTCGGCGAGGCGAAGACGAACGCGAAGGCGCTTGACAGCGCGATCGAGGAGCTGACGACGATCACCGGTCAGCGGGCGCAGATCCGCCGAGCCCGGAAGTCGATCGCCGGTTTCAAGATCCGGGAAGACATGCCGATCGGCGCCAGGGTGACGCTCCGTGGCGCTCGCATGTACGAGTTTCTCGACCGCCTCGTTTCGATTGCGCTGCCGCGCATCCGCGACTTTCGCGGGCTCTCGGCCCAGAGCTTCGACGGTCGCGGCAACTTCTCGCTTGGCGTCCGCGAGCAGATCATCTTTCCGGAGATCGACTACGACGACATCGACAGCGTCCGAGGCCTCGACGTGGCCATCACCACGACCGCCAAGACGGACGAAGAGGGGTTGGCGCTCCTGCGGGAGCTCGGCCTGCCCTTCCGAGCAGAAAGCTAGGAGGACCTACTGCATGGCTAAGAAGAGCTTGATCGCGAAGGCGGCGCGGCCACAGAAGTTCAAGACGCGCCAGTACTCACGCTGCAACCGCTGTGGACGGCCGCGGGCCGTCTACAAGCGGTTCGGCCTCTGCCGCATCTGCCTCCGCGAGCTGGCGCACGAGGGAGCCATCCCCGGCATGACGAAGGCGAGTTGGTGAGACCAGATGCTGACTGATCCAGTTGCCGACATGCTCACCCGGATCCGGAACGCCAACAAGGCGCTCCAGGAGACCGTATCCATGCCGACGTCGAACCTGAAGACGGAGCTCGCCCGCATCCTGAAGGAGGAGGGGTACATCCGCGACTACAGAATCGAGCAGGGCGAGTCGTTCGATACCCTGGTCGTCGAGCTCAAGTTCGGGCAGAACCGCGAGCGGGTCATCACCGACCTGAAGCGCGTCTCGAAGCCTGGGCGCCGGATCTATGCGAAGAAGGAGCGCCTCCCGCGCGTCCTCGGCGGCATGGGCACGGCTGTCATCTCCACCTCCGGCGGGCTCGTCACGAGCAAGAAGGCGCAGGAGCTGGGCGTCGGTGGAGAAGTGGTCTGTTTCGTCTGGTGAGGCGAGGAACGAAGGTCTAAATGAGCAGAATCGGTAAAAGCCCAATCCCACTTCCTTCCGGCGTCAACGTCTCGATCTCCCCTGGCCGGGTCATGGTCAACGGCCCTCTCGGGGAGCTCTCGCAGCAGCTGCCGCAGCGGATCGCGGTCGAGCAGCAGGAAGACCAGATCATCGTCACACGTCCGACGGAGCGGGGTCAGGACCGCGCCTTGCACGGGCTGACGCGGTCGCTCGTCGCGAACATGGTCGAGGGTGTCACCAAGGGATTCGAGAAGACACTGGAGATCCAGGGCGTCGGCTACCGGGCGTCGCTCCGTGGGACGAGCCTCGAGCTGAACGTGGGCTTCTCGCACTCGGTCTCGATCAACCCGCCGCAGGGGATCACGTTCGACGTTCCCCAGCCCACGGTCGTGATCGTCAAGGGGATCGACAAGCAGCAGGTCGGCCAGATCGCATCGGAAATCCGTCGCGTGCGCCCGCCGGAGCCCTACAAGGGCAAGGGCATCCGCTACCAGGGCGAGTACGTCGCCCGCAAGCTCGGGAAGCGGGCCTAATGGCGACGCTGACGACACGTGCGGCCCGCGAGCGCCGCCACAAGCGGGTCCGCAGCCGGGTCTCGGGCTCCAAGGAACGCCCACGCCTCGTGGTCTTTCGCTCCAACAAGGGCATCGAGGCCCAGCTCGTCGACGACCTGAGCGGGAAGACGATCGCGGGCGCCAACCACCTGGGGGTCAAGAAGTCGTTCAAGGGCTCGAAGACCGAGCAGGCGGCGGAGGTGGGCAAGCTGCTCGCGCAGGCCGCCAAGAAGGCCGGTGTCGAGACGGTGGTCTTCGACCGTGGCGGCTATCTCTACCACGGACGTGTCAAGGCGCTCGCCGAGGGCGCGCGCGAAGGAGGACTGGTTTTCTAGTGGCAGTTGACGTACAGCAGGTGCGCCAGCGCGAGATCGAGTCGCGTGAGCTAAAAGAGCGCGTCGTCGAGATCAACCGCGTCGCGAAGGTCGTCAAGGGAGGCCGTCGCTTTTCCTTCACGGCGCTCGTCGTGATCGGCGACGAGGTCGATCGCGTCGGCGTAGGCTACGGCAAGGCGCGTGAGGTGCCGCTGGCCATCTCGAAGGCGGTCGACGACGCCAAGAAGAACCTCTTCCAGGTGCCGAAGAAGGGGCAGACGATCACCCACGAGGTCGTCGGCAGGTTCGCCGCCGCCCGCGTCGTGCTTCGGCCTGCGAGCGAAGGAACCGGCGTCATTGCCGGCGGGGGCGTCCGTGCCGTTCTCGAGCTGGGCGGGATTCGCGACATCCTCGCGAAGAGCCTGGGCACGCCGAATCCGATCAACGTGTTGAAGGCGACCGTGAACGGCCTACAGCAGCTCCGGCGACCGGAAGAGGTCGCAGCAGCGCGGGGGTTGACCGTCCAGCAGGTGCTCTTCCCGCGGAAGCAGAAGCAGGAAGCCGAGGGCACACCGGTTGAAGCCCAGGAGCCTCCACAGGCTCCGGCCGCCGAGCAGGCAGAGCCCGAGCCCACGGAGACCACGGAGACGACGGAGACGAGTGGCGAAGCTGAAGATCACCCAGGTTCGTAGCCAGATCGGCGAGAGCAAGAGGCACCGCGGCACGCTCCGCGCCCTCGGCCTGGGCAAGATCGGGCGCACGGTCGAGCACCCGGAGAGCCCGGAGACGCTCGGTATGCTCAGAAAGGTCCGCCACCTCGTGAGGATCGACGAAAGCTGATGCCGCCAGAGACCCCCGACGAGCGAGAGCTCTCACTCTCGAACCTCAAGCCCGCCCAGAAGCGGCAGCGACGCAAGCGCGTCGGCCGCGGCCTGGCTTCCGGGAAGGGGCGTTACTCCGGCCGCGGCATCAAGGGGCAGAAGTCCCGTGCGGGCTCGCACTCGATGCGACCCGGCTTCGAAGGCGGTCAGATGCCGCTCTACATGCGGCTCGGAAAGCAACGCGGCTCGACGTCGAAGGACGCCATGCCGGTCGGCCCTCACCGCACCCACACGATTCCCGTCAATCTCGCCGATCTCGAGCGGGTCTTCGACGACGGCGCCGAGGTGACGCTCGAAGCACTGCTCGACAAGCGCCTGATTCGAAACACCCGCACGGACGTCAAGATTCTCGGAAACGGCGAGCTGAAGAAGAAGCTGACCGTGACCGCGCACAGGTTCTCGAAGACGGCCGCAGAGAAGATCGAGGCGGCCGGCGGCACCGCCACCGCGCTGCGCCCTCCGCGCGAGGTGAAACGGCGGGCTCCGAAGAAGCTGAAGGAAGAGCCGGCCGACGAGGTTGAAACGCCTGCTGCCGACGAGCCGGCCGCAGCCGAGACGGAGCCGAGGGAGCCTGAGAATGCCGGCGAGCCCGCCGAGAACGGCGAGGCCGAGGCTCCCGAGAGCGAGGCCTAGCCCGGAATGTTCTCCTGGCTGACAAACGCATGGCGCGTCCCGGAGCTGCGCCACAGGGTCATCTTCACCGCGATGATCCTCCTGTTCTACCGGCTCGGGAGCTGGATTCCCGTTCCGGGCGTCGACTCGTCGAAGATCGAGGAGTACTTCAACAACCAGGGCGGCACGATCCTTGGCCTCCTGAACATCTTCTCGGGCGGAGCGCTCTCCCAGTTCGCGCTCTTCGCGCTCGGGATCATGCCTTACGTCACGGCCTCGATCATCCTCCAGCTGATGACCGTGGTGATCCCGCGCCTCGAGCAGCTGCAGAAAGAGGGTGAGGCCGGGTACGCCAAGATCAACCAGTACACGCGCTACCTGACGGTCGTCCTCGCAGCGCTCCAGGCGGCGGGCTACTCGTACCTCTTCCAGCGCCAGGGGGCGCTCACGCTCACCCCGAGCCGCTTCGTCCTGATCCTCGTCTCGCTGACCGCGGCGACCACGCTGCTCATGTGGATGGGCGAGCTGATCACGAAGCGCGGGATCGGCAACGGGATCTCACTTCTCATCTTCGCCTCGATCCTCTCGGGTCTCCCGGGAGGCATCCGCGCCTGGTACGAGGGGACGCCGTTCGAGCAGCTCATGTTCCCGCTTCTCGCGCTCGCGATCATCCTGGCGGTCGTCTTCGTCCAGGAGGGCCAGCGCCGCATCCCGATCCAGTACGCGAAGCGCATGGTCGGCCGCCGCATGACCACGGGCGGCGCGACCTACATGCCGCTGCGCGTCAACATGGCGGGCGTCATCCCGATCATCTTCGCCGCGGCGATCATGGCCTTCCCGCCCACGATCGGCCAGTTCTTCCCGCAGACGCAGACCTTCATCAACTCCAACTTCTCGCCCACCAGCCTTCCGTACCTGTTTCTGCAGGCCTTTCTGATCATCATCTTCACGTACTTCTACACCGCGGTCCAGTTCAACCCGGTCGACCAGGCGGACAACCTCCGCAAGCATGGTGGCTACGTGCCCGGGATCAGGCCCGGCCCTCCGACCGCCCAGTACCTCGACCGCGTGCTGACCCGGTTGACCCTGCCAGGGGCGCTGTTCCTCGCACTCGTCGCAACCCTGCCGACACTCTTCATCCGCTACGGCGGGTTCTCGCAGGCGACCTCGGCGGCCCTCGGCGGCACGTCGATTCTCATCGTGGTGGGCGTCGCGCTCGACACCATGCGCCAAATGGAGTCGCAGATGATGATGCGCCATTACGAAGGCTTCCTGAAATAGGCTCCGGTATGGGCCTCGACATCGTCATCCTCGGTCCGCCCGGGGCCGGAAAAGGCACCCAGGCGAAGCTGATCGCCGACGAGCTCGCAATCCCGCACGTGGCCACGGGCGACATGCTGCGGGCCGCGATCGCGAACGGCTCGCCGCTCGGAAGGCAGGTCCGAGAGATCGTTCTGGAAGGCCACCTCGTTCCCGACAACCTCATGATCGGGCTCGTCCGCGAGCGGCTCCTCGCCGACGACACAAAGGAGGGGTTCGTGCTCGACGGCTTCCCGCGCACGCTTGCCCAAGCCGAGGGCCTCGATCGGATGCTCGAGGAGATCGACCGCGGCGAACTGTCGGTGGTCCTGAACTTCGAGCTTCCAGAGGAGGTTGCCGAGCAGCGGCTCCTTGACCGTCATCGGGACGATGACACGCCCGAGGTGATTCGCACGCGCCTTCGCGAGCAGTTCGTCCCCGAGGATCTCGTCGAGTACTACCGGAGTCGTGGAAACCTCGTCGGGATCCACGCCGACCGCTCCGTCCACGATGTTTTCTCCGAGGTGCAGGACGTCCTGCAGACGGCTGGAGCACAATGATCATCCGCAAGTCGTCCGAGGAAATCGAGGCTATGGCCCGAGCAGGCGCCGTCGTCGCCGAGACGCTCGACCTCCTGAGAGAACAGATACAGCCGGGAGTGACCACGCTCGAGCTCGACGCCGTCGCCGAGGAGTTCATCCGGTCGCGCGGGGGCATCCCGACGTTCAAGGGCTACCGCGGCTTTCCAGGCTCGATCTGCACGTCTCCCAACACGATGGTGGTGCACGGAATTCCGGGCCCCTACCGGCTCGAGGAGGGCGATGTGATCTCGGTCGACGTCGGAGTCACCCTCGACGGCTTCGTCGGGGACTCTGCCTACACGTTTCCGGTCGGGGAGATCCATGCGGACACCCAGCGGCTGCTCGACGTCGGCCAGGCCGCGCTCGCGGCCGGGATCGAAGAGGCGCGTCCGGGCAATCACATCGGGCACATCTCGGCCGCCGTGCAGCGGGTCACCGAGGCGGCGGGATTCTCCGTAGTCCGGTCTCTGGTCGGGCACGGGGTGGGCCGATCGATGCACGAGGAGCCGCAGATTCCGAACGTGGGGGAGCCCGGCCGGGGGCCGAAGCTCGCAACCGGCATGACGCTTGCGATCGAGCCGATGATCAACGCCGGGGACGCGGGCGTGTGGGTCGCCGACGATCACTGGTCGATCTACACCGACGACAAGTCCCTTTCGGCGCACTTCGAGCACACGGTCGCGGTGACGGAGGATGGGCCCCGGATCCTGACCCAGCCACGGGTTCCGGCCACCGGGTCTTTGCTAAGATAGAGCGGTTTCGCGGCCCCGCCGGGGTTTTACCCTGGTCGCCGGTAATCCCTATGAAAGTCAGAGCTTCCGTCAAACCGATGTGTGACCGCTGCCGCGTGATCAAGCGGCACGGAAAAGTCCTGGTCATTTGCACGAACCCGCGCCACAAGCAGCGGCAAGGATAAGGAGAGAGATTTGGCACGAATCGCAGGCGTCAACCTTCCACGCGAGAAGCGGCTCGAGGTCGGCCTGACCTACATCTACGGGATCGGTCCGTCCACCTCGCGGAAGATCGCCGCCGAGCTCGGCCTTTCGCCCGACACCAAGGTGCGCGACCTGACGGACGAGGAGATCACCAAGCTTCGCACGTATATCGACGACGGCGTCTCCGTCGAAGGGGACCTTCGCCGCGAGCGCTCGCAGAGCATCAAGCGGCTCCAGGAGATCGGCGCCTATCGCGGCGTTCGCCACCGTCGCGGCCTCCCCGTGAACGGCCAGCGCACGAAGACCAACGCGCGCACCCGCAAGGGCCCCAAGAAGACGGTGGGCCGCGGCAAGAAGGCCGTGGCGAAGACCTAGCGTGGCGCCTCCTCGCCGATCAGCGGCCAAGGGCCGAACGCGCCGTCGCGTCAAGAAGAACATCGCCATCGGTCAGGCGCACATCAAGACGTCCTTCAACAACACGATCGTGTCGCTGACGGACAAGGACGGGAACGTGATCGCATGGGAGAGCGCGGGCTCGGCGGGCTTCAAGGGCTCGCGCAAGTCGACGCCGTTCGCCGCGCAGGTGACGGCCGACTCGTGCGCGCGGAAGGGCATGGAGCACGGGCTCCAGAAGATCGAGGTCTTCGTGAAGGGACCGGGCTCGGGCCGTGAGACCGCGATTCGCTCACTTCAGGCCGCAGGCCTCGAGGTGCTGGGCGTCCGCGACGTCTCCCCCCAGGCGCACAACGGCGTCCGCCAGAAGAAAAGGCGGAGGGTCTAATGGCCCGCGAGAACCTCGGAACCAAGTGCCGCAACTGCCGGCGCGAAGGGCTGAAGCTCTTCCTGAAGGGCGAGCGCTGCCTGACCGAGAAGTGCTCGGTCGAGCGCAGGAGCTATCCGCCGGGGGAGCACGGCCGTGGGCGCATCAAGCAGTCCGAGTACCTGCTCCAGCTCCGCGAGAAGCAGAAGGCCCGCCGCTACTACGGGATTCTCGAGAAGCAGTTCCGCGGCTATTACAAGAAGGCGTCGCGGCGTTCGGGAATCACTGGCGAGGAGCTTCTACGGATGCTCGAGACCAGGCTCGATAACGTGGTCTACCGGCTCGGGTTTGCCGCCTCCCGCGCGCAGGCCAGGCAGCTCATCCGTCACGGGCACTTCCAGGTGAACGGCCGCCGGGTCAACATCCCGAGCTTCCAGGTGCGGCCCGACATGATCGTCGCGATGAAGGCGGGGAGCCCGGCCGAGCCGGTCATCCGCGACGCGACCGACCTGACGGCGTCGGTCTCACCCTGGCTCCAGGCCGACCACGACAACCTGACCGGCAAGATCTTGAAGCTTCCGGAGCGCGACGAGATCGACGCTCCGGTGCAAGAACAGCTCATCGTCGAGCTCTATTCGAAGTAGGCGCGAGGCTGCCTCGCCCATTCATCTGTAGGAGATAGGAAGGAACGCATGGCTACCAGAACGGCAACGATGGATTTTCAGATCCCCAGGATCGTCCACGAAGAGGTCGACGAGCGAAACGGCGTCTTCGTGATCGAGCCGCTCGATCGCGGCTTCGGCTACACGTTCGGCAACTCGCTGCGGCGCGTGCTGCTTTCCTCGCTCGAGGGAGCCGCGGTCACGTCCGTGAAGATCGAGGGCGTGGCCCACGAGTTCACGACACTGCAGGGAGTCCGTGAGGACGTCACCGACATCATCCTCAACCTCAAGAACCTGATCTGCCGGCTCGAGGGCGATTCGCCCGAGGTCGAGGTTCGGCTCGAGAAGAAGGGCTCCGGGCCCGTGAAGGCATCGGACATCGCGGCCCCGGCTGACCTCGAGATCCTGAACCCGGATCTCGAAATCGCGAACCTCTCCGACAAGGGGAAGCTCGACATCATCCTCACGATTGGGCGCGGCCGTGGCTACGTCCCCGCCGAGCTGAACCGCGAGCCCGAGCAGTCGATCGGCGTCATTCCCGTCGACTCGATCTTCTCGCCGGTCCGCCGCGTCTCCTACGAAGTAGAGGCAGCGCGCGTGGGCCAGCGCACGGACTACGACAAGCTGAGGCTCGACGTCACCACCGACGGCTCGCTCGATCCCCGTGACGCGATCGCGCAGGCCGCCGAGATCCTGATCCGGCAGCTCGCCATCTTCACCGACATCGACAAGATCGAGGGCTTCGGGGAAGCGGCCAGTGAGGCCCAGGCAGAGGTGCCCCAGGCGCACGGGATGGAGAACTTCCCGATTGAGGAGCTCGAGCTGGGCGTCCGCAGCTACAACTGCCTGAAGAGGGTCGGAATCGAGACGATCGGTGACCTTGTCACGAAGAGCGAGAACGAGCTTGCCGCGATCCCGAACTTCGGCAAGAAGTCGATCGAGGAAGTCAGCGAGACGCTCCAGGCCCACGGCCTGAGCCTCCGCGACGACTGAGGCTCGAAGGGAGACCGGGTGAGGCACCAGCGGGCAGGTAGGAAGCTCGGGCGCGATTCGGCCCACCGAAAGGCGCTGTACGCCAACCTGGCGAGCGCGCTGATCGAGCACGGCCGGATCAAGACCACCGAGGCGAAGGCCAAGGAGGTACGGCCGATCGTCGAGCAGATGATCACGCTCGGGAAGAGGGGGGACGTCTCGGCGCAGCGCCAGGCCGTGGCCTTCCTGCGCTCGAAGCCCATCGCGCACATGCTGTTCACCGAGATCGCCCCCCGCTTCGCAGACCGAGCAGGGGGCTACACCCGGGTCGTCAAGCTGGGCCCACGGCAGGGCGACGCCGCTCAGATGGCGTACCTCGAGCTCGTGGACTACGTTCCCGAGCGCGCACCCGCCCCGGCCGCCGGCTAGTCCGCGTCGACCGCCTCGGCGTACGATCCGAGCACTCCCGTCCAACCGGAGGCGTAGTTCGCCCGCGTCGCCTCGGCCTCGTCGCCGAGGACCTCCCAGCCCGTCTGCTCGAGCTCGACCCGCGTTCCTTCGTCCTCGGCCACGAAGCGGATCTCGAGCTGCTGCGCGGTCTCCGGGCGGCGTCCTGCATGCCAGGTCATGCCGAGCCGGCCGGGGGGATCCCACGTCGTGATCTCGCCCCAGTCGTGCTCGGTGCCGTCGTCGAGCCGTTCGTAGAAGCGGCCGCCAACGTGACCTTCGAGAACAATCGTGTCCACTCGCTCGTGGCCGACGGAGTGAGTCCGGGCGGGCCACCAGCTTGCGAGCCTCTCCGTGAAGACCCGGAATGCCACGTCGGGCGGGCGGGCGACCGTGATCGTCTTGCGGAGTGTGAGGTCAGTTACTTCCATGCTGCGCTCCTTCCAGCTCGTTTTCCGCTGCCGTCTTGAAGGCGGCCAGCGCCTGTGTCCAGAACTCGTCGAAATACGTGCGGAGCTCGGCGACCGCCTCGGGCTCGACCCGATAAACGCGCCGCGTACCGACACGGCTCTCGGAGACGAGGCCTGCGTCCTTCAGCACCTTGAGGTGCTGGGAGACTGCGGGCCGGCTGACGGGCAGCTCGCCGGCCAGGTCACCGACCGAGCGCGGTTCGACGCCCAGAAGCTCGAAGATCGTCCGTCGTGTCGGATCCCCGAGAGCTGCGATGCCATTCCCGTAAGCCATCACTTACGGTAAGCATACACTTACGGAGCTGGATGTCAACTAGCCTTCGCCGATGGCGAACCTGAAGCTGACGCTCGAGTACGAAGGCACCTCGTTTTCCGGCTGGGCTATGCAACCGGGGCTGCGCACCGTCGAAGGAGAGCTGCGTCGAGCACTCGACACCCTCTTCCCGGGCTGGAGCGGGCTTGCCGTGGCGGGCCGCACGGACGCAGGCGTGCATGCGCTCGCTCAGGTGGCGAGCCTCACCGCCTCCGAGGGCCCGCTCGAAAGTGCCGCCGACGCGCTGAACTCCCGTCTTCCCAGCGACCTCAAGGTGATCGCGTCTGAGCGGGTGCCCACAGAGTTCGACGCTCGGTACGGGGCTCGCGCCCGGAGCTACGTCTACCGGATCTGGCGCCGGCGGGCCCCGTCCCCGTTCGAGCATCGCCGCTCCCTCTGGTGGCCGCGCCCCGTCGATCTCGAGGTGCTCGACGCTCTCGCCGGCCTGATCGCCGGCACCCACGACTTCCGGGCCTTCACCCCGACCGAGACGCGGCATTCGAGCTTTGACCGCACCGTGCTCGAGGCGCGGTGGGCCTCCACGAGCGACGTGCTCGAGTTTCGGATCAGAGCGGACAGCTTCTTGCGACACATGGTGCGAACCCTCGTCGGTACGATGCTGGAGGCCGAGCCGGTCGCCTTCGAGCGGCTGCTCGAGGGGCGTCCGCGCTCCGAAGCCGGCAGGACGGCCCCGCCCTGGGGCCTCTATCTCGAGCATGTGGACTACTGAGTGAAATACCCGACTGTCCTCTTCGACCTTGACGGCACGCTGATCGACTCGGGCGGGATGATCCTCGAGTCGTTCCGGCATGCGACGCGTACCGTGCTGCGCCGGGAGATTCCCGACGACGAGCTCGTGGCCGCCGTTGGAGGCTCGTCGATCCGCGACCAGATGGCTTCATTCGACGCAGATCGCGTCGACGAGCTCGTCCGCGTGTACCGGGCCCACAACGCTCCGCTCCACGACGAGCTCGAGGCCTTCGAGGGGGTGCAGGAAGTGCTGGAGCACTTGCACGCGGAAGGGCGCAAGCTCGGAATCGTGACCGCGAAACGCCGAAAGACGGTCGATCTCGCCTTCGAGCAGCTGGGCATCGAGCGCTACTTCGACGTAGTCGTCACGACGGACGACACGGAGCTCCACAAACCGCATCCGGAGCCTGTGTTGCGCGCGCTCGAGCTCGTCGGCGCGACGCCCGACAGCGCTGCGTTCGTCGGCGACTCGCCCTTCGACATCGAGGCCGGGAAGGCGGCGGGAGTCTTCACGATCGGTGTCTCCTGGGGGAAGATCCATCCCGCCGAGAGATTGCTCGAGTATGGAGCCGACCTGATCGTCCACTCACCGCGGGAGCTGCTCGATGCCGTCTAGCCAGACCTCAGCCTCCGCGACCGGCCGGGCCGAGGAGCTGCGCCGCGAGCTCGACCATCACCTGCATCGCTACCACGTCCTCGACGACCCGGAGATCTCGGACGCGGAGTACGACCGGCTCTACGACGAGCTGGTTGCGCTCGAGGAGGCCCATCCCGAGCTCGTGACGCCGGACTCGCCCACACAGCGCGTGGGCGCGCCGCCTTCGGAGAAGTTCACGAAGGTCGACCACCTGGCACCGATGGGCTCGCTCGAGAAGGTGACGACCGGCGAGGCGCTCGCGAAATGGGCTGACGACGTCCGCAAGCGCCTCGACTCTGACGAGCCTGTTGCCTACGTGATCGAGCCGAAGATCGACGGCTCCGCCGTCTCCCTCGTGTACGAGGAGGGGCAGTTCGTTCGCGGGGCCACCAGGGGTGACGGGTTCCGCGGCGAGGAGATCACGGTCAACCTGAGGACGATCCGGTCGATACCGCTGTCGCTCCGCCTGCCACCCGGGGAGGCGCCGCCGCCGGTGGTGGAGGTGCGCGGCGAAATCTACTTTCCGCTGTCCGGGTTCCGGGAGCTGAACGAGAGGCTCGTCTCGGAGGGCAAGAAAACCGCTCCCAACCCGCGTAATGCCGCGGCAGGGACCCTGCGCCAGCTCGACTCGTCGATCACCGCCGCGCGCCCGCTCGCGATCTGGGTCTACGGCTCGGGCTACCGCGAGGCGGTTGAGGTCGAAACGCAGTGGGAGCTGCTCGAGTGGCTACGTGAGCGGGGCTTCCGCACGAACCCGTACTCGGAGCGCGTCGAGACGATCGAGGAGGTGGCAGAGGCCTGCAGGGCCTGGGAGACGCGACGGATCGAACTGGACTACGAGATCGACGGGATCGTGATCAAGGTCGACTCGATCGACCAGCAGCGGCGGCTCGGTGCTCTCCACTCGCGGCCGCGCTGGGCTCGTGCCTTCAAGTGGGCTCCGCTGACGGCGGAGACGGTGCTCTCGAAGATCCACATCCGTGTCGGGAGGACGGGGAACCTGAACCCCTGGGCGCAGCTGGAGCCCGTGCACGTGGGCGGGGTCACGGTCTCGACCGCCACCCTCCACAACGAGGAGGACATCAACCGGAAGGACATCCGCGAGGGCGACAAGGTGATCGTCCAGCGTGCGGGCGACGTGATCCCGCAGGTGGTGGGCCCCGTCCTGCCGCACGCAAAGGGGACGAAGCCGTTCCGGATGCCGGCCAAATGCCCGCTCTGCGGAACCGGGATCGTCAAGCCCGAGGGTGAGGTCATGCATCGCTGTCCCAACCGCGCGTGTCCCTCGCGCGGCCTGGAGACGCTCATCAACTGGGTGAGTGCGGCGATGGACATCGAGGGCGTCGGGGAGCAGTTCGTCCGCCGGCTCTGGGACGAGGGTCTGCTTCGCTCCATGCCCGCCCTGTATCGGCTAACCGCTGCACAGCTCCAGGAGCTCGATGGCTACGGGGAGATCTCGGCGCGCAACGCCGTCGCGGCGATCCAGGAGTCGAAGTCGCAGCCGTTCTTCCGGGTTCTCTTCGGGCTGAACATCCCGGACGTCGGCTGGGTCACCGCGCAGAACCTGACCCGTCACTTCGGCTCGGTCGATCGCCTCATGGAGGCGAGCCAGGAGGACATCATGGCCGTCGAGGGGATCGGGCCGGAGCGGGCTGAGGCGATTGCGGAGTGGTTCTCCGATGAGGAAAATCGTGGGCTCGTGCAGGAGCTTCGAGAGCTAGGCCTGACCTTCGAGGTAGGGGAGGCAGAGCGGCCGGTCGAGGGCAGGCTCACCGGTTCCACCTACGTGATCACAGGAACGCTCTCCGGCTGGACGCGGGAGGAGGCGGCGGACGCACTCGAAAAGCTCGGCGCACGGGTGCTCAACTCCGTGTCTGGCAAGACGACCGGTCTGGTTGTCGGGGAGGGCCCGGGGTCGAAGCTCGCGAAAGCGGAGAAGGCCGGCGTTCCCATCCTGGACGAGGCCGCCTTCCAGAAGCTCCTTAGGGGCTAGCGGGCGCGGCCCGCCAGAATCTGCACGAATCGGTCCTGGCCCTGTCTCGCTGAGAGCCAGGGGATCGGAGCTCCGTTCTGGAGGACCGAGAAGACGTAGCGCGTCCCGACGAAGCCCGAGAGGCTCGAAGCGCGGTTGGTCGTCCCGGTCTTCGCCCGAACGAAGCCACGGGCGGGATATGAGCGCAAACGGTCCTTCAGGGTGCCGTTCACGCCTGCAAGTGGCAACGAGCTTACGAACGGCCGCCGGAAGCCGGGATCGCTCCACCCCGTGACCAGGATGGCAGCGATGGCACGCGCAGTCAGGCGGTCGTAGCTCGAGAGGCCGGAGCCGTCGGCAAGCCGGACCCCGGCAAGCGGCACCCCGCGCGTCCGTAGGACCTCACGGGCCACGGAGATTCCGGCCGCGGTCTCTCCGCGGTCGAGGATGCGGGCACCGAGGCGCTTCAGGAGCATCTCTGCGACGAAGTTGTCGCTCTGTCGGTTCATCTGCTTCACCAGGCCGGCGGTGGAGGGAGAGAGGATCTGGGAGACGAGCGTGGCGCCGTCGCCGGCAGCGCCCACGCCGGCGCCCCGGAGCACCCTGACGCCGGCGAGCGTGAGCGCTTTGCGAAACGCCCGCGCTGCGGCAAGTGCCGGAGTGTCGACGGTCCGGCCCAGGACCTTTGCCTTGTCGACCACGAGAGCCGAAAGGGGGGGACATTCCTCCTTGTAGTACGACGGCTTCCAGCCGGGCGCGACGCGACGGGTGTCGAAGTAGGTCTCGTCAGCGAGAACCTTGCCCGTGACCGTGTTGATGCCCGAGAGCCGGACGCGCCTCGCGAGCACGGCGAGGTCGGAGCCGGTGAGCGTCGGGTCGCCGTAGCCCTTCAGGATGAGCGCACCCTGCCAGACGGACTCGCTCGCGGATCCCCTGCCGAGCACGCGTGTCGGGATGCGTGCAGCGGGGCCCAGGCGATCGAGCGTCGCGAGCGCAACGACAAGCTTTTCGTTCGACGCGGGCCGGAGGGAGCGATCGGCGTGCTTCGCATAGACGAGGCCGCCGTTGCGAAGATCGAGGACGAGCGCACCCGTGGCCTGCCAGGAGACGCCCCGGACCGTGAGCGCTCGTGTCAGCTCGCCGGAGAGCGCCGCGAGTGCCGTGCCGGCCGTCGCGAGCGCCAAGGCGGACACAAAAACGGCGATCCAGCCAGACCATCTCGTGGGCCGCCTCACCGGCGAAGATAGGCCTACCGGCCCATGGTCGCCCGGCGGCAGCGCCTCGATACTAGAGAGACGGCGATGTCGAACGATTTCCCCCTCCTGCTGGACCAGATTCGCGCACTCCTCGACGCGGCCCCTGACGACGAGGCAGGGCTCGCGGAGATGGAGAATACGCTCACGGACGGATGCGCACGAGCGCTTCTGCTCGAAACCGAGCGTGTCCGAATCGAGAAGCAGATCGGGGAGCTGGTTCAGGGTGACGAGGACCCGATCCAGCTCGAGGAGCTCAGGAGCCTCTCCGACCGGCGCACGGAGAGCGAGGCGGAGCTTGTCCGCCTCAGGGCGCTGCTCGAGCTCCTGCGCCAGCGGATTCATGCTCGTCGCGCAGTGTCGCTGAACGGCTAGAAGGCTTAGACGATCCCGCTTCGGACGGCGTAGACCGCCGCCTGGATGCGGTTCTCCATCTGGAGCTTCATGAGGATGTTCGAGATGTGGTTCTTCACGGTCTTCGGGCTGATGAAGAGCGCACGCGCGATCTCCGCGTTGTCGTTGCCGTTCGCGATCAGCTTCAGAACCTCTATCTCGCGCTCGGACAGCTCGGCTCTGATCGTCTCGGCGGCGTCGACGGTCGAACGCTGGGCGCGCAACATCTGGAGCATCTTGGCCGCGATCTGGGGCGAGATGAGGGATTCGCCGGCGGCCGCCGAGCGGATGCCGGCGATCAGCTGGTCGACCGAAGAATCCTTGAGGAGGTAGCCGCAGGCGCCACTCATGACGGCGTTGATGACGTCGCTGTCGTCGGCGGAGATGGTGAGCACCACGACGCGCGTCAGCGGTGCGATCGTCGCCATCTGGCGGATTACCTCGACGCCGGACGGGCCCGGCATGTTGAGATCCATGATCACCACGTCGGGAGCGAGCTCGCGGACGAGCCGGAGCGCGACCTCCCCGTTCTCGGCCTCGCCGACGACGTGCAGCCCGTGCTCTGCGAGGAGGTTGACGAGGCCGCTTCTGAAGAGGTCATGGTCGTCGACCAGGAGAACGCGCAGCTCGTCGAGCGTCTTTTCGACATGCACTTCCTCTGGCACCGCACCCCCGCTCATCGTCCCTCCCCTGGCTATCTGAGGCAGACGAATTCTAGTGGAGAGTGATCGTGACCGTTCTCCGGCCCCAGGCCAGCGCCTGTTCGCGGGTCGGGAACCACAGGTCGATGATGAGGCCCTGGACCGCGCCGCCCGTGTCCGCCGCGACGCCTTCTCCGTAGCCGGGTACGGTCATCCGGGTGCCGAGCGGGATCACGCTCGGGTCGACAGCGATCACGCCCCAGCTCGTCTGGATGCCGGTCGCCGTCGTGCCGCGCAGGGCATATCCCGTGGACTGGACGGTCAACTGGGTGCCCGGCCCGGCCGGGGCCGCCGTCGGGGTTGCAGGCGGTGACCCGGACGAGCCCGAGGAGCTACCCGAGCCGGACGGGCTTCCGCTCTCGATCTCGTGGGACTTCACCTCCGCAGCCTGCGCCTGCTCGGTCAGGTTGTCGATCTGGGCCGCGTTCAGCGCTTGCTGGTTACGAAGTCCGGCGAGATAGCCGGCTCGGTCGGAGCGAGCGGCCAGGAGGGCATCGCGGGCCGCTTCCGCGTCGGCCGTCAGCCGCGTAAGGCGAGCCTGCTCCGCCGCAAGCGTCCTCAGGGCGGTCCGGACGTCCGCGCGCGTCTCCTTGACGTCCGAGATGATCTCCCGGTCCTGGCGCGCGAGCCGTCCGAGGTTGTCGAGCCCTGTGAGCGCCTCGTCGAGGGATCGCGACCCGAGGAGGATCTCCAGGGGATCGGCATCACCGTCGATGTAGAGGGTGCGCAACCGCTCGCCGAGCTGGGCTTCGGCTAGGGCCAGCGCACGGCGGAGGATCTGAAGGTTTCGCCTCGCTTCGTCGCGCCGCTCTGCCAGCTGCTGCGAGCGGGCGCGAAGAGTCACCAGGCGCCGTTCGGCGCGTGCGAGGCGGGACTCGAGCGCGTACAACTCGAGGACGGCCGCCTGCGCACGGTCGGCCAGGGCTGCGTTTTCGGAGCGCAGCTGGTCGCTCTGACTTCGGAGCATCCCGGGGTCGTCGGCGCGCGCACCGGCCGACGCCAGGAGTGCCACCGCCAAGGCCGGGGCCGCAACCGCAATGCGAGCCCCTCGTGGAAGCAGACGCCCGCGCACGAGGCGGCCACCCTAGCAAGGCAGGGAAAACGGCGACCAGGTAGGGTCGTATCCGACGGCACAAGCCGTTCTCCTGGCTCCTGGCCGCCCTCGCTGTTACCATCCTCCGCTTGTGGCGTCGCCCAGCCCAGTTTGCGCGCCTGCTCGCCCCCTGTCCGTGTGCCCCAACTCCGGAGCCAACTGATCCAGCCTCGTAGACGAAAGACGGCAGTAGCACTGCTGGTCGCTGTTACCGCGCTCCTCGCGGCCACCTCCTCCACGGCCTCGCCGACCGTCTCGGCGAAGCAGGCCGAGGCCCAGCGCGTGCTGGGCGAGATCCAGTCCATCGACTCGAGCCTCGACAAGGCCGTCGACGCCTACAACGCGGCCCAGATGAAACTTGACGCGATCCGCGCCGAGGAGAAGGTGAACCAGCGCCACCTCGTGATCGCCCGGGGCAACTTCAAGAGCGCGCAGGCCACCCTTGCGAACAGGCTCCTCGCCCTCTACAAGAGCGGCGACGACAACGTCCTCGAGGTTCTGCTTGGGTCACGGAGCCTTAGTGAGCTCCTTGACCGCGTCGACACGATCAGCCGTGTGTCGGCGGAGGATTCCCGCGTGATCAGCGAGATCAGGAGCTACCGGGCAGAGATCAAGCGCCGGGAGAAGAAGCTCGCGATCGCTCGCGTGCAGCAGGAGCAGGTGCTGGCCGAGCGGGCGGAGCGCCGGCGTGTGATCGAAGGACAGCTCGCGGAGAGGCAGCGGCTGCTCGCGTCGATCAAGGATCAGATCGAGAAGATCAAGGCGGAGGAGGCAGAGCGCCAGCGCCGTCTGCAGGAGCAGGCCCAGCAGGTCGTCGACCAGCAGCAGAGCGGCGGGTCCTCCAGTTCAACAGTTTCCACGCCGGCCGCAGACGGAGCAACGGGCAGCTCTCCGCCACCCTCGACCCACGGTGGTGTCGTCGGGATCGCGATGAGCTACCTCGGCGTTCCATACGTCTGGGGCGGGGCGTCGCCGAGCGGTTTCGATTGCTCCGGGTTCATCATGTACGTGTACGCCCAGGTCGGGATCTCGCTCCCGCACAATGCCGCCATGCAGTACGGCTACGGCAGCCCGGTCAGCCGCGACCAGCTGGCCGCCGGAGACCTCGTCTTCTTCGACGGGCTCGGACATGCGGGCATCTACATCGGCGGGGGATCGTTCATCCACGCACCGCACACCGGCGATGTCGTGAAGATCTCGAGCCTTTCGGACTCGTGGTATGCGTCGACATACGTCGGCGCCCGGCGCCTGTAGCGGCGCCTTAACCTAGCGAGTCAGGCCCCTGGCGCAGCCGGGCGTTGCCGGACACCGATTTGTTCCTTCGAGTGGGGTGGAAGGGAACCTTTCTTCCGTGCAGAATCACGCCGGTCCCCGATACGCTGAGGCTTGCTATGCGCACGATCTGGAACGGATCCATCAACTTTGGCCTGGTCAACATCCCGATCGGGCTGGCCGTCGCGCAGCAGCGGCAGGACACCTCGTTCCGCACCCTGCATCGCGAGTGCGGGACACCGATCAAGCAGAAGCGCTACTGCCCGTTCCACGAGCGGGACGTGGAGGCCGACGAGCTCGTCAAGGGCTGGGAGTTCTCGAAGGGGCAGTTCGTCTTCGTCGAGGAGTCTGACCTCGAGGCTGTCGCCGTCCAGCGTTCGCAATCGATCGACATCCTCCGATTCGTCCCGGTCGAGGAAGTCGACCCGATTTACTTCGACCGGGCGTACTATCTGGCACCGGCCACGGCGGCGGCCCAGCGGCGGCCATACGTCCTGCTCCTCCGCGCGATGCAGGAGGCGAAGGTCGGCGCCGTGGGCAAGTTCGTCCTCTGGGGCAAGGAGAACCTCTGCCTCATCCGCACACTCGGAGACTCACTCGCCCTCGAGACGCTGTACTTCGCCGAGGACATTCGCTCGCGCTCAGAGATCGATGAGGCCGTGGAGGAGACGGACGCGAGCAAGGAAGAGCTGAAGATGGCGCTCCAGCTCGTCGAGAGCCTCGTGGGCGAGTTCGATCCAACCGACTTCGAGAACGAGTATCGAAACGACCTCAGGCGCATGCTCGAGGCGAAGGTTGCGGGCGAGGAGATCAAGCAGCCCGAGCCGGCGGCTCCCGTGCCGGTGATCGATCTCATGGAGGCGCTGAAGCAGTCCGTTGCAGAGGCGCACAAGCAGAAGGCGCCCGCGAAGGCGAAGCAGAGCGGATCGTCCCGGAAAAAAGCGGCAGCGAGCTAGGTTGTCGGGCGGGCTTTCCCGCCCTTGGGTCTATCTGGACGCCGGGCCGGCGCTCAACGCCTGGAGCTGAGCCTGGAAGAGCATCTTGTCGATCTTTCCCTGGTAGATCGGCACCGACTCCTGGACGCAAAGGCGGATCACCTCGGTCCGGTCGATTCCAAGCTCTTTCGACAGCTCCTCGGGCGTGAGGTGGTTGGCCACGAACGCTCCTTTCAGTCGGGTACGAAAAAGCCCGCCGTCATGAGACAGGCGGGCTTGGCGCCGCAAAGACATCGGAGGCGGGGGAGCTCAAAGGCGTCTGGCTCCGTGCTTCATGGACGGAAGAATACGTGTCGCTGATGTCGGACGCAACGCTCCTCGAAGGTTTTCGCCCGCTCTTTGCAGAGTTCGGGGGCGTCCGTCTGCGGTACTTCGCCGCCGGGGACGGGCGCCCCGTAGTTCTGATCCATGGCCTCGGCGGTGCCGCTACGAACTGGACGCGCCTGGCGCCGCTCCTGGCGCGCTCGAGGCGAGTGCTCGTCCCCGACCTCCCGGGTCACGGTCGCTCCGGCTCGATCGGCCGGCATCCGGACCTCGGCGCCTACGCGGACAGCATCGCCGCGATTCTGGAGCAGGAGACAACCCCTCGCGCGGCTCTCGTCGGGCACTCGATGGGCGGCGTCGTCGCGCTCCGGCTGGCCGTGGCCCACCCAGCCCGGGTCTCCGCGCTTGCCCTCGTGGGATCGGCCGGCATCTCGTCGACCTCCCGCCGGGCGGAGGCGTTCCTCGCGCTCACCGGACTCCTGAAACCCGCGCGCCACGCGGCGCGGCTGCGACACCTGATCGCGCCCCGATCGTCCCTCCGGGCGCTCACGTTCGGCTACTGGGGCGCGGCTCTGCCGCGCGACCTGACCGCGGAGGCCGTCCTCGGTTTCCTCGAGGGCGGGCATGAGGCGACGGACGTGGCAGCCGCCTCGGCGGCTCTCATCCATGACGATCCACGTCTCGATCTCGACCGCGTTGATTGCCCGGGAATCGTGCTCTGGGGCTCGCGGGACCGGATGGTGCCGCTCGAGGACGGCTTCGAGTACGCGCGCCGGCTCAGGGCCCCCATCCGCGTAATTGCCGGGGCGGGCCACCTGCTGATCGGGGAGCGCCCGGAGGAGTGCGCCGCAATTCTCGAAGACTTCCTCGACACCGTCTGAAAGGCTTCAAGATGGTTGGCATGGAGGAGCGGGAACTCCGGCTGCGCGCGCTTACCTACAGCCTCTTCGTCGACCTCGGACGCGCCCCCACGTCGAGCGAGGTCGCTGATGCCGCCCGCCTGACCTCGGAGGAGGTTCTCGCGGGCTGGAGGCAGCTGCATGATCAACACGCGCTGGTCCTCAACCCGGGGACGGCGGAGATCCGGATGGCGAATCCGTTCTCGGCTGTCCCTACCTCTTACCGCGTCCAGGCTGACGGCCGCTGGTGGTACGCCAACTGCGCCTGGGATGCGTTCGGGATCTGTGCCGCTCTCCACGTGGACGGCCGGATCGAGACCTCGTGCCCCGACTGCGGCGAGGCCGTCAACGTCGAGGTACGCGGGCAGCGGCCGGACGACGAGAGCCTGCTCTTCCACTGCCTCGTCCCCGCGTCCCGGTGGTGGGACGACATTGTCTTCACCTGAAGCACGATGAACCTCTTCCGGTCGGAGGAGCACGTCCAGCGGTGGCTCGGCGGGCGCGAGCCGGGGGCGACGATCGCCGTGGCGAAGCTGAGCGAGCTCGCTCACGCGTGGTGGAGCGACCGCCTGCCTCCGATGTGGGCGCCGCGTACGCGTGACCAGAACCAGGCGATCCTGGAGGCGCTCGGTCTTACCGGCGAGTTCTGGCGCCTGCCGTAGAGCAGCGTTTCTCGTCAGACGGGATTCGGCAGGTCGATGAACTCCCACTCGAGTGAGAACTCCTGGGCGATCCGCTCGGCCAGCGCCCGAACCCCTAGCGTCTCCGTCGCGTAGTGACCTGCGGCGATGAAGTGGATGCCAGCTTCCTTGGCGGCGTGCTTCGTCGGCTCCGCAGCCTCTCCGGTCACGAAGCAGTCGTAGCCTGCGGCGACGGCGTCGGTCAGAAGCCGTGCGGCGCCGCCCGAGCAGATCGCGACGCGCTCGATCGTCTCGGGGCCGTAGGAGAAGACGAGCGGTGGCCGGTCCAACCGCTGGCGCACCCTGGTCGCGAACTCGTCCATCGGCTGCGGTCGGTCCAGCGGGCCGCCGAATCCGATCTCGGCGAGGCGCTCCACCGGGTCCACTCCGAGCTCCTGTGCGAGCAGCACGTTGTTTCCCAGCTCGGGGTGGGCATCGAGCGCCAGGTGGTAGGCCGCGAGTGTCAAATCGGCGTCGAAGAGCGTGCGCAGGCGGCCTTTCAGCTCGGGTCCGATCACCCGCGAGTCACGATCCCAGAAGAGCCCGTGATGGACGAGGACCAGCTGGGCACCGAGCTCCGCGGCCCGCTCGAAGAGCTCGCGGGACGAGGAGACCGCGCAGGCAATCTTTCGCACCTCGGACGCACCCACGACCTGGAGGCCCATTGGCCCGTAGTCGGGATAGGCGTCGAGCTCAAGGAGCTCGGAGGCGAATCCGAGGATCTCGTCCCTGCCTGCGATTGCGGTACCCTAGTGCCGTTCGGGGTGTAGCGCAGCCTGGTAGCGCGCGCCGTTCGGGTCGGCGAGGTCCCCGGTTCGAATCCGGGCACCCCGATATCACCTGGCCGCGTCCGCCGCCCCGGACGGCGGTACGCTCAGGTCGAGGTGACGCTTGCGAGCCTTCTTCCGCTGGCGCACGCAGATGCCGTGCCCATCTCCGAGCTCGACTCGGCCTGGTCGGCGCCCCCTGCCGTGCTTGCGGGTGCCGCGGTTGCGCTCGTTCTCTTCGGCCAGGCTTTCATCCGGCTACGGCGCCGGGGGCGGCAGGATCACGCCGGCCGGGACCGCGCTGCGCTCTTCGTAGCCGGGATCGCCGTCGCGACCCTCGCCCTCGTCTCCCCTTTGGACGCGGCCGGCGAGGAGTACCTCCTCTCCGCGCACATGCTCGAGCACGTCCTGATCGGAGATCTAGCCCCGGCGCTCCTCCTGGTTGCGATCCGAGGCCCACTGACGTTCTTCCTGCTACCCGCGTGGGTGCTCCGGCCCCTGGCCAGAATTGCGCCGCTACGTTCTTTTCTGGGGTACCTGCTTCGCCCCGGGGTGGCGCTGGGTGTCTGGGCCCTCGTCTTCGCGTTCTGGCACATCCCGGCAGCGTTTGACCTCACGCTCGAGAACCGGCTCGTGCACGACCTCGAGCACGTCACGTTCGTGCTTGCCGGAGTCCTCGTCTGGTCGCAGCTCGTCGATCCGGCCCGGCGGCGGGAGCTGACCATCGGCGGGCGCTTGGCCCTGGCGGCCGTCCTCTTCGCTGCCGGGCAGATTCTCGCCTACGTCCTGATCCTCTCCTTCTCGCCGCTCTACGGGCCCTACGCCGCGCAGGACGAGCGGCTCTTCGACCTCTCACCCCTGACGGACCAGCGGTTCGCCGGGCTCGTGATGATGTCCGAGCAGGTCCTGACGCTCGGGCTGTGCGCCGTGTTCCTCGTCGGTGCCTATGGCAGGCAGCGGGCAGCAGGGGGCGAGCGGGAGGCGCTTTCGCTGGCGCCCCGTCCGTGACCCCAGCTGCCTCCTCGTGGAGCTTCGAGCCGCTCTTCCTGGCGCTCGCAGCAGTGGCGGGGATCTTGTACTTTCGAGCGGCCCGGCGCGAGCCGGTCCCTGCTTGGCGGATCGCCCTCTTCGCCGCCGGACTGATCCTCGTCGCAGGTGCGCTCAACTCGCCGCTCGAGACCGTGGCCGCGCATTACCTTCTGCTCGTCCACCTGCTTCAGAACGTGATGATCGCCGACTGGGCGCCGCCACTCCTCATTCTCGGGCTGACCCCGAGGATGCGCGCTGCGCTCGCCGCCCGCGGCGGAAAGCCCTGGGCGCTCCTGACCCGGCCTCGCGTGGCGCTGCCAACGTGGCTGGTGGGGTGGTACGCGATCCACGTCGCCGGCTTCTACGACTTCGCCCTGGAGAACCCGTGGGCGCTGAACGTCGAGCACGGCCTCCTGATCATGATCGGAACGCTCTTCTGGTGGCCCGTCTTGGCGGGCGAGCCGCACGAGCTCCCGACCCCGCTGACGCTCGCCTACCTGGCCGCGGGCTTCGTCGGCTCGGCGTTCCTCGGCCTCGCCCTGACGTTCTCTCCGGGAGTGTTCTACGACTTCTACGCCGACGCCCCGCGGCTCTGGGGCATCTCCGCTATCAAGGACCAGAACCTGGGCGGGATCCTCATGAGCGCCGAGCAGGCGCTGATCTTCTTCACCGCGATCACGTACTTCCTCGTCCGCCTCCTGAAGGAGGAGGAGGCGGCGCACCCCACCCGCTAGGACAGTCCGCGGGCGTGCACGATCTTCGTGCATTCGTTCTCGACGTAGTCGAGGCCGGCTGCTTCGGCGATCCGGCGCGCCTCGGGTGAGACGATTCCCAGCTGGAGCCACAGGCTCCGCGCGCCGGCGTACACCGCCTCCCGCGCCACGTCGGGACAGGCCTCGGGTCGCCGGAAAACGTCCACGAGGTCGATCGGCCCCTCGATCTCCGCGAGCGAGCCCACACAGGAGACGCCCAGCACCTCGTCGCAGCCTCGAGGCCGGACCGGAATGCAGGTATAGCCCTGCTCCAGGAGGTAACGCATGACGCCGTGGCTCGGGCGGTCGGGCTTCGGCGACGCGCCCACGACGGCGATCGTGCGTGCATCCGCGAGGATCTCTGCAGGCATCCGCGACATGGACGCAGGCTATCCTTCCGCCCATGGCCGACCGCCTCCGCGTCGCCGCGATTCAGCTGAACTCCGGCACGGAGAAGTCCGACAACATCGAGAAAGCAGAGCGCCTCGTTGCCCGTGCCGCCTCGACCGGAGCCGACCTGGTGCTCCTGCCCGAGAAGTGGAACGCGATCGGTTCCGCCGACACCCTCCGCCGTGCCGCCGAGCCGCTCGAGGATGGCGAGACGGTCGAGGCCATGCGCGAGTGGGCCCGGACGCACGGGATCACGATCGTCGGCGGCTCGATCACCGAGCAGCGCGAAGGGCGCGAGAAGCTCTCGAACACGAGCGTGGTCATCGATCCGTCCGGCGACCTCGTGGTGGCCTACCGCAAGATCCACATGTTCGACGTCGAGGTTGGGGGCCAGGTCTATCGCGAGTCGGAGGCCGAGGAGCCTGGGGAGGAGACGAACCTGTGCGACGCCGAGGGCTGGCGGGTCGGCCTGACCGTTTGCTACGACCTGCGCTTTCCCGAGCTCTACCGCATCCTTGCGCTTCAGGGAGCGGAGCTGGTGACCGTCCCGGCCGCGTTCACGCTCTACACGGGCAAGGACCACTGGGAGCTCCTGCTCCGGGCGCGGGCCGTCGAGAACCAGTGCTACGTCCTGGCAGCCAACGAGTGGGGCGTCCACGAGGGTGGGAAGCAGTCATACGGCCGCTCGTCGATCGTCGATCCGTGGGGCGTCGTCCTCGCGCAGGCCCCGGACGAAGACTGCGTCATCGCGGCTGAGATCGACAAGACTCGTCTCGAGCAAGTCCGGCACGACCTTCCCTCGCTCGCGAACCGCCAGCCGGCGGCCTACCGCTGGCCGGCCGGCGTGTAGGACCAGGGCCAGGCGTGGCGCGCCCACTGCGGGCCGTCCTCTTCGACGTCGACTTCACCCTCACGAAGCCCGGCCCCCAGCTCGGCCCCGAGGGCTACCGGCTGGCAGGGGAGCGCTACGGGCTGACGCTCGATCCCGCCAAGTACGGTGAGGCGCGAGAAGCTGCCGTCCTCGATCTCGAGCACCATCCGGAGCTCGACCATGATGAGGAGATCTGGGTGCGCTTCACCGAAGACATCGTGCGGGGCATGGGAGGGGAGGGCGATCAGATCCGAACGATCGCCGAGGAGATCACCCAGGGCTGGGAGCACTCGGAGAACTTCGAGCTGTACGAGGACACGCTGCCCGCCCTGGCAGAGCTTCGGACGCACGGCCTCAGGATCGGTCTCGTCTCGAACACGGGGCGAGACCTGGATCACTTCATCCGTCACTTCGCGCTCGACGTCGACGCCTGGATCTCGTCGGGGACGCACGGAAAGGTGAAGCCGAGCCCGACGATCTTTCGCGTCGTGCTCGAGATGCTCGAGGTCGAGGCCGCTGAGGCGGTGATGGTCGGCGACTCGATCGCAGACGACGTCGAAGGCGCCGAGGCGCTCGGGATGCGTGCGTTCCTGGTCGACCGCGACGGGCGCTACGCCGATCGGGTCGACACCCTGCCGACCCTGCTCGACCTGCCGGCCGCTCTCGGTCTGTGAACCGAACCGCGCTGAAGCGCGACGAGCTCGTCGCGGCGGAGGATCCGGCTTCCTCGCCGGGCCGGTTGATCTGGATCCTCGGGCTGGGCGCCTTCGGACTGGCGTACTCCATCACGACCGTCACCGCGTACCTACCGCCCGTGCTCGCGAAGTTCACGGACTCGAGCACGCTCATCGGGCTCGTCCTGGCGGCCGAGGGCGTCTTCGCCTTCTTCATCCCGTTCCTCGTCGGCCCGATGAGCGACGCCACCCAGACTCCGCGACGGAGGGCTACGGCATCGTGTGGCCGGTCGTCGCGATCCCGATTCTGCTCGCGGTGCCCCTGGTAGCCCGACTCGCCGAGGCCGAGCGGGCTATAGACAGGGCGAAAGCCGCGGCCGCATGAGCCCGAAACCCCACAGCCGCCCGCGGTAGACATAGAAGACGCTCGTCGTTCGCACCGACTCCGCCCGGAGAAAGGCGGTGTAGCGTGCGCACGACCGCGACTTGAGCCCGGGGTAGGCCTTCGCAAGCGCTCCGCTCGTCGCGCCGAGCTCGAGCCCCTCGTCCGTCCGCCAGCCGCGCGGGCGCCAGACCGTAAAAGCGCGGACGACCCGGCCGCGGCGGAAGACGACCGCGGCGCCCTGCGGCTCGAACGGCTTCAGGTTGAAGTACCAGGTGAGCTGCGGGCAGTCGCGGCAGACTCCGTGGCGGCTACCCCACGCGTTGAGGACATCGGTCTTCGTATCGCCGAGCCTGACGCCGCCCAGGCTCTTTCCCGGAAGGAAGACCCCGTGCGTGGGAAGGGAGGCCGCCAAGGCGGCCGGGATGGCGAGCGCCGCGGTGCAGACCGCTACCGCGCCGAGAGAGCGGGGGCCCATGAGGCGAGCGGCGAGACGTCCCCGTCGCGCCCGTTCAGGTTCCGGTAGCCGAGCGCATGCTCGGCCTGCATCATCTTGTGGATCTGCGTGGTGCCCTCGTAGATGATCGGGGCGCGGGCATTACGGAAGTAGCGCTCGATGCCGTACTCGGCGGAGTACCCGTAGGCCCCGTGAACCTGGATCGCGAGGTGTGCGGCCTTGAACGCAGACTCGGTCGCGTGCCACTTCGCCAGGCTCGTCTCGCGGGTGTTCCGGACGCCCTGGTTCTTGAGCCAGGCCGCCTGCATGACCAGGAGCTTCGACGTCTCGTAGCCGAGCACCATCTCGGCGATCATGTCCTGGACGAACTGGTACTTGCCGATCGGCTTGCCGAAGGTCTCGCGCTCACGGGCGTACTCGACGGAGCGCTCGAGACAGGCCCGGATCACGCCGCACGCGCCGGCCGCGACCGTGAAGCGGCCCTGGTCGAGCCCGTGCATGGCGATCTCGAAGCCCTGGCCCTCCTCGCCGACGAGATTCACGGCCGGCACGTCGACGTTCTCGAAAAAGAGCTCACCCGTGGAGCCGGCCCAGATACCCAGCTTGTTCTCGGTCTCCCGCGTCGTCACCCCGGGCCACTCCCGCTCGACGATGAACGCGGAGATGCCCTTGTGCTTTGCCTCGACGTCCGTCTTTGCGAAGACGAGCTGGTGATCCGCGACGGTCGCATACGAGATCCAGTTCTTCTGGCCGTTCAAGACGTATCCGTCGCCCTCGCGGCGGGCGGTCGTTCGCATCGCTGCCACGTCCGACCCCGCTTCCGGCTCGGTCAGGCCGAAGCAGGCGAGCTTCTCGCCCCGCGCCTGAGGAGCCAGGTAACGCTCCTTCTGCTCCTCGCTCGCGTACTTGAGCAGCGAGAGGGAATTGAGCCCGACGTGAACGGAGATGAGCGTTCTGAAGGCCGCTTCGCCGCGCTCGATCTCCTCGCAGGCGAGCGCCTCGCAGACGTAGTCCATCCCTGCCCCGCCGTGCTCCTCTGGAATGACGATTCCGAGGAGCCCGAGCTCGGCCATGCCGGCGATCGTGTCCATGTCGAGGCGATGCTCGATGTCGTTCTCGACGGCGTTCGGCAGGATCTGCTCGTCGACGAAGCGCCTGACGGTCGCCTGCACCTCGCGCTGCTCTGGCGTCAGGTCGAAGTCCACGGGGCTAGTGTACGGAGGGTGCGGCTGATTGCGCTCCTGCAGGCGCTTTTCGCCTCGATCGTGCCCACAGCTGCCCCTCCGGCTCCGGACCCCTTAGAGGGCCTCACGCCGCGCCAGAAGGCTGCCCTCGTGGTCGTCTCGGGCCTCCCGGCGCCGAAGGGCGTTGGCGGGGTGATCGTCCAGCGCTGGAGCCTCAGCG
Source organism: uncultured Actinomycetes bacterium (assembly GCA_963762085.1). Classification (GTDB taxonomy): domain Bacteria; phylum Actinomycetota; class Thermoleophilia; order Gaiellales; family Gaiellaceae; genus DASQGA01. The sequence goes on along the minus strand of CAVXJD010000005.1, from coordinate 134,135 downwards.
AGCCGCGCCCCCAGAACACGCTCGTTTTCGTCGACCAGGAAGGCGGAACGGCCCAGACGTTCGGACGCCTGCCGCCCTCGGTGCCGGCCTCGTCCTACACGAGTGCTCGAGAGGCGTTTCTCTCCGGCCGGAGAACCGGCCGGGCGCTTCGTCTGGTCGGCGCTCACGTAGACCTGGCGCCCGTGCTCGACTCGGCGGGTGGCCCGCTCGGCTCCCGGCACTTTCGCCGGCCGGCGTTCGCCGCCGCCTTCGCCAGAGGCTTGGCGGCCGGCGGCGCAGGCGCGTGTGCAAAGCACTTCCCGGGCCTTGGCACCGCGCGCGTCTCTACGGACGAGTCGCCGCAGGTCCACGCGTCCGTGCGAGCGGATGAGCTGGCCGGGTTCCGGCTGGCCATCCGCGCCGGCGTTCCCTGCGTGATGACGAGCCACGCCGTCTACGATCGCTTGGGACGCAGGCGCGCCTCCTTCTCCCGCCGCGGCTACCGCCTGCTGCGAGAAAGCGGCTTCGATGGGGTTGCGATCACCGACTCTGTCTCCGTGTTCGGGTCGAGGTTCGCGGTCGTTTCCGCCCGGCTGGCGATCCTCGGCGGGGCCGACCTCGTCCTCTTCACCAACGGGCGCGACGCCCGCCGGGCCATCGCCGCTCTCGTTCCGCTCGCCCGGCGAGGCCGCCTCGACGAGCACGTGAAAAGGGTGTTGCGGCTTCGCCGGTCGCTGGGTCTGCCGGCCCTGTGACGCTGCTAAACTCGCCCACTTCATGCGCGCGGAGGCGGGTGTTCGTCCGGTGCGCCGGCCTCGTGCTGCCCCCAGGCGCCGGCGCGGGTTTCGCGCGGTCCTGCCTAGCCGGCGCGCGCTGGCCGGTCTTGGCGCGGCAGTCATCGCGCTCGTCCTGATTGTCGGCGTCGCGTTTGCAGGCTCGGACGCCCGCCTCGCAGCGGGTATCGAGGTCTCTGGATTGAAGGTCTCCGGCCTCACGCCGGAGCAGGCGGAGAAGAAGCTCTCCAGGCGGGCAGCGAGCCTCGCCGAGGTTCCGGTGACGTTCACCGGCAGTGGAAAGAGCTGGCGGATCTCGCCGAATGAGCTCGATCTCTCGGTCGACTGGCCCGCGACTCTCGCCGAGGCCCGTGCGGCAGGAGACTGGCCGCTCCCCTTTCGGGGTCTGAAGCGGGTCGCGGTCAGGCTCTTCGGAGCCGAGGTGGAGCCCCACGCCAACGCGTACGAGGCCGGGCTGAAGTTCGAGCTCGGGCGAATCGCCGCGTCCGTCGACAGGAAGGCGGAGAGCGCGTCGATCGTTTTGAACGGGCTCACTCCTCGCCTGGAGCCGGCACGCGACGGCACGAAGCTCGACAGGCAGGCGGCAGAAGCGACGGTCGTCTCGGCCCTGGCGGGCTTCTCGCGGAAGCCGGTTGCCCTTCCGATTCACGTCGACAAAGCCGCGGTCGGAACCGAGGAGCTTCGACCTGTCCTCGACGACGTGCAGACGGTTCTGTCGCGCCCGGTCCGCTTCGGCTGGCGCGGCACGACGTGGATGGTCACCCGGGATCAGCTGGCGAAGCTCCTCTCCCTGCCGCATGGAGGCAGCAAGGAGCTCGCCATCGGAGGGCCGTACGCGACGCTCTACTTCAAGCGACTTTCCCGTGCGTTTGCGAACCCGCCCAAGAACGCGCAGTTCGAGGTGCAGAAGAATCGAAGCGTTCGGGTCGTCCGTGCCCGCAAAGGCCGTGTGCTCGATGCGCCGGCGACCGCGAACGCCCTTCTGGAAGCGGCACTCTCGACGGACAAGCGGTCAGCCGAGCTCGTGATCAGGGAAGCGGAGCCTTCCTTGACGACCAAGGAGGCGAAGGAGCTTGGGATCACCCGCGAGCTCGTCCGCTACAGCTCCTTCTACACGGGCACCGCGGACCGCATCACGAACCTGAAGCTCGCGACGAGGCTCCTCGACGGAACGCGGATTGCACCCGGTGCGACGTTTTCCTTCAACAGGGAGGTCGGTCCGCGTACGGAGGCACGCGGCTTCCGCTCGGCTCCGGTGATCATCGGCGGCGAGTACGAGGAGGGCATCGGCGGAGGTGTGTCGCAGGTCGCGACGACGGTCTTCAACGCGGCGTGGGAGGCCGGCTTGAAGATCACCGAGCGGACTGCCCACGCCCTGTACATCAGCCGCTACCCCCTCGGGCGCGATGCAACCGTGAACTATCCGGACATCGACCTGAAGTTCGTGAACGACACGAAACACTGGCTGGTCATGAAAGCTGTGCCGACCGAAACCGGGATCGCGATCAGCCTCCTGGGTGCGCCGACGGGTCGCCGCGTCGTCTCGGTCCCCGGTGAGCTCGAGGAGATCGCGCCCGCGAAGATCAAGCGGGTGCCGGATCCGGGGCTCTTCGTCGGCGAGAAGGTGATCGAGGAGTTTGGCGCCCCCGCCCGGGCGGTCACAGTGATTCGAACGGTCTTCGTCGGCGACCGCGTGCTTCGCGAGGAAACCTGGCGGACCGCATACCAGTCCGAGCCTCGCGTGATTCGATACGGGACGATCCCCGTACCGGAGGCCGAGCCCGAGCCCGCGCCGCCGGACGAGGAGCCCAGTCCGACCGAGACAACTCCTACGACGCCGACCGGCACCGGCACGACGGGCACGACGCAGACCACAACGTCTCCCCGCCGCTAGGCCTCCGCTTCGCGGATGGCCTCCGCGAGCCAGGCAGGCATCCGGGTGGGATGCAGCGTGCGCGAGTCCACGCAGGCATGCGTCGTCCAGCCGTCGGCCAGAACCGCGGGCGGCTCGCTCGCCCGCTCGATCACGTAGTCGAAGCGAAACCGGGCGCCGCGAAGATCGCTCACCCGCGCGTGAACGCGCAGCTCGTCGTCGAAGACGGCCGGCGTCAGGTAGCGAACATGGCTCTCGACTGTGGTGGCGTCAACCCCGTCCTCCTCCCGGAGCCCGCGGTATCCGCCCCGGAAGCGGGCCAGGTACGCGATCCGGGAGATCTCGAACCAGACGAGGTAGACGGCGTTGTGCACGACTCCCTGTGCGTCCGTCTCGCTGAAGCGGACTCGAAGATCGGTTGCGAAGCGGAAGTCCTCCACGGCCAGGGGAACTTTGGCAGGCGGGTGGGAGTCGGAGCAAGCACAACCCCGAGGAGGACTTCATGCGACGACTGCTTTTGATTCTGTTTCTCACCATCACGGCAATGGCACTCGCGGCCTGCAGCAGCGGCGGCGACGAGTCGGGCACAGCCGGCGGCGACACCGTTGAAAAAGGCGCAGCGGTCGACTTCGCGGCGACCAAGGGCGGCGAGTCGGGCGGCGGCTCCCTGGCGGCAGAGGACACTGCCAGGAGTGCCAACGGAGCCCCGGAGCTTCCTGGGATCGGACCTCGCATCATCAAGATGGCCTCCGTCCGGATCTCGGTCCGGCGGGGTGACTTCCAGGGGGCGGCCGACGAGGCGCGTACGGTTGCCGCCGCGGCCGGTGGATTCGTGGTCAGCTCCAGCCAGAGCCAGGGGGAGAAGCGTCTCATGAACGGCTCGCTCGTCCTACGCGTTCCGGAGCGGACCTACGAGACGGTCATGAAAGAGCTGGGAGATGTCGGACGCCTGGACGGCCGCCAGGAGAACGCGCAAGAGGTCTCGGCCGAGTTCGTCGACCTGCAATCGCGGAAGCGCCACCTCGAGGCCGTGGAACGCCAGCTCCTGGTGCTGCTTGAGCGCGCGGAGAGCGTGCCGGCCGCGTTGGCGGTCCAGTCGAAGCTGAACGACACCCAGCTCCAGCTCGAGGAGACGCGCGGGCGGCTTCGGTATCTCGAAGACCAGACGTCCTTCGCCACGATCTCCATCAACCTGCGCGAGCGGCTTCCGGTCGCGGCGGCCGGAAAGGACGGCATCGTGGAGACCTGGAAGGACGGGGCGGAGGCGTTCGCCGACGTCGCCGGGCGCACCTTTGTGGTCGTGGCGACGGTCGCACCCATTCTCCTCCTGCTCGGTCTCGCCGCGCTCGGCGCACGCTTCTTCGTCCGTCGCCGCGTTGCGCCCGGAAGTTCGTGATTGCCTCCGTCGGCGCTCGGGTATCGTCCGGTTGACGTCCGAACAGGGGAGGCGCCCATGGCGACGAAGACCAAGAAGGACGAGAACAGCGGCGTAGTCGGCCGCTTGGCAGGCAAAGGCGAAGAGGCACTGACCAAGCTCATGGACGAGCTCGGCCGCAACGAGCGTGTGACGGAGGCTCTCTCACGAGCCATGAACGCAAAAGACAAGCTCGACGTCACCTCGCGCGGAGCCCTCCACGGGATCGGCCTCGCGCCCGTCGACGAGGTTCGCGACCTCCAGAAGCGGCTCGAGAGCCTCGAAAAGCGACTTGCGAAGGTCGAGACCAGCGCCGGCATCGCGCCGACCGCGAAGCGGGCCGAGACCAAGAAGACCCCGTCGTCCGCCACGCGGACGAAAAAGTCCTCCGCCGCGTCGAAGAAGAAGGCCGACCAGGCGGCTTCACCCGCGGCCGGCCGGGCGCTCGGGGGCGGCACCGCGCGCGGCGGCACCGCAGCCTAGAGCGAGGGACTAGGCGGGCACGCGAAGCCGGAGGGCGCGCGGCACGATCTCGAAGGTCGCCGGCGTCGTCCCGGGCTGCTCGCCGTCGAGCGCGATGGGGAGCGGCGTCGCCGAATCGACCGTGACGACCCGCCCCCGGAGGTGCTCGATCTTCGGATGGCCGACGTGGCGGCCACGGTAGAGCTTCGGAAACGTGAGGATGAAGTCGAGCTTCGTGACGTCGCCGATCAGGACGACGTCGAAAAGCCCGTCGTCCGCCTTCGCCTCGGGCGCCATCCACATGCCTCCGGCTGTGTAGTCCCCGTTCATCGCGAGTACCTCGAACATGCGGCCGGAGCGGGGCGAACCGTCGACGTCGACGGTCACGTCGGCGCTCTTCCAGCGCATGAAGACAGCCACGGTCGACCACATGAACGACGCCTTCCCGCCTAGAGCCTTCGAGGAGGCGTTGGCGCGCCGTGCGATCGAGCCGCTGATCCCGGCGCCGGCGAAGTTGGCGAAGTACGCCTCCGCAGGCGAGCCGTCGAGGTCCGTGAAGCGTGCGCGGCCGACGTCCACCACTCGCGACTTGCCCGCGCGCGCCGTCTCGATCGCCTCGCCGAGGTCTCCGGGAATCCGCAGGCTGCGCACGAAATCCCTGCCCGTCCCGCGGGAAAGCACCGCCAGGTCAACCTCCGCCGAGCGGCCGGAGTGGATCAGGCCGTTCACGACCTCGTGCACAGTGCCGTCGCCCCCGACTGCGATCAGGATCCCGGCCCCACTCGCGGCCGCGCGCTCCGCGAGCTCGACCAGATGGCCGGGACGTTCGCTCACGAGCGCCTCGCCCACGAGCCCGGCGGCTGCCGCGCGCTCGGCGATTTGCGGCCAGCGCCGGCCGGTGGAGCCGTTTGCGGAAGCCGGGTTGACGAGGAAGACGACCGGCCCAGGGGCCGGGATGCTCAATGCGAGTCCGCAGTCACTGTCGCGAGCGCGAGCTCCGTCATCTGGTCGACGGCCGCCCGCAGATCCTCATCGCTGATCCGCTGGAACTCGCCCTCGACGACCACGTCGCTGACGGTCAACAGGCAGCCCGCCTGAACTTTGCGGAGCGCTGCGACGGTGAAGAGGACGGCGGCCTCCATCTCGACGGCGAGGATGCCGCGATCGGACCAGCGCTGGGCGCGGCCTTTGTCGGGATCGTAGAAGACGTCGCTCGACACGATCGGCCCTATCCGCACACGGCGGTCGAGCTCCTTCGCTGCATGCACGGCTCCGTGGATGAGCTCCCAGTCGGCGGTCGGCGCATGGGGCTCGCCGCCCGTGTAGTGCCGCGCGGTACCGTCGGCCGGGACGGCCGAGAGCGCCACGATCAGGTCGCCGAGCTGGAGGTCCGGCTGCAAACCGCCGCACGTCCCGACGCGAAGCAGCCGCTTGACGCCGAGCTGGATCAGCTCCTCGACCACGATCGCGGCCGAAGGGCACCCCATCCCGGTCGACTGCACGGAAACGGGGCGTCCGCGGAAGGTGCCCGAGAAGCCGAGCATCCCGCGCTCCGCGTTTCGCTGCACCACATCCTCGAGGAAGTTCTCGGCGATGTGCTTCGCCCGCAAGGGATCGCCGGGGAGGAGGCACGCCTCCGCGTAGTCACCCGGCTCGGCTCGCACGTGGATCGGCACGCGCGCACCCTACTATCGTCCCGCCATGGGACGGCTGGTGAAGAGGCCCGACATCGAGGACGTCCTCGCCTTCTGCGCGGAGGATCCGATCGAGCGCGTTTTCCTCGAGGACGTAGCGCGCCGCGGTCTCGGGCGCTTCGTCGGAATCCGGGAGGGCGACAGGCTGACGAGCCTCTGCCACATCGGCGCGAACCTCGTCCCCTCCGGCCCGGAGACTGCTGCTTTCGCCGACCTCGCATCACGCGGAGACCCGCGGATGATGGTCGGGGAGGAGGCAGCCGTCACGGCCCTGTGGACCGTCCTTCGCGACCGGATGCCCGAGCCGCTCGACGACCGTCCGGGCCAACCCGTCTACGTCCTCGAGGAACCGCCTCAGCCCGGAGAAAGTGGGTTGCGGCCGGCCGGTCTGGCCGATCTCGACCTGCTCGTCCGTGCGTCAGCGTCGGCATACCTCGAGGAGGTGGGTGTCGACGCATATGCGCGCGACCCTGCTCTTTTCGAGTGGCGCACGCGGGTGCAGATCGAGCAGGGGCGCAGCTGGGTCTGGCGGGAAGGTGACGGCGTCCTCTTCAAGGCCGAGGCGTCGGCGTGGACGGACAGGGCCGTGCAGCTCCAGCAGGTCTGGGTCGATCCGCAGCACCGAGGTCTCGGGAACGCCAAGCGGGGCCTACAGGATCTCTGCCGGCTCCTCCTGGAGCGGACGCCCGCCATCTGCCTGTTCGTGCGGCCCGAGAACACCCCCGCCATCGCCCTCTACGACTCGGTCGGGATGCGGCGGACGATCGTGTACCGCTCGCTCATCTTCCCCTAGAGAGTGTGCTCCGCCTCGATCGAGGGTCACCCGTGCGGGTCATAGCCCTGTCGCCGTCTCGACCCGATGATGGAGGGAGTGCGTCGGCTTAGCCTCTCTGCGGCAGTGGCTGCCTTTGCCCTGACGGCCGGTGCCTGCACCGGCTCACAGGCGTCGGCGGGACATTCGTGTGGAGCTCTGGACAAGCGCTTCATCCAGACCGCAGGCCTGAACATGACTGCCCTCGGGATCTGGGCCTCCGGCTACCAGGACGGTGCGATCGAGCCGGCCGAGATGGTCGCGCAGGCCCGGAACGCGGCCAAGCGCGTGGGTTTCACTGAACCAAAGGACCCCTCGCTTCAACGTGCCCAGGTCCTCATCGATGCGATGTTCCTCGAGTACGGGGACGCGGTCGCACACCTCGCCAGCGGTAAGCCCGATGCCGGCAAGCGGATGTTCCGCGCCTACGGCCTCGCCAACTTCGCCCGCGAGATCCTGGTTGAGGCCCAGCCGGAGCTCGCAAAGCGCGGCTGCGACGTCGCGCCGCTCCTCTGAGCGGCCCTACAATGGGCGCGTGGATACGGGGTTGCTCCGCGCTCGCATCGAGGAGCACGTTCGCCGGCATGAGCTGATCCCGCGCGGCGGCGACATCCTCTGCCTCGTCTCGGGCGGTCCTGACTCCACCTGCCTCTGGCACGCACTCCAGGCGCTCGGATACGCGGTGGAGAGCCTGCACATGAACCACGGGCTACGTGGCGCCGAGTCCGAAGAGGATGCGTGCTTCTGCCGTGAGCGGCTCGGGGCGGAGGTGGTCGACGCGCCCGGACGGACGGAGGATGAGCTTCGCGAGCTTCGCTACTCGTTCGCTCCTGACCGCCTCAGGGCCACCGGGCACACTGCCTCGGATCAGGTCGAGACGGTTCTCTTCCGGCTTGCGTCGAGTGGGACGACGACGGGAATCCGTGTCCGCCGCGAGGATGGAGTCGTGAGACCGCTCTTGACTCTCTGGCGTGAGGAGACGGAAGCCTATTGCCGGGCTGAGGGCCTCGAGTTCCGCGTCGACAGCTCCAATCCGGGCACGAAGCGAGGGCTCATCCGTGGCGAGATCCTCCCGGCGCTCAGGCGTCTGCACCCGGCCGCCGAGCGAAATCTCCTGGCCGCGCTCGAGGAGCACCGATCGCTGCCGCTCCCGGTGGAGCGTGCCCTCGCCGACCTGCTCGGGACGCCTGGAGGCTCGCGGCGAGTCGACCTGGGGGAAGGCCGGATCGCGGTTCGGGAATACGACTCGATCTGGCTCGAGCGGGGTCCGGTGGCACTCGAGGGCCCCGTGCGCTGGGGCGGCTGGACGATCGAGGCGTCGGTCTCCGGCCTCCAGGTCCGAGGCTGGCGGGCAGGGGACCGGCTAGCACGCCGCTCCAAGAAGGTGCAGGATCTGTTCGTGGACGCGAAAGTGCCCCGGTCGGAGCGCGAGGCCTGGCCGCTCGTGGTCAAAGGGGACGAGGTCGTCGCGGTGCCGGGTATCGCGAGCGCCCCGGGCTGGGAGGGCACGGTCAGCGCCACGAGGAGCGAGAGCTGAGCCAGAGCCACGTCACCGAGCTGACGAGCGGGGTCGAGGAGATCCTCGTCGACGAGGCCGCGCTCCAGGCGCGGGTCGCCGAGCTCGGGGCCGAGATCTCGGCGGACTATCGCGACCGTGACCTCCTCCTGATCGGGGTCCTGAAGGGCGCCATCTTCTTCATGGCCGACCTCATGCGTCAGATCGACCTCCCGTGCGAGGTCGACTTCATGGCGATCTCGAGCTACGGGGCGGGTGTCGATTCCTCGGGAGTCGTCCGGATCTTGAAGGATCTGGACATGCCGATCGAGAACCGAAACGTCGTGATCGTCGAAGACATCGTCGACTCCGGCCTAACCCTCTCCTATCTGCTGCGCAACCTCGAGGCTCGCCAGCCCGCGTCGCTCGAGATCTGCGCGCTCCTCACGAAGCCGGATCGTCGGGAAAACGACGTCGAGTGCCGGTATGTGGGCTTCGAGATCCCGAACCGCTTCGTGATCGGCTATGGCCTGGACTTCGCGGAGCGCTATCGAAATCTCCCCTACATCGGTGTCTTGCGGGAGGATCTCATCGCCGACGGGGAGAACGAACAGGACATCCACCGCAGCCCGGTGGTCGAATAGCACACTGCTACCCTTTGACGTGATCCAAGGACAGTCTTGAACCGTTTCTTCCGCAGCGCACTCTTCCCCCTCATCGTCATCGTCCTGCTGGTCTTTCTGGCCTCGAAGACGCTGCTGCCGAGTCGCGGCGAGTCGACGAAGATCGGGTACAGCGACCTGATCCAGAAGGTCGAGACCGGAGAGGTGCAGCGTGTCCTCTTCGTGCCGAAGGGCCGCTCGATCGAGGCCACCCTGCAGGGTGGCACGAAGGTCAAGTCCAACTACCCGAGCGACCAGTCCCAGGAGGCCTTCGAACAGAAGCTCCTGGACAACGAGGTCTCGTTCGATTCGAAGGGCACCGGAAGCTCGGCTTGGCTCTCGATCCTGACCTATCTGATCCCGTTCGTTCTCTTCTTCGGATTCTGGATCTTCCTCATGAACCAGGTCCAGGGAGGCGGCTCGAAGGTCATGAGCTTCGGCAAGAGCCGCGCCAAGCGGATGGCTCCGGACTCCCCGAAGATCACATTCAAGGACGTCGCCGGCGTCGATGAGGCAGTTGAGGAGCTCCAGGAGATCAAGGAGTTCCTCGAGAACCCGAAGAAGTTCCAGGCGCTCGGCGCGCGAATCCCCAAGGGTGTTCTCCTCTACGGGCCTCCGGGAACGGGGAAGACGCTTCTGGCGCGCTCGGTCGCCGGCGAGGCCGGTGTCCCGTTCTTCTCGATCTCGGGCTCCGACTTCGTCGAGATGTTCGTCGGCGTCGGTGCTTCGCGCGTCCGTGACCTCTTCGAGCAAGCCAAGCAGGCGAGCCCCTGCATCATCTTCATGGACGAGATCGACGCGGTCGGTCGCCATCGTGGAGCCGGCTTGGGCGGCGGCCACGACGAGCGCGAGCAGACGCTCAACCAGCTTCTGGTCGAGATGGACGGCTTCGAGATGAAGGACAACATCATTCTGATCGCCGCCACCAACCGCCCCGACATCCTCGACCCGGCACTGCTTCGTCCGGGCCGCTTCGACCGCCAGATCGTGGTCGACCGCCCGGACCGGAACGGCCGCCGCCAGATTCTCGAGGTGCACACGAAGGGCAAGCCGATCGACACCAACATCGATTTGGACACGCTCGCCGCTGGTACACCGGGTTTCACCGGCGCGGACCTTGCGAATCTGGTCAACGAGGCCGCCCTTCTGGCCGCCAGGCGGGGCCGGAAGACGATTGGCGAGCTGGAGCTCGAGGAGGGGATCATGCGCGTCATTGCGGGACCGGAGAAGAAGACCCGTCTCCTCTCGGAGCACGAGCGGAAGGTGACCGCCTACCACGAGATGGGGCACGCGCTCGTCGGGCACTACCTGCCGAACTGCGACCCGGTCCACAAGATCTCGATCATCAGCCGCGGCCAGGCGCTCGGCTACACGATCTCCCTACCTGCAGAGGACAAGTTTCTGACCACGAAGTCGGCGCTCATGGACCAGCTCGCGATGACCCTAGGCGGCCGTGCAGCCGAGGAGCTCGTGTTCCACGAAGTCACGACAGGCGCCGCGAACGACATCGAGAAGGTCACCTCGACCTCGAAGCACATGGTGATGCGCTACGGCATGAGCGAGAAGCTCGGGCCGCGCATGCTCGGCCGGAACCACGACATGCCCTTCCTCGGCCGGGACATGGGCTCCGAGCCCGACTACTCCGAGGAGATGGCCCGCGAGATCGACGACGAGATCCGCCGCGTCATCGAGGAAGCTCACGAGCGTGCGCGAGGAGTTCTGCGCGAGCACATTGAGGAGCTGCACAAGCTCTCCGAGATCTTGATCGAGCGCGAGACGATCGATAAGGACCAGTTCGAGCGCCTGCTCGCGGGCGAAGCCGCAGAGACCGTGTTCGTCGACGAGGTGCCGCAGGCACCCGAGGCCGAGCCGGAAACGAAGCCGGAGCGCAAGCCGCAGCCCCAGCCGCGCCCGTTCCCGCTACCGGGCGCGACGATGCAACCGCCGCCGCCCGAAGGCGCCAAGGGATAATGAACGCACCAGCCGCCTGCGCGGCTGGATGCTCCTAAACGCCGTTGCTCGACGAGGCTTTTGCCTCGTCGAGGCACACTTTTCTTAGAGTCCGAACCTTCGTTTGCGCTTTGGCCGCGCCGGTACTGGGTCGCCGGCCGCTATCGCGGCTGGTGCATCCTCAACGAGCCAGTGCGCCAGGCCCTTGTCCTTTAAGGATGCCGCTGCGGCGGCCATGCCGACCTCGCGTACTTCAGGCGTGTGCGCGTCGCTGGCAATCACGTGGGCGAGCCCGTGGGAGAGCAGGCTCTCGGCTGCAGCCTGCGAGGAGCGACCGATGCGGCCGTCGAGCGACGCTGCGGTCAGCTGCACCAGCGTCCCCGCCGCGACCAACGGCTCGATCCGGGCCGGATCAGCCTGGACCTCGCGGTTTCGCTCCGGATGGGCGAGCAGGGACTCGAGCCCGGCCAGGCGGAGCTCGAAGAGCCGCTGCTCGAGGTCGAGTGGCCAGCCCGAATAGGGAAACTCCACGAGCAGGTAGCGGCCGGTCTGCCCGATCGTGAACCGCTCCAGCTCCTCGCGGGAGAGACCTCCGAGGCGGTCGAGGGCGATCTCGCCGCCGTGCAGCACCTCGATCTCGATGCCGTGCTCGTCGAGATCTCGCCGCACGCTGGCAACGCCTGCTTCCATTGCTTCGACGCTCGTGGGGTAGTCCGAGCGGACATGCGGGGTGGCTGCAATCGACCGCACGCCGTCCTCTAGGGCCGCACGAGCAAGCTCACGGCTGTCCGCGAGCGTGCCGGCCCCGTCGTCCAGTCCGGGGAGGATGTGCGAATGGAGGTCGATCATGGCCTCTAGGATAGGCTCGCGCTGTGAGCCCGCCCCTCGAGGAAGCCTTTCCACGGCCCTCGGTGGTCGGCGTCGTCAATGTGACGCCGGACAGCTTCTCGGACGGCGGCGACTTTCTGGACCCAGGGCATGCCATCGCGCAGGCCAAGCTCCTGCTCGCCGAAGGCGCGGCGCTGGTCGACGTGGGCGGGGAGTCCACTCGGCCCGGCTCCGAAGGCGTGTCGGCGAACGAGGAGCTACGCCGGGTGGAGCCCGTTCTGGAGGGCCTCGCAGGCCTCCCGGTCTCGATCGACACCTCGAAGGCGGAGGTGGCCCGTCGCGCGCTCGCGCTGGGCGCGATGCTCGTCAACGATGTGACGGCACTTCGGGCCGACCCGGAGCTCGCCGGAGTCGTCGCGGACGCAGGTGCCTACCTCTGCCTGATGCACATGCTCGGCGAACCACGGACGATGCAAGACGCCCCGCGCTACGACGATGTCGTCGCCGAGGTGGCGTCGTTCCTCGAGGAGCGGCTCGCAGCCGCTGTTTCAGCAGGAATTCCCGAGGAGCGGATCTGCCTCGACCCCGGCATCGGGTTCGGGAAGACCGTGGAGCACAATCTCGAGCTCCTCGTACGGATGGACGAGCTCGTCGCGATCGGCAGGCCGGTACTCGTCGGCGCTTCGCGGAAGCGTTTTCTGGGGCGGATTCTGGGCGACCGCGAGGCCGTGACCGGCCCGGTCGCGGCCGGAGTCGCGATCAACGTCCTCGCCTACGAGCGTGGGGCGTCTCTCTTCCGGGTGCACGACGTTCGAGAGAACGTCGAGGCCCTGGCCGCCGCCCGGACTGTGATCGCATGAGACCCCTTGTGCCAACCCCAACCCCACGCGCGTTCCTCGGGCGCCGCTGGGGGTGCGGGGCCGCAGGGCACAGTATTCGTAATACGGGCCCGGAGAGCCCCGTGCCGCCAGCGGTGTCAGGCGGCGGCGGAGCCGGGCTCCGCCCGGTGGGAGCCGCCGCCGGCGAGGGGCGCGCGAATGAGTGAGATCATCATTCAGATCGAGGGACTCGAGCTCAGGGGCTTTCACGGTGCGCTCGCAGAAGAGAAGCAAAAGGGCCAGCGCTTCCTCTTCGACATCGAGCTCGTGGCTCACGACGCGGGCGTCCGCAGCGACAAGCTCCAGGACACGGTCGACTACACGGAGGTGGTCGAGTGCGTCCGTACGATCTCGGAGGGGAAGAACTTCAACCTGATCGAGGCGCTCGCCGCGAGCGTCGCCGATTCACTGCTCGAGCGATTTCCGATCTCCAGAGCGCGCGTCCGTGTCCGCAAGCCCGAGGTCAGGCTGGACGCATCGGTCGAATACACGGCCGCGGTCGCAGACCGGACCGGAAGGCCCCGCCGTATCTAGCTGATCAGCGTCGCGCGGAAGCTGTACTGCCTCCGGTCGTCGAGCGGCTTGCCGCTGCAAGAGAACGGGGTCGAGAAGAGGCCGCACTTGACGATGCGCGTGCTCGCGTTCACCAGGATCAGCTCGAATCTCGCGGCACCTCGCACCCTTACTCGCACGGTCGCCTTCCCGCCGAGGCCGGCCGAAAGCGCGCGCACCGACACCGCGCCATTCTTGCGGAAGACGATTAGGCGCGCCTGGGAGCCAGTTGCCCGCGGCGGGAGGAGCAACTCGAGTCTCAACCGGCCCGACGACGCTGCGGCGGTCCGGAACCCGAACGAGCGGCTCGTCAGGTGCTCGAGCGAATGAGAGCGCCACCCGGAGGACGCTCCGGGGGCTCGAAGCGCCCAGGTACGCGTGACGGGCGCGAGGGGGTAAACAGACCCCTCCTCGTAACCTCTGGCGGGCATCCGGTTCGCGGCGGTGAATCCCCCGAAGACGGCGCCGAAGGAGAGCCCTCGGGCCGATACAGCTGCCCGGGTGGCGGCGAGCGAGTAGAGGCCGCCTCCGCTCCTTGCAGCGTCGGCCTGCTCCCACACCTCGCGCACCAGGCTCGGGTCGAATGTCTCGGACAGGTAACGCCAGAAGATCCACGCGCCGTAGTGGTACGGCGCGAAGCTGACGTCGAGCGGGGTCGTCGAGCGCGAGAGCGGGCTCGCGTTCAGAAACTGGCGGTTGTCGTTCACTTCGTCGAACACCTCGTCCTCGATCCACGCAGCCGTGCCTTCCATGAGCCAGGTGTCCTCGAGGTAGTCGTACGAGAACTGCACGGCGTGGAAGAACTCATGCGCTGCGGTCACCTCGAGGGCGGCGAGCCCGCTCGTCGGGCCGGGGAACTGAGCGCGGGCGAAGTCGTCGTCCACCACGCAGTAGGCCGAGGCGGAGGAGCGCCGGACATCGGGGTCGTCGCTCGCGCAATAGCCGTAGACGGTGTCGCCCACGTCCGCGAGGTAGATATCGAGGCGGCCGTCGCCGCCGTTCTCCGGTGAGAGTGAATCGTTCTTGGGGGCGCGGTAGCCCATGGCGTCGACCTCCGTCGCCCAAACCTGCTGGAACACCTCCAGGGTGGTTCGCGCCCACTCCGGGACGGTGCCAGGGTCTCCATCCGCGCCCGGCGGTGCGTCGGCGGTGGACTCGACCCAATGAATGCAGACGTTCGCGTCGCACAGGAGAGCCTCGGGCACCGTGTAGGCCGGGCCCCACTCATCCACCACCCTCCCCGTCGGCCGTGCGAGCAGCCGCGCTGCGACCGAGCGGCGCGCAGGCGTCAGGCCGGCGAGACCTGCTCTGAGGTCGCGCAAAGTCAGGGTCAGCTCGTGCTTGCCGGCGCCGGCCGTTCCAGGCATAGAGCGGCTTGCGTGCTCCGGTGCCAGGACCGCGAGCGCCCGATCGAGCGCATCGATGGGCGCCACGGCTGCGGGCGCAGGCGCAGCTGCCGCCGCTCCCACGAGAACGCCGAGTGCACACAGATTTCCGAGCCGACGCAGCCGCCGGCCCCGCGCAGTGATCCCCATCAACCCTCCCCAGGGCTCTCCCTCTGCTCCCATCTAAGTGGAGGAACCCCGTTTCGTCCAGACTTCGGCTCGTGACCACTCGCGCCTATGTCGGGCTGGGCAGCAACCTCGGCGACCGGGAGGCGACGCTTGTGCGCGCGCTCGAGCTCCTCGCCGCGGGAGCAGGCGTTGAAGTGACCGGGGTGTCGGCCTTTCGCGACACCGAGCCCGTCGGCTACCTCGACCAGCCCCGCTTCTTGAACGGGGTCGCCGTCGTCGAAACCGAGCTGCCGGCACGTGCCCTGCTCGATCGGCTTCTCGGCGTCGAACGCGCGCTCGGCCGGCACCGGGACGGGCCGCGCTTCGGCCCGCGCACGGTCGACCTCGACCTTCTGCTCTACGGAGACGCCACAATCGAGGAGCCCGGGCTCTCCGTTCCGCACCCACGCCTGGGAGAGCGGCGGTTCGTGCTCGAGCCCCTCGCGGAGCTGGATCCGTCGTTGACGTTGCCGGACGGGCGAAAAGTCATCGACCTACTCGGAGGCTTGATCTGAAAGTTCCGCCGGGCCGGATGACGCCCAGGCGGCGCTGGATCAGCACGTCCGCTCACGGCACGTAGCGCTGCTACGCACCGCGAGCGCCCGCGGTGCCCAGCTTGGTCCGGCAGCGGCCGAATTTCACATCAACCCTCTAGGCGAAAGCTAGAATCAGAGCATGTCCCACCTCGACGAGCTGGACGAATACGAGGCGGATCTCGAGCTCCGCCTGAAGCGGGAGTACACGGCGGTCTTCGGCCTCTTCCGGTACTGCGTGGTCACGCAGGACTCGACGTACCTCTGCAACCACCTCGATCTGAAGGTTCTGCCCCAGACGAGCTATCCGTTCTTCCATCTGCGGATGGACGACGTCTGGGTCTGGGACAAGAACCGCCCCAGCCGGATCATCCCGCGCGCCGAGGTCTACACCTCGAGCGACGTGACGATCGAGGAGCTCCGTGCGGAGGGCGAGTCGCCCCCGCTCACACCCGAGACGCTCGCCGAGAAGCTCGGCGAGCCCCTCGCGGGCGACGACGACGCATCGTAGGGGCATCGGCGTGCCCCGCCGGCCCGTGAGCCGCTGACCATGCTGCTCGCCGTCGACGTCGGCAACACCCAGACCGTGCTCGGGCTCTACGACGGCGAGTCCCTCGCGGAGCACTGGCGGGTGGCGACCGAGGCCGACCGGACTGCGGACGAGCTCGCCGTCCTGCTCGCTCGGCTCCTCGAGCTACGCGATCTCGGCTTCGAAGATGTGGCCGGCGTCTGTGTCTCGTCGACGGTGCCGTCCCTCATCCGTTCGTATGCCGAGCTCTGCGAGCGCTACGTCGAGGCGCCACTCCTCGTCGTCGGCCCGGGCGTCAAGACCGGCATCCCCATCCTCTACGACGATCCTCGCGAGGTGGGCCCCGACCGGATCGTAAACGCCGTTGCGGCGCGCGAGCGCTACGGCACCCCGTGCATCGTCGTCGACTTCGGGACCTCAACGAACTTCGATGCCGTCTCCGCCTCGGGTGAGTACGTCGGAGGTGTCCTGGCACCCGGTGTAGAGGTCTCGATGGACGCGCTCTTCGCCCGAGCCGCGCGGCTGACCAAGGTCGACTTCGTCGCCCCCGCCCAGGCGATTGGAAAGACAACCACCCAGGCGCTCCAGGCTGGAGTGGTCTATGGGTTCGCGGGTCAGGTGGACGGAATCGTCGGCCGGATGCGGAGCGAGCTCGGGGAGGACGCACACGTCGTCGCGACCGGCGGGCTCGCCGGGCTCATCGCGCCACATTCGCAGACGATCCAGGACGTCGAGCCTCTCCTGACGCTCGAGGGCCTACGTCTGGTCTGGGAGCTGAACGCTAGGAGTTGAAGTGCTTTCGGCGCGCTTGACGACAGCCTTGTCCAGGTGCGCGCGCTGGAGGGGATTCACCCAGACGGAATGCACCCAGGGCCGCCGGAGGAGCATCGTCCTGCCATAGGCGAGCGGAACGATCCCCGCCCGCTCGGCCACCCAGATTCGGTCGATCTCGTGATAGAGGCGCATGCGCTCGTCCTGGTTCCCGAGGGACCGCGCCTGTTCGAGCTTCTCCAGGATCTCGTCGTCGTTGTAGAAGGGCCAGCCGGTCTGGAAGAACCCGCGAAAAACCCCGTCGGGGTCCGGATAATCGGCTGACCAGCCGGCAACCCAGGCATGGGCGGTTCCGACCGCGCACGGGTCTGGCAAACCCGTCTGAGACGTCACCGTGACCTTCGCCCCGATCGCGGCCCATTGCTCCGCGAGGGCGTCGCCGAACTGGAACCAGCTCGGGACCAGGACTTCGATCGGGGGCAGACCTCGGCCCTCGGGGTAGCCCGCCTCGGACAGGAGCTCGCGCGCGCGGTCCAGGTCGTACTCGAGCGCGACCCGGTGCGAGTGCCCCGGCATCGCCGGAGGGATGGCGCCGCCCCTGACCGCCGGACGGTTGATGCTGTTCGTGCCGGCGAGGAGCGCCTCCCGATCGACAGCGTGGGCAAACGCTTTTCGGAGGTGGAGATTCGAGAACGGAGCTGAATCGGCGCGAAAACCGAGGTAGTTGAGCCACAGCTCCGGGACGATCTCGGCCACGGTCTGAGGAGCGTCGAGGACACCCTCGTCGTAGACGGGCAGCAGGTCGTAGTGACCTTCTCTCCAGAGCTTGGAAACGTCCTGTGACTTCGTCTTGAAGTCGAAATGAAGATCGCGGACGTTGCCTCTGGGCTCGACCCAGTGCGGATTCGCCACGAGCAGCGCGTGGTCGTCGTCGAACTCCGAGAGCATGAACGGCCCGTTCCCGACGAGGTTCTCGGGCTTCCGCCAATCCTCCCCGAGTTCCTGGCACTTGTGCTTCGGCCAGGGGAACGACCACGCGGAGGCGAGGATGTAAGGGAAGAAGTTGCGCGGCTCCCGCAGGCGCACCTCGAGTGTGCGCTCGTCGAGCGCAGCTGCGAACTCGACGTCCTCCATCATGAACGCCGTCCGCGTCCGCTCCTCGCGCATGCTCTGCCAGGCGAAGGCGAAGTCCTCGGCCGTGAGCGGTTCGCCGTCACTCCACCGGCACCCCTCGCGTAGGCGGAAGAGGTAGGTCAACCCGTCGCTCGACACCCGGAAGTTGTCCGCCATCGCCGGCACCACGTTCAGGTCGCCGTCGATCATGAGGAGACCCCGAAAGAGGTGCTCCGTGAAGTACGCACCGTCCGAGCTGTAGACGTCGCCCGGCACGAACGCGTCCGGTTTCGTGACGGCCGTCGAGATGCTCTCCGTCGGCTCGACCTGGGGCGGATCCTCGACCCGGCAGCAGAACGCCTCGTCGTAGAGCTCCTCCGCCTCCTCGAAGTTGAAGGCGAGATGCTGAGCGAGGGCCATCTTGAAGAGCGTGTCCCGGGCCCGGCGCTCGTCGCCGATCCGGACGAGGAAATCGCGCGCCCTGCGGTAATGCTCGAGCGCCTCCTGATCCGCGTAGAGGGCGCGCGCTGCATCGCCCGCTTTCAGCAGGTACTCGACCGCCTTCTCCGGTTCGTTTGCCTCGGCGAAGTGCCGGGCGAGCAGAGCGAAGACCTCCTCGGGGGACTCCCGGTAGATCTCCTCGAGCGCCTCGCCAACGCGCTTGTGGAGCTTGCGGCGCGTCGACTCGAGCAAGTTCGCGTATGCGACCTCCTGGAGGAGGCCGTGCCGGAAGCGGTACTCGGGGTTGGGGCGCCGACGCTTCTCGACGATCAGATCGAGCCGCTGGAGCTCCGAGAGGGCGGGGAGGAGCTCGTCGCGGGGGACGATTCGCTCCAGGAGAGGCATGCCGAACGTGCGGCCGATGACGGCCGCCAGGGAAAGGATCTCGCGCGCCTTCGGATCGAGCCGGTCGAGCCGGGCCTGCAGCGCTCCCTGCACGAGAGCGGGGATCGCGAGCTCGTCCGGGCTCACGCCGAGCTCCCAGCCGCCGTTCTGGCGCTTGAGCGCGCCGCGCTCCACGAGGTCCCGGAACGCCTCCTCGAGGAAGAAGGGGTTGCCGCCGGCACGCTCGGCGAGGATCTCGGCGACCTCCTCCGGCACGACCCCTTCGGCCGCGTCCCCGACGAGGGTCCGGCTCGCGTCCGAGGGGAGCGGCCGGAGCTCGATCTCGCGGTAGCGGTGCGGGTAGAGCTGGCGGGCGCGCTCACCGAGGTGCCAGGAGCCATGCTCGCGCTCGGTCCGGTACAGGAGGAAGAGCCCTACCGCCGCTTCCTCAGTGACGGGAAGGATGGCTTCGAGCAGCTCGATCGTCGCCTCGTCGGCCCAGTGGAGGTCCTCCAGGACGAGACAGAGCGGGCGCTCGGCCGCGAGGCGGCAGAGCAGCTCGGAAAAAGCCTCGAACGTTTGATGCTGGACGCCCTCCCGGTTCAGCTCTCGGATCCGCTCGGCGGCCTCCGGCTCGAGTGTGAGGCCGATCAGGCTTGCAAAGAACGGGTAGACCTCCTCCGCATCGTCGAAGAGCTCGGCGAGCTGGGCCTTCAGCTCCAGCCGCACCCGCGCCTCCGGGGTCGAGGCTCCGACCCCGAGCCACTCGCGCACGAGATCCCGGATCGGCCAGTAGGCAAAATTCTCGCCGTAGGAGACACCGCGACCCTCGATGAAGTTGATCTGGGCGCGATAGAGGCTCCGGACCTCCGCGACAAGCCGCGTCTTGCCGATCCCGGGCTCACCCATGATCGAGATGATCACGCCGCGCCCGTCGATGAGACCGTCCATCGTCCGCTCGAGCACCGTCAGCTCGAAGTCTCGCCCCACGAGCGGGCGCTGCAGCACGAGCGATTCCTGATCCCGGACGCCCGTCACCTTGAACGTCGGGACCGGGGCGCTCTTCCCGGCCAGCTCCTGGTCGCCGAGCTCCTCGAGCTCGAAGCACCCCTCGACCTGGCGCTTCGTCTGCATCCCGACCACGATCCCGCCGCTCGGGGCCAGGGTCTGGAGTCGCGCCGCGACGTTCACGGTGTCCCCGAGCGCGTTCCAAGGGTCGCTCCCGTCGCCGTCTTCGGCAGGGCTCACGACCACGGGGCCGGTGTTGATCCCGATCCGGGCGGCGAGCCGGACGCCGTAGGCGGCCTCGACCTCGTCCGCGTAGCGGGCGAGAGCGCGCTGGATGGCCAGGGCTGCGAGGACGGCGCGCTCCGAGTCGTCCTCGTGTGCAACCGGAGCCCCGAAGATGGCGTAGATCTCATCCCCGCGTAGCTGGGCGACGGTGCCGCCGAACCGGCGGATCTGCTCCGCCATGATCCGCATCACTTCGTCGACGAGGAACTTCGAGCGCTCGGGCCCGAGCTGCTCGGCGATCTGGGTCGAGCCGACGAGATCCCCGATCAGGACCGAGACGATCCGCCGTTCTCCGATTGTGACCGCCATGAAGGAAGTTATAGCCGGACGGCCCCCGGGCCCCGGGAGCGCGCTTTCAGACAGCGTTCAACAAAGGTCGGTTCGCCTTGAACCGGTTGCTATTCAGCGCTACGAGGCTCTGTAGCCCGCTCCGTCTCTGGCTGATCATCGGAGACGGTGCGCATGGCGCCCGACAACATGACTTTCGTCCACCGCTCGCTGAAGCCCGCGAGGAAAGCGACCACCACGTAGAAGGCGAAGTTGCGAGCGGACGGTTCGATCGGCACCAGCGTCGTCTGCACTAGGAAGTACACGACGACGCCCGAGCATGCGCCCACGAGCGGTCGGTAAGCACCCAGCATCGTCACGCCGAAGCGTCCGAGTTCGTGGTCGATGACAAAGGATCCATGTTTGCCTGCCATGCGCATGAGGACGCTGACGATGGCACCCATGCCGCCCGCGGCTCCGCACGCGTAGAACTCCCGAACGCCGCGTGAGTCGAAATCGAGGACTCCAAACAGTGCGAGCGCCCCGGCCGTGACGAAAGCCACTGCGACCAGGAGTGCAACGCCGAGCACGAGCATTCCCTCGGTGTAGTGGAGACGTCCGCGCTTCTCGCCGGCCCCCTGGTAGTAGTCCTCGATCTTCCGGAGTTCGGCGCGCTCGCGGGCCGCAAAGGATTTCACCTCTGCGCTCTCGGGCGGGCCTTCGCGGTGGCGCTCGATAAAGCCTAGAACATGCGTCTCGACGGCAATCAGCCACTGCATCACAACCGCCTTGGAAGTCCCTTCGAGAGCGTGCGCGGCCTTGATGGCGAGGATGTCGCATTCGTGGAGAAGATCCGGGATCTCCCTTGTGCCTGCCGTCACCCAGTCCGAGACGCGGTAGAGCCGATATTCCGGATCGCGTTGGTGCGGCAGGGCACGGCGTAGACCTGCACGCTGCATCGGATCGCGCCTCGTGAGGGCTACGGCAGAGGCGTCTTTGCGGCACCAATACGCCTCGACGATCTCGCCCGCATGGGCCTCGAAGGCCGCAAGCTTCGACTCGAATTCGCGACGTGGCTCGTCGCCGTTCTCCCCATCCCAGGCGAAATGGGCTCGTGCGACATCGGAGAATGAGACGCGTCCCTCGCCGTTCGGCTCGTTCGGCGGTCCGAGTGCGGTCTCTTCGAGCATGCGGATCCCTCCGGTACCGCAGCTCGTTGCCGGACGAGCCAAGCCTACGACGTGAGCCGATTGGTTACAAGTGCGAGAGGGTCGGGGCGACAAGATCGAGCCGCCCTTCGGTTCGCGCAGTCTCTTCTAGCCGCCGCCGTAGACGGAGATAGGGAGATCCAGCGTGGTCTCGTCGCCAACCGGGAGCGTCTCCTCGAGCACGGCGAGGACGTCCCGGGCGCCCGGCGCAGCTGCGAAGAGTCGCTGCTCCACCTCGGCGATCGAGTCCAGGCGGACGAGCTCCTGCTTGAACGGCTTCGGGAAGCGGCCACGGCCGAGATACCAGCCGTAGAACTTCTTCAGAAAGCCGGTCGCGCGCTCGGGCCCGAGCTCGCGGGCCGTCTCCCGCATGAAGAGGACGAGCTCGGCGACCACCTCCTCGCGGCTCGGGTCGGTCGTTCCTCGCACGATCTCCGAAATTGCCCACGGGTTTCCCTGCGCCGCTCGGCCGACCATGACCGCGGCTGCGCCCGTCGTCGCGAGGACCGCCTGGGCCCGCGCCCGCGACGTGATGTCTCCCGACGCGATCACGGGAACGTCGACGAGCTCCACGAGCTCGGCCGTGAGCGAGTGGTCGGCCGTGCCCGTGTACATCTGCTTGGCCGAGCGAGGGTGGAGCGTGAGCGACGAGGCGCCGGTCTCAACGAGGCGCGGACCGACCGAGAGGGCGGCTCTCGACCCATTTTCGAGGCCGCGGCGCATCTTCACGGAAACAGGGACGGACACCGCATTCACCACGCTTTCCACAATCCGGCAGGCGCGGTCGGGGTCGTCGAGGAGGGTTGCCCCGGCCCCGGTCTTGGTCACCTTGCGGACCGGGCAGCCGAAGTTCACGTCCACCAGGTCGGCGCCGGCAGCCTCCACCATGCGGGCGGCATCCGCCATGACGGCCGGGTCGGAGCCGAAGATCTGGACCGCGAGCGGGTGCTCGTCGCTTGCGATCTTCAGGTATCCGAGGGTGCGCTCGTTCCCGTGCGAAAGGCCGGCGCAGCTCACCATCTCGGAGCAAACGAGCCCGGCGCCGAACCGGCGTCCCTGGCGCCGGAACGCCTGCACGCTCACTCCGGCCATGGGAGCGAGGACGACTCTGCTCGGGATGGCGACAGGGCCGATGTTCCACGGGGATTCAAGCTCGATGTGCATCAGGAGGAAATGCTAGCCAAGGCGCGAACGTTTCCCCCTTGACGCGGAAGGTAAGATTTTGCGCGCTCGGTACCCGAAAGGGCTCCGGGTTTCACTATCTGGGGTCTTGGAGGAACGAACTTTGAAGGAATTGCTACTCACTCCCGACGGCTACGCAAAGCTGAAGGACGAGATCGAATATCTCTCCACGGACAAGCGCCGTGAGGTGGCGGAGCGCATCAAGACGGCCCGCGAGTTCGGCGACATCACCGAGAACTCCGAGTACGACGATGCGAAGAACGAGCAGGCCATGCTCGAGCACCGCATCTCGCAGCTCGAGGACCGCTTGAAGAGCTCGCGCGTCATCGAGGCTCAGGATGTCTCGACGGACGCTGTCACTGTCGGGACGAAGGTGCGGCTCCGGGACATCGGAGCGAACAAGACGGTCGAGTACTTCATCGTCGGCTCAGCCGAGGCGAATCCCGCCGAGCACAAGCTTTCCAACGAGTCACCCGTCGGGCGGGCCATTCTCGGTCACAAGAAGGGCGAAACGGTCGAAGTTTCGGCGCCGCGCGGGTCCATGAAGTTCAAGATCATGGACATCAAGGCCGCCTAACCTTCCTACTACTAGGCGGCGCGAGGCTCAACCGGCAGCGAGAGCCAGGTGTCGGCGCCGCCGCCGGCGTGATTCTGGGCCCGCGCCCGGCCGCCGTGAGCGCGGGCGATCACCTCGCTGATGGCGAGGCCCAGCCCGGCTCCGCCACCCCGCCGCGACCTGTCAGCCTGCGAAAAGCGCTCGAACGCGTGGGCCAGGAAGTCGACGGGAAAGCCGTTTCCTTCGTCGGTCACATGCGTCTCGACCTGACCCTCGCGCTCGATCGCCGCGAGCCGGATCGTGCCGGACCCGTGGCGGAGCGCATTGTCGACGAGGTTGCCCAGCGCTTGCTCGAGACGAAGGCCGTCGGCGACGAGCACGAGGTCGCCCGGATCGACGACCTCGATGCGACGTCCTGCGGCCGTTGCGCGGGCTTCGAACCGGTGCACGAGGTCGGCGAAGAGCTCCGCGACCTTCAGGGGTGCAGGGCGAATCGGGAGCGTGCCGCGGTCTGAGCGCGCGATCGCGAGGAGATCCTCGGCGAGCTGGGCGAGCCGGTCCACCTCCTCCACGGCGGAGCGAAGCGCAGCCTGGAGCTCCTCCTCCGAGCGAGGTTGCCGGACTGCGAGCTCGAGCTCGGTCTTGAGGAGCGCCAGAGGCGTTCGGAGCTCGTGGCTCGCGTCGGCGACGAACCCGCGCTCTCGGGCGAGCGCCGTCTCGAGCCGAGCGAGCATGTCGTTCAGCGTCTCTCCGAGCCGTCGGATCTCGTCGTCGGGCCTCGACAGCGGTAGTCGCCGGCCTTGGCTCGTGCCGGAGATCTCCGCTGCCCCGCGCCGCATCGACTCGACCGGCCGCAGCGCCGCCGCAGCCAGCGCGTAGCCCGCGAGCGAGGCGAGCAGCAGCGCGATCGGCCCGCCTACGAGCAGCTGAGTGCGCAGGCCAGCGAGCGCCTCTGCGCGCCCGTCGCGGGAGGCGCCCACGACCACGACCAGGCGCCGGTCCTGCGCCTCGATGGGGGTCGCCAGCACGCGGGCGGGATCGTCGCCGTTGGGCGGTGGGCCGAGATCCACGACGATGGTGCCCTGCCGTGCGCGGTCGAGTTGCCGGAGATCCAGGACCGGCACGTCTCCGAGTCCGGGCGTCGAATCGACCACAGAGCCGGTCTCGTCGATCACCTGCGCGTAGTTCTCGTCGGGAGGAGCCAGCGGGCTTCTGCCGCCGTCGCTAAGGCCAGAGCCCGCCTCCTGGACGAGTGCGGTGACGGCGTCCGCGTGAGAGCGAAGGCCGGCGTTCAGGCTCGCATCCAGCTCGTGTCCGAGCCGGACGTAGAGGAAGAGCCCGGTGGCCGCGAGGACCAGGGCCATCACGAGCGTGAACGCCAGCGTCAGGCGGAGGCGGATGGGAAGCCGATTCATCGGCCGCCGTCCTTTCGGAGGCGATAGCCCGCCCCGCGCACGGTTTCGATCGAGGTTGTCCTGAACGGCCGGTCGATCTTCTCGCGGAGATAGCGGACGTAGACGTCGACGATGTTTGACCGGTTCTCGTAGCCGTAGTCCCACGCATGCTCGAGCAGCTGGAAGCGTGAGAGCACCTGGCCGGGGCGGCGCATGAACGTCTCCAGCAAGGCGAGCTCCTTGGTCGAGAGCGCGATCTCCTCACCGCCTCGCCAGGCCTGGTGTGTGGCGGGATCGAGCTTGAGGGAACCGACCTCGAGCACGGGGGGACGGTCGACCGGGCCGCGCCGCGACAGCGCCCGGAGCCGTGCCAGCAGCTCCGCGAACGAAAAGGGCTTGGTCAGGTAGTCGTCGGCTCCGTTGTCGAGCCCTTCGATCCGGTCCTGCACTGCGTCTCTGGCCGTGAGCATGAGCACCGGAGACCAGACGCCGTCGGCACGAAGGCGCCGGCAGACCTCAAAGCCGGTCAGGCCCGGCAGCATGACGTCGAGCACGATCGCGTCGTAGTCCGTCGCCCGAGCCATCCAGAGGGCGTCCTCGCCTTTTGCCGCGACGTCGGCAGCGTGCCCGTCCTCGAGAAGACCGCGCCTGAGGAGGCTCGCCATCTTCAGCTCGTCCTCGACGATCAGCACGCGCATGCCCTCATTGTGGACGGAACGATGAGAGACAGATGAGAGATTGTGATCCGGGGCACCGTTTTACGGAGACGGTAGGCTCGCGGCCTCTATGAGCTCGCTTCCGAAGCGCTTTCCAGGCCGAGTGGACGCTGCCGCGGTCCGGGAGGAGGCGGAGCTGCTCGAACCCGGCCAGGAAGGGCCGGAGCCACGACGCCTGGCCGGGCGCGTGCTCGGCCGACGGGGGCACGGAAAGCTGGTCTTCGCAGACCTCGTCGACCGATCCGGGCAGATTCAGCTCTTGTTGAGCGCCGAGCGGGTCGGGCCCGTGGACCTCGACCTGGGAGACATCGTCGGCGTCGAAGGCCGGCCCACCAAGACCAAGCGCGGTGAGCCCTCGGTCGCCGTCGACGAACTCATCCTGCTGGCGAAGACGGCCAGGCCGCTCCCGGACACCTTCCACGGGCTGGTGGACGCGGAGACGCGCTACCGGAAGCGCTACCTCGACCTGCTGGTCAACCAGGAGACCAGGAGCGACTTCCTGCTTCGAAGCCAGCTGGTCTCTTCCATCCGCAGCGGGCTCGACGAAGACGGCTTCGTGGAGGTTGAGACGCCGATCCTGCAGCCGAGGTACGGCGGCGCCTTCGCAGAGCCCTTCGTCACGCATCACAACGAGCTGGACGCCGACCTGTATCTGCGAATCGCCTCCGAGCTCTATCTGAAGCGGCTGATCGTCGGGGGGCTCGAGCGGGTCTACGAGATCGGCAAGGACTTCCGAAACGAGGGCGTCTCCTACAAGCACCAGCCCGAGTTCACGATGCTCGAGTGGTACGAGGCGTACGCCGACTACCGCGACACGATGGAGCGCATCGAACGTCTGGTCGAGCGGGTCGCCCGCGAGACCACCGGCGGGACGAAGGTGTCGTTCCGGGGGCACGAAATCGAGCTGGCGCCCCCGTGGCAGCGGGTCAAGCTCGTCGACGCGCTCGAGGAGCAGGGACTCTGGAGCCGGGAGGAGGGGGAGCTCCGGCGTCGGCTCGAGGAGCGCGGGACCGAGACAGAGGCCGACCGCACCTGGGAGCAGCTCATCGACCATGCTCTCTCGGCGTACGTCGAGCCTGCGCTGGTCCAGCCGACGATCCTGCACGACTACCCGATCGAGCTCTCCCCGTTCGCCCGGGCGACGGACGAAGACCCGACGATCGTGGAACGGTTCGAATATTTCGTCGGCGGCATGGAGCTCGGGAATGCGTTCACCGAGCTGAACGATGCCGCCGAGCAGGACCAGCGTTTTCGCGACCAGGAGGTGGCGTCGGCGACGGGGGACGCAACTGCCGAGCCGGGCGACCCGGATTATGTCGAGGCGCTCTCGTACGGCATGCCTCCGACCGGGGGGCTCGGCCTCGGGATCGACCGCCTGGCGATGGTCCTCACCGGAAGAGACACGATTCGTGACGTGATCCTCTTCCCAACGCTGCGCGAACGGACACAGTAGGCGCGCGTTTCGCGCGTTCTCCAGTGCTATGTAGGGGCGGGCTTGCGTCGCCCGAGACGACGATCTACACGCCTAGAGGCGTACGACTACGCGACAGAAGGCGCCTACTTCGTCACGGTCTGCAGCTTGGGTCGGGCGTGCATCTTCGGTCGGATCCTGTGGGATGCGATGCAGCAAAACGCCACCGCTCGGATCGTCGAAGCATGCTGGCGAGAGATCCCCAGACACTATCCGGCCGCCAGCACTGACGCTTTTGTGGTGATGCCGAATCATGTGCACGGAATTCTTTGGCTCGCGCGGGCGGGGCAACCGCCCCTACCGCGGGTCGTGTCCTCGTTCAAGGCGGCCGCCTCGTCGTCAGGCAGGTCGCCCGCTGTGGCAGCGGAGCTTTTACGACCGCATCATCCGCAACGAGGGCGAGCTGCCTGCGCTGCGTCAGTACGTGCGCGACAACCCACTGCGGTGGGTCCTCGACCACGAAAATCCCGCCTGCGCTGGTTCGTAGGGGCGGGACATGTCCCGCCCGGCCCCGCCCGGCCCCGCCGCGGCCAGGAGGTATACGCTCGCCAACCCGGCCCACTCTCCGTACGGCGCCAGGAGCTCCCGGGTGTCGTCCTCGTCGGCCCAACGGCCGCTGAGCGCCGCGCACAGCTTGATCAGACCCAGGTCGCCGACGAGGCCGTGTTCGAACCGTCCGAGGCCGTACAGGCAGATGACGCCGGCCGACCAGGGACCGAGGCCGCGCTCGCGCTCGATGCGGGCGCGCGCTTGAGCCGTCGGGATCCCGTGCAGGCGTTCCAGGTCGAGCTCGCGAGAGAGCCGGACGAGCGCGGTCGCCTTGCGGCTGACCAATCCGATCCTGGCCAGCTCGGCCGGCGCAAAGCTCGCGAAGGTGGCGCGAGTCGGTGGCAGCCGCAGCCCTTCGTGCTCTTCGGAGGCGACCCGGATCAGCTTTGCCTCGAGGAGCCGCGCCGCTCGAGCCTGGATCAGCTGCCCGCAGACCGCCTTCAGGAGCGCGTGCGTGACCGTGGCGACCCGCAACGGGCGCATGCCGCGGAGGGTTCTGATCCTGGGCCCGAGCAGTGGATCGTCTCGGAACCGAAGGAGGAACTCGGAGTGGTCGTCGTCCGCGGCGAGCACGAACCGCAAAACCTCCATTGCAGCGTCCGGCTCGCGGCTCTCGAGCTGAACGGCCAGCATCCCGTCGGGCCTCTGGCGCACGCGGGCGAGGGCGGGACCTTCCGCCTCGAAGACGGCCGTCAGTACGCCGTCCCGGAAGGTACGCGTCGCGTCGCTCCTGAGCTGTGCCGAGAGTGCGAGCGAGTAGGGAGGACATGGCCGCACGTCGGTCTCGAGCACCACGATGCGACCTTATCGGCCAGTCCGGAGCGACCGAGAAAAAAGGTCTGTAGAGGATGGCGCTTCGAGCCGATACGCACTACAGGCAGCACGGAAGTACCTCCCGACCGGTTCGGTAGCATGGGCTCAGCAGTAGACGGAAAGGACGCGAGGGTTGTTCGAACGCTTCACTGAACGAGCAAGACAGGTTGTCGTCCTCGCCCAGGACGAAGCCCGCGCGCTCAAGCACAACTACATCGGCACCGAGCACATTCTCCTCGGCCTGCTCCGTGAGGAGGAAGGTCTGGCTGCTCGTGTGCTCGAGTCGCTCGACATCACGGTCGAGGAGGTGCGGGCGCAGGTGGCCCGGATCGTCGGCCAGGGCGACGAGGTGACGACGGGCCAGATCCCCTTCACCCCGCGCGCCAAGAAGGTCTTGGAGCTGGCGCTTCGCGAAGCGCTCTCGCTGGGGCACAACTACATCGGCACCGAGCACATCTTGCTCGGGCTCGTGCGCGAGAACGAGGGGGTGGCCGCCCGCATCCTGCTCGACTTCGACGCGGACGCCGAGAAGATCCGCAACGAAATCATCCGGATGCTTTCCGGCCCGGGCCGCCGCCAGCAGGGCGGGGGCGGTACGCCGGAGAAGTCGAAGAGCTCGAAGCTCCTTGACCAGTTCGGGCGCAACCTCACCAAGCTCGCCGCCGAGGGCAAGCTCGACCCGGTCGTCGGTCGCCAGACCGAGATCGAGCGGGTCATGCAGATCCTCTCGCGGCGCACCAAGAACAACCCGGTCCTGATCGGCGAGCCGGGCGTCGGCAAGACGGCCGTCGTCGAGGGCCTCGCCGCCCGCATCTCCTCCAACCAGGTGCCCGAGCTTCTGAAGAACAAGCAGATCTACACGCTCGACCTGGCGGCTCTGGTCGCGGGCTCGAAGTACCGCGGCGAGTTTGAGGAGCGCCTGAAGAAGGTGATGAAGGAGATCACCCAGCGCGGCGACATCATCCTGTTCATCGACGAGCTCCACAACCTGGTCGGAGCCGGCGCGGCCGAGGGCGCGATCGACGCGGCCTCGATCCTGAAGCCGGCGCTGGCCAGAGGCGAGCTCCAGACGATCGGTGCGACGACGCTCGACGAGTACCGCAAGTACCTCGAGCGGGACGCTGCGCTCGAGCGCCGCTTCCAGCAGATCAAGGTCGAGGAGCCCTCCGTCGAGGACACGGTGCTGATCCTGAGAGGCCTACGGGACCGCTACGAAGCGCACCATCGCTGCACGATCACGGACGAGGCGCTCCAGGCCTCGGCTGTCCTCGCCAGCCGCTACATCCAGGACCGTCATCTGCCCGACAAGGCGATCGACCTGGTCGACGAGGCCGCGTCACGCATGCGGATCAAGACCATGACCGCCCCGCCGCGCTACCGCGAGCTCGAGGACGAGATCGACAACGTCCGCCAGGAGAAGGAGGCGGCGATCGAGTCGCAGGAGTTCGAGAAGGCCGCGAACCTCCGCGACAAGGAGCGCAAGCTGACGCAGAAGCGCCGCGAGCTCGAGGAGAAGTGGCGGAGCTCGGAGACGACCGAGCAGCCGGAGATCGGCGAGGAGGAGATCGCGGACATCGTCTCCATGTGGACGGGCATCCCGGTCTTCAAGCTGACCGAGGCCGAGTCGCAGAAGCTGATCCGGATGGAAGAAGAGCTCCATAAGCGCGTGATCGGACAGGAAGAGGCCATCGTCGCCGTCTCGAAGTCGATCCGCCGCGCCCGCGCAGGCATCAAAGACCCGAAGCGGCCGACCGGCTCGTTCATCTTCCTCGGCCCCTCGGGGGTCGGGAAGACGGAGCTCGCCCGCACGCTCGCGGAGTTCCTGTTCGGCGACGAGGACGCCATGATCCAGGTCGACATGTCGGAGTACATGGAGAAGCACTCCGTGTCCCGGCTCGTCGGCTCCCCGCCCGGCTACATCGGCTACGACGAGGGCGGGCAGCTCACCGAGTCCGTGCGCCGGAAGCCATACTCGGTCGTCCTTCTCGACGAGGTCGAGAAGGCTCACCCGGACGTCTTCAACATCCTCCTTCAGATCCTGGAGGACGGGAAGCTGACCGACGCCCAGGGCCGGAAGGTCGACTTCCGGAACACGATCGTGATCATGACCTCGAACATCGGCGCCGCCACGATCTCGAAGAACCAGTCGTTCGGGTTCTCAGTGGGAGACGAGTCTGGCCTCTCGTACGACGAGATGAAGGGCCGCATCATGGGAGAGCTGAAGAAGGTCTTCCGGCCCGAGCTCCTGAACCGGATCGACGAGGTCATCGTCTTCCACAAGCTGTCGAAGGACGAGATCAAGGTGATCGTCGACCTGATGATGAACCGGCTGAGGGAGCAGATGGTCGAGCATGAGGCCGCGATCGAGCTGACGGAGGGCGCGAAGGAGCTCCTAGTCGACAAGGGTTACGACCCGGCCATGGGCGCTCGCCCTCTGCGCCGCGCGATCCAGCGCTTCATCGAGGACCCGCTGGCCGACTATGTCCTCGGCCGCTCGCTCAAGCCCGGCTCGACGATCGTCGTCGATCGCAAGGAAGGCGCAGAGGAAGAGGTCGACATCCACGTCGTCGAAGGCCCGCCGCCGGAGAAGGAGCGCGAGAAGGTGACCGTGCCGCCCGAGCCGCCGGCCGACGAGACCGCGGACGTCGAGGTAGACGAAGTCTGATCGAGAGGCGGCGAAAGCCGCCTCTCTGCTTCTCTGAGCAGGGCGCGAGAGGTCGCCCGGCTCTACTCTGTCAGGACGAAGAACGCGATCGCGACGTACTGGCACGCGGCAGCGGCGATCACGAGCGTGTGGAAGACCTCATGGAACCCGTAGACCGTGGGATGCGGATTCGGCCACTTGCGGGCATAGACCAGCGACCCGAGCGTGTAAAGCAGGCCGCCTGTGAGGAGCAGGACGACTCCTGCAGGGGCGATCCCGCGCATGAGCTGTGGCAGGACGAGCACCGCGACCCACCCGAGCGCCACGGCGATGGCTACCGCGATCCAGCGCGGCCCGTCCGTCCAGAGGAGCCTGATTCCGATCGCCAAGGCGGCCCCGATCCAGACGACCGTGAGGACGATTACCTGCCAGGGACCGGAGAGGATGTGGAGGCCGACCGGCGTGTATGTCCCCGCAATCAGGAGGAAGATCATTGCGTGGTCGAGGCGGCGCAGCCACTGGCGCTTGCGGGGCGCCCAGGAGCCACGGTGGTAGAGGGCGCTCGCTCCGAACATCGCGGTCACCGAGGCGGCGAAGACGAGCCCGGACCAGCGGGCGAGATCCGACGACGCGGTTACGACGAGGACGGCGCCGACGACGAGCGAGAGGAAGAACGCACATTGATGGAGGACGCCGCGCAGTAGGGGCTTCAAGTCCTCTGCCGACGGCCCGGCCGGGCCTTCGAGCACGGGGACAGGTTAGCTTCGATTGCCGTTGCTCGCCGTCCGCCGCGTGGGCCCGCGATTCGTGTCGAAGTCGGCGCACATCCGTCTCGGACGCAAGCAGGCGGCGTCGGGAGCGGCTCCTAGACTGGACGGGTGGCGAAGGCAGCTCTCCAGCACGCATGCTCCGAGTGCGGTTACACGACCGGACGGTGGCTCGGCCGCTGTCCGGAGTGTGAGAGCTGGGGCACCCTCGTCGAGGAGCGCGTTGCGACGGCGACGGGCAAGCTTGCGGCGCCGGCACGCCCTCTGCTTCGGCTCGTCGACGTCGAGGCCTCGGACGCCGAGCGCCTCCCGACCGGTGTTCCCGAACTCGACCGCGTTCTCGGTGGGGGCCTCGTTCCCGCCTCGCTCGTACTCGTCAGCGGCGACCCGGGGATTGGCAAGTCGACGCTTCTCCTGATGGCGCTGCGGGACATGTCGGAGCGGCATGAGGTCGTCCTGGTCACCGGAGAGGAGTCTTCGGCCCAGGTCCGGCTTCGCGCCGACCGACTCGGGGGCGGCGCCGGAGTCCAGATCCTTGCCGAGACAAGCCTGCCCGAGATCTGCGCGACGCTCGAGCGCGAGCGGCCGGAAGTGTGCGTCATCGACTCGGTGCAGACGCTCTACGACCCCGAGCTCGGGTCGGCGCCAGGATCGGTGGCACAAGTCCGGGAAGCCGCAGGTCGCCTGCTCCGGCTGGCCAAGGAGCATGGCATTGCCACCTTCCTGGTCGGGCACGTGACCAAGGAGGGTGCGGTCGCCGGTCCTCGCGTCCTCGAGCACCTCGTCGACTGCGTGCTCCAGTTCGAAGGCGACCGCTACCGCTCTCACCGCGTGCTTCGGGCGGTTAAGAACCGCTTCGGCTCCACGAACGAGCTCGGAGTCTTCGAGATGACGTCCGCCGGCCTCGCCGGTGTCGCCGACCCCTCCGAGCTTTTCGGACGGTCAGAGGGCGAGGTCGGCTCCGCCGTGGCGTGCGCCCTGGAAGGAACGCGACCGATCCTGCTCGAGATCCAGGCGCTCGTCTCGCCGACCGATCTGGCCATGCCAAGGAGAGTCGGAACCGGCGTCGACCCGAAACGCCTGTCCATGATCGTCGCCGTCCTCGGCCGCCATGCGGGTGTAGCGCTCGGTCAGGCGGACGTCTTCGTGAACGTCGCCGGCGGTGTTCGAATCGACGAACCTGGGGCAGATCTGGCGGTCGCGGTCGCGATTGCGTCGGCTGCCCGTGGGAAGCCCGTCCGCCCTGGGGTTGCCTGCTTTGCAGAGGTCGGCCTCACGGGCCGCCTGCGCCCCGTCGCCCAGGCCGAGCGACGGCTCGCCGAGACCGCCAAGCTCGGCCTTTCCGAGGCCGTCGTTTCGGAAGGGACGAAGCCGCATGGCAGAATCACCCTGAAGTCGGCGGCGACGATCCGGCAGGCGATCGGAGTGGCACTGGATGAGGGCAGACCCGAGGAAGGATAAGAAGCTCATTTCGGCTCTCGGCCTAGTGGCTCCGGGAACTGCCTTCCGCGCGGGCATCGACGACATCATCAGGTCGCAACACGGCGCGCTCATCGTCATCGACGAGCCCAACGACATCGCCTTCCTCTTCTCCGGAGGGATGCGCCTTGACCTTCCCTTCACGGCCCAGCTCCTCTACGAGCTGGCCAAGATGGACGGGGCCATCATCGTCAACTCCGACATCTCGAAGCTCGTCTACGCGAACGTCCAGCTCATGCCCGACCCCGCGATCGCCTCCTCGGAGACGGGAACGCGCCACCGCACGGCAGAGCGTGTGGCCAAGCAAACCGACGCGCTCGTGATCTCGATCTCGCAGCAGCGGGAAACCGTGACCGTGTTCCTGGGCGACCTTCGCTATCAGCTGGGGGAGATCTCTGACGTGCTCGCGAGAACCAACCAGGTGCTCGCGACACTCGAGACCTACCGGCAGCGGCTCGACCAGGGTCTCACTCGCCTCACGGCGCTCGAGTTCCAGAGCGCCGTCACCCTCGACGACGTTCTCGTCGTCGCTCAGCGTGCCGAGATGACGACGCGGATGGCGGAGGAGGTCGAGCGCAACTGCATCGAGCTCGGCGAGGAAGGCCGTCTGATTCGCATGCATCTCGACGAGCTCATGGAGGCCGTCCCGAACGAGAAGGCGGCCGTGGTGTTCGACTACGAGGCGAGCGGCGATCCGGCCCGGGCTGCAGCCGTCCTCGAGGCGCTCGCGGAGATTTCGTACCAGAAGCTCCTCGAGGTCGAGGAGCTGACCGAGCTGCTCGGCTATCCGCGCAACGCGAACCCGCTCGACCAGACGGTGGCGCCCCGTGGCTACAGGGTGCTATCGCACATCCCTCGGCTTCCGGACTCCGTCATCCGCCATGTGGTCAACGACTTCGAGTCGCTGGACGCCGTCATCCGGGCGAGCCATCGCGATCTCGAGGCCGTCGACGGAGTCGGCTCGGTCCGGGCGCGCGAGATCCGCGAAGGGCTTCGGCGCCTGCAGGAGCACAACCTCGTGGACCGCTACCTGCAGATGTAAAACCCCTGCACGTTGCGGACATGGCGCCCGCGGCCACGAGCCCCGGCCGCAAAATCCCTGGAAACGTCGCGGTTTTCGCAATTCTTCTGCTAGAATGGTCTCGTTCCCAAGGCGTCCCGGACTACTTCATTTCAGGTAGAGGAGGAGAGGGCTTGTACAAAGTCGGCGACAAGGTCGTCTACCCCCACCACGGCGCGGGCACGGTCGTAAAGAAGGAAACCCGCACAGTCCTGGGTGAAGAACGGGTGTACCTGACCATCAAGATCGAGCACAACGACATGACCGTGAACGTGCCTGCAGAGAATGCGGAGCGGGTCGGACTTCGAAGCGTGATCGACGAGGAGCACATCGAACGGGTGCTCGACGTGCTGCACGGCGACGGCACGAAGATGCCGAAGAACTGGAATCGCCGCTTCAAGTACAACCGGGACAAGATGAAGACCGGCGACATCTTCGAGCTGGCCGAGGTCGTTCGAAACCTCTCCCTGCGAGACAGCGAGAAGGGGCTCTCAACCGGCGAGAAGCAGATGTTCGTGAAGGCGAAGAAGATCCTTGCCAGCGAGCTCATGTACGCGAAGGGCTTCGACGAGGACGGCGCAACCGCCTGGCTCGACGAGGAGCTCAGTGCAGTCGGCAAGTCTGCCCTAGCCACTACCTAGCAGGAGGGCTCGCCGAAACGCAGCAGTGCCGTCGGGCCGCGCTGCTCGCCCCGAGGCCGCGTCCTCAGTCGCACCGATAGCGCTGCTATCGGCACTCCCTGCGTCCTTGCCTCGGAACGACCATCGGACCCCGACGACGAGCGGCGTTCCACCGATCCCTCCTGCTAGGCCGAGGGGCGCGGCCCAGGAGGCCCGCCTGCTCGACCTCGGACCGGCGCCGCGCGGCATGCTACAGCGGTGTCCGATACCGGCGTCTGGGCGATCCTTGTTGCAGCTGGGCGCGGTGAGCGCCTGGGCGGTGAGCGCCCGAAGGCGTTTGCGAAGCTGGGCGATCGCCCCCTGCTGGCCGAGAGCCTCGAGCGGCTCGAGGACTCCGAGTGGATCGAGGCGATCGTCGTCGTCGTGCACGAGGACTGGGTCGAGCCCGCGATCCTCCTCGCCGAGGAACTGGGCGCCGGCAAGGTGAACGCGTGCGTGCCGGGCGGTGAGACGAGGGCAGACTCCGTGCGTCTCGGAATGGGCGAGGTCCCGAACGAGGCGGCAGTTGTACTCGTGCACGACGCCGCGAGACCGTTCCTGCCGCCCGAGGTGATCGACCGAGTACTCCAGGGACTCGGGGAGGGTTGGGATGGAGTCGTGCCGGCTCTCGCGGTGGCCGACACGCTGAAACGGGCCAGAGCCGACGGCGCGGTCGTCGAGACCGTCGAGCGGGAGGGGCTCTACGGAGTCCAGACGCCGCAGGCGTTCGTTGCCGAGACCTTCAGGCGCGCACTCGCCGGCTCGACTGGATCGCCCACCGACTGCGCGGGATTCGTCGAAGCGAGCGGCGGCCGCGTCAGGATCATCGAGGGAGATAGGCGCCTGGTCAAAGTGACGACGGCGGAGGACCTCGAGCTCGTCGAGGCGCTGCTCAGCCGGTGATCGTCGACTACCACATGCACCTCCGCGGCCCAGGTCCAGGACCGGGAGAGGGCCCGGTCGAGCACACAAGAGCGGCGGTCGAGGCCTATGTCGACGCGGCCGCTGCCCATGGTGTCGACGAGATCGGCTTCACCGAGCACCTCTACTACTTCCGCCAGTTCGAAGGCCTCGTCACGCATCCATACCAGCGAGACCGCATGGGTCACGATCTCGAGACCTATGTGGAAGCCGTCGTCGAGTCGAAGCGCCGCGGCCTCCCGGTGAAGCTCGCGCTCGAGGTCGACTGGTTCCAGGGGCGGGAGGAAGAGCTCGCCGAGGCACTCGAGCCCTATCCATGGGACTACCTGGTCGGGTCCGTGCACATCGTCGACGGAGAGGCGATCGACCTCGAGCCGGGCGCGTGGGAGCACCGGTCGGTCGGCGACGTCTGGCATCTCTACTTCGACCAGTTGCGCGCTCTGGCGCGCAGCCGGCTCGTCGACGTGCTGGCGCACCCGGACCTCGTGAAGATCTTCGGACGCCGTCCGGCGCCGGAGCAGGTGAGAGCGCAATACGAGGAGACCGTGGGCGTCCTTGACGAGTGTGAGGTCGCTGTCGAGGTCTCGAGCGCGGGGCTGCACCGGCCGGTTGGGGAGATCTATCCTGCGCCCGAGTTCCTCGCTCTCTGTGCGGAGCACGGGGTCGCCGCGACCACGGCCTCGGACGCGCATCTCTCGCAGAACGTCGGGCGGGATCTCGACCGCGCCGTCGAGCACCTGCGGCAAGCGGGGTACGAGACGATCACGGTGTTCGACGGACGCGAGGCCAGGCAGGAGCCGCTCGGATGAGCGACCTGCGGGTCGGGATCGGCGTCGACGCACACGCCCTGAGCGAAGGCGTGCCGCTGGTGCTCGCAGGGGTGGAGTTCCCGGGGGAGCGGGGACTCGTCGGGCACTCGGACGGGGACGTCCTTTCGCATGCGTTGATCGACGCGCTGCTGGGGGCAGCAGGGCTCGGCGACATCGGCGAGCTCTTCCCTCCGGGAACGCCTGCCTGGCACGGCGCGTCCTCGATCAGCCTCCTCCAGCACACGTGCCAGGTCGTTCGCGAAGCAGGCTTCGAGCTTGTGAATGCGGACTGTGTTTTGGTGGGGGAGCGGCCCAGGATCGCGACCGTTCGGGCTGAGATGCGCGCTCGGCTAGCCGGAGCCATGGGTGCGGAGCCTGATCGGGTCACGGTTCGCGCGACGACCACCGACGGGCTCGGTTTCACGGGACGAGGCGAGGGCCTCGCAGCTCACGCGGTCGCGCTTCTTCGCCGTGCGTAGCCCTCGGATCGCGATGCGCACCTTGTCTCGACGCTGGCCCCGGCTCCTGGCGCTCGCACTCCTCGCGGGGGCGGTGGGCTGCTTCTTCCTCCCGTTCCTAGCGGTCGACTTCGAGCCGCGCCGCGCTCGCGCGACCGGGATCCAGCTCGTCACCGACTCCGCGTCGTACCGTGGGGCATATCTCCACAGCTCCTATGAAGGCGACGTCGAGACCCTGGTCCGGAACGGGCGTTTCTGGGCGATTCCGTCCTTCGCGTTCGCGCTCCTCGCGCTCGCCCTCGCCCTGCTTCCTTCGCGGGCGGCCTGGGTTGCGGCCGTGTGCATGTGCGTCCTCGGCATCTTGGCGCTCTTCGCCGTCTTCCAGGGAACGAGCACGCCCTTCCATCCGCCCTTTCCCGACCACCGCTACGGCTTCTGGCTTGCGATCCTCTTCCTCCTCGCAGGCGGGGCGGCACTTGGCTTCTGGCTGAGTCAGCCCGCGAGCTACCGCGTTTCAGACAGCCGGCTGCCGGATTGGCTCCGCGATCTCTGACCCCCCCGGAAGCGAGACGAGCTCGCCGCTGCGGTGCACGAGACCATCTCGCTCCAAAGCCTCCACAGCCTCTTCGTCCAGCTCGGAGAGGGTGCGGGACTGCTCCGCCACATGCCGCAGAGTGTTCGCCCGACGCTGGCGGAACGACCCCTCGAACCGGCCCTGCCTACGCCGCGGCTCGTATCGGCGGCCGCGCGAGGGACATCCGAAGGCGAGTGGGCAGATCTCGCAGCGCGGTATCCGGGCCAGGCAGACCGTGGCACCGAGATCCATCAGCGCCTGGCCGGAGCGGTGCGAGAACGTCTCACCGGTCCGCTCCTGCACGCGGGCGACGTTGGTGTCCACGGGCAGCACCGGCCGGCCGAGCGCGAAGCTCGAGACGGCGGCTGCCGTGTAAGGACCGACTCCGGGGAGCTCGGTCAGGTCGTCCGGCCAGCCGCGCTCGGCGATCTGCCGGGCGGCGCGGTGCAGGCTGACCGCGCGCCGGTTGTAGCCGAGGCCTTGCCAGGCCTGGATGACGTCGGCGAGACCGGCAGCCGCCAGCGCGTGGGCGGTCGGCCAGCGGGCGAGCCAGGCACGGTACCGCGGGACGACCCGATCCACCTGCGTTTGTTGGAGCATCACCTCCGAGACGAGGATGGCGTAAGGGTCGCGAGTCCGCCGCCACGGGAGGTCGCGGCCGTGCTCGTCGAACCACGACAAGAGAGCCGTCTCCACGACACGACGACTCTAGTGAGTAGATTGAGCTCATGGTGAGGGTTCGCTTCGCTCCGAGCCCGACCGGTTCTCTTCACCTCGGGGGCGCGCTCACAGCGGTTGCGAACCGGACGCTCGCGGACGAGCAGAACGGCGTCCTTGTTCTTCGGATCGACGACACGGACGCCTCGCGGACCGAGGAGGGCTCGGAGGCGGGGATCCTGCGCGACCTGAACTGGCTCGGCGTCTCCTTTGACGAGGGGCCAGTTCGCCAGAGCGAGCGGAACGAGCTCTACCGCACGGCCGCAGACCGATTGGTCGAGAGCGGGGCAGCTTACGACGACGAGGGGGCGGTCCACTTCCGGGGCGAGCACGAGCCGACGCTCCTGCGTGCGGACGGCAGCGCCACCTACCACCTGGCGTCCGTCGTCGACGACATCGACCTCGGGATCACGCACGTCATCCGCGGGAAGGATCACCTCCCGAACGAGGCTCTCCACCGCGGCCTCGCGGAAGCCCTCGGCGCCAAGCCTCCCGAGTATCTCCACCACGGCCTCATCCTCTCCCCCGACGGCGGCAAGCTTTCGAAGCGCTCGGACGGGGCCACGCTGGCCGACCTCCGCGCCGAAGGCATCCCTGCGGCGGCCGTTCGCGGTTACCTGGGGGAGCTCGCGCT
This sequence comes from uncultured Actinomycetes bacterium, assembly GCA_963762085.1. GTDB lineage: Bacteria > Actinomycetota > Thermoleophilia > Gaiellales > Gaiellaceae > DASQGA01. The sequence continues at coordinate 95,248 of CAVXJD010000005.1, read as the reverse complement.
GCCGCGATCGGATGTTCGCTTTGACCTCGGGCGGCTGCGCCGGCTTGCGGTCGAGGCGATCGCGGCGATGTCAGATGAGGAGCTTGCGGCGGAGGCCGAAGCGCCGTTGGCCCTCGTGCCCGCGCTCCGCGGGTCGCGGACGTTGGCCGAGGCCCGCCTGACCGCAAGGTCCCTGGAGCAGGCTCCTGAGCCGTCGGTGGCGACCGAGGACGAGCGCCCGACGCTCGAGCGCTTCGTGGAGCTCCGCAGCGGCGCGCCGGAGGAGCTCGATCCGGCCCAGGCGAAGACGATCCTCCGGGAATTGAAGGCCGTGGGCGGCGACCTGCGGACGCTCCGCCGCGTCCTGACCGGCGCCGAGCGCGGGCCCGAGCTCTGGGCCGTGCTCGCCGCGCTCTCCCGCGACGAGGCTTTACGCCGCGTTTCGGCTGCCCTCTAGCTAGCCGGCAAAGAGTGGTGTGAGTGTGATGCCGGTCCCGGTCCTGCTCACGGCAAAGACGCGCACGGGGTTCCGGCCTACGTGCAGTAGCTCTTCCGGCACGAGGATCGAGAACCGGATCGCGCCGGCCGAGTCGATCGTCGTCGAGGTGCCTGCAATGCGTCCGTTCACGGCGATCGCCACCGGCCGCCCCGCGCCCAGACCGCTGACGCTGCCCGTCACCTGGGAGGGATAGAACCGGGATCCCCTCGGAAGCGAGCGGAGCAAGGCAAGCGGCTTCGCGTCGATCTGGGCGCTCGCCGATCCGGCGCTGACCACCCGGAGGCGGGACACGGAACGGCCGAGGATGCTCGGCGCCGGCCCGACCCCGAAGAGCACCGGTGTCGTCGCACCGGTTCCGAAGAGCCTGATCTGGCGCAAGAGCGCCTTGTCCCGGGCATCGAGAACGGACGCGACCGGTCTCACGAACCCTGAGACGTTGACCTGGGAGGTGTGCTCGTCCCCGAAGCCCGAACGCCCGTCCGTCTCCCAGGGGATGGAGATCCCGAGCGCGTCCGCGATCGTCGGGAGGATGTCGATGGTCTCGACGTGGTCGTCGACGATCACCGGCTCGCGCTGGTCCGGCCGCTTCAGGAACAGGGGGACGTACGCGACGTCCTGGATGTTCGTCCTGGTCGGGCCCCGGCGGCGATCTCCGGGCCGGAAGCTCACCCCGTGGTCGGCTGTCACGACGATCAGCGCCTTGTTGTAGAGACCGATCCCCTTCAGCCGGGACAGAAGCCGGCCGAGCAGCCGGTCCGTGTATTGGAGCTGGTAGAGGTAGCGCTCGTAGGCCTGGATGACCAGGTGGGTCTGGGGTCCCCAGCTGTCGCCGTCGCGGCCGAGAGCAACCAGGCTGCCGAGCACGTACTGCCGTCCGGACGGGAGGTACTGGTAGGGGCCGTGCGGGAGCAGGATGTGAGCGAAGTTGAGCGTCGGCTCCGACGTGACCCGGATGGACGTGAAGAACGCTCGCGCCGCGCCGCCACGGTCGTCCCATACCTCGGGATGCCCTGTCGGTGTCCGGCTGTCGCCGCTGAGGCTGATACTCGTTTGGGTGCCGCCTTCGTTGCCGAAGTTCTCCCACGCCGTCGAGACCGACGGAAGCCTCTCCTCGAGGCGGGGCGGCGCGATCAGGTGCAGGTAGACGTACGACGCGTCCGAGTAGAGCGAGGCCTCTTTTGGCTTGATTCCGGTACTCGTCAGCCGCGGGCGGTCGTCCCCGCAGAGCTGCCGCGGGCAGAGGGAGGTCTGCGACTCGACGACGTTCATGCGATAGCTGCCGCCGAGGAGCGTGAAGATGTTGTCGGGGTGGTCGGCTAAGATCGGCAGCTTGTTCGGCCGCGGCCGGATCCCCGTCATGATCGCGGGCACGGCTTTCGTCGTGGTGTGGCTGACAGTCGTTGCGTTCCGGAACCAGGTGGCGGTACCGGCGAGCCGCGCAAAGTTGGGGAACCGGTCCGGGTCGATCTTCTTGGCGCGGTTCATGAGTGAAAACTCGGGGAACTCGTCGAAGACGATCATGACGACCGGAGTTCGCGCGGAGACATCCGTGACGGCCGCGCTCACGTCCTCCGGCATGACGAGCTTCTCGATCGGTGACGTCAGCAGGAAGAGTGCGAGGAAGACGATCGGCGACGGCGTCAGAATGGTCAGGAAGCTTCTGGCCGGCGGTACGCGGAGGTAGAGCAGCGCGACCGCGATGCCTACGGCGGCGGCGAGCCCGATTACGACTGCGCTCGAATGGTCTCCGGCCCGCTTGACGAGCTGAATCGCAATCAGGCCCGTGAGGCCGGCTACGAAGACGAGGTGGAGAGCGCGTCGAAGGATGGGGGAGGCGAGCCCTGCCACTGCCTCGACGGCGAGCATTGCGAGTGGTGGCAGAAATGTGACTGCCAGCCCGAAGCTGACGATCTCGAGCGGCGAAGAGCGCCGAACCGCGAAGAACTCAGCGTTCTTCGAGAAGAGGTCGAAGAGCGGCTGCGCCAAGGCGAACGCGGACAGCACGGCCAGGTGGGCCCCTCCCAGGAGCAGGCTCGGGAAGCTGAAACGCTCGCGCCGTGCGTGGGTGCGCGTCTGTGCGGCGACCTCTGCCATAAGCTCGTTCATCATGACACCGGGTTAGGCGAACGGCGCGACCGTGGCGCCTGCCCGCCGAGACATGACGATGAGACTGCAAAACACTCTTTCGCGAACGCTCGAAGAGCTGCCGGCGCCGCCCGGCCCCGTCGGGATGTACGTCTGCGGGCCGACTGTCTACCAGCGGATTCACATCGGCAACGCGAGGCCCTACGTCGTCTCGCTCTGGCTCAAGCGTTGGCTCGAGGCGTCGGGCTATCAGGTGAACCTCGTAGAGAACATCACGGACGTGAACGACAAGATCTACGAGGCGGCGGCGAAGGACGGTCGGCCGAGCGCCGAGCTCGCGGCGGAGGCTGCTCGGTGGTACATCGAGGACACGGACCGACTCGGCCTGGGCCGCCCTGACGTCGAGCCGCTCGCCACCGAGACCATCCCTGAGATCGTCGCCCTGATCGCCGAGCTCGTCGAGCGCGAGCTCGCATATGAGGCGGGCGGCGACGTGTACTTCCGCGTGGCGAAGTGGCCGAGCTACGGCGAGCTCTCGGGCGCGAAGCTCGACGACATGGTCGCCCAGGAGCCCAGCGACCTGAAGGAGGACCAGCGCGACTTCGCCCTCTGGAAGGCGACGAAGCCGAACGAGGACACCTCCTGGGACTCGCCGTGGGGCCGGGGGCGACCGGGTTGGCACATCGAGTGCTCGGCCATGGCGGAAAAGCATCTCGGCGTCGCCTTCGACATTCACGGCGGTGGTCTCGACCTGCGCTTTCCTCACCACGAGAACGAGCTCGCGCAGTCGCGTGGAGCGGGCCGCGAGTTCGCCCGCATCTGGGCGCACAACGGGATGCTCCAGCTGGATGCAGAGAAGATGTCGAAGTCCGTCGGGAACATCGTGTCGCTCAAGGACGTCCTCGACCGCTGGGGCCGCGAGGCCGTTCTGCTTCTCTTTCTCGGCGCGCACTACCGGAGCCCTCTCGACTTCTCCGACGAGGCGATGGCAGCCGCGCAAGCGCAGGCGGAGACGTTCAAGAACTACTTCGTCGGGCTCGTCGAGGGAGGCGGGCCGAATCACGAGTGGTCCCGGCTGGCGGAGATCCTCGACGACGACTTCAACACGCCCGATGCCCTCGCGCTCCTGCATGACTGGCGGGCGCGGGGGGAGTCGGAGCTCCTACGGCGCGGGCTCGAGCTGTTCGGGCTGGAGTCCCTGACCGCTGCTAGCGAGGCTCCCGCGGAGCTTCGGACGCTGGCCGAGCTCCGCCAGGAAGCACGTGTTCGCGGGGACTTCGACGAAGCCGACCGCCTGCGAGCAGAGATCGAGGCTCGAGGCTGGGAAGTCCGCGACTCGGCCGAAGGCTTTGTCCTGGTCGAACGATGAGCACCCGTGAGCTCGTCTACGGGCGCCGCCCGGTTCGGGAGGTCCTGCGCGCCGGGAAGCGGCAAGTGCTCGAGATCCTGGCGACCGAGCGGGCACTCAAAGCGGAGCCGTGGCTCCGCGACGAGTCTGGCCTCCGCGTGGGGGTCCGGCCCGAATCGGCGCTCACGGCCGCGGCGGGCACGCGCGACCATCAGGGTGTCGTGGCGTGGGTGGAGCCCTATCGCTATGCGGATGCCTATGAGCTCGCAGCCGGCGAGCGCCCGCTCGTCGTCTGCCTCGACCAGGTCACAGATCCCCATAACCTCGGTGCGGTCTGCAGGAGCGCCGAAGGTGCGGGAGCCAACGGCGTCGTCGTCCCGGAGCGCAGCTCGGCCCGTGTCACGGCGGCCGTCTGCCACGCTTCAGCAGGCGCGGTCGAGCACATGCCGGTAGGGGTCGTGGTCAACCTCTCGCGCTACATCGACGAGGTGAAGCGGAACGATGTCTGGGCCTGGGCGGCCGCCGGGGATGCCGAGACGCCCGTCTGGTCGGCCGATCTCGCGGCCGGCTCGGTTCTGGTCTTCGGCTCCGAGGGCAAGGGCGTCCGGCCTGGTGTCCGCCGGGCCTGCGACGACGCATTCGCGATTCCCCTGGCGGGCCGTGTCGAGTCGCTGAACGTGAGCGTCGCGGCGGGCATCGCTCTGTTCGAGGCCACCCGTCAGCGCCGTGCCTGAACCGACGCTCTACCTCTTCGACGGCTACAACCTGCTGCACGCCGGGGAGTACTCGGAGCGGCAGGAGCTCGTCGACCGCCTTGCCTCTTTCGTTGCCCTGCGGGGTGCGCGTGGCGTCGTCGTCTTCGACGGTGTGGGCGAGGACCATGCCTACGGAAGCCTGGCTGTGCGGTTCGCGCAGCCGGCGGACCAGCTGCTGGAGCGCCTGGCTGCGGAGCACCGTGGGACCGAGCGTGTGCTCCTCGTCTCAAGTGATCGGGCAATCAGGGAGACCGCAGGGCAGGACGTCAGGAAGGTCGCATCGGCGGACTTCATGAGCGGCCTCGGGGGCGAGGCGTCCGGACAGGTGCCGTCCCTGGGCTCGAAGCTGGGGGACTCGGTGGGAGGAGAGACCAGGCGTCGTCTCGAAGAGTGGCGACGCCGCCGTACTTGAATTATCCACAACCGGCTGCTAGCCTCAAGCAACCTCAACCTGAGGGTTAGAGTTGCGAAGGTGAAGCCGCTCTTCCCTCCACGCTGCCCCAGGAGGAGAAATGCCGCGTCCCCAGTTTGCCACCGCTCGGTCGCCAGAACGGCTTCAGCGCGAACAAGATGACGTTCGACTCGTCATCCGCGCGCGCAACGGGGACGATGTCGCCCTCGACTCCCTCATCCGCCGGTACACGGGCTTCGTTCGGCTCAAGGCGAGCTCCTATTTCATCGCCGGGGGTGAGTCCGATGACCTGATCCAGGAAGGTCTGATCGGTCTCTACAAGGCCGTTCGCGACTTCCGTTCCGACAAGGACACGTCGTTCCGCAGCTTTGCGGAGCTCTGCATCACGCGCCAGATCATCACGGCCATCAAGGCCGCGACGCGCTTCAAGCACGTGCCGCTAAACCAATACGTGTCGTTCAGCCAGACACCCGCGGGCCAGGACGACTCGGATTGCACACTCGGCGACGCGCTGCCGGGGCCGGGCGTCGAGGATCCCGCCATCTGCGTCATCTCCACCGAGGAGCTCCAGAGCCTCGTCTTCTGCCTCGGTACCGGTCTGTCCTCGCTCGAGAGCGATGCGCTTCGCTGCTACATGGAGGGGCTCTCGTACGAGGAGATGGCAGTCGAGCTCGGCTGTGACACGAAGACGATCGACAACGCTCTCCAGCGCGTGAAGCGGAAGGTGCTCACGCACCAGCAGAGCCGCCAAGTCCTCTCGTAGGGCTGCCCGCTTTCCTCGATACGCTTTCCGTACCGCCGGAGTAGCTCAGCTGGCCAGAGCGCGCGCCTTGTAAGCGCGATGTCGCGGGTTCGAATCCCGCCTCCGGCTCTGTGAAACGATTGGCTCTCGTCCTAGTGGCTTTCGCCGTGTTCGTTCCGGCCGGCTCGGCGGCGCCCGAGTTCAGCGGAACCGTGCAGCGCATCTCGCCGGAGCTCAAAAGTCGGATGAGCTCATGGCGGCCGGGGTGCCCGGTTCACGTCCGGAATCTCCGCCTGCTCCGCGTGAGTCACTGGGGCTACGACGGGGAGGTGCACCGCGGTCGTCTGATCGTCAACCGGTGGCAGGCGTGGCCGGTCGTCCGGGTCATGCGGCGTCTGTATGAGGTGAAGTATCCGTTCCGGCGCATGTGGCTGATCGACGCCTACGGATCGAGCGACGACCGTTCTCTTGCCGCCAACAACACCTCCGCTTTCAACTGCCGTTTCGTGGCGGGCACGACCCGGTGGTCGGAGCACGCGTACGGCCGGGCAATCGATATCAACCCCGTCCAGAACCCATACGTGTCTTCGAGCGGGCACGTCTCGCCGCCGAGCGGAGCGGCCTATGTCGATCGCTCGAAACGGGCCAAGGGAATGATTCACGCGGGTGATGCGGTCGTCCGCGCCTTTGCCGCGATCGGGTGGCGCTGGGGCGGGTATTGGACCTCTCTGAAGGACTACCAGCACTTCTCCGCGACGGGCCGCTGACGGGAATGTCCGGGGTGCCCGATTCGTTCTCAAGAGTAATGAGAACGCCAACTGACATCCGTAACGATCTCGACCAGGCCACAGAGCGCCGGGCCGAGATCTGGGAAGACCTGTCCGAACAGCACGACGCTGTCAAGTCGGCACAGGCGGCCGAGCTCTCCGAGCTGATCGAGGAGCTCTGGACCGAGCTGCGACGTGCCCAGGTTCACGCACGTTTCGGCCCTGCCGACGAGATCATCGCCCGCGCTCGGGCAGAAGACCGGCTCGACCGTGAGTCCGAGCGGCGCTACATCCGCGCTGCCTAGCGCAACGGTGCCGCATCGGCGTGACGGCGCCCGGCGAGCTCTGCGCCGGCGGCGTCGAGTCGCCCGTCGTTCACCGCGACGGCGACCTCGTAGGACCGATTGAATCGGCGGTTGCCGATCGAGCGCCGCTAGGCGGCGAGCGGATCGGCGCGTCGATGCGGTCGGCGGCCAGCGGCATCAGGTAGCCACAGCGTCGGCAAACCACGAGTACCACGGGCACCTCGTCTTCAGATCCGTCGCATGCCTCGAGTCCGCAGAGGTGCTTGGCAACGCTCATGCGGTCGACGGCTCGACAGAGTGGACAGGAGACCACGTAGCGCCCCAGGTGTGCCTCGACAGCGGCGACGTCGATGCTTCCTGAAAGAGTTGCGCTCATGGATTAGGTGTAGCGCGACTGGTGAAGTGCGGCGACCCCCGTTCGGGCTATCCCTGACAAGAGTCAAAACGATGCGCATTCTTCTTGTTTCATCGATGTTTCCCGGGCGTGAAGATCCGGACTACGGCGTCTTTGTGAAGCAAATCGCAGACGCGCTCGAGGCCCGCGGGCACGAGATCTCTTACGCCGTTTCGGACCGTAGATCGGGAGCGCTCGGAAAGCACGCGCGACTCGCGGGTAGTGCCTTGCGCGAGGCGTGCGGCTTTCGCCCGGACGTCGTCTACGCGCACTTCCTCGTTCCGGCGGGAGTTGCCGCCGCAGCCGCAGCGCGACTTGCCGGTACCGGCCTGGTGGTGACCGCCCACGGCCGCGACGTCAGAAACGTGGATGCGATCCGGGGTGTGCGACGGCTGACCGCGCTCGCCACACGCCGTGCGCACACGGTTGTCGCCGTCTCCGACTACCTGCGTCGCGAGCTGCTCCGGAAGCTTCCCGGCCTCGAAGATCGGATCGAGGTCATCGACAGCGGTGTCGACCTGGATCGCTTCCGCGGCCGTGACGCCGCGGAAGCCCGCGAACAGCTCGGGTGGGAAGGAGAGGAGCCGTACTGCCTCTTCGTTGGACGGCTCGACGAGCGAAAGAACGTCCTTCGCCTGGCCGAGGCCTTCGAGCGGCTGGGTCGGGGCAGCCTTGCCTTCGTGGGCGACGGTCCCTTGCGGGCGGCCCTCGAGGGCCGGCCGGGAGTACGGCTCGTCGGGCGCGTCCCGCATGATGAGGTCGCCACCTGGATCTCCGCCTGCGACGTCCTCTGCCAGCCGAGCCTGGTCGAGCCGTTCGGGCAGGCATTGCTCGAGGCGATGGCGAGCGAGCGCTCCGTCGTCGCGACCGAGATCGGAGGGCCACCGGAGTTCGTGAGCGCCGAGGCAGGTGTCCTGGTCGACCCGCTGAGCGTCGCCGCGATCGCCGACGGGCTTCGCCGGGCGGCGGAGCTTCCACGGCCGAACCGGGCCGCGCGCACGGCCGCTTCCACGCACGACGTCCGGCTCCAGGCCGAGCGGGTCGAGGCGGTGCTGGAGCGGGCGGCGGCAAAATAGCTCCAATGCATAGCCACGATCACAGGCACGGAGCCGACGGCGACCGTCGCCTGCTCGCTGTCTCGCTGGCGCTGATCCTGGCCTTCATGGTGGTGGAGGTCGTCTTCGCGCTCGCCGCGAACTCCCTTGCCCTGCTGGCCGACGCCGGCCACATGCTGACCGACGCGGCCGCGTTGGGGCTCGCGCTTCTCGCGGCCTGGGCGGCGAAGCTGCCGGCGCGCGGCCGCTGGACGTTCGGCTTCGGCCGGGCCGAGATCCTCGCGGCGCAGACGAACGGGATCACGCTCGCACTGATCGGAGTCTGGATTCTCTTCGAGGGGACACGCCGCCTGATCGACCCTCCGGAGGTGCGTGGCGGGATCGTCTCGATCGTCGCCCTGGTTGGCATCGCGATCAACCTCGCGGTGCTCGCGCTCCTCTCACGAGCCCGCAGGGACAGCCTGAACGTCCGGGGCGCCTACCTCCACATCGCCACGGACCTGGCCGCGTTCGCCGGGACGGCCCTCGCCGGCGGGCTCATCCTCCTCACCGGCTGGGATCGGTTCGACCCCGTTGCCTCGCTGCTCGTGGCCTGTCTCATGTTCCTGGCCAGCTACACGCTGCTGAAGGAGTCGGGCCGCATCTTCCTCGAGGCGGCGCCCGAGTCTGCCCCACCCGACGACGTGGGTCGGGCGATCGCGGAGCACCCCGGCGTGGTGGAGACACATGACTTGCACGTCTGGACGGTCACCAGCGGCTTTCCGGCCCTTTCCGCCCACGTTTTGGTGGAGCCGGGAGGAGATTGCCACCGGATCCGGCTCGAGCTCGAGACCCTTCTCCGCCAGCGCTTCGGGCTCGACCACACCACGCTTCAGGTGGAGCACGTCGGTGTGCAGAGCGGCCTCGAGATCACGCGCCGGGGCAACTCTGGCTGAACCTATCGAAATCCACCTCTTTCTGAGCTAATGTCAACATGGATGGCCGCCGCACCGCTTCGGGTTCTGATCGCTGACGATCACGAGCTTTTCGTCGACGCGCTACGGGCGCTGCTCGAGACGGAGCACGGGATCGACGTCGTCGCGACTGCGCCCAACGGCCTCGAGGCGGTTGAACGCGCTGTCGAGCTAGAGCCCGAGGTGGTCTTGATGGACGTCAGCATGCCGGTGCTCGACGGGTTTGAGGCAACGCGCGCAATACGGGAGCGTGCTCCGGGCACGCGCGTCCTCGTCGTCACAGGCTCGAACGCGGAGGAAGACCTCGAACGCGCGCGCGAGGCGGGGGCCAGTGGTTACATCAGCAAGGACAAAATTGCGGCCGAGCTCGTGGAAGCGATCCGTGGAGCTGCCGGGGCGGACAGCTAGAGGGTTCTCGCTATCCTGAGCCCGTGCTCGGAGTCGTTGCAGCCTTTCACGTTCTCGTCTCGATCTTCATGGTCGTGCTCGTCCTCATGCACTCGGGGCGAGACGCCGGCTTCGGCGGCCTTGGCTATACACCGGCCTCGCAGGGCGGTCAGCACATCGTCGAGCGCAACCTGACGCGCCTGACGGTCGTGGTCGGGGTGGTCTTCACGATCACGACGATCGCATTGTTTTACATGCTGTAGAAACAGGTTTAGAGGCCCGGCCCGGAGCCGGTGCCGACCACCGTGAAGGTCTCCGTCGCGACCGCCGGTACCAGGGATCCAAACGGATACCGCTCTCCGTAGAAGTCGCTTCCGTTCACGAGCGTCACGTCCTGCCCGAGCCCGAGCACGGAGGCGGCGAGCCCAGGGAACGACGTCGTGAAGCGCAGGTTGGCGAGTGGCTCCGTCACGCGGCCCCCTTCGATCCGGAACGTCCCGTCTCGCGTCATGCCGGTGATCAAACCCTCGCGGGGGTCGACGAGGTTCACGTAGTGGAGCCGCGTCACGTAGATGCCGTCACCGACCAGCTCGGCGAGCGTCTCGATGTCCGCCTCGCCGCCGGGCACAGACAGGTTGAAGGGCAAGGGACCGAAGGACTGGGCCGGGGCAGCCAGAGCGTGGCCGGTCGACTCGCGACCGGCCTGTGCCGCCGTGCGCCGGTCCCAGACGACGTCCTTCGCGACGCCGCTTTCGACGATTGGCACACGCTGCTTCGGCACCCCTTCGAAGTCGAAGGCCTTCGGGAGGCCACGGGGGTCGCCGCCGTCGTCGTAGAGCGAGAAAGTGGGGTGGAAGAGCGTCTCGCCGATGCGACCGGAGAGAAAGCTCCTGCCTTCCAGGAGCGCGAGGGCGCCCAGCGAGCTGTATGCGAAATACCAGAGAAGCTCTGCAAAGGCGTAGGGCTCGAGCACGGCTCGGTACGTCCCCGGCTCGAGGTCGTGGGCACCCGCGGTCCGGGTGGCCTTCTCCGTAGCCTCGTGCGCGACCGCGGCGGGATCGATCTCGCCGGCCTTCCAGGACGTGGCCTCGGCATAGCCGGAGCAGCTCTCGGAAGCTGCGAGGGCCAGGACTGTCGCGTCCGTCATCGCCTGCCAGACCGAGAGCCCCGTGGTCGAGACCACGCCGAGCTCGGTGACTCCGCTCGTGTAGTACCCGTAGAGGCCGAAATCACCGGCCGCCTCGATCGCCGACCAGGCCCGTTCCGCCTGGTCGGCAGGCCCCTCTGTGCCCGTCGCCTCGTCGAACCCTTCTACGGCCGGCGCCTCGACCGGTGGCTGGAGCCCCGGGAAGCCGGGGTCGCGCGGCGCCCGGTCGGCGATCTCCGCGGCACGCCGAGCTGCCTCCGCGAGGCCTGCGTCGTCCGTGCGGTTCGTCGTGGCGCATCCCACCCGTCCCTCGCGCGCGATGCGGACGGTCACCGACTCGTCGACGATCAAAGTCGGCTGGTGGACGACCGAGTCGGCGAAGCGCGCGAAGCCGGACCGTTGTGACTGGACCAGGGCATCGGCCTCGTCCCCCTCGGCTCCGCGGCATGCGCGCTCGGCGAGATCGAGCACCCTCGACGAGTCGCTCACGACCGGATGCCGACCCTGACCTGGCGAAACCGCGCGGGTGGGGCACCGTGCGAGACGTGCGCGCTCTGCCCCGGCTGCCCTTTCCCGCAGTTTGTAAGACCCCCCATCGTCCACTCCTCCTTGCCCGCGAGACCGTCCAGCGAGCCCCAGAACTCGGGCGTGACGCCCATGTACGTCGCATCGCGGAGGAGCCGGCCGCGCTTGCCCTTCTTGATCTCCCACGCAACCTGTGTCCCGAACTGGAAGTTCAGGCGCTTGTCGTCGATCGACCAGCTCTTGTTGGTGCCGAGGAGGATCCCATCGTCGATGTCTGCGAGGAGGTCGTCGAGTGTTCCCTCGCCGGGCTCCAGGTGGAGGTTCGTCATCCGAACCAGCGGCATCCGGCTCCACCCGTCGGCCCGCATCGACCCGCCGCCACCCTGTCCGAGGAGCGACGCGGTCTCGCGGGAGTCCAGGAAGCCTTCGAGGATGCCTGCGCTCACGACCGGTTCCCGCCGCGCGGGGACGCCTTCGTCGTCGTAGCCGAACGTGCCGAGGCCGAGCGGCGTCGTGGAGTCAGCCGTGATGTTCATGAGCTCGGAGCCGTAGCGAAGGGACCCGAGGTCGTCCGGCTTCAAGAAGCTCGTGCCGGCGTAGGCCGCCTCGGTTCCGTAGATCCGGTCGAGCTCGGTCGGGTGGCCGACGGACTCGTGCACCTGGAGCTGCATCTGCTCGGAGTCGATCACAACGGTCGTGACCTTCTGGGGGCACGGGTCAGCCTGGAGGAGCGCGGCGGCCTCCTCGGCGATTCGTGGACCGTGCTCGTCCAGCGCCAGGCCTTCGACGTATTCCCAGCCGGCCTGGGCGCTCGAACCGCCGTGCGCGCTCGGATAGCTCCGGATCTGAACAGCTCCGTCCGTGGTCGCAAGCGCCTCGACTCCGGCGCCGCACTCCACGAACTCTTGGAAGACGTCGGCGCCCTCCGACGATCGGAACGCGCGCTGCTCGCGGCTCGCGCGCGCAGCAGCCTGCGTGATCGTCACGTCGGCATGCCGGAGGGAGGCATCCGCCCGCAGGAGGAGCTCGATCTTCTCCTCGAGCGGAACGTCGATCGGATCGCGCTGGAACGGCGTCCTGTACTCGCCCGGCTCGGCGCTGACAGGGGCGAGGACGACCGGACGCCGCGTGCGTGACGCGCTGGCGCGGGCGAACTCGGTCGCGCGCGCAGCGGCTTCCTTGGCGCCGGAGTCCGAGAGGCGGCGGTCGCACGCGAACCCCCATGCTCCGCCCACGAGGACGCGCACTCCTATCCCCTCGGACTCGCCGTCGGCGATCGACTCGACCTCCCCGTTCTTCGTCGCGATGTCCTGGGTGCGTCTGAGGATCGCGCGGGCGTCGGCGTAGTCAGCGCCGGCAGCCAGCGCCGCGTCGACGGCAGTCCCGCAGAGCTCGCGCACGGGGATACATTAGTTAGAGGCCGACCGGCCGGCCGAGGGACGAAAAAGGCGCCCCTGGCCGCGAGCCGGAGACGCCTCTATGCGCTGGAGAGGACTTGAACCTCCACGCCCCGTTCGGGGCACAAGGCCCTCAACCTTGCGCGTCTACCAATTCCGCCACCAGCGCGCGGAGGGGGATTGTACCGGCCGGTTGACGCCGTCCGCGCGCCTCGCTATTCTTTCGAACATACGTTCGTCCTAAGCGGAGGGAAACGATGCTCACAGACCGTCAGCGCGAGATCTATGACTATGTGGTGGCCTACGTCGACGAGCACGGATATCCACCCACGGTGCGTGAGATCGGCGAAAAGGTGGGGCTTGCTTCACCGTCCACTGTCCACGCCCACCTGGCCAACCTCGAACGGGCGGGATACATCCGTCGCGACCCGACGAAGCCGCGGGCGCTCGAGCTGCTCGGCCGGGAGCGTCCGGCCGCCGACGGCTCCCTGGGCGAGGCGGCGCGGGTGCGCGTCCTGCCACTCGTCGGGCAGGTCGCAGCGGGCGGGCCGCTCCTCGCGGAACAGAATGTTGAGGATCACCTGGCGGTCCCCGAGCCTCTCTCATCCGGTTCCGGAGAGGAGTTTCTCCTGCGAATCCGCGGCGAGAGCATGATCGAGGCGGGGATCATGCCGGACGATTACATCGTCGTTCGGCGGCAGCAGACCGCCAAGAACGGCGACATCGTCGTCGCGCTCGCAGGCGACGACGAGGCGACCGACGAGGCGACCGTCAAGCGCTTCTTCCGCGATGGGAGCCAGATCCGTCTCCAGCCCGAGAACCGGACGATGGAGCCGCTCTTTCCGGATCACGTTCAGATCCTCGGAAAGGTCACGGGAGTGTTCAGGACCGTCTGATGGAAGTTCTCTCTCTCAACCGGACGCTCGACCAGGAGCTCCACGCGCTCACAAGAGGCGCGAGCCTCGAGTGCCTGGCGTGCGGGGAGTTCGTCATGCGAACTCCCCAGGGGATCGCCTGCCCGGAGTGCGGCTCACAGCTCGCGCTCTCGGAGGCTTCCGGCCTGGAGGTGCACACGGAGGCGGGCTAGCACGAGCCCGCGCGCCCGATCGGGAGGCTCGACGGGCTTTGACGGCGGGTACAATTGAAGGTGCAGGCCGGGTGATCGCGGGCCGCTTCGGCGGTCCGAGGAAAGTCCGGACACCAAAGGGCAGGACGCTGGGGAAATCCCAGGCGGCGAAAGCCGACGGAAAGTGGCACAGAAAGGAGACCGCCACCGGCGAATGCGTTTCTCTCCGGAGACGCCGGCGGTAAGGGTGAAAGGGTGGGGTAAGAGCCCACCAGCGTCGTGGTGACACGGCGGCTAGCCAAACCCCGTCCGGTGCAAGGCGAACAGGCTCCACCCGAGGTTGCCCGCCGAGGAGCCGGGTGCGCCGCTCGAGGTACCGGGGAACCGGTGCCCTAGATGGATGGTCACCCTCGACAGAATCCGGCTTACAGGCCTGCTACCAAAGCCCCCGCCTCTCTGCGGGGGCTTTCATTTCTCTTGGATGACTACTTCAGTTGACATATTCCTATATGAGCATATAATTGTGAGCATGGCACGAGCAGCGACGACGGCAGACGCGTTCAACGCAGTGGCCGAGCCCCGGCGACGGCAGATCCTTGACGTCCTGGCCGGCGGCGAGCGCCCTGTGAACGACCTGGTGCATCTGCTCGGACTCGCTCAGCCGCAGGTGTCCAAGCACCTGCGAGTCCTCCGGGAGGTCGGAGCGGTCGGCGTCCGTAACGAAGGACGGCAGCGGGTGTACCAGCTGAACGGCCAAGCGCTCAAGCCCATCCACGACTGGGTGAAGGACTACGAGGACTCGTGGTCGGAGCGGTTCGACCGGCTGGATGTCGTGTTGGACGAACTCAAACAGGAGGAGCAAGGAGATGGCAGTGACGAGTAGCGGGACGGCGAAGGTGACGCTTCCTACGGACGAGCAGATCCTGATCACGCGGGAGTTCGACGCGCCCAAGCACCTGGTCTACAAGGCGTGGACGACGCCCGAGCTGGTCAAGCGCTGGTGGAACGCAAAGCGCGGCGAAGTGACGGTCGCCGAGATCGACCTACGGGTCGGCGGCGCGTGGCGGTCAGTGATGGTGACGGATGACGGCTTCGAGGTCGGCTTCCACGGCGAGTACCGCGAGATCGTCCCGAACGAGCGCCTCGTCTCCACCGAGCTCTACGAGGGCGTGCCCGACGCCGAGCCGACGCTGAACACGCTCACCCTGACTGAGACCGATGGGCGGACGATCGTGACGATCCTGGTCGAGGCTCCGAGCAGGGAAGTCCGCGACGCGATCATCGACTCCGGGATGGAGGCGGGCATGCAGGACGCCCTGGACCTCCTGGAGGAGATCGCCGTCTCGCTTCGCTGAGGCAGTTTCAGCCGGGCCGCCGGGGCTCGGGCTTCTCGCCCCGGGTCCCGGCGGCATATGCTCAACGCCGCGATGGCTACCGAACTCGGATCGAAACTCGACCAGGGGATCACGCTCCCGTTCTCCTGGTTTGCCGATCCCACCGTCTTCCAGGAGGAGCAGGAGCGCATCTTCGCGAGCACGTGGCAGTACGCGGGGATCGTCGACTGGGTCGCGGAGCCGGGCCAGTACTTCACCTGCCAGGCCGGCCTCGTACCCGTGGTCGTCGTGCGCGGGCACGACGAGCAGATCCGCGGGTTCGTGAACATCTGCCGGCACCGCGCGACGGAGGTAGCGAGCGGGCGGGGAAAGCGCGAGACGCTTCAGTGCCCCTACCACGCCTGGACGTACGACCTCGACGGCACCCTTCGCAACGCGCCCCGCTCCGAGCGCGAGCCGGACTTCGACCAGTCGGATTACGGGCTCCTTCCGGTCTCGGTCGACACGTGGGGCCCTCTGGTTTTCGTGAACCGGGATCCGGATCCGATGCCACTGGCCGAGCTTCTCGGACGGCTTCCGAATCTCCTCGCTGAGGCCGGGGTGACCTTCGACGGGCTGCGCTACCGGGAGCGGAGCGAGTGGGAAATGGCGGCGAACTGGAAGGCCGTCGTCGAGAACTACCTCGAGTGCTACCACTGCCCGACCGCGCACCCGGGCTTCTCGAAGCTGATCGACGTCGACCCGGACGCGTACCGCCTCACCTCGGACGAGTGGTTCTCGAGCCAGGTCAGCTCGGTGCGGGCCAACGTGCTGGACGGGAAGGGCGATCCTCCGTACCGGCCGCGCCGCGGCTCGCAGCATGCCCACTTCCACTACGTCTGGCCGACCTTCACCTTGAACGTCACACCGGGGCCCCCGAACATCGCTGTCTTTGCCTTCGTCCCGCTCGAGCCGGGCCGGACCCTCGCCGTCACCGACTACTTCTTCGGCGAGGAGGCGACCGAGGAAGAGATCACAGAGGTGATCGAGTTCGGGAACCAGGTGGGACTCGAAGACCAGGGCCTGGTCGAGTCGATTCAGCGCGCTGCCGCCTCGGGCGGCCTCGACGAAGGGCGACTCCTGCTCTCCAGCGAGCACCTGATCCAACACTTCCAGCGCCTCGTCGAGCGCGCCCTGGCGTAGGGATTACGCGACGCCATCCGCGCTCGGCAGAATGGGCGTGTGGACAGGTGGGAGCGAAAGCGGGTCCTGGGCCAGTGGGGCGTGCGCGAAGAGGACGGGCTCGAGCGTGCCGAGCGGGAGCTCCTGGAACATGAGCTCGAGGGCGAGCCGTTTCGGAACCGGCGTATCCGGCCGCGGCCGAATCACTTCCGCCCATCTGCGGAGGGCTACACACTCTCCCGGGGCGGGCCGCTGCCTTACATGGTTCGCATTCGCGAGATCGAGGCCGAGACCCGTGGACATGAGGAGGCGCTGGACACGTCCTGGCGGGAGCTGGCCGAGGTGTGCGCAGGCGATCCCGAGGCATTCGAGCGCCGCTGGCGCCGTCGGGCGGCTCGCTGGGACTTCGGCGCCGTCAACGATCTGATCGAGCGCCACAACCGGTTTTATCCGATCGAGTCGCGCCTGCCGATGGACGTCCGCCGGCGCGACTACGCGCTCGTGAACGGCCGGCCGTACCGGCGCGACCGACTCGGTCCTGGCTGGATCCTCGAGCGTTTCCCGGCGGAGCTTGCAACAGCGGCGCGGTCTCGCTCGGCCGCCTGATTGCTCCTCAGTAGATCGCCTGGCCGGTGTCCAGGTCGAAGAACTGGAGCAGCTCCGGCTTCACCGTCATCTCGACCTCCTGGCCGCCGCGGGCCGTGGACGCGGCGTCGAAGCGCGCTACGAACGCCGCGCGTTCGCCCCGCGACCCGGACTGGAGGTCCGCTGCGACGGCCGCGTCGGTGTCCGCAGCGATCTCGAGCACTTCCTCCGTGACGACCGGCCGGGCGTCCAGCTCCAGATGAGCGAGTCGCTCGGAGCCGAGCGCCTCCATGACGAGCACCGTGCCGCGGAGGCGCGGGGCTTCACTCGGGCCGATGCTCGCGTCCTCCACGTGCTCGGGCCGGATCCCGATGCCCACGGTCTTCCCTTCGTACGCTGCCAGACCGGGCCGCGCAGCCGCGACCTCTGATGGCACGGCCAGCTCCTGAGGGCCGATCCGTGCGGTCAGGGAGCCGTTCCGCCGCTCGAGCGATGCCTGCAGGAGGTTCATGGACGGGCTGCCAATGAAGCTCGCGACGAAAAGGTTGACCGGCCGGTCGTACAGGACCTGCGGCTCGTCCGTCTGCTGGAGGACGCCCTTGCGGAGGACGGCCACACGGTCGCCCATCGTCATCGCCTCGACCTGGTCGTGCGTGACATAGATGGTCGTCGCGCTCAGCTCGCGCTGGATCCGCGCGATCTCGGCGCGCATCTGAACCCGAAGCCGTGCGTCCAGGTTCGAGAGGGGCTCGTCCATCAGGAAGACGCTTGGGTCACGCACGATTGCGCGTCCCATCGCAACTCGTTGGCGCTGTCCTCCCGAGAGCTGACGTGGCTTCCGCTGTAGGAGCTCGTCGAGCCCGAGCACGCGGCTGATCTCCGTGACGCGCTCGTGGATCTTCCCCTTCTTGAGCTTCTGCATCCGCAGGCCGAACGAGATGTTCTCGTAGACCGACATGTGCGGATAGAGGGCGTAGTTCTGGAAGACCATCGCCACGTCCCGCTCACGGGGCTCGAGGTCGTTCACGATCCGGTCGCCGATCCGGATCTCCCCTTCCGAGATCTCCTCGAGCCCAGCGACCATCCGGAGGGCCGTGGTCTTCCCGCAGCCGGAGGGGCCCACGAAGACGACGAACTCGCCGTCGGCCACCTCGAGGTCGAAGTTGTCGACTGCTCGCGTGCCATTGCCGTAGACCTTGCCAACGGAGCTGAACGTGACTGGTGCCATCTACCTCGTACTCTCCTGGATCTCCGCACTGAGCGTGGTCGCGAACTCGGCCCCCGGTTCGAGTTCCATCGCCTCGCCGGCCTCGACGGCCTGCTCGAGGTTGAGCTTCGTCACCCACGGCTCGACGCCGAGCGCGTAGGAGCCGGCGAGCGGCATTGCGCGCGCGCCGCCGTAGGGCTGCCAGGAGATCACCCAGTGGAAGACGGCGGGATCCCAGTCGAGGCAGAACATGAGCCCGAGCCTCGGATTTTCGACCGATGCCCAACCGTCATCGAGGTCGGTCAGATAGACGTCGTCGTGGCTCTCCTCCTCCGGGCCCGGCACGACCGTGAGATCAACGGTCCCGCCCTGTCTCAGGCGGGCCTCCGGCCACGGCTCCCGCTGGCCCGGCTCGAGCCGGGCGGTGTCTTCCCACATCTCCGGAATCGTCTCGATCGTCCCGGCCGGCACGCGGAGGCGGCAGCCCGCCTCCAGGAACGGAGGCCCGAGGACGCAGTGGTGGCCCCAGACGAAGTGCGCAAGCTCGTCACCCTCGTTCCGGACTCGTTCCTCGAGGACGAGTGAGCCGCCCTGGAGCCGCATGACGCGCTCGAGCAAGAAGGGCGTCTCGCGGCAGCGCACCCTGCAATGCAGCGAGCCGCCATCGCGTTCGCAGTCCCACGGCAGCGTCGCCACTTCGCCGTGGAAGGGGATCGGACGTCCTCGGTACGTGCACGGATCGTTGACGCTCGGGAAGAGCTCTTGCCAGCCCCCCGCGTAGACCTCCAGAAACTCGTGGCCTTCGCTTCCCTGACGCGCGGGCGAGCCTGGCGGCTCGAGGCCCCAGGGGGCGTGGAAGAGGGGATCGATTCCGGAGGGCCGGTGGAGAAGCTCGACGATCTCCGCGCCCCGATCGGGGAGGACGACGACTCGAAGCTCCTCGTTCTCCAGCGGCAGCTCCCGCCAGCCGCTTCTCACTCGGTGGGCAGTGTCTCGAGGATGTACCAGTTGGCGGTCAGGCCACAATCCACCGTCAGGTTGATGCCCGTGATCCCCGAGGCGTCCTCGGAAGCGAGGAACGCGAACGCGGCTGCGATCTCCTCGGGCTTCACGAGCCGGCGCATAGGAACGCGGTCGAAGTCGTGCAGGAGGTACTCCATCAGCTTGGGGCCTACGGCCCGCTCGGTCATGTCCGTGTGAGTGAAGCCGGGGCTGACCGCGTTGACGCGAATACCGTGGGGAGCGAGCTCGACGGCCATCGTCCGGTTGAGCCCGAGGATGCCGGCCTTCGAGGCGTTGTAGCTGGCGAACGGCCCGTCTCCGCCCGAGGCGTCGATCGAGGCGTTGTGGAGGATGACGCCGCCCCCCTGCTTGGTCATGGCGCGGGCGACGAGCTGGGAGACGACGAAGGGCCCCTTCAGGTTCGTCGCGATCACCGCGTCCCAGTTCTCCTCCTCCATGTCGAGGAACGGGGTCTCGTCGTCGATGCCGGCGTTGTTGACGAGCACGTCGATCCGGTCCCAGCGGGCGAGGGCGGCGTCGACCAGCCCGCCGACTTCGGAGCTCACGGACACGTCCGCCGCGTGCGCGAACCCACTTCCGCAGAGCGCGACGGTCTCTTCCAGCGGCTCGAGCGTGCGCCCTACGCACATAACGTCGGCGCCCTCCGAGGCAAAACGCTGCGCGATCGCCCGTCCGATTCCCCGGCCCGCGCCGGTGACGATGACGCCCTTTCGGTCGAAGCGCCCGGCCATGGCTATCCCTTCACCGCGCCGGCGGTCAGGCCACGGATGAAGAAGCGCTGGCCGAAGATGTAGAGGAGGATCATCGGGATCGACGCCAGGAGCATCCCGGCCATCGTGATCGGCACGTCGAGGTTGTAGCGCGAGCGGAACACCGTGATTCCCACCATGAGCGTTTTCAGCTCGTCCTCAGGGAGGAAGACGAGCGCGATCAGGAGCTCGTTCCACACCCAGAGCGCGTTCACGACCACGAGCGTCACGAGCGCGGGGGCGGAGAGGGGGAGGATGATCTGCACGAGCACGCGCAGGTTGGTGGCGCCGTCGGTGAGGGCGGATTCGATCAGCTCGCGCGGGATCGCTCGGAAGAAGTTGGCGAGCAGGTAGATCGAGAACGGGATCGTCAAGCCCGCATAGATCAGGATCGTTCCCTGGTAGGTGCTCACGAGGCCGAGGTCGACGAAGAGGACGAAGAGCGGGATCAGCATCACCACGGGAGGGACAACCATGAGCGCTACGTTCAGGGAGAAGAACACGTCACGGCCGCGGAACCGCATGCGAGCCACCGCGAACGCGGCGAGGGCGGCGCAGACGGTGCAGAGGATGACGGAGCCGGTAGTGAGGATGACGCTGTTCTTGAACCAGAGAAAGAACGTGCCCCCGCGCAAGGCTGCAGAGAAGTTTCCGAAATACAGCGGCCAGGGCAGGTCGTACTGGTTCTCGAGGTACTGGGCGCGGTCCTTGAAAGCCGTCGACGCCATGAACACGATCGGGTAGAGCGCAGTGAGCGCGGCACCCGCAAGCACGAGCTGGCGGAGGATCTTGCCGAGTCGAGAACGCAGCCGTCGGGGCCGTCGCACGCCGGGCAACGCGGGAGCCTCGACGCTGCTCATGCGACTTCCTCTTCTCGAGCTCGGGCCCGGAGCCAGAAGAGGATCGTGATCAGGACCGTGGTGAAGGCGAGGAGGATGACGGCGGCTGCTGAAGCCATTCCCGGCAGGGAGTTACGGAGCCCCTGGTTGTAGATGTAGAGCTCGATCACGGTCGTCGCAGTGCCGGGCCCGCCCTTCGTCAGCGTGAACACGTAGGCGAAGACCCAGGCGAGCATCGTGATGCCGGCGACGACCGCGTAGAACTCCATCGTGCCCCGGAGCTCCGGGATGATGATGAAGCGAAGGCGCGCCCACCACCCGGCCCCGTCGATCCGCGCCGCTTCGATCGCCTCCTCGTTCATGGTCAGCAGGCGCGCCAGGAAGACGATGATCCCGAAGCCGACCTCGCGCCAGACGATCACGATCATGAGTGTCAGTAGGGCGTAGCGCGAGCTTCCGATCCAGTCGACTGCAAGCCGCTCGAGGCCGACCTGTCGAAGGATGTCGTTGAGGGCACCGTTCCGCGTGAAGATGTAGCTGGCGACGATGCCGACGACCGGAACCGCGAGGATGTAGGGAAGAAAGAAGACGCTTCGGTACACGCGCCAGCCGCGCACCCGGTCGAAAAGGAGCACGGAGACGAGGAGTGCGATCGCGACGAGCACCGGCACCGTCAGGAGCAGGATCGCGCTGTGTTTCAGGGCCGCGTGGAAGGTCGGGTCTTCGAGTACCAGCTCGTAGTTGAGTCGCCCGACGAAGGGCCCGCTGTCGCCTCGGATCAGGCGCATCGAGAAGTCGATCACCCGCGCCACCGGGTAGGCGAAGACGAGCCCGATGAGTGCCACCGCCGGCGCGAGGTAGGCGTATGGCACCCATGGGCGCGTCCTCAGCATGCGAGCTCGTGCGCGACCGGCCTACGCCTCGGCCAGATCCGCACCCCACTTCTTGTAGTTCTCGAGCAGGTCGGGATTCTGCTTCTTCCACTTGGCAGTCACCTCGGCAGCTACCTCGCCCGCCTTCTCCCCGGTCGACTCGCCGTTCAGGATTTTCTGCGAGTTGACGAACATCGCGTCGGTCCAGAAGAGGGTCGGCATCAGGTCGGCGATGTAGACGTTCGTGTCGCCGGCCACCCACTTCTCGTCGATCGTCTTGAGCAGCGGATCCTCGATTGCGCTCGCGTCGAACGTCTTGTTGGCCGGAATCTGCGTCGAGAGCTCCCACATCGCATTCACACGCTCGTCCGAGTGCATGAACTCGAGGAACGCTGCGGCGTTGGCCTTGTCCGCTGCCTTGGACGGAATTCCGAAGCCCTGCGTGTCGGTGATCGGTGTCCCCGCCATCTCGCCGGTGCCGAACGTCGGCATGACCATGTAGCCAACTTTCTCGGCGCCGAGCTGCTTCTGGGAGTTCGGGATTGAAGGAGTCGTGTTGAAGCACATCGCGGCTTTGCCCGTGTCGTAGAGCTGAATGCCCTGGTAGAGCTCGACCGAGCCGATGTCGTCGTTGAAGTAGCCGGCCTTCTTCAGCTCTTCGAGCTTGACCCAGTGCTCGTGATACTTGGGGTCACGCCAGTCGAGGTCGCCGATGAAAAGGCTGAGCGCGTCCTGGGCCGAGTCGAGATTCTGCGTCAGCGTGTTGACGAGGTACCACTCGCCGAGGTATCCGTCCTTGACGCCGCCGCCGATCGGGATGACGTCCTTGGCCTTCAGCTTGTCGCAGGCGTCCACGAAGCTGTCCCAGTCCTCCGGCGGCGAGTCTGGGTCCAGGCCAGCCTGCTCGAAGAGGTCCTTGTTGTACGAGAGCCCGAATCCGACCGGATAAAAGCCGACCCGATATTGCTTGCCCTCGAAGACCGAGAGCTGCGTCGCGTTCGAGTTCTCGAGCACGTCGGCGTCGACGAGCTCGTTCAACGGGTCGAGGTAGCCGAGCCACACGTTCTCCATGTGGTAGATCCCGTTGAAGAGGAACTGGATGTCCGGCACGTTCCCGGCGGCTGCCGCCTCCGTGAACTGAGGGATGACCGCGTCCGTGTCGAGCAGGGTCGCCTTGACGGTCGAGCCCTGCTGCTCCTTGAACTTGGCGACGGTGTCGTCGACCCACTTCTTGACGCCGACGGCTTCCTGCTCGCCCCACCACCACATCTTGAGGTTGCCCGGTGTCGCCGCGCCCGTGCCCGTATCACCGGCTCCAGTGCTCTCCTCGTCGTCGCCCCCACAGGCGGCGACGAACGGGGCGAAGCTCGCTGCGGCGAGGCCTCCCGCCGTGTAACGCAGAAGCTGACGTCGTGAGATTGGCCGCTCGAACTGATTCACCTTCGGACCTCCAGATAGCAACGTGAACGACTGGTCAAACCAATACGCCCGACCCTAAGCCTCTCGGCGGAAGGCTGTCAAACTATGCTCGCAGGCCGCACTTGACGGCCGCACGAGCAGCCGTTTAGCGTCGCACGGGCAGGTGGTCGGGCCTTTCGCCGATGCGGATCCTCATCTCTGATCAGAATTTCGGCGACGGCGCCCGCGTGGAGCGAGAGCTAGCCAAGCAGGGCGGCTGGGAGCTGGTCGTGGCCGACTGCCGCACAGAAGAGGACGTTGCCGAAGCGCTCGAACGCCACCGGCCCGACGCCCTGCTGGTGCAGTTCGCGCCGGTCGGCGCCCGCGCCCTCTCCGACGCAAACGGCCTCGCTGCAATCGTGCGTTACGGAGTTGGAGTCGACAACATCGCGGTGGACGTCGCCGAAGCTCGCGGCATCGCGGTGGGTCGCGTTCCGGACTATTGCGTCGAGGAGGTGGCCGAGCACACGATCGCTCTGCTCCTCGCCGTCGAGCGGCGGATCGTCGAGCTGGCGGTCCAGACACGGGCGGGAAGGTGGGAGTGGCACGTCGCCAGGCCGACACGGCGGGTGGCCGACCTCCGGCTCGGCCTCGTCGGATTCGGTCAGATCGCAAGGGCGGTGGGCATGCGAGGGAGTGCCTTCGGCATGCGCCTCGCCGCGCACGACCCTGGCGTCGAGCCACACGAAATGCGGGAGCAGGGCGTCGAGCCCTTGGCCTTCGAGGACCTTCTACGGCGCTCGGACGTGCTCTCCCTCCATGTGCCCCTGACCGAGGAAACGCGTGGCCTCATCAGGCGGTCGGAGCTCGAATTGCTTCCCGAGGGTGCGATCGTCCTGAACACGGCCCGCGGCGGACTGGTCGACGAGGTCGCGCTGGCGGAAGCTCTCGTCTCCGGTCGGCTCCGTGGTGCCGGCATCGACGTGCTCGCGGAAGAGCCCCCGGGGGCGGCGCATCCGCTTCGCACCGCGCCCGGCGCGGTGCTGACGCCGCACGTTGCCTGGTACTCGGAGAAGGCTGTGGTCGAGCTTCGCCGCAAGGCTGTCGAGACGGCGATCGCGCTGGCGAGCCGGTGAGCACGCAGGCGATCAAGCGGAGCGCCGCGGCCGAGCAGGCGGTCCGTCGCATCCAGGAGCTCGTCCAGGGCGGGGAGCTCGCGCCCGGCGAGCGCCTTCCTCCGGAGCGTGAGCTTGCACGTCAGCTCGGCGTCTCGCGCTCCACGCTCCGCGAGGCGATCCGGGCTCTCGTCGTCATGAACATCCTCGTCTCGCGGCACGGGGACGGCACGTACGTCTCTTCCCTCGAGCCCGAGCTTCTCGCCGAGCCGTTCCAGTTCATCATCTCGATCTCGGACGAGGCGCTCCTGCACCTCTTCGAGGTCAGGATGGTGCTCGAGACGGAGTGCGCACGGCTCGCCGCCGCGCGTATCGGCGACGGCGAGATCGAAGAGCTCGACCGCATCCTCCAGGACAGCGAGGCTGCGCGAGACGATCCCGAGGAGCTGCTGGATCGCGACGTCGAGCTCCACGCCGCGATCGTACGAGCGACCCGGAACCCGCTTCTGATCAGGATCATGAGCGGCGTCGGTGCGCTCGCTCTCGCGGGCCGGGCAAAGACTGTGGGCCTCCCCGGAGTCGCGGCCACCAGCCTCGCCGACCACGCGAGGATCGTGGCGGCCCTCCGGAGCGGGTCGGCCGAGGCTGCCGGAGCCGCCATGGCCGCGCACCTCGAGCACGTCGAGGCGGCATTCGCGAGCCGCGCGAACGAGGACGCAGCGTGAGCGGCCGCCTCGAGGACAAGCGTTGCCTCGTCACGGGTGGGGGCAGTGGGATCGGGAGGGCGGTCGCCCGGCGATTCGCCGCGGAGGGCGCGCTCGTGGTCGTCTCGGGTCGCCGTGCCGATGCACTCGAGGAGACCGCCGCGGGGGTGCCCTCGATTAGCGTCTTTGCCGGCGATGCCTCCCAGACTGAAGACGCGAGCGGAATGGTCGAGGCGGTCGTCGATCGTCATGGCGGGCTCGACGTCCTCTTTCACGCAGCGGGCATTCTCCGACGGAACGAGCGCCTCGAGGAGACGACGGAGGAGGAATGGCGCCACGACGTGGACGTGAACCTGACCGGCACGTTCCAGGTGTGCCGGTTTGCGATCCCGCATCTCAAGGACACGCGGGGCACGATCGTGCTCGTCGCGAGCCAGCTCGCGCACATCTCGGCACCGGGCTACGCGACCTACACGGCGACGAAGCACGCCGCCCTCGGCCTCGTCCGGGCGCTGGCGCTCGATCTGGGGCCCGAAGGCGTGCGGGTGAACGCGCTCTCCCCTGGGGTCGTCGAAACGGATATGGCCTACATCGGTCGCGACTTCGCGGCGATGCGTGAAAGGGTCGCTCAGACGATTCCGCTGCGGAGGATCGGCGAACCGGAAGACATGGCCGGTCCAGCCGTCTTCCTGGCCAGCGACGAGTCCGCCTGGATGACCGGCCAGTCGCTCGTCGTCGATGGAGGGCTTACCGCGCAATGACCTTCGACGCGCGCTCCATCTCCGAGAGCCCGTGGGGAGCCCCGCTCGTACCGCGGCTCCCGCTGCGGATGCGAAACACGGAGATCCTGACCGTCGTCTATCGCACCGAGGCAGCCGCGGCCGACCGGATGGTCCCCGCCCCGCTCGAGCTGCTCGGGGAGCTCGTGCTCGTCCATCTTTATCGCATGCACGACGCCGATTGGTTCGGGCGCTACGGCGAGTCCGCGATCCAGATTCCGGTGCGGCACCCCGGCAGCGGCACCGAGGGGGCGTACTCGCCCCTTCTCTTCGTCGAGTCCGACGGTGCGGTGGCGGCCGGGCGCGAGATCTACGGACAGCCGAAGAAGAGCGGCACCATCGAGATCGCCTCCGACGGAGACCTCCTCGTGGGGCGCGTGCGGCGAAACGGGATCGACGTCCTCACCGCGACGACGCCCTATAAGCAGACACCGGGAACCGCAGACGATCTCGAGCGGCATGCGGGCTTTCGAACCAACGTCAACCTGAAGGTCGTCCCGGCGACAGACGGCTCCGGGGCGGCCGTCCGTGAGTTGACCGCGCGAACGCTTGCCGACGTCGTCGTCCACGAGGTGTGGCGAGGGCCGGGGACACTGGAGCTTCGCCCGAACGCGCAGGCTCCCGTGCACCTGCTGCCCGTACTCGAGGTGGTGGAGGCCTTTCACTGGGCCGCGGACTTCACGCTCGTCTACGGCGAGGTCCTGGAGGACTTGCGGTGAGCCTCCTGGCCGGCCGTCACGCGCTTGTCACCGGGGCCGCGAACGGCATCGGGCGGGCCGTCGTTGAGCGGTTTCGCGCCGAGGGCGCGGTCGTCTCCGGCGTCGACCGTGAGGAGGGCGTGGAGTTCCAGTTCGATCTGATGGATACCGCTGGTCTCGCTGGGCTCGTCGACGGGGTCGAGGCGGAGAATGGGCCGGTCGAGGTGCTCGTCTCGGTCGCGGGCGTCTTCGAGCCAGCGCGCGCAGTCGAGATGACGCTCGACTCCTACCGCCGCGTCCTCGCAGTCAACCTTGACGCGCCGATCCTGCTCGCGCAGCGTTGTGGCCGCGGCATGGCGGAGCGTGGATACGGCCGCATCCTCTCGGTCACCTCCATCCATGGTGAGTTCGGGGAGGAGCTTTCGCTCTCGTACGACGCCTCGAAGGCGGGGCTGAACGGTGCGACGCGCACGCTTGCGATCGAGCTCGGCCCTCAGGGCGTCCTCGTGAACGCGCTCGCCCCCGGCTTTGTCCGCACTCGCATGTCCGTGGTCGAGGGGCAAGACGAGTTGGAATCGGAGTGGTTCAAGACGGTTTACCTGGAAAACCGGAAGCTGCCGCTCCGAAGGCCCGCCGAGCCGCCCGAGATCGCTGCGCACGCCGCCTGGCTTTGCTCGGACGAGAACACGTATCTGACCGGGCAGGTGGTGAGGGTGGACGGCGGCGTCACGGTCACGTTCTGATGCCGTCGCTCCTCCACACCGGACTCACGGTTCGCGATCTCGACCGCTCGCTCGCGTTCTACCGCGACCTCCTTGGCATGGAAGTCGTCATCGAACAGGAGAAGGAAGGAGGGTACCTCGCGCGGATCGTGGGCTACGACGACGCACACGTCCGCATGGTGCACCTCGCCTTTCCCGGCGATCCCGCGCGCCTCGAGCTCTTCCAGTACCTCCGGCCCGAGCCCCAGGGCGCACCGGGCGAGCCGCGGGACGTCGGGATCACCCACGTCTGTCTGCTCGTGCCGGACGTCGGCGCACTGCACGCCCGGCTGCGCGAGGCCGGAATCGAGTTCTACTCGCAGCCGGTGGCGGTGGACACTGGTGCGAACGCGGGCGGAATCGGCGTCTACCTGCGCGACCCTGACGGCATCACGCTCGAGCTCTTCCAGCGACCCGCGGAGCCGGAATGAAGCTCGATGGCAAGGTGTGCGTGGTCACCGGCGCCGCGCAGGGGATCGGGCGCGCGATCGTCGACGAGTTCGTGCGCGAGGGGGCACGTCCGGCCATCCTCGAGCTGAACCTCGAGGCTGCGGAAGCCTACGCCGAGGAGCTGCGCGGCGCCGGCGCCGATGCCCGCGCGTATCCCTGTGACGTCTCGGAGAAGTCCTCCGTCGAGGAAGCCGCACGCGCGGTCGCCGCCGATCTGGGCCCTTGCGACGTGCTCGTGAACAACGCGGGCATCGCTCTTATGGGCCCCTCTCTGGACTTCCCCGAGGACCAGTGGCGCCGCTCGCTCGACGTCATGACGACCGGTGTCTTCTTCTGCTGCCAGGTCTTCGGCGCGCAGATGGTCGGATCTGGCGGCGGCTCGATCGTGAACATCGCCTCCATGAACGCATCGGTCGCGTTCCCGATGCGCCTCGCCTACAACGCCGCGAAAGCGGCAGTCGTCCAGATGACCGAGGTGCTCGCGATCGAGTGGGCAGAGCATGGAATTCGAGTGAACGCGATCGGGCCCGGCGTGACCCGGACGGCGCTCGTCGAGAAGGCGATCAAGGACGGCTTCATCGACGAGCGCGCCTACGTGGAGCGCACGCCCATGAAGAGACTCGGCAAGCCAGAGGAGATCGCCAAGGCCGCCCTTTATCTGGCGTCCGAGGAAGACTCGAGCTTCGTCACCGGGCACTTCCTGGTGGTCGACGGTGGCTGGACGGCGTTCGGCTACGTGACTTAGAGACCCAGGTCGTGACCGGAGAGAATCTCCGGCTCCCCATCCGTCACGAGGACGACTTGCTCGACGCGGAGTCCCCACCGATCTCCGTAGGAGCCCGGCTCGAGCGCGACGACCATGCCCTCCGCGAGCACGCGGGCGGTGTCGGGGATCACCCGGGGCTCCTCGTGGAACGACGTACCGATGCCGTGACCCGTGTGGTGCGGGTACGCGCCGCCGCCTTTCGCGATCACCTCTCGCGCAGCCGCATCGACGTCGGCGGCGAAGGTGCCGTGCCTACACATCGCCACGGTCCGCTCGAGCGCGGCCCGAGCGACATCGTGGGCTCGTCGCATCTCGGGAAGCGCTTCGCCCACTGAGACTGTGGCGCACGAATCGGACCAGTAGGCGCCGAGGCGTGGCACCAGGTCGACGAGCACAAGGTCACCGTCGTGCAAGACGCGGTCGCTCGGGGGTCCGCCCACCTCCGCGGTCCGCTCGCCCGAGACCAGGTCGGCGAGGAGCGGCACCCGACCTCCAGCGGCGCGTTCCATCGCCGCGCGGGCCTCCGACCACACGTCGAGCTCCGTGCACCCTGCGACAGCTGCTTCACGGGCTGCCTTCTGGCCGGCATCGGCGATGCTTGTCGACGCGCGGATCGCGTCGACTTCGTCGGCGTCCTTGAGCGCCCTGGCGGCCCGCAGTTCGGTGCTCACATCGACGATCTCGACGCCGTCGGCAAGGAGTGCGGCCACAAGCGCACCTGGCAAGGAAGCCATGTCTGCCGCGACTTCACGAGCACCTGTAAGAACCTCACGGGCCAGCCGCGTCGCCAGCCCGGATCGATCCAGGTCTTCGACCGCGAACCCCGGAAATGTGCGCGTCTCGACTCCGTCGCCCACGCCGCCGGCTTCGTCCTCGCTCACGACCGCGAGCAGGGAGCCGTCCGAGTCGAGGACCACGAGTGGTGCCACGGTGAAAGGACTCGGGCCATACTCGATGTCCGTGGCGAGCGCGGTCAGCCATGTCACCGTCGCGAGATCGCCGCTGATCAGCGGCCGGCCGCCTGCTAGGTCTCGGGCTCGCTCGCGCCTCGTCAACGGGTGCGTTTCTGCTCCCTGTACTCGCCCGCTTCCTTGACCAGCGCGTGGAACAGGGCGAAATCCTCACCGGCCTCCGGATGCCACAGGACTCCGAGCGCGAATCGGCGCGACGGGTCCTCGAGGCCCTCGATCGTGCCGTCCTCTGCCCACGCCGTCTTGCGGAGACCTTTTCCGAGCTTCCCGAAGCCCTGGTGATGGTGCGACTTGACCGGTGCGCGGTCGCCGAGGAGCTCGCCCAGGCGGCTTTCGGGCTCGACGTCGACGTCGTGGTCGGAGAAGACGCCGGGCGTGTGCTTGTGCTTCTCGTCTCCGACAACGTCGGGGAGATGCTGGACGAGGTCGCCTCCGCGCGCGACGTTCAGGACCTGCGAGCCGCGGCAGACGGCGAGCACGGGCATGTCGCGCTCGAGGGCAGTCGACAGGAGGGCCAGCTCGGCGCGGTCGCGGTCCGGCGCGATCCCCTGCGTCTCGTCGTGCGCCTCCTGTCCGTAGAGCTCGGGATCGAGATCCGAGCCGCCCGAGAAGAGGAGTCCGTCGAGCGCGTCCAGCGTCTCGTCGATGGCGTCATCCTCAGGAGGGATCAGGAGGGGCCGCCCGCCTGCGGCCTGAACCGCCCGCACGTACGCGGCCGGCACGAGCGCCGAGTCGAGCTCCCAGTGGCCGAACCGAGCCGGGGTCAGATACGTCGTGATCCCGATCACCGGCTTCATCTATCCCCGTTCGTAGAGACGTTCGCGCTCGTAGTTCGTCACGACCTGGTCGAAGAGCTGCTGCTCCGTCCGCGCGTAGTTCAGGTAGTGGTCGACCACGTCGTCGCCGAAGGCGGCGCGGGCCATCGTGCCGGCCTCGAGCGCTTCGATGGCCTCTAGCAGGGAGTGGGGGAACCGCTCCGCGTCCGACTCGTAGGCGTTCCCCTCGAGTGGGGGCGGGAGCTCGAGCTCGTTCTCGATCCCGTAGAGACCGGCAGCTAGGAGCGCGGCGAAGGCGAGGTACGGGTTCGCGTCGCCACCGGGGATCCGCGTCTCGGTCCGCATCGCGGGGCCGTGCCCGACGATCCGGAAGCCGACGGTGCGGTTGTCATGGCCCCAGGCGAGCGTGGTCGGGGCCCAGCTTCCGGCCGCGAACCGCTTGTAGGAGTTGATCGTGGGGGCGACGAACATCGCCAGCTCCTTGAGGCAGGCGATCTGCCCGGCGAGGTAGTGCTTGAAGGTGTCCGACTCCCCTTCGAAGGCGCTCTCGTCGCCGCGCCAAAGGCTCGAATGGATGTGGCAGGAGTTCCCGATCCAGGTGTGGTCGGGCTTTGCCATGAAGGTGACCGAGCAGCCGTTTTCGAAGGCGATCTCCTTGGCGCCGTTCTTGTAGATCGTGTGGTTGTCGGCCATCGTCAGTGCCTCTGCGTAGCGAAAGTTGATCTCGTGCTGCCCTGGCCAGGCCTCGCCCTTCGAGGTCTCCACGCGCATGCCGGCGCCCTGCATCGCGTTCCGGACCTGGCGGATGAAGGGCTCGTCGTAGGTGGACGCGAGGATGTGGTAGTCGAGGATGTACGGGACGGACGGAGTTAGGTCGAGGTAGTGCTTGGCGTGCGCCTCCGCGTACGTCTCCTGCAGGAGATAGAACTCGAGCTCTGAGCCGAACATCGGCGTGAAGCCGAGCATCGCCGCGCGGTCGACCTGGCGCTTCAGGACTTGACGCGGCGAAGGGGCAACGGGCGTCCCGTCATGCCAGACGACGTCGCAGAGGACGAGCGCTGTCGCTTCGAGCCAAGGCGTGCGGCGAAGGGTCGCCATGTCGGGAACGAGCCCGAAGTCGCCGTAGCCCCGCTCCCAGCTTGCGATCTGGTAACCGGGCTTCGGATCCATGTCCATGTCGAGCGCGAGCAGGTAGTTGCACCCCTCGACGCCGTGCTCGGCCACGTTCTCCTCGATGAAGAACTCCCCCATCAGCCGCTTGCCCATCAGGCGGCCCTGCATGTCGGTGAACGCGACGATCACCGTGTCGATCGAACCGTCTTCGACTGCACTCTTCAGCTCGTCCGGCGTCAGCATCTGGCCTCTCCCTAGGCGGTCGGGCCGTGAGTCTATGCCGTCCCCGTGAGGCGGCGGCGCGGCTCCGATCCTTGACACCGTCCGACGTGAGTGGCCTAAATACCGCTGAGCGGCCACAGCCGCGGTCAACGTTCTTCTGCGACGAGAGGACGGCGGATGACCACCCAAGCAGGCGTTCCCGAGGATCAGCAACGCGGGGAGAGCGACGAGAGCCTTCTCCATAGGATGGGCTATGCCCAGGAGCTCCTCCGGGGCATGGGCGGATTTCAGAACTTCGCAATCAGCTTCACGATCATCTCGATCCTCGCGGGGTGCCTGACCTCGTACGCGGTCGGATTCGAGCACGGCGGCCCGTCGTCGATCATCTGGGGCTGGCTCCTCGTTGGCCTCATGTCGACGATCATCTCGCTCTCGATGGCCGAGATTGCGTCCGCGTATCCGACTGCGGGCGGCCTCTACTACTGGGCCTCCAAGCTCGGGAGCCCCGGCTGGGGCTGGGCGACAGGCTGGTTCAACCTGATCGGCCAGGTGGCGGTGACCGCTGCGATCGGCTACGGCCTTGCCACCTTCGGCGCCGTCCTGCTCGATTTCTGGTTCGGCTACTACGCGCAAATGGACGACCTCTTCGGAGCGTCGGCCAATGCCTCGATCTATCTGCTCTACGCGTTCTTCATGCTCTGCGCGTGCCTCATCAACATCTTCAACATCCGGGTTACCGCAGGCCTGAACACGATCTCCGCGTACTGGCACATGGTCGGCGTCGCGATCATCGTCTTCGTCCTGATCATCGTCCCCGACCAGCATCAGTCGCTCTCCTACGTCTTCACTGAGACCGTGAACAACTCGGGCTTTGGCGGTGGCACCACTGACGTCGGGAGTCCCACGTTCTGGTTCGTCTGGGGCCTTGGCCTCCTGCTCGCTCAGTACACGATTACGGGCTTCGATGCATCGGCGCACACGGCAGAGGAGACGAACAAAGCGTCTCGCATGGCCGCAACGGGCATGTGGACGTCAGTCGTAGCGTCGGTCATCTTCGGCTGGATTCTTCTCCTGGCGGTGACGTTTGCGATCCCGAGCACCGAAGGGGCGCTCGAGAACATCGGCGTCGTCGTCCCCTGGATCTGGGCCGAGTCGATGAGCCAGACCTGGGCCGAGTTCCTGCTCTTCATCTGCGTTGTGGCACAGTTCTTCTGCCTGACGGCGTCGGTCACGTCGGCCTCAAGGATGATGTTCGCGTTCTCGCGCGACCGTGCCGTCCCGGGACATTCGCTCTGGCGGCGCGTGGCGAAGAACCGCATCCCCGTGTGGTCGGTGGCCGGAATCGGCATCTTCTCGTCCGCCCTGATGATCCCGGCGGTCTGGAACTACCTCGTCGGCTACTTCGCCGGCACGGCGATCGCGGTGATCGGTCTCTACATCGCCTTCGTGATCCCTGTCTACCTGCGTTTCCGCAAGGGCGACAGCTGGAACGAGCCGAGGGCCTGGAGCCTCGGACGGCACTACAAGTGGATCGACCTGGTCTCCCTGATCTGGGTCGGGATCATCACGATCCTGTTCATCTTCCCGCTCTACAGCGCCGGACTTCCGTGGAAGGATGACTTCACCTGGGAGCTCACCAACTACACGGTCCTCTGGTTCCTGGGCATCGGTCTCATCTTCGGCGGCTGGTGGGTCCTCTCGGCCAAGAACTGGTTCAAGGGCCCGGTTCGCATGAGCGACGAAGAGGTCGCCGCCCGCGAAGGTCGACCTGGGGCGGCTCCGGCTCGGGCCGGGAAGTAAGCGCTACTCCTCGCCGGCGAGCTCTTCGGCGAGGAGAGAACAGGCATAGGCGCGCCACGCCACATCCGGCGTGGCGCCCAGTGCCTTGACGGCCTCGAGCACGTGAGGCAGGTCTCGTGCCTGGATTTTCAGCTCTCCGATCCCGCGCTCGAGCGCGAGCTGGCGGTCGACCGTACGAAGATCGTCCGCGAGCGACCCTACCGAGCGCCCGTTCAGATCGAGACCCCGCTCCGGGTCGCCGCCCGCGGCAAGCAGCAGGAGCGCGCGCCGGGCGGCCCCGTGCAACTCCGACTCGTCGAGCGGGATTTCCCTGCCTGCGAGCGCGGCGAGGACGACGAGAGCGGTCGGAAGGCTCTCGTCGGAGTCGGCGGTCAGGGCTTCCTCGAGCTGGGCGAGCAGGGCAACCGACATGTCAGAGTGGTAGGTCCGTCCCGATGCCTTCCTCGCGCGCCCGGTCGTAGACCACCTTTCCGAAGGCGGCGTCGAGCGCTCCGATCCCGAGATTGACGCACGCAACGCGGGACGGAGAGCCGTTTGAGGCGAGCGCCCCACCGACACTCCCTGCAGGCTCAGGCCAGCCCTGGAAATGCCCCAGGCTCCGGTAGTACTCGAACTGGCCGATGTCGTCGACCAGGAAGAGCTCCGCGTCCTTGATTGGGCCGGGCTGAAAGAGGGCGTCGAAGTCGATCGGGAGGGCCAGGTAGCGCTCGCCCAGCCAGTCCGTTGAGATGGGCGGATCCGGCTTCTCGACGATCGGCGCCGCGCTCACCACGACCTCCGCTTCCCGAACGGCCGTCGCGACATCGGGCACCTGCTCGATCCGCCCCTCGAGCGCGGCGCTCCTCTCCGGATGCGGGTCGAAGGCGCGGATCCTGACATCCGGGTTCAGCTCGTTCAGCAGCCGCGCATGGAACCTTCCCTGCTCCCCGCAGCCGAGGATCGCGGCGGTCGACCATCCGGCCGGCGCCCACCGCCGGATGCAGACGCCGCTGGCGGCAGCGGTGCGGGCGGCCGTGATTTCGGCCGCGTCCATGACGGCGAGCGGGAGCCCCGTCTCCGCATCGTTCAACACAAGGAGCCCCGAGATGTAGGGGAGCCCGCGCCCCTTGTTTCCGGGGTATCCGGAGACCCACTTGAGCGCCGCCACGTCCTGGTCCGCGAGGTACGCGGGCATCGCGTGGATGAACGAATTCTCCCGCGGATGTACACCCGGCTTCGGCGGGAGCTCGACGCGTCCGGCGGCAAGCGCTGCGTAGGTCTCCTCGACGAGGTCGAGCTGTGCCGGAATCTCCGGGAGGAGCCCGGCGACCTGGTCGCGCTGAAGGTAGAGGAGGCTCACCTTCGCTGCCGAGCTTTGTCCATCGGTTGCGCCATTCGTCCTCCCTTGATCGGTGTGGTCTCGTCTACCAGAAACGGGCCGGCGTGGAACAAGGGTCGAGCGTTAGTTGACTCTTACGTTAGGAGACTGCTTAACTAACCGCCATGGAAGCTGTGCTGAAGGCGATCGCGGAACCGCGCCGGCGGGAGATTCTCCGGCTGGTGAGCGGCGACGAGCTGACTGCCGGAGAGATTGCCGCGCGCTTCGACGTCACGCGGCCGGCCATCTCGCAGCACCTGACGATCCTCAGGAACGCCGGCTTGCTCGACGAGCGCCGCGAAGGCACGCGACGCCTCTACCGCGTACGCCCGGAGGCGTTCGGCGAGGTTCGGGCTTACGTGGAGTCCTTCTGGGACGAGAGCTTGCTGGCGCTCAAGAACGCTGTCGAATCCGATGAGAGGAGAGCAATCCGTGGCAACCCCCGAAACTAGAACCGACGTAGTGCAGCGGGAGATTCGCGTCGAGGCGAGCCCCGAGACGGTGTTCCCGTACTTCACCGATCCGGAGCGGATGGTTCGCTGGAAGGGGACCGAGGCAACGCTCGACCCGCGGCCGGGCGGCGTCTACCGCGTGTTGGTTGGCGGCGAGCACGTGGCCCGGGGCGAGTACGTGGAGGTCGTCCCTTACAGCCGGGTCGCCTTCACGTGGGGCTGGGAGGGTGAAGGACACAACGTTCCTCCGGGCAGCTCGACGGTGGAGATCGACCTCGTGCCGGACGGCGATGCAACGATCGTCCGCCTGACACACAGCGACCTTCCGGCCTCCGAGCGGGAGATCCACGGCCAGGGCTGGGATCGCTTCCTGCCCATGCTCGCAGAGGCGGTCGCAGGAGCCGTTTGAGATTTTCTTGGTGCGAGGATGCGAAGGGGGAGATGATCACGAAAACCGTCGAGAAGGAGGAAGCACATGGGTAATCCGGTCGTGCATTTCGAGGTCAGTGGGAAGGATGGGGCGAAGCTCCAGAAGTTCTACGGCGAGCTCTTCGACTGGAAGATCGACGCAGACAACCCGAACAACTACGGGATCGTCGACAACGCCGGCGACGGCATCAACGGCGGCATCGGCGAGGTTCCCGATGGCGGTAATGGCCACGTGACCTTCTACGTCTCCGTCCCGGACATAAACGGCGCCCTCGAGAAGGCGGAGGGCCTGGGCGGCAAGACGATCATGCCACGCACGGAGATGGGTGACGTGGTCACCATGGCCTTCTTCGCCGACCCCGAGGGTCACATGGTCGGACTCGTCGAGGGCTAGCCCCGGCTTACGATGCGCGGGTGCTGCCGCTCTCCGGCATCCGCGTCGTCGCCTGCGAGAACGGGCTCGCCGGGCCGCTCGCGACACGGCTGCTTGCCGACCTGGGTGCGGACGTGGTCAAGGTCGAACGACCCGGGAATGGCGACGTCACGCGCGGGTGGGACACGGCCGCGAACGGTCTCTCGACTGGCTTTGTCTGGGTCAACCGCGGCAAGAGAAGCGTTGCGCTCGACCTGAAGGACCCCGCTGCGCGGCCGGCGGTCGAGGCGCTCGTCACGACCGCAGACGTGTTCCTGCAGAACTTCACCCCGGGCTGGGCGCAGCGAGTCTCGCTGGACGAGCCGAGCGTCCGCGCGCTCCGGCCCGACGTCGTCTACACGGAGATATCCGGCTACGGGCCTGACGGCCCCTATGCGGGAAAGAACGCCTACGACCTGGTCATGCAGGGGGAGACCGGGCTGATCGCGGTTACG
This sequence comes from uncultured Actinomycetes bacterium, assembly GCA_963762085.1. Classification (GTDB taxonomy): domain Bacteria; phylum Actinomycetota; class Thermoleophilia; order Gaiellales; family Gaiellaceae; genus DASQGA01. Next base: position 59,004 of record CAVXJD010000005.1, on the reverse strand, counting down.
GGCACGCCGGAGGCGCCCGCTCGGGTAGGTATCTCGGTATGCGACGTGGGCGCCGCGAGCTACGCGGCGGTGGCGACCCTCGCCGCGCTCGTGCGGCGGGGCTCGACCGGCGAGGGGGACCGCATCTCCGTGTCGCTCTTCGACACGATGGTCGACTGGCTCGGGTACTTCCCGCACCTCTGGTGGCACCGCCGCGAGGAGCCCGCGCGTACCGGGCTCCGGCACCCCCATTTCTGCCCGTACGGCCCCTATCCGGCCCGGGGCGGTGAGCTCTTCGGCTTCGCGGTGCTCTCGCCCGAGCACTGGCGTGCCCTTTGCGTCGAGGTCCTGGCGCTGCCCGGGCTCCTTGAGGAAGAGCGCTATGCGACGAACGAGGGCCGGGTCGCGAACCGGGGGGATCTCGAGCCGACGCTCGAGCGCGCGTTCGCCGCGCGGCCGGCCGGCGACTGGGTGCAGCTGCTCGAGGCGGCGCGCATTCCGTGCGGGCGCGTGAACGGGCTTGCCGAGGTGATGGGGCACCCGCAGCTCGCGCACAACGGGCTCGTGACGGAGGTCGGCTCGCCCGTTGGCAGCATCCCCACGATCGGAGTTCCGTTCCTCGTAGACGGTGTTCGCCCTGAGCCTGGAGACGTGCCGGCCCTCGGGGAGCACACCGAAGAGGTTCTCGCGGAGCTCGGTCTCAGGCCGCCTGGCTGACCTCAGTGTCGAGCCAGCCGTGCGCCACTCGGCGGCGAACCTCGATCATCGGGTCGCCAGTTCTTGCACCAGCTCTCGCTCTGCGGGCTCGAACCAGGGTGGAGCGCCGGCGACCGCGTTCTCGCGCGCGTGGTCGGGATTCGACGTGGCGGGGATGACGACGTGGACACGCGGATCGGACAGCGCCCATTTGAGGAGCGCCTGCGCCCACGTCTCCACCCCGAGCGGTTCGAGCTCCTTCGGATCGGGAGCGGGCATCAGGGCTTCCGGGCCACCCAGCGGCCGCATCGCGATCACGCCGAGATCTAGCTCGGCAGCCAGGGGCAGGATCCGTTCCTCCGCTTCGCGCTCCGCCGGGTTATAGGGGATCTGGATCGCGTCGATCCGGCCGGTTCGCATCACCCGCTCGAGCTCGCCGAATGCCGCGGACTGGTAGTGCGTCGCTCCGAGCAACCGAACGCGGCCCGCGTCTCGCTCGCCTTCGAGCCAATCCAGATGCTCCTCCCACGCGAGCAGGTTGTGCACCTGCTCGAGGTCGACCCACCCCGCGAACCAGCCGAGCTGCGCCTCGAGCTGGCGCCTGGCCTCGGACGCCGACGGTGTCCAGATCTTGGTGGCGACGAACGCCTCGTGGCGTCGCTGGCCGAGCGCTCGACCGAGCACTCCTTCCGCGCGGCCGTACATCGGCGAGGAGTCGACAACCCGTGCCCCGGCCGAGAACGCCGCGTCCATGACGTACGCCGCCTGCGCTTCCCGATCAGGCGCAAGGTCGAAGGTCAGCCAGGTCCCGAGGCCGACCACCGGCAACTCGAGCCCAGAGCGTCCGAAGCGTCTTTTCTCCATCCCTGGCTGGATGCTAGTTTGCGGCATGCCGAAGAGGGCCTCCCTCGCCGCGCCCGAGCTTGCGGCGGCCCGGATCGATGCGCGTGCGCGCGGCGAGAACTTTTCTGTCGCGTCACTCCTCGCCCCCGCGTGGGCGAGGCCGCACCTCCGGGCGATCTACGGGTTCGCGCGGCTCGTCGATACGCTCGGCGACGAGGCCGAAGGCGACCGGCTGGCGCTCCTCGACGAGCTCGAGCGGGAGCTCGACGGCCCACCCGAGACAGAGGTGATGCGGCGCCTACACGCGACGATCGAGGCCAGGTCTCTGCCGCTCGAGCCGTTCCGGCGACTGATCGAGGCGAACCGGATCGACCAGCACAAGGCCCGCTACGAGACCTGGGACGAGCTTCGCGAGTACTGCACTTACTCGGCCGATCCGGTGGGTCGGCTCGTGCTCGGGGTCTACGGGTGCCTGGACGAGCCCGCGCTCGTGGAGATGAGCGACGAGGTCTGCACCGGTCTTCAGCTCGTGAACTTCCTCCAGGATCCACCGCGGGACCTGGAGCTCGGCCGTGTCTACTTGCCGCAGGAGGATCTGAGGCGCTTCGCGGTCGCCGAGGGCGAGCTCGCCGGCCCGGGCTCGGAGCGCTTTCGGTCGCTGGCGCGGTTCGAGGCGGAGCGGGCCCGGGGGCTCCTCAGCCGGGGTTTTCCGCTCGGCACGCGCGCTCGGCGGGCGGCCCGGACGCTCGGTGGCGCTCTTTGCACGCGGCGGGCTCGCCGCACTCGAGGCACTCGAGCGGGCCGAGTACGACGTCTTCACGCGTCGACCGTCTCCGTCGGCTTTCGCGCTCGGGCGCGTGGCGCTCGAGGAGCTGTCCCGCCGGTCGGAGACGGCGAGCGCGTATACACAAGCGCTTCGGATCACCCGGCGTGAGGCCCGTAGCTTCGCTTGGGGGATTCGGGTCTTGCCGCGGTCGAAACGCCGTGCCGTCGCCGCCCTCTACGCCTTCGCGAGGCGAGTCGACGACATCGCGGACGACGGCAGCCTGGGCGCCGAGGAGAGGCGCAGCCGGCTCGACTCTTGCCGTGCGGCCGTCGTAGGGCTCCCCGAAAGCGGGGACGGCGACCTCGTTCTGGTCGCGCTTGCGGACGCCGTAGGTCGCTACGAGATTCCCCGGCAGGCGCTCCTGGACCTGGTCGATGGCGGCCTCATGGACGTCGACAGGACGCGCTACGCGACCTGGGAGGAGCTCCGTGAGTACTGCCGCCGGGTGGCTGGAGCCGTCGGGATCGCGTGCGCCGCGGTCTACGGGCCGAGCGAGCCGGAGCAGGCGATGCGTTATGCCGAAACCCTTGGTCTCGCCCTCCAGCAGATCAACATCATCCGGGACGTAGGCGAGGACTGGCGGCTCGGCCGTGTCTACCTGCCGCAGGACGAGCTCGAGCGCTTCGGCGTCACCGAGGCTGACATCGAGGCCGGGCGCACGGGCCCGGAATGGCGCGAGCTGATGGAGCACCAGGCGCTGCGGGCCGAGCAGCTCCTCGCCGAAGGGCTGCAGCTCCTGCGCCACCTCGACCCGCGCAGCGCCCTCGGGGTCCGGTCCTTTGCCGGAACGTACCGCGCGCTCCTGGAGCAGATGCGCGCCTCCGGGTACGAGGTGTTCGACGTCCTCCCCCGACTTTCCACGGCGGAGAAGGTGCGGGCGGTCGTCTCGCGGTGAGAGTCGTGGTCGTCGGGGGCGGCCTTGCCGGGCTCACCGCTGCGCTCGATCTCGCCGACGCGGGAGAAACGGTGACCCTGATCGAAGCCCGACCGACCCTCGGAGGCGCGGTCCAAACCCTTCCCGAGCGGGAGGGAGACCCTCCGCCGCCCCCGGACAACGGGCAGCACATCTCACTGGGGTGCTGCTCCGCCTACCTCGCGTTCCTCGACCGGGTGGGCTCGGCGGCAGGCGTCAGCAGAGAGCCGCTCGAGCTCACGGTCATCGATGAGCAGGGCGTGCAGTCGGCCATCCGTCCGGGCCTCCTGGGCCTGCTCCGCTATCGGCACCTGAGCCTGCGTGACCGATTGACAGTGGCTCGAGTCTCGCGGCGGCTGGCGAAGCTCGATCCGGACGATCACGATGGTGAGTCGTTCGGGACGCTCCTGCGCCGCCTGGGCCAGTCGCAGACGGCCATCGACCGCTTCTGGGACGTCTTCATCCGGCCGGCCCTGAACATCGAGAGCGAAGAGGCCAGCGCCGCGCTCGCTCTCTTCACGATCCAGACGGCGCTCTTCGGAGGGCGCGGCGCCAGCGACCTCGTGCTCCCGATCGAGCCGCTCGGGGCGATCCACGGAGACGCGGCCGGGCGGGCGCTCGCGGAGGCCGGGGCGGAGGTCCGAACCCGCGCGCGGGTGACAGCCCTGGAGCCGGATGCCGCGGTGCTCTCCGACGGTGAGCGCGTCGCGGGCGATGCCTTCGTCGTCGCGCTTCCACCGGAAGACTCCGCCGCCCTCCTCGGCGAGCCCGCGCCGGAACTGGACGACTCGCCGATCGTGAGCGTCCATCTTCTCTTCGACCGCCGCCTGCTTGGCCCCCGTCTGGCCGCCCTCGTCGGGAGCCCGGCGCACTGGGTGTTCGACCGGGGGCGGCTGACCGGGAACGAGCCCGAGCGCGGCCAGTACCTGACCGTCGTCGCAAGTGGCGTGCCCGAGCTCGTGGCCGTTCGCGGCCGGGAGCTCGTCGACCTCATGGCCAAGGAGCTGACCGATCGCCTCGGGCAGGCCGGGCTTCTCTGGTCACGGGTGAGCCGAGAGCCCGCTGCGACGTTCGCGGGAAGACCCGGAACCGCAAGCCTGAGAGCGGGCGCGGGCACCGGTCACCCGAACGTCGTTCGTGCAGGAGCGTGGACGAACACAGGCTGGCCGGCCACCATGGAGGGGGCGATCAGAAGCGGGCACACGGCCTCGGACTTAACACAGTCCGCCGGGCGTGAGATGGTGAGCAGGTGAGCCGAAGCGCGCGGAGCCACACCACCGAGTTGCCCCCGGGGGAACCCCCCATGCAACTCCCCCGCGATCAGCCTATCGCGCAAATTCGCGCGTGTGCCACACGCCTTCGTTCCAGGACTGCGACATCAGAGAAGGGCGCTCCTCGAGCGCTTCGAGAGGAGGTCGCGTGAGCGTCGTCGAAGCCCGGCCGGTAACCCGGACCGTCGACGACTGTCTCGAGGCGGCCGTCGAGCGGCTCTTCGAGCTGCAGGCTCCCGGCGGCTGGTGGTGCGGCGAGCTCGAGTCGAACGTGACGATGACCGCGCAGTATCTCTTCCTGCTTGAGTTCCTCGGACTCCGCGACGAGGACACAACCCGGCGCTGTGTGAACGAGCTCCTTGCCCGGCAGCGCGAGGATGGCACCTGGGCGATCTACTGGGATGGGGAGCCAGATCTGGCCGCCACCGTCGAGGCGTATGCCGCCCTGCGCATGGTGGGTATGAGCGCCGACGATCCTCGGCTTGCGGAAGCGCGGCGCTTCATCGAGGCCAGTGGTGGGATCGGCGCGGCGCGGGTCTTCACGCGCATCTGGCTGGCGCTCTTCGGGCTCTGGCCCTGGGAGGAGATCCAGCTGCTGCCGCCCGAGCTCGTCCTGCTTCGCTCGTGGATGCCCTTCTCCGTCTACCACTTCTCGTGCTGGGCGCGCCAGACGGTCGTTCCACTCACCGTGGTCATGCACTACCGGCCGGTTCGCGCCTTGCCGCCGGAGCGCGCGTGTCACGAGATCGATCTCGGGGTCGTTCCGCGGAAGAACACGTTCGGCAAGGTCAGCGACCGCCTGCTTGCCGCCTATGCGGGACAGCGGTTTCAGCCGGGTCGCGAGCGCGCCCTGGCCGTGGCGGAGCAGTGGATCATCGACCGACAGGAGCTCGACGGCTCGTGGGGCGGCATCCAACCCCCGTGGGTGTGGTCGCTCATCGCGCTCGCCTGCCGCGGGCATGGACACGACTCGCCGTACCTCAGCCGTGGGCTCGCGGGCTGGAAGCGCTTCCTGGTCGAAGACGGCGTCCGCCTTCGGCCCGAAGCCTGCCAGTCACCGGTCTGGGATACCGCGCTTGCCCTTCTCGGCGCCGAGACGGCGGGGGCCTCGGCCGACCACCCGGGCATTCGGCAGGGGGTGGAGTGGGTGCTGCAGGAAGAGATCCGCGAGCGAGGGGACTGGTCTGTCCGCCTGCCCGGGGTAGAGCCTGCCGGGTGGGCGTTCGAATACGACAACGATCTCTACCCGGACGTTGACGACGTGGCCGTCTTGGGCCTCGCGCTCCATGAGCTCGGTAACGGCGACGGCGCTCTCGACCGGGCCTGCCGCTGGCTCGCTGCGATGCAGTCGTCCGACAACGGGTGGGGTGCCTTCGACGTCGACAACACCGCATATTGGCTCTACCGGATCCCCTTCTGCGACTTCGGCGCGGTGATCGACCCGCCGAGCGTGGACGTCACCGCTCATGTAGTCGAGCTCCTGGCACGGAGGCCCGGCTATGAGGAGGTCGTACGACGCGGGGTGGGGTATCTGCTCGCGAAGCAGGAGCCCGACGGCTCGTGGTTCGGGCGCTGGGGGGTCAACTACGTCTACGGGACAGGCGCGGCGCTGCCGGCCCTCGCGGCCGCCGGCGTTTCGGGCATGCATCCCGCAGTCCGCCGTGCCGTTGCCTGGCTTGTCTCGGTTCAGAACAGGGATGGTGGCTTTGGCGAGGATTGCCGGTCGTACGAGCCGGGAGAGGTCGGGCTTCCGTGGCGCGGGCGCGGCGTTTCGACCCCTTCGCAGACCGCGTGGGCGCTGATCGGTCTCGTCGCTGCGGGTGAGGAGTACTCCGACTCGGCCACCAGGGCGGCTCGGTGGCTGGTGGAGCACCAACGCGACGACGGCGATTGGGACGAGGAGCACTTCACAGGCACGGGATTTCCACGCGACTTCCTGATTCGGTATCACCTCTACCGCATCGTCTGGCCGGTGCTCGCATTGGGGCGCCTCCGCCGCGCGTACGCGGGATGAGGGCATACGTGACGGGGGCGACAGGATTCGTCGGTGGCCATGTGGCGGCGGAGCTGCGATCCGGCGGAGCCGAGGTCAGGGACGAGCGTGTCGATCTGCTCGACCGCGGAGGGCTGGAGCGGATCATGGCCGGCTGCGATGCGGTCGTCCACAGCGCTGCGCTTTACAGCTACGACGCGCCGGAGCGCGACTTCCAGCGGATCAATGTCGAAGGCACAGCCAACGTTATCGAGGCCTGCCGGAGCAAGGGAGTTCGCCGACTCGTACACACGAGCACCGCGGGAACCTGTGGGCCCGTGCCGGGCCGTGAGGCAACGGAGACCGATGGCCCCCCGACCTGGGAGCTGGGCATTCCCTACAAGAGGACCAAGCTCGCCGCCGAGCGGCTCGTGATCGACGCAGCGAGGGACGGCCTCGAGGCGGTGGTCGTGAACCCCACGACGCCGATCGGCCCAGGAGACAGGAAGCCGACGCCAACCGGTCGCATGATCGCCGGCGTTGCGCGTGGACGTATCCGCGCCTACGTGGCTACCGGGCTGAATGTGGTCGACGTGCGCGACGTGGCCCGGGGCCACGCACTCGCTCTCGAGCGGGGCCAGTCCGGCGAGCGGTATCTGCTCGGGGGCGCGAATCTTCCGCTCGAAGAGCTCTTCGGTGCGATCGCCGACCTCGCGGGCCGCCCCAGGCCGCGCCTTCGAATCCCGTACGCACTTGCCCGCGCCGCAGCGGCCGTGGGCCTCGCGAACAAGGACGAGGTCAGCCTTGCCCGGTTACCCATGTATTTCTCATCGAGAAAGGCACACGATAGGCTCGGTTATGCACCCGGACCGGTAGCGTTTGCATTGGCTGACGCAGTCGAGGAGGCGCTGAGTCCGAACCGGAAGGGAGAGGCATGAAGTTCCCGCTACGGAGCACCGTCCAGATCGGCCGTTACGTCACCGCTCAGAGGGGCAACGATCGTTACCCGCTGGTGATCATGCTCGAGCCCACGCTGGGCTGCAACATCGCCTGCATCGGCTGCGGGAAGATCCGTGAGTACGAATCGAACAAGGCACGGCTGACGGTCGACGAATGCCTGCGGGCCGCCGAAGAGTGCCCTGCGCCCGTGATCTCGATCTGCGGCGGTGAGCCGCTGATCTTCAAGGGGATCGAAGACGTGGTCGCCGGCTTCCTCGAGATGAAGCGGAACATCCAGCTCTGCACGAACGCGCTCCGCCTCGTGGACATGCTGGATCGATTCGAGCCGAACCCGCGGCTTACGTTCGTCGTCCACCTCGACGGCATGCAGGAGATTCACGACTACATCTGCGACTACCCGGGACTTTGGGACGTCGCCGTCGGAGCCATCAAGGAGGCGCGGAGCCGAGGTTTCCGTGTCTCGACGAACACGACCATCTTCAAGGAGACGGAGGTCGACGACGTCCTCCAGATGATGGACTACCTGACGAACGCTGGCATCGACGGCATGCTCGTCGCGCCCGGCTACCAGTACTCGCAGATCGACCCGAGCATGACGATGACCCGGGACGAGCACGAGGAGAAGTTCCGGGCCATTCGCGCAGGCGTTCGCAAGCACAACTACAAGTGGCTTGCGAGCCCCGTGTACCAGGACTTCCTCACCGGCGACAAGAAGCTTCCCTGCGCCCCCTGGGGGTCGGTGACGCGGAATCCTTACGGCTGGAAGGGCCCCTGCTACCTCCTCACGGACGGGATCTTCCCGACCTACGAGGCGCTCCTCGATGGGATCGAATGGGAGCGCTACGGGCCGGGCAACGACCACCGGTGCGAGCACTGCGGCATCCACTCGGGCTTCGAGCCCGCGGCGACGATCGCCGCGACATCGAGCGTGAAGGAGAGCCTGCGGAGCCTCGCGTGGACGCTGCGCTAGCCCCGCTGAGTGAAGGCGGCCAGATAACGCTCGCCTGTGCTCTCGCGTCCGAGGAGCGGGCGGCGAGAAAGGGTGGTGCAGCGGCGGCTCGGGTTGGGCTCGGCGCCGGTCTGGCGCTTCCCGAGGGGCGCATGGCCGGCTTCGGCCTTGCAGGGGCGCTCGTGGACGGCCTCGAGCCCGGAACCGTCCTGACGGCGACGCGTATCGTCGACGAGGCGGGCACGACGCTCTGGGAGGGAGAGCCGCTGTCGGTACCCGGAGCACGTCCGGCGGTCATCTGTGCGGCCACGCAGGTCGTGGACGGTGCGAAAGAGCGTGCCGGGCTTGCGGCTCGGACCGGTGCAGACGCCGTCGACCTGGAGAGCGGCCGTCTGGCTGCCAGCCGGCGGCTCGCAGGGGTCGTCAGGGCGATCTCCGACACCCCGGGGCGCCCGGTGGGCCGGCTCGCCCGCGCCAGCACTGGGGACGGGCGCGTACGCTGGGGAGTGGTGCTTCACTCGTTCGTCACCCAGCCGCGGACTGCGGTGCGCGCCGCCCGCGACGCTCGGCGTGCCCTGGCTGCGCTCGAGCTAGCAGCCGGCTCCTTCCGGGTCAGGCCGTCGTGAGCAAGCGCGTCCTGATCGCAGCTCCCCGGAGCTTCTGTGCGGGCGTCGTCCGCGCGATCGACATCGTCGAGAAGCTGCTCGAGACACACGGCCCCCCGGTCTACGTCCGACACGAGATCGTCCACAACGTCCATGTCGTCCACGATCTGGAAGCGCGCGGGGCGATTTTCGTCGACAGCGAGGAGGACGTGCCCGAAGGGGCCCTGGTCGTCCTATCCGCGCATGGAGTCGCTCCCGAGGTCTACAAGAAGTGCGAGGAACGGAAGCTCCAGGTCGTGGACGCCGTCTGTCCCCTGGTTTCGAAGGTTCATGCAGAGGCGCGCCGGTATGCGGGGCGTGGCCTCAAGATCGCCCTGGTCGGCCATGCGGGTCACGTCGAGGTGGAGGGAACGATGGGCGAGGCTCCCGAGTCGATGCTGCTCGTCGAGGATGAGGAAGACGTGCGCCGCCTCGAGATCGAGGACGGACAGGAGGTTGCCTACCTCACCCAGACGACGCTCTCGCTCGACGACACGTCTCGCGTCGTCGGCGCGCTCCGAGAGCGCTTCCCAAATCTCGTCGGGCCTCCCTCAGCAGACATCTGCTACGCCACCCAGAATCGGCAGGACGCGGTCAAGGCGATCTGCGAGCAGGCCACCGTCGTGCTCGTCGTGGGCTCCAGAACCAGTTCGAACGCGAACCGTCTCGTCGAGGTCGCACGTGACCGAGGCGCCGACGCCTATTTGATCGACGACGAACGGGACCTCGACCCGGCTTGGCTCGAACGCCACGAGGTCGTGGGGCTCACCGCAGGGGCCTCGTCGCCCGAGATTCTCGTACGGCGGGTCGCCGACCGGCTGGCCGAGCTCGGGTACGGCGAGAGCGAAGAGGTCGAGATCGCGCGCGAGGACGTTTTCTTCAGGCTGCCTGCCGAGCTTCGGTAGGCACTGCGCTACGGTCAGCCAATGCCGGTAAGCGTTGCCTATCCAGGGCGCGACGGAGCCCATAGCGCCGCCGCCTGCGACCGGCTGTTTCCGAACGGAGCCGACCTCGTTCCGCTGCCCAGCTTCGCAGCCGTTGCCCAGGCCGCGATCGCCGGCGACGTCGAGTTCGGCGTGCTGCCAATCGAGAGCTCGCTCTCAGGCCCTGTCGCCGAAACCCACGACATCCTCCACGACTCGTCTCTGTCGATCACGAACGAGACGATCCTGCCGATCCGGCACTGCCTTGTCGGCCCGGAGCTCGTTCCCCTCGAGCAGATCAAGATCGTTCGGTCACATCCGGCCGCGCTCGACCAATGTCGCCGACTTCTCGCCGGCATGCCCTGGGCGACGGCGATCGCTGCTGCCACGACTGCCGACGCTGCCTCCGAGGTGTCGGAACGGCAAGATCCGGCGGAGGCCGCGATTGCGAGCGAGCGGGCCGCGAAGATGTACGGGCTGACCGTCATTGCAGGGGACGTCGGCGACCATTCCGAGGCGTACACGAGATTCGTCTCGGTCGCCCCGTACACGAGGCTTGACCGGGAGAGCGAAACGTGGCGAACGGCGTTCTCGTTCGTCACCGACCACCAGCCGGGTGCCCTGCACGCTGCAATCGAACCATTCGGCCGCCATCGCCTGGATCTCGTCCAGCTGGTGTCGCGACCGATTCCGCATTCGCCGTGGCGCTACCGCTTCGACGCCGTGCTGGCCGGGCATCCGCTCGATCCCGTCGTTCGGGAGACACTCGCCGAGGTGACCGGACTCACTCTCTGGCTGGCGGTGTTCGGCTCGTATCCCGCCACCGACCGCTAGCGCTCGCCTACTGAGGACCGGGTCCGAGCCCCGGCTGCGCCGCGCGCGGCGCAGCCGGAGTGTTCAGGCGGGCGGGATCGAGGCGCCGTCTCCGGTCGCACCGAAGGCGACCCGAACCACAAGCCCGACGAGCCCGAGGGTCAATAGGGTCACGACCAGAACGAACAGGAACTTCCAGATCCCGCGCGCAAGCCATCGTGCGGTCGGGTTCACTCCGTCGTTCGGCATGCTCTCTCCCTTTTTCCTCCTAGTCACTTGCCCGTGGCGTAGGAGAACGAGCCGTTGGCCCGCGAGTTGATCCGCACCCACGGGTAGTACTCGCCCACGCACCCGATCTTGAGGACGCAGTTCGTGAATCGGGCCTGACGGAACGAGGTATGGCCGCTGTAGGCGTTCCCGCAGCACCAGATGTACCAGGATCCCCAAGACGAGACCACGCCGAAGTACTGATAGTTCGGATCCACGTTGCTGACATACGTGGTCACTTCCCTGGAGAGGATGCGCGGATAGCTCCAGCACCAGCGCTTCCGCTGCCAGAACTTGAACGCGACGAAGCCCAGGAATGTCCGATGGACTCGCGCGACGCCGACCGTCCGGCAGTAGTACGTCGAGATCGTCCGGCCCAGCGAATCGCGGTTCACCATCTCCGTTACAGGACCTGCGGCAACGTCGACCTCCGCGTCCATCAACCCCGCCTCCGCGCTTGTCTCCACAGCCTCCGCCGCTCCGGTCACCGACGTTGAGCTCTCAGGGATCGGCTCGGCGTCCTGTGTTCGTCCCTCGGCGCCTGCCGGGCCCGCGGCGATAAGGAAGAGGAGAGCTGCGCATGTCGCGCACCCAGATGTTCGCATGCTCATCGTTCATGTCACACCTCCTTCCCGACCATAAGGTCGCGGGCTCGATCTTCCAGCCAGACTACGCCGATCAAGCGCACGGAACTACGGCCTTCTCGGCCGTGTCTGTGCCTAAACCGCGCCGGAAGACGCCTGGTCTAGCCCTTCCAGACACGCCCCCACGAGACGGGGCAGCGACTCGACGTCGTACCCGCCCTCGAGGACAAGTGCGTAACGCTCGGCCAGGCCGGCCGAACGCCGGCCGAGCTCGCGAAATCCATCCTCGCTGACCCTCATCCCCCCGATCGGGTCGCTTGCTGCCGCGTCGAAACCGGCCGACACGAGCAGCAGTTCGGGCTCGAAAGCGCGGATGGCGGGCTCTACGATCGTTTCCATGTGCTCCGCGTATTCCTCGTCGGCGGTATCAGCGGGGAGCGGCACGTTGAGAGTGGTCGCGTTTCCCTCGCCGGGGCCGCCGCTGCCCGGATAGAACGGCCATTGGTGGATCGAGACGAAAAGGACACTGTCATCGTCCCAGAACTCGTCCTGTGTCCCGTTCCCGTGGTGCACGTCCCAGTCGAGGATCGCGAGCCGCTCTATGCCCAGCTCTCGCTGTGCGAATCGGGCCGCCACCGCAATGTTGTTGAAGAGGCAGAAGCCCATCGAGCGGTCGCGGAGGGCATGGTGGCCCGGGGGTCGTACGAGGGCGAAGCCCGACTGCTCGACGGCCTGGATCGCGGCCCCCGCCGCGAGTCGCCCCACTTCGAAGCTCGAGGCTGTGCAGATCGTGTCCGGATCCAGGAGGACGGTCTGGCCGAGCTCGGATGTGCTCCGCACCAGCTCGATGTAGTCGGCATCGTGGGCGAGCTCCAGCTCGGAAAGCGTCGCGGGGCGGGCCTCCACGAAGTCAGGAAAGGCGCGGTGGATGCCGGCGAGGCGCTCGGGCCGCTCCGGATGGCTGCCCGTCGGATGCAGCCGCCCGAAGCTGGGATGGCTGATCAACGGCAGCACGTTGCTGACGCTAGCCTCCCGCCAGGCTGCGCAGACGCTCCTCGATTCCCTTGAGGCCCCATCGCGCCGCTAGGTCGGCGCCACGAAGAAAGTCCGGCTCGGCATCCGGAATCTCCGAAACGGGCGCGTCGTACTGCAAGCGCGCGATCCGGAGGTACGTCCGGAGCTGCTCGGCCTGGTCAGGAAAGCCACCCTCGTCGAGCGCCGCAGCGAGTGTCCCGTGCTTCTTGAGAAGCGCCGCGGCGCGCTGCGGGCCGACGCCCTTCGCACCGGGAAGCCGGTCCGACGGGTCACCTCGCAGGGCGATGAAATCCGCGACCTGCGAGGGGTCGACTCCGTAGCGCTCCCGCACTTCCGCGGGGCCGACTCGCAGTAGCTCGCTGACGCCTCGCTTCGGCATGAGCAGGGTCGTTCGCTCACTGGCAAGCTGGAAAAGATCGCGATCGCTCGTCAGGACGAGGGTCTCACGTTTGTGCTTTTCCTCCTCCATGACGGCCGCCGCGAGGAAGTCGTCTGCTTCGTACCCCGGCTCCTTCGCCCAAACGAAGCCGATCGCCTCGACCAGCTCCGGAAGCCGATCGAGCTGTCCGGTCAGCTCCGGGGGGAAGTCGCGCCCCGCCTGGTAGCCGGGGAGGAGCTCGTGCCGGTAGGTCGGCTGGGTCAGCGTGTCCCAGCCCACGAAAACCGCTCGAGGTTGCTCCGACTCCCAGACCGAGAGGAGCATGCGTGCAAAGCCCACGATCATGTTCGCGGGCTGGCCGGCTCCGTCCTTGATAGAGCTCGGCAGCGCGTGAAAGGCGCGGTGTGCGAGCGAGTCGCCGTCGACTGCGAGCAGCGGACGAGCGCTCATGCTGCGCCCTCGAGCTCTGCGATCCGTTCCATCAGCCGCTCGGTTGCCCGTTCGGCCGCTTGCCGGCGCGGGATCCCGCCGAGATCTGCCGTCTCGACCGGGGGTCCGAACCGGACTCGTAGCGGGCCGAGCCTGGCGAGACGGTCGCCGCCCGTGACCGCGGCGGGTACCAGCGGCACGCGCGCTGCCAGCGCGATCCGCGCCGCTCCCGGATGGGGACGCGCAATCCACTTCTTCCTCGCGCCCTTCGCGCGCCGAGTCCCTTCGGGGAACATCGCCACGATGTCCCCGCCCTGCGCCAGGCGCACGGCGGTTCTATACGCCTCGGGATCGCGCTCGCCGCGATGGACCGGGAAGGCGCCGCACGCTTCGAGGATCGCCCCGAGCACCGGCTTGTAGAGCTCTGCCTTTGCCATGAACCGCAGCTGTCGAGGATAAACGGCGAGCCCGAGCGGCCACGGATCGAAGTTCGACAGGTGGTTGGCCGCCAGTACGAAACCCTCCGCCGGCAGGTGCTCGCGTCCCTCCGTTCGAAGCCGAAACAGCCCATAGACCACGGGCGAGCTTGCGCGCGCGATCACCCGGTACAGCAGAGGGGGAGTCGAGGATGCGTCCGTTGCAGCCATCTGGCGCCATTGTCCCCTGTCGCTAACCTGTTTCGAGATGGGCAAGACACTCGTCGTTGCTGAGAAGCCGTCCGTCGGCCGTGACCTGGCCGGCGCGTTGCCCGGTACCTTCAAGCAGGCGGAGGACAAGTCCGCGCTCGTCGGAAGCGACTATGTCGTCACGTGGGCAGTGGGTCACCTCGTCGGTCTGGCAGCGCCTGACGCCTACGACGAAAAGCTGAAGAAGTGGCGCTTCGCAGACCTGCCGATCGTTCCGGACAAGTTCAAGCTCGTCCCCAACGACGAGCGGGCCAAAAAACAGCTCCGGGCCGTCCACAAGCTCATCAAGGACCCCGAGGTCGACCTGATCGTGAACGCCTGCGACGCCGGCCGCGAGGGCGAGCTGATCTTCGCGTACCTCTACGAGACCTCGGGCGAGAAAAAGCCCGTCGAGCGGCTTTGGCTCAACTCCATGACCAAGAAGGCGATCGAGGAGGCCTTCGAGCACCTTCGTCCCGGCTCGGAGATGCACCTCCTCGAGGACGCCGCCCGCTCGCGCTCGGAAGCCGACTGGCTCGTCGGGATGAACGCGACGCGAGCCGCGTCCATCCGGCTGCGGTCGGCCTTCGACGGCGCAGTGTCTCTCGGCAGGGTGCAGACGCCGACGCTTGCTCTCGTCGCGCGCCGCGAAGTCGAGATCCGGGCGTTCAAGCCGGAGCCTTACTGGCTCGTCGAGGCTCTCTTCGCCGCGTCGGGCGATCGCTCCTACAGCGGCCGCTACCTGGGCGGCAAGCGGATCGCGAAGGAGGAAGCAGAGGAGATCGTCGCGGCCTGTTCGGGCAAGCCCGGCGAGATCACGAAGCTGGAGAAGAAGGAAGAGCGCGAGCGCCCGCAGCTCCTCTACGACCTGACGTCGCTCCAGAGGCACGCAAACACCCTCTTCGGGTTCTCGGCTCGCAGGACGCTCGGCGCCGCCCAGAAGCTCTACGAGGAGCGCAAGGCCCTCACCTATCCACGCACGAGCTCCCGCTTCCTGCCGGGTGACATGATCGCGGAGATCAAGCCGACCGCGGATTTCGTCGGCCGAAACCGGGAGTACTCGAAGGCCGCTTCCTACGTGACGCGGCTGGAGAAGCTGCCGCTCGGCCGCGTGGTCAATGACAAGAAGGTTTCCGACCACCACGCGATCATCCCGACGAAGTCGGAGCACGACCTCGGGAAGATGAGCGATGACGAGTTGAAGATTTACGACCTCGTTGCGAAGCGGTTCCTCTCCGTCTTCCACCCAGAGGCCGTCTACGAGCGGACGAGGATCGAGACCACCGTCGAAGAGCGTGTCTTCCGTACGAGTGGCCGCGTCTTGCTCCAGGCAGGGTGGAAAGAGGTCTACGGCGAGCTCGGCCGAGACTCGGAGGGCTCGGAGGACGACTCGGGCGGCGATCAGTCCCTACCCGTGGTCGAGCAGGGGGAGGAGGTCGAGACCCGGTCCGTCGAAGCCCTGGAGAAGGAGACCCAGCCCCCGCGGCGCTTCACGGAGGCATCCCTCCTCGGTGCGATGGAGACGGCCGGCAAGGACATCTCGGACGCCGACCTCCGCGAGGCGATGAAGGACTCTGGGATCGGGACGCCGGCAACCCGAGCTTCCATCATCGAGCGGCTGATCCAGGTCGGCTACATCGATCGCGAGGGGCGGGCGCTGCACGCCACCGAGAAGGGGATCCAGGTGATCTCGCTCCTCGGAAGCCACCCGCTGACCTCGCCGGAGCTGACCGGAGACTGGGAGCACCGGCTCGGCCTGATCGAGGAAGGAAACGACACGCGCCAGGCATTCATGTCCGACATCGTCAAGTTCACGGCCGACACCGTGCAGGAGCTCGACAAGCTGAAGGAAGTGAAGATTGAGCGCGCCAACCTCGGGCCGTGCCCCGTATGTGGCCGTGACGTGATCGAGAACCGCAAGGGCTACTCATGCTGGTCGAAGGACGATCCGGGCTGCGGCTTCGTGATCTGGAAGAAGAAGGCGGGCAAGATCCTGCCTGTCTCCGTGGTCAAAGAGCTGATGGCCACGGGTAAGACCGAAAAGCCCGTCACAGGCTTCAAAGGCCGCTCGGGCCGGTCGTTCAAGGCGAAGCTGAAGCTCGAGCAGGGCGAAGAAGGCAAGTGGCGGGTAGAATTCGACGAGGATTGGGCCACTCAACCCAGGGAGGATGAAGCGGAGCGCGAGGTAACCGCGACCGCAGCCGGGGAATAGCCCGGCCGGGCGAGTTCGTTGGGTTAACGGCCAGTTAAGATGCGTCTAAATCCTTGGCTCCGCCAGGGAATCCATCTTAGGCTGCGAACGTTTAACCGATTGGAGACGTCTAACCCTGCAAGAAACCCGATCCGAACGGGCACTTTCAACGAAAGGACAGTACGAACACTTTGACACCGAATCCCGTGCATGAAGTTCTAGAGACACTTCAAGGTCGCACCCTCGTCGAGACTGCCGAGGAGCGTGGCTACGTCGAGCCCGCCGAGCTCGAGGCGCTTGCGCTCGAGCTGGACCTGGGCGATCAAGACGTTGCCGACGTGACGCAGGAACTCGAGGCCATCGGCCTCGACATCGGCGCGCCCCGCGAGGAGGAGCCCGAGGAGGCTCCCGTTGCGGCTCCGGCGCCCGTGCAGCTTGGCGCCGGCGACAGCCTGCAGCTTTTCCTGGCCGACGTCGGCCGTCACAAGCTTCTGACCGCCGCCGACGAGATCGTGCTCGCAAAGCGCATCGAGAAGGGTGATCCCCTGGCCAAGCGGCGCATGATCGAGTCGAACCTCCGGCTCGTCGTGTCGATCGCCAAGGGCTACCGCGGCCTCGGCGTCCCGTTCCTCGATCTCATCCAGGAAGGGACTCTCGGGCTCAACCGCGCTGTCGAGAAGTTCGACTGGCGCCGTGGGTTCAAGTTCTCGACCTACGCGACCTGGTGGATCCGCCAGTCGGTGCAGCGCGCCGTGGCAAACAACGCCCGCACGATCCGCGTGCCGGTTCACGTCGTCGAGCGCCAGCAGAAGCTCGGTCGTGCCGCCCGCCGGCTCGAGGTCGAGCTTGGCCGCGAGGCGACGAAGCAGGAGCTGGCCGATGCCACCGGACTGCCTCTGCAGCACGTCGAGGAGGCACTCGGCGCCGCCCAGGCTTCCGTCTCGCTGAACCAGAGCGTGGGGGCCGACGACGAGGGTGAGCTCGGAGACCTGTTCGCCGACCGCGAGGCCGCGGATCCGTTCGAGGAGGCCGAGGAGTCGCTGCGCAAGCAGGGCGTCCGCCGGGCACTCGACGCGCTGCCGGAGCGCGAGCGGCGCATCCTCGAGCTTCGCTTCGGCTTCGAGGGCGAGCCCTGGACGCTCGAGGCGATCGGCCACGAGCTCGGTCTCACGCGCGAGCGCGTGCGCCAGCTCGAGGGCCAGGCACTGTCGCGGCTCTCAGCGATCCGCGATCTGTCCTCGGTCGCAGCCGCCTAAGCCCACGCGGAGGCTTGCCTCGTCCAGAAAGCCAAGACGGGCGGGTTTGACCCGCCCGTCACCCTTTTGGGGCGCTTTTGAGCGCGCTTTAGGGCTGACTCCCTCGATTTAGGGTTCTTTTACTCAAGGCACCGTGCTAGGGCGCCGATTCAGGGTTCACATGGACGCCGCCCAGCGTAAAGACATCCTGAGTCGATACCTGGACCATTCACGCCGCTTCGAGGAAGTCGCGGCCCGAAGGTCCAACGGAAACACGGCCGACGCCGACGTGATCCCCTTCACGGCGCCGCTCCGTGAGCTCGAGCAGGAACCAACCATGCGCGAGATCGAGGTATTGCAGCTCATCTCCGACGGGCTCGTGAACCGGGAGATCGGTGTCCGGCTCTTCCTCTCAGAGGAAACAGTGAAGAGTCACGTGCGGCATCTACTCGCCAAGCTTCAAGCCCGTAGCAGGGCCCATGCCGTCGCAATCGGCTTTCGACGCAGCCTGATCGCCTAGCTAGACGACCAGGTACTTCAGCTCGACCAAGAAGTCAACTTTCCACATCCTGTGGACAAATCCCTCATCAGAGGGATGCTAGAGGGTGAAGAAAGATTGAGACTTCGGCAGTCTTGCTACCAGGGCTTCCAGCGCGCCCGTCAATGCGGCAAGCGGAGACGAGAGCATGATGTCAGAGCGACTAGGCGTGTGTACCAGTGAAGCACTGTTAACTCCTCGTTCGGGGACGACGGCAAGAGCGATGCTATACCCCGTTAAGGGGGATATTCAAGAGGCTTTGACAAGTTTTCAACAGTTCTCTTCAGGATCTCCGTCCCGCCCCGATCCAGGTGTACGGCGCGGCGCTTGCCACGGTCGCCATTGGCCTTGCGGCTGTCTTTCACGACAGGCGGGGCCACTCTCGAAGCCCCTGTTTGGGCGCTCATGGTTCTCTCGTTCGTGGCTGTGTTTGCAGAAAAGCAACCAGTTCGGACTGAGCAAGAACACAGAAATCGCTGTCTCTGTGCTCCCAATTCTCTTTGCCGCGGTCGCCTTTGGGCCGCTTGCGGCCATGGTGGTCGGCGCCGTCGGCCTACTAGCTGACTTTGGTGCTCCGTACACACGTTGGGTCATCTGGACGCGATGCGCGCGATCTCTGCGGGCTTGGCCGGCGGGGCGGCGATGGCTTGTTCTGGGCGAATCAACTTCTTTCGGAGTTCTTGCAGCAGCTGTTCTCGCTGCAACTGTTACTGAAGCAATCGTCGACGCATTTCTTGCCTCGCTCACGGTCGCAGTGCGCGGATCCGGTTCTTGCACAGATTTTCTTCGCCTCGCCCGACCCGTTGTGTTCTCAAGTGTGTCCTTCTACACGCCGGCGCTCGTGCTTCTCGTGTATCATACCGCGAGGTTTCGCCCTGGAGTCTCCTTCTCTTTTTCGGCCCTGCCTTTGCGGCCCATACGCTTTACCGCCTCTATCGCGAGCAGCAGGAGGCCACAGACGAACTCACAAATGTGAACGCCCGGCTCGAGCGCGCGAACATCTCCTTCGCAAGCGCACTCGTCGCCGCTCTCGACGCGCGAGACCGCTATACGGCGGGCCACTCTGCTGCGGTCGCTGTCTATGCGCGGGACATCGCCGCAAGGCTTCAACTGAGTGAGGAACAGCAGCAGCTGGCCCACCTGTGTGGCCTCGTTCACGACATCGGGAAGGTGGGACTTCCCCCGGGATCCTCGAGAAGCCCGGCGCGCTGACGCTAGAAGAGCGGCGGATCATGGAGGAGCACTCCGTGATCGGCGAGCGAATCCTTGCGAACGTAGACGACTACGCCGAGATCGCGAAGATCGTGCGCCACCATCACGAACGGATGGACGGCAACGGCTACCCGGACGCCATCCCAGGGGATGAGATCCCGCTCATCTCGCGAATCATCGCGGTGGCGGACGCCTACAACGCGATGACGTCGGGGCGGCCGTACAGAGATGCCATGCCAACCCGAGTCGCACGCTTCCGCCTGGCGCAGGCTGCTTCAACGCAGTTCGATACCACCGTCGTCGCTGCATTCGAGGCGATCCTGGCTGGGTCGAAGGAGAGCTACCTCTCAGGTCTTAGCGCCGATTTCGGAGTCGAAGTCCAGCGCCAGCCGTCCATGCGGCCTTTGGCCGTCGCTCAGACCGCCTAGTCAGGCGTACCGTCGCTTTCAGGGTTCGGAGCCAACGCGGCTTGGAGGCGGCTCTCGACCCCGAGCTTCTCCAAGTATGTGGTGGACGTGGACCTTCGCAGTGCTCAGGCTAATCACAAGTCGCTTCGCGATCTCCGAGTTCGAGAGTCCATTACGAATGAGCTTCGAGTACTTCCGACTTCACGGGAGTCAGGATGGTTTCCGATCGTCGGCCGCCGATGTTCGGTCACCAAAATCCGACACTCCGAGCTCGCGAGCAAGTACAGCATCATTCGCTCTCCGCACAACTGGCCGTAGCTTCGGCCAGCGGTCGGAGCCGGCCAAGATCGTCAGTACTTCAGGGCCAAGCTCGGTAGGCCAGTAACGAACGCATCAGCCATGCCGTTCGCATGACCGTACAAGCGAGAGACAAAGCGCCGACTCCGCGGCGATCTGGCTCTTCCCTATCGCATGGCTGCTATAGCGTCCGCGAAATCTGCCAAGTACCGAGCGTCCGCACTTGACGAGAAGCGAGCGGCTCGAGGTCGACATATCGCTCGACTGCCGGCATCTCCGCAGTCAGCCAACCAAAGTGCCGCGCATTGCGTAGAATCTCCTGCGGCTGACACTCGCTGTATCTGCGGAGAGAAGTCCCGCTCGTACAGATCCCATTGGCTTAGTGACCCGGAGGCTAATTCGAAGTCGAAGCCTCAAGTGCAGATTGATTATTTCCGTGTAGGGGTCTACGACAAGACTCTGCAGGCGCTCTGCAGTGGCCTCCGCGTCTGAATTCGTCTTAGGCCGATCTCCGCCTGCGCCTTCCAAAACAAGGACTGAGGCAGATCGCGAAGTGTAAGGCCGAGCATTCTCGCTTCGTCCAAGCGCCGTCGTCATCAGGTCCAGCCCGTCTCGTATTCGCCCGCCATGACTTGCACATGATGCGCATTGAGCTCAGAAAAGTTGGTGCGACAAGCTGGATCTTGCGTCGCATTCCGCCAAGCGGAAGGAGTGGCTCAAGCACAGACCACGCACCCTTGAAGCTCCCATCTGCGCGATCCACAGACGACTCGTCCGACCGCGACGCGGAGCGCCGAATCCACGTCACTCCCTGCGCGCTCTGGGATAGCGAATCAAGAAGCCCGCGCGCTTCCGGTTTCCTCACTGAGACTGCGCCAGCGCCGCAGATAAGCACCCCAAAGCGCCGCACTCTCCTCCTCGAGGGTCTCCGCCCATTCCACAGCGCTGCAGGCTGTGCGCAAGCGCCGCCATCGTCATCTTCAGCCAGTACGCCGCCTGACCGGCAAGTCGAGCCGCCCGGGATCCGAATGGATCGTCCTCCGCCGATAGCTCTCTGAGCGTCCGCTCTGCCAGTAGGCGCGCATGGCCGAACTGCCCTCGCCACATAGCCGCCTCGGACCGAGCCAAGACCGCGCTCCGGCGTCGACAGGCCATCCTCACCGCATCGCTCGAGCCACTTCTCAACTGTCTCGACGCGCCCTGAGGCAATGAGCTCAGGCGCTGCGCGGCCGAGAATCTCGGCAATCGTTTGCGTCTGGTTGGCCTCGAAGGCGGCGGTGAGCGCGTCTTCCCAACGCCCTCGGTCGAGCGCGGCTTCGATCACTGCCTGCTGCAGGCGGTGCCTCTCCGCGGGCTCCTGGGCGCCGACATAGCCGTGGAAGAAGTCGCGCATCAGGGGATGCAGGCGCACTGCGTCATCCGGGACTCGCTGAACTAGACCGTCGTCCGAGAGATGCTGAAGCGCTTCCTCAGTCAATAGTGAGGGAACGAGGCTTCGAAGCATTTCGGTCGGAGTACTCGGCAGGATTGACGCCGCCATCAGGATCTGGCGGATCTCGGGAGGCTCGCGCTTGAGAACCTCCTCGGCGAAGTAGCGGAAGAGGGCGTCGGATACGCGCTCCGACGGCATCTCACGTGTCGTGGACAGAGCAGCGAGGCCGATCACCGCCGGCCAGCCTTCGGCGCCTTTCACCAGGGCTTCGACGGAAGCGTCCGACTCGGTTCCAAGTACTAAGCGTGCCTCCTCCTGGGTCATTGCGAGCTCGCTCCGTGTCACCTCGGTGATCTCTCCGTAGAGGACGCGCCGCGCTGAAGCCCACCTCGGACGACGCCGAGTGGTCACGACGAGACGAATAGACGAAAGAGTGAGCAGCCAGTCGACAAACTCTTCGACCGCGGGCGAATCGCTGACAAGCTGGTAGTCGTCGAGGACGAGCCATGCTTCCTCTGGCCAGCCCACCAGCTTTTCGGCGAGGAGCTCTGCAAGGAGACGAGCGAGCTTCTCCGGCTTCTCGGCCACTCGAACGCGTTGGTGCAACGACGTGGCAGCGTCGGGCACGATTGCCTCGACGGCTTCGGCAACGCCAACGGAGAACGCAGCGAGGTCCTCCGATGATTCTGTTGTGCGATACCAGGCAACCGACTCACGGCCCTCGACCCACTCGGTCACAAGGCTGGTCTTGCCGTAGCCGGCTGGTGCGACGACGAGGATTGCCTGTGCTGCGCTTTCGTCCAAGAGCGCCGTCAGCCTCGGCCGTCGAACATGCCGCCGGAATAGTGGGCTCGGTACTCGTTTTCCCTTCGGCTCCATGTCGCCCTCCAGGGGGATAGCCGAGGTTAGCGGGAAGCATCGCGAACTCCTATTCCACGAACGAGGATGTCCGCGCCCGCAACGTCTGTCGCAGGCGCGGTGCCGTCATCCCCCGAGGCCGGTCACGCCGGAATGCGGGAGTCGCTCGCGCACACCGACATCCGACTCCAGGCTTGTGGGCTCATGAGGGTCCTCGCCGGTGAGTTCACGAAAAGCCGCAGGTATCTGGCGACGGCGGTCCACGGAGAGCTTCATCCGCAGCACGTCGGCGTGAGCCTTCGCTGTTCGCGGTGAGATCCCCAACCGGTCGGCGATCTCGACGTTCGAGTAGCCCTGCGCCAGGAGGTGCACGACTTGACGTTGCCGGACGGTAAATCGTGTCTCGCGATCAAGTCTCAGCATGGCCTGCATATTCGTGCGTGTAGTGACGCGGCGCTATTGGCCATTGGACGTATCTCCGCGTCTAAACCCTTGGGCTAACGTAGGCCTGGCGAATGCACTGGGACATTTTCCCCGAGCCCTCTAGCGACGAGCGAGACGCCATCGTCGCGGCGCTCGAAAAGGCGCGAGCCGAGGCCGACAGTCGCGACGACTGGTGGCGTGCCGGCGTGATCGAGAACCTAGAGGAGGGTGCGGGCGAGAGCCTCTCGCCAGCCGGCGAGTAGGCGCTCGGCTTCGTCTTCCGGTAGCTCCGGCTCGTAGCACCGCTCGATCCGGCCGAGGGTGGCGATCTCGGCAGGCATCTTCCAGACGCCAGCGCCGAGGCCGGCGAGCGCTGCCGCGCCGAGAGCAGTGCTCTCCCGCTCGGCGGGCACTTCGACCGGGACCCGGGTGAGGTCGGCCTGGAACTGCATGAGGAACGCGTTCTCGCTCATGCCGCCGTCGGCCCTGAGCAATTCGACCCCGGTTGCCATCGCGTCGAGAACGTCGGTCGTCTGGTAAGCGGCCGCCTCGAGCGCCGCGCGGACGAGGTGCGCCCGGTCCGTGCCGCGGGTCAGGCCAGTGACAAGGCCGCGGGCCTCGGGCGCCCAGTGTGGTGAGCCGAGGCCCGCGAGTGCCGGCACGAAGTAGACGCCGTCGTTTCCCTCGACCGACTGCGCCAGCGCCTCGCTCTCCGCGGCGTCGTCGAGGAGGCCGAGGGAGTCGCGGAGCCACTGGATCGCCGCCCCGGTGACGAAGATCGAGCCCTCGAGGGCGTAGACGGCCTGCTCGCCGTGCAGCCGCCAGGCGGCAGTCCTCAACACGCCTTCGGGTGCCGGCCCTGCGTCGCTGCCGGTGTTGGCGAGGACGAAGCTGCCCGTTCCGTAGGTCGCCTTCACCTGACCGGGCTCGTGGCACCCCTGGCCGAAGAGTGCCGCCTGCTGGTCGCCGGCAATTCCGGTGACCGGGACACGCGCGCCGAACAGCTCGGCCTCGGCGATCGGGCCGCTCGAGTCGACGACCTCCGGCAGGATCTCGCGCGGCACCCCGAACAGCGCGAGCAGCTCGTCGTCCCACTCGAGAGTGTCGAGGCCGAGGAGCATCGTGCGCGAGGCGTTCGAGACGTCGGTGGCGTGAACCGCGCCGCCGGTCAGCTGCCAGAGAAGCCAGGAATCGACGGTGCCGAACGCGAGGTCTGCCGGGTTTCCGCCCGTCTCGTCGAGGAGCCACTCGAGCTTCGTCGCGGAGAAATAGGGATCCGGGACGAGGCCGGTTCGCTCCCGAATGAGGTCGCGGGGCAGCTCCTCGCAGCGCCAGGCAGTCCGCCGGTCCTGCCAGACGATCGCGCGGTGCACCGGGCGACCGGTCGAGCGCTCCCAGAGCACTGTGGTCTCGCGTTGGTTCGTGATCCCGATCGCGGCGAGATCTCCGGGGCGCACGCCCGCCTCGGCAAGGGCCGCCTCGGCGGCGGTCAGCACCGAGATCCAGATCTCCTCCGGGTCGTGCTCGACCCAGGCCGGGCGGGGAAAGTGCTGTGACACCTCCGCATAGCCGCGCCCGCGGCGCTGAAGCTCCCCGTCGAAGACGATGCACACCGTCCCCGTCGTCCCCTGGTCGATCGCAAGGACGAGCGCGTCGGGCACGGCGCGATGCTACTCGGGCGACGCCCACGATCAGGAAGGGAACGTCCGGGCGCCGTCGTACTTTCACCACGTGCAGACCCTCCGCGCACCGCGTCGCCTGCTTCTGTTCGGTCTTCTGGCCGGTGTCTCTGCCTGGGGATCGGTGGCCTCCGCCGCGTTGATCCCTGTCACGACCACCGCGGACGAGCTCGCGGCGAACGGCCGCTGCTCGGTCCGCGAGGCGATTCGCGCCGCGAACCTCGACACCGCGCAGGACTCCTGCCCGGCCGGGAGCGCAACCGCGCAGGACATCGTCCGCATTCCCGCGGGCACGTACATCCTCGGGCTCGCGCCGGCCGGTGACGATGTCGGTTCGAGCGGAGACCTCGACGTGCTGGGATCGGTCTCCATCACGGGGGTCGGGCAGGGAAGGACGTTCATCGACGGCGGCGCCCTCGATCGCGTCTTCGAGATCCACGGCGGGCCGACCGTGGCCATGGCCAGGTTCACGATTCGGAACGGCCTCGCCTCGGCGGGAGGCGGGATGCAGATCGGCGGCAGTGCCAACGTGCTCCTCGATCGAGTCACGATCAGAAACAACACCGCCGACGTCGGCGGCGGCGTGCGCGTTCTTTCGAGCGGTTCGCTCAGCGTCGGACACAGCGTCATCCGGGACAACACGGCCCGGGGGGCGGGCGGACAGGGCGGCGGGATCTGGCTGTCCAACGCCTCTCATGTCTCGCTCGCGCAGGCGACTGTCCGCGGCAACATTGCGGCGGGCGCCATCCCCTCGGCCGGTGGCGGAATCAGCAGCTTCGGGACGCTTGACGTCAGCCAGAGCACGATCCGGGCAAACACCGCCTCCAACGGCGGCGGCGGCGGCATCTTTTCCGACGGTCCGGCCACGATCCGGCGGAGCACGCTGAGCGGAAACGCGGCGGGACTCGATGGGGGAGGCCTGAGCTCCACGAGCCCCCTGACCGTCGTGAACTCGACATTCGCCGGGAACACCGCAGAGCTCTCGGGTGGCGGAATCTTCAACGACGGCGGCGCCCTGGCGCTTCGCAACGCGACCATCGCGAGGAATGCCGCCGCCCAAGGCCAGGGAGGTGGGCTCGCGAACTGGAATCCTCTCGTCGCTGCCGCCCTGAAGAACTCGATCCTGGGCAGGAACGCGGCGGGCGCAGGCTCTCCCGACTGCTTCGGGACGATCCTCTCGCAGAGCCGGAACCTGATCCAGAACACGACCGGCTGCACGGGTCCGTCCGCGACGGACATCGTCGGCCGAGATCCGCGGCTGGCCGCGCTGGCGCAGAACGGCGGCTTCGCTCCGACGCTTCGGCTGCGCCCGGGTAGTCGTGCGCGCGACGCCGGCGCGGGGTGTGCGCGGACCGACGAACGCGGCGTACCGCGGCCGCAAGGGCGGGCCTGCGACCTGGGTGCCTACGAGCTCGCATTTTGCGGCGGCCACGTCGTCGACATGGTGGGGACACCGGGCAGAGATCGCCTCGTCGGAACCAGCGGTGTCGACAGCATCTTGGGGCTCCGCGGGCGCGACCGCCTCGTAGGGCGAAGCGGCAACGACTTCCTCTGCGGTGGCGCCGGCCCGGACGTTCTTCTCGGCGGTAGAGGCCGCGATCTTCTCCTCGGCGGCGCCGGCAGGGACACCTGCAACGGCGGGCCGGGGGCTGACAGCGCGGCCGGCTGCGAGCGAACGATCTCCCTGAGACAGCGTTAGGTCGGGTTACCGGCCGGGCGATAGGGGCGCGCCGGCGTCCCGTGGCTCGAGCAAGTCGCGGACGCGCACCTGCTCGGTCAGCAAGCGGCGGAAGCGCTCCGGGTCGCCCGCCACGTACGAGCGGCAGAGCTCTCGCCCCGCGGAGTAGGTGATGATGTAAGTCCGCTGGGACGGCTCGGTGATGAAGCGGATCAAGTGGGTTGCGAGCTTCGCGGTCATCAGACCCCAGCGGACGAGATACGCGTGCGCCTCGGCCTCGCTCGCTCCGGCGTCGTGCAGCATCAACGCCGCATTGACGTCCGCCCACTCACACGGTTCGAGGGCCCGCTCGACGGCGAGGGCGTGGGCGAGATCGAGCTCGATCCCGGCGTCGTGTATGACCGCCGTGAGCGCAGCCCCGCCGTCGCCTTCGAGCAGCAAGGACGGTGCGAGCTTGGCAATCCCCTCTGACACGAGCGTCTGCGGCGTGGGCAGGAGCACCAGCGTCTCCTCGAGCAGCCCTCGGCCGCGCACGAGCAAGTGCTCCTTGCTGGCGGCCTCCGCGTGGTGGCCGGGATACGTCTCGTGCATCGTGATCCGGAGCAGCTCCAGGGCCGACATTGGAAGGTCGACGTTGACCGCGATCCGGCTGCGCAGGTCGCCGAGGTAGTGGCAGTCCGCCCACCAGGGCTTGTCGCGCACGATCTCCAGGACGACTCCTTCGCCGGCCGGCAGCTCGACCAGGCCGCGTGTCAACGCACGCGCCTCGCCGATGACCGCCGCCATCGTGCGCGCGATCTGCTCGCTGGGCACGAGGATCGAGTTTTGCCAGTGCTCGTAGCGCTCGGCCAGCGTCCCGTCGCCGGGGAGCAACTCCTCGAGCTGCTCGTGCGCCGCTGTGAAAACGGCTTCGTCGGTGCGGGTCGGCCGCACGCCGTAGCACCCCTCCACCTCGTCGGCGTACGAGCTGGACTCGCCGGCCAGCACGCCGGCATAGGTGCGCAGACCGACCACCTGGTCCCGCAGCCAGCTGTCGTCGAGCTCGTCGAGCAGCGCTTCAGCGGCGGCGACGAGCGCTCGCGGCTCGACCGGCGGCTCCGCGTTCACGGCGGCAGCCAGCTCGGGAGGGCCGTAGTAGGCGTCGACGATCCCTTCGACGTGGCGACCGACCTGCAGCCCCAGCCGGACGTAGCGCTCCGCAACGGACTCGGTCACGCGGCGAGCCTACGGCGGTTTTCGGTTGTACGTGCTCGTTGTCGCATTTTCCCTCGAACGAGGGATACAGGCGCATCGTCAGATGCCGAGGGAATGAACAAGACGGGTGTCACGGTTTTTGTCCCCCTGAACTGACGTACTGAGGCGATCTCTGGCGATTGAGGTCGCCTTTGTATTTCCTGACACATGCCACCTGACTCGAGGGCCGAGCCCGCAGAAGCGTGGCAGACGCTAGGGCCCTGCTTCCTAAGAGGCCGGGGCGCGTCCGCCGCGGAGGAGGCTCGGCGCCACGCGGGCGTAGTCGAGCCCGGATAGCCACGTGAGGGCGACTGCGAGGAGGAGGGCCCACCAGGCGATGTCGTCCGAGATCGCCCCGCCCGCCGCGAGTCCGGCCAGGGTTGCCGCCACGGCCTGTGAGGTTGTCTTCACTTTGGCCAGGTCGCGTGCGCTCATGACGATGCCGCGCTCGAGCGCTGCCAGGCGAAGCCCCGAGACCAGGAATTCCCGTGCGACGATGGCTGCCACCATCCAGGCCGGGAGCACGCGGCCCACGAGCATGATCAGGGTCGCCAGGACGAGGATCTTGTCCGCAATCGGATCGAGCAGGCGCCCGAGATTCGACGTCTGCTCGCTACGGCGCGCCCACCAGCCGTCGAGGTAGTCCGTCGCCATCGCGATGGCGAAGACCACGGTCGCGTAGTAGTCGTGGTTCGGGAAGTTCCAGGCAAACAGGACCACGACCACCGGCACCGCGACTGCGCGGCCCAGGGTTAGCTGGTCTGCGAAGCCCACTGACGGACAGAATACGGGCGATGAACGTCGAGGCTCCGCCGTTCCGGAAGGTGCTCGTCGCCAATCGGGGCGAGATCGCCATCCGTATCTTCAGGACACTCCGCGAGCTCGGGATCGAGTCGGTGGCCGTCTACTCGGAGCCGGACCGCGGCAGCCTGCACGCCACGGTGGCCGACGAGGCCTACCTGCTCGGGGGCGGGCCGCCTGCGGAGAGCTACTTGAACGTCGAGCGCATCGTCGAGACCGCCCGCCGGGCGGGCGCCGACGCGATCCATCCCGGGTACGGCTTCCTGGCGGAGAAGGCGGAGCTCGCGCGAGCGTGCGCGGAGGCGGGGATCGTGTGGATCGGGCCGCCGCCGGAGGCGATCGAGATCATGGGCTCGAAGGTCGAGGCGCGCAGGCGCATGGCGGCCGCCGGCGTCCCGGTCATTCCCGGCACCACGGAACCGGTCGAGTCGGCGGAGGAGCTCGTGCAGCTGGGGGACGAGTTCGGGTGGCCGCTCGCCGTGAAGGCCTCGGCCGGTGGCGGCGGCAAGGGGCTCAAGGTGGTTGGCTCCGCTGAGGAGGCCGAGCGGGCCCTTGCCACGGCGCGGCGTGAGGGGGAGGCCTATTTCTCGGACGCGACCGTGTACGTCGAGAAGTACCTCGAGGATCCCCGGCACGTCGAAGTCCAGGTGCTCGCCGACGATCACGGCAACGTCGTCCACCTCGGGGAGCGGGACTGCACGATCCAGCGGCGGCACCAGAAGCTCGTCGAGGAGACGCCGTCGCCGGCCGTGTCCTCCGAGCTGCGCGACCGGATCGGCGGTATCGCCGTGGACGCGGCCAGGGCGGTCGGCTACCGGAGCGCTGGCACGCTCGAGGGCTTGCTCGATCGCGATGGGAACTACTGGTTCCTCGAGATGAACACGCGGATCCAGGTCGAGCACACGGTCACCGAACTCGTCACCGGGATCGATCTGATCCGGGAGCAGATCCTCGTGGCGGCCGGTCACCGGCTCTCGTTCGCGCAGGAGAACATCCGCTTCTCGGGCCATGCGATCGAGTGCCGGATCAACGCGGAGGACGTCGGGAGCGGCTTCCTCCCGGCGCCCGGCACCATCACCGCCTACCGTGAGCCCGCCGGGCCCGGTGTCCGAGTTGACTCCGGGGTGACCGCGGGGTCGGAGATCCTCGCGCTCTACGACCCGATGATCGCCAAGCTCTGTGTCTGGGATACGGACCGTGAGCGCGCGCGGCGCCGGATGCTGCGGGCGCTCGACGAGTTCACGATCGAGGGCGTGCCGACGCTCGTCGGCTTCCACCGAGCGCTCCTCACCCATCCCTGCTTCGTGGCGGGGGAAACGTGCCACGGCATCGCCGAGAGCAAGGAGCTTGCCGCGCAGGCCGCTGAGCTGACCCCGCAGTCCACAGGAGCGGCCAGGGATGGTGCGTCGCGCTCCCGGCCCCAGATCGTCGACGTGGAGCTGGACGGGCGGCGCTACGGAGTCACCGTCCTAAAACCCGAGCCGCCCCACGCCGAGCTCGCGCGGGTACGACGGGAGCGTTCCCTCGCAGCGCATCACCTCGCGGGTG
Organism: uncultured Actinomycetes bacterium; assembly: GCA_963762085.1. Taxonomy (GTDB): domain Bacteria; phylum Actinomycetota; class Thermoleophilia; order Gaiellales; family Gaiellaceae; genus DASQGA01. Next base: position 29,324 of record CAVXJD010000005.1, on the reverse strand, counting down.
AGGAAGAGGTGGTCAGCCCCATGCAGGGGACGGTCCTGGCGGTCGAGGTTGCCGACGGCGACGAGGTCACCGCCGGCTCGGTCATCTGCGTCGTCGAGGCGATGAAGATGGAGAACGAGATCACGGCTCACCGGGACGGCAGGGTCAGTGGCCTCTCGGTCGAGCCCGGCCAGGCGGTCAGCACCGGCCAGGTGGTCTGCGTGGTGGGGCAAGAGGGCGACTGACCGGCGCTACGCTGGCTGCGTGACGATGGACCTGGAGGCGCGTGGACGAGCGTAGGCCGCTCTGCGCCGAGGTGTCCCGCGAGAGCGCCGAGCCTCTGGCGGCGACGGCCAGCCGCATCGAGCACTGGATCCTCGTCGAGTACCGCGGGCTCTGGAGCAGGGACATCGTCGCCGGGTCGGGTCTCTCGGACCAGGTGAAGGCGTACCTGCGCGCGCAGCTCGCCGCGCTTCCGCGCTCGAGGCTCCTGTTCATCCGTCGACCGGAGCGCCGCCAACACCCCGAGTACGCGTTCTACGTCGCCCGCACCGCCGAGCGCGGCAGCATCATGCTCGGAGCCGAGTTCGGCGGCTACACGGAGCTGGTTGGTCTAGACCTCGCCGGCGCGCTCGACACAGGCTCGGCAGGGTGGGCGCGACCGGTCGAAGGGCCGCTCCTCGTCGTCTGCACGCACGGGAAGAGGGATCGCTGCTGTGCCAAGTTCGGGCGCCCGCTCTACGACGCGGTCCGCGAGCAGGCCGAGGAGGACACCGTCTGGCAGGCCTCACACGTCGGCGGCGACCGGTTTGCCGGGAACCTGGTGTCGCTGCCGGAGGGCCTCTACTTCGGCCGCGTGGAGCGCTCCGGCGTCTGGGCGCTTCTCGACGAGGTGCTCGCAGGGCGGATCCCACTCGAGCACTACCGGGGGCGTTCCTGCTACTCGTTCGCCGAGCAGGCGGCGGAGCGCGCGGTCCGGGAAGCGACAGGGGCGACCTCGCCTGACGCCCTCGCACTCGTCTTCTCGGAGACCGGGGCGGACGGCTGGCTCGTGCGCTTCGAGGTGTCGGGCGAGGTGCACGAAGTTGTTGTCGCGACCGAGCTCGGCGAGCCCACCTACCTGACCTGCGACGCGGTTAGCCCGTCCCGTCCGCGCCGGTTCGTTCCCCTGACGCACCGGGTTGTGTCGCGTTGACGAGCAGAAAGCCCTCGCGCACCAGGCGGCGCACGAGCACGAGGCGTCCTGCCTCGTCGAGGTCGCCGGGCAGGTCGTCTGCACTGAAGACGCCGTCGGCCGTCGCAACGAACGCAATCGCCTCCTCTGCCTGAGCCGGGAAGGCGACCCGCTTTCCCTCGAAGACCAGGGAGGCTCCGTCACCGGATTGCTCCAGGTCGGCGATCACCGTCGGGCGCCGCCGGAGGTCGCTGTCGGCCTTCAGGTCGTCAAGGGCGCGGAGCTGGCCCAGCTGTCCGCCCAGGATCGGTCGACGGCTCCGGACGAGCCGCGATCGCATCCGGCGGGACACGCTCTCGGCGCCGAGCCGCTCGCGCACCCGCTCCAGGAGGTCGACCGGCTGCTCGCCCTCGGCCGGGACGCTCCGGCGGAAATCGATGTCGTCCGCACACGAGTCGACGGCGGCGCGCACGGCGTCGATCCAGCTGTAGACGTTCACCCCGACCGTGATGTGGAGCGAATCTGCGTCGGAGGTCAGCGCCTCGTGCATCCAGCCGCGCGGCAGGTACAGAACGTCACCCGCCGCCAGGGTCAGGTCGTGGACGGGGTCGCCCGGGGCTCCGAGCTCGGGCTTGTAGCGCTGATCGCGCAGCGGGAGCTCGAACACGGGGTCGTAGACGAGCCAGGTCTTCTGCCCTGCGACCTGGAGCACGAAGACGTCGTGCGTGTCGTGGTGGACGGGCAGGCCCTGTGAGCCGCGCGGCGTGTAGTAGGCGTTTGCCTGAACCGGGTGGCCGAGGGCCGCTTCGAGGCCGCGGCAGAACTCGGCGAGTGGCCTCCAGTTGTAGTGAAGGCCCTGGAGGACGACCGTGGCTCCGGCCTCGAACTCCGCGAGGACGCGATGGACGTCCGCCGTTTTGGAGAACGGCTGGGGGGTCCAGGGGACATCTGTCGTGTAGTCGCCGAGCGCAATCTGCTCTCCCGCCTTGACGAGGCGGAACGCCGGGTACCTGGGGCCCGTATCGCAGATGAGGCGTTCGACGTTTTTCTCAGAGAGGAGGTCGTCGAATCGGCCCTCCTCGTTTCGGGACACAGCGAGCGGTTGTCGCTCCCAGAACTCGGCGAAAAACTCGCCCGCGCTCTTGGGAGCGACGATCCGCTCGAGCTCGGTCTGCTTAGCCGGCGGAGTCAGCCGGGCCGGTGTCCGGGTCGATCGCGTCCGAGTCGTCAGTGGAGTCACTCGAGTCGGTCGAATCGGTGTCACCCGTGTCGGTGTCGTCGGAGTCGGCGTCCTGGTCGTCCCCGTCCGCATCGGCAGCTGCAGCGCCACCCTGCGCGAATGTGCCGGTCTGAATCTCGTCGTCGTTCAAGCTCGTCATCCTGGCCTCCTTCGTCGGTATAGCGCCGCCAGCCTACAGCGTCTCTTTCTCTGCCCAGAAACGCCTGGTCGCGAACGCCCGGGCGAGCAGCGAGCATCTCCATCTAGGCTCCCGGCCGTGGATCTGTACGAGTACCAGGGCAAGGAGCTCTTCGGGCGCTTCGGGATCCCGGTGAGCGAGGGGCGGCTTGCGAGGTCTCCCGAGCAGGCCCGGGCAGCAGCCGAGGAGCTCGGCGGGCCCGTGGTGGTCAAGGCCCAGGTGCTCACCGGCGGGAGGGGGAAGGCCGGTGGGATCAAGCTGGCGCAGAAACCCTTCGAGGCCGGTGAGGCAGCCGAGCAGATCCTCGGTCTCGATATCCGGGGGCACGTCGTCGAGAAGCTCTGGGTCGAGCGGGCATCCGAGATCGCCAAGGAGTACTACCTCTCGGTCACGTTCGACCGGGGCGAAAAGAAGCCGCTCTTCATGTTCACCACCCAGGGCGGCGTGGACATCGAGGAGGTCGCAGAGCAAAGCCCCGATGCTCTCGCCCGCCTCCACGTGGAGCCGCTCGTCGGCCTCCAGCCCTTCCACGCGCGCCGGCTCTTCTTCGCCGCGGGGATCGATGATCCGGGCGAGCAGAAGCAGATCGCCTCGATCATCGAGAAGCTCTACCGCGTCTTCGTCGAGTGCGACGCGATGCTCTGCGAGATCAACCCGCTGATCGTGACGCCGGAGGGCGAGGTGCGCGCCCTCGACTCGAAGTTCACGGTCGACGACAACGCCCTCTACCGCCAGCCGGACATCGCGGAGATGCGCGACCACGGCGCCGCGGATCCGCAGGAGCGCCTCGCGCGCGAGAAGGAGGTCACCTACGTGAAGCTCGACGGCGAGGTCGGGATCCTCGGGAACGGCGCCGGGCTCGTCATGTCCACTCTCGATGTGATCGCCCAGGCCGGCGGACGGCCGGCGAACTTCTGCGACCTGGGCGGTGGTGGCGATGCCGAGGGCGTCGTGGACGCCCTCGAGGTGATCACGAGCGACAGCCAGGTGCGGTCGATCCTCTTCAACATCTTCGGCGGAATCACGCGCTGCGACGAGGTGGCGCGAGGAATCCTCGCTGCTCTCGAGCGGCTGACGATCGAGCAGCCGATCGTCGTCCGTCTGGACGGCACGAATGCGGAGGAGGGCCGCCGGCTGCTGGTCGAGGCCGCTCCGAAGAATCTCCACGTCGAGGCGACGATGCTGGAGGCTGCGAAGCGCGCGGTGGAGCTCTCGCGGCCATGAGTTCCGTCTGGGACGACCGGGCGCAAGCCTACCGGGAGAGCGAGGCGCATCGGGAGGGGCCCGACCTCGATCTCGTGGTTGAGTGGGCCGTAGGCGCGTACACCGCCCTCGACGTCGCGACCGGCGGTGGCCACGTCGCCCGGCGCCTTCGAGAGGCCGGGCTCGAGGTGGTTACCACCGACCGCTCCCCCGGCATGGAGCCCGACGTTCTCTGTCCGGCGGAGGATCTGCCGTTCGCGGACGGGAGCTTCGACGTGGTCGCCTGTCGCGTCGCGGCCCACCATTTCGACGATGTCGGCGCGGCGCTCCGTGAGATGGCCCGCGTGGCGGCCGACCGCGTCCTGGTCGTCGACAACCTGTTCATGAGCGACGACGCCGAGGAAGCCGATCGCGTCCGGGACGCTTCGCACGTCCGCAACTACACCGAGGCTGAATGGCGTGGCTTCTTCGAGGCAGCCGGCCTTCGGGTCGACGAGGTCAGGCACTTCGACAAGCCGATCGAGCTGGAGTCCTGGCTGGAGCGGGCCGGCTGTGCGGGCGAGGAAGCCGAGCGGGTTCGCTCGCTCCTGGCCGATCGAATCGACGGCGACTGGATCCGGCTCGACCGGCTCGCACTGCGAGGTGTCAGAACCTAGTGGCGATCATTGTCGACGGAGAGACGCGCCTCGTCGTCCAGGGGATCACCGGTCGCGAGGGCTCCTTCCATGCGACCCGGAACAAGGCGTACGGGACGAGCCTCGTCGCCGGGGTGACGCCCGGCAAGGGCGGTGAGGACGTCGAGGGAATCCCCGTCTTCGACACGGTCCAGGAGGCGGTCTCGGAGGCGGGTGCCAACACCGCCATGGTCTTCGTGCCTGCGCGCTTCGCTGCTGATGCGATGTTCGAGGCGGTCGACGCGGGCATCGGAACGGTCATCTGCATCACCGAGGGGATACCCGCCCACGACATGCTGCGTGTCTACAACCACGTGCGGCCGCTGGGCATCACCCTGATCGGCCCGAACTGCCCCGGAGCGCTCTCTCCCGGGAAGGCGAATGTGGGGATTATTCCGGCCGAGATCTTCAGCGTGGGGAACGTGGGGCTCGTAAGCAGATCCGGCACGCTGACGTACCAGATCGGGCACGAGCTGACACAGCTCGGTGTGGGGCAGTCGACTATCGTGGGAATCGGGGGGGACCCCGTCGTCGGGTCGTCGTTCATCGACGTCCTCGGCCGCTTCCAGAACGACCCGGAGACGGAGATCGTCGTGATGGTGGGGGAGATCGGAGGCGCCGAGGAAGAGAAGGCGGCGGCCTTCATCGAGGCCGAAATGACGAAGCCCGTCATCGCCTACATCGCCGGCTTCACGGCGCCGCCGGGGAAGACCATGGGGCACGCGGGCGCCATCATCTCCGGGTCGGCGGGCACGGCCCAGGCGAAGAAAGAGGCCCTCGAGGCCCACGGGGTCCAGGTCGGGACGAATCCGACCGAGGTGGCGCAGCTCGTCGCGGAGCGTGCCGGCTCCCGAGCCTGACCGCCCGGCCCTCGACTACCTCGCTACGTGTGCGTCTGAAGTGGTACGGGCGGGGGTCTCGGCCGCTCCCGCCCGCAGCTCTAACGTCGGCGGATCGGCTGAGTAAACTGGCCCGCATGGGTCTGGTGTCGTTCGCGCGTGGAATCCCTGGACCTGATCTTTTGCCCGTCGACGGCTTCGGACAGGCAGCGAGGGCGGCAGTGGAGCGCGACGGCCGGACGATCCTGAACTACGGTCCGCCGGGCGGCTACGGCCCGCTCCGCGAGTGGATCGCCGAGCGCCACGACGTCGAGCCTTCCCGCGTCCTCGTGACGAACGGATCGCTGCAGGGCTTCAACTTCGTCATGCGGCGGTTGCTCAGCGAAGGCGGCCGCGCGATCGTGGAGGCGCCGAGCTACGACCGCACGCTTCTGACGCTCCGCGCCCTGGGTGCGGAAGTCGAAGCACTTTCCCTCCGCGACGACGGTCTCGACGTCGACGCACTCTCCGACTCCCTCGTGCGCCACGGCCCGCCGCGCGTCGTCTACACGATCCCGACGTTCCAGAATCCGACCGGCCGCACCCTGTCTTTCGAGAGTCGCCGAAAGCTGGCCGGGCTCGTCGGCGAGCACGAGTTGCTCGTCTATGAAGACGACCCGTACGGCGGTGTGCGCTTCGAAGGAGAGCACCTTCCGACGCTGTTCGAGCTGACGGAGGGCGTCGGCATCATCTACTCGTCCTCGTTCTCGAAGACGGTCGCTCCCGGGATCCGGGTCGGCTATGCCGTACTCCCTGAGGAGCTCGTCAAGCCCGTCGAGGCGATTGCCGCCGAGACGTACATCTCGCCGTCGATCTTCGTCCAGGGCGCGCTCTACGAGTTCGTCGCCTCCGGCGGCTTCGACACGGCTCTCGCGCGCGTGCGCGACGGTCTGCGGGAACGGCGCGACGCGATGATCGAGGCGCTCGAGCAAGAGCTCCCCGACGGCTCGACCTGGAACCGCCCCGAAGGCGGGTACTTCCTGTGGGTCGACTTTCCCGCCGGCGTCGACTCGGCCGCTCTCCTCGAGCAGGCGACCGAGGCGGGGGTCACCTTCGTGAAGGGCGCCGACTTCTTTCTCGGTGAGGGCGGGGAGGATTCCGCCCGTCTTGCCTTCAGCTTCGCCACGCCCGACGAGATCCGAGACGGCGTCGCCAAGCTCGGCCGACTCGTCCGCGAGCGGCTTGCGGTCGCTGCTTAGGCCGCTGCGTAGACGCGCTGATCGGCCTGGACGGGCCGGGCGACGAGCGTCGGCTGGCGCGGCGGATCGAGCTTTCCCGCCTGTGCGTGCCTGAAGGTCGGGCACGGGGTGTTCCCGGCAATCGCGCACAACTCCGCCCGCCTGAAGAAGCAATCGTCGCAGCTGAGTGCCCGCCTGTCCGCCATCCCGAAGGAGGGAATACTAGGGTCTGGGGGACGAACAGGAGGCGTTGCTAGAACGGAGAACACCGCAATTTACGGGGATTTTCAGGAAGGACAACGAAGGCCGTTGTCTGTTGAGGCTACGCACCGGTTGCCAAGGCAGCCAACGCTTCCTTGAAGTTCGAGACGGCCACGATGCGGAGGCCGTCGGCATAGCGCCTCGCCTCTTTTGCGTTTTCGTCGGGCACGAGGAACAGGTCAGCACCGGCCTGTCGGGCACCGATGGTCTTCTGCTGGATGCCCCCGATCGGGTCCACCTTTCCGCTCAGTTCGATCGCACCTGTGGCGACCACCGTCTTCCCATGGTCGAGATCACGCCCTAGCTCGTCCACGATGTCGAGCGCGAAGGCGAGACCTGCGGACGGCCCGCCGATGTTGCCCGCCTCGATCTTCACCGCAACGGGCAGCTCGATGTCCGCGCTCTGTGCGATCTGAACGCCGAAGACGGGTCGTTCCGGATTTTCGGGATTGGCCCTCGTGCCGACGGTGACTTTTTTCCTCGTGTCGCCCCGGTCGACCACGAGCTGCACGTCCTCTCCGGGCTCGACTTTCAGCATGACGTTCTGGAGCTCCTCAAATGTTCGGATCCCGGCGCCGTTCGCCCGCACGATCACGTCGCCGATCTCGAGCTTCCCCTCCGCGGGAAAGCCAGGCCGAATCAGAGTGACCTCGACGCCGTTCGGCTTGATCTCGACCTTCCTCCCGAGGCTTCGAAGCGCCACCGCTGCGGCGACCTGCTGGGAACGCGACATCTCGTTGAGGCTGCTCTGCCGCCGTTGCTCGTCGCTGACGCCGACCGGGTTCACCTGCTCGGCGGGCACGAGGCTCGAGCCTTCTTCGATCCCCGGGAAGATGCGTTCGAGGACGGACGCCTTCCGTATGAGGACGTCGACCATGTAGATGCCACCGGCCCGGTCGTCCTCCTCCTTCTTCTCACCCGGAACCCGGACGAGCGGATCGGCCGGGCGCGCCCGGTCGGGCAGGACGAGGTAGTGATCCGACGGGATCACGTACAGCGCGCCGGCCACCGCCGCGACGACGGCGAGCACCAGCACAGGCGAGCGCCATCCGCGGAGAAGCCTCGGCACCGAGCGATCGTAGCCGGGCGCCGTGGACCCGAGCGCCGGTCAGCCCGTGAGCACTCCGACCACCTCGCGCACCGCGCCTGCGGACCCGGCGAGCTCTTCCTGCTCGGCTTCGCTGAGCTCGAGCAGGACGATCTCCTCGACTCCGCCGGCACCGAGCTTCACCGGCACACCGATGTAGAGGCCGTCGATTCCGTACTCGCCCTCGAGGAAGGCGGTGCACGGGAGGACGCGCTTCTGGTCGAGCACGATCGAGTCGACCATCTGCGCGACCGCGGCGCCCGGTGCATACCACGCTGAGGTCCCGAGCAACTTCACGATCTCGCCGCCGCCCTTGCGCGTCCGCTCCACCATCGCCTCGATGCGATCGTCGGAGACGAGCTGCGTCAGCGGGACGCCGCCCACCGTGGTCGCCGAGACCACCGGCACCATCTGGTCGCCGTGTCCCCCCAGCACCGTGGCCGTCACGTCCTTGACCGACGCGCCGGTCTCCCAGGCGATGAAGGTCGAGAAGCGGGCGGTGTCGAGGATCCCGGCCATGCCGAAAACCCGTTCCTTCGGCCAGCCGGTGACGTTCCGGGCGACATGACACATCGCGTCGAGTGGGTTCGAGACGACGATCAGGATCGCGTCGGGCGACTGTGCAGCGGCGGCCTCCGCGACGGACCCGACGATCTTCTCGTTCGTGGTCACGAGATCGTCTCTGCTCATGTCGCCTGTCCGGGGAACGCCCGCGGTCACGACCACGACCTCCGAGCCCGCGGTCTCCTCGTAGCCGTTCGTTCCGAGGACACTTGGCTCGTAGCCGAGCACGGCGGCGGCCTGGTCGATGTCAAGCGCCTTGCCCTGCGGCAGCCCCTCCTTGATGTCGACGAGGACGACCTCGGCGTAGTCTCGCCGGGCGATCTCCTGGGCAACCGTGGCACCGACGTTGCCGGCGCCCACCACCGTGATCTTCCGTCTCAAACCCTGACTCCCATCTTGTCGATGACGGCGTCCGCGACCTCGCGCGTGCCGACTGCCGTCGGATCGTCGCGGCGCTCCTTCATGTCGTAGGTGACGCTTCGGCCCTCGGCGATGACCGAGGCAATCGCCGACTCGAGCCGGTCGGCGGCCTCAACCTCTTCCAGGTGGCGCAGCATCATGACGCCCGAGAGCATCATCGCCATCGGGTTGACTCTGTTCTGGCCCTTGTACTTCGGCGCCGACCCGTGCGTGGGTTCGAAGACCGCCGCGTGGGTGCCGAAGTTTCCACCCGGCGCGAGGCCGAGGCCGCCGATCAGGCCTGCTGCAAGATCGGAGACGATGTCGCCATAGAGGTTGGGGAGGACGAGAACGTCGTATTCCTCCGGGCGCTGCACGAGTTGCATCGAAAGGTTGTCGACGATCCGGTCCTCGAACTCGATGTCGCCGTTCTCGCTCGCCACCTCGCGGGCGACCTGCAGGTAGAGGCCGTCGGTGAACTTCATGATGTTGGCCTTGTGGACGGCAGTCACCTTGCTCCGGCCGTTTCGCCGTGCGTAGTCGAACGCGAACTCGACAATGCGTCGCGCTCCCGAGAGGGAGATGGGCTTGATCGAGATGCCCGAGTCGGGTTTGACCGAGCCTCCGCGCTCCGCGATCCATGCGATCAACTCGCGGGTCTCCTCGGCGCCCTGCTCGAACTCGATGCCCGCGTAGAGATCCTCGGTGTTCTCGCGCACGATGATGAGGTCGACGGCGTCGTACGGCGAGCGCACGCCCGGATAGCTTTTGCAGGGCCGAACCTGGCCGTAGAGGTCGAGGGCCTTGCGGAGTGCGACGTTGACGGAGCGGAACCCCACTCCGACGGGAGTCGTGATCGGTCCCTTGATGGCGACGCCGTTCGTCCGGATCGAGTCGAGGACGTGGTCGGGAAGCGGGTTGCCGCCGTTTTCGTCCATGACGTCGGCGCCGGCGTGCTGCACTTCCCAATCGATCGCAGCGCCGCTCGCGTCGATCACGCGTCGCGTCGCCTCTGCGATCTCCGGTCCCGTGCCGTCCCCCGGAATCAGGGTCACTCGGTGTGGCATCGGGGCCTGATTGTATGCGGGCCGCCCGGGTACAACGCTCAGGTACCGTGCCGCTGAGATGAGAGGGAGCAGATGAGCGAGTTCAAGCCCGGCCTCGAGGGTGTGGTCGCCATCCAGACCGAGATCGCCGAGCCGGATAAGGAGGGCGGCGCGCTTCGCTACCGCGGCGTCGACATCGAGGAGCTCGTCGGCCATGTGCCCTACGAGAAGGTCTGGGGCCTGCTCGTCGACGAGAGCTTCGAGCCGGGCATGCCGGATCCGGAGCCGTATGAGCCGAAGGGGCTGAGCGGAAACGCTCCCTCCGACCTCCAGGCCGAGACCGCGCATCTCTCCAGCGAGTGGGGGCTCGGCAAGATCGTCGACATCGACGACTCCCAGGCGCGAGACGACCTTGCTCGCCTTTCCGCGCAGATGATGTCGATCGTGGCGAAGTCGGCCGCGATCGCCGACGGTCGAGAGCCTGCTCCCGACGACGTTGTCGCCGCCGGCGACTCCGCGGCCGAGAAGTTCCTCCTGCGCTGGCGGGGCGAGGCAGACCCGGACCACGTGAAAGCCATCGACACCTACTGGATCTGCACCGCCGAGCACGGGCTCAACGCCTCGACGTTCACCGCGCGGATCACCGCGTCGACCGGGGCGGATTGCGGTGCCGCGATGTCGGCGGCCGTCGGTGCGCTGAGCGGTCCGCTCCACGGCGGCGCGCCGGCCCGCGTGCTGCCGATGCTGGACGAGGTGGCGCAGAAGGGGGATCCGGAGGCCTACGTCAAGAAGATCCTCGACAGCCACGGGAAGATCATGGGCTTCGGCCATCGCATCTACCGGGCCGAGGACCCGCGCTCACGCATCCTGAAGCGGACGGCGCAGGAGCTCGGGTCGCCTCGTTTCGAGATCGCCGAGGCGCTCGAAGAAGCCGCACTGGCCGAGCTGCACCGACGAAAGCCCGACTACGTGATCGCCACGAACGTCGAGTTCTATTCGGCCGTTGTCCTCGACCTTGCCAAGGTTCCCCCCGACCTGACGCCCGCCATGTTCGCTTGCTCCCGGGTCGCCGGCTGGGCGGCTCACATCCTCGAGGAGAAGCGCACCGGGCGGCTGATCCGGCCCTCGGCGCAGTACGTCGGACCCGGGCAGCGCTCGATCGCCTCGGTCGGGTAATTGTCTGCGGTTCTCGCAGCGGCCGTCCAGCGCGCCGCAGGCATTACCGACGAGCGAACACTCGCGGACCTCCGCCGAGACGTCGACGACGAGATCGACGAGGCGGTCCACAGCCTGGACTTCCGCGAGCGCGCGATCGCCTTTCGTGCCATCGGCCAGCTTCGCTTCGCTCAGAAGACCGAGATGCTTCGCCGCGGCCTCGATGACGACAGTCCCGCATGCCGGGGCTCAGCTCTGCTCTCCCTCGAGCTCTTATCTCGGACTCATCCGGGGCCGGTCAACGGTGTCCGCCCCCGGTTACACACGCTCGCAAACGGCGATCCGAACGGAGCGGTTCGCCGTCTGGCCGTGCTCTGTCTGAAGAACGGGTCGGCGACCCAGGACACCATGACCCTCCTCACGCACATCGCCGAGGGTGACGAGGATCAGGAGGTCGCCCGTGCCGCCGGGGCGGTCCTCCGCGCCTTGAAGCAAAAGGCCGCAGCCAAGTAGGGGCGGGTCTTGACCCGCCCGCGTTAGGCGTGCGGCGCTACTGCGAGCAGGGACAGACCCGGCCGCGTTCAACGAACCTGCGGCACGACGGGCAGCGCCTGTCCGTCTCGCGTCGCTCGAGGACGTGCAGGCGCGTCGCCAGCCACAGCATCGCGACTCCGACGCCGCCGACGATCGTCAGCTGGCCGAGGATCTGGGGGTCGAGGGTTTCCATTGCGCCTCCTTCAGGGACGCGTCCGCCGTGCGTGCGGATGTGTACTGAAGTAGGTGTCTCGTCGGCGGCGTTCCGAAACGTGCGTGTAGATCTCCGTGGTGCCAAGGTCGGCGTGGCCCAGCATCTCCTGGACGCTGCGCAGATCGGCGCCGCCCTCGAGCAGGTGGGTGGCGAAGGAGTGGCGCAGCAGGTGCGGGTGCACGCGCCCGGGCTCCAACCCAGCCTTCGAGGCGACGTGGCGAAGGATGAAGAACGCTCCCGCCCGGGTCAGCGCGCCGCCCTGTGCATTCAGGAAGAGCTCCGGTCTGTGACGGCGGTCGAGGTGCGGTCGGCCATGGGCCAGGTACCGGCGGAGCGCAGCGACCGCGTGCCCGCCGATCGGAACGATCCGTTCCTTGTCGCCCTTGCCCACACAGCGGACGAGCCGGTTCTCGAGGTCGACGCCGCCCCGTTCGAGCCCGACCGCCTCGCCGACGCGCAGACCCGCGCCGTAGAGGAGCTCGACGAGCGCATGATCGCGTCGGGCCCGTGGAGTCGTCCCGTCGGCGGCCGTGATCAGACGCTCGACCTCTCCCGGCGAGAGCGTGCGCGGCAGCTTCCGGCGGCGGCGTGGGAGGTCGACGTCAGCGGCCGGGTTGTCCGCTCGAACGCCGAGCAGCGCCAGGTGGCGGTAGAAGGACCGTGCGGCAGCGGCGCGCCGGGCGATCGACGAGGCCGCTTGTCCACGCCCTCGTAGGTCGGCCAGCCATCCCTCGATCTCCTCCTGGCCGGCGTCCACCGGCGACTTGCCGAGGAACGCGGTCAGATCCGCGAGGTCGCGCCGGTAGGCGTCCACCGTGCGGGGTGCTCGCCGGGCAGTGAGGAGAGCCAGGAAGCTCTCCACCTGGGGGTCGAGCTCAGGCACGGGGATGTGCGTGGTCGTAGACGGCGCGGAGGCGGCGTGCGTCGACATGGCTGTAGATCTGCGTCGTCGAGAGCGAGGCATGCCCGAGAAGCTCCTGGATCGTCCGAAGGTCCGCTCCGCCTTCGAGCAGATGGGTGGCGAAGGCGTGTCGAAGCTGGTGGGGGTTCGGAAGGACGCGACGCAAGGTCGAGGTGTCGAGCGGCCGCCCCCGCGCCGAGAGAAACAGGCGGTTCTCGGCGCCACGCGCGAGCGAGGGTCGGGCGTGCTCCAGGTACCTCCCGAGCCGGAAGGCCGCCTCTTCTCCAAGCGGCACGGCCCGTTCCTTCTCCCCCTTGCCTCGCACGAGAACCAGCTCCTGCTCGAAGTCGACGTCGGCGAGGTTCAGGTCGGCGACCTCCTGCGCGCGGAGACCGGCTGAATAGACAAGCTCGAAGAGCGCTCGGTTTCGAAGTGCGAGAGGCCCGTCGCCTTCGAGATTGTCCAGGAGTGCCTCCGTCTCGGGCCCGGTGGGCGAGCGGGGGAGCCGCCGGCGCCGCTTGCCACCGAGCGCCAGCTCCGGGACTCGCTGGGGCCCGAGGACGGCCCGCAGAAGTGCGCGCACGGCGGCCAGCTTGCGGGCGACGGTTGTGCTCGCGAGCTTGCGGGGCTCCCGGCCTGGCCGGTCGCCACCCACCTTGGCCGCGTAGCGGGCGAGTGCGCGTGCATCGACCTCCTGCAGCGTCAGCCTGCTTTCACGAAGCCATTCCGAGAACTCACGTAGGTCGCTGCGGTACGCGCGGCGCGTTGCGTCGGACAGGCCCGGGCTCGACAGAAAACGCTCGATGGCTGTGGCGGTCTCCACGGCAGGCAATTCCCGGCGCGCCGTAGGCTTCCTGCCGGATGCGGCTTCGCCTGGAGATTCGAGACCTCCTCCTGGCGAGCTGGGAAACGGACCAGGAGTCGGTTGGAAGGGCGCTTCCGGCGCAGCTCGAGCCTGCGGACGTCGAGGGTCGCTTCCTCGTGACCGCAGTCTGCCTGCGAGCTCGTGGCGGTCGTCTTGGGCGCCTGCCGGTCCCGCCGTTCTCACAGCTGAACGTGCGAACGTACTGCACGTGGGACGGTGAACCCGCGGTCTTCTTTGTTCGCTCGCACGTGACGCCGCTCGGGATGGGCGGAGCGCTCCTCGGGGCGCCCTACCGGCCTAGCTTGCTTCGTTTCAGGAAAGGCTTCGTCAGCGCTCCCGGGCTCGGCTTCTCGCTGCGGTACGAGCTCGCGGGCGAGGCCGAGCCTGGACTTCTGGGCCGCCACGAGCTCGGCATCTTCGAAGCGGCGGGTCTCCGGGCTTTCCGTGTCCAGCGCGGACCGGCCTCGTGGTGCGCGGCCGAGCCGGTCGGAGAGGGGGTTTCCGACGTGCTCCTGGCGCTCGGCTTCGACGTCCACGGGCGGCCCGAGCTCCTCTACGCGCTGGAGACCTCCTTCGAAACCGACGTGCCTGCTCGCCGTCTAGAGACCTGATGCGAGGTTCAGCCGGGCGGATGACGCTGAAGCGTCTGCAGCGCCGAGCGACCAGGACGGGCACGTAGGATAGTTGCGGTTTGTCGGCAACAATTCCACGGTAGGAGAGGCGAAGTGGCGATCATGACTCCCAGAGGGTCGGGGCTCGAGGACCACGGCTTTTCACCGCGCGGCCGCGTCTACTGGAATCCCACCACCGCCCTCCTCTACACCCATTCCCTTCTCAACGGGGAGGGGAAGCTGGCCGAAGGCGGGCCGATCGTGGTCGACACGGGCCGGTTCACGGGCCGCTCGCCGAAGGACAAGTTCATCGTCAAGGAATCCGAGTCCGAGGACCGGATCGGCTGGGGCGCCGTGAACCAGCCGATCGAGGAGGAGTCGTTCGAAGGGCTCCGCGAGAAGGTGATCGCGTATCTCGAGGAGCAGGAGACGATCTACGTCACGGACGCTTACGCCGGAGCCGACCCCGCACATCGAATCGGGGTCCGCGTCGTCACCGCTCACCCTTACCACGCGCTCTTCTCCAAGACGATGTTCATCGAGCCGGAAGAGGACGAGCTAACGGGCTTCGAGCCAGATTCGCTGGTCTTGCACGCGCCGGGGGTCGAGGCGAGCCCCGAAGAGGACGGAACCCGAACGGAGACGTTCGTCGTTCTCCACCCTTCGCGGAGCGAGGTCGTGATCGGTGGGACGTACTACGGCGGCGAGATCAAGAAGTCGATCTTCTCGCGTCATGAACGACCGGCTGCCGCTCGACGGGGTGTTGCCCATGCACTGCTCCGCGAACGTCGACCACCAAGGCAAAGTCGCGATCTTCTTCGGACTGTCGGGAACCGGAAAGACGACGCTCTCAGCCGACGCGGAGCGGTACTTGATCGGCGACGACGAGCACGGATGGGGTGACCAGGGCGTCTTCAACATCGAGGACGGCTGCTACGCGAAAGTGATTCGCCTCTCGGAAGATGCGGAGCCCGAGATCTTCCGGATGACGCGGACCTACGGAACGGTGCTCGAGAACGTGATCGTGGACGAGGAGGGCGTGCTCGACCTCGACGACGACTCGAAGACCGAGAACACGCGGGCCGCTTACAAGCTCGAGCAGATCGAGCACGCGCTCCCGGCCAAGCGGGCCGGCCACCCGAGCTCCGTGGTGTTCTTGACGGCCGACGCCTTCGGGATCCTGCCCCCGATCGCGCGCCTCTCGAGGGATCAGGCGCTCTTCTACTTCCTCTCCGGGTTCACGGCCAAGCTCGCGGGCACGGAGATCGGCGTGGACGAGCCCCAACCGACGTTCTCCGCCTGTTTCGGGGCGCCCTTCCTGCCGCAGCCCCCTTCGGTCTACGCCCGCCTCCTCGGCGAGACGGCCGGGTCACATCGGCATAGGCGAGACATTCATTCAAATCCGGACGGCGCGGGTGATATTGCAGTTGTCCGGTGGCCTCGAAGCGCAACGGCTCCGCGCTGGAGCGCGGATCGACGCCGATCAATTGGCTCAAGCGCAGATAGGAATTTTCCAGCCGGGTCTGCGCATCGATCAGCTCGGGCTGTTCGTTGGCCAGCGCGACCTCGGCGCGGCTGACATTCAAGGCGCCGACGAGTCCCGGCCGACAATCGTTCCCGCTGCGTCTTGAGTTCCTCCTGGAAGACGCCGACCGATTGCTCGCGCACGCGAATCTTCGCGCGATTGAGGAGCACGTCGTAAAACGCGACGCCGCACATCCATCGAGACGCGATTGACGAGCGCCTGGTATTCGAGCGTCCGCTTTTCCTCGATGAGCCGCGCGATGGCCCGCTGGCTTGTGATCGCGCCGCCCGTGTAAAGATTCTGCACCACGCGCAGCGACGCGTCGTAATCATCGGAACGCAGGCGTGACGCCTCCTGGCGCTCTCGTTTCCGGAGCAACCCGGTGGAAACCACCGACGGCAAAAAGCCGGAGCGCGCTTCAATCACACCGCCCCGCGCGGCTTCCACCTGCTTCGCGGCGATGGCGATTTCCGCATTCTGCTTTCTTGGCGAGCGCGACCGCTTCTTCGACCGTGTAAGCCGGCGCCGGCCGGGCTGACTTTTGCCCACGCCAGCAGAAAAATGACGATCCAGGCACTGCGGCGCATGCGTCCTATCTCAGTGGCAGAGCCCTAGTTTTTCAATAAAAATCCCATCCGCGCGACCGAGGTTTGCGCGACGCGATTGTCCGACGTGCGTCGCACGCTGGCGTCGAATTGCCAGCGCTTCGGGATTGCGTCGATCAAATATGGCAATATTGTGACAACTTTCTTGCCCCGATCCCGAGGCAGCGGCTAGCTTGGAGTTTTCCTGCAATGAACAAAATCAGAATTGCCATTGTTGGGGTGGGGAACTGCGCAGTTCGCTCCTCCAGGGCATCAACTTCTATCGGGATTCTTCCGGCAACGGCGCCGATGTCGGGTTGATGCACCGGCAGATCGGGCCCTATCAGCCGCAGGATATCGAAGTCGTGGCCGCTTTCGACATCGACCGCCGGAAAGTGGGCCTCGACGCCGCCGAGGCGATTTTCGCCCCGCCGAATTGCACCAAGGTCTTTTGCGAAAAAATCAAGCCGACCGGCGCCATCGTCATGATGGGCTGCGTTTTCGACGGCTATGCCGACGCACATGCAGGACTACGATGCGCAGCGCACCTTTCTTCCCCTGGAAAAGGAATCGACGCGCGAACAGATCATCGAGGAGCTGCGCAAGTCGGGCGCGGAGATCATGGTGAATTATTTGCCGGTCGGATCCGAGGAGGCGACGCGCTTCTATGCCGCCTGCGCGCTCGAAGCCAAGCTCGCTTTCGTCAATAACATCCCGGTCTTCATCGCCAGCGATCCGGTCTGGGCGAAACGGTTTGCGGACAAGAATCTGCCGATCGTGGGCGACGACATCAAAGCGCAGATGGGCGCGACGGTTTTGCATCGCACGATCGTCGATCTCTTCCGGAAGCGCGGCGTAAAAGTCGAACGCACCTATCAGCTCAACACCGGCGGCAACACCGATTTCCTGAACATGCTGAACCGGAGCCGGCTGGCCTCGAAGAAAACCTCCAAGACCGAAGCGGTGCAGTCGGTCATCGGCGACCGTCTCGCCGATGAAAACATCCACATCGGGCCGAGCGATTACGTTCCCTGGCAGAACGACAACAAGATTTGTTTCATCCGGGTCGAGGGCAAACTCTTCGGCGATGTGCCGATGGAACTGGACGTGAAGCTTTCCGTCGAAGATTCACCGAACTCAGCCGGGGTGGCCATCGACGCCATCCGCTGCTGCAAACTCGCCCTGGATCGCGGCAAGGGCGGCGTGCTGCATTCCGCGTCCGCCTATTTTTCGAAACATCCGCCGGTGCAAATGACGGATGACGAAGCGCATCGGAGCGTCGAGGAATTCATCAGCGGCGCGCGCGACAGTTGATGATGTCGTGGCGCCGGATCGCTGTTTCGAGCGACGAGTCGCATAGCCTGCCGCTGCGCCGGGCGTCCTTTTCCAGATGCGAATTCTGCTGATCGAAGACGAAAAAAAGACGGCGGCTTTTCTCGGCCAAGGGCCTGCGGGAAGCCGGCTTTACGGTGGAGATCGCCCGGGATGGCGAGACGGGGTTGGAGCTGGCGCGCGCGACGCGACATGATCTTCTTATCGTCGACGTGATGCTGCCGAAGAAAGACGGCTGGGCCGTCGTGGCGCAACTGCGGGGCGAGGGTCTGTCATACGCCGATTCTTTTTCTCACCGCTCGCGATAGCGTGAAGGATCGGGTCAAGGGACTTGAGCTGGGAGCGGACGATTACCTGGTAAAGCCGTTCGCTTTCTCCGAGTTGCTGGCGCGCGTGCGCTCGGTCTTGCGCCGCTCTCCGGCGCGCGAGGTCGAGCAATTGCGGATCGAGGATCTCGAAATCGACACCCGCCGCCACAAGGCGGTTCGGGCCGGCGTCGCCCTTAATCTCACGGCCAAGGAATTCCTCCTCCTGGCTCATTTGGCTCGTTTTGCCGGCGAGGTGGTGTCGCGCACGGAAATCGTGGAGCAGGTCTGGGACATTAATTTTGAGACGGACACGAATGTCGTGGACGTGATGGTGCGACGATTGCGGGCGAAGGTGGACGATCCGTTCAAGACCAAACTCAGTCCACACGGTTCGCGGCGCCGGTTATGTTCTCAAAGCCGGCTGAACCGCGGTCGATCGCTTCGCAACTGGTCGTCCTCTTTACGCTGGCCGCGGCGTTCCTGCTCTGCTGCGGACTGGGCGTGCTTGTACTGGATCTTTGTTCGAGCACGCCTTCGAGGAAGACAACGAGGTCCTGGCGGACAAGATCCTGGCCCTGCGCGCTGACTTGACGACGGCGAGCGATCCCAAGAGCCCTGAACGAGGAATTGAAGAGCCAGCACGCGGGCGGTGAACGGGTCGCTTACTGGGTGCGAGTGGTTGATTCCGAAGGTGGCTCGGTCGCCGAGACGCCCGGAATGAATGCCTTGCTGCCGGCCAGCATCTTTCCGCGGCCGCACAGCCCGAATCCATCCGTGGGCAGCCCGAAGGATTATCGAACGGGCGGCAAGTTCTTTGCCCTGGTCACGACGGTGGAAGAAGCCGGCGGCCAGCCTTACACGATGCAGGTGGCGCAAGATCGCTCGGGCGACGAGGAGTTCGTGAAGGAATTCGGCGCCCTTCTCGCTGTCGTGCTCGCCCTCGGCATTCTGGCCTCGGCGGTGATTGCGATCACGGTCACGAAGCGCGGGCTGCGGCCCCTGGGGGAAATGACGCGCTCGTTGAAGCGCTTCGGACCCAAGCGCCTGCACGAACGCATCCCGCCGGACGGATGGCCGCGTGAGCTTCGACCGCTCGCCGTGGCTTTCGACGAGATGTTCGACCGGCTCGAAGATTCGTTTACGCGCCTCTCGCAATTTTCGGCCGATCTCGCGCACGAACTTCGCACCCCCATTGCCAATATTCGCGGCGAAGGGGAAGTCGCCCTGACCCGCGCCCGCACGCCGGAGGAGTATCGCGAAGTAATCGAATCGAGCGTCGGAGAATGCGAAAGGCTCTCCGGGATTGTCGATAACCTGCTCTTCCTCGCCCGCGCCGAAGCCGCCGAAGGACATATCCAGCGGACGCTGTTCAACGGCCGCGCCGCCGTCGAGAAAATCGCGGCCTTCTACGAACCGATCGCGGAAGAGCACCACACAGCTATCACTTGTGCCGGCGAAGGTGAAATCTATGCCGACCCGATGCTCTTTGGCCGGGCCGTGAGCAATCTGGTGGAAAACGCGCTGCGCTTCACTCCCGCCGGGGGAACGATTCAAATCTCGATCGCGGCCGGCGCCGCGCATTCGCAAATTTCCGTGAAAGATACCGGCTGCGGAATAGCGGCGGAACATCTTCCGCGCGTCTTCGATCGTTTCTATCGCGCCGATTCATCGCGCAGCTCGCAAGGCTCAGGCCTGGGCCTGGCCCTGGTGAAATCCATCATGGATCTGCACGGCGGGTCGGCTGTGCGTGGAGAGCGAAGTCGATCGCGGGACGACCGTGACTCTTACGTTTCCGAATAAGGCCGGCTGATCCTGCGCCGCTCCCGCCGCAATGGATCGGCGGGAGCTTCGCCAGGCTCGGGCTGCGTTCTTAGAACCTGATCTTTACGCCGCCGTAGTAATTCCGCCCATACGCGGGCACGATGCCTTCGTCGCGCGCCTCCGCCCAGAAATCTTCGTCAAAAACGATTGCCGATGCCCGCGAAGACGCCGATGCGGCCGTGGCAGAAGTTCACTTCGGCGGTCAGGTCCCAGACCTGATAAGCCGGGATGAAGCGCTGGTAGGTGTTATCGGCCTTGGCGAAGTGATCGTCCATCATCGTGCCGATGAGCCCGACCTTAACCGTATCTTTCCAGCGATAGATGGCGCCGATCTTGAAAAGATAGTCGGGGGCAAAAACCGGGGTCTTACCAACAACCTCAGGACGACCGGCGGTGAACTCCGCATCCAGGAGGGTGACATTGCCATAGAGATTCAGGCTTCCATAGGGACTCTCCGCGCCGCCGTTGATCATCGCGAGCACGTCCAGTTGCACGGAAGCGTCTGCGCCCCAGTAGCGCGCATCGCCCACGTTATCCGTGATGGTGATCATGGGCGGTTCGCCTGGAGTCAGGAGCGGATTGATAAAGTTGGGATTAGGGCGCTGAATTCGCTGATCTGATCGTCGAACTTGATGTAAAAGCCGCTGATCTCGAATTTCAGATAGGGAAGCGGCTTCCCGCGGAAACCGATCTCCGCTTCCACGGAATGGCCTTCCTCGAGATCGCTATTGACCATGCCGTTCGCGCTCGTCGGGACCAATTCTCCGTAAGTGCGCGGACGATAGCCCTGGGAGACATTGCCGAACAGTTCGAGCCGCGGCGGTCCGACCTCGGTTACGGTGGCGACAGTCGACTTCTTCGAGTCGTAATGTTTCGGATCAGTTGTTACCGGCCCCGTGGTGGTCTGCGTGCCTTCCACCAGCACGTAGCGAAATGCCCAGGCCGCCTAGAGGAACAACCGCGAAATCGGATTGATTCGAGAGGGGTTGAGGTCCTCCCTGCGCAGGGGGGTTGTTCGCCTTCGCGAAATTGACCTCCTCATCCAAGCTCGTATCAAGGAATTCGAGACGCAACCCGGGCACAATCGAGAGGCGGCCGAAGTGGAAGCGGTTCTCCGCGAAAATCGAGCCATTCCATGTCTCGCCCATGGCCAAATTGCGCAAGTCGTCGCTGTCTTCCGCGAACGCCGTCGCGCCGCGTTTGTCGGTGCGCTCCTGGAAAGCGTGGTAGAAATAGACGCCGCCCGCGAAGGTGGAGGTGTCGCCCGCCAGTTGGTAGTCATGCCGCAGGCGCGCATCCACTCCTTCGTTCCATACCTCGCGATCCTGAATGGTGTTGGTGCCGGCTGCGCCACCTGTCGGGATGGTGCCAAAGCCGCCCCCGCGTTGCCGCTGGCTCCAGCGGGAGAGGTACCCGCCGAACGCCTTGATATCGAGCTGCGTGGCCTCGGAAAAAACCTTCTGGTATTCGAGACTCCCATAATAACGATTCAGGCGAAAGCGGTCGAACATGCGCGAGATCTGGTTGCGACCCTCCTCGTAGTAAACGCCGATGGCGGCCCGAGGTGTCGGGAGGGATCATTCACCGAACGCGGGTCACCGGCTGGATCTCCAAAACGGCGCAAGCCGCCGGGTTCGCCGTGTTCTTCATCATAGAAGTCGCCGGTCAGGATGAAGCGGCTGTCGTTGCTCAGGTCGTAAACAAACTTCCCGCTTCCGTTGTTCAAGTCGTAATCGCTGTTTTCACGGAAGCCTTCCCGTTCACGATGATCGTAGAAGGCATAATAGCCGAACGGACCGACTCGTCCCGTCGATGGCGGTGTAGCTGGTAAACAGGTCATCCGTGCCGAAGGCGTTCTTGGTCAGGAAATGAAACGCCGCATCGCGGCTCGGCATTTTCGTGATGAAATTGAGGGCGCCGCCGGGCTGGCAACCGTACTGCAAGGCGGCCCCGCCGCGGATGAATTCGATCCGCTCGACCGAATCGAGGATCGGGCGTGTAATGCGTTTCCGGAAATCCGAACTGCTCGTTCTTGATCGAGATGCCGTCCTTCAGGACCTGCATGAACTCGGAGCGCTGCGAATCGAAACCGCGGTAACCGAAGTTAATGATCGGTGAGCTGGGTTCCTCGCTCACGATCACGCCGGGAATGGTCGCGACCACTTCGCGGTAGTTGTTGTTCACCATCGTCGGAAACTCCTCCGGCTTCACGAAGATTGGTCTTCTTGCCTGAGTTGATGCGCGTGCCCTCCACCTCGGGAAGAGCCGGGTAATCGGGCGGATCAATGTAAAAACCCCGCACGGTCACGCGCTCCGTTTCGGCCGTTTGGGCCACGGGCGCGAAGGTGAACGTCGGAGCCGGAATCCAGGCGAAGGGTGCCGTTTTCCGTGACGGCCTTCGCCATCTCCGCGCTCGAGCAGATTCGTTTGCAGAGTGCGCGTCGACGCCAGTGGAGCGTTTGCGCGCGCGCGAGGATCGCCGTCGTCGCCGTCTGCGTCGTCGAGATCGTTGTCAACGTCTGAAAGCGCCGGGACAATCGTCTCTTCCGCCAGGGTTGTTTGACTGAAGGCGAAGAGTCCAACCGCGAGGAGCGCCGGCAGGAGAAGAAGGTTATTTCGTGAAAACATGGGCGCAGAAAACCACAACCGGCGCGAGCGATGCAAGCCTTTTCTGACTAATTTGTAATCTTTTTGTAATCTCGTTGTAATCCTCCAGTCCTTTCGTCAATGATTTACAACTTTCGTAGCTGGGATTCGCAGTTATGGGTCGAAAGTGAGCAACTATGAAAACAAAGAACCTATTACTAGCAGCAGTGGTGAGTGCGGGCCTGGCGCTTCGGTCTGACCGCCCAGGCGGGCGAACATAAGAGCGAAATGGTCGATCAGAAGACTCTGCCGGCGGCAGTGCAAAAGACGATCACGGAAAAGGCGGCGGGTGGCGAGATCGTCCAGGTGCAACGGGAAGACGACAAGAATGGCAAATGGAACTATGAGGTCGTCGTCAAAACGGACGGGAAAGAATGGGGATTTGAAGTCGATCCCAATGGAAGTTCGTGAAAAAGCACTCCGATCATAGCAAAACGGAGTAGACCGAAATCTGACGACGACCGGGCGATTTGGAGCGTGGCCGCTCCAGACCGGATTGGCGCGCTCGTGGCTGGCAGCCATCATCGCTCAAGTTGCGACGTGGGACCTCCACGTCCCGCGCATTTCCCAAGAAAATATCGAATTGTGTAAAAAATTGGCTTGCCACGGACATTACGAATTCGTAATGCCGTGGCATGTCGATACAGTTTTCGCTCGGAAAAAGGCTGCTCCGAGCGGCCAGTGTCACTGGGATTTCTTGGCTGCCTGATTGCCGCAGGGAACCGTCTCCAGCCAAGCCGCGACGAGCGAGTCTTCGGTTGTCACGAGCGAAACAGTGACGGAGCTGCCGGGTGGCAACGCCCGAGCTTTGCGGTAGCCGGTGCGCAAACGCGAACATCTGCGGCCGATGTGTCTTCAATGCTGACCGTGCAGCGTGGAGATTGGCCTGCCCGACGAATTCGGCGTTGCCTTTGAAGATGACGATTCGATCGAAATGTTGCGCGTTGATGTCCAGCAGCGCACATTTCGGTATCGATCGGACAGTGATCGGACCGAAAGTTGCCTCGAAGACCGCGCGGAATACGCGCCCGAGTATTTCCCCACCACTTTTGGTGTGATCCACATTAGCCGAGAACACCACTTTCTTGGTGTTCTCGGTGTGATCCGTCCGATCGGCGAATCGCCGCACGGAAGATAGCGTGCCGACGCCGGAGGCGGAGCCGCCGATTACAGCCTGATCTGCTTGCAACCTAACCTTCAAACCATCAACGACTCAACCAGTCTTAACTTATGAACAATATATTCAAATTGCGACTAACGTCGCCGACGATTCCAACGTGCCTGTCTGTAAGGCTGCGAATGCATGGTTGCGGCATCCCTGGCATTCCTCGGCTGCGTGGCCGCCAGTCAATCGATCTACGCCCAGACCGCGACTGAACAGCGTGTCGTGGTGCAGGGGCGAAGAAGTCCCCAGTGCTTATGGCGCGCCGCCCGACTTTTCGCGCAGCCGCTTTTCAAATTTGGCTCAGGCGTACGTCCTGCCGCCGGGAGCTGTTTTCTTCGGATTGATCTACCAGGGTGATGCCTTGCGCTTCAACCGCCCCGATGCACAACCTGACCCAGGAAGTCGAAATCGGTCTGCCCTAACCGCTTCGGTGTCGCGTTCGAAAACTCGACCGAAATCTTCCGCGGCCAAACACCCAGGAACGAACCTTCAGCATCGAAGGCCGCTACGCCTTCGCCGATTGGAACAAGATTCCGCTCAACCCGACCATCTTCCTCGAGTACAAATTCGGCGTCGGCGCATATTACCGCACGACGAAGGCCCGCCGGAACCGTTGCCCAAAGGTGAAGCGGAAGAATTCCTGAGTGAACACGAGGAACCCTTCCGGATGCGTTCGAAGCGCGGCTGCTTCTGGCGCAGGACTTTGGCAACATGTCGAATGGGCCTTGAACGGCTTTTTCGAACAGGAAGTCGGCGGGGATCGGGGACGCGAGGTTGGTTTCGCCCAGAGTCTCATGTTTCCGATTATTCTGCCGCGCGAACGGCTCAAGGTCGGCGCGGAAATGCAATTTCACCTCTTTAACGACAGCGGGAATCCGGGAGGAGAACGAGCCTGATTCCTTACCGGTGTGTCATCGGACCGACGATTGCGTGGAAGCCGTCGAGGAACACGCGCTTGGATGTTTCTCCGCTCTTTGGAGTCACGGATGATTCGCCGCGAGCATCCATCTTCGTCGTGTTCTCGATGCTCTTGGGCCCGGGCGGCGAACCGACGCAAGCCGAAGCACCAGCCTCGACGCGGAACCGCTGAGCTTCCTCCAGCGGACCAAACCTTAACCTCAACAATCTGAAACAACAGTTCACCTATGTCCAACACTCTTTTTTCTCGACCAAGTCTCTCGAACGTTCGCAAGCCTGATCGCTGCCGCCGCTTGTCTCGTGATCGGCCCGTCGATCCAGGCGCAGACCTCCACCACGAAACCGCGTCGTGGTGACCGGCCGCGGAACTGACGCCGACTCCACATCCGCACGACGACACGCGCCCCAAACTCGAGCACATCATGAGGGAAGTCTCCGGGACGCAGATCACCGTCACGAAGAAGGCGACCGTGATCAAACTCGACAAGCAGCCGCCGGTCCAGAACAACAACAACTCAGGAACTCTTCACCAAGGCGCCGGGCTTGTTGGTTTCGGAACAACAGAACCCCGGACAATTCAATTACAGCTATCGCGGCCTGGGAAATCCGCAGGAATCCGAATACACCCTCTTCCTCCAGGATGGCTTGCCCCTGATGAGTGAGTGGATCGGTTTCCCGACGCTCTACTATCAGCCGTTCCCGCAGAGCGTCAGTGAGATTCAACTCATCCGCGGCGGCAGCAGTCTGCTTTACGGACCGGAACCGGCGCCGGCGGTTAACTTTGTCTCAAAACGCCCGGCGCCCGGCAGCCCGTGGCAGCGCCTACATGGAACAGGTCGGCGGATCGGACGGATTTTATTCCAGTTACGCCTCCGTGCAGGAGGCCACGGGACCGTTCGAAATGCGCCTGGATGCCGGCTACCAGACACTCCGATGGGCAGCGCGACAACGGCGAATATGATATCTGGCAGGCCGACGGTTATTTCGGGTACCGCCCGGATGACAAGCAACTGATCGCGCTCGATGTCCACGCCAGCCGATTCAATGGCGGCGATCCGGGAAAGATAAACATTTTCCAATTCGACGCCGATCAGAATTTTTCGACCACGCCCTTACAACGAGAATTGGGTCGATCGCTACACCGCGGTTCTTCGCTACGAATTGGAATTCGGAGACGGCTGGCTCATGCAGGCCAAAGGTTGGTACACGCACCAGGACATTGACGCGCGCTCTGCCGCCAATCTCGCAAATCCCGCCAACACGGGGTTCATAAATCCGACCGTATTTCCTGGCAGCACGACCTTCGGATACGAAGAATTCGACAACGGCGGGGTCGATCTGCGTTTTCGGAAGAAATGGGGCGAGGGCACCATGTTCCGGGGCAGCGCGCTCACCTTTGGCGGCGTCGCTTATCATGGCGATGCGCCTTTCACCCGCTACACCCTGACCAATAACAACACCGGTAATCCGAGTTTCCTTTATTCGCCGCGCGGGACGACGGTGCCGGACGGCTTTACTCGCGCCGGGACCACGGTCCTCGACCTCCAGAACATCCCTCTGGATCAAGATCGCACCGCTGATTACCAGGCCTTCTTCATCGAGGACCTGATCCGCATCGGGAAGCTTCCACATCGTTCCCTCGTTCCGGCTCGATCATGAAAACGTCGCAGGTCGATTCGACGCACGCGCCCTGGCTGGCTGACCCGAACTGACCCCGCCCCGGTCGCAGACCGGCCCGGCGAGCATCAGCGCCGATCATTGGATTCCGCTTTGGGGCATCGGATTGGGCAACGATTTCGGTAAAGGCAACGAGACCTACTTCAGCGCCACCTCGGGTGGCGGCCGACTCGGTTCTTCGATATCGCCGGCACCACCCGGACAATCGATCCCGGCGCAGCCATACCGGATCCGTTCGAATCGCTCGATATCGAGCTGGGCGTGCATGGCACTCCGATCAAAGGTTTGTGGTACGATGTCGGTCTGTTCTGGATGGAATTCAGCAACCGGACCGAATACGCAGAACGTCAGCACCATCGATTTCATCATCGTAAACACCGGCAACACGCGGCATCGCGGGTTCGAAGGCGGAATTTCCTACGATCTGCTGGCGCCCTTCCAGCAGGATGTGGTGCCCGTGCCGGACTCCAAAGACTCGAGCAAGAATGTCGGTCGCCGCCGATTGTCTCGCATCCGCTGCAGCTGGTTGTCTTTACCAACATTCAGCTGCTCGACGCGGAATTCACCGAGAGCACCCAGATCGTGCCCAATAGCGGGGGACAAACCTTCGTCGGAAACGAACCCGCTTACGCGCCGGATGTCATCTGGAAGGGCGGGATCAGTTTCCGAAAGGAAAAGTGCTTCAATTTCACCCTGTCGGGCATCTACGTGTCGGACCAATTCTGGGCAGACTCCAACCAGCCTCTCTTGGCCGGGCCGGCAGTCGTGCTGGTTCCGGCAGTCATCCCGTCCTACACGGTCTTCAATTTTTCGGCGGAGTGGTACCTGACCAAGAACGTGCGGCTGATCGGAGGCATCTCGAATCTGGCGGACGAGAAATATTACTCGCGCGCGTTTCTGAACGGCTTGATCGATCCGGCTCCGGGCCGCTCGGCTTACGCCGGCCTCTCGGTCGAATTCTAATTTATTCGGGAAAACAGGCGGCGGTTGTGGCTTTTGAGCTGCAGCCGCCGTTCCCGTTTCAACGTCTAGCGTGTCATCCCGAGCCGCGCAGACGGCGAGGGACCTCACAGATGTCGATTGCGCGCACGCCAGGCGCCAGAACGTCGGGCTTGCGCAGGCGAAGCGGCTGCACCGGTGTGAGGTCCCTCGCCGTCTGCGCGGCTCGGGATGACAGGCTTCTCGGTCCGTTGCTTTGCGTTGCCGCCGGGTGTTACCCTCGCCGCTCCGCGCATGAGCCAGAATTACAAAGACACGCTCAACCTGCCGAAAACGGATTTTCCGATGAAGGCAAACCTCGCCACGCGCGAGCCGGAGATGCTCAAGAAATGGGAGGAAGCGCGGCCTCTACGAGCAGATCCAGGAGGCGCGCGACGGACGCGGAGTTATTCGTCCTGCACGACGGCCCGCCCTTTGCCAACGGCGACGTTCACATGGGCACGGCGCTGAACAAGATCCTCAAGGATCTCGTCGTGAAATCGAAAACGATGGCCGGCTTTCGCGCGCCGTACGTGCCGGGCTGGGATTGCCACGGGCTGCCGATCGAATTCAAGGTGGTGAAGGAATCGCGCGGCCTTTCGCCGCTCGAAGTGCGCCAGAAATCGGAGGCGTTCGCGCGCAAATTCATCGACATCCAGCGCGAGCAATTCAAGCGGCTCGGCGTCTTCGGCGATTGGGAGAATCCGTATCTCACGCTCGACTCCGGCCTACGAAGCGGAGATCCTCCGCGCCTTCGCGGTCTTCGTGGAGAAGGGCCTCGTTTACGAAAGCATGAAGCCGGTCTTCTGGAGCACCGGCGCGCAGACCGCGCTGGCCGAAGCGGAAGTGGAATATCAGGACCGCGAAGACACCGCGGTCTACGTGAAGTTCCCGATCGTCGACCGGCGATCTCGCGGGCAAGGCGAGCATCGTCGATCTGGACGACGACGCCCTGGACGCTGCCGGCGAACCTCGCGATCGCGCGTGCATCCGAAGGAGCTCTACGTGGTGCGGGAATTCACGCGAAGGACGGCGTCGCCGAAACGCTCGTTCTCGCCGCCTCGCTGGTCGAAGCGTTCTGCGCGGCGACCGGATTCGAACCGACCGGCGAGCCGATCGAGCTCGTTTCCCGGCAGCAAGCTCGAAGGCATCGACCGCGCAGCATCCGTTTCTGCCGCGCACCGTCGAGCGTGCTCGACGGCCGATTTCGTGACGATGGATACCGGCACCGGCGCGGTCCACATCGCGCCCGGTCATGGCGAGGACGATTACTCGTTAGGCCGGAAGAACGGGCCTGCCGATTCTTTCGCCGGTGGACGATCACGGCCGGTTCACCGACGAAGCCGGGTTGCCGGAGCTGACCGGGCAAATATGTCTTCGATGCGAACGCCGACATCGTCGCGCTGCTGCGCGAACGCGGGATGCTGCATCGCGCGAGCAGATTTACCAGCATTCGTATCCGTATTGCTGGCGCTCGAAAACGCCGATCATCTTCCGCGCGGTCGAGCAGTTCTTCATTCGCATCGACGATCTGCGCGCGAATGCGCTGGCCGCGATCAAGGACGTGCACTGGATTCCCGCCGTGGGGCGAGAACCGCATCTCCGGCACGGTGGAATCGCGGCCCGATTGGGTGATCTCGCGGCAGCGCAGCTGGGGCGTGCCGCTGCCGGTTTTCTATTCGCGCCGAAGGCGAAGCGATCCTCGACGCCGAAGTGGATCCGCAAGCTGGCGGACCTCGTCGCGAAACGCGGCTCGAACGTCTGGTTCGAGCTGGATGACGCGGCGCTCGCGCGCGAGCTCGGTCTGCCCGAAGGCACGACGCCATCGCAACGACACGCATCGATGTCTGGATCGATTCCGGCGTTTCGCACGCAGCCGTGCTGCGCGACGCATCCCGAGCTGCGCGATCCGGCCGACATGTATCTCGAAGCGACCGATCAGCATCGCGGCTGGTTCCAATCGTCGCTCATGACGAGCGTCGCGCTGCACAATCGCGCGCCTTACAAGACCTGCGTCACGCACGGCTTCGTCGTCGATGTCGACGGCAAGAAAATTTCGAAGTCGAGCAGCTACAGCAAGCCGATGGATGCCGGCCATTTCGTCGGCAAGCACGGCGCGGACATCGTCCGGCTTTGGGTGAGCAGCATCAATTACACGGACGACGTGCCGTTCTCGGAAGAGATGTTCACGCGGCTGGGCGACACCTATCGCCGGATTCGGAACACGCT
>CAVXJD010000004.1:0-287628 GCA_963762085.1 uncultured Actinomycetes bacterium | reverse complement strand
CCGAAGCAAGACGCCGAAGCCCCGTCGGCGCAGGATCCGCAAGCTTCGAGCACTCGTCCTGCTGCTCGTGGTCGGCCTCCTCTCGATGGTGGCTTTCACCTACGGGCTCGTGATGGCGATCGCCGGGGAGATCCCCAAGCTTGATCCGGCGAACCAGGCCAGCAACCTGAGCCAGGACGGCTACGTCTACGCGGCCGACGGCAAGACGATCCTCGCGGTCCTGCGCGGCGAGGAGAGCAGGGTAATCGTGACCTCCGACCAGATCGCGCCCGTGGTGAAGCAAGCGATTGTCGCCGTCGAGGACCGCCGCTACTGGGAGCATCGTGGCGTCGACGTGCGCGGGATCGCGCGCGCGATCTGGTCCGACGTCAGGCACAAGGACGTCGTACAGGGCGGCTCGACGATCACGCAACAGTTCGTGAAGAACACGGTTACACAGAACGACCGCACGATCAGCCGCAAGCTCAAGGAGGCCGCGCTCGCATGGCAGCTCGAGCGGCGCTGGTCGAAGGACCGAATCTTGACTGCGTATCTCAACACGATCTTCTTCGGGAACGGCGCGTACGGCATCCAGATGGCTGCGCGCGTCTACTTCGACAAACCGGCACGCGACTTGACGCTCGCCGAGGCGGCGCTCCTCGCCGGCATTCCTGCGAATCCTTCGGCCTACGACCCCGTCACGAGCCCAACGGCGGCGCGGGCACGGCGCGACACCGTGCTCGGTCTCATGCGGACGCAAGGCCTCGTGACACGTGCGGACTACGAGAAGGCGCTCGAAGCCCCCCTGCCTCGTCCGGAGGACGTGCGGATCCAGGCGCTCAGCGGCCTGCACAGTACTTCGCGGAGTACGTGAAGCAGCAGCTCATCCCGTACTACGGGTCGGGCAAGGTCTTCGGGGGCGGGCTCCGCGTCCAGACGTCGATCGATCTGGAGCTCCAGAACCTCGCCCGCGACGCGATCGGGAAGTGGCTTTCCGACCCGAAGGGCCCGGCGGCCGCACTCGTCGCGATCGACCCGCGTGACGGTCGGGTGCTCGCCATGGTCGGCGGCAGCAGCTTTCGCAAGAGCCAGTTCAACCTCGCCGTACAGGGAGAGCGCCAGTCCGGTTCATCGTTCAAGCCGTTCGTGCTTGCGGCCGCGCTCGCACAGGGCATCTCGCCCGTCACGAGCTACACTTCGAAGCCGACGCTGATCAACCTCGGCGACAAGCTCTGGTCCGTCCACAACTACGAGGGCTCCTATCTCGGGACGATCGACCTGACGCAGGCCACGGTCTTCTCCGACAACTCGGTGTACGCGCAGCTCACCGCTCAGGTTGGCCCGAAGAACGTCGCCCGCATGGCCAACGCGCTCGGCGTCAACAGCCACCTGAACGACTACTTCGGCATCGGGCTCGGTGTCGAGGCGGTGAACCCGCTCGAGATGGCGCGGGCGTTCTCGACGTTCGCTAACAACGGCACGCGCGTCGACGGCCATCTCCTCGGGAACGTCCCGCGAGCGGTCCTCTGGGTCGGAGAAGACTGTAAGGCTCGCACCGCCCGGCTCATCGAGGGCCAATGCAAGCGGATCAGCGAGAACACTCCCACCCCGAAACAGGTTCTCGACCCGAATAAGGCCGCAACGGTGACCTCGATCCTGTCACAGGTCGTCCGCGACGGGACGGGGCGGCGAGCGGCCCTCGGCGACCGGCCGGTCGCCGGGAAGACGGGCACGACCGAGAACTACGGGGACGCCTGGTTCGTCGGGTACACCCCCCAGCTCGCGGTCGCGGTCTGGGTGGGCTATCCCTCTACCCTGCGGCCGATGATGACCGAGTTCCACGGAGATTCCGTCGCGGGAGGAACGTTCCCTGCCCTCATCTGGAAGACGTTCGCCCAGAGCGCCCTCAGGGCGAAGAACGAGCCGCCCGAGCTCTTCCCTGCACCCATGTACGAGTCAGCGGCGCCGTACGAGGTCGTCTACCGAAACAACCGGTGGCTCCTCGACAACGGCAACTGCCAAGATGCCCATGAGGTCATGTACGTCTCCGGGTTCGCACCGGAGAGAGAGGCCTCGTGCAAGCGGAACGAGGTCGACGTTCCCCGCGTCGTCGGGGCGTCGCTCGAGGATGCGAAGGCGCGGCTCGCCAGCACGCCGCTCGAGGCGCAGGTAGTGACCCGGCCGGCCAAGGCCGGCGAGCGCATTGGCTACGTCGTCGCGCAATTCCCGGCCCGGGGGACGCTCTCTGCCTACGACACCGTGCGCCTCTTGATCCCGCGAGCCCTCCACGGGGTCGTCCCCGACCTCGTCGGGCTGACGATCGACCAGGCCAGAGTCAAGCTCCGGCGGAACGGGCTGGAAGCGATCGTCAAGGCATCCGGGGACGGAGAGCCCGGCGTCGTCCTCGCCCAGACCCCGGAACCGGGAATCGCGGCTGGGCGCGACACGACGATCAGGCTTGTCGTAGGGCGCGGCTGAGAAAGCGCGAGCCCGCCAGCCCGTAGCGCCAGGGAAGCTCGGCAGCTTGCGAGATGCCGATGCGCGGGCCGCGGACGACGTGTGCCGGTGTGGACGCTTGCCCAAGCGCGAAGGGCCGGCGGTCGAGCCGAAGTCCGTCGTGCTCGCCCGTCAAAGCGAGCGCCTGGCAGAGACGGCCCGGGCCCGAGCAGAGGAGCCGCTCGTCCTCGAGGCCGCGCCGCTCGCGCATCACGTCCAGGCCCCGGGTCGGCTCGAGGGCCCGGACGAGCACCGCGGCAGCCGCTCCCTCCTCCTCACAGACGAGGTTCAGACACCAGTGGATCCCGTAGGAGCGGTAGACGTACGCGTGGCCCGGAGGGCCGAACATGGAGCGGTTCCGGGGCGTCTCGCCGCGGAAGCCGTGACTGGCCGGGTCCTCGCGGTTGTAGGCCTCCACCTCGACGATCCGGCCGCCGACTCCGTTCACCACGAGCGTTGCGCCGATGAGCTCCGGGGCAACGTCGTGGACCGAGCGCGCGAAGAACTCCTGTCGGAGCCTCACTCCTCGAAGAGCTGCTCGTCCTCGGCCGGAGCCGCGGTCGCCTCGAGCAGCCGCCGCGCACGGCGTCCCAGCTCGTCGAAGTCGACGCCCGCTTCTGACTTGATCGACCTGCGAAGCAGCGGGCCGACCCGGTCGGCGTCGTTCGAGACCCGCTGGGCAAGCGAGAGCGCGTCGTCCAGGAGTGGGCTCGCGAGCGCGTCTCGCTGACCCATGTCCGCGAGAATTGTCCGCTCGGTTCGAGAGGCGATGACCGGCTCCGGGATGCCCTCCACCCAGACGAGCGTGCGCCGGCCGCCACCACGGTCCTTGCCGACGATCGGCTCGAGCCCGTAGATCCTGTCGGCGCGGACGAACTTCCCGAATCCGAGGAAGACCATTTTCGGCTGCCCGTCGGCCATGACGGGATTATCTACGCCGCCCGCCCGGCGCGGAAGCAACCTGGGCAGCGAGTGCAGCGGCGACGAGCGCGAGCAGCACGGGAATCCCTAACGCAGCCCGCAGCCCGACCAGGCTCGTCACGAGCCCGATCAGGGCAGGCCCGATGATCGACCCGAGGTAGCTGATGGTGACCACGGCCGCGAGCGCACTACTGCCCGAGCGGACATGCATGTTGCCGGCCGCGCTGAAGACGGTCGGAACGACGGGCGCGAGCCCCGCTCCGAGAAGCGCGAACCCCGCGATCGCCGCCGCAGTTTGGGGCACGGCAAGGCCTAGCGCAAGCCCTGCAGCCCCGGCCGCTGCGCCCCACCTGACGACGGCGACGGGCCCGAGCCGGGCGGCGATCCGGTCCATGAAGAAGCGAGAGGCCATGATTCCGACGGCGAAGGCGACGAAGGCGAGGGCCGCCGTCCCTCGGCTCGCATCCAGGGTCTCGTCGACGTAGACGGCACTCCAGTCGATCGCCGCTCCCTCTCCGAGGAACGAGCAGAAGCCGATGATCCCGACGAGCAGCACGGGCCTCGGAGGCAGGTAGCCGCGTATGCGGGCAGCGGGAACTCGCTGGTTTGGGACCTCGTCGGCGGCGGCGAGGTACCGGAGGGCGGCTGCGCTGACGAGCACGATCGCGAGCGCTGCCAGCCCGAAGTGCAACCGCAGTGAGACGTCCAGCGCCGCCGCAGCCGCCGCGCCCCCCGAGGCGACGAGCATGCCCGCGCTCCAGGTGCCGTGGATGCTCGACATGATCGGCCGGCCATAGCCGCGCTCGAGAACCACGGCGTTGGCGTTCATCGCGACGTCGAGGATCCCGCTGAGCGCGCCCACCACAAAGAAGGCGGCGGCGAGCTGAGGCAGGCTCTCTGCGAACGCAGGCCCGAGCAGCGACACGCCGAGAAGCGGGACGCCGCCTCGGATGACGACGCGGTTTCCGAGCCAGTCGAGCAACGTGCCCACGACTCGGGTTCCGGCGAAGAGCCCCACCGCAAACACCGCCAGAGCGATGCCGAGCTCCGCGTCCGTAATGCCGGCCTGCTCCTTGATGGCCGGGAGCCGAGGCCCTAGCGTTCCCGAGACAGCCGCGTGGAGAGCGAAGGCGCCGACGACACTCGCGCGCGCCCTTCGCATGCTCGGTACCTCAGGCGAGAGCGCGAACGAGCGACTCGGCGACCCGCTCCTGGTCCTCGCCCGCGAGCGCGGTGGAGAACGGGAGCGCCAGCGACCGAGCGCTTGCGGCCTCCGAGACGGGAAGCGTCCCCTCCCGATACCCGAAGCGCTCGCGGTAGTACGGCTGCAGGTGGATGGACGGCAGATATGGCTTGGCCGCCACTCCGTGCTCCGCCAACCGGCCAATCACGCTGTCGCGGTCAATGCTCTCCTCCAAGAGGACGACGTAGACGAACCAGGAGCGCCGGTGGCCGGCGTCGTCCGCGATCAGAGTCTCAACCCCTTCGATCGGGGCAAGCAGGGCCTCGTAGCGTGCCGCGACCTCCGCGCGAAGCTCCAGGATCCGGTCGAGCTTCTCGACCTGGGCGATCCCCACCGCGGCCGAAAGCTCGTCGAGGCGGTAGTTGTAACCGAGGCGCGAATGCGTGAGCCACTCGCCCGAGTCGCTCCGGCCCTGATTCGCAAGGCTCTTGACGAGGTTCCACTCCTCCTCGCTCTGGACGGCGACAGCGCCCCCCTCCCCCGTCGTGATCTGCTTGTTCGGATAGAAGGCGAAGACGGCTGGGTGCCCGGACGAGCCGACCGGGCGGCCGCGGTACTCGGCGCCCATCGCCTCGCATGCATCCTCGAGAATTGCGAGCCCGTGTCGCTCGGCGATCTGCTCCATGGCCTCGAGCTCGGCCGGATATCCGAAGATGTGCACCGGGAGAATCGCCTTCGTCCGCGGCGTGATCGCCGCCTCGACGGAGGCCGGGTCGAGGTTCAGCGTCTCCGGATCGATGTCCGCGAAGACTGGGTGGGCGCCCTCGAACAGCACGCAGTTGGCAGAGCTGACGAACGAGAACGGCGTCGTCACGACCTCGTCACCCGGCCCGATGCCGGCGAGGCGTACGCAGAGATGGAGACCCGCGGTACCGCTAGAGACGGCGGCCACGTGTGGCGCGCCCACCCGCTCGGCGAGGAGCGCCTCGAAGCGGTCGATCATCGGCCCGAGCGCGAGCCGGCCCGACCGAAGCACCTCGAGCACGAGCTCCTCCTCCCGCTCCCCGAGGAAGGGTGCCGAGAGCCCGATCTCCCCCGTCTCGGCCCGCTGGCCGGTCGTCACGAGCCCGCGACCGGGCTCTTCTCGACGTACTCGAGCCACTGCGACCAGCGCTCGCTCTTCCCGCGCACGGTGTCGAGGTAGGCGCTCTGGATCTCCTTCGTGACCGGACCGGGTCCCCGACCTCCTGATCGTCGACCGAGCGAATCGGTGTGACCTCGGCCGCCGTGCCCGTCATGAAGATCTCGTCCGCCAGGTAGAGGTCCGAGCGGATCAGGTTCGTCTCGTTGACCGTGTAGCCGAGGTCCTGCGCGATCTGGATCACGGTGTCGCGCGTGATGCCCGGCAGGATCGAGGAGGAGAGATCGGGTGTCCCGATCGCGCCGTCCTTGACCACGAAGATGTTCTCGCCCGACCCGTCCGCGACGTAGCCCTCGTCCGTCAGGAGGATCGCCTCCTGGTAGCCGGCCCTCGTGGCTTCGCCAACGGCCAGCATGGAGTTCAAGTAGATCCCGGTGGCCTTCGAGACGTGCGGGATCGTGTTCGGACCCACCCGTCTCCACGAGGAGACTTTGGCGCGAATCCCGCGCTCGAGCGCATCCTCACCGAGATACGTGCCCCAGGGCCAGCTCATGATCACGACGTCGATCGGGTTCGAGCCGGGGCCGACGCCGAGCTCCCCGTAGCCGTAGAACGCGATCGGGCGGATATACGCCTCGGGCAGGCCGTTCACGGCGAGCAGGTCGAGCGTGGCCGTCCGGAGCTCTTCCGGCGTGTACGGAAGCTCCATGTACATGAGCTGCGCCGACTTGTGGAGCCGCTGGAGGTGGTCGGTGAGCCGGAAGACGGCCGACCCCTTCGGCGTTTCGTAGGCGCGAATCCCCTCGAAGACGCCCGAGCCGTAGTGGAGCCCATGGGAGCCGACGTGGATCTTGGCGTCGGCCCAGTCGACGAGCTCCCCGTTCATCCAGATCTTCTCGGTCTCACGCATAGCGAGGCCTAGGTTACTAGGCGCGCGGCTCCTCCTCGGAGAGGTCGGCCTCGCGGCCTTTCGTCAGCGGAGCAGATCCGGAGCGGCGATCGAGGCCATGTGGCGGGACGAGCCCGCGCCGATCCAGACGACCGGATGGGTCACGAGACGCCGGTCGATGAGCACGAGGTCGATGCCCGCGAGCGGGAACGGCGCCACGCCACCCGCCCGGAAGCCTGTGGCCCGCTCCACCTCATCCGGCCCTGCGACCTTGGCCCGCTCGCCGCCGGCCGCTCGGGCCACCTTCGCGCGGTCGGCCCTGCGGTCGCCGGGCAGGAGAGCGACGATCGGGCGGCCGTCACAGATGAAGACCAGGGTCTTGACGATCTGTCCCAGCTCGCAGCCGACGGCTTTGGCCGCCGCCTCGGCCGTCGGTGTCCCTTCCGGGAAACTCCTGGACGCTCGCCTCGACCTTCGCATCCGCCAGGAACCGAACGACTCGCTCCACGGGCGCGGGCCAGGGACTCATAGGCCGACCTTTGGCCTCTGCGGGCGGAAGACGGCAGGAGCCGCCGACGTTCATTCCGGTAGGCGGATGAAGCGGGCGCCGACGAACCCAGGCTCGGACCGAAGCCGATCCAGAACCTCGTCCGAGACCGGACTGTCGACGGAGAGGGCCATGAGGGCCTTTGCTTCCAGCCGATTCCGGGAGACGGCCATGTTCGCGATGTTGACGCCGGCTTCGCCGACAATCCGGCCAAGCGCGCCGATCATCCCCGGCCGGTCGTCGTTCTCCGCGAAGAGCATGAGCCGGTCGAGCTCGACCTCGAGGTCGTAGCCGAGCGCGGCCACCAGCCGCGGCCGTTGTCCTCGACCAGAGACCGTGCCAGCGACAGCGTGCCGCTCCCCGGCGGTAAAGGCGGTGACTGCGATCAGGCTCGTGAAGTCGTGCGAGGCGGTGGAGGACTCCTCGCGCACCTCTACCCCTCGCTCCTGGGCGACCAGCGGCGCATTCACGTAGTTCACCGGCTGGTCGACCCGGCCCTGGAAGATGCCGTTCAGCGCGGCGACCGTGAGGAGCCGCGTAGCCCGCTCGGCCAGCTGGCCGAAGTACTGGAAGTCCAGGCGCGTCGGGTTGCCGCCCGCCAAGCTCCACGGCAAGCGCGCCGAGCTTCGCCGCGAGGGGCAGGTACGGGCCCAGCTGCTCCATGTCCTCGGCCGCGACCGCGGGCATGTTGACGGCGTTCGTCACGAGATGGCCGTCGAGCGCCGCAGCGACCTGCTCGGCGACGATGATGCCCGCCCGGTCCTGCGCCTCCTGGGTCGACGCGCCGAGGTGAGGCGTCACGATCACGTTGTCGAGCTCGAGCAGCGGGCCTGTGTACGGCTCCTCCGAGAAGACGTCGAGCGCTGCGCCTGCGACCTTCCCCGACTGGAGCGCCTCGGCCAGAGCATCCTCGTCGACGAGCTCCCCGCGCGCAGCGTTCACGATCCGGATGCCGTCGCGGGCCGCGTCGAGCCGGGTCCGGTCGATGAGGCCTCGTGTCTCCTCCGTCAGCGAGAGGTGGAGCGTCACGAAGTCCGATTCGGACAGGAGCTCCTCGAGGCTCTCCACCATCGTCGCCCCGAAGTCCCGGAACCGCTCCGGGGCCACATAGGGGTCGTAGGCCAGGACGTCCATCTCGAACGCGCGGGCTCGGCGCGCGACCTGCTGCCCGATCCGGCCGAAGCCGACCACCCCCAGGGTCTTGTCCGCCAGCTCGAGCCCGGCGAAGCGGGCCCGCTCCCAGCGGCCCTCCTTCAGGGCCGCGTGCGCCTGGGGGATGTTCCGGGAGAGCGCCAGACAAGAGCCCGAAGGCGTGCTCCGCTGCCGAGACGATGGTCGATTGAGGCGCGTTCGCGACGACGATTCCGCGTCGGGAGGCCGCCTCCACGTCGACGTTGTCGACCCCGACGCCTGCGCGGCCGATCACCTTCAGCCGCTCGGCGCGGTCGATCAGCTCCGCGGAGACGTCCGTGGCACTTCGGACGATGATCGCGTCGTAGTCGGCGATCTTCTCCTCGAGTGGCGAGTCGAAGTCGACGTCGACCTCGAAGCGCCGGCGGAGGAAGTCGATGCCCGCGTCGGCGATGCGCTCGCGGACGAGGATCTTCACACTCGAACGCCCTCGAAGGCCTCGAGCGCGGCCGTCACGGCCAAACCCCGCTCGATGTCGGCGCCCGCCTCGCTGAGCACCAGCTCGAGCGCCGCCAGCTGTGTGGTCACGTCGAAGACGTCGACGTAGCCGACGTGCCCGATCCGGACGATCTTTCCGGTCAGCTCCTTGCGGCCGCCCTCCATCGTGATCCCGAAGCGCGTGGAGAGGTCGGCGATGACCTCCCCGGCGTCGATCTCGGCCGGCATGCGGACGGCCGTCACCACCGCAGACGTGTCGTCGTCCGGGGAGAAGAGCTCCAGGCCGAGCGCCTTCACACCCGCGCGCGCCGCCCGACCGAGCCGGATGTGACGCTCGAAAACCGCTTCGAGCCCTTCCTCGAGCAAGAGCGAGACGGCAACGTCCAGACCGAGCACGGCCGGAATCGCAGGTGTGAACGGGTTGACCGGTGGGTCCTCGTGCTGGGACTCGAGGGTGGCCGCCCAGTCGAAGTAGAACCGGGGCGAGGTTGCGTTGGTCGAAGCCTCGAGCGCGGCCGCGGAAACAGAGGCGAGGGCCAGCCCGGGCGGCGTCATGAGCGCTTTCTGCGAGCCCGAGACCACGACGTCCAGGCCCCACGCATCCGTCTCACAGGGAATTGCGCCGAGGCTCGAGATCGCATCAACGACGACCAGTGCTCCGGAGGACCGGATCCGGGCCGCCGTCTCCTGCAGGTCGATGACGACGCCGGTCGACGTCTCCGAGTGAGTCAGGAAGACCGCGTGTGCGCCGCCGATCTCTTCGAGCTTCGCGCTGACGTCCTCGGGGCTCGGAACCTCGCCCCACGGATAGCGGAGCTCCTGCACGTCGCAGCCATAGGCACCAGCGATCGAGAGCCACCGTTCCCCGAAGTTCCCCGCCGAGACGACGAGAACGCGGTCTCCGGGCGAGCAGGTGTTGGAGACCGCGGCATCCATTCCGCCCGTGCCCGAAGCCGTGAAGAGCAGGACGTCGCCGGCAGTCCTGTAGATCTCCTGCAGAGACGCCAGGAGCTTCCCGAACATGGCGCGAAAGCCCGGAGTCCGGTGATGGACAATCGGAAGGGACATGGCCGCGAGCACCGCCGGCGGCACCGGAGTCGGCCCGGGCGTCATCAGGTAGCGCTTCTGTGGCATCCGGGACGTGAGGTTAGCCCATGCGTACGATCTCGCCGTGGAAGCCCTCCTGGCCTTCGGCGCCGCGCTCCTCGCGCTTCGGCTCGGCGGCGACCTCGCCGGCCGCTACCGCGCGACCCGCCGTCCGGAGCTGGCAGCATGGGCCGCCTCGCTCATCGCCTATGCGATCGCCTCCGGGGCGCTCGCGGCGGGGGCGGCCGCCGGTTGGAATGAGGCCGTCTTCCGCGTCTACTACCTCTTCGGAGGCCTGCTGACGGCAGCGCTGCTCGGAGCCGGCTCGCTGCTCCTCACCGGCCGCCGCTGGGCGGCTCCGCTCGCCCTCCTGTACGTGGGTCTCGCAGTCGGAGTCGCGCTGGCAGCTCCGCTGACCGCCGCTGTGGGCGGCACGGCGATCCCGGACGCCCAGGCGCACCTGGATTTCTTCCCGGCTCGGCTCCTCGCGGTGGCCGGCAACTCGCTCGGGACACTGGCGGCGGCCGGGATCGCCCTCTGGACGATCAGGCGGCGGCCCGTGGGAAACGGCTTCATCCTCGCGGGAATCGTGATCGCGGCTGCCGGGAGCGCCGTGGCAGGGCTCGGGGAGGCCCAGAGCGCTGCATTCATCGCCGTCGCGGCGGTACTCCTCTACGCCGGCTTCGTCGCGGGAAGTGGTTACCCCATGCCGCTGAAGAAGCTCTCGAAGAGCTTCTCGAGGGGCTCGTACTCGGCGGGAGGCTCGTAGGAGATCTCCTTGCCGAAGTCTGAGAACCGCAGCGCTATGTGCACGTCCACCGAGTCGAGCGCGCCCGACTGTCCGAGCTCGTCGAGATCGCCCGCACCGAGGTCGACGTCCATCGAATAGCTCCGCGGCAGGTGGTCGTCGCGGCCGGCCGTGAACCGGAGGTGCACGAGCTCCGCAAGGGACTCGAACTTCGCGCGGTCGTCCGGTGCCATCGAATCCCCGCCGTATTCCTCGATGAGCTCGAGGACTCCCTCGGCATTCAGGGCACCGCGAAACTCCCAGGTCGAGACGCCGTCGATGACGGGTCCGGCCAGAACAGTGCCGGTGAAGAGGTCGTCGAAATGCTCACGGATCCCTTCGGCGGTCCCGAAGTCCTGCTCGAAGCGCTCACGCTCTGCCTCGTTCTGCCCCGGAAGCTTCAAATTGGCCTTGCCGTACCAGCGGTTCAGGAAGCGGATGAAGACCGCCTCGCGGTTCGACAGGACGGTGGCGGCGAAGGACTGCCCGGCGAAATCGACTTTCACGTCCACCGCCATCTCGTCGGAACCTGTATCGCCCTCGACGTGGAGCCGCACAGGCGTGCCGCCGGCCATCGCCGCGGCAGAACCGCTCGCTTTTACGGTCGCATCGAGCACAAAATGAGCGGTCTTGGCCTCCTCGGCGGCTGTAAACGCGTCGGCTGCGAGTTCAGCGCCGCTCGGCGCGTCCGCCGAAGCAGGCTCGGCCGACGAGGAGTCGGAGGAGGTCACGCCGCCGCAGCCGGCGAAAAGCGCGACGGTCAGGATGCAAAGGGCGAGGGAGATGTCGAGGCGGCGCACGCTTTCACTATCGGCTCTCCGTGAGTGGACCTGAGCGAATTCCCCCGGCGTTCGAGCTCCGCGACCGCGTTACGTCTCTGCCATGGCATGACCGTGAGCGCAGCCGCCTCCCAGGCGAGCGCGCCGGCGCTCGGGCGCAGGCGGGGGGAACGGTAGGTGCACCGCACCCCGAAGCGTGGATAGACGCCGCCGAAGAAATAGTGGCAACGGAGGCGATGGGCCGGCGCGCAGACGATCGTCGCCTGCCCGACACCCCGCGCGAGCAGGAGCGGCAGCACGCGGGCCATGTTCTGGGACGTGTTGACGGCGGTATCCTCGGCGACTAGCTCGACGTCGCGGCGACCAGGCCAGGCGGCGAGCATCTGGGCCGCCTCGCTCTCGCCCCCGTAGGGAGCCCAACCCGAAACGACGACGAGGCTCGGGCGACGACGCTCCGCGAGCGCTGCGGCGTGGGCGAGAACGCGATTGCAGCCTGGGGAAAGCGTGTACGTCCCTTCCGGGTCGAGGTTTCCCTGACCGGGAACGACAATGGCC
The DNA here is from genome assembly GCA_963762085.1 of uncultured Actinomycetes bacterium. Lineage (GTDB taxonomy): Bacteria > Actinomycetota > Thermoleophilia > Gaiellales > Gaiellaceae > DASQGA01. The sequence continues at coordinate 275,636 of CAVXJD010000004.1, read as the reverse complement.
CAACGAGACTCGCCCATGGCCCGAGGCTACCGACGCCGGCGCGCCGCGACCACGCCGCCGACCAGAGCGCCGATCACGGTCACGACCAGCATGAACGCCTTCTTGCCCTGCAGCTTGGACTCGCCGCTCGCCCGCTCCCGCATGTTCACAGCGACCTCGTCAACCCGAAGGCCGGCGCGCATGAGACGCATCAGAGCCTCCACCTCGGGTGCACCGCTCTCGTACGGGTCCGCAAGGAGCGACAGCGCCTTGGCATTGGCGGCGTACATCCCGCTGGTCGGATCGGCAAACCGCTTCCCGAGCGGCACCGAAAGAGCGCGTCGAAGAAGTGCCGTCCCGAACCGGCGGGCGTGGTCCGGCTGGTAGCGATATGGCTCGTAGCCCTCGCCGAAGACGAACCTGGACCCGACCGCCACGTCGCAGGCGTCCTCGCGGACGAGCGCCACGAGGCGAGCGAGCTCGGCGACCGGGTGCTGACCGTCGGCATCGACCCGACCGGCCAGCTCGTAGCCGCGCTCGGCGGCGAAGCTCCAGCCGGCGGCGATAACGGCCTTGAGCCCGCGGTTCTCCGGAAAGCCGAGCACCTGCGCACCTCCCTTGCGCGCCACCTCGGCGGTGCGATCGGTGGAGCCGTCGTCGACGACGAGGAGATCAGCTTCCGGAAGCTCGGCGGCCAGCTCCGCCAGGACCGCGGGGAGGTTCTCTTCCTCGTTCCAGGCCGGGATGAAGACAAGCAGGTCGTGCGACGGCGCCACGCCAAGACGGTAGTTGACCGCGCTACCCTCTCCTGGTGGCTTCCGCGCGAAAAGAGCAGCTGACGCAGGCCCAGCGGGCGAAGCTCGAGCAGGAGCTCGCGGAGCTGGAGGGGCCCAGGCGCGAGGAGATGGTGCAGGCGATCAAAGTCGCACGAAGCTTCGGTGACCTCTCGGAGAACTTCGAGTACCACGCAGCCAAGAACGAGCAGGGGCTCCTGGAGCGCCGGATCACGATCATGCGCGCGCGGCTGCAGAACTCGGTCGCCGTCGAAGCTCCCACGCAGGCGGGCGAGGATACGGTCGCGGTCGGATCCAAGGTGCAGATCGAGAACGAGGACGGCGAGACGATCGACCTCGAGATCTCGAGCGTCGGCGGCGTCTCTCCCGACTCGCCGCTCGGCGACGCGTTACTGGGCGGGAAAGTCGGCGACACAGTGAAGGTCAAGGCGCCGCGCGGCGACTGGCAGGCTCGCATCGTTTCGGTCGGACGCTAAATCCTTACGGGCGCGCGCTACCCTCCCAGGCCCCGACGACCAGAAGGAGCTCTATGCGGAGAATCATCATTGCCGGCGTCGCCCTGCTCGCAACGCTCGCGTTCTCGACCACCGCCGGCGCGATCACCTACGGCGTCCCGGACGGCAACGGCCATCCTGAGGTAGGCGCCCTGCTGGCTCAGCAGGCATATCCCGACGGAACCTGGGCGATGTGCACGGGAACGCTCATCTCACCCCGCGTCTTCCTCACGGCCGCCCACTGCGACGACGGCGTCAGCCGCATGGCCGTCACGTTCGACACATCGTACGACTCGTCGACGGGTACGACCTACTGGGGCACCTGGCACGCCGACCCCGGCTACAGCCAGAGTCAGAGCGACCCGAAGGACATCGCGGTCGTCGTGCTCGACAAGGCGGTCAGGGGAATCACCCCGGCACGGCTGCCCACGGCCGGCTCGCTGAGCGGGCTCTCTGGCTCGCAGCAGTTCACGTCGGTCGGATACGGCGCGCAGTCGGTCACCAAGGGACAGACGTTCCTCTACGCGGATATCCGCTACGTCGCAACCGGGACGCTCAACTCGCTCAACCCCTCCTGGCTGCGGATCTCCATGAACCCCGCCAAAGGGGATGGCGGTACCTGCTACGGCGACTCCGGGGGCCCGAACTTCCTCGGAGCCGGGGCGACCGAGACGAACATCATCGCCGGGACGACCATAACCGGCGACACTCCTTGCCGGTCCACAAACGTGGACTACAGGCTGGACACGGCCTCGGCGCGCACGTTCCTCGCGAACTACGTGACACTTCCGTAGACCTTGGCTCGCGGCGGCCGTCCTTCGGGGCGGCCGCTCGGGCTAGACCGGCGCGGTTTCGCGCTCGCGCTTCTTGCCAGAGGCAAGGCGGGCGCGCTTCGACGCTGACAGCTCCACCTTCCGGAGGCGGATGCTCTCCGGTGTGACTTCGACGGCCTCGTCCGCACGAATGAACTCGAGCGCCTGCTCGAGCGAGAGGGGCCTCGGCGGGATCAGACGCACGAGCTCGTCCGCTGTCGAGGAGCGCATGTTCGTCAGCTTCTTCTCCTTGGTGGCGTTCACGTCCAGGTCCTCGCCCCGCGAGTTTTCGCCGACCACCATGCCTTCGTAGACCTCGCCCCGGGGCGCCACGAAGAGCGAGCCGCGCTCCTGGAGGCCCGCGATCGCGAAGGCCGTCACGAGACCACGCCGGTCGGCGACGAGGCTGCCGGTCGGGCGCGTTCCAATCTCGCCGTGCCAAGGCTCCCAGGTCTCGAAGACGTGATGCATGATCCCCGTCCCACGCGTCTCGGTCAGGAACTCGGTTCGAAAGCCGATCAGGCCTCGCGCCGCGACGAGGTACTCCATGCGCGCCCACCCGGTGCCGTGGTTCACCATGTGCTGCAGCCGGCCTTTGCGTAGGGCCAGCAGCTGCGTGACAACGCCGATGTATTCCTCCGGCACGTCGATTGCCACCCGCTCGACGGGCTCGTGCCGGCGGTCGTCGATCTCCTTCGTCAGCACCTCGGGCTTGCCGACGGTGAGCTCGAAACCCTCGCGGCGCATGATCTCGACGAGCACTGCGAGCGCCAGCTCACCCCGACCCTGCACCTCCCATGTGTCCGCGCGGGCAGTTGGATTGACCCGGAGCGAGACGTTTCCCACGAGCTCCTGCTCCAGACGCTTCTGCAGGAGGCTCGCGGTCAGCTTGTCGCCCTCCCTGCCGGCGAGCGGTGACGTGTTGATCCCGAGCGTGATCGAGAGGGAGGGCTCGTCAACCGCGGTGACAGGTAGCGGCCGGGGGTCGTCCGGGTCGGCAATCGTCTCGCCGATCGTGACCTCGGCGAGCCCCGCGAGAGCAACGATCTCCCCCGGTCCCGCCTCCTCGGCCGGAACGCGGTCGAGCGCCTCTGTGACGAAAAGCTCGGTGACGCGGTGGTTCTGGATCGTCCCGTCCGCCCGGCACCAGGCGACCAGTTCGCCGCGGCGAAGCGTTCCGTGGAGAACGCGGCAGAGTGCAAGACGGCCGACATACGGCGAAGCGTCCAGGTTCGTGACGAGCGCCTGCAGCGGATGGTCGGGATCGTAGGAAGGGGCCGGAACGGTCGCGAGGAGTGCGTCGAAGAGCGGGCCGAGGTTCGGCTCGAGCGCGTCGGGCGAAAGCCCGGCGTGGCCCGCCTTCGCGTTGCAGTAGACGATCGGGAACTCGATCTGAGACTCGGCGGCGTCGAGGTCGAGGAAGAGCTCATAGACCTCGTCGACAACCTCCTGCGGGCGTGCGTCCGACCGGTCGACCTTGTTGACGACGAGGACGACCGGGAGCCGCGCCTCGAGCGCCTTCCGGAGCACGAACCGCGTCTGCGGCAGCGGCCCTTCGCTCGCGTCGACGAGCAGGAGGACACCGTCGACCATGGTCAGGCCTCGCTCCACTTCGCCGCCAAAGTCGGCATGGCCGGGCGTGTCGACGATGTTCACCTTCGTCTCGCCGATCGTCACGGCCGTGTTCTTGGCCAGGATCGTGATGCCCTTCTCCCGCTCGAGGTCGGTCGAGTCCATGACTCGCTCGGCGACGTCCTGGTTGGCCCGGAACGAGCCGGACTGCCAGAGCATCGCGTCGACGAGCGTCGTCTTACCGTGGTCGACGTGAGCCACGATGGCGACATTGCGAAGGTCGTCCCGCCGTGCGGGGAAGGCCGAGCGCGGCATACCCGTCCCTAGATCTTGCGACGAGGCCTGGATGGGCCCCACTTCGAGCCGCGGCGACGGGAGGTGTAGACGCGCCTCGGCGGCGCCACCTTCATTCCCGTGCTCACGAACTGCGCCGTGTGGCCGACCATGCGTGCGACCTGGCTCACGTCCGCCTGCTGCTCTGGGAGGACAAGCGTGACTCCGATGCCGTCGCGGCCGGCGCGGCCGGTCCGCCCGACGCGGTGAACATATGCCGTGTGCTCTTCGGGTGGGTCGTAGTTGATGACGTGGCTGACCTCGTCCAGGTCGAGCCCGCGTGCCGCGACGTCGGTCGCAATCAGCGTGGACGCCTTGCCTGATTCGAAGCTCTTGAGTGCCCGCTCGCGCTGGCCCTGTGTCTTGTCGCCGTGCATCGCGACCGCGTTCACGTTGTGTGCCTTCAGCTTCTGGACGAGCCGGTCGGCCCCGCGCTTCGTGCGAACGAAGACGAGTGCGAGCCCGCGGTCCTCCTCGAGCAGGTTGGCGAGCGTCTGCACCTTCGTATCCGAGGTAACCGAGATGAAGCGATGCGTGACCTCGCCTTTGTTGCCGTCGGTGGCAAACTCCGCCTCGAAGCGGGCCGGGTCGGTCGTGTACATCCGCGCCAGCTCGCCGACCTTGCCGTCGAGCGTCGCGGAGAAGAACATCGTCTGCCGCTTCCGTGGAAGCCTGGCGACGATCCGGTCGACCTGCGGCTGGAAGCCCATGTCGAGCATGCGATCCGCCTCATCCAGGACAAGGATCCGGACGCCCTCGAGAGACACTGCGCGCCGCTCGATCAGGTCGTTCAGCCGGCCTGGCGTGGCCACGAGCACGTGTGCCGACTGCGCGCGCTTGGACTGTGCGTGAAGTGGAACGCCGCCGTAGACGGCCGCCACCTTCAGGTTCTTCGAGCGAGCGATCACCTCGATGTCCTCGGTCACCTGCGAGCAAAGCTCACGGGTCGGGACGAGGACGAGGGCGGCCGGACGCTTGGCGTCGGCTTCGAGCCGCTCGACGATCGGGATTCCGAAGGCGAGCGTCTTACCGGAGCCGGTCGGCGACTTCGCCAGCACATCGCGTCCGGCCAGGAGATCCCTGAGCACGAGCGCCTGGATCGGGAAGGGTTCGTAGATATCGCGCTCGGCGAGCGCCTGAGCCGTGCGTGCAGACACGCCAAGCTCATGAAAGGACTCTTGCATATTCTGATTCAACTCCTCTTTCTTACGGGGTCGAGATCCGAGCTACCCCGAACCGAGAAGGAACCGAGAAGTCAAACCTCACGAGACGGCGGTTGCCATCCGTTCGTCCACCGTAGCAGCAACAAAGGCCGCCGGCGTCCCCCGGATGATTCCTCCGTAGTTCTGTGTCTATCGGCACTTTGACCGCAAAACACGACCCTGCTAGCGCGAAAGCATCCTCTGCTCGCCCCGAGCAGCGCGACCGGCAAAGGCGACCGCGAGCCCTGCTGCGGCGAGCATGCAGCCAACCGCGATCAGGCCAGGCACGACATCGCGGGTTGCGGACGTGAGGCCGCCCCCCAGCTCTTCGATGCGAAGGCTCGACGACAGATACCAGAACACGGACGGGGCGCTGGCAACGAGGATGGCTGTGGCCGCGACGGCCGCACGCGCATAGAAGAGCCCGGCAACCAAGCATACGACTGCGATTGCGAGCGCGGGCACGAGCAGAAAGGCGAACCGCCCATCCGGATCCACGAGGGCGATTCCGGTTAGGCCTGTGGCGATACCAAGGGCCAGCACGGCCCGCGCGACTCCGGCCCGTGCGCCCAATCCCCCTCCGCTGGCCAGCATCGCGCCGAGACAAGCCAGCGCCAGCACGATCGCAAAGGGAAGGAGCTCGACCGGGTTCGAGGGAACGGAGGCCGACGGATCTGGGAATGCCGGGCCCTCGCCCAGGCGCGCGGCGCTCATCCCGACCTGCTCACCAACCGAGGGGTAGTGCTCGAGCACCCGCAGGTGCGGTGTGCCCCCGGCATTCTGCGCCATGTTGAATGCGTCGAGGGCGACCATGGCGAAACTCGCGAAGGAGAGCACCGTTGCAGTGCGCGTCAGGCGCGCGGCGGTTGAGACGGCGAGAGCCAGCGCGAGCGTGGCGAACACCGGCCACCAGCGACCGGCACCCCCAGGAGGCGACCAGGCAACCCAGAGGCCGGCAAGAGCCACGGCGGCGTTCACACAGGCGAGCGGGACGGCCAGCGAGCCGAGCCCTCTCCACCACCACCGCCCGCCTTCGGCCAGGTCGATCCGGTTCCGCTCGGCCAGGCCGGCGCCGACGAGCGCCACGAGCTCACGTGCCCTAGGAAGCGAGCGGTCTCTCTGAACCTCGGCAAGCGTGGTCAGGATCTCGTCTTCCCGCTCTGCTCGGTATCGAGCCGGATAAACGCGCAGCGCCAGACGGTAGGTGCGCTCCGACAGCCTCATGTGGTCCCCGTCGCCAACGTCTGGGTGGCGCCCGTCATGACCACGTCGGCAGCTCGTCGCAGCTGTACGGCTTCGGCTGTCAGCGCCGTGCCCCCCTCGGGTGTCAGGCGGTAGTACCGGCGCAGGCGTCCGGAGACCACCTCTTCGCGGTCGGCGACTACGAGACCCTGGTCGGCGAGCCGATCGAGCGCCGCGTACAGCGTCCCCGCCCGAAGATGCAGCTCCCCGTTCGCGAGCTCCTCGACGCGCTTGATGATGCCGTAACCGTGGAGCGGCCCTTCGAGCAGGGCTGCGAGGATGAAGTAGGTCGGCCGGCGGAAGGGTCTGGACGTCATCCGGCGCCAATATACAGCCAATCGGTATATACCGTAAACCAGACGTTCATAGACGCTACCGGAAGCAGCTACCGTCGGCCCGTGTCGGCTCTTCCGGACAGCGCGCGCCAGGTGCTCGAGTCCGACGGGCTCGCCCACCTGGTGACGCTGAACCCGGACGGGAGCCCGCAGGTGACCTGCGTCTGGGTCGGGCTCGAGGACGACGAGATCGTCTGCGCACACCTCGGGCGCTTCCAGAAGGTGAAGAACATCGAGCGGGACCCGCGCGTGACGCTTTCGGTCGAGGCGCCGGGCGAGAACGCAATCGGAATGAAGCACTACCTCGTCGTCCATGGGAAGGCACGGATCACCGAAGGCGGCGCCCCCGAGCTTCTGCAGAAGCTTGCAGAGACCTACGTCGGGCCCGGTGTGAAGTTCCCGCCCATGCCCGATCCACCGCCGGGGGTGGTCACGCGCATCACGCCGGAGCGGGTCGGTGGCATGGGGCCCTGGGCCTCTGCCTCTTCCTGACCCTTTCTACGGAGCAAGCTTCTCCCGCACCCGCTCGTTCACGACCTTCGCGTTCGCCTTGCCCTGCGTCTCCTTCATCACCTGGCCGACGAAGTACCCGAGCAGGCCGTCCTTCCCGGAGCGGTACTGCTCGACCTGGGGGCCGTTCGCGGCCAGGACTTTCTCGATCACAGGGTCGAGCTCGGACTCGTCGGAGATGGACGTCTCGACCAGATACGTCTCAGCCTTGAAACCGGGGTCGGCGCTCGCGGACAGAGCCTCAGTGAACGCTCCTCGCGGGATCCGATCTCTCGCCTCGATCAGCTTCCCGAGCTCCTCGGAGTTCACCGCCGCCGGATCGACGCCCGCACCCACGAGCTGGTTCATGAGCACGTTTGCGACGCCTCGACGATCGCCCGGGACCCGGGAATAGAGCTCGTCGCGACCACCGGTAACCAGTCCTTCAGCCAGATCGAAGCCGACCTCGGCCTCGAGCCTGCGGATGCGCGCACCCGGAGCCTCGGGAAGCTCGGCACGTAAGCGCTCGATCATCTCCTCCGGCGGTTCGACGGCTACCAGGTCGGGCTCCGGGAAGTACCGGTAGTCGTCCGCCTCCTCCTTGGAGCGGAGCGGTGAGACCGAGCCGCTCGACGGGTCGAAGTGGAGCGTCTCCTGGACGACCTCCTGACCGGACTCGTACAGGGCGATCTGCCGTGCCACCTCGGCCTCGATCCCGTCGGCGACGAACTTGAACGAGTTGATGTTCTTGAGCTCGGTCTTCGTCCGAAAGGCCGTCTCACCCACCTCGCGGACAGACACGTTCGCGTCGCAGCGGAGCGAGCCCTTCTCCATCTCCGCGTCCGAGATTCCGAGCTCGACCACCGTCTGCCGGAGGAGCTGGAGGTAACGGCGTGCCTCCTCGGGTGAGCGGATGTCCGGCTCGGACACGATCTCGACGAGCGGCGTGCCGCCCCGGTTGTAGTCGACCAGCGACTCGGTCGAGCCCGAGATGCGCCCGCCGGCGCCGCCGCGATGTTCGCTCTTGGCGGCGTCCTCCTCGAGGTGCGCGCGGACGATCCCGATCTCGCGATCGCCTTCCGGCCCGGGGACGGTGAAACGCCCACCCGAGCAGAGTGGCACGTCGTACTGGGAGATCTGGTACCCCTTGGGCAGGTCTGGATACCAGTAGTGCTTGCGATGGAAAAGGGCGCGCGCCGCGATCTCGCACCCCAGCGCGAGGCCGAGTTTCACCGTCCATTCAATCGCCTGGCCGTTCGGGACGGGGAGCGTCCCGGGGTGAGCCAGGCAGACCGGACAGGTACGGGTGTTCTTCGCCTCGCCCCAGATGTTCTCGCAGCGGCAGAACATCTTCGTCCGCGTCTTCAGCTGGACGTGGATCTCGAGCCCGACGACCGCCTCCCAGCTCACCGTGTGTGCTCCTCGAAGGCAGCGTGGTCGCCGGCGAGGATGTGCGCGTGGCGGCGGAGCGTCGCGGCAGCCACGGAAAGGGTCCGGTCGAGCTCGGCGGCGGTGAAAGCCTCACCGAACATGCGGCGGGCGACGCGCAGGGACGGCTCTAGCTCGTCCAGTGGAAGCCAGTGCGAGGGTGCGTAGGCGAAGAGAGGCGGCAGCCTTCCGTCCACGAGCCGGACGAGCCAGACGCAGACCTGGTCGTCGCGCGGCTCGAGCTCGACCCGGACGGCGGTCTCGCGGCCCGTATAGAGGATCGCGGTTCCGTCGCCGACGACCTCGCGGCGGAAACCGTGCTCCTCTTCGAGAAAGCGGAGACGGTCGGTGCTCGCCGGCACGAAGGCTGCGCCGGGATCGACGAACGTCCTCATCGCAGGCGCTCCGGCACGTAGTCGAAGTCGAGTGCCCGCTCGAGCACGTGCCCGGTACGGAAAAGTGCGTTCTCCGAGAACTGCGGACCGATCAGCTGCAAGCCGACCGGGAGCCCTTCGGAGAGGCCGCAGGGTATCGAGAGGCCTGGCAAACCGGCCATGTTCGGAGGAATCGTGAGGACGTCCGAGAGGTACATGGCAAGCGGGTTCTCGGCCTTCTCTCCGAGCCGGAAGGCGACCGTCGGCGAGGTCGGGCTCAGGAGGATGTCGAAGTCCTCGAAAGCCGCTTCGAACTCGCGGCTGATCACCGTTCGCACCTTCTGGGCCTGGCCGTAGTAGGCCTCGTGGTAGCCGGCCGAGAGCGCGTAAGTGCCGAGCATGATGCGCCTCTTCGTCTCGGCGCCGAATCCCTGCCAGCGAGTGCGCTCGTAGAGCTCCGTGAGGCCACCGCCGTTGACCTCTGCCCGGTAGCCGAAGCGGACACCGTCGTAACGGGCCAGGTTCGAGCTGGCCTCGGCGGGCGCGACGAGGTAGTAGCACGCGAGCCCGTAATCGACGGAGCGCGGGAGGCGGGTCTCCCCCACCTCGGCGCCGAGCTCCTCGGCGAGCGCGATCGCCCGGTCGACAGCTTCTTTGACGCCCGGCTCGATCCCTTCGACGTCGTTCAGCTCCCGCGGGATGCCGACCCGGAGGCCGCGGAGGTCCTCCTCCACCGGGACCCGGACCGGCTCGGGCAGCTCGACGGTGGTCGAGTCGCAGGGATCCCGGCCGGCGATGATCTCGTAGAGGCGCGCGTTGTCGCGCACGGTCTTCGTGAGCGGGCCGACCTGGTCGAGGCTCGAGGCGAAGGCGACGATGCCGTACCGGGAAACGGTCCCGTACGTGGGACGCAGGCCAACAAGGCCGCAAAGTGAGGCGGGCTGCTTGATGGAGCCGCCCGTGTCCGAGCCGAGCGCCCAGGGCGCGAGCCCGCCCGCGACGGCTGCGGCGGAGCCGCCGGAGGAGCCGCCGGGCACCCGCTCGGGGTCCCAGGGATTCCGGGTGGGCCCATAGGCGGAGTTCTCGGTGGACGAGCCCATCGCGAACTCGTCCATGTTGGTCTTGCCTACGATCGGTAGGCCGGCCTCCTTGCACCGCGAGGCGACGGTCGAGTCGAAGACCGGGACGTAGCCCTCCAGGATCTTCGAGCCGGCCGTCGTCGGGATCCCTTTCGTCGTGATGACGTCCTTGTGCGCGATCGGAACGCCCGTGCCGGTCTCACCGACGACGTGGAGGAACGCGTGGAGCTCGCCGTCGCGCTCGTCGATCGCCGCACGGTACGCGGCGGAGATCTCATCGCCGGAGACCTCCTTGCGCTCGAGGAGGCCGGACAGGTCCTCAGCGGTCAGCCTGAGGGTGTCAATCAGTGGGGCCACCCCGGACCACCACCCGCTATGAGCGTAACGAGGAAAATTGCACGCGTGGTGCGCGTGGTGTGCCGGACGCGTGTCATCCGACAGCGGGTACTCGGAAGGCGCCTTCCGCCGCGTCGGGCGCGTTCTTCAGCGCCTCCTCAGCGGAGAGCGAGGGTCGCGGTTCGTCATCGGCCCACACGTTCACGAGATCGAGGGGATGGGAGGTTGGCGGGACGTCGGCCAGCTCGAGCTCCGCCACCTTGCCGACGGCGTCCAGGATCGCCTCGAGCTCGCCGCGGAGCCTGTCGATCTCGTCCTCCGGAATCTCGAGCCGCGCTAGCCGCGCGACGTGCAAAACCTCTTCTCGTGTGATGGGCATTGGACCTCTAGATGGTTAGTCGGCAATTGCCGTGTAGTGGTGGTGGATCAACCTTCAGGTTAAAGGTGACGGGCCCCTCTTCGGGGGCCCGTCGAAACGTGGATTCTCTCCCCGTTAAACGAGCTGGACGTTGGCCGCCTGCAGGCCTTTCTGACCCTCTACGACCTCGAACTCGACCTTCTGGCCCTCGGCGAGCGACTTGTAGCCGTCCCCCTGGATCGCAGAAAAGTGAACGAACACGTCCTCTCCGCCCTCACGGGCGATAAAGCCGTATCCCTTCTCGTTCGAGAACCACTTCACGGTGCCTTCTGCCAAGTCCTTCCTCCTTCAAAAACGAACGACGACCCGGCAGAGAGCCGTCGTAAAGGGCTGAAACGCCGTGACCGTCACGGCGCGTCGCAGATTATCGCCCTGCGAGCGGGTAGGCAAGAGCCTGCGCCTGGTAGCGCGCGGCACGAACCGTGTTCCGAAGCAGCATCGCAATCGTCATCGGGCCGACGCCGCCCGGCACCGGCGTCAGATGCCCGGCCACTTCGGCCACATCCGCCGACACGTCCCCGACCACCTTGCCGTCGACGCGGTTGATGCCGACGTCGATCACCGTCGCGCCCGGCTTCACCATTTCGGCCGTGACCATCTCCGCGCGTCCTACAGCCGCGACGACTACGTCGGCAGACCGCACGCGCTCGGCGAGATTCGTCGTTCGGCTGTGCGTGATCGTCACGGTGGCGTGCTCGGCGAGGAGAAGAAGCGAAATGGGCTTCCCGACGATGTTCGAGCGCCCGATCACGACCACGTCCGCGCCTTGAAGCCCGATCTCATACTCGCGCAGGAGCTCGAGGATCCCTGCGGGTGTCGCGGGCGTCAATGTCGGCCGGCCGAGTAGGAGGAAGCCTGCATTGATCGGATGGAAGCCATCCACGTCCTTGATCGGGTCGAGGGATCTGACCACCCGGTCTTCGTCGATCTGGGGCGGCAGCGGCAGCTGTACGAGGATGCCGGTGACACGCTCGTCAGCGTTCAGCCCGGCAATGAGGCCCAGGAGGTCCCCTTCGGAGATGTCGGCCGGCGGTCCATGGTGGAACGCTTCGATGCCGGCTTCGGCGCACGCCTTCTCCTTGTTCGAGACGTAGATCGCCGACGCGGGGTCGTCGCCCACCAGCACGGTTGCGAGGCCCACCGGCCGGTCGAGCTCTGACACCTCGCGCGCCACGTCCGCGCGCACGCGCGCGGCGAGAGCCTTGCCGTCCATGAGAGTCGCCGCCATCGGGTCGCCAAGGCTAACCCAGTGGCCGCGGCCCGGTTTAGGCGTCGCGCGTTGCGGTGCGCCAGGCGCCCACCACGAGCGGCACGAGAAGCCAGCCGACGACTACGGCGATGGCTGCCGCGACCGACATCGTGAGGCCGGAACCGTCCAGGTTTGCGAAGGGACCCGGTGCCAGGCGGTCGAACGCGGCATTCGGCAAGAGCTCCCGGGCCATTCCGAGCTTGGAGAACGCGAGGAGGAGGGGTGCGAGCACGAGCTGCCAGCCGAGAACGACTCCGATCGTGATGCCGCGTGATCCCACAAGAGAAGCAAGGCCGAGGGCGAGCACAAACTGAAGCGTGAACCCGAGCAGAACCCAGAGCCCTGTCTTGGCCAGGAGGGACGGTGAAGGTGCCTCGAGATCCCCGGCGAGAAGGACGCAGGCGATCGCGGAGCCCGCGAAGGAGATGGCGGCGAGCGGCAGCAAGAGGGCCAGGCCGCCCGGCACTCTGACCAGGAAGAGCTGGATCCGAGAACGCCCCGTGACGACCAACTCCCGGAAGACACCTGCGTTCAGGTCGCCTGTGCCCGCGGTCGCGCCGATCATGATCCCGGCGACCAGCCCGAGCGTCAGGAGGACATCGATGCCGCCGCTCAGGTTGTCGACCCCGCCGGCCGGATCGTACTGCGCCGGATCGGCTGCGTGGAGCGCGGCGAGGACCGTGTACGCAACCAGCTGCGGGCCGATCACGAGGGCGATCGACGACCAGAGCAGTCCCCGGCGTTTCCGCAGCTTCAGGATCTCGGCCGAGATCAGCCTCGACCAGGTACGTGGCCGACGCGGCGCCCTCGCGATCTGCCCGGTGGTGGCCGCCGTCACTGTACGACCCCCAGGCGCGAGGTGATCTCGAGGAAGCGCTCCTCGAGCGAGACGCGGGCCGGCTCCAGACGGTAGACCGCCACCCCTAACTCGACCAGGCGCCTGTTCAAGTCGGCTGCGACCTCGGGCGGGGACGCGTCCGAAACGAACTGGACGCTAAGGCCCTCGGCCGTCCCGTTCACCGAGGCCACCGACGGATGCGCAGCGACGACCTCGCGGGCAAGCGCCTGGTCGTCCACCTGGATCAACAGGGTCTTGCTCTCGCCGCCGGCGGCGATCTCCGAGACGGACCCTCGCCAGACGACCTTTCCGTGGTCGACGATCGCAAGCGCGTCGCAGATCTTCTCCACCTCGTCCAGAAGATGGGAGGAGAGCACCACCGTCCGGCCCTCGTCTACGAGCTCCCGGATCATGTTTCTGAACTCCTGGATCCCTGCAGGGTCGAGCCCGTTCGTCGGCTCGTCGAGGATCAGCAGCTCCGGATCGGCGAGGAGCGCGCGCGCCACGCCTAGACGCTGACGCATGCCGAGCGAGTACTTGGAGACGCGCTCGTTCGCCCGGTCGGCGAGCCCGATCCGCGCGAGTGCCCCGTCGATCCGGTCGTGCGCCTCGGGCTCGCGCGCCGCGGCAATGATCCTCAGGTTCTCCCGGCCCGTCAGGTGCGAGTGGAAGCGCGGCTCCTCGACAATGGCGCCGACCCGCGCGAGCGCAGCGGCGCGTCCCTCGGGCAGGGGCTTTCCGAGCAGGCGCATCGTCCCCGAGTCCGCCTTCGTGAGCCCGAGCAGGATCCTGATGAGAGTGGTCTTGCCCGCTCCGTTCGGGCCTAGATACCCGAAGGCAGAGCCTCTCGGGATCTGGAGATCGACGTGGTCGACGGCGACACGCTCCCCGAACCGCTTGGTGAGGCCGGAGGTCTCGACAACCCACTCGTCGCCGGCACTGTTTCTCGGACTGGTTGCGGCCATCCGCTCCAGCGTATCGGGCAAAGAACGCTTCACTCGAAGCAGGGACTCGTATTAGGCACAACGAACACCGATATCTGAGCCATGGGACGATGTGAGGGCTACTACAGACTGGAGAATCGTCGCTGCGACCGTGAGGCCGTTCGCGAGCTGCGGGCGTCCGACGGCGAGCATTACCTCGTGTGCGAGTACCACCGGCGGCAGGCCTGGACGGCCGCGGTAGCACGCTGGCACGGGGACACGGACCTGCGCGCCACGATGTCCACAGGTCTTCGCTCGGCGAAGCAGCCACGACGTACCTTCGTCTGGGGCTAGCCGCGCGACTCCGCGCGCTAGGCTCTCCCCCGGGATGGGGGAGGAAGCCCGCTGCACTGTCCGCTTCGGAGGCGCACGCTCAGAGGGCAAAGCGCTGCTCGAGACGGACGAGCTCCTCTTCCGAGGTGAGTTCCGGATCGCCGTCCCGCTGAAGGGGATCACCGCCCTCGATGTGTTGGACGGCCGGCTCCGCGTCGAGTTCGCAGACGGCGAGGCGACCTTCGAGCTCGGCCCGAAGGCCGAGCGGTGGGCCGAGCGAATCAGAAACCCCAGATCGCTCCTCGACAAGCTCGGCGTCAAGCCCGAGTCGAACGTGACGGTCGTCGAGCTCGACGACGGCGAGTTCCGGACGCTTCTGGAGGAGCGGGTCGAGCGCTACGCCACCGCGCCCCAGCGCGAGTCCGACCTGATCTTCCTGGGCGCGGAGTCGATCGGTGACCTCGGCCGAATCGGGTCACTCGTTCAGTTCCTGCGCCCGAACGGCCACATCTGGGTCGTCGCGCCGAAGGGGTGCCAGGACATCCGGGAGGCCGACGTGCTCGCAGCCGGCCGCGCGGCGGGGCTGAAGGACACGAAGGTCGCCCGCTTCTCGGGCACGCACACCGCGCACCGGTTCACGATCCCGCTCGAGAGTCGCTAGCCGCCGCCCGGCGCAAGGCGTTCGACTTGGTCGCCGTGCGCCACGAGCACCTCGCTCACGAGCGCAGGCGGGAAGAGCCCGTGCTCGACGACTCCTGGGGTCTCCGCGAGGCGCGCGGAAAGCTGCCCCGGGTCGTCGACGGCGCCGAGGTAGTCGGCGATCACGCCTCCGTCCGGGCTCGGGGGCACGTCGCGAAGCGCGACGGAGCCCAGGCCGCGAAGGGTCGCGTCCAGCCCGTAGGCCAGGAGCTCGAGCGGAATTGGCGGCGCAATCACCTCGACGAGCTTGTCCGAGGAGGCGATGACGACGAAGCGGTCGGCCGCAGCCGCGACGATCTTCTCGCGCGTGTGAGCGGCTCCGCCGCCCTTCACGACCCAACAGGCAGGGTCGATTTGGTCCGCACCGTCGATCGCGATGTCGAGCCGGTCGAGGCCCTCGAACGGCTCGATCGTGAGGCCGAGCTCCCGGCCGGCCGCCTCCGTTCGGGGCGAGGTCGCGACGCAGCGGAGTTCGAGCGAGCCGCGCGCAAGCGCCTCCAGGAGGTATTGGACCGTGGATCCGGTTCCCAGCCCGACCAGCATGCCGTCCTCGACGAGGGCGGCAGCAGCCTCGGCCGCGGCCTGCTTCTCCTGCTCGGTGTCACGTATCGTCGTCACGATGATTCCGGCGAGTGACTCTACTGTCGTCGCGATCTTGTTCGACATCGACGGGACGCTGATCAACTCCGGGGGCGCCGGCGCTGTCTCGTGGCGACGGGCGTTCGAGGACCTCTATGGGATCCCGGCCGACATCGGAGAGTTCACAGACGCGGGCATGACCGACCCGGAGGTGGCGCGCCTCACCTTCAAGGCCGTGATCGGTTACGACCCCTCTTCCGAGGAGCTCGCGCAGGTGATGGCGAAGCGCCTCGAGCACCTCCCGCGAGCGGTCACCGAGTCGAAGGGCTACAAGGTCCTTCCGGGCGTGAAGGAGCTGCTGCCGCACCTCCGCGACTCCGGCTACCTGCTCGGTCTGACCACGGGGGGCGTCGAGGAAGCGGCCCGCATGAAGCTCGAGCGTGGCGGCCTGAACGAATACTTCACGTTCGGCGGCTACGGCTCGGACTCCCCCGACCGCATCGAGCTGACGAAGGTCGCGGTCGAGCGCGCCGAGTCGATCGTAGGCCGCGACCTCGAGCGGGACGAGGTCCTCGACGTCGGCGACACCCCGCTGGACATCACGGCTGCCCATGCCGCCAATACCGTCGCGGTCGGCGTCGCGACCGGCCACTACTCGAAAGAGCAACTGACGGAGGCAGGCGCCGACCACGTGCTCGGAACACTCGAGGAGGACCTGCCGCTATGAGCCAGATCCTCGACGTCAGCGTCCCGATCCGCGAGGACATGCCGATCTACGACGGCAATCCGGATGTCCACCTCTCCCGCGCCCAGTCAATTGACGATGGCGCCGACGCGAACGTGAGCCGCCTCGACCTCGGTGTCCACACGGGCACGCATGTCGATGCCCCGCTCCATTTCCTCCCCGACGGAGCCGGCACGGAGATGCTCCCGCTCGATGTGCTCGTCGGGCCGGCACAGGTCGTCGACGCTACGGGGCTCACGGGGCCAATCGATGCGGGCTCGCTCGAAAGCCTCGACCTGCCAGACGGTCTCGAGCGCCTCCTGCTGAAGACGCCGAACTCCGAGCTCTGGGCCCGCAAGGATTTCACGCGGGACTTCATCCGGCTCACCGGCGACGGCGCACAGCTCCTGGTCGAGCGGGGCGTCCAGCTCGTGGGGATCGACTACCTGTCCGTCGGCAACCAGGAAGCCCACCGCGCGCTGCTCGGAGCGGGAGTCGTCGCAGTCGAGGGACTCGACTTCCGCGGGGTCGATCCGGGCGCCTACACGCTCGTCTGCCTGCCGCTTCGGCTCGTCGGGTCTGACGGCGCGCCGGCCCGCGCGATCTTGCTCCCCGCCTAAGCGATCAGGATGGCGGCGAGAGCCACGCCGAGGGCCAGGAGCACGATGGCGGCCCATACTCCCGCCCAGAAGCGGATTTCCACGTTGGAGGGGCGCGGGTCGTGCGGAAGTCGCCCCCAGACGATCCAGCTCGCGCCGCGTCCGGGCCAGCGCGCCGGCGAGACGAGCAGAGGCAGGGCCGCACTCAGGACGAACGCGCCGAACATGAGCACGGCGCCGAGGCCGAGGATCTCCACCATTGTCTCAGTGTGTGCGCTTCCGAGGCAAAGTGCCAGGCCCCGGGGCTACTCGATCTCGACGAAGACCTTGATCGCGTCCTTGTCCTCGGTCAACCGGCGCAGCATCTCCTCATAGTTGTCGAGGCCCTCGACGGGTGTCGTTAGAAGCTTCCCTAGCCAGCCGGGATAGAAAGCCTCTGCTCGGACGAGGTCGGTGACGCCGCGGTCGAAGTCGTCCCGGGAGGCGTTCACGGTCCCGACCATGACCTTGTTTCCCAGTACGAAGCCCTGGTTGATCGTGTCGCTCGGAATTTCCGCCTTCCGGTCTCCACCGGTGACGCTTGCGAGAATGAGAACGCCGTTCTTTGCGAGCACCTCCGCCGCCTCGAACGCCAGCGGGCTGAAACCGGTCGCCTCGAAGATCAGGTCGAACGGCCCGTGCTTGGCGCTCGTGTCGGCGAGCGAAGCCTCTTCGGAGCTCACATAGTCGGCCCCTAGTTCCTCCACGAGCCGGCTGTTCGCGTACGGGGGCTTCCGCTTGGAGAAGCACGTGACCTCGATTCCCCGCAGGCGAAGCGCCAACGTGCAGAGAAGGCCGATGCTCCCAGCACCGAGAACGGCTGCACGCGCGGGCTTCCAGATCTTCAGGCGCCGCTGGATCTCGTAGGCCTGGTTCAGCCCTTTCTCCGAGATCGAGAGCGGCTCGAGCAGAACGCCGACCTCACGAAGCGAGTCCGGGAGCGGCACAACATAGGTCTCGTCCTCGACATAGCGCTCGGTGAGAAAGCCATGCAGGAGGTTGATGCCGCGCTCGTAGTAGATGTCGTCCGTGGTCATGTCCTGGAGCCCGATCCGGTCGTAGGGGCTCGAACCCGGCCTGCGCACGGTCGCGACGACAGGGGTTCCGGGCCGAAGCGAGGCCCGGGCGTTTGGGCCGGCTTCGAGCACCTCCCCGAAGCTCTCGTGGCCCGTGATCAGGTAATCGAAGCCTGCCGGCGCCGCGCCGTACTCGGCCGCGTTGATCTCCTTGTCCGTCCCGTCGACGCCGACCCTGATCACCTTGACGAGGACACCGCGCCCGCCGTCGACCTCGTCGAGCGAAGGCTCCGGGACGTTCTCGATGTGCATCGAGTTCGCCTTGCCCGGATGAACCGCGATTGCCTTCACTCAACAAATTCTTAACGTTGCCGGCGAATTACGACGCCTTTGCCCGGATAAGTTCCGGACATGAGCCTGCGGGAGCTCGCAAGTCGAAACGACGGGAGCCAGGTCGTCCGCCTGATGTGGGATCCCGCGCGCGACCAGACGGTCCTTCGCTTCCGGGACGAGGAGAGGGACGAGACGATCATCGTCGACGTCCCTAAGGAGGAAGCACTCACCGCCTTCAACAACCCCCGCGACTATCTCCCTTCCGGGGTCGGCGAAGCGGCGTAGGAGCTTGTAACCGGGGTCTCCGAGGCCCAGACTGACGACATGCCCGACCCGGTCGCCGCCGCCGAGGGTCCGACCGTCGCCGGTTCGAGCCGGCTCGACTACCTCCCGATCGCGGAGCACGGCGTCATCGGCGACCTCCATTCGGTCGCTCTGGTCGGGACCGACGGCACGATCGACTGGTACTGCCCGGGGCGCTTTGACGCGCCGAGCGTCTTCGCGTCCATCCTCGACAAGGACCTGGGCGGATCTTGGCGCATCGCGCCCGCCGCTCCCGGCGGAACGTCGAAGCAGCTCTACTTTCCGGACACCAACGTCCTCATCACGCGCTTCCTGACACCCGAGGGCGTCGTCGAGATGCAGGACTTCATGCCGGTCAGCGAGCCGGGCAGCGAGCATCGCCCGCGAATCATCAGGCGCCTCATGGCCGTTCGCGGCGCGATGACCCTCCGGCTCGAGCTCGAGCCCCGGTTCGACTACGGACGTGGCGAGCACGAGACCCATGTCTTCGAGGGCGGCGTCGTCTTCCACGGCCCGGAGCTCTCGCTTGCCCTCGACTCGGCGGTGTCGCTTGCCCGAACCGAGCAGGGCGTCGACGCCGAGTTCAGGCTCAGTGAACGCGAGACGGCCACCTTCACGCTCGAGAGCGTGGACGAGACCTACGAGACTCATCTCCACTCCGAAGAAGAGACGCGCGAGCTCTTCGAGCGCACCGTCGAGTACTGGCGCCGATGGGTGCGCCACTGCCGCTACCAGGGGCGATGGCGCGAGATGGTGTATCGCTCAGCCCTGACGCTGAAGCTCCTCACCTACCAGCCGACGGGCGCGATCGTCGCCGCGCCCACGACGAGCCTTCCGGAGCAGCTCGGCGGCGTGCGGAACTGGGACTACCGTTACACCTGGATCCGCGATGCAGCTTTCTCGCTCTACGCGTTGCTCACGCTCGGGTTCACGGAGGAAGCGGAGGCGTTCATGGACTGGCTCGACGCCCGGCTCACGGAGCGAATGGAAGGCGAGTCAGGGCCGCTCCAGATCATGTACGGGATCGACGGCCGCTCGGAGCTCCCCGAGGTCATCCTCGACCACCTCGAGGGCTACCGGGGGTCCCGGCCCGTCCGGATCGGCAACGGGGCCGTGCATCAGCTCCAACTCGACATCTACGGCGAGATGATCGATTCCGTCTACCTCTTCAACAAGCACGGAAAGCCGATCTCCCACGACGCCTGGATGTCGGTCTGCCGTGTCATCGACTGGGTGCTCGAGAACTGGGACCGGCCTGACGAGGGCATCTGGGAGACGCGGGGAGGCAAGAAGAACTTCACCTACTCCCGCCTGATGTGCTGGGTCGCGGTCGAGCGCGCGATCCGAGTGGCCCGCCAGCGTGGCTTGCCCGCGGATCTCGTCAAATGGATGGCGACCCGCGACGCGATCTACAACCAGATCATGAAGAAGGGCTGGAACGCCGAACGCGGTGCCTTCGTCCAGGCCTACGACTCCGATGTCCTGGACGCGGCAAACCTGCTCATGCCGCTCGTCAAGTTCATCGCCCCGACCGATCCGCGGTGGCTATCGACGCTCGATGCAATCACGGAGGAGCTCGTCTCCGACAGCCTCGTCTACCGGTACAACACGAAGGCTTCCCCCGATGGCCTCGAGGGCGACGAGGGCACCTTCTCGATCTGCTCGTTCTGGTACGTCGAGGCAATGGCGCGTGCGGGCCGGGTGGACGAGGCCCGGCTCGCTTTCGAGAAGATGCTGACGTACGCGAACCACCTGGGTCTGTTCGCCGAGGAGATCGGGCCGACAGGTGAGCAGCTGGGAAACTTTCCGCAGGCATTCACGCACCTCTCCCTGATCAGCGCTGCCGTCAACCTGGACCGGCAGCTCGGATAAAGGAGGTCGCCGGTCGCAGCAATGGGACTCTTGAACTATCTGAGCGGCTTCGGACACCGCGACATGGCGGTCGACCTCGGAACCGCGAACACCGTCGTCTACGTCCGGGGCGAGGGCATCGTGCTCTTCGAGCCTTCCGTGGTCGCCATCGACGACACCACGGGCGACGTGCACGCGGTCGGTGCCGAAGCCAAGCGCATGATCGGGCGGACGCCCGCGTCGATCCGCGCAATCCGACCGCTCCGGGACGGCGTCATCGCCGACTTCGAGGTGACCGAGTCGATGCTTCGGCACTTCATCCGCCGGACGCACGGAAACCGGTTCCCGTATCCACGCGTGATCATCTGCGTGCCGAGCGGGATCACAGACGTCGAGGAGCGGGCAGTCGAAGAAGCGACCCTGGCGGCCGGCGCTCGGCAGGCATGCCTCATCGACGAGCCCATGGCCGCCGCGATCGGTGCGGAGCTGCCGATCGACGAGGCGACCGGGAACCTCGTCGTCGACGTCGGCGGGGGCACGACCGAGGTAGCGGTCATCTCTCTCGGCAGCATCGTCGTCTCCCGGTCGATCCGGGTCGGCGGCTACGAGATGGACGATGCGATCGTGGCGCTTGCAAAACGCGAGCACAACCTCCTGATGGGGCCGGAGAGCGCCGAGGAGGTCAAGCTGGAGATCGGCTCCGCGTGGGAGGTCGGCCTGGACGGAACCGCGGAGATCAGGGGCCGGGACATCGCCACGGGCCTCGTGAAGCGCGTCGACGTCACAGCCGCCGAGGTGCGCCGTGCCCTCGAGCGGCCCGTGACGCAGATCATCGACAGCGTCCGGGACACGCTCGAGCGGACGCCGCCGGAGCTCGCAGCGGATATCACCGGCCGCGGCATCGTGCTCGCGGGCGGCGGCTCGCTCCTGCGGGGACTGGACGAGCTCCTGCGGCAGGAGACGGGGCTGCCCGTCCACCAGGTCGAGGACCCGCTGACCTGCGTCGCCATCGGCGCCGGCAAAAGCCTCGAGGAGTTCGACACGATTGCGCGGGCATCGAGAGTCCGCCGAACGAACGGTGGATCCGCGGTCCAGACGGCACATTTCCGCGTGCGCTGACCGAACGATCCCGCTTAAAGAGGCGCGGAGCGGATTCGAACCGCTGGAACAGTTCACGCCACAAGAGGCAGGGGCTAGACACGGCCGGCGGATTCGACAAGCGCGCCGCGCCGGACATCGAGAGGAGGCAAGCGCGCCACAGAATGTCCCGCTGACGGGATGTTTTGGCCCGACTCGCAGACTGCCTAAAGTCGCGTTTACGTACAGCCGGCGAGTCGCCGAAGCTGGAAGGGGTGCGAGCCCCCTGGGGAGGGGAGGGTTCGGGGCTGACGTCCGCGAGCGTCGGGCGGCCGACTGCTAAGAGCTTTGCTGGGTAGGGAAGGGCCGGTGCATGCCCACCCCCCAGAGGGCTGATAAGACGGCCGGCAGTCGGGAAGCTGGAAGGGTGCGAGCCCCCGCCGGGTATAGGGCGGCGAACTCAGAATTGTAATTTTTGTTATTAGCTGTAACCTAGGAGAAAGCGCAACTCTCCCTTGCCACTGCGGGCTCACGGGGAGAGGTGGAGCGATGGCGCTTGGTTATCCATATCCGCTCCACGAACAGGGGGATTGTTAAATGAAGATCGGCTTACGCGCACTCGTACGAGCGATGAGACTTCGCGGCCTTGCGATCACGCTCGCCTGCCTCCTCTCGGCCTTCTGGGCCGTCCCCGCTCTGGCCGCTACCAGCGCCGTCGATCCGACCGGCGACAACTGCAAAGTCGGCAGCGAGCCCGGCTGCGGCCCCGACCTTACCGGAGCCGCCGACAGCATTGACACCGACGGAACCGTCTATCTGTCGATCACACGCGCCGGCAGCGTTTGCGCCAATTTCAGCTATCCGGCTGTCGAGGTGCAGCCCTGGTTCCAGATCATGTCCGCTTCAGCCGCTTCCCGCTCCGACACGGCTTCGAATCTGGGAGCGGTGTGGGCGCCTTCCACCACGAGCGACTTTCGGTGGTCGCCGGCGGGCGGAGCGCAGGCGGACGAGATTGCAATCTCCAGCACGGTGACGGCGGGATCGGTGGAGGTCGTCATCCCAGCTTCCCTCGTCGCCTCTCTGGGCGGGCTGCCGCTCAAGTGGTACGTGAACGACTCCTGCAAGAACTGGCCGTGGGAGCCGCCCAGCGCGTACTTTGATTTCGCGCCCGACAGCGGCCTCTACACGCTGGGAACGGTGACTGACGCCTGTCCCAACATCGCGGGTGACCAGGCGAGCATACCCGCAGGCATGATCAGCGACGGCGCTGGCAACTGCGTCCCGCCTCCGGTCGATCTCTGCCCCAACATCGTGGGTGACCAGGCGAGCGTTCCCTCGGGCTACGTCAAGGACGGTTCGGGCAACTGCGTCCTTCCGGTCACGATCAACGGCACGTCCGCGGCCAACGTGCTGATAGGCAACGCGCTCGCCAACTTCATGAACGGACTGGGTGGCAACGACCGCCTCTACGGTCGCTCGGGCAATGACACGCTCCATGGCAACTCGGGCAACGACCTACTCCTGGGCGAGATTGGCAGAGACCGTCTATTCGGCGACGGGGGCATCGATACCGCCAGGGGCGGATCGGGTTCGGACAGCCTCAAGGGCGGAGCCGGCAAGGATCGCCTCTACGGCAACGCGGGCAACGACACGCTCGATGGACGAGATCGCAAGCCAGGCGACGTCATCAACGGCGGCGCGGGCAGGGACGTGTGCTACTACAACCGGGGCGACATCGTGACCGGCTGCGAAAAGAAGGTGCGGGCCTAAGCGATCTCGCCCGCGACCTAGCAATCGTCGAGGGCTCCACGAAATCAATCCGCAGCAGAACGAGGAACGATGCGGTCTAGAGGCGCGGAGCGGATTCGAACCGCTGTACGAGGCTTTGCAGGCCTCTGCCTAACCACTCGGCCACCGCGCCCGGCGCGCCCGAATCGTAGCGGCGCCGGTTCCGGAAATCGCCGCAGTTGGCTGGGGTCAGCAGGCAACTCCGGCCAAAGCCGCGAGGTCCGGGGCGCCGAAACCCAGCAAAGTGGGGACAATTCCGGTCCCGCTTCCTTGCTACCAGGCGGCCACTGCCCTGAGAATGGACGGAGCGGCCGGCGCGTGCCTTGTCCCGGGGTACCGTAGCGTCGTGCCGTGCGGAGCCCCGGCTCGCCGGGGCTCCTTTTCGTCATGTCCGAGCGTTGAGTCTTGCGACTTAGTGCGTGGGTCGCTGTGCTGCGATCGCGGCGTCGATCTTGTTCCGTGCCTCACGGGCGGAACTGCGCGGAGCGACGGCCTGGCCCGAGGGTGCGCAATATGCGATTGCCTGAACCGTGCCAGTTATCGGCGAGTCGAAGTTGTCCAGCATTGATCTCGAACGCAGTGCGGGACGGCCAGGTTCTCGACGCCGAACTCTGGAAGGCATCAAGGCGAAGGGACGTCCGGCTGTCCAAGGTCGTCCCCGGATTGATGCTTCGACCCACAGGCCCCGGGCATTGCCTCTTTGCGGTTAACCACAGCATCCCCACCTCGGTTTAACCACAGCGTCATCACTGATTCGGCAGACTCGGTTAGCCCGTTCCGGTGACGGTTAAGTCGAGATAGTTCACCGACGATTAGAGGTATGACACGCATCCCCCTCATCGAGGGAATACGCGGGCGGGAAGCGGCCGATGACCTGCCTCGGACTCAGTGCGCTCCTTACCCTGAGAGAGGCCACATCGCCCGACTTAAGGACGAAAGGGAGTTCTTGATCCGACTCTTGAATGATCGCGACCCGCGCGCACTTCTGAGCCGCGCGTAGGCTCCGCCCGACCCGACAAGCTTCCGAGGCGCTCCGCTGGCACGCTCGCTACTGCGGCAACCTCACTCCGCGCCTTATTGAGCGCCGCGAGTTTCCACGATAAGCCGCGAAAACCCGCCATTTCCAGCGGGTCTTCGAGAGAGCGGATGAAGGGACTCGAACCCTCGACCTTCTGCATGGCAAGCAGACGCTCTAGCCAACTGAGCTACATCCGCGAGTGAGTCATCATAGCCGCTCACCGGCGCTATCCAGGGCCTCGTTCACGAGCTGGTCGGCAAGCTCGTTTTGCGCGCGGCGGACAGCCGTATAGCGGACGGACCCGATCTGGCGAGCCAGCTTGGCGGCTTCGAGCGAAAGCTCGATGAGAGCCTTGTTCTTGACGCGATACTCGCCTCTCATCTGCTTCACCAGAAGCTCGGAGTCCGAGACGACCTCGAGGTCGTCGACCTGCAGCTCGACCGCCTTGCGGAGACCGTCGACGAGAGCGCGATACTCGGCCACGTTGTTCGTCGCAACCCCGATCGTCTCGCCCCGCGCATCGAGTACCGTGCCGTCGTCGGTCTCGAGGACATATGCCGCGGCCGCCGGACCTGGGTTCCCGCGCGAGCCGCCGTCGGTCGAGAGGCGTGCCTTCACGGTGCCGGCGCGAGCGGATAGAGGTCGAAGGCGGGCTCTTCGTACGGGTGGGCAGCGCTGAGAGCTGCGACTACTTCTTCCTGACGCTCGACCGGATAGACCGTCTCGAGCCTGAGCTCGGGAACACGTTCCTCGCGCCCCGGCTCGCCGATCGACGGCGCTGCCGCCTCGCCGGCCAGGAAGGTCCCCGTGCCCGCCGTGTACCACGAGCAGCGCTCGTACTCCCCGATTCGCCCGGCTCCCGCGGCAAAAAGGGCGTCGCGAACGGCTTCGAGAGCCTCCGCCGGCACGAACACTACGAGCTTGCGTTGCTCCGTCACGATGTCGGCACATCCCGTGCGACACACGCGCGTCCGGCGGCGCTACCGTCATGACAGGGGGTAACCATCGGGGGGTCCCCCGGGGGCAAGTCGACGAGTGACCACGTCACGCGGACTACCGGGCGCCGCTACGGCATCGGCGAGTCCATCGCGTCGATCTGCGCGCGCTGGAGCTTGCCGGAATAGTCGACGTAGATCGACTTCCACTCCGTGTAGAAGTCGAGCGCGGCCTGCCCGGCCTCGCGGTGGCCGTTTCCGGTTCCCTTCGTGCCGCCGAACGGCAGGTGCACCTCCGCACCCGTCGTGCCCGCGTTGATGTACGTGATGCCCGCATTCAGGTCCCTCATCGCACGGAACGCCTTGTTGACGTCCCGGGTGAAGATCGAGGAGGAAAGTCCGAACGGGATCCCATTCGCTATTCTGACCGCCTCGTCGAGGTCGGAGGCGCGGATGAGCGCAGTCGTCGGCCCGAAGATCTCCTCCTGGGCGATCCGCATACCCGGCTCGACGTCGCCGAACACGGTCGGCCGGTAGAAGAAACCCTTGTCCAGGCCGTTCTCCGTCGCGATCTCGCCCCCGGTCTCGAGCGTCGCTCCTTCGCTCTTCCCGATCTCCGTGTAGGAGTGGATCTTGTCCAGGGCGGCCTGGTTGATGACCGGCCCCACGTCAGTGTCCTCGTCCAGGCCGTTCCCGAGCTGCATCTTCTCGGCGCGGGCGACGAGCTTCGACCGGAGCTCGTCGTAAACGCGTTCGTGCGCGATGACGCGGCTCGCAGCCGTACAACGTTGCCCGGAGGTTCCAAAAGCGGACCAGAGGACGCCGTCGACGGTCAGGTCGACGTCGGCATCGTCCATGACGATGATCGCGTTCTTGCCGCCAAGCTCGAGGTGGACGTGCTTCAGGAGCGGAGCCGCGTTCTGCGTCACCTGGACCCCGACTTCGTGTGAGCCCGTGAACGTGATCAAGGGAACGTCGGGGTGCCGCACGAGGTGTGCGCCGACCGTCTTCCCTGACCCGTGGACGATGTTCAGGACACCCGGCGGCAGCCCAGCCTCCTCGAAGATCTCCACGAAGCGCTCCGCCAGGAGGGACGTTTCCGCTGCGGGCTTCAGGACGACGGTGTTGCCGCAGACCAGCGCCGGCGTGATTTTCCAACTGGGAATCGCGATCGGGAAGTTCCAGGGCGTGATCGCGCCGACAACACCGACCGGATTCCGGGTCGACATCATGAACTTGTCGCGGAGCTCGGAGGGAGTCGTGTGCCCGAAGAGGCGCCTCCCCTCGCCCGCCATGTAGTACGTCATGTCGATCGCTTCCTGAACGTCCCCGGCAGCCTCGGGCCGGACCTTGCCCATCTCCTGCGTCATCTCCGCGGCCAGGTCGTCCTTGCGCTCGGCGAAGATCTGGGCGACGCGGAAGAGAATCTCCCCGCGCTTCGGAGCGGGCACCAGTCGCCAGCGCTCGTAGGCGTCCTTGGCAGCCGCGACCGCCCTGTCCATGTCCTCAACACCCGAGCTCGGAAAGACGCCGAGCACCTTTCCGGTAGCGGGGTTCTTCGTCTCGAACGTCCCGCCGCCGGCGGCCTCTACCCACTCGCCTCCGATGTAGTTGCGGTACGTCTTCGTGCCAAGCAGCGCCATCTGGCTCCCCTGGTCGATTTCAGCCCATCCTATCCAGGGTGTTCACGCCGCCGGACACGGGTATGACGCCTACCGGGGGAAACGAATCGACGGAAGGAATGCCGTGGAAACCTGGCTGATCATCGTGATCGTTGCGGTAGTCGTCGTCCTAGTGCTTCTCCTCTTCGCAGCGATAAAGGGACGTGAGAAGAGGCTCGAGAGCCGGCGCGAGGAAGCGGGAGAGCTGCGCGGAGAAGCGGAGGCGCGTGCTCGAAAGGCCGCGGAACGGGAAGCGCTCGCGGAGGAGCAGGCGGAGCGCGCGAGAGAGGAGCGGCAGGTTGCCCAGTCTCACGCCCGTCGCGCAGACGAGATCGACCCGGACGTCGAGACTTAGAGGCTGGCGCTACTCGAACGCGAGGCCGAGCCGCGAGAGCTCCGCGAAGTCGAAGTGACCCTCGATGGTCGCCTCGACCTCGAACTCCTCCCCAATGTCGGGGTCCTTGCCGATCAACTCGCGGACGCGGCTCGGCAGCACCTGGTCGGCTGCCTCCCGCGACTCCCAGAAGTACACCGCCCCCCAACGCTCGGTTACCTCGTCCGAGATCCACGCTTTCAAGCGGAGCCCCGGTACGTCTTCGAACTGGTCGACGAACTCGTCACGGAGAAATCGACGGAGCTCCTCGATCGTCGTCTTCGAGTCCGCCAGACTCCAGAGGACGAGCCTGACGATCAATCGTCGGGCGCGTCGGTGGCCGGAAACGTCCCGGGGATACGGGAGCGCCGGCGGTCGCGGACCTGGCGCTTCCCGCCGGGAGCGTTCGCGGCCGCATTCCGCCGGTCCGGGCCCGAGCGCCGGTCAATGATCACGGTCACATTCTCGTTGTCCTTGTAATGCTCGACGAGCTTTGCGAACAGCTGATTCTCGAGCTCGGCAGGGACGACGCAATAGATCATATGAGCGCATCCTAGGAGGGATTGGAGGAGCGACGCACTGCCGTCCGACAGTTCGCGCCGAACGGTCGATCAGAGCTTCGGGATGTCTGGCGTGACGCGCCCGTCTTCGGCGAGGTGGCCGTTCCAGCCTTTGAACCGTTCGTCCAGCTCATCCAGCTCGTAGCCCCGCTCCGCCAGACGCACGGGCTGCTGCGAATCGAACACGACGCGGTACTGGTACCACGAGATGTCCCATGCGACCGTGAGGACGACCTCGGTGTTCGTGCCGGAGAGCGGCAGGAAGCTCACCCTGGCCTGCCCCAGGCTCTTGGCGATACCGGCAATCGTGCGCCGGTAGGCGCTCTCGTTGAAGAGGTCGGCGGCCTCGACCATCGCCTGCTCCGGCTCCGAGAGGCGCCGAAGCACCGGCTCCGAGAAGGTCGGTTGGGGCTCGTGCCGACGCGTGTCGAGAGCAGCGCCGAGCCCGAATCCGCGAAAGCGCCGGCGGCGGCGCGGGGCCTCGGAGACCAGGGGTGTGGTCGGCGTTCCTTCTCTCAGCCAGCCGTACTCGTTCGCAACGTCTGTGCAGAGCGCGCAGACATCGACCCATTGGTCGTTCCCGTGTGGACTGAAACGCGAGGCACGCTCCCCCATGAGAAGCGTGCGGTTGCAGACGGCGCAGGTCCGGAAGGTGTCCTGCTTCCTGATGACGGCGCTCATGGCTACGACGCCTTCGCCTCCTCGCGCTCGCGCTTGACCTGCTCGACGATTCGCTCGGCGACGTGCGCGGGCACCTCCTCGTACCGGAGGAACGTGACCGAATAGTCGCCGCGACCGCCGGTCATCGATGTCAGTGACTGCGAATACGTGAGGATCTCGGACATCGGGACCTCGGCGCGAATCAGTGTCATCCCGCCTCGCGCGTCCATCCCCTGAAGCCTCCCTCGACGGGAGTTCAGGTCGCCGTTCACGGTGCCGACGCTCTCGTCGGGAACGGTCGCTTCGAGTTGCATGATCGGCTCGAGCAGCACGGGGTCTGCCTTCTCGTATGCCGCCTTGAACGCCAGCGAGCCCGCGATCTTGAAGGCCATCTCGGAGGAGTCGACGGTGTGGTACGAGCCGTCCACGAGTTTCACGCGCACACCCTGGACCGGGGCACCGGCGAGTTCGCCGTGCACCATTGCCTCCTGGATCCCCTTGTCGACCGCAGGCCGGAAGCTCTGCGGGATGACGCCGCCGACGATCTTGTCGACGAACTCGTAGCCGACCCGGCCCTCGAGGGGCTCGAGGACGATGTGGCAATCGCCGAACTGGCCGCGACCGCCGGTCTGCTTCTTGTAGCGGCCCTGGGCCCGCGATTCCTTGCGAATGGTCTCGAGGTACGGGACGCGCGGCTGGTGCAGCTCGACGTCGACGCTGAAGCGCCGCTTCATGCGCTCCACAGCGACCTCGACGTGCATCTGGCTCATGCCCGCGAGCAGCTGCTCGCCCGTCTGTTCGTCACGGCGCAGGACGAGCGTCTGGTCCTCCTCGGCGAGCCGCCGGAGGGCCTGCCCCATCTTCTCCTCGTCGCCCTTTGCCTTGGGCGTGATCGCGAAGCTCATGACCGGCTGCGGAAGGTCGAGGCTCGGGAGCTCGACCGGCTGATCGTCCGAGAGAAGCAAGTCCCCGGTCGCCGTCTCTTTCAGCTTCGCGACCGCCCCGATGTCGCCGGCTTCGAACGCCTCCGTCGAGGTGTGATCCTTGCCCTGGAGCTCCAGGAGCTGGCCGACCCTCTCCTTACTTCGGGTTCGGGCATTCACCAGGGTGGAATCGCCCTTCAGCTGCCCAGAGAGCACACGGAACAACGTGATTCGCCCTGCGAATGGGTCCGCCAGTGTCTTGAAGACGAACGCAGACGTGCCGCCGTTCGATTGTGCGATCTCCAGCGGCTTCTTGGCCGGAGAGGGCACGCCCTCGACGAGGAGGTCGAGGAGGGCGGCTGCGCCGAGATTCTTCGTCGCGGCACCGCACGCGACCGGGAAGAGCTCCCTCCGCGCGACGGCGTTCTTCAGCGCTCCGGCAAGCTCGTCACCGGTGATCTCCTCCCCTTCGAGGTAGCGCTCCATCACCTTCTCGTCCGTCTCGACGACCGCGTCGACGAGCTTCTCGCGGTATTCGGCCGCCTGGGCGGCAAGCTCCTCTGGAATCTCCTTCGGTTCGCCCTCCTTCTCGCCCTCGGGCGAGTCGTACGCGCGCATGTGAAGCAGGTCGATAACCCCCGATAGCTCGTGCTCCTGGCCAATCGGAATCTCGATTGCCACGCAACGCTCCGAGAGCTGCTCGCGCAGCTGCTCATAGGCCCCGAAGAAGTCGGCCCGCTCGCGGTCGAGCATGTTGACGAGGATGAGCCGGGAGATTCCGAGCTCGTCGCAGCGCTCCCAGGATCGGGTGGTCTGCACCTCCACCCCCGCGACCGCGCTCACGACGACGATCGCGCCCTCGACCACGTGGAGCGCGGCGATCGTGTCGGCCTGGAACCCGGGGTCGCCGGGCGTGTCGAGGATGTTGATCTTCCGCCCCTGCCACTCGAGATGACAGAGCGAGGCGGCAAGCGACATCTGGCGCTTGTGCTCCTCCTCTTCCCAGTCGGACACCGTCGTCTGCTGCTCGACCGTCCCGAGCCGGTTGACCGCGCCCCCCTGGAAGAGCAACGCCTCGACGAGCGAGGTCTTGCCGGTGCCTCGGTGACCGATGACCGCGACGTTGCGGATCTTGCTCGGCTCGTATGAGGTCATGGAGGGGCGAGTCTAGCGACTGCCCGGCACCTACACGTCGGCGACAGCGCGCTGGGCACCGCCGCCCAGACGGGCCTTGAGCCTCAGGATCGCCTTCGTGTGGAGCTGGGAGACGCGAGACTCGGTCACTCCGAGCACCTCCCCGATCTCGCGCAGCGTGAGCTCCTCGTAGTAGTAGAGCGTCACCACGAGCTTCTCCCGCTCCGGCAGTCGCGCGATCGCCTCTCCGAGCGCCTCACGAAGCTCCGTCTGGGACATGGCCGCCTGGGGCTCCGGAGCGTCCGGATCCTCGAGCGTGTCGATCAGAGCGACCGGGTCGCCGCTGACCGAGCTCGACCACAGCTCGTCGAGGGCGGCGATCGACGAGCGGGAGATCTCGAGCAGGGACTCCTGGAACTCCTCCTCCGTGATCCCGAGCTTGGCGGCAATCTCCTCGTCGTTCGGAGCGCGCATCATCTTCCGCTCGAGCTCGGCGATCGCACGCTCGATGTCGCGTGCCCGTGCCCGCACCGAGCGCGGAACCCAGTCCATCGAGCGGAGCTCGTCGATGATCGACCCCTTGATGCGCGAGATCGCGTAGGTCTCGAACTTGATGTCCCGCTCCGGGTCGAAGCGCTCGATCGCGCCGATCAGACCGAGGAGCCCATACGAGACCAGGTCACCCTCCTCGACATGAGCGGGCAAGCCGCTCCCCAGCCGGCCCGCGACGTACTTGACGAGCGGGGCGTAGGTGAGGATGAGCCGGTCGCGCAGCACCCGGTCGCCGTTCCGCTTGAACTGGCGCCAGAGCGCCTGCGTGTCCTCCTGGCGTTCGACCACGTGCAGAGCATACGGCGCGCAGATGCTTGACCCTTCTGGGAGGGCTTAGCGCAGTGCGCGAAAGGCCTGCTCGCCCAGCCAGAGTGCGAGGAGACCTGCAGCGGCCGCGATGATCCAGGCTCCTCCCCCCGCCCGGGCCGCCCAGACCGCCATGCCCGCGAAGCAGGCCGCGAGGAGCAGGAAGAGCGCTCCCAAAGACGGTCTGCGACCTCGCGCCACCGGCCGAAGTCTAGTGAGGCCGCCGAAGCGCCGGGCTACACTGTTCGAGCCGAGGGCCGTAGCTCAATTGGCAGAGCACCGGTCTCCAAAACCGGGGGTTGAGAGTTCGAGTCTCTCCGGCCCTGTCCCTCTAGACGAGCCGAAAACCCGCATGGTCAGCGGGTTTGGCTGGCTCCCTTGCGGCTAGGCAAAATCGCTGGCGGGGGCAGGAACCGCTGGATCGTGTCCCGCATTGTCCCGCACGCGACCTCTTCAGAGGACGCTGGGATGGAGGCGGAGCGCGGGTCTGCTCGACAGCCGCACGCTCTTGCCGGCGGCCGAGGTGCTGATGCGC
Source organism: uncultured Actinomycetes bacterium (assembly GCA_963762085.1). Lineage (GTDB taxonomy): Bacteria > Actinomycetota > Thermoleophilia > Gaiellales > Gaiellaceae > DASQGA01. The sequence goes on along the minus strand of CAVXJD010000004.1, from coordinate 243,741 downwards.
TGGGCGGACATTCACTGAGCAGTTGCAGGCGCCCGCTAGTTGCCCCCGGTTCGGAGACAGCGGAGGGTGCTAGGCGGTCACTGAACCACGAGTCCATCTTGTAATCGGCCACCTGAAGCTTGAGGATTGCTCGCCCAAGCATCTCTACTAAAGGGAGCATCGCCATTGAAGCCCGTGATCTGGCCCTTGCTCGTCGGCTTAGCCATCCTCGCAGGGGGATGTGGTTCGAACGGATCAACGTCGGCAGGAGAGCAGCCCTCCAGCGGCTCCACGACTACGGACACGAGTTCAACGACCGCTGAGACGGCAACCCCCACTCCCGCGCTCGTCGGAAGATGGAAGCGCGTGAACAAGTGCCCCGAACTGGTGAAGGCGCTCGAGGGCGCGGGCCTCGGAGCGCTCGCGCCTTCTGTCGTAGGCGACTATTTCCCCGACGTACCCCCCGGGCAACTGGCGCAAAAGGACGACGTGTGCGAGGGCGCCAAGCCGTTCGTTCACTACCACTTCTTCGACGAGGAGGGCGCGTTCGGCTCCCTTGACGCGAACGAGAACCCGGTGGATGACGGCAGCTACGAGATCATCGACGACGGACGCTTCCGGATTGGGAATACGGATACCGGCGCCGTGTTTCAGTACGAGGTAAAGGGCGACACCCTGTCACTCTCTCCGGTAGAGACGCCAGCCATGAAGGAGGAGGCTTTGGCGCACCCATTCGAGTTCAGCGCTGCCGGTTGGGCAATTGCCGTCAGTTACCCCGGTCACGTGTGGAAGCGGGTTGACTGCGGCAGCTGGTGCTAGAAGCACCTGAGGCCTAATTGAGCTCGACTTCCGACCCGCAGCTCCTCCGCCAGCATCGGCTCGTCCTCCCTAACCTCACGGATCATCTCCTCGGCCGCCTCCCGCTCGAAGGAGAACTCGACGACTTTCTCGGTCCGGGCGCCGGTGACCGTCCCGCTTCGTGTCCCACACGGAGCGGTGTCCCGCATCGTTCCTCGCTTCGCTACTGGTCTTCAAACCGGGGGTCGAGAGTTGAGTCTCCGGCCCTGTCCCTCTCTAGACGAGCCGAAAACCCGCATGGCCAGCGGGTTTGGCCGGCTCCCTCCCGGCTAGGCAAAACCGCTGGCGGGGGCGGGAACCGCTGGATCATCCCCAGCTTCGAACGCGACGGATTCGGCAACGACAGCGGCTAGGTCCACCTCGCTGCGCTCAAGTGAGAGCTGGCCTGCATCGACTTGGGCAACGAAAAGAAGGTCCGCGACGATGTTTTGGAGACGATCAGAGTTTCGGTCGACGATCTCGAGGAATCCTTCCTGCCGCTCAGTGAGCTCACCGGCCTCGCCGTCGCGGAGGAGCTCGACGTATCCCCGGATCGAGGTCAAGGGAGTTCGAAGCTCGTGCGAGATCGACGCGACGAAGTCGTCCTTCATGCGATCGAAAGCGCGCAGCTGCGCGCTTTGAAGACGTTCCTTTCGCACGGCACGACGCTGAAGCTCGTACTGCCAGACGAGAAGACCTACTAGGAGGACCGCGACAACAAGAAGAACGGCAGATGCGATGTCCGCATCCGCGTTCAGAGAGCGCTCGATCTCCCTGTGCTTGGTGAGCTCCGCCGAGAGGGTTTCATGCAGCGCCCCAAAAGCTGGGTCTACACGCTCTTCGTCGAGCGCAGTGGCTTTATCCAGAAGGCCGGAGTCGATTAGACGAAGTTCCTCGTCGGCCGCGGCCACGTATTGCTTGTACGGCTTCGCCAGGCGAGACGCCCCATGCTGAGCGTCGACGCGCACGAGCTCCGAGAATGCAGTCTCGACATCAGCCTGACTGGCATCAAGCTCCCGCGCGAGCTCGGCGCTGACGCGTCGCTCGGCGACCGCCTGCCATTCAACCGCGCTCATGCGGTAGGCCTCGCTTGCGATGCGCTCGACGAGCGTGGTAGACCGCGCTGCATCAACGGCCTCCCGCCGCTCCAAGGTGCTCAACGCGCCCACGAATAGGGCGATCAAAACGGCCGCGATCAGAATCGGCCAGGCGAAGCTCTCTAGGCGGTTGGCGAAGCGGGACACGCCGAACAAGCATCGGCGCTGTGGGGAAGATCCTGAACTTCGTGGCGCCGGGATCCTCGACTGAGACGTACAGGGGCCGCGCTGGTGGATTGAAGGTGAAAATACGGCGGGGCTTCCGAAGAAGCCCCGCTCTGGAGGGGAGGTGGGAGTCTTGGCTAGAGCGTGAAGGCGGCCCGGCTCTCGATCGCGCCGAACGTATCCTTCGCCCAAACCTGATTGGCTATGTAAAGACTCTGCCTTAACCTCAGGTTCTTGCAAGGGTTTGTCGGCCCCGAGGGCGTCGAGATGGCTCGACGCTTAGGTGCGTTCGAGCAGGCGAACGGCAGCCGCTCGATCGTGCACGCCGAGCTTCTTGGTGATCGAAGCCACATGATCACGGACGGTCGTTCTCGAGATGAAGAGCTTCCGCGCCACTTCGGCGGTGCTGAACTCGAGCCGCAAGAGCTCGAGAACCTGCCACTCGCGGCTGGTTAGATGATCGAACGGGGGCTCGGCCACCGGCGTGCGCCGGTGCGGAGCGCTGTCGCGAAACTCGACGATTACCCTCTTGACGAGGGGAGGCGAAAGCGACGCCTCGCCCTGATGCACGTTGATGAGCATGTCGGGGATCACGCCTTCGTCCATGTCCTTCAGGAGATAGCCGTGGGCGCCCGAACGCAGGGCCGCGAAGAGGTCGCGGTCGTCCCGGGAGACGGTGAGCATGACGACCCTGGTGGTCGGAAGCCGAGACGTTATCTCCCAGCACGCGGCGACGCCGCTCCCCGGCATGCAGACATCGAGGAGGCACAGATCCGGCTGACTGGCACAGGCCGCCGCGACCGCTGCCGGCGAGTCGGCTGCCTGGGCGCAGACGTCGAAGCGGCCGTCCTCGGTGAGTAGGGCTGCAAGGTCGGCGCGGGTCGGCGCATGATCGTCGGCGATGAGAACGCGAACGGGCTCACTCATGCGACAAGCACCTCGATTGTCGTGCCCTCGCCGAGCCGTGACTCGCAGCGAAACTCGGCGCCGACGGATGCGGCCCGCTCCCGCATCGCAACGAGCCCAAAGCCAGCGCCGACCGAGCGAAGCGTGTCCGGTTCGAATCCGACCCCGTCGTCGGTGACCTCGAGGCGAACACCGTCGCCGTTCGACAGCCGGACCAAGACGCGATCGGCATAGGCGTGGCGGACCGCGTTGCTGACGGCCTCGGACGCGATGCGCACGAGCGCCTCCTGGGCGACCGCGGGAACCTGAGCGACCTCGAGATCGAGGTCGACCTCCGCCCGGTGGTTCCGCGCCACTTCGGTTACGGCTCGAGTAAGGGCTTCGTCGAGGGCCAAATCGGTCGGAAGGGTCAACGCTGCAAGCGCACGGCGCGACTCGACTAGGGCTCGCTCGGCGGTCGCAGCAATCTCACGTCCCGCCTCGTGGGTGGCGGCGAGCCGCCGGCCCTTGCGTACGAGCAGCGCAAGCTCCTGTGCGAGCCCGTCGTGCAGGTCACGAGCGAGGCGGCGGCGCTCCTCGAGGACCGCGGCCTGCGCGAAGCTCTGCCAGTACCGCCCGATCTCGCGGATGACGGCGAGGAGTATGAGCAGGTAGAAGAGCAGACGGAAGGCGTCTCCGATGTACACCCATTCCGAATAGAACGACGGGTAGAGGAAGTAGTTGAGCCTTGCAAAAGCAGCGGTCACCGACGCAAGGGCGAGCGCGCGGGTGAAGCCGTCGCCCAGGCGCTCGGCGAGGCGGACAAACCCCACGGCCGCCACGGCGTAGGCAACCATGGCGCCCAGCTGGATGCCCAGAATCACCGGATGACCGATGAGCTTGGGCGACGTGGAGTCTTCTGAGGGCATCTGGAGCTCGACACCCCATGGAAGTCGAGAGTGAAGGAGCGCCGTGATCCCTGCGACGCCGAGGATGAGCGCCGGGAGCGCGACGATCCCCCAAAGCGCACGTCTCGGGAGCTTTTTCTCGGCGAAGAAGGGGGCGGAAGCAAAGACCGCCGCTCCGAGGCAGCCGCCGATGACCGCCGACCAGGTCGAAAACCGGCCCGGCGGGCCGTCCGACACCAAGGCGGGCACCGCGGAGAAGAAAAGGTTGGAGAGCGCGAGAATGCCGAGCCCCAGTGCAAGGAGCAGATCGCTCGCGCTCCCGCGCACGAGAAAGCGCCCGAAGGCCAGGTCGGCAGCTAGGAAGGCGACAACCGCCGCCACGCACTCGAGGGCGACGCGGAAGTCGGGATCGTGGTACGCGAAGCTGATGTTTGGATCGAGCGCGATGTACGCGGTCACGATGCCGAACCCGATCGTCGTGACGGCCAGGAGGACGGTCGGTCGCAGGCCAACGGCACCCTGAGCTCTCCAGCGAGCCACGGGCGGTCCGGCTGGCGGGTGGTTGGTATCCACCAGGTATATCGTCGCCCCGCGGGAGCTTTTAAGGCCTCGCCGGAAGAGCGGTCCAGGCGGGACGAAATGCCAGTTTCCGGCTCTCGAGCACGCTCGACCTGCCGGGTCTAGTCCCCGTCCAACCAGTCCGTGACCATGCGGCCTGCGGCATGGATGCAGACGATTTCGAGGCGCCCCGGGCCGAGGTTGCGGAAGGCGTGCGGAGTATCCGCCTCGACGACCACGACGTCACCGGGCCCGGCCTCGATCTCGTCCTCTCCGGCTGTGACTTGTGCGCGACCGGCCCGAACGACCCACGTCTCCGGGTAAGGATGCTGGTGCAACCTGGGGCCCTGACCGGGCTCGTTGTCCACGAGCAGGAACGAGATCCCGGCGCCGTACTTCTCGCCCTGAAACTCAACGGTCCGGTTGGGGCTCGGCTGGAGATCCTCTCGGCGGATGACATGGAGCATGGCTCTAGCATGCCTCGGCGGGCTTCGGGACGCCGATTCCTTCCTCACTTTCGTGCCCCGGCACCGAAGCCCTCGTACGGAGGAGCACTGCGCTCAACACCGCACCCCCCAACGCGAAGAGGGAGGCTACGAGGAACGCTGCGTGGTAGCCGCCGACCAGCGCGACGAGCGCGCTGTCGCCGGAAGCGAGCAGCGTGTCCGAGCGCGAAGCGGCGAGGCTGGCGAGGACCGCCAGGCCGAGCGCCCCGCCCATCATGAACGCGGTGTTCACGACCCCGGACGCGAGCCCGGCTTGGTTCGGCTCGACGTCGCTCATGGCGGCCAGGAGCATCGGGTTGAAAGCCACTCCGGCGCCGAAGCCAAGCAAGATCATGCTCGGAAGAACGTCGACGACGAAGCTCCCGTCGACCGGGGCCCGCGCGAAGAGCACGAGTCCGACGGCGGACAGTGAGAGGCCCGTCGCTAACGTCGCCCTGAAGCCGAACCGCATGACCAGCTTCGCGGAAAGCCCAAGCGAGAACGCCGCCATGATCAGGTTGGCGGGCAGGAAGGCGAGACCGACCTGCAATGGGCTGTACCCGAGCACCAGCTGGAGGTAGAGGGCGGAGAGGAAAAACCAGGCGAACATGGCCGCCGCCCAGAGGACGCCGACCACGTTGGCCGTCGCGACATTGCGGAGTCGGAACAGCCCGAGTGGCACCAGCGGCGAGCGAGTCCGAGCCTCGATAGCGATGAACAGCGCCAGCAACACTGCCGCCGTCGCGAGCAGCCCGAGCGTCTGAACGGAGGTCCAGCCTTCCTGGTTGCCGTTCACGATCGCGTAGACCGCGAGCATCAGGGACGTCGTCACCGTCACGGCGCCGGCGACGTCGAGGCGCCCGCCCGCCGCCTGGCCGCCGCCGCCCGGGAGCAGCCTCAGGCAGAGCGCGAACACCACTGCGCCGACCGGCAGGTTGACGAGGAAAATCCAGTGCCAATCGAGCACGTCCGTGAGAACGCCGCCGAGCAGCACGCCGATGCTTCCCCCGCCGGCCGCGACGAATCCGATCACGCCCATCGCCTTCGCCCGCTCGGCGGGCTCGGTGAACAAGGTCATGATCAGCGAGAGGGCGACCACCGCCACGACAGCCCCGCCGAGGCCCTGGACGGCCCGCGCTCCGATCAGGAACGCCTGCGAGCCCGCCAGGCCGCAGCCGAGGGAGGCGACGGTGAAGAGCCCGATTCCGGCCAGGAAAAGCCGCCGATGGCCAAAGAGATCTCCCAGACGGCCGCCGAGCAAGAGAAAGCCGCCGAAGGTGAGGATGTACGCGTTCACGACCCAGGCGAGCGACGTCTCGGAGAAGCCAAGGTCGGCCCGGATCGATGGCAGCGCGACGTTGACGATCGTCGTGTCAAGGACGATCATCAGATCGCCGAGGCAGAGGACGATCAGCGCGAGCCAGCGGGTGCGGTTGTCGGTGATGGTCATCGGCTGTCCTTTCGGTGCGTTCGTGATCGGTTTCGGGGTTTAGACCGAACCGCGCACCCGAATTCATCGTTTGCAAGCCGATGAGTTTTTGCCCTTTCGACGGTCTGTCTCTGGATGGCCACCTCCGCGTCGCAGACGATCTCGTTCGCCGTCAGGGGCCCGATCGCCCGCGCCGACCTGCCTGGGCTTTGCGAGCGGGTCTGCAGGTTACTCGACAGCCACCTCCCCGACGTCGCTCTCTGCGACGTCGCGAGAGTCGAAGCCGACGCGGTGACCGTCGATGCACTCGCGCGGCTGCAGCTCGCCGCCCAGCGCTACGGCTGCCAGGTCCGGCTTCGTCATGCGTCGACCGAGCTCGTCGATCTGCTCGGCTTCATGGGGCTTCGCGAGGTCGTGCCGGAGTGAATCCCGTTGGTATTCAGGTGGAGTCCGGGAGCCAAGTAGTGTGGCGGCCGGGAATCGAACGGCTGACCGATGAGTTCTTGTACTGCAAGCGGTCTGTGGTGAAAGCGACCTAAGGGGACCCATGACGGAGCACGAAGGAACTGGCACGAATCCCGATCGCGGAGATGCGCCCTCCGGGAACCGGCCCACGTCGGATCGGCGCGCAGCCCATGAGCGTCTCTCCACGGGCGGGCTGGCGCGCTGGACGCAAGCCTGCGCCACACACCCGTGGCGCGTTGTCCTGGGCTGGCTCGGCATCTTCGCCCTTCTTGTTGTCCTGGTTGCGACAGTCGGCGGTTCGCTCAAGGACGAGTTCGAGATTCCGGGGTCGGATACGCAGAAGGCGGTCGACCTGATCGAGGCCGAGTTCGCGTCCGAGCAGGGCGGCGTGCTGAACGTTGTCTTCGCGGCTCCGGAAGGCGAACGGCTCGACACGCCGGTGCGACGCGCAGCGATCGAGAAGGCCGTCACGCGCCTCAAGTCGAAGGAGTTCAAGCCGACGGGCGACAAGACCGGCCTGGAAAGCGTGGGAGACCCGTTCAGCGAGGACACCGTCTCCGACGACGGCCGCATCGCCTACACCGAGGCGCAGTTCAGCGAGACGATCGAGGAGGAAGACCGCGAAGCAGTCGTCGCTGTGCAGGATGCTGTCCGGGAGACGGTCGAGCCGGCCGGCGTGACAGTGGAATACAACGGTGAGGCCGAGTTCCCGCCCCTCGAGCAGGGGACGTCCGAGGCGCTCGGCCTGCTCGCCGCGATCATCGTGCTGCTGCTCGTGTTCCGCACGCTCGTGGCGATGATCATCCCGATCGCGCTGGCGATCGTGGCACTGGCAACGGCGTTCCTGCTCCTCTTCATCCTCGCCGGCTTCCTGAGCATCAACACGATCACGCCGATCCTGGTCTCGATGATCGGCCTGGGCGTCGGCATCGACTACTCGCTGTTCATCGTCACGCGCTTCAGACAGCTCCTGCACGACGGGCTCTCACCGCAGGACGCCGCGGCGGCGGCCGGCGCGTCCGCCGGGCGCGCCGTGCTCTTCGCGGGCCTGACCGTCGCCATCTCGGTCAGCGGCCTGGCTTTCTTCGGCCTCGACTTCGTCACCAAGCTCGGCATCGGCGCCTCCCTCGGAGTGCTGACCACTGTGCTGATCGCGAACTCCCTCCTGCTAGCTGTGCTGGCACTGCTCGGGCACAAGATCGACCGGCTGAAGATGCCGTTCCTCCCCCGGTTGGACGACTCGGAAGCGGCCCGCGAGAAGAGCGTGGTCGCTCGCTGGGGTCGGTTCGTCGCCGCGAACGCCAAGGTCGTGTTTCCGATCGTCCTGCTGGTCGTCCTGGCCCTGGGGGCAACGTCGACGCTGGTGCGCCTCGGTGCCGCCGACCAGGGCACCCAGCCCCTGGAGCAGACCAGCCGCCGCGCCTACGACCTGCTGGCCGAGGGATTCGGGGCCGGCTTCAACGGACCCCTCCCGATCGTCGTGGATGTGAACGGCGACCCGCAGGCGCCGCAAAAGATTCACGACGGCGCGCAGAAGCTCCAGGGCGTCGCATCGGTGGGCGAGCCGCAACTCAACGACGAGGAGACAGTCGCGATCGTCTTCGTGACCCCCAAGTCGGCTCCGCAGGACGAAGCGACCGACAAGCTCGTCGACCGGTTACGGGGCGACGTCGTGCCGGCGGCGACGGCGGACGGCGATGCGGTCGCCTACGTCTCGGGCCAGACGGCGGCCTTCAAGGACATCGCCGACCGGATCTTCGACCGAGCACCACTCTTCCTGCTCTTCATCATCGGCGTCACCTTCGTCGTGCTGGCGATGGCGTTCAGGTCGATCGTGGTCTCGCTGACCGCTGCGATCACGACGCTGATGTCCGCCTTCGTCGGCTTCGGCGTGCTGACGCTCGTGGTGCAGGAGGGCCACCTGCTCGGCTTCACGGGCTTGGATCAGACGGGCCCGATCGAGACGTTCGTCCCACCGATCGCCTTCGCCATCCTCTTCGGACTCTCGATGGACTACATGGTCTTCATCGGAAGCCGCATCCGGGAGGAGCACGTCCACGGCCTGAAAACGCGGGCGGCGGTCGAGCACGGCATCTCGGCGATCGGCCGGGTAGTCGTGGCCGCGGCGCTGATCATGGGCACGGTCTTCGCGGCGTTCATCTTGAGCACTGACCGCATCCCGAAGGAATTCGGGCTGCTGCTCGCGGTCGCGATCCTCACAGACGCGCTGATCGTCCGGATGACGCTCGTGCCCGCGTTCTTCACCCTGCTGGGCGAGAAGACCTGGTACATCCCGGGCTGGCTCGACCGCTTGCTCCCGAACGTCACCATCGAGCCGCCATACGAGCGTGAGAGCCCGATCTCGATCGACGCCGAGCACGCCAGCGAGCCGGTCGCCGGGCACTGACGGAACGTCCCGGGCGGCGGAACGGGAGGAGCTCCGCCGCCCGGGCAGACGCTAGGACTCGAGCCGAGCCGGCAGGCCGAAGAGCGGGAAGACGCGCTCCGTGTCGAGGAAGAAGGTGAATTCCACGATCCGGCCGTCGGCGATCTCGAGCACCTGGAGCGCCCACGGGTCGTAGCCGCTCCCAGAGGCGCTCGGCTTGTACTGCCCGAACGCGGGCGACCCGTTCGCGGCCACGGTCGGGATGACGCGCGAGCCGCGACAACCGGCGCCGGGCCCCACCCACCAGCGGAGAATGTTCTCGCGGCCACTCAGCCACAGCTCGTACGGAGGCATCGACTGCGTCGCGTCCTCCTGGATCAGCGACGTGAGCGCCTCCATGTCGTACCGCTCGAAGGCCTCGACGTAGCGCCCGAGGAGTTCCCGCTGGGCTTCGTCCATCGCCGGGGCTGGATCGGCTGAGCTGACCTCGCTCGCCTCGAGCGTGGCCCGTGCACGCTGGAGCGCGCTGTTCACGGACGCGACGCTCGTGTCGAGTAGCTCAGCGACCTCCGCCGCCTTCCAGCGCAGGACCTCACACAGGATCAGGACGGCGCGCTGGCGAGGCGGAAGGTGCTGCAGGGCAGCAACGAAGGCGAGGCGGATCGTCTCGCGCGAGACGGCCACTTCTGCCGGGTCGCCATCCGCCGGCACGACGAGGCCGTCCGGCACCGGCTCGATCCACGTCACCTCCGGGAGCGTGCGCCCGATCGGGCCGTCCGGGTTCCAGGCGGGCCCGAGATCCATCGGACGGGCGCGGCGCTCTCTCCCATTCAGCAGGTCGAAGCAGACGTTCGTCGCGATGCTGTAGAGCCACGAGCGCAGCGCAGCCCGGCCCTCGAAGCGGTCGAAGCTCCGCCAGGCGCGGACGAAGGTGTCCTGCACCGCGTCCTCGGCCTCGAACGGCGAGCCGAGCATCCGGTAGCAGTAGGCGGTCAGCTCGGCGCGGTGTTGCTCGAGCTGCTGCTCGAGCTGCCCGGCGTCGGGCTTGACGGTGAGTGACGAGTCCTGCACTCCGACCATCGTACGCGGTCAGTTCGCGCCCGTCTTCTCACTGGCTTCAGTCGGCGTCGGACAAAAGCGCGCCCAACACGGCGCCGAACATGGCGTGCACGACCACCTCGTAGGCGAACACACGGCCGTTGAAGAACAGGGGTGGCCATTCACCGCTCCGCCGGTCGGCATGGATCCGGTCGATAGCGGCCATGCCGGGCCAGAGGAGCACGCTCTCGGTCTCGGCGGCGAGCACCCCTTGCTTCCAGCCGCGGCCCCCCAGCCCGGCGAAGACGGCTCCGAACATACTGCCGTTCCCGAGGTGAACAGCGATTCCGAGCGGTCGCCAGAGGCGCCCCTTCGTGAGTGTCCGGCCGACGAGCCTCGCATCCGAATACCAGGGAACGCCGAGCGCCCTGCCGACGAGCGGCTCGGCGGCGGCCCAGACAGCGGCGGCGGTGATGCCGGGAATCATTCCTCGTCGCATCGCACCACACTATGCTCGGCTCATGGCCACGCTAAGCCTCGAAACGCGGCGGCGCCTGACCCTCGCCGCGACGGTCCTCGGGTCCTCGCTCGCGTTCATCGATGCGAGCGTCGTCATCGTCGCGATGCCCACGATCGAACGGGATCTCGATCTCGGCCTGACCGGAGAACAGTGGATCTTCCTCTCCTACTCGCTCGCCCTCGCTGCGCTCTACCTCGTCGGTGGCGCACTGGGCGACCGCTTCGGACGCCGGCGGGTCTTCTTCTGGGGTGTGATCGGCTTTGCGGCCGCCTCGGTGCTCGCCGGCGCGGCGCCTAACGGAGCGACCCTGATCATCGCTCGCGTCCTCCAGGGTGTGGCGGGCGCTTTCCTGACCACGAACTCCTTGGCCCTCCTGCGCGCCGTCTACGCCGAGAACGCCGGCCGGGCGATCGGCCTCTGGACCTCCTTCACGAGCGTCGCCGTGCTGCTCGGCCCGCCGGCCGGCGGTGCGCTCGTTGAATGGGTGTCGTGGCGCTGGATCTTCTTCCTGAACCTCCCTGTGGCGGCACTGACGCTCGCGGCGGCGGTTGCTGGCCGGTGCGACGAACGAAGCATGCGGCGGGAAGGGCGGCTGGACCTACCGGGCGCCACGCTCTCCGCGGTCGGGTTCGGCGCGCTCACCTACGCTCTGGTCGAGGGCGCGGACAAGGGATTCGGCAACGTCTGGTGGGCGGGTGTGGTCGCGGTGGCGGCCCTGGTCGCCTTCGTCTGGGTGGAGCGCTTGGTCGCGGAGCCGATGCTGGACTTCAAGCTCTTCCGCCGGCGGAACTTCGCAGCGGCAAACCTGGAGACGTTTTTCGTCTACGGCGCCCTCTACGGACAGCTCGTCTACGTCCAGCTCTACCTGCAGTTTCTGGGTTTCAGCCCCTTCGAAGCGTCGCTCCTCGGGATTCCGGCCAGCGTGATCATGATCGTGCTCGCCTCGCGCTTCGGCGCGCTAGCCGACCGGCAAGGGCCGCGCCTCCTCCTAACCGCCGGGCCGGCGCTGATCGGCTGCTCCCTCCTCCTCCTGCTGCTCGTCCGGACCAAAAACGACTTCTGGTACGCCGGCGTGCCTTCGCTGCTCCTGTTCGCGCTCGGGCTCTCGATGCTGGTCGCGCCCATCACGGCGACGGCGCTCAAGTCTGCTCCGGAGGAGGCCGCGGGGATCGCCTCCGGCATCAACTCGACCGTCTCACGGCTCGGGAGCCTCATCACCGTGGCGGTCATCGGGGCGGTCATCTCCCTCGTCTTCGAGCACCAGGTGGGAGATGCCGGCGCGGTGCCCCTGGCCCGGGGTCAGGCCGACGAAGCGCTTCGCGACGCGTCCATTGACGCGTTCCACACCGGCATCCTGCTCGCGGCCGTGCTCGCGTTCGCGGGCGCAGCCGTCGCGGGACTCTGGATCTCGGATCAGGAGGCGCGCGACGGGCTCAGCGAACAGGCACCGGCGCCAGCCGGAAGGTAAGCGCCGCAGCACGACGCCGGCAGCGCTCCACGGCTTCCTCGCGAGTCTCCCCGAAGCCGTGGAGAATCGCCAGGCGATAGCTCTGGGCATCGTTGACACCCTGCTCCGAGAGGAAAAGCCCCGGGCGAACGAGGAGCTCCACATCCTCCTCCGGATCAGGGACGCCCTCGACGAAGGCGTCCGCGAAGACTCGCAGGCACCAGCTGACGCCGACCCCCTCGGGGATGCCCGTCTGCCAGCGTGGATCCTCGCCGGCCGCAAGCTCGAAGAGCGCGTCGTACGTCGAGCGCCCATGGAGGCCCGCCACCAGGGGGGCGAACTGGGAGGCGATGCGCCCGTTCACCTCGATGATCTGCGCGGGCCCCGAGTCCTGCACGAAGAACTCCACGTTGAAGAAACCCGTGTCGAACCCGAGCGCCGGCAGCACTCGCTCGGCGATGTCGGCCAGCTCGGACTGGCGCTCGGGCGAAAGGATGCTCGGATACTCGAAGCGCTCGAACGAGAGCGTGCCCGGGTACTTGACCGAGTCGGTGATGCCGATCGTGACGACCTGGCCCTTGTGAACGTAGCCCTCGAGCGTCACCTCCGCTCCGGTCAGGAGCTCTTCGACCAGGAAGCCGTGTGCCGACTCCCTCGGTGCACCAGCGAGCGCAGCGATCTCCGCGTACCGGTTCGTGTAGCGGTCGGCCTCGTGCAGCTGGAGGAGGTCGTCCGGCTCGTCGATCCGGTAGGCGTTCTGCGAAAGCCGCCCCACAACGGGCTTGACGAACACCGGCAGGGGAAACGGCACCCTCCCGTCGAGGATGGCGAATCGAGGAGTCGACTCCGGCGCCGCTCGCTCCTGAATCGCGCGGGAGATCGGCTTGTGCTGGCAGGCGACCAGCGCAGCCGAGCTCGGTCCGGCGAGCCCTCGCTCCTCCGCCAAAAGGGCTGCGAGGAGCGCGGATTGGTCCTTCGTTGCGACGATGCCGTCTGCGGGCAGCTCGGCGCACTCGGCGAGGAACGCCGCCGGGTCGAAAGTCTCGAGTTGATCGAGATCCGATCCCACGTAGCGCACGCGGAAGCGCTGCTCGAGCTTGGCAGCTTCGATGTTCCTGATGTCCCGCTCCTGCGGGCAGACGACAAGAATGTCTTTCATGAGGTCCGTCCCCGCGCGGCGGAGCGGAAATCGTACCGGAAGGGTCCTGCGCCGCTGCTCGGGCCAAGAACGTAGATTGCGCCCGTGATCGAGGCGCGCGCGGACGTCGTCGGCAGCCTCCTGCGCCCGCCCGAGTTGCTCGAAGCTCGAGAGCGCATGGAGAGCGGCGAGCTGCCGGTCTCGGAGTTCAAGGCGGCTGAGGATGCCGCCGTCGACCATGTGCTCGCGCTCCAGGAAGAAGCGGGGATGGACGTCGTCACCGACGGCGAGGTCCGCCGGCTCTCCTTCCAGAGCCAGCTCACGGCAGCCGTCGACGGATTCGCCGAGTGGGACCTCGACGCCTTCCTCTGGGGAAACTGGCAGAGCGACGAACTCGGGCCCATGAGCGTCGAACGGCCGCCGATCGCGGTTGTCGAGAAGCTACGCCGCCGCCGCTCTCTCTCGGGCGAGGAGCTTGTTTACGCACGGCGGCGGACAACGAAGACACTCAAGGTCACGCTCCCCAGCCCCAGCCTGTTCGCAAACTTCTGGGACCCCGAGCGCTCCACGTCGGCGTACGCGACGCTCGAGGAGTTCCTCGGCGACGTGGCCGAGATCCTGCGCGAGGAGGCAGACGAGCTCGTCGCCCTCGGCGCCACGTACCTCCAGCTCGACGCGCCGCAGTACCCGTTGCTCGTAGACGAGGGCTACAAGGCCTTCTACGAGAGCCGGGGCTGGCCCGCGGAGCGTTGGCTCGAGCTCGGGGTTGAGCTCGACAACCATGTGATCGCCGACCGGCCCTGCGTCACCTTCGGATTCCACCTGTGCCGCGGCAACCAGGCGAGCCGCTGGCTCGTCTCGGGGGGATACGACTGGCTCGCAGAGCGCATCTTTCCTGCCGTGCGGGCAGAGCGGCTCCTGCTCGAGTACGACGACGAGCGCTCCGGCGGCTTCGAGCCGCTCGCCGCCGTTCCCGAGGACAAGATCGTCGTCCTCGGCCTCGTGACGACGAAGACGCCCAGGCGCGAGACGGTCGACGAGCTGGCGGCGCGGATCGAGGAGGCATCGAGGTTTGTTCCGCTCGAACGGCTGGCTCTTTCGCCGCAGTGCGGGTTCGCCACGTCGGTGGTCGGGAACGCAATCTCCGAGGACGACGAGCGCGGCAAGCTTCGGACGATCGCCGAGACAGCCAGGGCGGTCTGGGGATGACCGTCGTCCTCGACGGAGCGAGCCTGACCGCCGACGAGCTGGTTCGGGTTGCTCGGGGGCGAGAGCCGGTCGAGCTCGCCCCTGCTGCGGTGGCGGGCATGCGTTCCGCACGCGAGCTCGTCGAGCGGGTGATCGAGCGTGGAGACATGGTTTACGGCCTCACGACGGGAGTTGGCGTCCGCAAGCGCGTCCCAGTCGACCCGGAGGATCTCGACGAGTTCAACCGCAAGCTGATCCTGAATCACCTGGTCGCAGCCGGCCCCTATGCGCCGGACGAGGTGGTTCGTGGCGCCATGCTCCACCTCGCGAACGGCTTCGCCCGCGGGTCCGCCGGAGTCCGGCCCGAGCTCGCTGAGCGCGTCGTCGCGAGGCTGAACGACGGCGCTGCTCCGCCGGTCCGCCTGCTCGGATCGATCGGGCAGGCCGACCTCGCCTCGATGGCAGATCTCGCACACGGGCTCCTCGACGGGTTCCAGCCGGCGGCGAAGGAAGGCCTCGCCCTCCTGAACAGCAACTCCTTCTCGACCGCGATTGCGACGCTGGCCGTCTCCGACACGCGCCGGCTCCTCGACACCCTCGACGTCGCGGGGGCGCTCGACCTCGAGGCCTTTGTCGCCAACCTGACTATCCTCAACCCGCGAATCGGCGAGGTGCGGCCGTACCCGGGTCTCCAGGAGACGATCGAGCGGTTACGTTCGCTGCTCGCCGACAGCTACCTCTGGGACGAGGGCGCGGCGCGGAACCTCCAGGACCCGCTCACCTTCCGATGCATCCCGCAGGTCCACGGCGCCGGGCGCGATGCGCTCCGGTTCGTCGAGGGCCAGCTCGCGATCGAGCTGAACGCGTCACAGGAGAACCCGCTCATCATCCCGGACGAGGACCGAATCGTCTCGGTCGGAAACTTCGATGTGCTGCCCCTCGCCGCCGCGGTCGACTTTCTGCGGCTCACACTCGCCTCGGTTCTGACCGCCGCGAACGAGCGTCTCGTGAAGCTGCTCGAGTATCCGCTCTCCGGGCTTCCGGAGGGGCTCGCAACCGCACGTGGCCTGGCGGAAGACTCGTTGGCGGAGTTCGGCGTGTCGAGCCAGGCGTTCACTGCGGAAGCCCGGCTCCTGGCACTCCCCGTGTCGTTCGAGGTCGCGAGCACCTCGCACGCCGAGGGAATCGAGGACCGGATGACGATGGCTCCGCTCGGCGCGCGCCGGCTCCGGGAGATGGTCGAGCTGGGTGAGCACATCGCAGCCGTCGAGCTCGTGGTCGCCGCCCAGGCGGTCGACCTCCGTGAAGTCGGGCTCGGCAGAGGCACGCGCCGGGCGCGGGAGATCGTCCGGGAGGGGATCGCCTTCTCCGGCCGCGGCGACCCCGTGCCGCCCGATCTCGGCGCCGTTCGCGAAGCGATCCAGTCGGGCCGCTTTGCCGAGCTGAATCCGTGAGCGACGCGAGTTCACCACCCGCCGAGATCTGGCGGATGCGCCGGCCGCTCGAGGAGGATCCACCGACACCTGCATGGCCCGAAGGGATTCGCCTTCGGAGCTTTCGCTTCGAGGGCGCGCCCGCCGTTCACGCCCTGCTCCAGCACGCGTACCGCGGCGGCGGCGGCTCGGTCGACCCGTTCGAGACATGGCACCTGGCGATGACCTCGGATGCGGAGTTCGATCCGGAGCTCTGGTTTCTGGCCGAGGCCGACGACGGCTCGCTCGCCGGTGCCGCCCTGTGCTGGACCAGCGCGTTCCTCAAGGATCTTGTGGTTCACGAGTCGTGGCGCGGACGCGGGCTGGGAGCGGCGCTCGTCCACCACGTTCTGGGCGAATTCCGGAGTCGCGGCGCGCAGGCGGTCGAACTGAAGGTCGCGTCCGACAACCCCTCCGGAGCCCAACGACTCTACGAACGGCTCGGCTTCGTGGTCGTGGAACGACTGCCGCCCGTCTAAGCGGCTCGGCCCCGGCCACGCGTTATCGTAGTCCCATGGCCGCCGATCGTCCTGCCGCTGGGCCCGGCCTTCTCGAGCGACTCGAGCAGGGCCCGGTCATCTGCGCCGAGGGGTACCTCTTCGAGTTCGAGCGGCGCGGCTACCTCCAGGCAGGCGCCTTCGTCCCAGAGGTCGTCCTCGAGCACCCGGAACTGGTTGCTCAGCTCCATCGCGAATTCGTCCATGCCGGCTCGGACGTCGTCGAGGCCTTCACGTACTACGGCCACCGCGAGAAGCTGCGCATCATCGGCAAGGAGGAGCTGCTCGAGCCCCTGAACCGGCAGGCGCTCGCGCTTGCGAAGGAGGTCGCTGACGAGACGGGAACCCTCTTTGCCGGCGACATCTGCAATACCAACGTCTACGAGCCGGATGACGACGACTCCATTCGTTCGGTGCGGCTGATGTTCGAGGAGCAGGTCGGATGGGCCGCCGAGGCAGGTACGGACTTCGTGATCGCCGAGACGATCTCGCATGTCGGGGAAGCCCTGCTTGCGCTCGAGGCGATCAAGGCAGCCGGACTCCCGTCTGTCGTCACCATGGCCGTGCATCGCGACCCGATCACGCGTGACGGCTGGACGATTGCGGAAGCGTGCAAGCAACTCGAGGACGCAGGCGCCGACGTCGTCGGCGTCAACTGCATCCGAGGCCCGATGACCACGCTGTCGCTGCTCGGGCCGATCCGTGAGGCCGTCGGCGTGCACGTGGCGGCGCTACCGGTGCCCTACCGGACGCACGATGAGGAGCCCACGTTCCAGGCCCTCCGGGATCCCGGCGCCCATGACATTCCCGACGGTCGACCGTTCCCCACGGCCCTCGACCCGCTCGCATGCAACCGCTACGAGATCGCGGAGTTCGGGCGGGCGGCGTTCGAGCTCGGCGTCCGGTACCTGGGAGTCTGCTGCGGGAACGCCCCGCACTACACGCGCAGTCTCGCCGAGGCGCTCGGCCGCACGCCGCCGGCCAGCCGGTACAGCCCGGACATGTCGAAGCATGCGTACTACGGGAGCGACGAGCGCCTGAAGGAGTCGAACCGGGAGTTCGCGCGCGAGCTCTGACGAGGACGGCGCGGGCGGCCCCGGGCCCTGACAGGGGGCCTGCGGAGCGGGATACGGTGCGGCCGTGAAGGTCGTGGTGATCGGCTCGGGCGTTGTCGGCCTCTGCTGCGCGTACGAGCTCCGCCGTGGCGAAGCCGAGGTCAGCGTGCTCGAGCGTGGACGCCTGGGCCAGGGCGCCTCGCGTGGGAACACGGGCTGGGTCTGCCCGAGTTTCACCTACCCACTTCCGGCGCCCGGGATCATCGGCGAGGGGCTCCGAGGAATGATGCGAGGCGGCGGGCCGCTCGTCATCCATCCGAGCCTCGATCCGACGTTCCTGCGCTGGCTCCTCGGCTTCCGCCGGAGCGCGACACGCGAACGGTGGGAGCAGGGCGTACGGGCGCTTCTCGCGCTCAATGCCCGCACGCTGGAGCTCTTCGACGTCTATGCAGACGAGGGCATTCCGTTCGAGATGCACCGTTCAGGACTTCTGCTCGTCGCGACCACCCCGGCGGGCCTCACCTCGTACACCGACCTCTTCCGCCGGCTCCGGTCGATCGGCTTCAAGGGCGAGATCGTCGAAGCTCGGCCCGGAGGAGGCGCGCGCGCTCGAGCCAGAGCTGGCCGGAGGGCTTGCCGGCGGCGTGCACGCCGTCATCGACCGGTACGTCCGGCCCGAAAGCCTTACCGAGGGCCTCTCCGGCTACCTGGCGGGGCAGGGCGTCGAGATGCGGGAAGAGATCGAGGTCATGGAGATCGCTGCTTCCAACGGCGGCGTCCGCATCGCGACGAGCGCGGGGCCGGTGGAGGCCGACCGTGTCGTTGTCGCAGCGGGAGCCACCTCGAGCCCTCTCTTGACGCGGCTCGGCGTCCGCATGCCGCTCGTCGGCGCGCGGGGCTACAGCGTCACGCTTGCAGGCGGTGACACCCGCCCGCAACACGCTCTCTACCTCGCCGAGGCGAAGGTCGGCATCAGCTCCTACGACGACACGGTTCGGATTGCAGGCGTCTTCGAGCTTGGCTCCTCGAGCGACCGGGTCGACCGGCGTCGGCTCCGGAAGATGCTCTCGACCGTCGACCCATACTTCGACGGCTGGCGTCCGGGCTCGCAGCCGGCGCTGCTCGAGTGGGCAGGTCTCAGGCCGATGACGGCCGACGGGCTACCGCTGATCGGGCACGCGCCGGCGCTCGACAACGTCTACGTTGCGACCGGTCACGGCATGCTGGGGGTCACGCTCGCCCCCGCGTCGGCCGCCGCGCTCGCACCCCTCGTCCTGGAAGGCCGCAGAGCGCCGGAGCTCCTGCCCTTCGACCCCGCCCGGGCGGCCTGAGATGGAGGGAGCGCCGGACGTGATCCCCGTCCTGATCGACTGCGATCCGGGTCAGGACGACGCGATCGCGATCCTGCTCGCCCTCGCGAGCCCGGAGCTCGAGGTTCTCGGCATCACGACGGTGGCCGGGAACCAGACGCTGGACAAGACCACGATCAACGCGCTCAAGGTGCTCGAGCTCGCGGGGCGAAGCGATGTTTCAGTGGCGGCGGGGGCGGATCGCCCTCTCGTCGCCAAGCTCGTGACCGCAGGGGATGCGCACGGTGAGAGCGGCCTCGACGGACCGGCGCTGCCGATGCCTCGCAGCCGGCCGGTCGAGCAGCACGCGGTGGACTTCCTCGCCGAGCAGGTGCTTGCTTCGGACCAGCCCGTGACGCTCGTGCCGCTCGGCCCGCTCACCAACGTCGCCCTGTTCCTCGCCCAACGGCCGGACGCCGCGGCAAAGCTCGATCGGATCGTGCTCATGGGCGGGGCGATCGCCGAGGGCAACATGACGCCTTCGGCCGAGTTCAACATCTGGGTCGACCCCGAGGCGGCCGCTCGCGTCTTCGAGAGCGGCCTCGACATCACGATGGTCGGCCTCGATGTCACCGACCGGGCGGTGCTGACCGCCGAGCACGCCGACGTTCTTCGGGGCACCGGTGGGATCGGAAGCGCCGTTGCGGAGATGCTCGACTTTTACGGAAGCTTCTATCGCGAGGTGTACGACCACGGCGGCTGTCCCGTCCACGACGCGGTCGCCGTTGCCCACCTGATTCAGCCTGGGCTCGTCGAGACGGTCGGGCGCCACGTCGCCGTCGAGCTCGGGTCAGGGCTCTGCCGGGGCCGCACCGTCGTCGACACGCGGCGCCGACGCGCCGCCCCAGAGCCAACCGCGCTAGTCGCCGTCGACGTCGACGTCGACGGATTCCGGAAGCTACTGCTCACCCGGCTGGGCTCCTCAGCCGGCGCTGCGGTGTGACGCCGGCTCGATTCCGTAAATCGCATCGGCGGCAGGGCAACTTCCCGCGCATGCAGGCGTCTGACTCGCTGAAGCGACGTGTTGAGAGCGGCGCGCGTCGTTGACCCTGTCAGCGGTATCAGCTATACCAACCCCTCCAACGGGGAGCCGCCGAGCTTCTGGGAAGGAGAGGCGACATGGATGAGACGCAGCGCCGAGTCGACGAGGTTCGACGGGAACGCAGCGAGGTCGAGAACCACCTGATCGACCAGTACGGGGCGGGAAAGATCAGCAGACGCGAGTTCGTCCGCCGCGGCACGGTCGTCGGCATGTCCATTCCCCTGCTCGGATTCCTTGCGGCCGCCTGCGGTGGCGGCGATGACGGCGAAAGCGGAGGTACGACCACCGGCGCCG
Organism: uncultured Actinomycetes bacterium; assembly: GCA_963762085.1. Classification (GTDB taxonomy): domain Bacteria; phylum Actinomycetota; class Thermoleophilia; order Gaiellales; family Gaiellaceae; genus DASQGA01. Next base: position 223,507 of record CAVXJD010000004.1, on the reverse strand, counting down.
AGCCAACCGGCGACGTCAAGAAGGGCGGCACGGTTCGGGTCGCGCTGATCCAGCCTACGACCGCTCCGAACCCGCTCCTCGTGCAGGACGAGGGCGGAGCCGGCATCCTCGGCGCTACCGGCGAGTTCCTCTCGTTCTCCGACGACAAGCTCGAGCTGCAGCCGCGTATCGCGGAGAGCTGGGAGCCGAACGAGGATGGAACGGTCTGGACGTTCAAGATCCGGCAGGGCGTCACGTTCCATGACGGCACGCCCTTGACGGCGAACGACGTCGTGAGCACGTTCGACAAGCTCATCAATCCGGACGGTGGCTCGGCGAACGCCCAGTCCGCCCTCGGGGGCGTCCTCTCGCCGGGAAACACCGAGGCACCCGACGACGCCACTGTCGTCTTCAACCTCGATGCAGCAAACGGCAACTTCCCCACGCTCGTCAGCTCCGCGAACTACAACGCCATCATCATCCCCGCGGATCTGGATCCGGGCGACTGGGGGAAGACCTTCCAGGGCACGGGCCCGTTCAAGCTCGAGAAGTTCACGCCGAAGGTCGGCCTGACCGTCGTCCGCAACGACGATTACTGGGGCCCGACAGCCGAACGTCGACAAGCTCGACATCAAGTTCTACGACGAGGAAGCACCGATGATCATCGCCCTCCAGGGCGACGAGGTGGACTTCGTCGAGCACTTCTCCGTCTCCGGCGGCAAGGCGCTCCTCGGCGACGACAACATCCAGGTGATCGCGGTCAAGGCGGCGACGCACCGGCAGCTCCACATGCGAACCGACAAGGAGCCCTTCACGGACAAGCGCGTCCGCCAGGCGATCGCACTCTCCATCGACCGCCAGGCGCTCGTCGACGGCCTCTGGGAGGGCCAGGCCGACATCGGGAACGACAGCCCGTTCGGGCCCCTCTACCCCTCGACCGACACGTCGGTGCCGCAGCGGGAGCAAGACATCGAGCAGGCGAAGCAGCTGCTGGCGGACGCAGGCAAGGGCGACGGCTTCACCGTGCAGCTCGATACCTGGAACGGCTTCGAGATCCCCGACCTGGCACAGCTCGTGAAGAACTACGCCGAGCAGATCGGCGTCACGATCAACCTCAAGATCACGGACGCGGGTACGTACTACGGCGACGGTGTGTTCGGGAAGTCCACCTGGCTGGACTCGGTCATGGGCATCACCGACTACGGCCATCGACCAGTTCCGAACGTCTACCTCACCGCTCCGCTCTCCGGCGATCCGAAGATCGGTGTTTGGAACTCGGCGCACTTCAAAAACGACGAGTACGACGCGCTCGTGAAGGACTACGTCGCCGCGCTCGACGTCGACTCGCAGAAGGGGGTCGCGAAGAGCATCCAGGAGCTCCTGCTCGACGAGACGCCGATCATCTTCCCGTACTTCTATTACTTCCTGGCCGCGGCGAAGCCGACCCTGAAGGGAGCGGTCTCCGCGGCGACCGGACAGTTCGACCTCTCGAAAGCCGGGTTCACCGCCTGAGAGGAACACCAAACGCGCTGGCGGAGCAGACCGGCTCCGCCAGCCCTAGGGCGTAGGAGCATCGATCGGACGGTTCCTCCTCAAGCGGTTCGGCCTCGCAATCATCACGCTCTTCCTCCTCAGCGTGATCGTCTTCGTCGGGGCACAGATCCTTCCGGGGAACGTCGCACGCAGGATCCTTGGCCCCTTCGCGGATCAGGCAGCCGTCGACGCGCTTAACAAGGAGCTCGGCACCGACCGACCGCTCCTGACGCAGTACTGGGACTGGATCTCGAGCTTCTTCCAGGGCGACTTCGGCGAGTCCCTCTCCTACAGCGTCCCGGTGAGCGACCTGATCGGAAGACGCGCTCTTCCACTCGTTCAAGCTCGCGGCGTTCGCCTTCGTGATCGTCGTCCCGCTCGCCATCGTCGGCGGGGTCATCGCCGCGTTGAAGCGCGACACCGCTGATCGATCGCGTGATCACGATCGGAGGACTCTCGCTCGCCGTCCTGCCCGAGTTCGTCAGCGGAATCATCCTGATCCTCGTCTTCGGGCTCTGGCTCGACATCTTGCCGGTCAGCGCCAACGCGCCGGACGGGAGCAGCTTCTTCACGCAGCTCAAATACCTAACCCTCCCGGCGCTCACGCTCGTCGTCCTCCTGTTCGGCTACATCGCGCGCATCACGCGGGCCGGCACGATCGAGGCGCTCGATGCCGACTACACGCGGACTGCGTACCTCAAGGGACTGCCGCGACGGGTCGTGCTCCGTCGGCACGTCCTGCGGAACTCGCTCCTGCCGACGATCGCCGTGGTCGCGACGCAAACGGGCTTCCTGGTCGGCGGCCTCGTCATCATCGAGACGCTTTTCAACTACCCGGGGATGGGCAAGCTGATCTTCACGGCCGCCTCGCAGAAGGACTTCCCGCTGCTGCAGAGCAGCGTCCTGATCAGCGGCATCGGCTTCCTCTGCGCCACCCTCGTCGCCGATCTCTCCTACTCGCTCCTCAATCCACGCATCCGCTACGCGCGCGCCGAATGACGACGATCGAAGACCCAGCCGCCCCGATCGCGATCCCGACCCGCCCGGACCAGGCGAGCGTGGCCCGGCGGGAGCGCATCCGCCTCTTGCTGCGCTCGCCGACGTTCATCATCGGCTGCGTCCTCCTGGGCGCCTGGGTGCTCTGCGCCGTCTTCGGGACGCTCATCGCGCCGCAGAACCCGCAGGCCGACGACATCCTGAACAAGCTCGTGGCGCCGTCGGGCGATCATCTCTTCGGCTCCGATCGGCTCGGCCGCGACGTCCTCTCGCGCGTCATGGTCGGCGCGCGCGAGATCCTGATCATGGCCCCGATCGCGACGATTCTCGGCACCGTCATCGGAACGGCGATCGGGCTCGTGACGGGCTACTACCGGGGGCTCGTGGACGAGGCGATCATGCGGCTCGTCGATGCGGTCCTGGCGATCCCACTCATCATCACCGCTCTGCTTGCGATCGTTGCGCTCGGACCGTCGCGGATCACGATCATCCTCGTGATCGGGTTCGTGTTCGCGCCGATCATCGCCAAGACCGTCCGGGCGGCGGTTCTCAGCGAGCGCGAGCTCGACTATGTCCTGGCGGCGCGACTGCGGAACGAGCGCTCTCCGTACATCATGTTCGCCGAGATTCTCCCGAACGTGATGGGACCGATCATCGTCGAGTTCACGGTGCGCCTCGGCTACGCGATCTTCACCATCGCAACGCTCTCCTTCCTCGGCTTCGGCGCCGACCCGTCGATTCCCGACTGGGGCAAGGACATCGCCGAGCACTACCAGTTCATCAGCGCCGACGTCTGGTGGCCCGTGCTCTTTCCTTCGATCGCAATCGCGACGCTCATCATCGGCATCAACCTGATCGCCGACGCGATCGCCCAGACCTTCGAGCGATGAGCGAGCCGGCGATCGAGCTGCAGGATCTCGAGGTCGTCTACCGCGTCCGCGGGGTCGACCGGCGGGTGCTCCGCGGCGTCACCCTCACGATCGGCAAGGGCGAGTCGTACGGGCTCGTCGGCGAGTCCGGCTGCGGCAAGACGACGGCGGCGTTCGCGATCATGCGCTCCCTGCCTCGGAACGGGCGCGTGGTCTCGGGCTCGATTCGCGCCGACGGCGAGGACCTCCTGGCGATGGGCGAGGCTGACGTGCGCCGGCTGCGCGCCAGGACCGTCTCGATGGTCTACCAGAACCCGGCGGCGGCGCTCAACCCGGCTATCCGGGTCGGCTCGCAAGTGGCCGAAGTCTTCCGGCTCCTCGGTGCCGAGAAGGACCAGTCGGTCGAGCGGACGCGCGGCGATGCTCGACAAGGTGCAGATCTCAGATCCGGAACGCGTCATGCGCCGCTACCCGCATCAGCTCTCCGGAGGGATGCAGCAGCGGGTCGTGATCGCGATGGCGCTGGCGTCCGACCCGACGCTTCTCATCCTCGACGAGCCGACCACGGGCCTCGACGCGACCGTCGAGGCAGAGGTCCTCGACCTCGTCGCGGCGCTGCGGCTCGAGTTCGGCACGAGCATCCTCTTCATCAGCCACAACCTGGGCGTGATCCGCAGGATGTGCGAGCAGGTCGGGGTTCTCTACGCCGGGCGACTGGTCGAGGAGGGAGAGACCAAGGATGTTCTGGCCAACCCCCGGCACCCATACACCGTCGGCCTCCTGCGCTGTATCCCGCGAGGAGGGCTGAGCAAGGATCGCGATCGCCTCGACACGATCCCGGGCTACCTGCCCCAGCTCGGCGCCGATCTCCCCGCTTGCGTCTTCGTCGGGCGCTGCACGCTCGCGCGGGACATCTGCCATACGGACGAGCCCCCACTTCACGCCCTCGGAGGCGGTCACTCGAGCCGCTGCCACTTCCATGAGGAGGCGGCCGCGCTAGCCCGGGCGACACCGCCTCGCGCCGAGCGCGCAGTCGACGCGCCCAGCGGGAGCGGCCCGGTGGTGCGGCTCGAGCACGTGAACAAGACCTTCCTGCAGGAGGGCCAGCAGGTTGCGGCGCTCGTCGACATCAACCTGGCCGTCGAGCGAGGCGAGACGCTCGGCCTGGTCGGCGAGTCTGGAAGCGGCAAGACGACGCTCGCCCGCGTGCTGCTCGGGCTGACCTCGCCCGACCAGGACTCGACGATCGAGCTCTCCGGCCAGCCGCTCGAGGCCAAGATCGTCAACCGCGACCCGAAGCAGGTGCAGGCGCTCCAGATCGTCTTCCAGAATCCGGACTCGGCGCTCAACCGCCGCTTTTCCGTGCGCCGGATCATCGGTCGCGCCCTGAAGAAACTGCTCGGCATGGAAGGGGAGAAACGCGAAAAGCGTCTGCGGGAGATCGCCGAGTCGGTGCGCTTCGACGCCGCTCTGCTGAGCGCGCGGCCGGTGCAGCTCTCCGGCGGTCTCAAGCAGCGGGTCGCCATCGGGCGAGCGTTCGCAGGCGAGCCGCAGGTCGTCGTCTGCGACGAGCCGACCTCAGCCCTGGACGCCTCCGTCCAGGCCGCAATCCTCAATCTCCTCGCTGACTTGCAGGCCGACGAGGGCGTCACCTACATCTTCATCTCGCACGACCTTGGAGTCGTCCGCTTCCTCTCCGATCGGATCGCCGTCCTCTACCTCGGGCGCATCATGGAGCTCGGGGACGCGGAGGTTGTCTTCAACCCACCGCACCATCCCTACACGGAGGCGCTCCTGTCTGCCGTACCCACCCTCGAAGGGGAGGAGAGGCCACGGATCAAGCTTGCAGGGGAGACCCCGAGCGCGGCCGACCCGCCGTCCGGGTGCGTCTTCAACACGCGGTGCCCGCGCAAGATCGGAGCGATCTGCGAGACGGAGGAGCCGCCGCTCGCCGAGGTGGAGCCCGGCCACTTCATGCGCTGCCACATTCCGATCGAGGAGCTCCGGCAGCTCCAGACGACAACGCCGCCACAACGGGCTACTCCGACCGCCAGCTGAGTGCGGGTGCTTTGACTCACGGCCCGACTGCGCGCGCATGGGCCTGAGCGAGAACGAACGCCGCACCGTCGAGGAGATCGAGCGGCGCTCGGACGAGCTCGTGAAGCTGACGAGCGACCTGATCAGCTTCGACACGAAGGCACGCGAGCCCGGCGTGCCGGCCCGGGACGAGGCGCTCCTCCAGGAGTACCTCGCCACGCGCCTCCGCAAGGCAGGCGCGGAGGTCGACGTCTGGGAGCCGGCTCCAGAGGATGTCGCCGGCAGCCCGCTCGCTCCTCCCGGCGTGCGGTTCGAGGGGCGGCCGCAGCTCGCCGCCCGGTTTCCCGGCGCGGGCGGAGGCCGAAGCCTCCTCCTGAACGGCCATATCGACGCCGTCTCGGTCGAGCCGCGAGAGCGCTGGACGAGCGATCCGCACAGTGCCGAGGTCCGGGACGGAAGGCTCTACGGCCGCGGCTCCTGCGACATGAAGGGCGGCGTCGGCGCCATGACCTTCGCGGCCGAGATTCTGGCCTCCCTCGGGCTTCGGCTCGCAGGCGACCTCATCGTTTGCACGGTCACGGACGAGGAGTCGACCGGGATCGGCGGCCTCGCGGCCGTCGCCCACGGGGTGAGGGCTGATGCCGGGATCGTCACGGAGCCGTCGGGCCTGGACGCCTGGGTGGCGTGCCGAGGCAGCCTCATGCCCACGATCACCGTGCCTGGCCGACCGGGCCATGCCGGCGTCGGACAGCCCCACTGGCGTGAGGGAGGCGCCGTGAACGCGATCGAGAAGGCCCGTATCGTGATGGACGCCCTGCGCCGGTTCGAGGAAGACTGGCGCGCCCGCCCCGACCACCACCATCCGCATCTTTCGCCCGGCGACGTCGTCCCGACCGTGATCTCGGGCGGGGAGTGGATGGTGAGCTATCCGAGCTCGTGCCGCATCGTCTACCACGTCGCCTACCTGCCCGTGCATGCGGACGAGGAGGGCTGGGGCACGAAGGTGGAGCGCGAGATCGTCGAATGGCTGGAGCGCGCCGCTCGGGAGGACGATTGGCTGGCCGAGAACCCGCTCATGCTCGAGTGGGCTCCCGAGGTGCCTTCCTCCGAGGTGTCTCCCGACCACCCGATCGTCGAGGCGGCGCTCGGTGCCGGCGCTGACGTCGGAAGGCCCGGGCAGGTGACAGGGATGGATTCGTGGCACGACGGGGCCACGTTCACGCGCTTCGGCGGGACGCCCTCGATCTGCTTCGGCCCCGGAGAGCTCGCGCTGGCGCACACGATCGACGAGAGCGTGGCCGTGGCAGACCTCGTCACCGGGGCGCAAGCGCTGGCCCTGGCTGCACTCCGCTTCTGCGGCGAGGCCTAGTCCGCCGGCCGCTTTCTGCGCCACCCCGTTAGAGAGGGAAACCGCCGGACGGGAGTGTGCAGTCGATCAAGCCAAGCCGAATGAGGGTGGCGTTATTCCGCCTCGCGAGCCGGCGCAGCTCATCCACCTGCGCAAGAACGGCGCTCGAGTCATCTCTGCGTGCCGCTGTGAGCTTTCGCGCGAGCGTCCGCTCCTGGGCTGTGAATAGCCTTCTCACATCCCGCACCTGCGCTTCGAACCTGGCTGGTGCTTTGCTCTTGCCGAAGCGCGCGTGGTGGCGCCTCACGACCGGCAGGGACTTCCGCAGATACGCCGCAATCTCCTCGACGGAGCGCGGCGTGCCGATCACGTTCTTGCCGGGACGCGACCTCGATCGAGAGCATTCCTGTCGCAGGCCTCAGCGCCCATGCACAGCGCTCGCTGTCACAGCGCTCTGGTTCTGCGGCGAGGCCTAGTCCTTCGGGTCGTGGCAGACGGCCTCGACGTTGTTGCCATCTGGGTCGTGGACGAACGCTCCGTAGTAGGTCGGGTGATACTGCGGCCGAAGGCCGGGAGCGCCGTTATCGGTGCCGCCCGCGGCAAGCGCGGCTTCGTAGAACTCGTCCACCACACTTCTCGAGTCGGTCCGAATGGCGACGTGGGCCGTCGTTGAGCCTCCCTCAGCCGGAGCAAGCCAGAAGTTGGGGAAATCGCGGCCCATGCCGACGACTCCAGGCGCCGGCTCGAGCAGAACTCGGTATCCCAGCGGCTGAAGCGCGCGCTCGTAAAACGCCCGGCTTCGGTCAACGTCAGAGACGAAAAGCTTCACGTGGTCGAGCATCGCCCTCCTCAGGCCTGGTCGAAGACGACGAGCTGACGGTGGACGTCCCCTTCGCCCGCCCGCAGGCGGTCGAAGGCGTCCGTCAGCTCGTCCAGGGTCAGTCGGCGGCTGACGAGCTCGTCCAGCTCGAGCATGCCCTCCGCGTAGTAGTCGAGGAGGCGCGGGATGTCGACGTCGATCTGAGCCGACCCGAGGAAGCACCCCATGAGCGTCTTCTCGTTGATGAAGCCCCACGGGTCGATCGTGAGCGTGCTTCCCTTCGGCATCAGGCCGACGACCACTGCGGTCCCTCCAGGCCTGACCGCTTCCCAGGCCGCCTGGATCGTCGATTCCAGTCCGATCGCCTCGAAAGCGTAGTCCGGGCCACCGTCGGTCAGCTCGCAGACGGCAGTGGCCGTGTCCATGCCCTGGACGGCCTGGACGGTCTCGGTGGCGCCGAGCTTCCGGGCTAGCTCGAGCTTCTCGGCGCGCGTGTCCACGGCCACGATGGCCGCCGCTCCGGCCAGGCGCGCACCCTGGACGACGTTCAGCCCGACGCCACCGCAGCCCCAGACCGCCACGCTCGACTCCGGCTCCACCTGCGCGGTGCGAACAACCGCTCCGTAGCCCGTGATCACCGCGCAGCCGCAGAGAGCGGCCACCTCGAGGGGAATGTCGCGCCGGATCCGAACAGCGGTCGAGACGGGGACGACGGCGTACTCCGAGAAGGAGGACACCGCGTTGAAGTGCTGGAGTTGCATCCCGTTCACTGAGACCCGGCTAGTCCCGTCGGCGAGCGTTCCGGTCTCGGACATCTGTCCTGCCAGCCGGCAAAAATTCCGCCGTCCTTCCCGGCAGGGCCGGCAGACCCCGCACGACGGCACCAGTGCGAGCACGACGTGATCGCCGGCTTCGAGGTGCTCGACGCCGGGGCCGACCTCCACGACGACTCCGGCAGCCTCGTGACCGAGGACGAGCGGCAAGGGTTCGGGCAGGTCACCGTCGACCACGTGCAGATCCGACGCGCAGACACCGCAGGCCGCGATCCGAACGAGGATCTCCTGTTCCTTCGGTGCCGCGAGATCGATTTCGAGGATCTCGACCGGCTCACCGGCCTGCCAGAGCACTGCCGCCCTCGTCTTCATAGCGCCGAGCCTACAAGCCGGGGCGGCATACAATCGCGCGGTGCGAGCCGCCGTCCTCAGGGCCGTCAACGAGCCCCTCGCGATCGAGGACCTCGACCTCGCGCCGCCCGGTCCGGGCGAGGTCAGCATCAAGCTCGCGGCGAGCGGGGTCTGCCACTCCGATTGGAACGTGATCTCGGGCGCCACGTCGAATCCGCTGCCGGTTGTGCTCGGCCACGAGGGGGCCGGGGTCGTCGAGGAGACCGGCGAGGGTGTCACCACGATCACCCGGGGAGACCACGTCGTCCTCTCGTGGCTCCCATCCTGCGGCCGCTGCTTCTTCTGCTCGGTGGGGAGGCCGGTTCTGTGCGAGTGGTCGACCCCCGCGATGCTCGCCGGCACGATGCCCGATGGAACCACCCGCCTCTCGTCGAACGGCGATCGACACCACCATTACTCCTTCCTCTCGACGTTCGCAGAACGGTGTGTCGTCCCCGAGGCGAGCTGTGTGCCGATTCGCAAGGACGCGCCGCTCGCCGTCGCCGCCCTCGTCGGGTGCGCCGTCATGACCGGGGTCGGCGCCGTCATCAACCGGGCACGCGTCGAGCCGGGGAGCTTTGTTGCAGTTTTCGGGGCCGGCGGCGTAGGCCTCTCGGCGATTCTCGGCGCCAAGCTCGCAGGTGCGGGCGGGATCGTCGCCGTTGACCCGGTCCCTTTCAAGCGAGAGCTCGCCAGGGAGCTCGGCGCCACGCATGCGCTCGACCCCGGCGCAGGCGGCGTCGCGTCCGAGATCCGGGCCCTCGCCGGCGACCGCGGAGCGGATTACGCCTTCGACACGGCAGGCGCCCCGGGGCTCGTGGCGACCGCATACGACTCGGTTCGACCAGGCGGCACCGTGGTGTCCGTCGGCATACCGCCGGAAGGCGCCGAGGCACGGCTTCCGGCTTCGCGGCTCCCGCGGGAGGAGAAGGTCGTCATGGGAAGCCTGTACGGGTCGTGCCGTCCGCAGATCGACATGCCGCGTGTGCTCGACCTTTACATGACCGGACAGCTCGACCTCGACCGGCTCGTGACGCGGACGTACCGACTGGACGAGGTCAACGAAGCCTTCGCGGCCATGAACGCCGGCGAAGTGGCTCGGGGCGTGATCGAGCTCTGAACCTCATTGTCGAGACCCAGATCGGCGAGGCCTTCGTAGGCGAGGGAGCGAACGCGGCGCACGTGAACACCGTGCTCGGACGCAAGGGCGGTCCAGTCGAGACGGCCTGGACAACCGCGCTGGCAACCCCGCGGCAGGGACACGCTGCCTTCGTCGTCGCCCACCAGCCCAGCCTCGCCGTGAAGCCGGCCACGCTCTTCGTGAACAAGGCTGACATCCGTGGCGACCGCCATGCCGAGCTCACGTGGGGCGCAGCCCAGGCTGGCGTCGCCCGCGGCGTCACCAGGGCCGTCTCGGACGGCACCATTCCTGCCGGCGAAGCGGACGCGCTCCTCCTGATCGCGGCCGTCTGGGTGAACTGGGAAGCCGACGACGACGCTCTCGTCTACGAGCACAACGCGGAAGCGACGCGCCTCGCCCTCGAGGCCGGCGCGCGCGGGCTCCCCCATGTGGATGACGTCCTCGGGGCCGGCGAGCCCTGGAATGCGTTCTTCCGACCCTAAATGCGGATCTCAGCCATCCGGCTGCGGCGGGTCGCGCACGAGCTCGACCCACCGTTCGAAGCCGCCTGGGATCCGGTTCCACGCCGCCGGTTCGAGGCGACCATCGTTCTCGTGGAGACCGACGAGGGTCTCACCGGAATCGGCTCGGGGGACACCATGGACGGGTTCGAGGTGTACGAGCACCTCTTCATCGACCGCGACCCCCTCGATGTCGAGCACCACGCACGCGTCCTCGAGACGATCGCCTTCCATGCGGGCCGTTACTGGCCGCTCGAGGCGGCTCTCTGGGACCTGCTCGGCAAGGCGCGCGGAGAGCCAGTCGCCAGGCTTCTAGGTGGAACGGCAAATCGGCTCCCGCTCTACGCGTCGACCGGTGCGATCCGCTCGCCGGGAGAGCGAGCCGAACTTGCTCTGCGCCTTCGGGAAGAAGGCTTTCGCGCCCTCAAGCTCCGGGTCGAGCCAGAAGGACTCGAAGGCGGAGTTGCCTCCGTCGCCGCCGTTCGGGATGCGGTCGGAGACACGATGGAGATCATGGTCGACCTGAACCAGGGCTGGCGCATGCCGGGAGACGTTCGCGATGCGCTTCCCTACGCAACCGCCCGCCGCTTCGCGGACGAGCTCGGAGCGCACGGCGTGCGCTGGCTCGAGGAGCCCCTCGAAGGCGAGGACGTGGCGGGCCTCGCGCGGTTGCGGCGCGAGTCCGGCATCCCCGTCGCGGGCGGAGAGATGGCGCGGACGCCGGCGCTCCTCGACGCCTACCTCGAGGCGGATGCGCTCGACGTCTACCAGCCCGACGCAGTCCTCGCGGTGGGCCTCGCGCGCGCACGGGACCTCGGGCGACGTGTGCTTTCGCGAGGGCTCGCATTCACGCCGCACACCTGGACGAACGGGATCGGGCTGCTCGCGAATCTGCACCTCTCCGCCGGGATCGGTGGCGGCCCCTATCTCGAGTTCCCTTACGATCCGCCGGGCTGGACGCCGGAGCGCCGCGACTTCATGCTGGCCGAGCCGCTCGTCCCGGACGCAGACGGGTGCCTGGCCGTCCCCACGGCACCAGGACTCGGGATCAAGCTTGCAGATGCCTAGCTTCGACGTCCACCAGCACCTCTGGCCGGAAGAGCTTGTGGCCGCACTCGCAAGCCGTCGCGAGATCCCGCGCATCCGTGGCTCGATGCTGGAGCTGGACGAGGGCCGCTTCGAGGTCGATCTCGACGTTCATCGGCTCGACCGCCGGCTCGAGCAACTCGACCGGGATGGGATCGACGTCGCGATCGTCTCCTTCCCGCCCACCATGGCGTGGGAGTCGGCCCGCGAGCTCGCCGTTGCCTACCACGAAGGAATCGAACGTCTCGCCGGCGAGTCTCAGGGACGCCTCCTTGCATTCGCCTGCGGCGAATGCCGCCCCGGATATGCCGGCGCATGCATCTCGGGGCGGCGGTTGATCGCAGGCGTGGACGGACTCGCCTCGGAGCTCGCTGACGCCGGCCAGGTGCTCTTCGTCCATCCCGGCCCGCCTGGGCCCGCCCCGGTAGACGCACCGCCGTGGTGGGCGGCGATCGTCGACTACACGGCGGAGATGCAGGCCGCGTTTGCCTGGTGGATCGCCCAAGGGCCGGAAGCGACCCTCGGCGTGCCGGTCATCTTCGCGATCCTCGCAGGCGGCGCGCCCGTTCAGGTCGAACGCCTTCGCGGGCGAGGTGGGCCCGACTCGGAGAGCCTCGCCCCGAGCTACTTCCTGGACACGGCCTCGTATGGCCATCAGGCGCTCGAGCTTTGTCTCTCGACGTACGGCGTTGGCCGGCTTTTGTACGGGAGCGACACACCCGTGCTCGACACCCGGCCAACGCTGCAGGCGATCGCCGGGTTCGGCGATGCTGTCAGAGACGTGGTCATGGCCAGGAACGCGACAGCGCTCTTCGGATGAGCTTCATCAGTTGACGGGGCCGACGCCGCTCGAGCCGGCACACGAGAGCCTCGCGCCCGACCGGGACCTCTTCCTGAAGCGCGAGGACGTGCACGAGCTTGGCGCGTTCAAGTGGCGCGGGGCCCTCCCTACGCTCGAGGCCTATCGAGCGGGCGGAGCCGCCACTGTCGTCACCGCCTCGACTGGAAACCACGGAGCGGCCACCGCCTGGGCTGCCGAGCAGCTCGGGCTGCGCGCGATCGTGTACGTCCCCGAGGCGGTGAGTCGCGAAAAACTTGGGATCATCGAGCGCCTCGGTGCCGAAGTGCGCGCCACGGGAACCGATCTCGACCAGGCCAAGCTCGCGGCGACAGAGTACGCCGCCGAGAACGACCTGCCTTTCTTTGAGGATGGGGCCGAGCAGGCCCAGTACGAGGGATACGGCGCGATCGGAGCCGAGATCCTCGAGCAGCTGGAAGCGGCCCCGGCCGCTGTCGTCGTGCCGGTAGGGAACGGCGCCCTCTTGGGCGGAATCGGCATCGAGATCTGCCGCACGAACCCGCAGACGCTCAGGATCGGCGTCGTGGCGAAGGGGGCGCCGGTCATGTCCGAGAGCTGGGAGGCCGGTGTCCCGGTCGAGTCGGGCAGTTCCGCCACCTTCGCCGACGGGATGGCTGTGCGCGTTGCGATCCCGTTCGCGGTCTCGGTCCTCGGCGAGGTCGCAAGTCGAATGCTCCTCGTCTCCGAGCGAGCGATCGCGCGAGCCGTCGGCGCCTTCGACCGCGTCGGGATCCGCGCCGAGGGGTCGCCGGCGGCAGCCCTGGCCTCGCTGGGCCAGATCGAGGAGCTCGACGGCCCGGTGGTGCTCGTCGTGACCGGGAGGAACATCGATGAGGATCTCCACCGGCGAGCCGTGAACCATCCTGACAGCTTTCCGGACTGACGCCCCTGGGCTGGGCGGCGCTTACAACGTCCCCACCACCCGGTAGACACCGTCCGCTTGCGCGGCCAGCCCGGCCAGCTCGAGCTCCACGAGCGCTGCCGCTACCTCCCCACTTTCGCGCCCCGCCTTCCGCGTCAGCTCGTCCGTGCCACGTGCGCCGTCCGCGAGCAGCCGCAGGATCGCCGAGGCAGCCGGGGAGACTGCGATGCCGGGAGGTGGCCGGGACGCCAGCTCGAGGCCCAGCACGTCGAGCACGTCACGCGAGGAGAGCAGAGGAACCGCACCCTGCCTGAGGAGATCGTTGGTGCCGGCCGAGAGGGCGGACGTGATCTCACCCGGAACGGCGAAGACCTCGCGGTGAAGCTCCAGTGCGAAGTCTGCCGTGATCAGCGCGCCCGACCTCGCGCGCGCCTCGACGACGACGGTCGCGAGCGTCAGCCCTGCGACGATCCTGTTCCGCGCAGGAAAGCGCCATGGGGCCGGCTCCACTCTGGGCTCGTACTCGGAGACGATCTCGCCGGTCTCCACGATGCGGGCGGCCAGCTCCGCATGACGGGCGGGATAGTCCCGGTCGACTCCGCACCCGAGGACGGCGACTGTGACACCGCCGGCTGCGAGGGCGCCGCGGTGTGCCTCGCCGTCGATGCCACGGGCAAGCCCGCTGACGACCACCAGACCCGCACCAGCGAGCTCACGGCCAAGCGTCCGCGCCACCTGAGCGCCGTAGGCGGAGCAGCTCCGGGCGCCGACGATGGCGACCGAAGGGCGTGAGAGGAGCTCGGGCACGCCTCTTCGCAAATAGAGACGGGCGGGCGCGTCTGTCAGCTCGCGGAGTAGGGCCGGATACGCCGTGCTTCGCCGGTCGACCGAACCAGCCGTCACGCCGCGACCGCGAGCTCCGTGGGTGTCCTGTACGACAAGGCCTCAGCCAGGTGCGCCGGCGACACTTCGCCCTCTCCGGCGAGTGCGGCGACGGTCCGTGCCACCCGGCGGACTCGCGACCGGCCGCGCGCGGAGAGGGGAAGCGTGTCAACCGCGCGTGCGAGGAGCTCATCGGAAGCAGGCTCGAACCGCGCACGCTTCTCCCCCAGGCGGGCCGCCGCACTCTCGACTCGCGCCCTGACGTCCGCCGACGACTCGCCGCGTCCGTGCTCGAACTCCCGCGCAGGGGCGCGCGGAAGATGCACCACGAGGTCGAAGCGGTCGAGAAGCGCGCGTGACACCTTTTCCCGGTAGGCGGAGAGCCGCTGCGGCGAGCAGCCGCACTCGACGCCCGGATCCCCCCGTGCGCCACATGGGCACAGGTTCATGGTCCCGACCAGCACGAAGCGGGCGGGAAAGACGATCCGGCCGGTGATGCGGGCCACGGCGACCGTGCCGTCCTCGAGCGGCTGTCGCAGGGATTCGATCGCAGGCCGAACGAACTCTCCCAGCTCGTCGAGGAGCAGGACACCTCTATGCGCGAGGCTCACCTCGCCCGGCCGAGGCCCGACTCCACCTCCCACGATGGCCGGGGCAGACGCAGTGTGGTGCGGGGCGCGGAACGGCGGCTCGTCCACGATCCCGCTCCCCGGAGCCAGGAGCCCTGCCACCGAGTGGATCCGCGTCACCTCGAGCGCTTCCTCTCTGCTCAACGACGGGAGGATGCCCGGAAGGCGCCGGGCGAGCATCGTCTTGCCGGTGCCCGGCGGGCCCGCAAGGAGGAGGTTATGACGACCTGCTGCGGCGACCTCGAGGGCACGCCGGGCGCGCTCTTGGCCGCGCACATCACAGAGATCCGGATGCGTCCGCCGCAGGAGCGGTGGACGATCGACGACCGTCTCCGGCGTGAAGCGGCCGCAGAGATACTCGCCCGCCTCCACCAGATGACGCACGGGCACCGGTACGACCCCCGCCAGCGCGGCCTCGGCCGCAGACTCCACCGGGCAGATGAGCCGGTCGAGCCCGGCCCGGCGGGCGGCTTCCGCGGCGACGAGCACACCCGGAACGGGACGGAGTCGCCCGTCGAGAGCGAGCTCGCCGACCGCCGCGTGCTCGACGAGTCGTTCGGGCGGAACCTGGCGCGACGCCGCGAGCACGGCGAGCGCAATTGGAAGATCGAACCCGGAGCCTTCCTTGCGGAGGTCAGCCGGAGCGAGGTTGACCGTGATTCGGCGCAGCGGCCACTCGAGCTCCGCGCTCCCGATCCCACTCCTGACGCGCTCCTTGGCCTCCTGGCAAGCCTTGTCAGGCAACCCGACGATCACAAACGCGGGCACGCCTCGCTGAAGGTGGGCCTCCACCTCGACGGGCCGGGCTTCGAGCCCCACGAGCGCATGGGTGACGACGCGCGCCAGCACTCGCTCCACCGTAGGCTGCTAATAGCGCACGCCACCTGCACGCTTCGTTCCGACTCTGAGCCAAGACCGAGCCTGGTTTGCCGGCTAACCGAGGGGAGCGCGCTCGACGGCACGATCACGCACGGCAGCCACCTCGAAGATCACTTCGAGCCGACCGAGCTCGGGACGCGCTGCAAGCCACGCCTCCGCCGCACGGCGCAGGCGCCGGGTTTTCTCGGGGCCCACAGCCTCAAAGGGATGTCCGTAGCCCGGCCCCGCACGCGCCTTCACTTCGCAGAAGACCAGGCGGCCGCCGCGCCGGGCGACGATGTCCAGCTCGTTCCCGCCCGCACGTGCGTTCGTCGCCAGGATGCGATAGCCGCGCAGCCGGTAATGGCGGCGCACGCGCCGCTCGGCGTCACGCCCGAGCTGGCTCGGCGGCCACGAGCCGCTCACGGTCGTCCACATCGGAGTAGCAGAGGGCCTGGAACGAGCGGCGGTGGATCTCGCAGGGACCTCTCGTCCTGACGATCGCCGAGTGGCCGGGCGTTATGTACCCGACGTGGGACGCGAACCCGTAGTGCGGATAGACCGCGTCCAGCCGGCGCATGGCCCGGTCGCGAACCACCTTCGCGACGATCGAAGCGGCCGCGATCGCCGCGCTCCGCTCGTCGCCGTCCACGACGGCCTCGTGCTGGGGTGCCAAGGGTCCGAGCCGAAAGCCGTCGACGAGGCAGGCCTCGGCCGGCGGGCTGAGGGCGGCGAGCGCCTCACGAAGGCCCCGCAGGTTTGACTTGTGCAGCCCGTCACGATCGATCGCATGCGATGGAATGACACGAACCGCGATTCGCGTTGCGCAGCCCGCGATGGCGCGGAAGAGAACTTCGCGACCCTCCTCGGACACCTGCTTCGAGTCATTCAAGAGGGCGAGTGGGCGCACGCGGTGGTCACGTAAGCGCTCGTAATCGAAGAGAACGCCTGCGACGACCAGCGGCCCGGCGAGGCTCCCGCGCCCGGCTTCGTCCGCGCCCGCGACGAACCGCGCACCGAGGCGTCGGTCGAACGCGAGAAGTTTTCGGCCGGTCCGGCGCACCCGAGCCAGCATAGCCCGGCCGCCGGGCGAGCCCTCGAACCGTGCGGATCTCGGCGCGAGCTCGTTTCCGCTACGTGCGCTGCTTTTCGCGGACGCGGGCCTTCTTCCCGACCTTGCCGCGGAGGTAGTAGAGCTTGGCGCGACTCACGTCACCGATCGCTCCGACCTCGATCTGCTCGATCTTCGGCGAATGGAGCGGGAACGTCCGCTCGACGCCGACGCCGAAGGAGTTCTTCCTGACGGTGAACGTCTCACGGACACCCGCGCCTTGGCGCTTGAGGACGATCCCCTCGAAGACCTGGACGCGCCGGCGCTGGCCCTCGATCACCTGGAAATGGACGCGGACGGTGTCGCCGGCCTTGAAGTCCGGGAGATCGTCGCGCAGCTGCTTGCGCTCGAGGATGTCGATCATGTTCGCCATACGAAGGACCGGCCCAACCGGCCGGGCAATGCTAGCGAAAGCCGATTCGCTGCGGCGGCCAGTAGACCGCGAAGACCTCGCCGATCAGGTTGTCGCGCGGAACGGCGCCCCAAACCCGGCTGTCGCAAGATTGCGTGCGGTTGTCGCCCATCATGAAGTAGTGATCCGGGGCGATCTTCCGCGCCCGGTAGTCCTGCTGGTCGCGCTGGTCGGGCTTCAGATACGGCTCCTTCAGAGGCTTCCCGTCGATGTAGACCGTGCCGTTCTGCTCCGAGATGACCTCGCCCGGGAGGCCGATCAAGCGTTTCACGAACGTGCCGCCCGCGCCACAACGCTCACGCGCGGCCGGCGGCGTCTCGAACACCACGATGTCGCCGCGCTCCGGGTCACGCAGGTGGTAGATGAAGCGGTTCGCGAGAACGCGATCCGAGAACCGGGACTGGCATCCATCGGCCGGCTCGGCACAGTGCAAGGTCGGCTCCATCGAGGAAGACGGAATCCGGTACGGGTTCACGACCCACTGCTTGATCGCAAGGACGGCTCCGACTGCGACCACGATCGTGATCACCCAGTCGGCCGTCGTCCGCCAGTGGCCCGGGAGTCCCGCCGTCAGCCTGTCGATCGGGCCTCTCACTCCGCCGACCTCGCTCTGCTCTCCTCGCGCCGCCAGTCCTCGATGCGTGCGTGATCTCCGGAGAGGAGCACGTCCGGGACGCGCCACCCGCGAAACTCGGCCGGCCGCGTGTAATGAGGGAACTCGACGCCGCCCTCGAGCGCCTCGGAGAAGCTCTCGACGGCACCGCTTTCCTCCCGCAGCGCGCCGGGCAGCCGCCGACCGATCGCGTCGACGAGAACCATTGCAGGAAGCTCACCGCCGGAGAGCACATAGGGACCGATCGAGACGGAGTCCGTGGCGACGTGCTCCACGATCCGTTCGTCGAAGCCCTCGAAGCGTGCCGAGAGGACGGTCAGCTCCTGCTCCGCTGCAAGCTCCTCCACGAGTGCCTGGTCGAGCTGGCGACCCTGGGGGGTGAGCGCCACTACGCGCCGCCCGCCCACGTCACCGTAGACGGCCTCGAGCGCCGCGTAGACCACGTCGACCCGGAGCACCATCCCGGCGCCGCCCCCGTACGGCTCGTCATCGACCTGGCCGCCGGTGAGAGGCGTGAAGTCGCGGTAGCTCCAGAGTCGTAGGTCGAGCTCCGTCCCGAGGACGGCAGCGAGCGGCCGGTGCTCCGTAAGCCAGGCAAACGCGTGGGGAAGCAGGGTGAAGACATCGAGTTGCAGGGCCGCCTGAGATTAACCAGGGTCAGCGAACCCCGGCGCGATCACGATGCGCCCGCCCTCGACGTCGACCATGTGAACGCACTCCGCTACGAGTGGAAGCATGAGCCCCGAATCGAGCTCCAGCACGTCGTTCGCCACCCCGGGAGCCACATCCACAACGGTGCCAAGCACCCTCCCCGCCTCGTCCTCAGCGGCCAGGCCGACCAGCTGGAAGACGTAGTAGGCGCCCTCCTCGGGCGGCGGGAGCTCCGCGACGGGAACCTCGATCGCAGCACCTCGTGCCACGGGTCGGTCCAGGCGGATCACGAGCCGACGGCCTCCCGCTCGTTTCGACATTTCGATCCGTGCGGGCTCGCGCTCGACATAGACGCGACTGCCCACCTCGAAGCGGGTCGGATCGTCGCTCGGGCGCTCGACGACGAACGATCCGTCGATGCCGTGTGCCCGTCCGACCCGGCCGACCGAAACCCAGCCGGGCAGAGAATCACCGGTCGGCAATCTGAAGGACGACGCGGTCGCCGCCCCGAGCCGCGCTCGCCCGGACGAGCGTCCTGAGCGCGCGGGCGACGCGGCCGCCCTTGCCGATCACCTTCCCCACCTCGTCCGGGGCAACGCGAAGCTCGAGGATGACGGCTCCCTCCTCTTCCCTTCGGGTCACCGAGACCTCCTCGGGCTTGTCGACCAGGCATTTGGCCAGGTACTCGAGGAGCTCCTCCACAGCTTTCTCAGACCGTCGGCCGGCGATTGACGTCGACCATCTAGATGCCCTTGGCCTTGAGCAGGCGCTTGACGGAGTCGCTCGGCAGGGCGCCCTTCCCGATCCAGTCGCGGACACGCTCCTCGTTGAGGTTGATCGTCGAGGGATCCGTCTGGGGGTTGTACTGGCCGACGATCTCGATGAATTTCCCGTCGCGTGGTGAGCGGGCGTCCGCGACGACCACCCGATAGATCGGGTTCTTCTTGGAGCCCACTCGGGCCAGTCTGATTCGTGCTGCCACTCTGTCTCCTATCGTCGGTTCTGGGCCGCCAGCGATTGCAGGTTCGGCATCTTGCCCTGGCCCATCTGCTTCATCATTTTCTGCATCTGCTTTCGCGCCTGGAGCAGCTTGTTCACCTGCTGAACCGAGTTCCCGCTGCCGCGGGCGATTCGCGCACGCCGCGAGCCGTTGATGATCTCGGGCCGTTTGCGCTCGTCTGAGGTCATCGAGAGGATGATGGCCTCGACCCTAGCGAGCTCGCGGTCGTCGATATCCACCCCCTGCATCTGCTTCCCGAGCCCCGGGATCATCGAGACGACATTCTTGAGCGGGCCCATCTTTCGCATCATCCGCTGGGCCTGGAGGAAGTCGTCGAACGTGAACTGACCTGCGCGCAGGCGCTTCTCCATCTCCGCCTGATCGTCCTCGTCCGCTGCAGCCTCGGCCCGCTCGATCAGGGTCAACACGTCTCCCATCCCGAGGATGCGCGACGCCATCCGGTCAGGGTGGAAGTACTCGATCTGGTCGAGCTTCTCCCCGGTCGAGACGAGCTTGATCGGTTTCCCCGTAACCGCCTTGACAGACAGTGCCGCGCCACCGCGGGCATCGCCATCGAGCTTGGTGAGAACGACTCCGTCGAAGGCGATTCGCTCCTGAAAGCCCTCGGCGACGGCCACCGCTTCCTGGCCGGTCATCGCGTCCAGGACGAGGAGGACGTTGTGCGGCTTCACTTCCTTTCGAACCGCCGCCAGCTCGTCCATGAGGTCTTCATCGATTTGTAGCCGCCCGGCCGTGTCGACGATGACGACATCCCGGCCCTGTGAGCGAGCTTGCTCCAGCCCGTAACGGGCCACCGCGACCGCGTCCTTCGTGTCGTCCCGGCGGTAGACGGGGATCTGCACTTGCTTTCCCAGCTGCTCGAGCTGGTCGACCGCCGCCGGCCGCTGCAGATCGGCGGCTACGAGAGCCGGGGCCTTGCCTTCGCGACGCAGGAGAAGCGCAAGCTTGGCCGCTGCAGTCGTCTTACCCGAGCCCTGGAGCCCCGCAAGGAGGATCACCGTCGGCGGGCGACCGGCGAACGCAAGCTTCGAGCTGCCGGCGCCCATGAGCGACGTCAGCTCGTCGTGGACGATCTTCACGACCTCCTGGCCGGGCGTGAGGCTCTTCGTGACGTCGGAGCCGAGCGCCCGCTCCTTCACCTTGGCGACGAACTCCTTGACGACCTTGAAGTTGACATCGGCCTCGAGCAGCGCGAGGCGAATCTCCCGCATCGCGCGCGAAAGATCCTCGTCTGAGAGACGTCCGCGTCCCCGCAGATCGCCCAGCGAGGCTTGCAGCTTGTCTGAAAGCGTGTCAAACATTGGCAGCCGGGAAGTGTAGCGACGCACTTTCCCCGACCCAGGAGGCAGACATGGCAGATATCGCCAAGGTGATCACCATCATCGGGAACTCACCGGAGAGCTTCGCCCAGGCGGCTCAGGTCGCTGTTTCAGAGGCTTCGAAGACGCTACGTGGGATCACGGGCGCCGACGTCGTCAGCATGAGCTGCGAAGTCGAAGGCGACCAGATCACGATGTATCGAACGACGGTGAACATCGCGTTCGCGGTCGAGAGGTAACCGGCTAGAGGCCGGCCTGAATCGGTCGGCGCCGCGCGCGGCGCCGTCCGGCCCGGGCGAACCTTCGCATCGGGTTCTAGCTCGACTGGGCGGTCGGCCGCACCAGGATCTCGTTCACGTCCACGTGCGGCGGCTGTTCGACGGCGTACATGACGGCCCGCGCGACGTCGTCAGGCTCGAGCGCATCCGAGGGCGGGCTGTCGAAGAACGGCGTGTCGGCCATGCCAGGCTCGATCAAGGTCACCCGGATCCCGGTTCCGTCGACTTCGAGCCGCGCGGCCTCCCCCATCGCCGTGACCGCCCATTTGGTGCAGGAGTAGAGCGACCCTCCGAGCGCACGTCGGCCCGCCACCGAGCCCGTCAGAAGCAAATGGCCGCGGGACTCCTTGAGCGCCGGCAGCGAGGCGCGGATTGTCAGAGCAGGACCCAGGACGTTCGTAAGCACCATGGCGCGCCAGTGATCGACAGTCTCTTCCAGGAAACCCCGCTTGGCTCCGAAGCCCGCGTTCGCGAAGGAGACGTCGAGGCGGCCGAAGCGCTCGAGGGCCGTCGCGACCATTGCCTGCTGGTCTGACCACTCGGTGACGTCGCAGCGAACCCCAATGGCCCTCTCCTCGCCGCCGAGCTCGCTCGCCAAGGCCTCCAACTTGTCGACGGAGCGGGCCGCGAGCACGAGGCGGTAGCCGGCCTCCGCCGCGCGGCGGGCTGTCGCCGCACCGATACCGCTGGACGCGCCGGTGATGAGGAAAACGGGGTCAGCCATTTTGACTCCTACGGGTGCGCGAGCCGCTCCCGCCTCTGGGGCCGCCCCAGTCCACCCACCGGCCGAAAGCCTATCGCCGGAGAGCGCGCGCGTGGCGCACAACCCGTGCCGGAAGTGTGCCGGGCACCTAGGGCGAGCCCGATACGAGGGCGCGTGCGAAGTCCCGCGCGTCGAACGGTTGCAGATCGTCGAGGCTCTCGCCGACCCCGATCAGCTTCACGGGGATCCCGAGCTCGTGCGCGATCCCGACGGCAATGCCGCCCTTCGCGGTGCCGTCCAGCTTCGTGAGCGCCACGCCCGAGAGCTCGACTGCCTGTCCGAACAAGCGGGCCTGCTGGAGTCCGTTCTGCCCGGTCGTCGCGTCGACGACGAGCAGCGTCTCGTGCGGCGCCCCGGGGAGTCTCTCGCCGATCACTCGCCCGATCTTGGCGAGCTCCTCCATGAGGTTCGACTGCGTGTGCAGCCGCCCGGCCGTGTCCACGATGACCACGTCCCGCACTCGGGCCCGCGCCGCCTCGATCGCGTCGTATGCGACGGCGGCAGGGTCACCGCCGCGCTCCGAGCCGACGAAGTCAGCGCGGGCTCGCTTCGACCAGATTTCGAGCTGCTCCTCGGCGGCGGCCCTGAAGGTGTCTGCGGCCGCGAGGACAACCTCGAGCCCTGCCTCTGTCAAGCGGCTCGCCAGCTTTCCGATCGTCGTCGTTTTCCCCGTCCCGTTCACGCCGACGACGAGAATTACTGTTGGTGCGCCGTCGAGGTTGAGCTTCGCCTCGCCGGCAGGCGCAACGAGCTCGGCGATGACCTCCTCGAGCGCTGCCAGCAGCTCTTCCTCCGTCACGGGCTCGCGGGCCTCGAGGCGCCGCACGATCTCAACAGTCGCCGGGACTCCACAGTCGGCCGCGAGCAGTGCTTCCTCGATGCGCTCCCACGCCTCTTCGTCTCCGGGATCGAAGACAGCGGTCGTGATCTCGCGGGTCAGCGCCTGGCGGCTGGTCGCAAGGGAATCGCGGAGGCGGGAGAACCAGCCCCCGGAGCTCTCGGACGGCTCGGTTTCGCCGTTGGCACGGCCGAGGAACTCGGCCCACGTGCGGCTCACGCGCTGAGCGCTTGGGCGGCCTCAGGTGCGAGCCGCTTGGAGACGATCTGCGAGACCCCGTCAGCGCCCATCGTGACGCCATAAAGGATATCCGCGGCTTCCATCGTGCGTTTCTGGTGGGTGACGACGATGAACTGGGCCCGCTCGGCGAAGCCCCGCAGGAGTCCGACGAAGCGCCCGATGTTCGCGTCGTCTAGAGCGGCCTCGACCTCGTCCAGGAGATAGAAGGGGCACGGCCGTGCAAGGAAGAGCGCGAACAGGAAGGAAATCGCTCCGAGCGACTTCTCACCACCGGAAAGCAGGGACAGCCGCGTGATCTTCTTGCCGGCGGGCTGAAGCTGAATCTCGATGCCCGGCTCGTCTCCGTCCTCGCCCTCGATCGCAACCAGGCGGCCATATCCGCCCGGGAAGAGCGCCGAGGCGACCTCTGCGAAGTGCCGCTCGACGGCGGCGTACGTGTCCGCGAAGCGCCGCTCGACCGTCTGAGTGAGGTCGTCGCGAATCCGCTCGAGCTCGGTCAGCGAGCGCTCAAGGTCCTCACGCTGCCCGCGGAGCTCTGCGAGGCGTTCGGACTCCTGGGCGTGTTCTTCCGCCGCGAGCGGGTTGACCTGCCCGAGAGCCTCGCGACGGCGTTCCAGACGCTCGATGGTCTGCAGCAGTTCCTCCCGCTCGGCTTCGGAAAGCTCCACCGGCTCGGTCTCCTCCTCGAGCCGGCCCCGGAGCTCCGCGACCTCCGACTCGAGGCGAGCACCTTCGACGGCGATCGCTGCGAGCCGCTCGCCTGCCTCTCCCGCCGAGCGCCGGAGCTCGGCCTCGCTCCCGCCGAGGCGCCGAAGCTCTTCGCCGAGCTCGGCCGAGCGGGTACCGCCTGCATCGACTTGCGCTCGGAGCGGGGCCTCGAACCGGCTGGAAACGTCACGAGTAGCTCCAAGCTCGTCGGCAAGGCGCTGCTGCAGGGAGGCCAGCGCCTCCAGGTGCTCAGCCTCTCTCGGATCGACGCGTGCTGGCATCCGATCGACAGCGCCGCGGGCACGGTCACGCCGCTCCTGCGCCGCGCGCTCCTCCTCGGTCGCCGTGGCTGCGCGGCCGGCGGCGTCGACCGCCGCTCGCTCGAGGCTCCGCAGCTTCCTCGGCGAGGGAGCGGCGGCGCGCGTGCAACGCAAGGAGGACGCTTTCGGCGGCCTCGCCTGCGAACCAGAGCTCTCCCCGAGCCGGGTCGTAGCCGTGCCCCTCCCGGGTAACGAGAATGCCGTGCCTGGCGGCGGCAAAGTCGTCCGCAGCTGTGACCCAGACATTCTCGAGCAGCGCTCCGATCCTTTCCGCGCCGGTCGTGGGTCGCGCAAAGCGTACGAGCGGCTCCGCGTGGGCAACCGGCGGTTCGGAAGCTTCGGCGGTTTCCTCCACCTCGAGCAACACCGAGAGACCGCCGAGACCCTCTTTCCGAGCCTCCTCGACCAATTCGAGCCCACGGCCGAGGTCGCTGGCCAGGATCGACGCCGCACGCCATCCGAGGGCGGCGCCGACCGCACGCTCATAGCCCGCGTCGATCTCGAGCGAGCCGAGCGCGAGTCGCTCTCCGGCGTCTGCGAGCGCGCGAGCTGCGGGTGGCAACCCCTCTCGCTCGGCCAGACTCCGGTCGAGCGCCTCCAGGCGGTCCACGGCGAGACGTGCCTGCGTCACAAGCGCCTCTCGCTCTGCGATCGCCGCTCTGGCGTGCTCGCCGGCTTTCTCTGCTGCAAGCTCGGACGCCGCGAGCTCCTGCTGCGGTCTGTCGTCCCGAGGTGCAGCGGCAAGCCCGCGGGCCCGCTCTGCTACCGCCTTGAGATCTGCCGCAGCCTCGTCGGCCCGCTCCCGCCGCACATCCAGCCGTTCGAAGGCCGAACGAAGCCGGTAAAGAGCCGCGGTCGCCCGTTCGTGGCTCTGGGCAGCTTCGCCGAGCTCTTCCTCGACGCGGTGCCGCTCTGCAAGCAAACCTTCCAGCCGCGAGTCGAGAGACCGCTTTGACTGCGCCGCCTCGGCGCGCCGCTCCTCAACCTCCGCCAGCCGCGCGGTGGCGCGCTCGAGCTCGCCCGCAGCCACCGTGCTCCGGAGGCGGGCTAGCTCATGCGCCAGCTTTTCCGAACGCGAAGCGGCACTGGCCTGGAGCGCCAGGGGGCGGAGCCTCTTTCGGACCTCGTCCTCGAGGTCGCGGGCGCGATCGACCTGGATCGCCACCCGACCGAGCTTCAACTCGGCTCGATGGCGCCGGCGCTTGAATTTCCCGAGGCCTGCGGCCTCTTCGACGAGCGCACGCCGTTCTGTCGGCTTCGAAGCGAGAATCTGCTCGACGCGGCCCTGACCGATGATCGAGTGCATCTCCCCGCCAAGTCCGATGTCCGCGAGGATCTCGACGAGATCGGTGCGTCGGACGGACGCTCCGTTCACGAGGTACTGCCCTTCGCCGCCTCGATGCAGCCGCCGCGTGATCGAGAGCTCGGAATACGGAAGCGGACCGGTTCCGTCCGCGTTGTCGAAGATCAGCTCGACCTGGCACGAGTCTGCGCCGGCTCTTCCGGCCGACCCTGCGTAGATCACATCGTCGGGCTTCTCAGCGCGGAGCTCCGATGGACTGAGGCTTCCAGCCGCCCACACGATCGCGTCGGCGACGTTCGATTTTCCGGATCCGTTCGGCCCCACGACCACGGCGACGCCGGGCTCGAGCCTGACCTCTACCTGGTCGGGGAACGACTTGAAGCCGCGCAGCTTTATAGAGCGCAAAAACACGCGGTTGCAGCATGACGATCTGCGCGGATGGCAGGCCGGGAAGGCTGAGGCTCTACGGGCTCCTCGCCGGAAGCGCTGCGAGAGCCTCCCGTGCCGCATTCTGCTCGGCAGCCTTCTTGGAGTCGCCCTTCCCCACCCCGGCGTGTTCGCCGTCGATGACCGCCGCACACGTGAACGAGCGCTCGTGCGGCGGGCCGTCCACCTCGATCACCGAGTACGAGACACTCGACCCTCGGCGAGCCGCCTCTTCCTGCAGCACCGTCTTGTAGTCGACATAGGTGGTCAGTGCATACTCGATGCGCTCGCGGAACGCGTCGAGGATCGGTCCGCGGATCGCCTCGAAGCCATGCTCGAGGTAGAGCGCCCCGAAGGCCGCCTCGACGAGCGCCGAGACGACGTTCTGGTTCTTCGCGAGCTTCTCGAGCTCGTCGTCGGGGATCGAACCGCGTCCGTGCGTCAGGAGCCGGTCGCCAAATCCGAGGCGCAGGCCGACCACGGCGCAGCTCTGGCGCGAGACGACATGCGCCCGGATCTTTGCGAGGTCCCCTTCCTGGTAGTCCGGAAAGCGCTCGTAGAGCTCCCGTGCGATTGCAAGGCCCAAGACGCTGTCTCCGAGAAACTCGAGCCGCTCGTAGGACTCCGAACGGTCCGAGGCCCACGACGTATGCGTGAAGGCGTGGCGGAGACGCGCCTCCGGAAGCGCGTCGATCAGCGCGAGGAGCTCGGTGTCAGCCTTGGAACCTACTGGTGCGAAGCAATGTAGTCGACGGCTTGGCCGACGGTCTGAATTCCCTGAGCGTCCTCGTCGGAAATCTTGACCCCGAACTGGTCCTCGAGCTCCATGATCAGCTCGACGAGGTCGAGCGAATCAGCGTCGAGATCCTCCTGAAACGAGGCCTCTTCGGTGATCTCGCTTTCCTCGGCGCCGAGCTGCTCGACCAGGACGTCCTTGATCTGCTCGTAGATCTCCTCGCGGGACGCTGCCATCCGTTCTCCTACCTGCCTTTCTTGGTCTTTGGGCTCAGCGGACGCAGGATGCTACCACGCCGGGGCCCGAGGATTCACACGCGGGTCACGGGCGTCGGCTCCTCGGCAAGGCGGGTTGCGACCCGCTCCACCACGCGGCCCTCGGCACCGCGTGCAGCGAGCCGGATCGCGTTCGCGACTGCTGTCCTCGACGAGTTTCCGTGTGCGCCCACGGCCAGGCCTCGCAGCCCGAGCAGGTAGGCACCACCGTACGTGTCCGGATCGAGCCGCTGCCACAGCCGCCGGGCGGCCGGCCGGATCAAGAGGGCACCGAGCTTGCCGCGCGTCGACGACACGATGTCCGCCCGGAGACTGTCGAAGGTGGACCTGATCGCCCCCTCCAGGGCCTTCAGGGCGATGTTGCCGGTGAAGCCGTCGCAAACGATGACGTCCGGCGGCTGGTTCAGAAGCTCGCGGGACTCGACGTTGCCTACGAAGCGTAAAGAGCTTGCAAGCAGGAGCGCGTGCGCCTCCCTGACAAGCCGGTTGCCCTTGTCCGGCTCCTCGCCAATCGAAAGGATTCCCACCTTCGGCTCGGCGATGCTAAGGACTTCCTCGGCAAAGGTGGCGCCCATGTGGGCGAACTGGAGCAGGTGCTCGGGCCGCGCCTCCGCGTTGGCGCCTGCATCGACGAGAACGGCGGGCCCACGCGCGGCCGGAAGGGGTGCCGCGATAGCAGGGCGGCGCACAGCGGGCAGCCGCCGGATCTCGAGCAGGCAGGCGGCGAGGAGCGCGCCCGTATTCCCCGCAGACACGACCGCGTCTGCTTCCCCGGCTCCGACCGCGCGGCACGCGGCGAACATGGAGCTGTCACGCTTCGTGCGCGCCGCATCCGAAGGCTTCTCATCCATGGCGACGACCTGCTCAGCACGGACCACCTCGAGCCCGCCGGCCAGGGGCGTCAGGACGTCCGGGCGGCCGAAGAGGATCGGTTCCACTCCCTCGGAACGGGCTTCGAGCGCGCCGGCGACAATCTCCTCGGGAGCACGGTCGCCGCCCATCGCGTCAACAGCGATGCGAACCGGAGGCACCTAGTGGCCCGACCGACGAACGCGGTATCTACCCCGAGCGGCTTTCCCCGAGGGGCGTCCGCATGGCCGCCAAAGCATCTAAGGCGCGGGAAGGCGGAGCGGCTCGACCTCGCGGCCCCGATACGTGCCACAGGTCGGGCAGACGCGGTGTGCGCGCTTGGGCTGGTGGCACTGCGGGCACTCCACGAGAGCGGGAGCCGTGAGCTTGTGCGTCGCTCGCCGCTTGTCGCGGCGGGACTTGGAGGTTTTTCGCTTGGGGACGGCCATCGCGGCGGCGAAGTATAGCTGGGGAGGCTGGGGCTTCTGGCTACAGGCGGTCTCGTAGTTCCGAGAGCGCCGCCCAGCGCGTGTCGGGCTCCTCCGGGCTGCAGGTGCAGGCTTCATGATTCAGATCCGCACCGCACCCCGGGCACAACCCGGCGCAGTCGACGCGACAGAGGATCTTGTCGGGAAGGTCAAGGACGAGGCTGTCGCGAGCCCAGGCGGAGAGATCGAGCTTGTCATCCTCGATGTACGGCGTCCTGAGCTCGTCGGAGTCCCCAGGATTCGTGGCGTGGTATTCGCGGGCCTGCACCGGCAGCTCGAGAGCGGCATCCGCGAGACACCGCATGCAGGGACCCACAAGCCGGGCTCGGAACGCGAGCTCGAAGAGCCGCCCGGACGTGAACCGCGAGACGGCGATGTCCACCGCCGGCGTTTCTGGCAGGGGGATGTAGCGCTGGCCGGCCAACTGGAGCGGCTCGAGCTCGACCTCGAGAAGGTCGCGAAACTGCTCGCCCGAGCGAATCTTGACGGTGCGGAGATCGAGGATGGTCACGAATCCAGAGTAGCGCTCCAGGATGCGGCCCCGAAATGCCGGGACGCGGAGTATTCGGTCCAGGAAGCGACTCTCTCTCGACACATGTCGAGCAACACTCGCGCGACGGGGCGAGCTACGCTCAACGCGGGGGAACGACTAACAAGGGGGCCCCCGGGGGAAGACTCGGGCGCGAGTAAAGCGCGGGTAGCCCGGACTGGCTAGAGGTTCGTTTCGTCGGTGATGCCGGCCATCACCGATTCCTGGGAGCGCTCATGCAGGCGCTCGCGCCCGCGGCGTACGGCGCCGAGGAACTTGTCGAGATTGACCTCGAGCGTCGACAGGATCGAATCCGCCCAGTCCTCCATCTCGAGCCGCGTTTCGCGCGCCTGGCGCCTTGCCTCTTCGACGATGTCCTGGGCCTGGCGCTCGGCGAGCTTCACGATCTCCGTCTGCGACGCCTCACGCACTGCCTGCTCACGGGCCTCGCCGAGGATGCGGTCGCTTTCCCGCTTCGCCTCGGCCAGCATCTCCTGACGTTCCTTGACGATCCAACGCGCCTGCTTGATCTCCTCGGGGATCGTCGCCCTCATCTGATCGAGGATGTCGTAGATCTCCTCGCGGTCGATCCGGACCTGGTCGGTCAGGGGAACGGCCTTCGCGTTGTGCACGAGGTCGTCGAGCTTGTCGATCAGTACGAGAACGTCCATTCCGCCTCAGTCTACTCGCGAGGACTCACGGGCGCGCCGGGTTTGGCGCGTGGGAACATCTCCTCGAACCGGCGTGCCACCTGGGCCGGGACCAGATCCTCGACGGCGGCTCCGAACGACGCGATCTCCTTGACGCCGCTCGAGGAAAGGAAGCTGTATTGCGGACTCGACATGAGGTACATCGTTTCGACCTCCGGCGCAAGCTTCCTGTTCAAGTGGTGCATCTGGAATTCCCACTCAAAATCCGAGATGGCGCGCAGCCCCTTCACCATCGTCCGGGCCTTCCAGCGCCGCGCAAATTCGACCACGAGCTCGGAGAAGACCTCGACCTCGACATTCTCGGTTTCCGCCAGTGCTGCCTGGAGGAACTCCACGCGCTCCTCGACCGAGAACATCGTCCGCTTGTGCTGCGGATCGCGGACGACGCCAACCACGACTCGCTCGAAAATCGTCGCAGCGCGCGTGATGATGTCCAGGTGCCCGTTCGTGACCGGGTCGTACGCCCCGGGGCAGATCGCGGTGACCGGGCTCAGGTTGCTCACGTGAGCGCCTCGAAGACCGTCACCCGCGCGGAGCCGTAGCGGCGGCTCGTCCGCTTCGGGAGGGGAAGGTCAGGCTCTTCGCGCGCATCGGACTCGACGACGACCAGGCCCTCGGGCGCAACAACGGCTGGGAGATGTGCTTCGAGCACGGGGAGAAACCCTGTCAGCATGCGGTAAGGCGGGTCGATCAGCACGAGATCGTACCGCCTCCCGGCCGTCGCGTCCGCGGCGAGCTTGCGACCCACGTCCAGCCGTAAGACGGTGGCGTCGGCGAAGTCGAGCTTCTCGAGGTTCCGAAGAATCGCCTGGGCCGCCACACGATCGCTCTCGACGAAGGTCGCGTGCGCCGCACCGCGCGAAAGTGCCTCGAGACCCATCGCACCCGAGCCGGCGAACAGGTCGATGACCTGCATGCCGTCGACGGGGCCGATCAGGTTGAAGGCTGCTTCGCGGACCCGGTCGCCGGTCGGGCGGGTCTCGCGGCCGCCCGGAGCGAAGATTCGGGTGCCCTTACGCGAACCCGCGATGATCCGCATCGCCGAAGAGCCGGTCGACCTCGTCCGCCAGCGGCCCGTCCTCGTCGACGAGCTCGGCGGCCCACCGGCGGGCGCGAAGGAGAAGCCCGCGATCCCGCGTCAGGCTTGCGAAGCGAAGATCGGGAAGGCCCGACTGCCTCGTCCCGAGCAGCTGGCCTTCTCCCCGCAGCTCGAGGTCGACCTCGGCGAGGCGGAATCCGTCGGAGGTCTCGACGAGCGCTTCGAGACGCCTCCGAGCAGTCTCGGAGAGCTCGTCTCGGGCGCCCGAGACGAGCAGGCAATACGACTGCTCGGCCCCCCGCCCGACGCGGCCTCTGAGCTGATGGAGCTGCGCGAGGCCGAACCGATCGGCTTCCTGGACGATCATGATGGTCGCGTTCGGGACGTCCACTCCAACCTCGATCACAGTCGTCGCGACAAGGACGTCGAGCTCACCGCGCTTGAACGCATCCATGACGGCGCGCCGCTCGGACGGATGGAGCCTCCCGTGCAGGCAGCCCACCCGAAACTTCCGGAGCTCGGCGCGCTTGAGGCGCTCAGCCTCCTGTTCGGCGGCGCGCGCCTCGACCGCCTCGGACTCGCTCACGAGCGGGCAGACGACGTAGGCTTGCCGGCCTTCTGTGAGATGGCGCTGGAGCCGGGTATAGGCCTCGGCGCTCCGTTCCTCTGTCACCCATGAGGTGACGACAGGCCTGCGCGACCTGGGCGGCCGAGCGATCTCGGTCACGTCGAGGTCGCCGTAGACGGTCTGTGCGAGCGTCCGAGGGATGGGTGTGGCGGTCATGTGGAGGACGTGCGGGGACTGCGAGCCGAGGGCCCGGCGCTGCTCCACCCCGAACCGGTGCTGCTCGTCGACGACCGCCACCGCGAGGGACCGGAACGCGACCTGCTCCTGGATCAGCGCGTGCGTCCCGACGGCGATCGCGGCTTCACCCGACGCGAGCGCGGCGCGGGCGGCCGCATGTTCCCTGGCAGGCAGCGAGCTCGTGAGCAGCACGACCGGCACCCCGAGCTCGGCGCAGATGCCCTCGAGGGTCAGGAAATGCTGCTCGGCGAGGGTCTCGGTCGGCGCCATGAGCGCTCCCTGATGGCCCCGCTCGACCGCACGCAAAAGCGCGTAGAGAGCCACCACGGTCTTGCCCGAGCCGACGTCCCCCTGGAGGAGCCGCTGCATGGGCTTCACATCTCCGAGGTCGTGTCCGATCTCCGCGATTGCCGACTGCTGCTCGGGCGTCAGCTCGAACGGCAAGACCGCGTAGTAGCGGGCGATGAGGTCTCCGTCGGTGCCGAGGCCGGGCGCGACGGCGCCCTCCTCGAGAGCTCGTCGCCTCCTCAGAAGGCCGATCTGGAGCAAGAGGAGCTCGTCGAAGGCCAGCCTTGACCGGGCCGCCTCTGCCTCGCCCGCCGTGCGCGGGCGATGCGCCGCCCCGATCGCGTCCGCCCGCAGGGGCGCTGCCTCCGCAGCCCGCACTCGCGCGGGCAGCGGGTCCGGGAACCAGCGTGCGAGCCTGAGTGCCTGCTCGGTCAGCTCTCTGAGCTTGAACGTCGAGACGTTCTCGCTTGCGGGGTACACCGGCACAAGGCCGACCGTGTGAAGCCCCGCGCTCTCGGACGCGATTTCGTGCCTGGCGACGCGGAAGGTCGCCGCCCCTGAGCCGGTCTCGAGATGCCCGTGGAGGAGGAGCCTGGTGCCCGTCGCAAGACGCTCGGCCAGCCAAGCCTGGTTGAACCAGAGCGCGCTGACCCTCGTACCCGAGGCGTCGACGACCGACGCCTGGACGATCTTGAGGTTCCTGCGGCGCGTAGGCCTGACCGAGACGCGCTCCACCGTGCAGGCGACCGTGGCCTCCTGTCCGGCCAGGAGCTGCCCGAACCCTTCTGCCTCACGCCAGTCGAGATAGTCCCGCGGGATGTGCTCCACGAGGTCGCGAATCGTCCGGAGCCCCATGCGCGCGAGCTGCTCAGCGACCTTCGGTCCTACGCCTCGAAGCGACTCGACGGAGGCCTCGGAGTCCACCCTTCTCCCCGAGTTTGGCACGTGTTGGTCCACGCCAGCAAAGCTGGCCAGCACAGGGCGCGTGCTTGTCTCAAGGGCCAGGACGAACCGAGTATAGGCCCGTCCTCGGATGGCGCCGAGCGTCTAGCGTGGCCCTCAATGGCCGGCGTTCCGAACGGACGCGATCTCAGAGGGCTCCGGGCGCTCGAGGCGCTCCGCCACAGGGATTTCCGGCTCCTCTGGACCGGCCAGACCGTCTCCCTGATCGGCGACGGCGCCTTCCTGACCGCCCTCGGCTGGAAGACGTTCACGATCGCAGGCTCAGGCCGGCTCGGCGTCGTCCTCCTCTGTAACGCGGTCGGGCTGCTGACGACGCTTCTCATCGGCGGCGCCCTGGGCGACCGGCTGTCCCGGAAGGCGCTCATGATCGCCTCGGACTTCTGGCGCTTCGGGGCGGTCGCCGTCCTGGCCGGCGCGGACGCGACGGGACACCTGAGCTTCGAGTTGCTCGTCGTCCTCGCCACGCTTGTCGGCCTCGGTGACGGCCTCTTCTACCCCGCCTTCGGAGGCATGGTGCCGCTCGTCGTCGACCCGAGCCGTATCTCATCGGCAAACAGCCTCATCGGCGTCTCCCGCTGGACGAGCCTCCTGATCGGCCCTGCTCTCGCAGCCGGGCTCTACCACGCCACGGGCTCGGCAACGGTCTTCGCCGTCGACGCGAGCACGTTCATCCTCTCGGCCGCACTTCTGTCGCTCGCCCGGCCCCGCGTCATCGACACCGCTGCCAGCGAAGGAACGCTGCGGGAGATCGGCGCGGGCGTCCGCTACGTAGCGGGGGTGCCCTGGCTGTGGGTCACGATCACCCTCTTCGCACTCGTGCTCATGCTCCAGCTCGCCCCGCAGCAGGTTCTCCTCCCCGAGCTTGTCCGCGACCATTTCGGCCGCGGTGTGGGCGCTTTCGGGTTCCTGACCTCGATGCTCGGGCTCGGCACAGTCCTGGGGACGCTCTCGTTCGGCCAGCTGCAGCCGCGCGGCCGGCGGGGCGTGCTCTCCTACTGGATCTGGGTCGTGAACAGCCTGTGCCTGGCCGGGGTGGCTTTCGTCCCGTGGTTCGCGGCCGCGGCCGGGCTGAGCATCGTCCGCGGGTTCCTGATCGGCTTCGGAGTGGCGCTGTGGGAGACGATGATGATGGAGCTCGTGCCCGACCGGCTCCTCTCCCGCGTGGTCAGCCTCGATTACTTCGGAAGCTACGGCCTCATGCCGGTCGGGCTGGCGCTTTCAGCCGGAGCTTCCGGCTTCGCCGGGCCGGCCGAGCTGATCGGCGGCGGCGCCATCCTCTCGGCGCTCCTCTTCCTCGTGGCGCTCCGCCGCCCCTGGCTTCGCGACGTGCACTAGTCCCAGTAGCCGACCGGCTCAACGCGTGCGGTGAACCCGAACGCGCGAAAGTTGACCTTCTGCGAGTCTGGATACCAGGCAATATCGCGCCCGTCCCGGGTGCCGTAGGCCAGCAGTTCGAGCCGGTCTGCGCCGGCCTGGAACGCGTGGGAGACGCCCGTTCCGGCCGGTCGTGCAACGACGGAACCGCGGTGCACGGGGATCGTCTCCTCACCGAGGCGGCAGACTCCCTCACCCTCGAGCACGACGAAGATCTCCTCCTCGGTGGAGTGCGTATGGAAGGGCCAGTTCCACTTGTGGGGCCTGATCGAGTGATGGTTCAGCCCGGTGCGCCGCGCGACCGATGCGAGCTCCCGCTCGACGAAGACGGACTCCCCGTGCGCGATCTCCCTTGCCTCGGTCTCACGGACGTTCACGATGCTCGCCGGGCGCGGCATGGGATCTGGGAGCTCCTCGTCTCCTGCCGCCGCCTCCCGCTCCCAGGGATGCTTGCCTCCCGGAGTTTCCACCCATGTGGGAGGTACCCGGACAACGCCGGCCCGCGGGAGCCAAGTCCCGGTCGCAGCCACGCGCATGCCAAACGCGAGCACGTCGAGCCCGTGCGGCCCGGCCACCAGCGTGTGCGCCGCCTCGCCCGCCAGATGGACAAGGCAGTCGCCCTCCCCAACCTCATAGACGAGCGATCCCTCTCCCTCCCATTGCCACGAGAGCCCGGAGCCGCCCAGCACGAAGAAGATTTCCTCCTCCGCCAACTCGAGGTGGAGCGGCGTCGACCGCTTGCCCGGCGTCACCTGGATGCGGCAGACGCCGACGTCCTCGCTACCGGTCGCCTCGCCCAGGTCACTCCAGCGGCCCGAGAGGGGCCCATTTCCTGGAGCTCGCTCTCGACCTCGTCCCAGTGGGCTACGTGGGGTCCCTGAACCAGAAGAGCCCGAGCGTACCAGGGCCACCGTGCGTCCCCACGACCGGGCCGAGCGTGGTCACCAGGTCGAGGGTGGCGTTCGGTCGTACACGCTCGATCATGGCGACGATGCGGTCGGCGTCGGCCTGCGCATCGGCGTGTGCGACGGCCAGGTGCCAGGCAGGATCGTCCTCGCTGCCCGAGACCAGCGCCTGCTCGAACTCTGCGAACGCCTTCGCACGCCCGCGGACTCGCTTCACGGGCTCGACCTCTCCCTCCCGGATCGTGAGGATCGGCTTCACGTTCAGGAGCTGGCCCACGAGGCCGGCTGCCTTTCCGATGCGGCCGCCTCGGACCAGATAGTCGAGCGTGTCGACTGTGAACCGCAGATCGGCCTCATGGCGGAAGCGCTCGGCGATGGACTCGATCTCGTCGTCGCTGGTCCCCGGCGAGAGCCGGCGCTGGATCGCCTCCGCGAGGATCACGATCCCCGCCGAGGCGCTCGCCGAGTCGACGAGCAGGACTTTGCCGCCTCCGATCGCCTCTGCTGCGAGCCGTGCTGACTCGAAGGTGCCCGAGAGCTTCCCCGAGACGGTGATGCAAACGATGTGCTCGAAGTCCCCCAGCGCTTCGAAGGCCTCCTGGAAATCCCCCGGAGTCGGCTGGGACGTGGCGGGCTGGACGCTCGTGGCGCGCAGCCGGTCATAGAACCCCGCCGCAGTCAGGTCGACGTGGTCGCGGAGGGTCTCGTCGCCAAAGCGAACGTAGAGCGGAACGAGGCGCCAGTTCGGATGCCTTGCGGCTGGATCCGGCAGGTCGGCCGTCGAATCGAGGACGACGGCCGTCGTCTCAGCGGAGAGGCGCACCGTGCCCCGCGGCGTCTCGGATCGCGCCGACGATCTCCTCCAGCTCTCGATCCTTGGTCACGCAGGCCACGGCCCCCGCCTCGAGCAGCGCGTCGTACTCCTCAGGCTCGACCGATGCGGTCAGAACGACGACGGCCGCGCTCGGACACGCCTTCCGGATCGCCGCAGTCGCCTCGACGCCGTCGAGCTGCGGCAGGCGATAGTCCATCAGCACGACGTCCGGGACTAGGGCGGCAGAAACCTCGAGCGCCGAGCGACCGTCGGCGACGGACGCGACCACACGCATGTCCGGCGTCACGTCGAGCAGGAGCTCGAGCGTCTCCCTGAACACGTCGTTGTCCTCCGCGAGGACCACCTCGATGATGCTGTCTGCCACGGCTTCAGTATCGGGCTATTCGGCGGAGAACAGAAGCGGATAGTGCGGCTGGCCGCCGTCGTGCACCTCGATCTCGAGCTCGGGGTGCGCCGCCTCGAGCTCCTCGCGGAGGCCGTCGGGGCATTCCGCTCCGTCCCCGACGAGCACCGTGAGGACATCCGAACCATCCCCCAACAATCGCTCGACGACCTCGCGGGCGACCGTGTCGAGCACCGGGCCACTCGCCACCGGCTCCCCTTCCACGAGCCCGAGGAACGAGCCCTCCTCGACATCCAGGTCCCCGAGCTTGGTCGAGCGCGAAGCCCGGGTGACACTTCCCGTCCGCGCGCTCTTCGCCGCGTCCTCCATCGCCTCCGCGTTCTCGGCTGCGGAGCGGGAGGGGTCGTACGCGACCATCGCCGCCAGGCCGGCCTGGGGAGACTCGGTCGGCACGACGACCATGGGCAAGCTCGACAGCGCCGCTGCCTGCCTGGCGGTCAGCAGGACATTGGGGTTGTTCGGCAGGACAATCGCCTCGGGCGCTTCGACCCCGGCAGCGGCCTCGAGGATGGCGGACGCCGCCGGGTTCATCGACTGTCCCCCCTCGACGATTCCCGCGGCACCGAGGCTGCGGAAGAGCCGCTCGTTGCCGCGCCCCGCGACGACGGCGACGACGTCGGACTTTGCCGGTACGGACAGGATCCGCTCGGTACGGTCGGCAATCTGAGCGTGCATGTTCTTGATGTCGACCTCGTCGACCACGCCGATTCCCGTTGCCAGTGAGAGGACCTGCCCGGGGTCGTTCGTGTGGAGATGCACCTTGACGGCTCCAGGGGAACCGACCACGAGCAGCGAGTCGCCGTACGACTGGAGCTCGCGCTCGAGCCGGTCCGGATCGGCTCCATCCCCCTCGAGGAAGAAGCTCGTGCAGTACTGGAACGCAGAGGGCTCGAGGTGCACTGACTCGAGAGGTAAGCGCTCCGGGGCCGCCGCTGGCTCGGGGAGCCCCTCGCCCCGGACCTGGAGGGCGATCCCTCGGACGAGCTCCAGGAGGCCCGCGCCTCCCGCGTCGACCACACCAGCTTGCCGGAGGATCGGAAGCTGCTCGGGCGTCTTCGCGAGCGCTTCCTCGCCGGCCTCGACGATCCTGGCGAGCGCCTCTCCCGTATCGAGCCCCTCGTCGCGCGTCTGCTCCGCCTGGTCGGCAAGCGCACGAGCCACGGTCAGGATCGTTCCCTCCTGCGGCTGGCGCACCGACGCGTAGCCGGCGTCTGCGGCCCCGCGGAATGCGACCGCCAGAGCCTCCCCACGCGCCAGCGCCTCTGAAGCTCCGCGGAAGATCTGGGAGAGGATGACGCCTGAGTTGCCTCGAGCGCCCATGAGACAGCCGCGGATCGCCTCTCGGGCCACGTCCTCGCTATCCGTCGCCTCGGAAGTAGCAAGCACGTCCCGAACCGCTCTCACGGTCAACGTCATGTTCGTCCCCGTGTCGCCGTCCGGCACGGGAAAGACGTTCAGATTGTCGATCCGCTCCCGGCTGGCCTCGAGGGAAGCCAAAGCTGCGCCGACGAGCTCCCGCGCGAAGGTTAGAGCGCCTTCTGGACCTTGCCGGCCTTCAGGCACCGCGTGCAGACGTAGCTCCGGCGCGCGACCCCGTTCACGAGAATGCGCACGCGCTGAAGGTTCGGATTGAAGCGTCGGTTCGTCGCAACCATCGAATGGCTGCGGTTATGGCCGAACGACGGGCCCTTTCCACACACTGCGCAGACCTTGGACATCGGCGGCCGAGTATAGCTACTAGACGACGGCGTTCCGGAGCTGCGTGAAGACGTCGGCCATCTCGAGGCCGGCGAGCGCGGCGTCAGTGCCCTTGTTCCCGTGTGGCCCTCCCGCACGGTCTTCGGCCTGCTTGCGGGTGTCGCAGGTCAGGACGCCGAAGGAGACGGGAATACCTGTCTCGAGGCCCGCAAGCTGGAGCCCACTGGCCGCCTCGGCGGCGACGAACTCGAAGTGCGGCGTGTCGCCGCGGATCACACAGCCGAGCGCGAGCACGCAAGCGTAGCGCCGGGTTCGCGCCAGCGCCATGGCGGCGAGCGGGAGCTCGAACGCGCCGGGAACCGGCATCACTTCGATCGCATCACGGCTGACCCCGGCCTCCTCGAGCGCCTCCAGCGCTCCGTCCAGGAGCTTCGACGTGATCTCGCCGTTGAAGCGGCTGACCGCGATCGCGACCGACCGCCTGTCTCCGTTCGCCGTCCCCTCGAGCACCACGACTCCGGCCGGGATCGTGAGCCCACCTCCTGCGTGCTCGGGGGTGGCGGCCTCGGCCACCGGAGGCTCCGAAGTCTCCGGCTCGATTCGGAGCGCGTGGTCGATCGGCTCCGTCATTTCTCCGGAGGTTCCTCGTACCGCAGGTCCTGATGGTGCAGCCGATGCCCGAGCTTGGAACGCTTGGCCTCGAGGTAGCCGCGGTTCTCGGCGTTCGGAGCCACCTCGATCGGCACCTGCTCGACCACCTTGAGGCCAAAGGCCTCGATCCCCGTGATCTTCTTCGGATTGTTCGTAAGGATTCGGATCGTCGTCAGCCCGAGGTCGTGGAGGATCTGCGAGCCGATCCCGTACTCGCGCCCGTCTGCGGGGAAGCCGAGCTCGAGGTTCGCCTCGACGGTGTCGAGCCCGTTCTCCTGGAGCTCGTACGCCTTCAGCTTGTTCAGCAGGCCGATCCCCCTACCCTCCTGCGCCATATAGAGGAGAACCCCCGTCTCCTCGTCTCCGATTCGCGCCAGGGCCTGCTCGAGCTGCTCGCCACAGTCGCAGCGAAGCGAGTGAAACACGTCGCCGGTCAGACACTCCGAATGGACGCGAACGAGCACGTTCTCGCGGCCCTCGACCTCCCCTTTCACGAGCGCGACGTGGTGCTTCCCGGTCAGCGTCTCGCGGAAGGCGACGGCGGTGAACTCGCCGTACGCGGTCGGGAGGCGTACGCTGGTCATCCGCTCGACCAGCTTCTCGTGCCGCCGGCGGTACTCGACCAGGTCGGAGACCGTGATCATCTTGAGTCCGTGCTGCTCGCAATAGGGGACGAGATCTGGGACCCGGGCCATCGAGCCGTCCTCGTTCGCGATCTCGCAGACGACCCCGGCCGGGTTCAAGCCGGCCAGGCGTGCGAGGTCGACGGATGCCTCGGTCTGGCCGGTGCGCTGGAGGACGCCGCCCGGACGGGCACGGAGCGGGAAGATATGGCCTGGCTGGACGAGGTCGTCAGGGCCCTTCGACGGGTCGATGGCGACCTGAATCGTGTGTGCGCGGTCCGCGGCCGAGATCCCGGTGGTGACGCCCTCGCGGGCCTCGATCGCGACGGTGAAAGCCGTCTCGAACGGCGTCTCGTTGTTGTACGTCATCGGCCGGAGGCCTAGCTCATCGCAGCGCTCCTCGGTCAGGCAGAGACAGATGAGGCCACGCCCGTGCGTGGCCATGAAGTTGATCGCGGCCGGAGTGATGTGCTCGGCCGCCAGCGTGAGGTCGCCCTCGTTCTCCCGGTCGGGGGCATCCACGACGACTACGAACTTGCCGGCGCGGATGTCGTCAATCGCCTCTTCGATCGTGGCGAAGGGGGAAGCGGTCTCGAGCTCGGGCGCATGCTGTGCCATCTGGAAATCGTATCCCGCAGGAGTCGCCTAGTCGCCGGGTGGCTCCCAGACAGGCTCCTGGACGTCGAGCACGATCGAAAAACCTGCCCCTTCTGGAAGCGGCCGAGCCTCGCCACAGATCACACAGACAACGTCGTTCAGACGGCTATAGGGCTCGTCACCGGAGACGTGCACGCCGGTGCCCACGACGGGACGGCGCTCCTCCGGGTAGGCGCGCCCGTAGCCTCGGTAGTCGAACATCACCTTCGCGCCGTCGTCCGTCTCGATCACCCCCTGGAACTCCGGGAGGTAGGTGAGGTCGGTGCGGCGGTGTGGGGGGTTCGCGCCCCGGAAGCGGCCAGAGATCGTGCCTTCGCAGCGCCCCTCGGCGATGAAGAAGTGCTGGCTTTCCGTTCGCCGCT
The DNA here is from genome assembly GCA_963762085.1 of uncultured Actinomycetes bacterium. GTDB lineage: Bacteria > Actinomycetota > Thermoleophilia > Gaiellales > Gaiellaceae > DASQGA01. The sequence continues at coordinate 183,752 of CAVXJD010000004.1, read as the reverse complement.
CCCGCTCCAGCTCGACGAACCAGGCCTCGGCGGACCTGAACCTGACCCGGTAGAGCGGCTCAAGTCGCATCTCGGGCCCCCAGGAGCCGCTCGATGTACTTCGCGAGGACGTCAACCTCCAGGTTCACCTCGTCGCCGGCGGCGAGCGAGCCCATTGTTGTCGCGTTGAGCGTGTGTGGGACAATCGCGATCTCGAAGCCGGCCGGCGCGAGCGCTGCGATGGTGAGGCTGACGCCCTCGACGGTGATCGATCCCTTTTCGACCACGTAGCGCAGAAGCTCTTGCGGCGCCTCGACTGCCAGCCTGGCGCCCTCCCCCTCCGGCTTGAGTCGGAGCACTCGTCCGACACCGTCGACGTGGCCCTGGACGAGGTGGCCTCCCAGAGGCTCGCCGGCACGTAACGCGGGCTCGACGTTCACCGAGCCACCGTCGGCCAGACGCGAGAGCGAGGTCCGACGCAGCGTCTCGGGCACTGCGTCGAAGGCCAGGATGCCTCCTTCGACCTCGACGGCCGTCAGGCACACGCCGTTGACGGCGACCGAGTCGCCGACAGCGGTCGAGCTGGCCGTCACCGGCGCAACGATGCGAAGCCGGATCCCCGCTGACTCCCCGTTCAGGCTCTCGACCCGCCCGAGCTCACGAATGATTCCTGTGAACACAGGCGCCACGATAAAGGTCGGACCCGGCGCGGAGCTACGCGGAGGCGGGAAGCAGCGCCTCGCCTCGGCGCACATACGTGCTCGCCCCCACGCCCTGCCAGAACTCGAGCGCTCTCCGAAGCTCTCCCTGCGCCTCCGACCGGCGACCGCCGGCCGCGAGCTCCTCGGCGGCTCGCAGACGAACGTATGCCTCGAACGGCCGGGCGCCCATGGCGGAGAGCGTCTCTGCAGCCGCTGACATGTCCCCGGCCGCAAACGACGTTGCGACGTCGAGCCAGCGGGTCGGCGTCGGGAATCCAGCCCGCGCCAGGCCGACCTCTGCAGAGCGGCCGAGGCCCACCAGCACGAAGGCGAACTCGAGGAACCACCAATGTGCAAGCAGGTCACTGCTTCTCATGTCAGCTAGCCGGTCTGCGAGGCTTGCAGCTCGATCCTCATCACCCATCTCCAGTCCGCAAAGGGCGGCCGTGGCAAGAGCCGGGAGAAGCATCTGCGGGTCGCCGCCGCCGGACTCGGCCAGCGCGAGTCCTCGTTCGGAATCCTCGAGTGCCCCGGCGAAATTGCCCCGTGCGAGCCTGATCAGTGCCCGGAACTGCCGGCATGGCGCTTCCATGAAGAACGGGGAGGTCGCGGATTCCGTGATCCGCCGATCGAAGCCGAGAAGCGCTTCGCTCCATTCGCCCACGAGATATCGGTCGACGGAGAGCTCGCTATCGAGCCAGCGGACGTCGTTCTCCTGCCCCATTCGGGAGGCGGCCTCGAGCCCGCGCTGATGAAGCTCGCGCGCCCGCCCGAGCTCTCCTAGATCGACCTGTATCGACGCAAGGTTGCCGTACCCACGCGCCAGGTCGGACGTCCGGCGCTCGCCCGCGATCGCGATGCTCGCTTCGAGATCCTCGATCCCGCCCAGGTCGCCGCCGGTGACCCGGACCATCCCGCGCGTGTTCAGGCTGAACCCCCGGGTGTCCGGGAGCTCGAGCGCCTCGGCCAGGCCGAGCGCCACGTCGCTCAACCTGATGGCCTCCACGTGACGACCGCCGATTGCGTTTCGCCGCGCGGCGTGTGCATACACGCGCGCCTTGGCCTCCGAAGCTCCCCGATCCTGGACGAGAGCGACGGCTCGATCCACTTCGTCGAAAGGCTCGTTGGGCAACCCCAGGTCGACGCGGAGTTGACCGAGCAGAGCTAATGCTTCGGCTGCCTCTTCGACCATCCCGGCGCCAAGCGACGCCTCTCCGGCCTCTTCGAGGACGCCGATAGCCTCGCCGCGCCCTATTTCTGCAAGAGCTTCGCCACACCGAAGCAGGAGCTTTGGTCGCTCGAGATCGTCGGCCGGCCAGAGCTCGAGAGCGCTCTCGAAGAAGTGAGCTGCCGCAGCGAATGCGCTCAGCGCCACGGCGCGTTCGGCAGCGACGCGCAGGGCAAGGCGGGCCCGCTCCCGGAGGTCGGCGGTCTCGCTACCGGCTGCGCGGGCGAACTCGAGCGCCGCGAGGTAGTGGTGCGCCAGCATCTCCGCCCGATCGTCCGCCCGGTCGTCCGAGAGCGAATCGATCCAGCCGGCGGCAAGGCAGTGCTTCTCCGCACGCGCAGCCCGCGGAATTTGAGCGTACGCAACGTCCTGCACCAGAACGTGCCGGAATGAGTACTCGGTCTCGCCCGCGACGGAGGAGCGCCGTTCTCTGCGGATGAAGTCCTTGCGCTCGAGCGCATGCAGGAGCCTCTCGACGGCATCCGTACCGAGCTCGCCGATTGAGGCAGCAGCGCCGAGCCAGAAGACTTTTCCCATGACTGCGGCGTCCTGGAGAAGCGCCTTCTCCGCTGCGGGAAGGATGTCAAGCCTCGCGGCGATGATGCCTTGCACGGTCTCGGGCAACGCGGGCGCGTCGCCCGCGCGCTCGAGATGCATGCGGACGAACTGTTCCGCGTAGAGAGGGTTGCCGCCCGCGTGCGCAAGTAGGGACGCCTGGATCTCGGCCGGAAGCAGGATCCGCTCGAGCAGCGCGCCGATGAGCTCCGCCGTCTCTTCGTCGCTGAGCGGCGTCACCGAGACTGTGGCGGCATTGAGCTTCCCGCCACCCCAGGCCGGACGCCGGTCGAGCAGCTCCGGACGTGCGGCGCAAACGACGAGAATCGGGACGCTGCTGGCCCAGTCGACCAGGTGATCGACGAAGTCGAGCAGGTTGTCGTCCGCCCAGTGGAGGTCGTCGAAGATCAGGACGAGCGGGTTCTGCTCGGCGAGGGCTTCGAAGAAGCGCCGCCAGGCAGCAAAGCTCTCGGCACGGCGGTCGCCTGACATGTCCGAGCTTGTCGTGAGCCCTACAAGCAGCCGGAGGTGAAGCTCGACCCATTCCGTCTCAGCCGAATCCCCGAGGACGACGGAGACCGCCTGCGTCAGCTTCTGCCCCACGTCGGCGAGCGAGTCCGTCTCGAGCACCCCGGCGTGCGCCTTGACCATCTCGGCGAGTGCCCAGTACGTGACGCCTTCGCCGTATGGAAGGGCACGCCCCTGGCGCCAGAAGACGAGGTCAGGTTCCGACTCGATCGCCTTGAAGAGCTCGTAGACGAGCCGGCTCTTTCCAATCCCCGGTACGCCGACGAGCGTGACGAGCTGGGGGGTGCGCTCCTGCCGCGCGCGCTCGAGGGCGCCCGTGAGCACGTCGAGCTCGCGGCGGCGGCCGATCAGCGGCGCTCCCGTCTCCAACGTCTCCACAGCGATTCGGGAGTAGGCCTGGACGGCTTCCCACACCTGGAGCGGGTCGACTTTGCCCTTCGCCTCGACCGGTGCCGCCTCCCGGTATTCGATCGCGTGGCGGGTGGCGCGGTACGTGCTTTCGCCGACGAGAATGCCGTTCACGGGGGCAGCCGACTGCAGCCTGGCCGTCGTGTTGACGACGTCTCCGGCTGCCATGCCCTCCCCGGCGCTCGGCCTCGCGTCAAGGGAGACGAGTGCCTCGCCCGTGTTGGCGGCAATCCGAACCTGAAGCTCGGCATCCTCATCCCGGATCGCGTCCCGGATCGCAAGCGCAGCTCGAACCGCCCGCTCGGGGTCGTCCTCGTGCGCCACCGGCGCGCCGAACACGGCCATGACCGCGTCGCCGATGAACTTCTCGACCGTCCCACCACGCCGCTCGAGTTCGCTGCGGAGCCGGGCGTAGTACGGCGAGAGCATCGCTCGGACATCTTCGGGGTCCAGCTGCTCGGCTCGGCCGGTGAACCCGACGAGGTCGGCAAAGAGCACGGTGACCACCTTGCGCTCCTCGCGCGGGCCCCTGGCCTCGTCCGTCAAGGGCTTGCCGCACGAACCGCAAAAGCTAAAACCCTCCGGGTTCTCCTGACCGCAGGCGGCACAGACCAACATGGACAGAGCTTACGGCCCGGCTCAGGGCTCGTTGACGTACGCGGTCAGCAGAAGATCGTCCCCGACCTGCTCCACCTCGACCTCTCCGACCGGGACCGCCTCCGCCAGGGAACGGGCGCCGGGGCCGGCGAAGAGCGGCGGCGCATCGTCTCCACCGACGAGCTTCGGAGCGACGAAGAGGAGGAGCTTGTCGATCAGCCCGGCCCGCAGGAAGGCCCCGGCGAGCGTCGGACCTCCCTCGAGGAGCAGGGACTGGACCTCCTCCCCCGCCAGGCGGGCCAGCTCCTCGTCGAGCGGGCCGGCGACCAGTTCGAGGTCCGACCCGTCCGGCAACGGCCCCTGCCCGAAGACCAGCCTGCGAGGCTGGCGGACCGCGTCGACGTCGCGCGCGTCGAGGCGAGGCTCGTCGGCGCGCGCCGTACCCATCCCGACCGCAACCGCGTCGGAGGCCGCACGCAGCTCGTGGACGCGGCGGCGGCTCTCCTCACCGGACACCCAGCGTGCGTCGCCTCCCGCCGCCGCCAGCCTCCCGTCGAGGGTCATTGCCGCCTTGTAGGTGACGAAAGGGCGTCCCTTGGCGGCCCAGGTCAGGAAGGCCTCGTTCTGGCGGCGCGCCTGCCTGGCAAGGTCGCCCTCTGTGAGCTCCACCTCCACTCCAGCCGCCCGAAGCCGCTCGAAGCCCTGCCCGTTCGTCCGGGGATCCGGATCACCTATTGCAGCCACGACACGCGAGATGCCCGCGGCGACGACCGCATCGGCGCAGGGCGGGGTCCGTCCCTGGTGCGCACAGGGTTCGAGCGTCACGTAGAGCGTCGCGCCGCGGGCACGCTCCCCGGCCGCCTCCAGCGCCAGTACCTCCGCGTGCGGCTCGCCGGGCCGCTCGTGCCAGCCTTCCGCGACCACCTCGCCGTCGCGCACGACGACGGCCCCGACCATCGGATTCGGACGGGTCGTGCCGCGGCCTCGCTCGGCCAGCTCGAGCGCCCTCTCCAGTGGGTTCTTCACGCTGTTGCGTCGACCAGGCGACGATAGGCCGCGCCCGGGTCGGCGCCGTCGAAGACCGCGCTTCCAGCGACCAGAAGCTCGGCGCCCGCTTCACGCACTGCCCCGACGTTGTCTGCCTTGATGCCGCCGTCGACCTGAACGAAGACATCGTCCGCGAGCGCCGCCCGAAGCTCCTGGATCCGCTCGAGCGCCTCGGGCATGAACGCCTGGCCCGAGTAGCCGGGGTGAATGCTCATGCAGAGGACGAGGTCGACGTCTTCGACGCGGGCCACGACGTCCGCGACCTCTGACTCTGGGTTGAACGCTAGCCCGGCCCCGAGGCCGAGCTCCCGGGCTTTCGCCGCCGTCGCGGCCACATCGGCGACCACCTCGTGGTGGAACGTAACGCTGTCTCCACCGGCCTTCGCGATCTGCGCGAAATGGTGCTCGGGGTTGTCCACCATCAGGTGGCAGTCGAGCACGGCACCGTGCGCGTGCACGAGGGGGGCGATCGACTCGAGGACGATGGGTCCGATCGTGATCGGCTCGACGAAATGACCGTCGCCGACGTCGAAGTGGAGGATGCGGGCGCCCGCGTCGAGAGCTCGCTCCAGGTCTGCTCCGAGCGCGGCGAAATTCGCCGCGTAGATCGAGGGCTCGATCTCGAACTCCTGCACCCACTCACGCCAGGCCATGGGTCGATCCTACGTTCGGAGGCGGGCGACGAAGAACCCGGACGTGCGGTGGCGGTGCGGCAGCGTCAGCAGGAACTCTGGGCGCCGCGGGTGGCGGAAGTCGGGCCAGGCCGCGCCCAGATCGTCGAAAGGGAGTCCAAGCTCGTCGACGACCGCCTCGTTCTCTGCCTCGTGGATCGTGCAGACCGAATACGTGAGCGTCCCACCCGGCCGAACCAGCGGGACGGCCGCGCGCAACAGATCGAGCTGGAGCTCCGGGAGCGGTTTCGCACGCCAGCGCAGGTCCGGACGCGAGGCGAGCACGCCCAGCCCTGAGCAAGGCGCGTCGACAAGGATGCGGTCGAAGTTACCGAGATCGCCGGGAAGATCGAGGGCGTCCACGTTCAGCACGCTGACGTTCCGCGCTCCGAGCCGTTCGACGTTCTCCGCGAGCTCGCGCGCCCGTCCAGGGTGCTTCTCGACCGCGACCACCTCGTCCGCGACCTCCGCGAGCTGGGCCGTCTTGCCCCCTGGAGCGGCGCAGAGGTCGAGGACGCGGTCCTCGGGCTTCGCGCCAACGGCACTCCCTGCCAGCTGCGACCCACGGCTCTGGGGCCACGCGTAACCCGTCTCGAGCCAGTCTGCGGGAATCCGGTCGACGACACGGGCGCCGTCGCGCGTTCGGACGGCCGTCTCCGGCGGTTCGTTCTGAGCCCGCATCAAGCCGACCGCGTCCTCCGCTCCCAGCTCCCGCCACCACGTCTCGGCGACCCAATCGGGATAGGAATGGCGAAGCGCCGCCTCTTCGGGTGTCGCCTCGCCGAGGCCGGTGAGAAGCCCTTCCAGGCCCTCGGAAAGCCGCCGCATGACGGCATTCGTGAACGGCACGGCGCGTTCGAGCTGAGCGCGTCGGACGAGCTGCACCGACTCGTTCACGGCCGCGTGCACCGGCACCGAGTCCATGAACGCGAGCTGGTAGGCGCCGAGGCGCAGGGCCGCGCGGACCGCCGGGTCGAGCTTCCGGACCGGACGCTTGCCCAGCGTCTCGATTGCGTGGTCCAGGGTCCGGACGTGTTGCACCGTCCCGTAGGCGAGTTGCATCGCGAAGGCCCGGTCGCGCTCGTCGAGGCCCTCGGCAGCCGCACGGAAGACGCGATCCGCGTAGGCGTCCTCTTCGAAGACGCGCCGAACCACCTCGTAGGCGACCTGACGCGCGGTCATCGGAGCCCGCGGAGGAACTCCTCGTAGGTCATCCGCCGGCGCCCTTCCGGCTGCACTTCGACCGGTTCGACCTGTCCGTCGACAAGCTGCGCGCGCCAGATGGTCACCGGGCGTCCGTGGAGCTCCCCACGTGCGCCGATGTGCGGCGAGAGTGCGCGGATCCGGTCGTAGACCTCGTTCGCCGGGCGTGACCAGTCGATCTCGCGGTCTTCAGGGCGGATCTTCTCTGCATACGTGACGCCTTCCTCGGGCTGCGGGGTGAACGACGGGTTCGTCAGCACCTCGTCCAGGAGGTCGACCGCAAGCCCCGCCGAGCGCTCGTAGACCGTCCCGGCATCCTCCTCCGGCCCGATCTGGAAGCTCCGTTGCGCGGCGATCGGGCCGGCGTCGAGCCCAGCGGTCGTCCTGTGGATCGTGACACCGGTCTCGTCATCACCGGCCATGAGCGCTCGCTCGACCGGAGCGGCGCCCCGCCAGCGCGGAAGGAGGGACGGATGGACGTTCAGCCAGAGGCGCTCTGCGAGGAGCGACTCCGGGATCAGGACCCCGTAGGCGACGACGACGAGCGTGTCCGCCGTCCCCGGCACGGTCTCGAGCCGCTCGGGCTGCTCGACCGGAATTCCGAGGCGATCCGCGGCCTCCTTTGCCGGCGGCGGCCCCTCGCGACGGCCGCGGCCTTTCGGTCGATCCGGCCGTGTCAGCAGGAACTCGACGTCGTGCCTGGCCGCCAGGCCTTCGAGCACGGCGGCGCCGAACGGCGCGGTCGCCGCGACCGCGAGCTTCACACCTCTAACGATCCGAGGATTGGCTGCGGCCGGAGCTTTCCAAGCGCCTCGCGACGCTGCTCGGGCGTCGTCTTGTCGAGGATCAGCACGCCATCCAGATGGTCGATCTCGTGCTGGAGCACGCGAGCCTCGAGCCCTTCCGCCTCGATCCGGATGTCCTCGCCCACGGGTGTCCTGGCCTCGACGACCACGGAATCGGGGCGCTCGACGTCGACGACGACCGACGCGGCGCCAAGCGACAGGCACCCCTCCGGCCCGATCTCGGTCACTTCGGACGCTTCGACGACAACGGGGTTCACCAGCGCCTGCACGGGTGCCTCGTCAGCTGCCTGGTAGACGAGGAAGCGACGGAGGATTCCCACCTGCGGCGCAGCGAGCCCCACGCCACGAGCCTCCTGCATGAGCCGGCCCATCCGCTCGGCCAGGTCGGCCAGGGACTCGTCGGGCTCCTCGATCTCGTTGGCGCGCATCCGGAGCACCGGGTCCGGATACTGGCGCACCTGTGCGAGCGCCTGCTGCCGGCGCGCTTCGCGCTCGGGATCCAGCTGTTCGTCCCGGACCTGTCCTTCGACCTCGCTCACGGTCGGTCAGGTTAGACGACGTCGCCTGAGGCAGGAGCTCTGCCGCTCGGCTGCTCCCACCGGACGATCTTGCCGCCGCGGACGGTGAAGATTGCCGTGACCTCCGCACCCGGGGCGTCACACGGCGTCGTCTTGCTGTCCGAGAGGATGAAGACTGCGGTCACCTCGTCCTCATCGACGTCGAGCTCCACGATCTTCCCGTCACACGGCAAGGCCGCATTCCAGCGGACGGCCTCGTCGTGCCGGGAGAGACGATGCGAAGTGCCGGCCTGGACGACCTCCGCTCCGTTCGCGAAGAGATCGGCGGCGCCGTCGTTGTCGTCGGCGTTCAACGCTTCCGACCAGTTGCGCACAACCTCTTCGGGAGAGGCAGTGCCGCCCCCACCGCAGCCGCCCAGAACCACCCCCAGCGTGAGCAGGGCCAGCGCCGTCCTCATGACGAGCTCTGCGGGTCGACGTCGACCACAGCGGCCAGGCTATCTCTCCGCATGGCCACGGTGGCGGCGTTCAGGAGCCGGCCTGCGCGGCTGGCCACGGGTCGGGGAGCACCCGTCTTGACGAGGAGCTGCGCGCGGTGCCGTCCACGGAGCCGCAGCAGCGGTGCCGGGCCGAGGAGGTCGGTGTCCGGAAGCCCTTCGAGATTCGCCCGAAGCTGGTCGAGGACGGCTCGCGGCCCGGCCGGGTCCGGCCCAGAGACCATGATCCTGACGAGCTGGCGGAAGGGCGGGTAACCGAGCTCGCGGCGCCGGGCCAGCTCGCCGACGAGGAACTCCTCCACCCCGTGCCGGGCCGCGAGCGCGATTGGGTGAGCATCCGGCTGGTAGGTCTGCACGAGGACTCGCCCAGGGGCGTCCCTCCCACTCCGACCGGCGAGCTGCGTGACGAGCTGAAACGTCCGCTCCTCGGCACGAAAGTCCGGCATCCCGAGCCCGGTGTCGGCGTCCACGACCGCGGCGAGGGCGACGCCGGCGAAATGGTGGCCCTTTGCCACCATCTGGGTGCCGAGAAGGACGGAGCGATCCGTCGCCGCGAACCGGGCCAGCTCGTCGCGGAGAAGCGCAGGATCGGAAATCGTGTCTGCGTCCAGGCGGATCAGCTCGAGCTCCGGAAACTGCTCGGCCAGCTCTGTTTCCAGGTGCTCGGTACCAGCCCCGAGGCGGGCCAGCTCGGTCGAACCGCAGACGGGGCAGCGGCCCGGCGCGTCGGCCGTGAACCCGCAGTGGTGGCAGTGGAGCCGTCCGTCGCCGTGGAGAGTTAGGGCGACGTCGCACTGGTCGCAGCGGAAGGTCTGACCGCAGGCGCGACAGTGGATCGCCGGTGCCACGCCGCGCCGGTTCAGGAGAAGCACGGCCTTGCCGCCGCCGTCCGAGAGCAGGCCGAGCTCCGCGAGGAGCGGCGCCGAGAGCGGGTAGCCCGCCTCACGGCGCAAGTCGACGACCTTGACCGGCGGGAGCGACCCAACGAGGCGCTTCCCCAGCTCCAGCCGCTCGAGCCGCTCCCAGCTCTCGGGCCTAGGAGTCGCCGTCCCGTAGAGGACGACCGCGTTCTCTAGCGCACCGCGCTTCGCCGCGACAGTGCGCGCGTCGTACCGCGGATCCGATTCCTGCTTGTAGGACGAGTCCTGCTCCTCGTCGACGACGATCAGCCCGAGGCGCTCGACCGGAGCGAAGATCGCCGAGCGGGCTCCGACCACCACCCGCGCGTCCCCGGCTGCGATCCGCTCGCGCTCGTCACGCCGCTCCGCCTCTGTCAGGGACGAATGGAGGACGGCCACACGGTCGCCGAAGCGCGCCCTGAAGCGGCCGAATGCCTGAGGAGTCAGAGCGATCTCCGGCACGAGCACGATCGCACCAAGCCCCTGTTCGAGGGCCGCCTCGCACGCTCGCAGATAGACCTCCGTCTTCCCACTCCCGGTCTCGCCGTAAAGGAGATAGTGGGCTGGCCGGCCGAGCGCCCCGACCACCCGCGTGAGCACGCGCTCCTGCGCCTCGGTCAGTGCGTCGGGTCGCGGCTCTCCGACAAGATCCTCTGCACGCGGCCGCCGTTTGGCACCGGCGCGCCGCTTGCGGGCGGGCGGGGCCACGAGTGCAAGTGTTCTGGCCGGGGTGGAGCCGTAGTAATCCGCGAGCCAGAGAGCGAGGTCGACGAGCGGCTCCGGGACCGAGCCGAGCACCTCCGAGACGGCGACCGGCTCGACATCCTCGGGCACCTCGTCCTCGAGGGCGACGACCACGCCCCGGCGCTTGGAGCGCCCGAATGCGATCGAGACGATCGACCCGCGCTCGAGCCCGCCGGCCAGGTACGTGAAGGGCCGGGCGAGTGCACGGGCGGTGACCAGCGGATAGACGGATGCGTATCGAGGCACTGGGTAGAATCGTCGCATGGCCCAGGGACATTCAACAGACGAGTACCTGGAGACCATCTACTTCCTCGCCTTCCCGGTCGGCGAGTATCAGCCGGCCACGAAGGGCTCCCGGACCGTCGCCGTGCGGGTGGCCGACATGCTCGGCGTCTCACGGGCCTCGGCGAGCGAGATGCTGAAGCGACTCGAAGCTGACGGGCTCGTCGAGCGCGGCGAGCACAAGGAGGCGATCCTGACACCGGAGGGCCGGAAGCTCGCCGAGCGGGCCGTCCGACGACACAGGATCATCGAGCGGCTGCTCACGGACTTCATGGGCTACACGCCCGGCGAGGCTCACGAGCAGGCCGATCTCCTGGGCGACACCTTCACGGACGAGATGATCGAGCGGATCGCGAAGCAGCTCGGGGACCCGGAGCGCTGCCCGCACGGCTGGCCCGTCAACACCGAGTTCGAGCAGGCCGAGAACCGCGACCTGGCTGCCCTCTCAGACCTGGCGCCCGGGACGCGGGCCGAGATCGTCCGACTGGCCGAGCACGACGGCGAGCTCCTCCACTGGTACTACGACGAGGGCCTCGTTCCCGGCACGACCATCGAGCTGCGCGAGTCACAGCCCGAGGAGGGCCCGATCACCGTCAAGCTGAACGGTGGCGAGCGCGAGATCGGCGAGCGAGCAGCAGCCGGCCTCTTCGTCCGCGCCGCGTAGCCGGGCCCGCTACTCGAAGCGGATCGTGACGCGCGTGAAGCCGAGCGAGCGCAGGAGCGACGTGAGGGTTGCGCTCGTGTTTTCCTCGGCTCGCGCCGTCAGGCCCGACGTGCCCCCCGCTGCCTGGGTGAGCCTGCGCTCCGCCACGAGGTAAAGCTCGCGCTCGGAGCCGCCACCGTCAGAGAAGACGTCGCCGATCGCGTTGAAGAGCCCCCGGTCCCGCTCGTAGACGTAGCTCTCCGCGAGGTCGAGCTCGGCCGGGTACAGCACCGCATGCGGAAGCGTGATCGTCGCCGCGCGACGATCGGCCGAGAGCTGGACGTCGTCCGCGCTGACGGCCCGGAGGTCGACGCCCGCGTCGACCGAGCCCTTGGCGACGAAGAGGGTCCGTTCTCCCAGAAGCTCGGACGGGAGCTTGGTGTCCTTCTCCACATCGACGATGACCTGGTAGTTGCCGGCCGCCGCGCGAAACTCGCCGAGGTCCTGGATCGAACGAAGCACGGGCGGTGGGGAGCGATCGATCGTCTCCGAGGCGAACGGGTTGTCGAAGGACGGCAGCAGGTCGCGCACCCAGTTGAAGCCTGCGATGAGCGAGACGATCACGAGCACGAGCGCGACGAGGCCCCATGGCATCCCGCGCTGGGGCGGTGGCGCCTGCGGCGGTAGCGGTGGCTGGTGCTCGGGTGAGTGCGGCGACTCGGTGCCGCGCTCGGGACTAACGACCCCCATGACGAGGCCGAGAGTAGCACGGAAAGAGAACGATCTAGGCCGGGGCGCCGGCGGCGAGGCCCGCGGACTGGCGAAGCGCATCGACCTTGTTGGTGCGCTCCCAGGTGAAGTCGTGATCCAGGCGGCCGAAGTGGCCGTAGGCGGCTGTCTTCTGGTAGATCGGGCGCATCAGGTCGAGGTCCCTGATGATCGCGGCGGGCCGGAGGTCGAAGTGGTCCCGGACCAGCTCCTCGATGCGCCTTGTCGGCAGCTCCTCGGTGCCGAAGCACTCGACCTCGATCGAGACCGGGTGGGCGACGCCAATCGCATACGCGACCTGAAGCTCGCACCGATCGGCCAGCCCGGCAGCCACGATGTTCTTCGCAACATGGCGCGCGGCATATGCAGCTGACCGGTCGACCTTCGTGGGGTCTTTCCCGGAGAAGGCGCCGCCGCCGTGGCGCGCCGAGCCACCGTAGGAGTCGACGATGATCTTCCGGCCGGTCAGACCGGTGTCGCCCATCGGCCCTCCGACGACGAACTTCCCGGTCGGGTTGACGAGGACGAAGTCCCGCTCCTCGAAGCGCTTCTCGTCGTAGAGATCCTTGGGGAGGATCGGATGCAGGACATGCTCGATGAGATCCGGCTTGATGAGGGTGTCCGCGTCGAGGCCGTCACGATGTTGCGTCGAGACGAGCACCCTCACGATCTCGGCGGCACGCTGGCGCCCGTGCTCATCGACCTCGTAGCGCACAGTCACCTGAGCCTTGCCATCCGGCCTCAGATAGGGCAGAACGTCAGCCTTCCGCACCTCGGCCAGCCGCTTCGTGATCCGGTGCGCGAGCATGATCGGGAGCGGCATGAGCTCCTCGGTCTCGTTGCAGGCGTAGCCGAACATCATCCCCTGGTCACCCGCCCCCTCCCGGTCGAGCGGATCCGTCTCGCCGGGATCGTGCTGCACCTCGTAGGAGGCCTCGACGCCCTGGGCGATGTCCGGGGACTGCTCGTCGAGAGCGACGATGACGCCGCACGTGTCGGCGTCGAACCCGTACTTGGCGCGGTCGTAGCCGATCTCCCGGATCGTCCTGCGCACCAGCCGCGGGATGTCCACGTAAGTCGACGTCGTCACCTCACCGGCGACCACCACCAGCCCGGTGGTGACCAGCGTCTCGCAGGCGACCCTCCCACCGGGGTCGTCGGCGAGCACCGCATCGAGAACGGCGTCGGAGACCTGGTCGGCGACCTTGTCGGGATGCCCCTCGGTGACCGATTCGGACGTGAAGAGGTACTCGCGCTCAGGCACGGCGGCGAAGGCTACTGGATCGCGAGGAAGCCGGAGACCGTCACGCGATCGTCGTCCGAAGTCGAGTAGAGCAGGAACGAATCCAGCGGCTCGACGTTCTCCTGAACCTGTGGCGACTGCCCCGACACCGATCGGGCGAAGTCGAGAGCGGTATTCAGATTGATGTAGAGGATGCCGCTCGTCTCTCCGGGGACGTCGGCGCTCTCTCGGGCGCTCGAGTAGGTCTCGTCGTCCGAAAGCTTCTCGCCGTCCGCCTGCATCGCCTCGATCGTGTCGGCCGCGTTCGTGATCACAAGCTTCCCGTCGAAGCCCGCGTAGATGATCGTCGTCCCCTGATACTCGACGGCCTTCGCCTTCACTCCGCCGATGTCGATTGACTGCGGGGTCGGGATGCCGGGCGAGAACTGTGCCGCCCGAGCCAGGAGCTTGTCGATCGTCCCGACCGCCTGTTCCTGATCGTCGACCTTCACGACGAGCTGGATGCCCGGGAGGCCGGAGCCGCTGGCCGCCGGGTACACGGCGATCGCGCCCTCCTGCTCGAAGAGCGGCAGCACATCGCGGTCGAGCGAGAGCCCGAGCGCAAGCTCGATCTGCCCCAGTTGCTGGTCGAACTGATCGTTCGCCTCGCCGGCGCTATTGAGGCTTTCCCGCACGCCCTTGGCAAGGTTGTTGAAGCCGACATAGGCAAGGGCCCCCGCCGGTAATTCATCGGGAAGCGACGCCTCAAAGGTGTCAGTCGGCTGGGTCGTCTTGCCCGTCGCCCGGAAACGAAGCCCGCCCTCCTCGGCGCTGACCGTGCCTCCAACCGAGGGGACGCCGTTCGGGAACAGTTGATCGAAGGTCTGTGCGCTCCCTACCGGCCCGGCCCTGTCATAGGCCTCGACGATCGCGTCGGCATTCACATACGCCCGGGCCAGAGAGTCTTCCGGCAGGCCTTCCATCGCGTCGGCAAACCTGCCGCTGTCGGCGAGCGTGCCGTCCGACGAGCGCATCTGCTTGAAGCGGTCGATGGACGCTTGACTGTTCGCGAGAACAGTCCAGCCGTCGACCTCCTCCCTGACGGTGGGCGTTCCACCCGTGTCCTTCTTCAGAAGCGCGTCCAGCTTGCCTGGGTCGGCCGGCTGGAGCAGAGCGACCACCTCTGGATCCGGAGCATCTGCGCTCTGTCCCAAATCGAGCAACACGATGTCGAGCTCCGGGCCGAGGACCGGCTTCACATCCTGCTCGAAGTCGACGTCGTCCTGCTCGAGCTCGGCGAGGGCCATCCGAAGCAGGCCGTCGCTCCCGGGAAACTTGTCGAGCAGCGTCTTGAACGTCGTGATCTGGTCGCCCTCGAAATCAGTATTGACGGAGATGAAGACAGGCACCGACGCCGGCGCGACTTCCGCACCGGCCGCGCCCGCAGTACTACTGCTACCGCCGCCGCAGCCGGCCGCGACGATAGCCAGGCCGGTGACGAGCGTGAGCACTACGCCTCGGAGTCTCACCTCGACAAGTGTAGACATCCCTGCTGGGAGCTCATTCCCCCGTGGGCCTTCGCCCCATGAGCCCGGTCGCCAGTTCCGCCAGGCTCGCGCCGCCGAGAATCTGACAGACGGCCTCCGTAATCGGGAGCTCGACCCCGAGCTCACGCGCGAGGTCCTGCAGCACCGGCGCTGTCGTGAGGCCTTCGACCGCCATCGCGATCTCGGCCAGCGCCTCCTCGGGCGACGCACCCCTGGCGATCAGCTCGCCAGCCCGACGGTTGCGGCTGTGGCGGCTCCAGCACGTGACCACGAGGTCCCCCATCCCGGCAAGCCCCGAGAACGTCTCCGGGCGCCCGCCCGCGGCCCCACCCAGCCGCGCCATCTCCGCCAGACCACGTGTGATGATCGCTGCCTTGGCGTTGTCTCCCACCTCGAGCCCGTCGACGGCGCCGGCCGCGAGGGCGATCACATTCTTCGTCGCGGCGCAGAGCTCAACCCCGACCACATCCGTGTTGACGTACACCCGGAACCTCGGCGAGATCAGCTCTTCCTGGAGCGTGAGCGCCAGCTTTTCGTCCTCCGAGGCGATCACCGCGGCTGCAGGGAGACCCGCCCCGATCTCCTCGGCGTGGTTCGGGCCCGAGAGGACGGCCACCGGCCGCCCTTGGATCGCGGTCGAAAGCCGTTGGCCGGTGGACGGATCCAACCCCTTGGCCAGGGAGAGGACTGGAGCGGTTCCCGGAAGCGCCCGCGCGACCTCGCCGAAGGCGCGGCTCGGGACGGCGAGACAGACGAGCTCGGCCTCCGCGATCGGCGCCTCCACGACGGTGGTGGCCGAGATGGCAGAGAGGTTAGTGGCCGGGACGTAGCGCGGGTTTCGTCCCGTCTCGGCGATTGCGAGCGCCTGCATCGCGTCGCGACAGGCGAGCGTCACCTCGTGCCCGCGCTCGGCAAGGAGAGCTGCGAACACGGAGCCCCACGAGCCGCCTCCGACGACGACGGCCCTCACGAGCGGCGTGCGAAGTCGATGATCACGGGAACGCCGGAGAGGTCGAACTCGTCCCGCACCTGGTTCTCGACCCAGTAGCCGTAGTCGCGCGTGAGGAGACCCGGGTCGTTCACGAAGAACTTGAAACGCGGTGGTCGCACGCCGACCTGCGTCCCGTAAAGCAGGTTCAGGCGGCGGCCATTTCGCTGCGGGCCGGGCCGCCGGCTGCGGAGCTCCTGGAGAAATCGGTTCAGCTCGCCCGTAGGCACGCGGGCCGTGTGCTTGGCGTGCAGCTCTTCGACCCGGTCGAGCAGCTTGCCGAGCCCGCGCTTGCTCTCAGCCGAGACGGCAACCAACGGCGGGCGCTGCCGCAGCCGGTCCTGGAGCCGCGGGCGAACGTCCTCGATCCCCACCGTGGCAATGTCCCATTTCGAGAGGACGACGAGCGTCGAGCACCCCGCCGCCCGCGCGACATCGGCCACGGCCAGGTCCTGGTCGACGAGCCCCTGGCTCGCATCTACGAGGACGAGCGCGACATCCGCGCGCTCTGCGGCCTGGAGCGTACGGAGCTCCGAGTAGTACTCGATGCCCTGACGTTGTCTGCGCTTGCGCCGCATCCCGGCCGTGTCGACGAGGACGAACGTGGTGTCGCCCCGCGACAGAACCGTGTCGATCGAGTCGCGCGTCGTTCCGGGCACCTCCGAGACCATGACGCGGTCGGCACCGACCAGTGCGTTCAGGAGGCTCGACTTCCCGACGTTCGGACGGCCGAGGATGGCCACCCGGATAGCGTCATCTCCGACCTCCAAGGGACCTTCGCCCGGCAGCTCGTCGACGACCCGGTCGAGCAAGTCACCGGTGCCGTGGCCGTGGAGCGCGGAGACCGGAATCGGGTCGCCGAGGCCGAGGCGGTGGAACTCGAGTGCCTCGTCGTCCCGCGAGGGGTCGTCGACCTTGTTGACGAGCACCAGGACGGGCTTCCGGGCACGCCGGAGGATCTCGGCCACCTCCTCGTCGCCGGGCGTGACACCGCTCTTCGCGTCGACGATGAAGAGGACGAGATCGGCTTCCTCCACCGCACGACGCGCCTGCTCGACGATCGCACGGGTGATCGGCGAAGGATCGACGATGTCGACGCCGCCCGTATCCACGAGGATGAATCGCTTGCCATTCCACTCGCAGACGATCTCCTTGCGATCGCGCGTCACGCCGGGCGTCTCGAAAACCACAGCCTGTCGGGTGGCCGAGAGGCGGTTCACAAGCGTTGACTTGCCGACGTTCGGAAAGCCGACGACCGCAACCGTCCCGAGCAGCGGGGCCGTCATTCGCTCTTGGAAGGAACGGCGGCCCGGCGTGGCGGCGCGCCTTTGGGCCAGCCCGCTTCCTCCATCCGCTTCAGGAACTCCCAGAGGCGCCTGATCTCGGCCTCGATCTCCTCGGTTGCCTTGCGGTAGCCCTTCGAGTTCCGGGGGTACTCGCTGAAACGCATCGGCTCACCCCAGGCGAGCCCGACCTTCGTCCGGGGTAATCCGACCCGCCAGCGCTCCGTCCCGAAGATCGCGGCGGGGACGACGGGAACTCCCTCCTGAATCGCGACCATTGCGGCGCCCGGCTTCGCCTCGCCGGGCCGGCCGTGACGCTGGCGTGTCCCCTCGACGAACATGCCGAGGAGCAGGTTGTTCCGTACCGCCTCGCGCGCGAGCCTCACCGCGTCCCGGTCCGACTCGCCGCGGCGCACGAAGAGTGTCCCGAAGGATCGGATGAAGGCGCCGGCAAAGGGCACCGCGTCGACCTCCGCCTTGGCCAGATAGGAGATCCGCCGCGGGCAGGTCGCCCCGATCACCGGGATGTCGATCCAGTGGATGTGGTTGACGGCGAGGACCGCCCCGCCCTCGCGTGGGATGCGCTCGGCCCCGTAGACCTTGATCGAGGTTGTGGCGTGCGTCAGAGCTGCGAGAAGCGTCCGCCCGACGCCCCACCACATGACGGCGTGCAGTTTCATGCGCGGGCGCGGGCGGTGACAGCGCCCTCGATCCGCTCGACGACCTCGTCGATCGAGAGCTCGGTCGTGTCGATCGTCTGCGCGTCCGGCGCCGGCCGTAGCTGATGTGCGTCGCGCTCGTCGCGAAGACGAAGGTCGGTGGCAAGCGCGTCCGCACCGATCCCCGGCCGCTCGGCCTCCCGGCGCTGGGCGCGGACTCGAGGGTCGGCGATCAGGTAGATCTTCACGTCGGCGCCGGGGACGACGACGGAGCCGATGTCACGGCCCTCCATGACGGCATTCCCCTCCTCGGCGAGGACCCGCTGGCGCTCGCGAAGGACGGCGCGGACGGCCGGGTGACGAGCGACCGAGGAGACGACCCGGTCGATCTCTGCGGTCCGGATCAACGACGTTACGTCACGTCCGGCGATGCTGATCCGATCCTCGTCGAAGCGGGTCTCGCTCTCCTGGGCGAGCGAAGCCATCGCCTCCTCGTCGTCGAGGTCGACGCCACGCTCGAGCGCCAGCCAGGTCAGTGCCCTGTACATCGCTCCGGTGTCCAGATAGCGAAAACCGAGACGCCCCGCCAGCCGACGGGCCACCGTGCTCTTCCCGGTCCCGGCAGGACCGTCGATGGCGACGATCATCGCGCGCGAAAGCCGGCGAGGCGTACCTCGCCCCGGCTGCGACGGAAGGGGGCCGGTGTAGGTCGGATCACCTGACAGCGAGAGAGTCGAGGATCTCGAAGAAGTCGGGGAAGCTTACAGCGACGCTTTCTGCGCCCTCGACCTCCGCGCCCTCCCTGGAGACGAGCCCGGCCACCGCCCCGAGCATCGCGATCCGGTGGTCGCCGCGAGCGTCGATCACTCCCCCGCCCCTGGGGCGGGAGGGTACGCCACGAACCCGGAGCCCATCCTGCATCGTCTCGATCCGGATTCCAAGCCCTCGTAACGCTTCCTTGACACTCTCGAGACGGTCCGACTCCTTGACGCGCAGTTCCCCTGCGCCCCGTACGACGCTCTCACCATGAGCCATGCCGGCGACGAGAGCGAAGAGCGGAAGCTCGTCGACCAGAAGCGGCACCTCCTCGGGCGGCACTTCCGTCGCGTCCAGCTCTGCGTGCCCGACCTCCAGGTCGGCCACGGGCTCCCCACCTTGGAGCCGCCGGTTGAAGACGGCGATTCGCGCTCCCATACGCTCGAGCACCGAGAGGAACCCGGTTCGCGTCGGGTTGACGCCGACCCCGCGAACGACCAGCTGCGAGTCCGGCAGGAGCGTGGCCGCCGCGATGAAGGGGGCGGCAGAGGAGAAGTCCCCCGGAATCTCGATCGTCAGCGCCTGAAGCCCATCGGCCGGCCAGACGCTCTTCACGGGGCCGCCGCGGATGCGGGCTCCTGCGGCCTCCAGAAGACGCTCCGTGTGGTCTCGCGTCGGTACGGGCTCGACAACTACTGTCGGCCCGCTGGATGCGTAGAGCCCCGCGAGCAGGATGCACGACTTGACCTGGGCGCTCGCCACTGGCAACTCGTAGCGGATCGGCTCGAGCGAGCCGCCCGCAAGCGTGAGGGGCGCGTGACCGTCCGTCGTCTTGATCCGCGCTCCCATCTGGCGAAGCGGCTCCGCGATCCGCTCGAGCGGCCGGCGCGAAAGGGACTCGTCTCCCGTCAGGACGAAGTGCCCCTCCTGGCCGGCCAGGATCCCTGCCAGGAGCCGCATCAGCGTGCCCGCGTTGGCGCAGTCGATGGCTTCATCTGACTCGACGAGGCCATGCAGGCCCACACCGTCGACGTTGACGCGGTGACCGTCGATCTCGATTGCGACTCCGAGCTGCCTGAGCGCATCGGCCGTCGCCAGCGTGTCAGCGGAGCCTCCGAAGCCCGTGATCGCAGTCTCGCCGTCCGCGATGGCACCGAGCAGAAGTGCTCGGTGCGAGATCGACTTGTCGCCCGGGACTTCGAGGGCTCCCCTGATCGAGACGCCGGGCGATACGAACAATGTCAATCCTCGATCGCAGGCGAGACGATCACCGAGTATCCCTGCGCCCCGAGGAGCTCGGCTGCCCGCTCAGCCTCGGCCTCGCCGGAGACGAGAACCGTGAGCGTCCCACCTCGCTCGGGCGACATGTGCTGGAGCTCGAAATCTTCGATGTTGATCTTCTCCGCCCCGAGCGCCTGCGTGATCCCGGAGAGGACGCCCGGCCGGTCGGGCACATGGATGCGGAGGCGCTGAAGCCCGCCGGCATCCGGATAGGCCTCGGTCAGAAGCCGGCGCCGGTGCCCGGCGGCCTCGCCGATCCACCGCGCCAAAAACCCTGCGTCCTCCGAGTCGAGTGCATGCTCGAGCTCCTCGATCCGACGCCGGTGCTCGCCGAGGGCGTTTCGGAGCTCAGTCGCGTTGTCGAGGAAGATGTCGACCCAGATCCGTGGGTTCGCTCCGGCCACCCTCGTCATGTCCCGAAGCGAACCGCCGGCTGCGGCGAGGGGCTCGTGCCCGTCGATCCGAACCGAGCCGGCGTGGTTGAGAAGGAGGTTGGCCAGCGCGTGCGGGAGGTGGCTGGTGAGAGCGACGAGCCGGTCGTGTGCCCGCGGATCCACCGCGACCGGAAAGGCGCCTAGCGAGGCGACGAAGCCGTGCAGGCCCCGGTAGCGCTCCGGGTCGGTCTCGGCAACAGGGGTCAGAAACCAGGTCGCACCGTGGAAGAGCTCACCGCTCGCATGCTCAGGGCCGTGAGCCTCCGAGCCACAGACCGGGTGACCCCCGATGAATCGTGTTCGTTCGGAGACCGCTTCGCACACCGCGCTCTTGGTCGAGCCGACGTCGGAGACCGTGCACTCGCCGTTCGCACCGAGCGCAGCCTCCACCTGAGTCACGAGGGTGGCGACAGGAGTGGCGACGAAAGCCAGCTCTGCGCCCGAGACGGCTTCCTCCGCGCTCGTCGCCCGCTCGTCCAAGGCGCCTCGCTCGCTTGCGACCCGAAGGGACTCCGGATCTTGGTCGAAGCCGACAACACGCTCGACACCCGCGCTCTTGGCGGCGAGGCCGATCGAGGCCCCGATCAGCCCAGTGCCGACGATTGCGACTTGCACCGGCTAACCGATGACTTTGCCCATGAGCGAGGCCAGGGCCCGGATCTCATCTGCGAAGGCCCCGAACTCGGCCGTCGGGATGAGCTGCGGCCCGTCGCAGAGAGCCTCCTCGGGGGCCGGGTGCGCCTCAACGATGATGCCGTCCGCTCCCGCCGCAACCGCAGCACGTGCCAGCGCCGGGACGAGCTCGCGCTTGCCGGCCGCGTGCGACGGATCGACGATCACGGGCAAGTGAGTCTCCTGCTTCAGTACCGGGATCGCTCCGATGTCGAGCGTGTAGCGCGTCGAGCGCTCGAAGGTTCGGATCCCCCGCTCACAGAGGATCACCTGTTGATTCCCCTCCCGCAGGATGTACTCCGCAGCCATGAGCAGCTCCTCGACGGAGGCCGAAGGCCCGCGCTTGAGCAGCACCGGCTTGTCCGAGCGCCCCACCTCAGAGAGGAGACTGAAGTTCTGCATGTTCCGGGCGCCGATCTGGATCACGTCCGTGGTCCCGACCACGGCCTCGACGTCGCGCGGATCCATGAGCTCGGTGACGAGTGGGAGACCCGTGAGCTCGCGCGCCTCCGAGAGGATCTCGAGCGCCTCGACCCCCAGCCCCTGAAATGCGTATGGCGACGTACGCGGCTTGAACGCGCCGCCGCGGAGCATCGTCGCGCCGGCCTCGTGCACGACCCGAGCCGTCTCGAGCGTCTGCTCGCGATACTCGACCGTGCACGGCCCGGCGATCAGCCCGAAGAAGCCGCCGCCGATCCGGCGGCCGCGGGCCTCGACGACGGTCACGTCGGGTGATATCTCGCGCGAGACGAGCTTGTACGGCTTCAGGATCGGCAACACCTGCTCCACACCGGGAAAACCTTCGAGGGGAAGGCTTGCGAGCAGGTCTCGCTCGCCGATCGCGCCGATCACCGTTGCATCCTTCCCCGGAGTCACGTGGGCGTGCGCCCCGGCTTCTGCGAGCCGGGCGACGACCTCGTCCACCTGCGCAGGGGTCGCCTGACCGCTCATCACGATCAGGAGCTCAGGGGAGCCGAGGACAGCCATGCGCTCAGTGTAGTTCGCGATAATCAGGCGACCGATGAGAATCTTCTCCGGCATCCAGCCGACCGGCGCCAAGCACCTCGGCAACTTCAGCGGCGGCTTTCGCCAGTACGCGCTGACTCAGGAGCGCGGAGATGGGTTCTTCTGCATCGTCGACCTTCACTCGATCACGGTGCCCTACGACCCCGAGGATCTCCGCGAGCGAACGCTCGATCTGGCTGCGATGCTCTTCGCAACGGGCCTCGAACCGGACCGTTCAACGGTCTTCATCCAGAGTCACGTGCCGGCCCATCCCGAAGCTGCGTGGCTGCTGAGCGCGGTCGCGACGATGGGCGAGTTGCGCCGCATGACGCAGTTCAAGGAGAAGTCCGACCAGCAGGAGTCCGTGAGCGCAGGGCTCTTCACCTACCCCGTGCTCATGGCCGGCGACATCTTGCTCTACCAGACCGACCAGGTGCCGATCGGAGACGACCAACGCCAGCATCTCGAACTTGCCAGGGATATCGCCGAGCGGTTCAACACGCGTTTCGGGGAGACCTTCAAGCTGCCGGAGGGGGTCTATCCGGAAGTCGGCGCGCGCATCATGGATCTTCAGGACCCGGAGAAGAAGATGTCCACGACGGGCGGCACGGCCCAGGGCACGGTGTTGCTGCTCGACCCGCCCGACACGATCCGGAAGAAGTTCAAGACGGCCGTGACAGACTCGGGCCGGGAGGTGCGCCGAGCACCGGACAAGCCGGGAATTGCGAACTTGATCGACATCATGTCGGTCGCGACCGGTGACGCGCCGGAGGCGATCGAGGCACGGTACGACGGCGCAGGCTATGGGCCGTTCAAGGGCGACGTGGCCGACGCGGTGGTCGAGCTCCTCGAGCCGGTCCAGAAGCGCTACGAAGCGCTCCGCTCGGACTCGCGCGAGCTCGAGCGGCTGCTGGCGGTGGGTGCCGAGAAGGCGCGGGAGGCTTCGGCTCCGACCTTGACGGCCATGTTCGATCGCATGGGATTCGTTCGTTCGGAATCCGGCCGCCTCTTCGGCGCAGCGCGGCCTCGCGGGCTCTAGCGTTTCGCGCTAGCGCTTGAAGAAGGTCGCGCTCCCCAGCATGCGGCCGTAGCGACCCCGGTCGCGATCGCCGAACCCGGGCCAGACGTACCACAGGTAGGTGCCGTCGCGAAGGTTGCGGACGCGGCCGCCGTAGCGCCAGCGCATTCTCAGCTCGTACGTGGGGCGCGTCGGCCATCGGCTCAGGATCTTTCGCCCGTTTCGCCAAAGCTGAACGTTGTAATACGTGGCCCTCGTGACCTTGGCCCATTTGAGGACGGGGGCAGTTCGGACCACTCCTCCGTCGCGCGGGTTCAAGAGCTTGCCGCGCGGCTCCACCTTCACCGCCCTGGCGGGCGAGACGTTGCCAGCAGAGTCGACCGCGGTGAAGGTGTATGTGTAGACGGTCCCGTTGTAAAGGCCCCTGTCATCGAGGCTTTCTCCCTGACCCTGGTAGACGATCGAGGTCCCGCGCCGGACGACCACGCGGAGGAAGTCCGGGTCGGGCGGGTTGTTCCAGGTGATGACCACGCGGTGATCCAGCGGTCGGGCGGTCAACACGTCCACGTGTGCGGGCGGGTTGCCGACAACGACGCTCACCGTCGCCGAAGACTGGCTGTTCCCTGCGAGATCGGTGGTGACGGCACGCAGGTCGTAGCTGCCGTCGGCGAGTGAGCCGGTCGCCCAGTCGACGGAGTACGGAGCGCCCGTATCGGTTCCGATCGTCGTCCAGGTTCCCGCGCTTGCGGGGGAACTCTCGAAGACGACCTGCTGAACGCCCGAGCTGGTGTCGGCCGAGTCGGACGAGAGCTTGGTGAGACCGCTGACGACGGTGGCCTCGGCGGGTCCGGTGATCGAGCCCGTCGGGGTCGTGTTGTCGACAAGTACGGTCACTGTCGCCGTGGTTTGGGTATGTCCCAGGACGTCGGTGGTCACGGCGCGAAGGTCGTAGTGGCTACCGTCGGCGAGTGAGCCGGTCGCCCAGTCGACGGAGTACGGAGCGCTCGTATCGGCGCCTATCGTCGTCCAGGTTCCCGCGCTTGCGGGGGAACTCTCGAAGACGACCTGCTGAACGCCCGACCCGGCGTCGGCGGAGTCCGACGAGACGACGGTCACACCGCTGACTGCGGTGGCATCGGCGGGTGCGGTGATCGAGCCCGTCGGGTTGGTGATGTCGACCGCGAAACTTCGTGGCGCGCTCTCGCCCAAGTTTGAATCCACGTCGGTCTGGCTTGCGATCAGCGTGTAGGGGCCGTCCAGGAGGGGGGTCGCGAGGTCGAGCGTCCAGTCCCCCCCTACAGCAGGAGTTGCGGTCTGGGTTGCGACCGGGTCAACCAACGTGTCGCTCCCGGACCAGATCTCGACCGTGACGGCACTTGCGTCGCTTGCGTCGTTTGCCGTGCCAGTAATCGTGGGGGTGTCGTCGTTCACGAAAGCGGCGTCGGCAGGTGAGGTGATCGTGACGACAGGCGCGACGCCCACCGCGCTTCCCGTGATGAGAAGCGCAGTCGCGAACGCAAGCACGACTCCGGAGACCAGCCGGCCGGTCATGAGGGAAACCCCTTTGCGACGACGAGCCCGACCAGGATGCAGATTCCGATCGTGGCCAGCTCGAAGCGCAGCTCGGCGACCGGGCGGAGGATTCGGCTTGCATCGAGCGCGAACGAGGGAACGGCCGCGAGCAGAAGAGTCGCGAGAGCGGCGGCGAGCGCCGCCGGTACGAAGGGCGTAGTCGACGAACTCGACGGGAGCGACACCCGGACAGCTACAGCCTCGTCAGCGCCGGCAGGAACCGTCGGCGCTACCGCCAAGGCGTCGTTGCGGGCTCGCTGCCACTTCGAGCTGGCCGGCACAGGCTCGCTAGAACGGTGAACCACCACTCGGTGCTTCCGCTTCGCCGGTTTCTTATCCCGCTTAGCGCTATTCGAGACGACGGATCCGCTGGTCTGCGTGACCGATGGTGACGAGCTCGACGTCGCAGGCGGCGAGGCGCTCGGTGCCGGGGCGGGTGTAAGAGGACTTGGCTGGGGCTCGGATGGCGCCGGCTCGGGCACAGGGGCTGGATCCGGGCTGGGAGCCGTCTCGGTCGGAGGAGGATCTGGCGCCGGGTCGGCGGCAAGCGTCGGCGACGCGCAGACGAGAAAGGTCGACGCGCCTGCGGCGACGATCAAGGCAATGCCTCGCCGATCGACGTGTGCGGATCCCACCTAACTCCCCTCCTCATGATTTCCTGACCCCGGAGGCAACCCAGGTTAAGCCTTGTTCGCGCGGAGTTCAATACCGATGCGTTGTCACCGCTTGAGGCCTGCGACCTCCTTGGCGGACAGCTCACGCCATTCGCCCGCTTCGAGTCCGGCTAGATCGAGTCCGGCGTATCGGCTCCGGTGGAGTCGACGCACCGGATGGCCGACGGCTTCGAGCATCCGCTTGACCTGGTGCTTCCGGCCCTCGTGAATCGTAAGCTCGACCCGGTTCGGGGCGACGAGACGCGCCCGCGCTGGCGCTGTCGGGCCGTCCTCGAGCTCAATTCCTTCGGCGAGACGACGAAGCGTCTCGGGGGCGGGTCTGCCCTGCACCTCCGCGATGTACACCTTGTCTACCTCGAAGCGCGGGTGCATGAGCCGATAGGCGAGCTCGCCATCGTTCGTGAGGAGGAGGGCTCCGGTCGTGTCTGCGTCGAGCCGGCCCACAGGGACGAGGCGACGACTGTGGCCCACCAGTTCGAC
The DNA here is from genome assembly GCA_963762085.1 of uncultured Actinomycetes bacterium. Lineage (GTDB taxonomy): Bacteria > Actinomycetota > Thermoleophilia > Gaiellales > Gaiellaceae > DASQGA01. The sequence goes on along the minus strand of CAVXJD010000004.1, from coordinate 158,087 downwards.
CACGGTTGGGCGTCCCTGGGGGTCGTGAGCCGTGGTCACGACGCCTGGCGGCTTGTGCAGGAGGACGTATGTAAGTGGCTCGGGCTCGACGGGCTCACCGTCCAGCTCGACTCGGTCCTCCGGATCAACGCGCGTCGAGAGGCCGGCCGTTACACCGTTGACCGTGACCCGCCCCGCCCGGATCAGCTCTTCGGAGGCCCGGCGCGATGCGATCCCGGCCCTGGCCAGATATGCGTTCAGGCGCACGAACAGTCATTATCCGGGCGTGCCGGTCTATATCTCCCTGATGAAGTGGACATCGCAGGGAATGGGCGGCCTCCCGGCCTGGCGTGACCGGATCGAGGAGGGCGAGCGGGCCATTCGCGAGCGGGGAGGCAAGCTTCTGGACGCCTATGTAACGCTCGGCCGCTTCGACGTAGTCGAAATCTTTGAGGCTCCCGATGACGAGACGGCGTACCAGTGCCTCGTCGCTGTAGCGCGACACGGGACGGTGACCACCGAAACCCTGCGTGCGTTCACCCGCGAGGAAGCCGAGGAGATCGTCAAGAACGTCTAGCCCGAGACGGTAAGTGTGCGGCCCCTCTCACCGCCTGTCGCAACACACTCGGCACACTTGGTCACACACCCGTGCGCCGCAGGCCGCTACCGTCAGAGCCGGTGGGTGGCCTGGGGGCCGGCCCCTCGCGGGAGCCGGAATCGACGCGTCTGGATCAGGCGCCCCGCCGTTCGGCGACCGACTCGAGGCGCGCACGCAGATCCTCAGCATCTGCGCCGTAGTCGTCGAGCCGAGGCAGCTCCGCCAGGCTCCCCAGACCGAAGATGCGCTCGAAGAGGGGCGTCGTCGCATAGCGAACCGCGCCGCCTTCGCCTGGCCGCCCGGCCTCCGAGATGAGGCCCCGCTCCACGAGTCCGGCAACGGCCGAATCCGCCGCGACACCCCTGATCCGCGCGATCTCCGGACGGCTGACAGGCCCGAGGTAGGCGATGACGGCCAGCGTCTCCAGCGCCGCCTGCGAGAGCCCACGCTGCGCCGGCCGCTCGACCAACCGGGCACAGGCTTCGGCGGCTTCGCGGGCGGCCCGAAACGCAAACCCGCCCGCGACCTGCTCCAGCACGATCCCGCTGCGTCCCTCCCGGTACCGCGAGGCCAGCAGACCGATCGCCGTTTCGACTCGATCCACGTCGTCCTCGCACGCGGCGGCAAGCTCTTCGGCGGAGAGGGGCTGCGTCGCGATCACGAGCAGCGCTTCGATCGTCCGCGCAAGGCGGTCGACCGGGTTGTCGATGAGCCTCAGGTTCCGTTCCATACCGTGATCGGCTCGAAGGGAGCCGACTGTCCGATCCGGATTTCGCCGGATTTCCGAAGTTCGAGGAGCGCGAGAAAAGCCACCGCCTGCTCGATACGCGACATCTGGCCTGTCTCCTCGTCGAAGACGAATCTTCGTCGTCTTCTCAGTACCGCCCTGAAGCGCTCCAGAAAGAGCGTCACGGGCGGAAACCTGAGCGCCAGGTGACGAAGCGATGGCTCCGGGGGCTCCGCCGCCAGTCCTCTAAGGGCTGCCACCAGTCCGCCTGGGTCCTGGGGCTCCAACGGCCGAGCGGGCGGGGGCGCGAGCGGCGCCGGGCCGACTCGGAAGAACCGATCCGATTCGGTCTCGAGCCGCTCCTCGAGCCACTCTGCAGCAGATCTGAAGCGACGGTAGACAGCCAGCCTCTCCGCAAGCTCTTCGGCGGCCTCGTCCGGATCCAGTTCTTCGAAGACTTCCTCGTTCGGAAAAAGCTCGCGCGCCTTCAGCTCGAGCAGCGACGCAACGAGAACGAGGAACTCGCCACAAGCGTCGAGATCGAGCGGCGAGCGCTCCAGCAGGCGTTCCACGAAGGCCACCACGATCTCGGCAACCTCGACGTCCGCGAGATCGAGCTCCTGCTTCAAGACGAGGGTCAAGAGCAGGTCGAACGGCCCCTCGAACGCGTCCAGGTCCAGGTCGAGCTCGCGAACCGCCACCGCGCTCATGCGGCTGACACTAGCGCCCACGGCGGACGCGACCTTTGGGCACCGCCATCTTCGGTCCGAGCGCGATAGCAGGCTCCGCGCGGCGGCCCGGCCGCTTCGCTTCGACGTCGCGGCGCTGCGTCCAGGCAAACGCCGCCAGCGCGCAGACGAACACGACGATCGAGACCCACGCGTTCAGACGCAGGGGCCCGAATTCCTTCGCCGGATCGACCCTGAGCAATTCGAGGAAGAACCGAGCGAACGTATACCAGGCCACGTAGAGGCAGAAAAGCCCTGGCGGTTTGATCCGGAAGCGTCGCCCGACCGAAATCAGCACGAGGACGCCGAGCAGGTTCCAGAGCGACTCGTAGAGGAACGTCGGATGGAAGGTGTCGGACGCGAGGGCGCTCTCAGGCCGATTCTCAGGGTCGATCTCAAGCCCCCACGGCAGGTTGGTGGGCTTCCCATAGAGCTCCTGGTTGAACCAGTTTCCCCACCGCCCGATCGCCTGCGCCAGGAGGAGCGCCGGCGCAGCCGCGTCCAGGAAGAGCGCGGCCGACTCACCTGCACGATGGACGACCCACCACCCGACGAGGACGCCACCAGCGATCCCGCCCCAGATGCCCAATCCCCCCTTCCAGATCGCCAGAGGGCCCCACCATTCGTCCGGCACCTCGCTCCAGCTCGTAGCGAGGTGGTAGAGACGCGCACCGACGATGCCGCCGCCCACCCCCCACATGGCCACGCGCAACACGAGATCCCAATCGCCGCCGAGCCGCGTCCACCTGAGGCCGCACAGAACCGTGGCGGCGACGATGCCGAGGAGGAGCATGAGCCCGTAGGCGTGCAGGGTGAACGGGCCCAGCTCGAGCGCCCCACTCGAAGGGCTGGGGATGGAGGCTTCGATCACCCTCTGATTCTGTCGAGAACCTGCTGGGCCCGCGTCAGACCATCGCAGCGCGAAAGCGTTCGGTCAGCAGGTCTCGAGCGCTAGAGAAGGATGTCGAGCGCGATCTCGGAAGAGCAACCGCGGCGCCTGAGATCGACTGCGAAGTGGAGGTCGACGTCGACTCGCTCGGCCAGTCGTCGTGCATCGCCCCGGTCGTACCCGGCCCGCTCCAGCTCGGCGCGGCGCCAGTCGACGACGCGCTCTACCTCTGGGTCTCGCGTAAGTGTTGCTTCTGCCGCAGTCATGTCTCTCTCTACTTCGTACGAAACGGGCCTGTGGTTTCTCCCCACTATGGGGGATTCCACACACCTGATCTTACGCACGATTGGCAGTACGTCTAGGGAAGGGCGCGCGCGAGCTCGAGCGCGACATCCTTACCGAAATCGCCTTCAAGCCTCAGTGTCAGGTCGTTTCGCTCCCACAGGAGGGCGTTCCGCGAGAGACGAATCGTCTCCTCGCGGATCTGGCCGTCGGGATCGAGGTAGTAGACAACGTGGTTCGCGCCACCCACCCAGAAGCCCGGCGCTCCCCCCTGCACGCTGATCGGCTCGATAGTCGTCCCGGGCCCCGCCTGCTTGGCGATGAGCTCACGGTTGAGGTCTCCCCTGAACTCGGAGAGGAGCACTTGCGGCCGAGCTTCTGTTCCCCAGAGGAAGAACACCTGCCCTCCCGGAGTGGTCTCGTCGAGGTAGATCGAGTCGGCGCTGCCGAGACCCGGGAGCTCCGGCTGGGCGATCTCGAATGAGACAACTTCACGGGCCTCCTCGAGGCTTACGGGCGCCCCGAGATTCAGGCCGGCGTTCGGGATCGACGGAAGCGTGAGGCCGCCGCTCGAGGAGGATGGGAGCGTCGAGACTTTCTCGACGCTCGCACCCCTGATACGCAGGAATTCGAGGATGGCCGTACGGGCCTGTGGAACCGCCATCGCCGCGGCGAGCGCCAGGCCAAGCGCCGCGATCGCAAGCACGAGCGAGCGGCGCATCCGAAGCCGCGGCTCACGTTCCTTACCAATGCGAGAACGAACAGCGTCCACGAGATCGGGGCCGGCCGGCAGCTCGAGCGCGTTGCCGAGCTCCCTGAGTTGACGTTCGAGCTCAGGCATGGGCTTCCTCGAGGTCGATTCGGAGGCGTGCCAGCGCTCGCGAGAGCCTTGACTTGACCGTGCCCCGACGGAGGCCGAGCGTCTGTGCCGTCTCGTCCTCAGAAAGATCCAGGAAATAGCGGCACGCGATGACGAGTTGGTCCTCCTCGCGCAGGGTCGAGACTGCTTGCAGGAGGCGGCGTCGCTCGTCCGAGGCGAGAAGCGTTGCCTCGGGGGACGGGGCCGCGCCCCCCGAGGGCTCAGCAGCCGCGAGGCGCAGCGTCAGAGTCGCGCGCCGGCCAGCAGAGCGGCGGCGGTTTCTGGCTTCGTTGGCGACGATTTGCAGGAGCCAGGGCCGAAACGGAGCGCCGCGCCGAAAGCGCCCGAGCCCGCGATAGGCCTTCACGAAGCCCTCCTGGGCGGCATCGCGCGCCTCGTCCGCGGATCCCGCGAGGAGGTAGGCCGTCCTGAATGCAATTCCCTGGTAGGTACGCACAAGCTCCTCGTAGGCGCGGGCATCCCCACGCTTCGCCTGCTCGACGAGGTCGTTTTCCTCTTCCAGTGGCCGGCCCTCCACTGTTCGTACTACACCGGGTCGGGGGGCACGGTTCCGCTGCAAAGATGTGGGCCTGGTGACACGCGCACGCCTGGTCGGACTAAACCATGTGGCGCTCGAGGTCGGCGACGTCGAGGAAGCGCTCGCGTTCTATGGGCAGATCTTCGACTTCGAGCTCCGCGGGCGGAGCGCTCGCATGGCGTTCATCGACCTGGGCGATCAATTCGTCGCGTTAGCTGCAGGTCGGACGCAAGCGCCCGACGAGCATCGCCATTTCGGGCTCGTGGTCGACTCCAAGCAGGCCGTCCGGGAAGCCCTCGCCGAGGCTGGCGTGGAGGCGCTTCCGGGTCGGGGGCTCGACTTCCGCGATCCGTGGGGCAACGTGGTTGAAGTCGTCGAGTACTCGGAGATCCAGTTCACGAAGGAGGCCCGGGTGCTGGCCGGCATGGACCTCGCCGGACTCGAGAAGTCGGGGCAGGCACTCGAGGAACTGCGGGCCAAGGGTCTCGCAGACTGAGCGACCGCGAAGCCGGTTGTATGTCCCCCGGGGGTCCCCCTTGGTTTACCCCCTGTCGGTCAGCGTATTGCGCGCCGGTGCACCGGCGGCGCGCAGGATGTCGCAAAAGTGTGTCGATGCCTGGACGCTCGTGGCGACCAGCTACGTGACGGCCGCTTCGCCGAGCAATGACTTTGCCTCTGCGAAGAAATCGGCCTCGGGCCGGACCTTGAAGTCAGGCCCGAACGCGTACGTCCGCGGCCCCTCCGATGTCTCGATCGCGACGATCACCGGGGCCTCGCCCGGATATTCCCGCACGAGGTCGGCCAGGTTACGCAGAAGCCCGGCAGGTGCCTTCCGGGCATCGACTTTGAGCCTCACTTCAGAGCGCTCAGGCGTAGCTTCGAAGGGAGCGACCTCCATCGCGATCAGCTTCGTCTCGCCCTCCTGCTTGTGGTCGACGCGACCTTTGATCACGAGGACGCGATCGGCCTCGAGCAGCTCACGCGACGAGGCGTAGACCGAATTGAAGATCACGGTCTCGATCGACCCTGAAAGGTCATCGAGCCGAAGGAACACCATCGGATCGCCCTTCTTCGTCGTCAGAGCCTTGATCGCCCCGACGATGCCCCCAACCGTGAGGATCTCGCCGTCCCGCCGGCGCTCGACCTCGGCAAGCTGGCAATCAACCTTCTTCCGGAGGGATTCCTTCGCACCCTGAAGAGGATGCTCGGAGACGTAAAGACCGAGCGACTCCTTCTCGAACGCGAGTCGCTCGTTTTTCTCCCACTCCTCGCTCGAAATGGGCGGATGGTGCTTGCGGGCGGCAGGCGCCTCTTCGCCGGCATCGCCCAGGTCGAAGATCGAGCTCTGGCCCGCCAGACGATCAGCCTGCTGCCGCCCGCCGGCCCCAACCGCCTGCTCGAGGACGTTCCAGATCCCCATTCGGGCCGCGCCGGTCGAGTCGAAGGCGCCACACTTGACGAGCGACTCCAGCGCGCGCTTGTTGACCACCTGCGGATCGACCCGCTCGCAGAAGTCCCAGATCGACTCAAACGGCCCGTCGGCCTCCCGGGCAGCGACGATCGCTCGAACGGCGTTCTCCCCGACGTTCTTCACCGCGTTGAGACCAAACCGGATATTTCCTTCCACCACTGCGAAGTCGGCCGCGGAGCAGTTGACATCGGGGGGCTCGACCTTGATCCCCATCTCCTCGCACGCTGCGACGTAGAGCGGCACCCGGTCCTTCGTGTTCATGACCGACGAGATGAGCGCCGCCATGTACTCGGCCGGCCAGTTGGCCTTCAGGTAGGCAGTCCGGTAGGCGATCAGCGCATAACAGGCTGCATGCGACTTGTTGAAGGAATAGTCCTGCGCCTGCTCCATGTCCTTCCAGAGCTGGTTCGCGACCGAGGGCGTGACGCCCTTCTGGGCGGCTCCTTCGAGGAACTTGTCCTTCAGAGAGGCCATCAGCGCGTGGATCTTCTTGCCGATCGCCTTCCGAAGATCGTCTGCCTCGGCCGGTGAGAAGCCGGCCAGCTGCTTGGCGATCTCCATGTACTGCTCCTGATAGATGCAGATCCCGTACGTCGGCTCGGTGATCGGCTTCAGACGCTCGTCGAGGAAGTGGGGCAGCTCTACCCCTGCCTTGCGCTTCGCGTAGACGGGGATGTAGCCCATCGGTCCCGGCCGGTAGAGGGCGACGAGCGCGATCAAATCCTCGAACTCGGTCGGGCGCACCTGCCGGAGCGCCTCACGCATCCCCGACGACTCGAACTGGAAGACGCCGGAGGATTCGCCGCGCTGCAGCATCGCGTAAGTCTTCGGATCGTCCAGCGGGATCGAGATGATGTCGACGCCGCCGACGAGCTCGATTGCCTTGTCGATCACATCGAGATTCCGGAGGCCGAGGAAGTCCATCTTCAAAAGCCCAAGCGCCTCCACGTCGCCCATCGGGAACTGCGTGACGACCTCCTGATCTGGCCCTTTTTGCTGGAGCGGGATGTACTCGGTGAGCGGCCGGTCGCCGATCACGACGCCCGCTGCATGGATCGAGTCCTGGCGGACGAGCCCTTCGAGGGGCTTCGCAAGGTCGACGATCTGACGCACGGTCTCGTCCTGGTCGTATGCGGCCTTGAGATCGGCGCCCTTCTTCAGGCAATCGCTGAGGTAGACCTTCGGTCCCTCGGGGATCAGCTTCGCGATCCGGTCGACCGTCCCGTACGGGATGTCGAGGACGCGGCCGGCGTCCCGCACCGCCGCGCGCGCCATCATCGTGCCGAACGTGATGATCTGCGCAACGCGGTTCCGGCCGTACTTCTCCGCTACGTAATTGATGACCTGATCGCGGCCGTGGACCGAGAAGTCGATGTCGATGTCCGGCATCGACTTGCGGCCCGGGTTCAGAAAACGCTCGAAGAGAAGGTCGTACTTGATGGGATCGATGTCGGTGATCTCGAGGCTGTAGGCAACGAGGCTCCCCGCCGCCGAGCCACGGCCCGGCCCGACACCGATGCCGTTTCGCTTCGCGAACGAAATGAAGTCCCAGACGATCAGGAAGTAGTCCGCGAAGCCCATCTCCCGGATCGTCTTCAGCTCGAACTTGAGTCGCTCCTGGAGCTCCGGTGTGACCTTTTCATAGCGCTTTTGCAGGCCTTTTTCGCAGAGCTCGACGAGGTAGTCGAAGGCGTCGCGCCCTTCCGGAGTGGGGAACGTGGGCAGCAGGATCCGGCCGAGCTCCATCGTCACAGTGCAACGCTCGGCGATCTCGAGCGTGCGCGCGACCGCCTCCGGGTACGCCGCAAAGTCCTGCTGCATCTCCTCCGCAGTCTTGAAGAAGAACTGGTCGGTGTCGAAGCGCCAGTGGTTCGGGTTGGCGAGCGAGTCGCCGGACTGAATACAGAGCAGCGCCTCATGGGCGCGCGCATCCTCGTGGCGCAGGTAGTGGACGTCGCCGGTCGCGACAAGCGGAAGGCCTGTGGAGGCCGCGATCTCCGCCAGCTGAGCGTTGATCTTCGGCTGCACCTCAAGCCCTGCGTCCTGGATCTCGAGGTAGGTTGAGTCGCGGCCGAAGATGTCGCTCAGCCGCGTCAGCTCCTTCTCGGCCTCGCCACGATTCCCGTTCTCGAGCGCCTTACAAACTCGGCCCGAGAGACACCCGGAGAGAGCGATCAGCCCGGCCGAATGCGAGGAGAGGAGCTCCCAGTCGACGCGCGGCTTGTAGTAATAGCCCTCGAGGAATCCGGCCGATGCGAGCTTGATGAGATTCGCGTACCCATCGTTCGACTCAGCGAGGAGCGTCAGGTGGGCATACCCCTTCGTCTGTGCCCGTCGGTCGTCCGCGACGTAGACCTCGCAGCCAAGAATCGGCTTGACACCATGCTTTCCGGCCTCTCGGTACAGCTCGACCGCACCGGCAAGGGAACCATGATCGGTGAGCGTGACGGCGGGCATCTCGAGCTCGGCGGCACGTGCCGCGAGGTCAGGGATGCGGCATGCCCCATCGAGGATCGAGTACTCGGAGTGGACATGGAGATGAACGAAAGGCGCCTCGGGCACGGGCAGTCGATTCTAGTCCGGGGGGTGGACCGCACCCGATTCCCGGTTTAGACTTTCCGGCGAGAAAGGAGGTGGCCCGATAGCGACAAAGGAGGAGAAGCTCGAGATGGAGGGGGAGGTCGTCGAGGCCTTTCCGAACGGCATGTTCAAGATCCAGCTCGACAACGGGCACGAGGCGCTGGGCTATACGGCCGGCAAGATGCGCCGCTTCCGCATCAAGATCTTTCCGGGCGACCGGGTCAAGGTCGAATTGAGCCCGTACGACCTGAGCCGCGGGCGCATCGTCTATCGGCATCGCTAGCGCGGGCCGACCGGCGGAGACGTTGTCGCCTCCGCCGGCCGAACCTCGTCGCTAGCCGTTCGACGCGCCCGGCGTCGGGGCCGTCGTGACAAGGAAGTCGGCAGAGTTGCTGTTGGTGTCCCCGCTTGTTCCGTTACGCCCGACGCTGCTTCCGGGCGCGTCCGTGATCGGCGGTGCTGGAGCTGCGCTACCCTCGACGAGGGCGTTGGCCGTCCCCTCGCCGTAGCCGACGGAATCGACGAGCGCGCCCGCAATGTCCCGGAGGCCGACTCCGCCCGCGATGGATGAGAGGCCTAGGCTAAAGCTCTGATCCGCTGCGTGGCTTCCTGCATAGGCGTTCCCACCCAAGAGGTAGAACCCGCCCGCCGGAATCGTCGTGCCGGCCGGAATCGTGGCGAGCGTAACGTCGCTCGTCCCCGAGGCCGACCTATAGACCAGCTTGAAGCCACCGACGTCGGCCGGCGCGTCGCCGGCGTTGGCGATCTCGACGAACTCATTCCCGAGCGCCCCGGTCACGCCCGTCGAGAACTCGTTGACCGTGAGACGTGCCGTGCCGCCAGGGGACGTGTCCTCGACCGTGCACGTGATCTCTGCGTGGCCTTCAGCGTCGTAGTCGATCTGAATCGCGCCCTGGTCTCCGCCGAAGGCGCAGGCAAGACCGCTCAGAGCCTCGAAGGACGACAACCCCGCTCCCGGATCGCCCTTGGGCCCCTGCGGCCCGACTGGGCCTGCTGGACCAGGAGGCCCGGCCGCTCCTTGCTCACCCGTCGCTCCCTGCTCGCCTGCGGGGCCCTGTGCGCCGGCAACTCCGGGCGGCCCTGGATCGCCCTTCGGCCCACGGATGTTCCATGAGAGCTTTCGCTCCCTGAGTTTGCAGCTGTCGGGATCAGCGACGACGCGTAGCTTCCCGCTCTTCAGCATTCGACAGGCATGGATCGTCCCGTCGTCATCCGGGATCGCCGCCGCGGCGAACGTGGCAGCCACAACTCCCAGAAGTGCCACGGCGCCGAGCATCGTGACTCGAGGCGTTCGACCTCTCGAGCGCATCACTCTTTCTCCTTCCGATTGATGGACACCCACCGGTGATAGCGCTGTTCGGACGGCAATCCCTGGCCTGCGCTCCTTTCGGTCGTCTCCCGGCACACTTGCGTGAGCTTCTGAGGGTCTGTCTCCGTCGGATCGCCACGTGCTCTGGCGGAATGAGCCGCCCCACCAGTGGGGGGCTGAGAGTCAGCGCTCGCCGAGCGGGTCTTCGCGACGCAGGCGCTCGATCAGCTCCGACGCCTCGGCCCTCGTGTCAGGCCAGCGCGTGTCGGTCTGGGTGCAAAGAGCTCTCGCCAGGGCGTAGATCTGGCGCACCGTCGGCTTCAGGCCGGCTCTCCCCGACCCGGGGCGGGGTCCGGAGCCCCGGAAAGAGCGCTCAGATCGCATGCGAAAAGCGAACCAGGCAAATGCGCACTGGTGAGTCGACGGAGGTGACAAAACTGAGCCCGTTCTGTGACCGAGGTGGAACCCTTATGGTCTCGGCCGCATGGCCGAGTCGCTTCTCATTCCCGGCCGCTACAACGGCCCTCCGGGATCCGCAAACGGCGGCTACGCCTGCGGGCTCGTGGCCGCACACGTCGACGGCGACGCGGAGGTGACGCTCCGCCTTCCCCCGCCGCTCGACACCCCCATGGAGCTAGTTCGGGTGAGCGACCGAATCGAGCTCCGCGACGGCGACCGACTCGTCGCTGAGGCGGAGGCGGTCGAGCTCGACGTCAAGGTGCCGGATCCTCTGTCGCTTCCCGAGGCAGACCTGGCCGCGCGGGACTTCGCGGGCTTCCTGCACCACGCCTACTCGACGTGCTTCGTTTGCGGCCCGGACAGGAGGGACGGGCTCGCCATCTACCCTGGGCCGGTCGCAGAACGCGACGGGCTCGTTGCCGCGCCCTGGGTACCAGACAGCGCGGTACCTCCCGAGCTGGTCTGGGCGGCTCTCGACTGCCCATCCGGCTGGGCAGTGGACGACTTCCAACGCGAAGGAATTCTGCTTGGGAGGCTGGCTGCCCACATTGTCGAGCTTCCGCGTGCGGGTGAGCCGCATGTCGTGATCGGTTGGCGGCGCGCGATCGAGGGTCGCAAGCGCCTGGCCGGCTCCGCTCTGTATACGGCGGGTGGCGACCTGCTCGCCTTCGCCGCCTCGACGTGGATCGAGCTTCGCTCGAGCTAGCCGCGGAAGCCGCGCGGCCCTCGAGCCTTCGCAGCGCCAAACGGCTTCGTGAGGCATCAGCTAGTGGGCGTGCTCGAGCGGAAGGCCAAAGCGCTCCGCTGTTTCACCCTCGAAGTCGAACTCGATCACGACGGCGGGTTCCTCGCCCGCAACCCAGGCATCATGACCCGGCTCGATCGCAATCGCCGCCGGGGCTTCGTACTCGAACGTGCAGCCGTCGGCGTACTCGCCCTCGATTCGACCGCGCGCGAGAAACCCGACGTGGGCGTGCATGCAAAGCTCCGTACCCACTTCGGGCTGCATGTTCTTCGACCAGCGGAAGCCGGCTGGGTAGACGACACGCTTCACCCGGCCGGTGCCCACCGGCACGACGTCGATTGTGGCCCCGCCAACCTCGCGGTGGTCGGCTCCGTCGATCGGTGCGATCAGCGGATCCACGCCGAAAGCCTAATCGAGCTGCTTCGAGAGCTCCAGCTCGACAGCCGTTCGGCGAAATCCCAGCGCGTCATTCAGGGCGAGCATGCCGGCGTTCTCGAAGTCGGTGCCGGTCACGATCCTCTCCACGCCCCGCTCGGCGGCGAGCCGCATGGACTCGCTCTTGGTCGCGCGCGCGAGCCCGCGGCGGCGGAATTCGGGGAGCGTGCCAGTCACCTCGACCTCGGCGAAGCACCCGGCAACGAGTAGCCATGACACGGCCACGGCACGTCCGTCGACAAGCGCGACCACGCTTGTCTCATTGTCGAGGTGCGGGTTCCGCCACATCTCGGCCTCCCACTCCTCGAACGTCGAGCCGGTCCACGGCTCGTCGGTCGGCATCCCCGCCTCTACCGTAACGAAGAGCTCGTACAGCTCGTGCGCCCGGTCGCGGAGCTCGCCGAGCTGAACGAGGGCGGCTCCGGCCGGGGAGCACGAAGGCGGAGGTCCGACCGTAAGGAGGTCGATCTCGTAGAGCTGCTCCCGGCGTGCCGTCGTGAAGCCTCGTACGTCCGCGAACTGCTCGCCGCGGGATCCCGGAGCTGCGTACGACGTCATCTTCCGAGCGCCGCAAGCGCGGAGGTGAGCCTCCGACTGGGCGTACAGCTCGCGGCCGGTGCCCTCCCCCTCGCGATCTGGACGGACGACGACCCACACATCCGCGACACCCGGGCTCGCGACTTGCCAGGTGAGGTTGGCTTCCGCCCAGCCGATGACCTGGTCGCCATCGACCGCGACGAGCCAGTTCGCCCGGGCACGCTCTGGCTGGCTCTGATGCTCGTGCAGGACGCTCGCCGCCGTCCAGAGCCAATACGGAGTCGCTGCGCGGGCCATGTGAGCGACCGCCGCGGCATCCTCCGAAGTAAACGGACGGATCATCCGAAGCGTCCAGGCGCGTGCTCCGGGGTCGGCGATCCCTCGGCAAGACGCTTGCAGGCGGCCGGAATGGTCATCATCCCGATCGACGAGAACCCGGACGCGACCTCGAGCCCCTCGACCCCCGGTACGGGACCGACGACCGGAAGCCCGTCGGGGCTCATGGCGCGCCGCCCCGACCACGCCGCGACGACCGGTACTTCGCGTAGCTGCGGTGAGACCCGGGCTGCCCGCTCGGCGAGGATGCGGACCGTGCCAGGGCGTTCCGCCTCCTCCGTCAATGACCGCCCCAAGGAGGTGCCGATCACGCACTGGCCAGCCGAGCGCCCGCCGAGGAGAAGCGAGACGAGACCCGGCTCCTCGGCCTCTCCGGCGGCGACCTGCGCGAGCGTCGGTTCCGCTACCAGCGTGCCCATGTCCTCCTGGACCGGCCAGACAGCCTGCTCGATCGAGTACGACGGCGGCGATTCGACCGGAGCCGTATCCATGAGCCAACCCCGCGACGACGAGATCGGAAGATCGATCCCTGCCACCCGGAGGAGAAACCTTGCCCGCGGGCCGCTCGCCACGGCGATTCGGTCGCACCGGAGGATGCCCACGTCGGTGGCAAGGCCCGAGACACGCCCCATCTCGAAGAGAATCCGCTTCGCCGCGCAACCGAGACTGAACTCGACCCCGGCACGTCGCGCGGCCTCGGCCATCGCTGTCGTCGCGCCCGTCGCGTCGAGCACGAATCCGCCCTCGACGACGTACCCGCCGGCGAGGTCGTGGGCAAACCAGGGATCCTCGCGGAGGTCGACTGCCTCGCCGCCGACGGACTCCGCATAGGCCCGCGCGTGTGGAAGCTCGCCCTCTTCAACTGCGAGGACGAGCTTGGGGGCGCGGCCCGAAATCGAACGGTACCGGCCCGTCGTCCTGCAGCCCCGCATAGATCGCGGCCGACTCCTCCAGGTGCTCGTTTGATCCACGCCGCCGGCTGCCGGAAGAGGAAGCCTCCGTTCCGCCCGGACGCGCCGGCCCCGATCCCACCTCGCTCGACGAGAACGACTTTGTCGCCGCGCTCGGCGGCGTACCGTGCGACGGCGAGGCCGGCGAGCCCTCCGCCGACGACGACCGTATCCCGGGTCAGCTCGGGGTGTAGTCGTTCGAAGAGCCGCGGCTGCGCCAGAACATGAGCGCTCCGATCGCGGCACCGACGCCGGCCAGGATCGCCGCGAAGTTCGGTCGCCGCGAGCCCGCCTTTTTCCCGGGGACCGCGGCCTTCGCCTTCGACTTCAGCATCCGCTTCGCAATCGGCTTTCCGGCCGTATAGACCAGCCAGCCGATCATCGCCTTTCGCTTGTTCATCTCGCCTCCCTTTTGACCCGGCGCACTCTAACGGCGCCGTCGGGATAGGCCGGACGTATGTACGAGGAAGGCTCCGCCGGCCGGCGTACCGCACGGCGGGCCGCCGCGTGGTTAGCGGGCCGCTCGCCGGTCAGCGGGAGCACGCTCTCAGAGTGGCGCGCAACCGCCCGTCTCGCCATCCCCCGTTTGTGACCAGAGCAGGTCGTGCTCTACGCGCTCGCCTTCGCACGCTTCTTGTTCGGCAGGTGGATCGCTCGGCCGAGCGCGACAAGCCCGGCTTCCTTGATCGCCTCTGAGAGCGTCGGGTGCGCTGCCATGCCGTCGGCGATCGTCTCCACGGTCGCCTCTGCATCGAGCGCGACAACCCCGGCCTCGACGAGATCGGTCACGTGCGGGCCGACCATGACGAGCCCGAGGAACTCGCCGTAGCGCGTCTCGTGGATCGACTTGACCCAGCCGACGGTCTCGTTCTGCATCATGGCGCGGCCGTTTGCCGACCACGGGAACATGCCGACCGCGACCGCATCACCATGCTGTTCCCGCGCCTCCTGCTCGGTGAGCCCGACGGCTGCGATCTCGGGATCCGTGTAGATAGGTCGTGGGACGCCACGGTTGTCGACGATCGCCTCTTGGCCCATCGCGTTCTCCGCCGCGACCTCGCCCTCGCGGAATGCTGTATGCGCGAGCTGCCAGTAACCGGCGCAGTCCCCGACCGCGTAGATGTTCGCGACCGTCGTGCGGCGGTGCTCGTCGGCGGCGATGCCCTGCTTGGGGTCGAACTCGATGCCGGCGGCCTCGAGCCCGACGTCGTCCACGAGTGGACCGCGGCCCGTGGCGACCAGCATCAGGTCGGCCTCCACGGTCTGGCCGTCGCCGTAATGCACCACCAGTCCTTCCCCCTCCTCCTCGATCTTCTTGCACTGCGACTCGAGGTGGACGTCGATACCGCGCTTCTTGAACTGCTTCAGGAGCTCCTTCTGGGCATCCGCATCTTCGGCGGGGATCAGCGCAGGCAGCATCTCGACGATCGTCACCTCGCTCCCGAACCGGCGCAGGATCGAAGCGAACTCGCAGCCGATGATGCCGCCGCCAAGGATCACGAGCCGCTTCGGCACCTCGGTCTGGGAGAGGAGACCCGTCGAGTCCACGCAGCGGGCGGAGTCGATCCCCTCGATCGGCGGGCGGAGGGGGAACGAGCCGGTCGCGACGACGGCGCTCTTGAAGCTCACGTCCTCCCCGTCCTCGACCGCGATCGTGTTCGCATCCTTGAACCGGCCGGTGCCCTTCACCCACTCGACGCCGTTCGCCTTGAAGAGCCCGGCGACGCCGCCGGTCAGCTGCTTGACGATGGCTGCCTTCCACTCGTTCGCCTTCGCAAAATCGAGCTCCGGGGCGCCGACGTTCACACCCAGCTTGGCGAACGTCTCCTCCGCTTCCTTGATCGCGAACGCGGTCTGCACCCATGCCTTGGTGGGAATGCACCCGACTCGCAGGCAGGTGCCACCGAGCTCGGCCTCCTTCTCGATGCAGACGGTCTTCGCGCCCAGCTGTGCGGCACGAATCGCGGCCGTGTATCCGCCCGGCCCTCCACCGAGGACGGCGACGTCACAGTCCATGGTCTCCCCTTAGTCTGGCGTTCCGCGGGCGATCCTATCGGTCGTAGGCGGCGCCCTGCTTCCGCACATCGTCGATGCGTGGCTCTCCTCCGGCCGGGGCGATGGCGAGCTCTTCGACCAGGTCGAAAGGCACAATCGAGTCCGGTCGCAGGAAGGAAGGACGGCGCTGAAACAGTCCCGATCCGACCAGCGCGACACATCCAGCTACGAGCAGCCCAATCGCAGCGACGAGAATGACGTCGTGCGCGTCGCCGAGACGGTTGACGAGGGGCGCCGCCGCGACGGCTCCCATCATCGTCGTCGTGAAGAAGGCGGAGGCCAGCCCGAAGACACGGCCGTAATACCGCGAGTCGGCTTCGCGCTGCACGATCGTGTCGAAGAGGACGTCCGTGGTGCCGTCGATGAACCCGATCAGGGCGAGAAACAGGATTGCCGTCCAGAGGTGCTCCGTGAGCGCCAGCCCGACGAAGAGGAGCGCCATGCCGAGGAGCGAGACGCCGATCCAGCGCCCGCCGCCCGTGCCCACTCGCGCCAGCCCGACCACCGCCTGGCCGACCGTGAGCCCGGCGGCAAGCGCCGCCAGTCCGAAGCCGTATCCCTCCGTGCCGAGCCCAAGCTCCTCCAGAAAGCGCGGCAAGCTCGCGTTCGCGAGCCCGGTCGCAATCGTGGCGGTCGCGAAGGAACCGATGAGCACGAGCAGGATCCTTTTCCGACACACGTAGCGAAGGCCGGAGAGAAGACTCGCCTCCTTGGGCTCCGGCACGCGGGCAATCGGCAAGGGTGGCATCCGTACGCGGCTGTAGAGGAGCGCGGCCACGACGAAAGTCACGAAGTCGACTGCCAGTGCGACCTGGACGCCGACGGAGGTGAGGATGACGCCAGCGCCCAAGGCACCGAGCGCCATCGCCCCGTCCTGAGCGATTCCAAGCGCGGCATTTGCTGCCGGCAGCTCCTCGTGGCCGAGCAGGGACGGCACGAGAGACGGCACGGTGGCGGCGGAGATGGCTGCCAGCGCTCCGGACGCCGCCAGAGCGACGAATGCCAGCGGCCTCGAGCCCGAGACGACGGCAGCGAACGCACCAGCGATGGCGATCCCGCGCGCTACCTCCACCTGGACAAGGAGCCGGTTCCGCGGAAGTCGGTCGACCAACATCGCGGCGAGGCCGCCGCCGAGAACGGGTGGCGCCAGCCGCACCAACATGAGCAGTGCCACCTGGCTAACCGACCCCGTAGCGTCGTAGACCCAGCCGATCAGAGCCGCGAGTGTCAGCCAGTCACCGAAGTGCGAGATCAGCTTGCCGGCCGCAAGCTGCCGGAAGGCAGGCACGCCGAGCGGGCGTAGAAGCCGGCTCAAAACAAGCGAGCGCTCGCCGCCGCCGAGCGAGATCACGACGATCAGGACCATCATCCCTGCCCCGATCAGAAGGTCGCCGACCGAAAAGACATTCGCGAGCGGCATCTGGTGAGGGAGTGCAAACACGTCACCCAGGAAGGTCAGGCGGTCCCCGCCCAGCTGGACGTTCGAGTGCGCTCCCACCTCGATTCCGGCGGCGCGGGCCGCATCAGGTGAGACTGGCATCTTGCCGCCGTTGGCCACGATGGCGATGGCGTTCGTCGCCATGCCCGCGAAGAGAGGGAGAAGCACCTTCGTCCTCGCGTTCGACATCGCGAAGAAGATGAGGAATCCGTAGCTCGAGATGTGAATGATCGTCTCGACCACGGCCGGGACGGCCTTGCCGTGCGAGAACCAGACGAGCACGAGCTGCAGGCCGAGCGCGGCGGGCACACACCAGGCGCGGCGGATCCTGAGCTCGAGCAGGCGTCCCGGCCGACCTCCGACGAGGAGGGCGAACAGGATCCCGAGAAGAATGCTCGGGAGGAGGAACACGGCCTAGGAGGCCAGAGCGCGGACGGGTAGCGGGACCACGGCCGCGTCCTCTGCCGGAACGAGCGCGGCGGCGAGCCGACCGACGCATGTTTCCAACGCGTCCTGGATCGTCCTGGAGGGTCGGCTGTCCAGCGCCAAGACGACATATCCAACAAGTGCCTCGCCGCAATGCAAGGGGACAGCCACGTGCGCCTCTTGCTTCCCGAGCTCAGAGCCGTCCGCGACGTGAACGCCCTCGCTTGACTCGGCCTCCCGCAGGAGCCAGCTCATGAGCGCGGTCTCCCCAGCGGCCGCGGCACCGGCACTCCATTCGAACTCGATCGTGCCCGTGCAGTCCCGCTCCCGCCAGCGGATGAGCCCGGCCCAGCGGAGCTCGCAGGCGCCGGCGATGACGGCGGCAACCTGGGAGAACGTTGCGTCGCGTGGGCGCTCGCCCTGCAGAACGGAGGTGAGGCCACGGACGAGGCGGCGCTCGCGATAGGCGCCGAGCTGCAGGAAGGTGAGCCCGGCGGCCGCGAGCAGGATGGCTGGGACCGCGAGCAGCGGGACGCCCAGTCCCAAAGCCGCGAGCGCGCCGACCACCCCGGCACAGGCGACATAGTCGGGGCGGATGTCGCGCCGCTGGAGCACAGGCGGCCGGTTGGACCGGAGCAGAAGCCTCATCTCGAGGCGCTCAGCATGCGACAGGGCCGCTCGCGGGTCCTCGCCACGCTGGAGGGCCACGAAGGCCTTTCCGACCCCGGTGTGAAACTGCGAACCGAGGTTCTTTTCGATTTCCGCAAGCGCGTGCTCCTTGGGAAGGCCGTTCCGGTAGGCGCGGTCGCTCGTCATTGCGTCATAGCTGTCAGCCACGATCAGGAAGTGGGCAGCAAGCGGGATGTCAGCCGCGTCGATCCCGTAGTAGCCGCTTCCGTCCGCTCGCTCGTGGTGGTACTCGACCGCCCGCGACTCGTCCTGAGCGAACCGAAAGCGACCGAGGAGGCGCGCGGAGAGCCGCGGATGGCGACGCATTACTTGCCATTCCTCCTCGTCGAGCTTGCCCGGTTTGCGCAAAACGGAGCCGTCGACGGCGATCTTCCCGAGGTCGTGGAGCCGGCCGGCCCAGCGCAGCCGGGCCACGTCGACGGATGGGAAACCAAGCCGCTGCGCAAGCTCCTCGACGTAGTCCGCAACTCGAGCCGAATGGCGGAGGGTCGACGCATCGCGCTCGTCGATCAGGTTCGCGAAGGTCTCGAGCGCGTGTGCCGTCTCGCGGCGCAGAAGAGCGAGTCTCGCGTACGCCTGGTAAACCGCAAGCACAAGGGGGACGAGCACTATGACCGCCCAGGGGTCGTACAGAGCGAACCGCGCGAACGCGACGCCGAGCCCCGCCTCGGCCGCGGCCGAGTGAAGACCGTCCCAGCTCGCGTCGCGGGCCAGCGGCCACAGCGAGGCACCTTCGTGGAAGGCCACGACGGCGCTCATGAGGAGGTTGTTGAGCAGATATGCGACCACGACGAGTGCGCCAATGGCCGCGTAGTCCCTCGAGAACTCGAGCGTCCCAGGCACGCCGCCGAGCGCCTTGAACGCCAGGCCCCCGATGAAGATCGAGAGCGCGAAAGCGCTTGCGTTGTAGGCCACCTTCGCCCGGGGCGAGCCGCGCAGCGTGTCGACGACGATGACGCCGAACGCAGCAACCAGCGCGGCCGCCCACGGTCCGAGCATGAGAACGGCGGCGATGTGGACGCCGGTCGAGAAGCTGAAGCTATGAGCGTCACCCGGATCCGGCGAGCGGTTGTCGCTCGAGATTTGGATGAGCTCGGTCAGCACCACGGCTGCGCCGAGGAGAGCCAGAGTGGCGTGCGGCGCGCCTGTTGCCTTAACGACCGCGACGGCGAGGACCGCGGTCCCGGCCGTCACAGTGCCGATTACCAGGCTGCGCGCCTTCAATTGGACGCGCGTTATGTCGAGCATGTTGGGTCAGCTGGTAGAGCTAGCCCCACTTCTTGCCGGCGCCTGCGGCCAGCAGAAGTGCAGCAAGAAGTCCGTACCGTAGAGTCATCGAGTAGACGCGCCGCATTTCTATTTCCTCCTTGTTGGAATCCTGAGAAAAGCATGGGCGCCTCTTCCGTGTCTCGAATCCCCCGGAGAGGGGAGTTCGCCGGTGGTCGAGCCTGCCAAAACTCGAGGGCGGCTCGTAAGCCGCCCTCGCGTGACCCGGGGGAAATCCGGTCACGACTGGTTTTCGGCCCGCCACGATGCCCGACCCATCCCTCCTTCGAGGGACGCGGCTGTCAACACCGCCCGGCGGCGGCTAATCAGACGTCTTGCGTGAGCTGGATGCGGTTGCCATCGGGGTCGAAGACGTCGAGGATGCGGATCGCCCCAGGGATCTCGAGGACGACTCCCACGTTCACGCCCGCCTCGCGGAGCCGTGCTGCCTCCGCTTTCACGTCGTCGACTTCGATCGCCAGCGCAGTGTCCGTGTCCGGCTTTGCCACATCGCTCTCGGCGATGTGAACCTCCACCCCATCGCGGGCAAGCCGCATCCACCGGTCGTTCTCATCCTTGTAAAGCTCCTGGAAGTCGAGGAGGTCGACATAGAAGCGCTCCGCGAGGTCGAGATCCTTGACCCGGTACCAGATCTGCATCTAGAGCATGATGCCGGGTTCCTCGAGGAACGCTTTGACGCTCCCGAGGAATTCTGATGCTGTGGCGCCGTCCACCGAGCGGTGATCGCAGGAAAGCGTGAGCTCCATCAGCGGCCTCGCCACCAGCTCGCCGTCCTCGACCACGGGGCGCTCCTGGATCGCGCCGACGGCCAGGATCCCGGCCTGAGGCGGGTTCAGGACGGCGACGAACCGATCGACCCCGTACATCCCGAGGTTCGAGATCGTGAAGGTGCCGTCCTCGAGGTCACCCTGCGCAAGCTTGCCTCCGCGCGTGCGCTCGACGAGATCGGCCCGTGCCGCAGCGAGGTCGGCGATCGATTTCCGCTCACAGTTTCGGATCACCGGGACGACGAGGCCGTGCGGCACGGCGACCGCGATCCCGATGTTCGCGGTCGGGAAGATGTGGACCTCCGTGCCGGCGAAGTGAGCGTTCATGTCGCGATGGCGCATCAGCGCGATCGCGCAGGCCTTCGTGAGGATGTCCGAGAAGGTCGGCCGCGGCGCTCCCTCCTCGGTGCGCTCGACGAGGAGCTCTCGGAGGCGCATGGCCGCGCGCATGTCGGCCGTCATCGCGATCTGGAAATGCGGTGTCTCCCAGGCCTCGGTCATGCGACGGGCGATCGTCTTTCGCATGCTCGAGAGCTGGACGACCTCGACCTCGGCGCTCGCCGGCGCCTCGGCAGCCCAGCCCGGACGGGCGGCGGCGCGCTCGACGTCCTCGGCGACGATGCGCCCCTCGGGACCGGTTCCCTGGAGGCTCGACAGCTCGAGCCCGCGCTCCTTTGCGAGCCGGCGGGCCAGCGGCGAGGCCTTCACTCGACGCCCATCACTCTGCTTCTGCTCGACTGGCTCGGCTTCTGCTGCCTTTCCATCTGATTGGGCAGACGCCTCGCGACCGCGCTCGCGCTCTTCCTCGCGCTCTGGGGCCGGGTCGCCCTCTTCCTTCGGCTCGTCTTCGGCAACCTCGCGCGCCGCTCCGTCGTCGTCCCCGTCCCCGTCTGCAGCCCTCAGTTCCTCCGCCGATGAATCGTCAGATTCGGAGGAGATGTCCTCCCCTTCCTCCCCGATCACGGCGACCGGCTTCCCGACCTCGATCTCCTCGCCTTCGCCCGCGAGGATCTTCAGGACGACGCCGGAGGCCTCTGCTTCCACCTCCTGAGTGACCTTCTCCGTGTCGAGCTCGTAGAGCGGCTCGCCTTTCTCGACTTTGTCACCCTCCGCCTTCAGCCAGCGCACGATCGTGCCGGACTCCATGCCCTGGCCGAGCCGCGGGAGCGTGACCTGGTTGGCCATCCCTCAGCCGCGCTCCACCGTGCGAAGAATTGCCTCGAGCACGTCCGCCTTGTGCGGGATCACGAACTCCTCCATCACAGGCGCGAACGGAATCGGCGTGAACTTGGCGCCCACGCGCTCGACCGGGGCGTCGAGGTAGTCGAAGCACTTCTCCTGCACGACCGCAGCCAGCTCGGCTCCCCAGCCCATGCGGACGACAGCCTCGTGGGCGACGACGCAACGGCTGGTCTTGTTGACCGACGCAACCACCGTCTCCTCGTCGAGCGGTTGGAGCGTCCGCGGGTCGATCACCTCGACCGAGATGCCTTGCTCCTCCGCCTCGCCGGCGGCCGCCAGCGACTCGTGGACGAGCCGGCCGGTGGCGACCACTGTGACGTCCTCGCCCTCGCGATGAACGCGCGCCTTTCCGAGCTCGATCGGCTCGATCTCGTCGGGCACTCGACCCTTGATCGGATAGAGCGTCCGGTGCTCGAAGAACATGACCGGGTTCTCGTCGTAGATCGAGGACCAGAGGAGACCCTGCGCGTCGGCCGGGGTCGACGGGAACACCACCTTCAGGCCCGGCACGTGGACGAACCACGCTTCGAGCTGCTGCGCATGCTGCGCCCCCGGTGACCATCCGGCGCCGCCCTGAGTTCGAACCGTCAACGGCACGGAGAGCTGCCCGCCCGACATGTAGCGGTGCTTCGCCGCCTGGCTCACGAGCTGCTCCATCGCGAGGGTCGTGAAGTCCTGGTACATGATCTCGACGATCGGGCGCATGCCCTGCATGGCGGCGCCGATACCCGCGCCCACGATGGCCATCTCCGAGATCGGCGTGTTCCGCACCCGGTCCGGCCCGAACTCCTCGAGCATCCCCTGGGTGACGCCCATCGAGCCGCCCATCTCTGCGATGTCCTCGCCCATGATGAAGACGTCGTCGTCGCGGCGCATCGCCTCGCTCATCGAGTCGCGGATCGCCTCGCGGTACGTGGTCTCGGGCATCAGATGGTTGATCGATGATTGGCATGCCCGCGGGGACGGGCCAAACCAAGCCAGGGTGTGCCAGCGCCCGCAGGCAAGGCTAGAAGCCTTGGCAAGGGTGAGGGTGCGGCCTGGCGCCGTGTCTGGGCCGCCATCCGGGGGTGTGGTAATTGTTGATCAACCATCTCTAGGCGTACACGTTCTTGAGTGCGTCTTCGGGTTTTGGATCCGTTCCGGCCTTGGCGAACTCGACGGAGCCTTCGACGAGCTCCGTGACCTCGCGGTCGAGCTCGTCCCAGTTGTCGTCGGAGATCTCCAGCTTCTCGCGCAGCTTGGGCAGCGGGTCGTGCTTCGCGCGAACCTCCCGCACCTCCTCTTTCGGGCGGTAGACCTGCGGGTCGCCGACGTAGTGGCCCGTGAGCCGAAAAGTCTCACAAAGGAGGAAGACCGGGCCCTTGCCTTCGCGCACGTGCTCGAGGGCTTTCTTCGTCGCCTTGTAGACCGCCTCGACGTCCTGGCCGTCGACTTTCATGGAGGTCATCCCGAAAGCGACGGCGCGCTGCTCCAGGTCCTCGATCGGAAGCTGCTGGGCGGCCGGCGTCGACTCCGCATAGTGGTTGTTCTCGCAGACGAAGAGGGCCGGGACGCGCCAGAGTTGGGCGAGGTTCAGCGACTCGTGGAAGGTGCCGATGTTCGTGGCGCCGTCACCGAAGAAGGCAACCGCGACGCGGGGCTCGCCGCGCATCTTGAACGCAAGGGCGGCACCCGTGATCGCGGGTAGCCCTCCACCCACGACCGCGTTCGCGCCAAGGTTTCCGCGCTCGACGTCGTAGAGATGCATCGAGCCCCCGTAACCGTGACTGCAGCCCTCGACCTTGCCGTAGAGCTCCGCCATGAGCTCGTTCGGATGGGTTCCCTTCGCGAGCGTGTGACCATGGGCCCGGTGCGTCGAGGCGATCACGTCACCGTCCTCGAGAGCCTTGCAGACGCCCACCGCGATCGCTTCTTGGCCAATTGCGACATGCAGGAACCCGGGCAGCTCGCCTGCCCGAAAACGCTCCTCGACCTTCTCTTCGAAGCGGCGGATCAGGAGCATCTCGCGGAGGAACTCCCTAAGCCGCTCCGGAGAGAGGGTCTGCCTCTGCTCGACCGTGGCCAACTAGTGCAGCATTGCTGGAAGGGGCACTAACGGGGCACGCTAGCAAGACAGACTAAGATCCGGGCCGTGGCACTGGCGGAGCGGTCGATGGAGATTCTGGACGGCCTGCCACGTGACTGGATGCACGCGCGCCTCGAGCTCAGGGTGGAAGAGCCGGAAGACCTGGGCCGCGCAGGCCTGATCCTCGCGCCCGCGACGCCAGGGCGAAGCGCCGACGGGTACGTCCTCGATGTATACGGGGGTTCCGCCCCGGTTGGCGCGAGCCCAGAGCTCGTCCGCCGCGTCCTGGCCCGGCTGGACCAGGAGGGGATCCGTGGGCGGCTCGTTCTCCTCGGCTCCGAGGAGCCACACTTGGCGGCCGCTTCCCAGCCTGCCGAGACGGAGGAGAGCCTCGCCGCAGCCTGGGACGCGCTCGTCAAGACGTTCCCACCGGACTGGTCGCACTGCTATGCGGAGGTCGTGCTCGACTCGTCCGATTACATCGAGCGGGCCGCTCTCCTCATGGCGCCCGCGAACCCCGCCGGCCTCGGGGTGTTGACGGCCCTCCGCTTCCGGGTCGCACGCGAGCTCGGGTACGGCGTCTCGGCCGGCATGGCCCGGCGCTGCCTCGAGCGGCTCGACGCCGAAGGGATCACGGGGGCGCTAACGGTGCTCAGGGTGGTGTCGGACGACCATCCCGCCGCAACCCAGGGCCCGGTCTGGCGGATCGCAGGGCGCTCGGTGTGACCTCGTCCGAGCCGCAGGTTTCCTGGAAGGCGATCGAGGCGAACGCTGAAGTGTTCACCTCCGATGGCGAAGTCGGGAAGGTAAGCCAGGTCGTCGGCGACCCCACCGCGGACGTCTTTACCGGGCTCGCCGTGTCGAAGCACCTGCTCGGGAAACCGAATTTCGTCCCCTCCGAGCGGGTGACGGGCATCTGGCCGCATCGGGTCGAGATCGACCTGACGCAGGACGAGTTCGACCGGCTCGACGAATACGAGGACGAGCCGGTCATCCGGGTGAATCCGGCCGACTCGCCCGGCTTTCTGAGCCGCCTCTTCGGCCGGCGCTAGGCCCGGAGCTCGGCGCCGAAGCGCTCCGCCAGCGCCGCGACGATCCGGTCGCGGATCGACTTCGCATCCTCGTCCGCGAGCGTGCGCTCGGGTGACTGAAACGCGACGCTGAGCGCGATCGACTTCTTTCCCTCCGGGATCTGGCCGCCCCGGTAGACGTCGAACACCTCCGCCTCGCGAAGCTCTGGCCCGGCGGCCGCGTGCGCCGCAGCAATCAGGTCGCCCGCGAGCACATCCTCGTCCACAACGAAAGCGAGGTCCTGGTGGACAGCCGGGTAGGTGATCACGTCCTCGTAGTGGATGCGCTCAGGAATGCCGGCGAAGAGCGTCTCCAGGTCGAGCTCGAACGCCCCCCAGCCACCGTCGAGGACGTTCGGGTGAACCTCGCCCAGCCAGCCCGGCTCGACGCGTGCGGCCTTGCCCGGATGGAGGAACTGCTCGGAGCCCGGCTCGAAGCGCGCCTCAACGTGTAACGCGCGGTGGAGCGCCTCGACGACGCCCTTGGTAGCCGAGAACCCGCCCTCCAGCACAGCTCCGACGTGCCAGCGCTCGTCGGGAAGCTCCGCTCCTGTCGGGAGGTAGACCCGGGCGATCTCGAAAAGCCGGATGTCCTTGTTCCCGGCGTCCACATTCAGCCGGGCTGCGTCGAGGAGGCCCTCGAGGAGGCTTGTCCGAAGCACGGCATGCTCGGCGGAGAGGGGGACTGGCAGGCGGAGCGCGTCCGGATTGATGTCTCCGCGGGCGAGGCTCCACGTGTAGGCCTCGGAGAGGCCACAGCCCACGAGCACGTCCTCGACCACGCGCCGGAGCCGCTGCTCGCGGGAAAGGCGGCCGAACATGGCGCTTCGGATGGGCAGCGTGAAGGGCACCTTGTCGAGGCCGTGGATCCGCGCAACTTCCTCGACGAGATCGACTTCCCGCGTCACGTCGCGCGCGCGCCAGGTCGGCACCACGACGTCCCAGTCGTCGTCCACGTCGAACCCGAGGCGCTCAAGGATCCCTCGTTGCTCGGCCTCGGGCACGTCGATCCCGACGAGCCGGTTCGCTCGCTCGGGACGGAAGTGGATCACCGGGCGCTCCGTCAACGTCCCCACCACCTCGTTCCGTCGAGGCTCCGCGACGCCGGTGAGCTCCAGGAGAAGCTTCGTCGCGAGGGCGGCCGCGTGCGGGACCTGGTACGGATCGACGCCCTTCTCCCAGCGATTCGAGCCCTCGGTGCGGAGCGAATGCCGCTCGGAGCTTGCGAGGATCGTGGTCGGCTCGAAGTTCGCAGTCTCGAGGAGCACCTCGGTCGTCTCCTCGCTGATCTCGGTGTCGAGCCCGCCCATGATCCCAGCGAAGGCAACCGCCCGCTCCGCGTCCGCGATCACGAGGTCGGCGGGATCGAGCTTGCGCTGGGTGCCGTCGAGGGTGGTCAGTTCCTCGCCCGGCCGCGCCCTGCGCACGACGATTCGTCCTCCGGCCAGCTTGGAGTAGTCGAAGGCGTGCAGCGGGTTTCCGAGACCCAGCATCACGTAGTTGGTCACGTCGACGACGTTCGAGATCGCGCGCACGCCCGCCGCCAGCAGCCGCGCGCGAAGCCAGGCCGGCGAAGGGCCGATCCGAACGCCCGAGAAGAGGCGGGCGTCGTAGCGCGGGCAGCCTTCCAGATCCTCGATCTCAACCTGGACGGCTGGGTCGATCGGAGGCTCCGGAGCGCCCGGAGGGGCCCGAAGCTCGAGGGCGTAGAGGGCTGCGATCTCGCGCGCCATCCCGTAGACCGAGAGGAGGTCGGAGCGGTTTCCGGTCACCTCGATCTCCAGGATCTCCTCCGCCACCGGCAGGACGTCGGCCAGCGGCGTCCCGGGCTCGGCGTCGTCTTCCAGCACGAGGATGCCGCTCGAATCGGCGCCGAGCTCGAGCTCCTGCTCGGAGAGGATCATCCCGTCCGAGACCGTGCCCCGAAGCTTCGCCCGCTCGAGCGTGCGGCCGTCAGGTAGCACGGCTCCCGGGAGGGCCACCGCGACTGTGGCACCGGGCCCGAAGTTCCAGGCACCGCAGACGATCTGGCGCGGGTCGCTCTCCCCCACGTCGACCTGGCAGAGCTGAAGGCGGTCCGCATTTGGGTGCTTCCCGGCCTCCAGTACGCGCCCGATCTTGTAGAGACCGAGGTTTCCGTCCGTGTCGGGGATGCCGCGGCGGATGATTCGATCGACCTCGGCGGTGGCGACAGCGAGCCGGTTCGCAACCTCCTCGAGCGGAGAGGGAACGTCGACGTAGTCCCTGAGCCAGCTGACCGGAAGCTTCAAAATTGCCTCAGGAAGCGCAGGTCGTTCGTCCAGAAGAGCCGGACGTCGGGCACCCGGTGCCGGAGCTGGGCGATCCGCTCCAGCCCAAGCCCGAATGCGAAGCCGGAGACCTCCTCGGGGTCATAGCCGACCCATTCGAGCACGGCCGGGTCGACCATGCCCGAGCCGCCCATCTCGATCCAGCCCGAGTGCTTGCAGATCCGGCACCCTTCGCCGCCGCAGTTGAAGCACGAGACATCAGGCTCCATCGACGGCTCGGTGAACGGGAAGTAATGGGTGCGGAAGCGCACCTCCCGCTCCTCACCGAAGAGCGCGCGCATCAGGTACAGGAGCGTGCCCTTCAGATCCGCCATCGTCAGGCCCTTGTCGATCGCAAGGCCTTCGACCTGGTGGAAGACCGGAGAGTGGGTCGCATCAGGCGTGTCGCGGCGATACACCCGGCCGAGACTCACGAGGTAGATCGGAGGAGGGCTCTCCTGCATCGCGTGGATCTGGCCGGGGGACGTCTCCGTGCGCAGAAGGGTGCGCTCGTTCAGGTAGAGCGACGCGAGGGGCGAGCGCGCCGGGTGCCAGAACGGAAAGTTCAAGGCGTCGAAGTTGTACTCGGTCGTCTCGACCTCCCGGCCGTCGAGGACGCGATAGCCGAGGCCGAGGAAGATGTCCTCGACCTCACGGCGGATGTGCGTGATCGGGTGCAGATGCCCGCGCGCCGTTGCCGTGCCCGGCAGGGTCGGGTCGACGACGTCCTCCCGTAGGCTCCGATCGAGCTCGTCGCGCTCGAGGCCCGCCTGCCGTTCGCCGAACGAGCTCTCGAGCCGCTCCCGGATCGCGTTCAGCGCCATGCCCGTCTCTCGGTCGCGGACCTGGCGGAGCGCCTGCTTCAGATCGCTCTTGCGTCCCAGGAAGCGGATGCGCGCCTCGTCCAGGTCCTCGGTCGTGGAGGCGGCCGCAATCGCGCTTAACGCCTCGTTTTCAAGCTGGGCCGCGTCCATCGAGCGAGCGTATCATCGGCTATCTTCCTTATCGCAGCACCTCCACGACCCCGTTCTACGCCTGGGAGATCTACGACGAGTGGGCGGCCGTCATGACTGAGGACGTCGCGTTCTATGTCGAACTCGCTCGGGAGGCCGACGGGCCTATCGTGGAGCTCGGGGTCGGAACGGGGCGCGTCGCGATTCCGGTGGCGCAGGAGACCGGACGCCCGATCCTCGGGATCGACTCGTCACCGGCGATGCTCGACCTCGCTCGCAAGGCGGCTGCCGACGCCGCTGTCGAGGTCGAGCTTCGCGAAGGCGACATGCGCGAGCTCTCGCTGGACGAGCCGGCCGGGCTCATCTACTGCCCCTTTCGCGCGCTCCTTCACATGCCGACCTGGGCCGACCGCCGCCGGCTCTTCGAACGGGTCGCCGCCTCGCTCCGTCCCGGCGGGTGCTTCGCCTGGAACGCCTTCGTGTTCAACCCGCATATCGCGGCGGCGAATGACGGCGTCGCAAAGCCGCACGTCCCAGGCTCGGAGCTCTGGGAGTACGTGGAGCACGCTCCCGGCGACAACCGAGTCGACGTGACGGCTTTCGTCGGTGGCCCGGGTGCGAATCCCAGAAATGTCTCGCTGTGGTGGGTGAACCGCTCTGAATGGGAGGGCTTGCTGGACGTCTCCGGGTTGGAGACCGAGGCGCTTTACGGCTGGTTCGACCGGCGACCGTTCGACGACCAGAGCCCGGAATTCGTCTGGGTCGCGAGGAAGCCGATCTGAGCACCTACGACGCGATCGCCGGCCTGTACGACGCCTGGAGCCGAAGCGTCACGGAGGACGTCGAGTACTACGTCGAGGAGGCCTGCAAGGCCGGCTCGCCGGTTGTCGAGCTGGGAGTCGGAACCGGGCGTATCGCGGTCCCGACTGCGCAGGCGGGAGTGCGTGTGATCGGCATCGACTCCTCAGAAGGGATGCTGGAAGTCTGCCGGCGCCGCGCGCAGGAGGCAGGGGTCTCCAAGCTCCTCGACCTCCGGGTTGGAGACCTCGCCGATCCACCGGTGCCCGAGCGGGTGGCGCTCGTCACCTCTCCCTTCCGGGCACTCCTGCACCTGAAATCCGATCCTGCCCGGCTGACCTCGCTACGAGCCGCACGTGAGCTCCTCCTGCCCGGGGGCCGCTTCGTCTTCGACGTCTTCGCGCCGGGCGAAGACGACATCGAGGAAACGGACGGGCGCTGGCTCGAGCGCGAGCCCGGCATCTGGGAGCGCGCGGACTGGGACTCGGAGGCGCACGTGCTCACGCTCTCGGTGCGCGGGAACGGGGGCGAGACGACGATGGAGCTCGCCTGGCTTCGGCCCGAGCGATGGCGCGAGCTTCTCGAAGAGGCGGGGTTCAACGTCGTCGCGAGCTACGGCTGGTTCGACCGGCGGCCGTACACCGGTGGCGAGGACACAGTCTGGGTCGCAAAGCGCTAGGAGATCGCCTCATTAGCGTTCCTTCTCGCTCGGGCGGTTGACAGTCTCAGTAGGAGCATCAACACTCGACGGTCAACGACAACAGGGGTATCCACATGCATGTACGTAAAGTCGGCCTGCTCCTTACGTTGCTTGGCGCCATGCTCTTTCTCGCTACGCCGGCGGGAGCGATCACCATGGGCCAGAACGACGGAAACCTTCATCCCAATGTCGGTGCGCTGATCGCCGAGTACGACACGCCAGGTGTCAAAGACCTTCTGTGCACCGGGACGCTTATTTCTCCGACGGTCTTCTTGACTGCAAGCCACTGCACGGAGTTCCTCCCCTCCGTCGGAGTCGATCCGGACGAGGTATGGGTGACGTTCGACTCGTCCTACGACTCGGGTTCGACCCTCATCGGCGGGACATACCACACGCATCCCCAATACGGAGACTCGCCTGATACGCACGACATCGCGGTCGTCGTCCTCGACCATGCTGTCGCTTTGACGCCGGCAACCCTGCCCCGCTTGAACGAACTCGGGATCAGGCTTGGTAACAAGAGATTGCGGGGGCAGCGGTTTACTGCCGTCGGCTACGGAACGGCGCGCGACATCAAGACAGGGGGCCCGAACGCGTTCTACTTTGACGGCGTTCGTCGCTTTGCGACCCAGAGTTTCCACACGCTCGGGAAGATCTGGCTGCACCTGAACATGAACCCCTCCGCCGGTAGCGGCGGCACCTGCTACGGCGATTCGGGCGGGCCGCACTTCCTCGGTAACACGAACAAGATCGTCTCGATCACGATCACAGGCGACACTGCCTGCCGCTCGACGGACGTGACCTACCGCCTCGACACGAGGTCTGCGCGTGCGTTCATGGACGACTTCGTGACACTTCCTTAGGTGAAGAGCTCCGGGGGCGGCCCCAGGCCGTCCCCGGAGCGGCGCGATGGTTCGAGACCACGTGCCGAGTCAAGCCTCCTGCTAGCGACCCCACCCTTCGGGAGGGTCGATGCGACGGTGCTCGATGTGCCAGTACTCCCGCAGCTCCCGGCAGCGCCCGTCCTCCGCGAAGCGAAGGACGAGGCAGCCCGGAAGCGTGATCTCGTTCTCGCCCTCGCGCATCGTCGTCCACCACTCGACCGCGACCTTCGAGCCGGCCTCGATCGGCTCGCCGATCCTCACCTGGGTCTCGCGCTGCGACGAAGTGACGGTGCTCCAGTACTCGCGGATCCCCGCCGAGCCGACGCTCGGAGGCCGGAAGGGCGAGGAGCGGTACACGGCGTCCTCGGTGAAGAGCGCCACTGCCGCGTCGACGTCGGCCTGCTCCCAGGCTCTCCGGTAGGCCTCAAGCCATTCCCGCCTGGTCACTAGATGGCTGATCGGTAATTGGCGCGCCCGCGGGGACGGGTCAGACCAAGCCAGGGTGTGCCATCGCCCGCAGGCAAGGCTAGAAACCTTGGCAAGGGCGAGGGTGCGACCTGGCGCCGTGTCTGGGTCGCCATCCGAGGGTGTGGCAATTGCCGGTTAGCCATCTCTAGGCGAGTCTACGACGCCTGAGCTCGTAGAGGGCGATCGCTCCGGCGACGGCGACGTTCAGCGACTCGGCCGCGGGCTCCTGTGGGATCGTCACGCGCTCCTCGCAGCTCTCGAGTAGCTCGGGTGGCAGCCCTTCGCGCTCGGCCCCGAGGACGAACGTGCCCTCGTCCAGCCTGGCCTCCCAGAGCGGCTGCCCTCCGGACGCGACGAGGGCGAACCACGGCCGCGGCGCCTCGTCGAGGAGCCCGATCGGGACGCGAAACACGGCGCCGGCGGAAGCACGCAGGGCCTTTGGCGCCGTCGGATCGGCCGAGCCCCGCGAGAGCGCCACAAAGGCTGGTCCGAGCGCGTCTGCTGTTCGCAGGAGGGTACCGAGGTTTCCCGGGTCGGCGACGTGCCAGAGGCCCAGCCCGATCGGCGCAGCGAATCCTTGCGGAAGGTCGGCCTGCCGGAAGACGGCGATCACGCGTGGAGGGTGCCCGAGCGTCGAGAGCTCGGCCATGAGGGCCGGCTGAACCTCCTCAGCCTGCCCGAGCCGGTCGGCCAGCGCCGGTCTCTCGGCGTCGACGAGCACCTCGACCGGCTCGATCCCCTCATCGAGAGCGGCCTCGACCAGGTCCTCGCCCTCGCAGGCGAAGAGGCCGAGCTTTTCGCGCTGGCGCCGTCCCGCGAGCTTCCGGACCAGCTTCAAGCGGGCATTCGAGGCGGATGTGATCACGGGAGCCACTCGAGCCTGTTCGCGTGGCCATCGAGCCTCGCCAGCCGGCGCCGTTCTCCCCCCGGCCATGTCTGGAGCTCGAGCACGAAGACGTAGAACCCGGGCGTCTCCTCGACCGACTCGTAGGAGAGCCAGGCGAGCGGGCCCTGGCTCCCCGCCTCCTCGATCTTCCCCCGCAGCCGCTCCCTGACTTCCCGGGGCAGATAAACGACCGAAGCGGAGTGGTAGACAACGGTGAGGGCGTCGTCTGGACGCTCGCTGAGCACCTTCGGCAGAAGCTCGACGTAGTCTCCCTGGACGAGCTCGGGAGGGTTCTTTCGCACCACTTCGACCGCGCGGCGGAGGCGCTCGATGCGCTCCGGCTGGTCGGCCCAGACGAATGCCTCGAGGAGCTTCGCGCCCGCCTCGTCCCTGACGTCGACCGGATGGCGGTCGATCCCGAAGCGCCGGACGATCTCGACATCACGCTCGAAGAGCTCGGCCGGAGGACCGCCTCGGGCCCGGCCGGAAAGCTCAATCGGTGCGTCAGCCGGCCCCCAGACCGCGTCGGGGTAGCGGTACCGATAGTGATCCCAGAAGAGGTTCAGCCCCGCGCTCGGGCCGAGCTCAACGAGCGAGAACCTACGACTACGATCGGCAGCCGAGAGGAACCCGGGCAGGAGCCCCCAGCAACGTTGAACCTCGTTCGTCTGCACCGGCTGCTCGGCCACGAAGCGCACGAGCTCCTCTGCGTCGCTCTCGAGCACCTCTCCGAATGACGACCACGGGTCCTCGACCTTCCCGGTGAGGGCGAGGTGGTGAACCGCGGCAAAAACCTTGAGTGGGACTTCCCACCTCGGCTCGTGGTCGGCCGCGATCTGAACGAGCCGTGGATCGTCCGCGTACTCGCGCGCGAGGCGGGCATAGAGCGGCGAGCCTCCCTGCTCGAAGTCCTCCGCCATGCGGCGGAAGGCCTCCGGGATGGGCTCGCGGTCGCTCAGGCTTCTAGGTCAGGCTTTGAGCGCGGCTTTGGCCTCGGCGGCGATTTTGGAGAACGCCGCCGGGTCGCTGACTGCGATGTCCGCGAGCACCTTCCGGTCGAGATCGATCTCGGCTTTCCGGCAGCCGCTCACGAACTGGTTGTACGACAGGCCTTCGCGCCTCGCGGCTGCATTGATTCGAATGATCCAGAGGCGACGAAAGACCCGCTTCTTGTTCTTCCGGTCACGGTAGGCGTAGTTGTCCGAGTGGAGGAGCTGCTCCTTCGCCTTGCGATAGGAGACGCTCGACTGGCCGACGTAGCCCTTGGCCTGCTCGAGGACCTTTCGGCGCTTCTTGCGCGCGTGGACGGATCGCTTTACACGAGGCATTCGACTTCCCCTTCTCCGTCAGAGTCCGAGGAGGCGCCGCGCCTCGCGGTCGTCTTGCTTCGCGATCTCGTGATCCGTCGCGAACGCGCGCTTGCGCTTGGCGCTCTTCTTCTCGAGGTTGTGGCTCTTCATGGCATGCCGGCGCAGGATCTTGCCGGTCCCGGTGACCTTGAAGCGCTTCTTGGCTGAGCTATTCGTTTTTTGCTTGGGCACCTTGTGCTGCACCTACCTCTGCTTGTGCTTCCGTTTCGGGCTCCTGAGCCGGCGCTTCCTCGGATGCTGCTTCGGGCTCGGCTACTTCCGGCTGGTCCTGTGTTTGGGCTGGCTGTCCGACGCTCTTGGTCGGCCCCAGAACCATGACCATGTTGCGGCCGTCCTGGAGCGGCGGGGACTCGATCTGGCCGAATTCCTTCACATCTTCCGCGAGCCGCATGAGGAGATCACGGCCGCGCTCCGGGTGGCTCTGCTCCCGGCCGCGGAACATGATCGTCACCTTCACCTTGGCTCGCTGCTTCAGGAAGCGGACGACGTGTCCTTTTTTCGTCTGGTAGTCGTGGACTCCAATCTTCGGGCGTAGCTTGATCTCCTTGACGTTGATCGAGACCTGGTGCTTTCTCGCGGTCTTGGCCTTTTGCTCCTGCTCGTACTTGTACTTCCCGTAGTCCATGATCCGGCAGACCGGTGGATCGGCGTTTGCCGCCACTTCGACCAGATCGAGGTTCTTCGAGAACGCGTACTCGAGCGCCTCGTCCCGCGTCTTGATCCCGACCTGCGAACCGTCCGAATCCACCAGCCGCACCTTCGGCACCCTGATCCCCTCGTTGATGCGGGTCAGGTCTTGAACCGGACGCGGTGGCTCAGGTCTCCGCCGCGGCCTCACTGATATTTCACCAAGCTCGTGCGATCCTCTCTCTCAAACGACAAGAAGCTGCGCGCAGCAGCTCCGTCAACCCTCGTTGCTCGGTTGAACCTCCGATGAGCCCACGGCTCCGGAGGTGAGGAGAAACGGCGCTCCTGCTTGCAGGGGTCAGAGTGTACCAGCGGTGCGCAGCTCGTCGAGGAGCGCGTCCAGGGAGACGGTCGACTGCTCGCCGTGCCGGTGGCGGAGGGCCAGCGAGTCCCGCGACTCCCGGTCTCCGTAGACGATCACGTAGGGGATCTTCTCGACCTCAGCCTCACGGATCCGCTTGCCGAGGGTCTCGTCCGGCTCGGCGAGCGCGGCGCGAAAGCCATGCTCCCGGAGCTCGGCCGCGATCGCAGCGGCATCGGTTCGGTGCGCCGCGGCAACCGGTAGCACGCGTACCTGCTCAGGTGCCAGCCAGGCGGGAAAGTCGCCGCCGTAGTGCTCGATCAGGATTCCGATGAACCGCTCGAGCGAGCCGAGCAGCGCCCGGTGGACGACGTACGGCGTGTGCTCCCGATTGTCGTCACCCGCGTAGGCGAGCTGAAAGCGCTGCGGCATCTGCGAATCGAGCTGAATCGTGCCCATCTGCCACGAGCGGCCGAGGACGTCCGTCATGTGGAGGTCGATCTTGGGGCCGTAGAAGGCCCCATCGCCCTCGTTCAACTCGTACTCGATGGCCCGCCGCTCGAGCGCGCGCGCCAGTGCCGCCTCGGTGAAGTCCCACTCCTCGTCTGTTCCGAGCTTGTCCTCGGGCCTTGTCGAGAGCTCGTAGCGCGCCTCCATTCCGAAGAGGTCGTAGAGATATTGGGCGTAGTCCAGGCACGCGAAGATCTCGTCTTCGATCTGCTCCCGCGTGCAGAAGATGTGCGCGTCGTCCTGCGTGACATGGCGAACTCGCAAGAGCCCGTGGAGCGTCCCGCTCGGCTCGTCGCGATGGAGGGTCGAGGCCTCCGCGTACCGGATCGGCAGATCCCGGTGACTGCGGACGTGGCTCCCGAACAGAAGCATGTGCCCGGGGCAGTTCATGGGCTTCAGGCCGTACGTCTTCTCCGGCTGCTCGATCAGGAACATGTTGTCCCGGTACTTGTCCCAGTGGCCGGAGATCTTCCAGAGCTCGGTGTCGTAGAGGAGCGGGGTCTTCACCTCCAGATAGCCGCGGCGGGCGTTCTCGCGCTGGCGAAGCGCTTCGAGGGCATTCCAGATCACCATCCCGTTCGGGTGCCAGATCGGGGAGCCGGGCGAGTGCTCGTCAAAATGGACGAGGTCGAGCTCGCGGCCCAGCCGCCGGTGATCCCGGCGCCGAGCCTCCTCGAGCCGGTGCAGGTGCGCCTCGAGATCCTTCGGGTCGTAGAAGGCCGTTCCGTAGACGCGTGTGAGCTGCGGCTTCGTCTCGTCTCCACGCCAGTAGGCGCCAGCGAGGCTCGTGAGCTTGACGGCCTTGATGGGCTTCGAGTCCTGGAGGTGCGGACCCCGGCAGAGGTCGACGAAGTCGCCCTGCTCGTAAAGCGAGAGGTTTCCCTCGGCCGTATCGACGAGCTCGACCTTGTAAGCCTCGCCCAGCTCCTCGAAGTAGCTCCGAGCCTCGTCCCGGCCGATCTCGCGGCGCTCGAATGTCCTGCCCTCGGCGATCTCGCGCTGCACCTCCGCCTCCAGGCGCTCGAGCGCCTCCTCACCCACGGTCTCCGGGAACTCGAAGTCGTAGTAGAAGCCGTTCTCGATCGGCGGCCCGATCGCCACCTTCGTCCCGGGATAGAGGCGCCGCGCGGCCTCGGCCAGGAGATGCGCCGTCGAGTGGCGGAGGACGTAGAGGGCGTCAGGATCCTCCCGGTCTCTGGTCGTCAGGATCTGGATCTCCTGACCATCGTCGAGCGGAAGCCGCAGATCTCGCACCTCACCGTTCGAGCGCACGAGGACAGCCTGCTCGGCGAGCTTCGGGCCGATCGCGCGAGCCGCGTCGAGGCCCGTCGCACCCTCGGGCAGCTCGAGCTCCGAACGATCTGGGAGGATGACCTTCATGAGCGAAGAGAATACTCAGGTGCCGGACGAGCAAGACCCGGAGGAAACCGAGGAAGGATCGCCCATCCCGGACCCCGAGGACGAGGACGACGCGGACGCGGAGGACGTTCCGGGCGCGATCTAGAAAGACTCACAGCACGGAGCTAGTATCGGCTGAGTCGTGCGGGTCGGCTTGGTACTCACGGTAGTGGTGATCGCGCTCACCGCTGCGAGCGGGGGCCGCCCTGCGCCGACCACACTCGTTCACACGAAGGCTCCGATCGAGGCGTTTTCCTACGACGCCCCGGTGATTGGTTGGATCAGCGGCTCGTGTCGGGGCGTTCGCCTACAGAACCTCCAAACGGGCGTGCGCGCAACGATCGGACGGGCGACGATCGCAGCCTGCGACCCGACCACGCCTCCACACCTCGCTGTCGCTGGTGAGCGCGCGCTCTGGACGCAAGCGCCGACGGGCAACTTCGTCCATGTGAATGTCATGGTCGGCTCTCTCCCCTCGGGACGGTCGCGGCTCGTCGAGGAGGTTGTGGAGGACACGCATGAGTTCAAGGGCTTCGAGGTCGCAGGCGAGGGCACGGTGCTCGCCTACTCGCTTCGCAGGCTCAGGAACATGTGCGCCACCAGCGCCCCTTGCGGCCCGTGGGCCCACTCGGGAATCGGCGTCCGGAGGGTCCGGGGCAGGAGTCCCGTGCAGGTGCCCGGAGCCCCCACCGCGATGGCCCTCGCCACCGCCTCGGGTCGCATTGCCATCGCCCCGATCAACCCGGTGCCGGGTGTTGATCAGTCAGTCGAGCCTTCTAACGGGACGGTGGAGCTTCGCCGCGCAGATTCTGGCCAGCTCCTCAGGACGATCGCAACTGCTGGGCCTGTGCGCGCCGTGGCGCTCTCCAGAAGACTGCTCGCGTGCATCGTCGAGACCCCGACTCAGAAGCGGATCGCTTGGTACTCGGTCGGCTCCGGTGACCTCCTCGGAAGTCTCTGGGTGCCCACGGAGGTCGCGAACGAACTAGACATCTCGTCCGGTCGGATCGTCTTCCATCGCGAAAGGCGAGTTCGCCTGCTTAAAACGAGCGACCAGACCGTGCGGCTCCTTGCACGCGAGCCGAACGAGCCCATTGGGCTCTCGATCGAGGGTCGCCGGGTCGCCTGGGCCGTCAACGGCGCTGCTCGGGGCCGAATTCGCACCATCTTGCTCCCACGCTAGTCCTACGAGCAGCAGGCGCTCTCCGGGGTGCAGCACTGCGACGATGTCGGCTCGGGCGCGGCGTCGACGTCCTCGAGCACCGTGTAGATCTCCCACTTGTTCCCCGCCGGGTCGGACACCCACACCTTGTCCTGCCGGGCGTAGCAGCACGTTGTCTCGCGCTCGTCGAACGTGATCAGCCCCTCATCCCTGAGCCGCGCGGATGATTGTTCGACCTCCTTGGTCGTCCCGACCCGGATTCCCAGGTGCGACAGCGCCGGTCGCGCAGCCTCCTGGAGAGCCAGCGCCACATCTGGGTCAGTGAGCTCGAACTTGGCGTAACCGGGCTGGAGCTTGGCAGGGTCGGTCCCGAAGAGCTCACGGTAGAACCGGACGGCCTCGTCGAGATCGGGAACGTCCAGCGACAGGTGGAACGTGTTCGGCATGTCTACTCCTTTCCGAGTATATCGACGTTGATCAATATAGACCATTTTCGATATAATTTCGAATGTGAGGACGTTGGCCGTCATTGACTGCTGCGCTCCTGTCGCCGGTCCGACGCTCAGCGACAGCGAGGCAGGCGAGCTCGAGCGGCTGTTCGCTGTCCTCGCCGACCGGCACCGAATCAAGATCCTGAACCTCCTCGCCTCCTCGGATGAAGACGCCGTCTGTGTGTGCGAACTGGTCCCGGCGCTCAACCTCAAGCAACCCACCGTCTCGTATCACCTGAAGCAGCTTGCCCTGGCGGGGCTCGTCGAGCGGGAGCGTCGCGGCACCTTCGCCTACTACCGACTCGTCCCGGGCGCGCTCGAGCGTATCGGGGCGGTGCTCCGTTGAGTCGGGTCCTCTTCGTCTGCGTCAGGAACGCCGGCCGCTCGCAGATGGCCGAGGCCCTCTTCAGCTGGTCAGCGGGTTCCAGCCATGAGGCCCGATCGGCCGGGAGCGATCCTGCGAGCGAGATCCATCCGGAGGTCGTCGACGTGATGCGAGAGCTCGGCGTCGAGCTCGGCGGGCGGACTCCGCACCGGCTCGAGCAAGCGGATGCCGAATGGGCCGATGTCGTGGTCACCATGGGCTGCGGGGACGCCTGCCCTGTGATCCCGGGCAAGCGTTACGTCGACTGGGACGTCGAGGACCCGGCGGGCAAGCCTCCCGACGAGGTGCGACGGATCCGCGATCGGATCCAATCGCTGACGTCGGATCTCGCCGGCGAGCTCGGCTAGGTTTCTAAGCGCCGCGGGGCGAGCGGTCCTCGAGGGCGACTCGCATCAGATCGCGGATCGAGAGGATTCCTTTGATCTCCCCGGCGTCGACGACGGGCAGGTGGCGGAAGCCGCCGTGGATCATGAGCGCTGCCGCGTGATCCGTGGTGTCGTCGCTCTCGATCGTCTCGGGGTTGCGGGTCATCCAGTCTGAGACCCGCGAATCGGGCTCGAACCCTGTCGCGACGGCCTTCAGGATGTCCCGCTCCGTCAGGATGCCGGCCAAGCGCTCTCCTTCGAGAACAACGACGGCTCCGACAACGCGCTCGGCCATGCGCTTCGCGGCGTCACCGAGCTTCGCATCCGCGTCGAGCGTCAGGAGGTCCTTCGTCATGTGGTTGGCTACGACCGGCATCGGCCGATCCTACCGGGGCTCGGGCTCGAACTTGTAGCCGACCCCGTAACGCGTCTGGATGAAGGTATGCCGCGCGCCGGCAGCATCGATCTTGTCTCGGAGCTTTCGCACGAAGACGTCGACGGTTCGGTCGCGATGCAACTGCCGCCGGCCCCAGACCTTCTGGAGGAGCTCGTCGCGGGTAACCACCCGGCCGCGCTCGAGCGCGAGCGCGTAGAGGAGTCGGAACTCGGTCGGCGTCAGCTCGACGCTCTTTCCATTGACATAGGCCTGGACGTTCCGGGGGTCGATCCGGAGCTCATCCACGTCGACGGGCTCGCCACGCTGCTCGTCCTGAGCACGGACGCCGCGCCGGGCGGCCACGCGGACGCGGGCGACCAGCTCCTTCATGGAGAAGGGCTTCACGAGGTAGTCATCCGCTCCGATCTCGAGCGCGTGCACCCGGTCATGTTCGGTGCCCCGGGCACTCACGACGACGATCGGGGTGCCGATCCCCTCGCTCCGGGCGGTCTCGATCAACTTCCAGCCATCGAGGCCGGGAAGCATGAGGTCGAGTACGCAGACGTCGGGCCGCTCGTACCGCAGCCGTGCGAGACCCGCCTCACCCTTGCTCACCCAGAGCGGATCGAAGCCGGCGGAGGCAAGATGCCGCGACATTCCCTCCGCGATCACGTCGTCGTCCTCGATGATGAGAACCTTGGACATCGTGCTGATCATGACTGCGGGCACCTCTCTTGGGGGTGCTGTCCTGGTAAACGGAAGGTGAAGGAGTGGTGAAGCGCCTTTTCAGGCGGCGGAAGCCGACCACCTCGGCGGCCGTGACGACGCGAGACAAGCGGCTCGAGGCGCTCCGGGGGGAGATCCTGGTCGAGGAAAGCAGGGAGCTCGTTCTCGTCCTCGACGAAGACGACCGCGTCTTGGCCGCCAGCAGCCGGGCCCGCGAGACACTTCCAGGACTGATGGAGGGAGAGCCCGTTCCGGCCAACCTCCTCGCCGACGACGGATCGGAGACCACCTTTACAGTTCCCTACGAGGTCAGCGGGCGGCAGGAGCGCCTCGTCTATGTCCGCGGAACCGGTGACCTCGCCGCCTACGAGGAGCTCAGAGCCGGATTCACGGCGGCCGTCTCCCACGAACTTCGGACCCCACTCGCGCGGCTCCTGGCGCTGCTCGAGACCGCGCTTCTTCCTGACGCTGACCGCGAGCCCCTGATCGAGCAGGCACGGGCGGAGGTCGGGCACATCGGCGAGCTCATCGACGACATCCTCTTCCTCTCGGAGCTCGAATCCGGCCGGGAACTGGTGGCGCTCGGCGCGACGAGGGCACTGCCCATCCTCACTGAGGTCGCCGCAGGCCTCGAAGACCGCGCGGCGCGCGCCGCTGTCACGGTGGGGGTCGAAGGCGAGGACGCGGCCGAGCTCCCGCTCCGCCCTCGGATGATTCGCGTCGTGGTCTCGAACCTCGCGGAGAATGCGATCAGCTACGCGGGCCCTGGAGCACGTCTGACGTTGTCGGTCGCCCGCGAAGGCGAGCATGTCGTGCTGACTGCCTCAGATGACGGTGCGGGCGTAGACGAGGCGGATGTGCCGAGGCTGTTCGAACGGTTCTACCGCGCCGACCGCGCCCGCTCGTCGCGCGGAACGGGGCTCGGGCTCGCAATCGTGAAGCACGTGATCGCGTCGGCCGGAGGCAGAGTCGAGGCGACCGGCGCACGGGGAGCCGGGCTCACCGTGCGCTGCATCTTTCCTCTCCCCTAGCCCGTTTCACCACTTTTTCTCCAGTCGTTCACGGCCTTTCTGCCCACGCCTGCTCTGTAGGTGCGGAAACTCGGGACACCGATGCGACGCGAAAGGAGAACAGTGCAACGTCGTCCCACCACGAAGTTTTTCCTGCTCGGCTGCGCGGCCCTTTGCCTCGCAGTCACCGCCGGCTGCGGCCGCGACGACGCGAGCAGTGACGGGGCCGCAGCGGCGACGCCGACTGGCGAGCAGCTGTCGGGCAGGGTGCAAGCCGACGGCTCCAGCACCGTTGGGCCGCTGACCACCTCCGCAGCCGAGCTCTTCCGCGAGCAGCAGCCCGGCGTGAACGTGACCGTCGGAATCTCCGGGACCGGCGGCGGCTTCGAGCGCTTCTGCGCGGGCGAGACCGACATCTCGAACGCCTCCCGGCCGATCAAGCCGGATGAGGAAGCGCCGCTCTGCAAGAAGGAGGGCATCGACTACACCGAGTTCCAGGTGGCAGTCGACGCTCTGACCGTCGTCGTCAACTCCGAGAACGACTGGATCAACTGCATCACGACCGACCAGCTGAAGGCGATCTGGGAGCCCGGCTCGAAGATCAAGAACTGGAAGGACGTCCCCGACGGCGACTATCCGGATCAGGAGCTCGCGCTCGCAGGCGCGGGGACGGACTCGGGCACCTTCGACTACTTCACGGACGCGATCAACGGTGAGGAAGGAGCCAGCCGCTCCGACTACACGGCCAGCGAGGACGACAACGTAGTCGTCCAGGCGGTCGAGGGCGACAAGGGCGGTCTCGGGTACTTCGGCTACACCTACTTCGAGGAAAACCAGGACCGGCTGAAGGCTCTCGAGGCGGACAGCGGCGACGGCTGCGTGGCCCCAAGCGCCGAGACTGCGCAGTCCGGCGAGTACACCCCGCTCTCGCGCCCGCTCTTCGTCTACGTGAAGAACGAGTCGCTCAAGCGACCGGAGGTCCAGGCATTCATGCGCTTCTACTTCGACAACCTCGACCGGATCACCGAGCAGGCGCAGTTCATCTCCATGCCTGAGGACCAGGTCGTTGCGCAGCAGGACAAGCTCGAGCAGGCGATCTCGGCCGCCGCCTAGCCTTGGCAGCTCAGGACTCCACGCTCCGCATGCAGCCCGACCTTCGGCTGCGTGCGGAGCGTCGCCGGATTGGCGAGGACGTGGTCAAGGGCGCCCTCGCGCTCTGCGCTCTCGTCTCCGTCCTGACGACGGTCGGGATCGTCGTCGCTCTCCTCCAGCCGTCGATCGAGTTCTTCCGGGAGATCAACTTCATCGACTACATCACCGGCACCGACTGGGCGCCTCTCTTCGAGCCGGCCCGCTTTGGCGTCCTCCCGCTGATCGTCGGGACGCTGTCGGTGACGTTCTGGGCGTGTTTCGTCTGCATTCCGTTCGGCCTCGGCTCGGCGATCTACCTGAGCGAGTACGCCCGGCCCCGCGTGCGACGTTTCCTGAAGCCGGCGCTCGAGGTGCTCGCAGGGATCCCCACAGTCGTCTACGGGTTCTTCGCACTGACGTTCTTCACGCCGCTCCTCCAGGACCTCGGCACCGGGGTCGGCATCTTCAACGCGCTGTCGGCGGGGATCGTCATGGGCGTGATGCTGATCCCCACAGTCGCATCGATCTCCGAGGATGCGATGTCGGCAGTGCCGCGCGACCTCCGGGCGGGCGGCTACGCACTCGGAGCCTCGCGGCTGCAGGTCTCGACCCGCGTTGTCGTGCCCGCAGCCATTTCCGGGATCGTGGCGAGCTTCGTGCTCGCCGTCTCGAGGGCGATCGGTGAGACGATGATCGTCCTGATCGCCGCGGGCACCTTGCCGCAGCTCACTCTCGACCCGCGGGAGTCCGTCGAGACGATGACTGCTTTCATCGCCGCCACCGGGATCGGCGACGTCCCGACGGGGTCGGTCGAGTACAAGACAATCTTCGCGGTCGGGCTGACCCTCTTCTGCTTCACGCTGGTCATGAACATGGTCGCGATCAGGCTGGTGCGCCGTT
This sequence comes from uncultured Actinomycetes bacterium, assembly GCA_963762085.1. Lineage (GTDB taxonomy): Bacteria > Actinomycetota > Thermoleophilia > Gaiellales > Gaiellaceae > DASQGA01. The sequence continues at coordinate 115,815 of CAVXJD010000004.1, read as the reverse complement.
ACCGGGAGGCCTACGAGTGAGCGCCCGTGTCCGCGGGGGGCTCTTCCACGCCGCTCTCCTCTTCTCGGTCGCGATCGGGCTCCTCCTGCTCGGCACGCTCCTGGTGGACGTACTGCGGAAGGGAATCCCGTTCGTCGACGAAGTCCTCCTGACGAGTCCCCCGTCTTCCGACCCGGACAGGGCCGGCGCCCGCCCGGCCATTCTCGGCACGATCGAGCTGATGGCCCTCCTCCTCGTCATGGCCGTCCCACTCGGCGTCGGGACCGCGATTTACCTGGAGGAGTACGCGGACCGCGAGCGGTGGTACAACCGGCTGCTCGAGGTCAACATCCAGAACCTCGCCGCAGTTCCGTCGATCGTCTACGGCATCCTCGGGCTCGCCTTCCTCGTGCGCGGGCTCGGGCTCGGCCGCGTGCTGCTCGCAGGCGCGATGATCCTGACCCTGCTCGTCCTCCCGATCCTGATCGTGGCGAGCCGAGAGGCGATCCGGGCCGTTCCCGACTCGATCCGTCAAGGCGCCTACGCGCTCGGCGCGACCCAGTGGCAAGTCGTCTCTCGCCAGGTGCTCCCCGCCGCGATCCCCGGGATCGCGACCGGCTCGATCCTCGCGCTGTCGCGGGCGATCGGCGAGACGGCGCCCTTGCTCCTGGTCGGCGCCCTCACCTACGTCTCCGTCAACCCGACGATCCTCGGAGACTTCACCGCGCTCCCGATCCAGATCTTCCAGTGGATCGCCCGTCCGCAGGAGGATTTCCACCTCCTGGCGGCTGCGGGGATAATCGTTCTGCTCGGACTCCTCTTGACGATGAATGCCTTCGCCATCTGGCTCCGAAACCGCTACGAGAAGAATTGGTGACGATGTCCGAGACCCACCCGAACCTCGTCCGGATCGAACCGGCGACCACAAGCAGCGACCCGCCTCCGACAACAGAGGCCGTCTTCGACGTGCGCGACCTCCGCGTTTCCTACAGCGGTAAGCCGGCGCTCCGGGACGTGACGCTCCAGGTCTACCGGCAAAACGTCACCGCCTTCATCGGCCCATCGGGGTGCGGAAAGAGCACCTTCATCCGTTGCTTCAACCGCATGAACGACCTGATCCCGGGGGCCCTCGTGGAGGGCACAGTCCGCTACCACGACCGCGATCTCTACGCGGCCGACGTGGACGCCGTCGAAGTGCGGAAGCGAATCGGCATGGTCTTCCAGAAGCCGAACCCATTCCCGAAATCGATCTACGACAACGTCGCCTTCGGGCCGCGGGTGCTCGGCATGACGGAGGACCTGGACGGACGCGTCGAGGAGGCGCTCACTCGGGCAGCGCTTTGGGACGAGGTGGGCAGGCGGCTCAAGGAGAGCGCGCTCAGCCTCTCCGGGGGCCAGCAGCAGCGGCTCTGCATCGCACGCTGTCTCGCCGTTCAGCCCGACGTGCTCCTGATGGACGAGCCCGCCTCGGCGCTCGACCCGATCTCGACCACGCGAATCGAAGACCTCATGCACGAGCTCAAGCGCGACTACACGATCGTCGTCGTCACACACAACATGCAGCAAGCAGCACGCGTCGCCGACCGGACGGCGTTCTTCAGCGTCGACGTGGACGAAGGCGGCCACCGGACCGGCGTCCTCGTCGAGTACGACCTGACCGAGAAGATCTTCACCAACCCGTCCGACCCCCGGACGGAGGGATACGTGACCGGGCGGTTCGGATGAGGGTCACCTTCCAGCAGGAGCTCGCCGAGCTGGAGCAGTCTCTCCAGAGCGAGGCAGGCCTTGTCATCCGCTCGCTGCGCGGCGCCCTGGGTGCACTCCGGCGCCAGGACGTCGAACTGGCGGAGGAGGTCGTCGCCTTCGACGACGAGGTCGACCGTCAATATTTCGCGATCCAGGAGGGCATCCAACAGCTCCTGGCGCGCCAGACCCCCGTCGCGGCCGACCTCCGGCTCGTGCTCGCAATGCTGCACGTGAACCTCCACCTCGAGCGCGCGGCTGACTACTGCGTCACGATCGCAAAGCTCGTCAAGCTCGCACAGGCGCTCGAGGGCGACGCTTCGCTGGTCGAGGGTCTCGAGGAGATGGGGAGCCGGGCCGAGGAGATGCTCGTGGTGGCGCTCGAGTCCTTCGCCGACCGCGATCTCGAGCGGGCCGAGCTCCTCGTCGATCTGGATGAGATGATCGACACGGCGAACCGCCGGCTCGTCCACGACGTCCTCGCGCTCGGAGGAAAGCCGGAGCTCCGCGAGTGGGGTCTGCGGATGATCCTCGTCTCCCGCTGCCTCGAGCGGATCGGGGATCACGCGGTCGATATCGGAGAGCAGACCGCTTTTCTCATCACTGGCGAGTTCCGCGAGTTCACGGACGCCTCGCATCCGGACGGCTCCTCGGCCGCTCGCTAGCTCAGGCCGGCTTCGGAGCGAACCGCCGCGTCTGCATGGAGCGAGCGAGGAAGGCGACTGCCGCGATCGCCGCAGCGAGGACGAACACGAGGACGGTTCCGCCGGGCAGACGCGTCAGCGCCTCCATGCCAGCTCCCACAAGCCCAGCGCACGGAATCGTCATGAGCCAGGCGAGCAGAATGTTCCCGGCCACCCCCCAGCGGACTGCCCGGAGTCTCCTGGCCGCGCCGGCACCAAGGACCGAACCGCTGACCGTGTGGGTGGTGGAGACAGGGAAGCCGTAGTGCGCCGTTGTGAACAGGATTGCTGCGGTGGCCGTCTGCGCCGCGAAGCCCTGCGGCGGGTCGAGCTTCGCGATCCGCTGTCCGAGGGTCTTGATGATGCGCCAGCCGCCCGCATAGGTGCCGGCCGCCATCGCGAGAGCGGCGCTGAAGATCACCCAGAGCGGCGGGCGGCTGAAGTCAGCGTCTAGGTCGCCCGCGGCGACGAGCGCGAGCGCGATGATCCCCATCGTCTTTTGGGCGTCGTTCGTCCCGTGTGTGAAGGCGACGAAGCCTCCCGATACGAGTTGGAGGCGCCGGAAGACCCGGTTGACGAGACCCGGGGACCGCCGACGGATGATCCAGACGAGGATGAGCATGATCGCGGCCGCGCCGAAGACCCCGAACAGCGGTGCCAGGAGAGACGGGATCGCGACCTTCTCGACGAGGCCGCGCCACTGGACGATGTCGAACCCGGCAGCCGCGATCGCGGATCCGGCGACGCCTCCGATCAGGGCATGGCTCGAGCTCGAGGGGAGGCCCAGGTACCAGGTAAGCAGGTTCCAAGTAATTGCCCCGACGAGCCCGGCCAGGAGCACCTCGAGCGTGATCCCCTCGGGAAGGACGATCCCCTTCGCGACGGTGGCCGCCACCTCGAACGAGACGAACGCGCCCGCGAAGTTCAGGATCGCGGCGCTGACGACCGCTGCCCGTGGAGAAAGCGCGCGTGTCGAGACGCTCGTGGCGATCGAGTTGGCGGTGTCGTGGAAGCCGTTCGTGAAGTCAAAGAAGAGCGCCACCACGACGACTGCGACGAGCGTGAGGTCCAAGGGAGCCGGCTAGTTAGGCGTTCTTGACGAGGACGTTCCCGACGACATTCGCTGCGGACTCGGCGGCGTCAAGCGCGGTTTCAAGGGCCTCGTAGATGTCCTTCCAGCGGATCACGATCAGGGGATCGATCCGGGTGTCCTGGAAAAGAGCGGCGATGGCGTCCCGAACGACCCGGTCACCCTCGTCCTCGAGGCTCTTCAGCTCGACGAGCGTGTCCTGCACTCCGCGTCGTCCCTTGAGGCCGTCGAGCGCCCGTGACAGGCATTCCACGGCGCCGACGAGGATCCGGCACTGCTCGATCGCCTGCTTGGCCGGCTGCTCGATGCGGTAGAGCTCGAGCAGGTCAGTCGCCTCCTCGATGTTGTCGACGACATCGTCGATTGCGGTCGCGAGCTGGAAGATGTCCTCCCGATCGAACGGGGTGACGTACTGGGTGTTCAAAAGCTGGATCAGATCCCGGGTGATCTGGTCACCCTCGGTCTCGATCGCCTTCACGTCCGCCTGCGTCACCGAGGTGTTCGGATACTCGCGGAACCGAGTCTCTGCGAGCCGAGCCGCCTCGAGCGCGTTCTGCCCGGCGCGAGAGAACAGGTCGAAGAACTCGGTCGTGCGAGGAACGAGAGCGAGCTTCACGGCGCGCGCATGCTACACGGCCTCCCGACCGGCACTTCCTATATACCCCCCTGCGGTATTATGAAAGATATGGCTGTGGCCACTCCCACAAGGATCCGCCTCGAGATCGACGGGATGACCTGCGCTTCCTGCGTAGCCCGCGTGGAGAAGGCGCTGAAGGGGCTGGAAGGAGTCGACGGAGCGAACGTCAACCTCGCGACGGAGAGGGCGACGGTGGCGTTCGACCGGTCACGGGTCGACGTCGACCAGCTGGTCGGGGCAGTCGAGGCGATCGGCTTCCACGCGGCTCTTCCTCTCGAGCGCTCGCGCCTCCGGCCGGACCGCTCGATTCGAACGCGGCTTCTCCTCGCCGCCACGCTGACCGTGCCCATCGCCGCCCTTGCCATGGTTCCCCCCACGCAGTTCTCGGGCTGGGAGTGGGTGGCGCTCTTCCTTGCCGCGATCGTCGTCCTCGGGGCCGGCTGGCCGTTCCACCGGTCCGCCGCGCTCAACTTGCGCCATCGAGCGGCGACGATGGACACGCTGATCTCGCTTGGAACGCTCGCGGCGCTCGTCTGGTCGGCGGTCGTCCTCGCCGCCGGGCTCGACGCTGACACGTACTTCGAGGTCGGCGCGGTGATCGTGACCCTGATCCTCCTGGGCCGATATTTCGAAGCCCGGGCTCGACGCCGCTCGGGGGATGCAATCAGGAAGCTTTTGGAGCTGGGCGCCAAGGAGGCCCGGGTGCTCCGGGAAGGCGCGGACGTTCTCGTCCCGGTGGCGGACCTTCGGCCCGGCGACCGGTTCGTCGTTCGCCCGGGCGAGAAGGTCGCGACCGACGGCGTCGTCGAAGAGGGTGAGTCGGCGCTGGATCAGTCGATGCTGACCGGCGAGTCGGCTCCGGTTGAGATCGGGCCTGGAGCGGACGTGGTCGGGGCGACGATCAATACGTACGGCCGGTTGGTCGTGCGCACGACCAAGGTGGGCGGCGACACCGCGCTCGCGCAGATCGCCCGCCTGGTCGCCGAGGCCCAGAGCGGCAAAGCGCCCGTCCAGAGAATTGCCGACCGGATCTCCGCGGTCTTCGTGCCGATCGTGATCGGCATCTCGCTCGCGACCCTGGTCGGGTGGCTCCTGGCGACCGGCGACGCATCGGCCGCTTTCACTGCAGCGGTTGCCGTGCTCATCATCGCCTGCCCGTGCGCCCTGGGTCTTGCGACTCCGACAGCGCTCCTGGTCGGCACCGGTCGCGGCGCGCAGCTCGGAATCCTGATCAAGGGACCCGAGGTACTCGAGGAGACCCGCCGGATCCAGACGATCGTCCTCGACAAGACCGGCACGATCACCACGGGGAAACTGGAGCTCGTCGAGATCCACCCACTGAACGGCGCCGGCCGAACGGAGGCTCTCCGGCTCGCGGGTGCGGTCGAGGCAGCGAGCGAGCATCCTGTGGGGCAGGCGATCGCCCGCGCCGCACGCTCCGAGATCGGCGCCATTCCCTCGGTCACAAGCTTTCGGAATCTCCCAGGCCTCGGCGTACGCGGCGTGGTCGACGGACTCGAGATCGAGGTCACCCGCCGCGACGGGGCGATCACGGTCGTGTGGGACGGTCAGCCGCGCGCGACTTTCGCGGTGCGCGACACCGTGAAGCCGACGAGCCGTGAAGCGGTCGAGGAGCTTCGGGCGCTGGGTCTTACCCCGATCCTCCTGACGGGGGACACCGAGGAAACGGCGCGGCGCGTGGCGACTGAGGTCGGCATCGACCGTGTCGTCGCCGAAGTCTTGCCCGACCAGAAGGGAGCGGCGATCCGACGTCTTCAGGACTCAGGAGCGGTCGTGGCGATGGTCGGAGAAGGCGTCAACGACGCGCCGGCGCTCGCCCAGGCCGACCTCGGCCTCGCGATCGGGACGGGGACGGATGTCGCGATCGAGGCTTCGGATCTCACGCTCGTTTCCGGCGACCTGCGGGCGGCCGCCGACGCGATCCGGCTCGCGCGACGCACCCTGGGGACGATCAAGGCCAATCTGTTCTGGGCCTTTGCCTACAACGTCGCCGCAATCCCGCTTGCGGTCGCGGGGCTCCTGAATCCCATCGTGGCGGCCGCCGCGATGGCGTTCTCGAGCGTCTTCGTCGTCACCAACTCGCTCCGGCTGCGGCGCTTCCGGAGTCCAAGGGAGGAGCCCGCATGACCTACGGATACGCAGCCGAGAAGGACGCTCTCGTCAAGCGTCTCCACCGGATCGAGGGGCAGGTTCGCGGGATCGAGCGGATGCTCGAAGAGGACCGTTACTGCATCGACATCCTGACGCAGATCGGGGCCGTCTCGACCGCGCTCGAGAGCCTCGCCTTCCGGATCCTGGACGAGCATGTGAGCCACTGCGTCTCCGGCGCCCTGAGCTCCGGCGACCCCGAGGTGGCGGCCGAGAAGAGCAAGGAGCTCCTCGAAGCCGTTCACCGCTTCGCGCGGACCAAGTAACAGGGTGCCCTGGTTTCTGACCATGGGAGCAGTCCTGGGCGCGCTCTGTGTAGCCGCGCTCTCCCGCGAGCCCCTGACGGGCGTTCTGCCGGCCGTGGTCGTACTCGTGCTAGTGCTCGCCGACTACCACCTCTGGGAGCGCCGTGGCCGGCCGTGGCACGACTGGACCGTGATCCTGCTCCTCCTCCCCGCGATCGCCGCCGCCGTCTGGATCGCGGCCGGCGGCCTCGCCATGGGCGTGGAACGCACAGACGCGGCCCGTCTCGCCTACGAGGTCGGGCCCGGCGTGGCGCTCGTGGGTCTCCTCTGCACACTGATCAGCTACTACGGGCGCCACCACCCGAGCGAGCCGGGTCAACCCTTGTAGCCGATCAGGACTTCGCCGATTCGGACGGATTACCCTGCCGCGTGTCCTCCTGGGTCAGCGTTGGAGTGCTCGTCGCCGGGCTCGTGCTCGTCGTCGCGGGCGCGGAGCTCTTCTTCGACGCCCTGCTGGTTGCCGCCGGCCGGCTCGGTGTCTCTGCGTTTCTCCTCACTGTGGTCGTGTCTGGCTTCGAGCTCGAGAACCTCGCGGCCGGGATCGCTGCGAACGCAAAAGGGCTCCCGGATGCCGCCGCCGGCACGTTTCTCGGCGGAACGACCTTCCTCGCGCTCGGGGTGGCCGGGCTCGGAGCACTTCTGTCTCCGCTCAGAGCCCGCCCGCCCGGGCGGGCACTCGTCTGGACGGCATGTGCCGGCGTCCCGCTCCTCGCTCTCGGCCTGGATGGACGCCTGACCCGGCTCGACGGCGTCCTTCTCCTCATCTGGTTCGGGATCGCCCTGACGGTGGTGGCGCGGGCCGGCATGGGTCTCGATGCCGAGCCTTCGCCTCCGCCTGGAAGGTTCATCGTGCCGAAACTGCTCGCGGGCCTCGGCCTCCTCACAGCCGGCGGGGAGCTCCTTGGCGAAGGCATCCGGCGGGTCGTCGGAAACTTCGGCATCTCCGAGGCCCTGCTCGGGAACACCGCGGTCGCCGCGAGCGTCGAGGCGGAAGAAGTAGCACGGGTCGCCACCCCAGCCCGGCGTGGACGGCCGGACATCGCGCTCGGCAACATCCTCGGCACGATCGTCCACTTCGTCGGTCTGAACGCGGGCGTGATCGCTCTCGTGAAGCCAATTGAGCTGAGCGACGTCTCGGTGCGGCTCCACCTCCCGGTCGCCGCGGCAAGTGCGCCGTTGCTCGCAGCGATCCTGGCCTGGCGAGGCGGCCTTGGCAGGCGTGAGGGTGCGTTCCTGCTCGCCCTCTACGTCGGCTACGTGGTGGCTTCCGTGCTGGCCGCCGTCCTGGCCTAGCCTGCTCTCGGCAAGATAGGGACGTGGAGTACCGCCGCCTCGGAGACAGCGACCTGCACGTCTCGGAAATCAGCCTCGGATCGTGGCTGACCTACGGCTGCGCGAGGAGCGGGATCTCCCAGATCGCCTGGTCGCCGCTGGCCCAGGGAGTCCTGACCGGGAAGTACGTGCCCGGCGACCCGCCGCCCACCGGCTCCCGAGCGACGAGCGAGGAGATGGGCGGGGGCATGGATCGCTTTACCTCCAGGCCTGTGTTGGAGGCAAGTCGATCGCCTTCGACCCGGCCGAGGAGGCCGGACTGACGCTTCCCGAGCTGGCGCTGGCCTGGGTTCTCCGGGAGCCGAACGTGGCGTCGGCGATCGTGGGCGCGAGTGGACCGGAGCAGGTCGAGGCGAATGCCTCGGCGTCAGGCATAACGCTCAGGGAGGACACCCTCCGAGCCGTCGACGCGGCCCTCGGCGACGTCGTCGTCCGCTAGTCCGGGCTACGACACCTGCGAGGCTTCGTAGCCCACGGGCGGAGTGTCGTTGCCTTCCGGATCGCGCACGAACGCACCGCCGTGGGTCCCGCGAACGAACCTGAAGCCGGTCTTGCGCTCCTTCGGGCTCCGGCCCCACAGGCGCTCCTCGATCACGTCATGGAGGTAACTTCGAACGTCCGCTGGGTCGGCTCCGAGCAGCTTCGCGAGCCGTTGCTCGAGATCCACCGACTCCCTGGAGAGCATGCGGTGCAGTAGAGCAACCACGTCGGTCGTTGCCCGCGCCGAGAAGGATCCGTGCGCGATCTACCCGGCCGCAGCCGACCTCCGCGGTACGTTCCAGTTCGCATCCGGCCACAGCCAAAATGAGCTCTCCAGCTGGTCGTCCGTTAGTAAGCTCGTCCTGCGGTTGGCGCCGGGCACGAAGGTCTACGAGACGGTGACGATCGACGTGCCGAAGCAAGCCTCGTCCGGGGAGCGCTACGCCGTCGTGTGGGCCGAAATATCCGCTCCCACACCGGTTGCGGGCGGCGTGACAATCGTAAACCGGGGTCGGCGTCCGAATGTACGTCTCGGTCGGGCCCGGCGGAGCGCCACGACAAACTTCACAATCAGCTCACTCACCGCGGAGCGCTCGGCTTCCGGCGAGCCCCTCGTCGTCGCGAGGAGCCACAACAGTGGCCAGCGCACAATCGGAATCACCGGCAACCTGAGACTCGAGCTCGGCCCCGGCGGACTTCAAGCAGGGCCGTTTCCAGTCACCCTTGCATCGGCCCTCGGGCCCAACGACTCGGCGACGGTGGCCGTGCGGCTCGGCAAGGAGCTCCCTCGCGGTCCGTGGCGAGCACACCTGAGTCTCAGAAGCGGACCAGGTCCAGCGAGTAGCCGAAGCGACAATCACCTTCCCTCCTCTCGCGAAACCGGCCATTACGAAGGTCGCTCCGCCGAAGTCCAGCCACCTGATCCTCGTCGTGATCGTCCTCGTCGGCTTGCTGGCGCCCGCCGGCATCCGGCTCGGGCTCTCCCGGCGAGCCCGTCGTCGACGCGGCGACTTCGGGCCGGCCCCCACTGTCTGAGACTTAGGACGAGGCCGCAAGCTCCTCCAGACGGAGGTGCGCGAGCGCCACGGCCATCGAGCCCTCCCCCACCGCCCCGGCAACGCGCTTGGTCGAGCCGTTGCGGGCGTCGCCGGCGGCGAAGAGCCCCGGCACACTCGTCTCGAGGGCGAGCGGGTCGCGATCGAGCGGCCATCCGGGAGGTCGGCTGCCGTTCACAGCAGGTCTGGGCCGGTGAGGACGTAGCCCGCGTCGCTCAGGTCGACGTTCGTCTTTTTGGCCCAGCCCGTGTTCGGCACGCCGCCGATGCACAAGAACAGCGCTCGAGCCGCGAGGCGCTCGGTCTTCCCCTGCGCGTCGGCGACCGAGATGGCGACGAGATTCTTCTCGTCCGCGTGGACCTCGACGACCTCCGTTTGCAGACGGACATCGATACGCGGATCCCGCTCGATCCGCTCCACGAGATAGGCCGACATGTTCTTTCCGAGCCGCCCGCCGCGGACCACCATCACAACGCGAGCGCCGTGATGAGCCAGGTGCAGCACGGCCTGCCCCGCGGAGTTGCCGGCGCCCACGACTGCGACGTCGTCGCCGCTGCACCGTGGCGCCTCGCTTCGGCCCGCGCCGTAATAGACGCCCCGGTCGAGCAGCTCGTCGATTCCAGGCACGTCGAGGCGTCGCCATTCCATCCCCGTCGCAGCCAGAGTCACGGTCGCGGTGAGCTCCAGCCCGTCGGCCAGCTGGAGCATGGTGGGCCGCCCTGGGTCGAGCCGCCCGCCGACCACGCCCCGGAGGAAGACCAGCTCGGCGCCGAATTTCTCCGCCTGGCGTCCGGCCAGGCGCGCCAGCTCGGCGCCGCCGATTCCCTCCGGAAAGCCGAAGAAGTTCTCGATCATGGACGTGTACGACGCTTGGCCGCCCGGGACGTCACGCTCGAGGACCACGGTCGTGAGCCCATCCGAGGCCGCGTAGACGGCTGCGGCGAGCCCCGCCGGCCCGGCCCCGACGATCGCCAGGTCGTAGTGCGAGCGCGTCGGGTCGACCCGCTGCTGCCACTGCTTGGCCAGCGTCTCGAACGTCGCGCCGACGTAGACGTCGTCCCCGTCGAAGACGACCGGGAGCTCGGGATCGACCATTCCACGCTCCGCCAGCAGCGCCTGACCCTCTGGCGAGTCTGCCTCGAGCCATTCGAACGGCTGCGCCGCCCGGATCAGATGGTCCCGCAAGCGGTAGTGCTCGGGGTCGAGGGCAAAGCCGATCACCCGAACGTCGGGCCGGACCGGGCTCATCGCGCGCGGGAGGTCAGCACGACGTCACGTCCTGCATTGGACATCCTCGGCTGCGACCTTCACGGCGGAAACCTAACGCTGCGCACTCCGCCCGGATCGAACGCCGTGATCTCGGCCCCCGGCAATCCCGTCCTGCCCCTCGGCCCATTCGCGGGCGGCGAGCGCAGCGCGAACCGCTCGCTCGGGGATCGTCGCCGTGCGAGACGGGCGCCGAACACGCCCATTACCGCACACGCGGCCCGGCGCCTTAGGCTTCGGAGGATGCCGGCGTGTCCCGGGCTGGACGTACGCGTCGCGGTCAATACCGCACGCGGGCGCGCGCACCGTGATCGATCTACCGACCGACGGCGCCTGTCGTCGCCAAGGGCAAGTCGCTGCCCGTTCGGTCCTGGCTCGCGGTCGGAGCACTTGCCGACGCTGGCGAGCGCCCTCTTACGCGCGCTCCGATGGTCGGCCGTCAGCGCGAGCTGGAGGTCCTGTCCGGCATCTGGGAGCGTGCATCGACCGAACGCCGACCCCAACTCTCCACGGTGTTGGGCCCGGCGGGGATCGGCAAGTCGCGGTACACGCAGAACGATTTCGGCGTTCCGTCGGTGCCGAGGACGACATGACTGTGCTCCCAGACGATCTGTGGGAAATGATCCCTGGCGAGTCGCTTGGAGCGTGTTGCGACGGTCGGCACGCTCTGCCTGGTCAACCGCGTAGGTGCGCTCGATCACGTATCTAGGCATGGCTTGATGATCCCCAAGAGGTCGCCTCGGGTCAAGTCTAGACCGACGGGCCTACGCTCTCGCGCTCGCTCAGTCGCTGGTAGAAGAACGCGCCGACGAGGAGGACGGCTCCAACGGCGAGGAACGATAGAGCGCGCTGAACCGAGCTGAGACTCGACAGGTCGTAGAGGAAGATCTTCGTGAGGCTTGCTCCGAAGAGCGCGAAGCCTCCGAGCTGCACGCGCCGCGAATGCCGGGTCAGCCCTACGTAGAGAAGCGTGAGGCCCACGAGCCCCCAGAACCCGCTCGTGATGGTGTGGCCGCGCTGGAAGTCGGTCGCGACTGTGGCCTGCGAGATGTCCTCGGCGAGCTCGAGGATCATGAGCGACACCGTGTAGAGCACAAGAACGCCGAGTGCGGCGAGCGCGGTCGACCGCACTGAGACGTCGCGCACGCGCTCCGGAGCGGCCCAGCGCGTCACGATTGCCGCGGCGGCCAGGACGGCGACGAGAGCGGGGACGCCCACACCGGGGTGACGGGTCGCGACGAAGAGGTCGTGCGGAGGCGCGTCCAGCGCAAGGGCATGGGCGAGGCCGAGGGCGAGATACGCGCCCGAGGCCACGTGGAGACGTGGTTCCCGCAGGCGCAGCCCGAGCCAGACGAGCGTCGCGGCTGCCGCCGACCAGGCGAGGACGAGCCACGCGCCGTCGAGGAGCTCCGCGCTCGCGACCGCTGCGAGCGCGAGCGCGAGCGTCCATTCGAGGGTCGCGTGGTCGCGCTGGGCCGGAATCCGGAACACGACGGAAGCGAGCACTCCGTAGACGACCGCGAGACCGAGGAGCGCCGCGCCCTCGAGGTCGACCCCGGCGCGACTGCCGTCCACGAGCTCGACGACTGCGACCGTGAGCAACCCGGCGCTGGCAACAACGTAGACGCCTGCGAGGAGGTCGAAGCTGACGAAGCGGGCGAGCACGATTCCGGCGATGAGCACCGCAGCGCCGACCATCAGCACGCTGTACCACCCGAGTGGGGACGCGAGCGAGTCGACGTCGAAGGCGGTCGCCTCGACGCCCGTGACCGCGAGCCAGATCGCGCCGCCGATGCGGATCTGCTCCCAGCCACGCATGACTCCGGCTCCGACGAGCCCGAGACCGACGACCGAGAGGAATCCTGTCAGTGCAACGTGGCCGTGGTCGAAGCCGGCGACGTCAAGGATCCCGAGCGCAGCGGCATAGGCCGCAAACACCCCCGCGCACCAGAACCACACGGGTGCCGCAGCCCGGACATGCGCGGCAGCAGCGGCTATGAGCGCCGCCAGCGGCCCACCGGCGGGCGCGTTGCCCGGCGTTCGCACGAACCATGCGTAGAGCGCCCCGCCGAGCGCGATCGCAACGATGCTTGCGACTCCACGTGCCGGATCAGCTTCCTCGACGAAGAGGCGGGCAGGCTGGGCGTCATGGCCGAGGGCGTACCCAGCCGCCAGAACCAGGTAGGCGAGACCAGCGAGCGTAAACCGCACCTCGCGGGTCGCGCGCGCTAGCCAGCCGAGGAGGGCGGCTTCCGCCGCCCAGACGGTGCTCAGGGCGACACCGGAGACGAGATCGGCAGCAGCAACCGCGCCGACGGTCAGACCGATCGCCCACAGGACCGCGCTCAGGTCGCGGTCGCGCGCGCCCGTGAAGAAAACGCCTGCCAGCGCCGCGTAGACGAGGGCGAGCACCACGAGTGCTATGCCTTCGTGCCTGCCTCCGCTGTCCGTGCCGCCGATGAGGTGCACTGCAGCTCCGCCGCCGAGGATCGCGCTCGCGAGCAGAATGGTGGGGCCAAGCTCCCCGAGCTGACCGCCACGAAGGCGGCACGCGATCCCGGTCGCGGCGTAGAGCGCGGTGAAGACGGCGGCAAGCACGATCACGGCGTACCGGCCGGAATCCGTTTGCGCGACGAGAACCGCGATCTGCACAGCCGACACTGCGCCGCCGATCACGAGCAGCCCGACCCAGCGGACGCGGATGGAGACGAGCGCCAATGCAGCAAAGAGGATCGCCACGAAGCCGGTGCCGACGAGGCTCATCCGGCCCTCCTGAATGGGCACCATGAACGGGACCAGCATCGCGCCCACGAGGCCTAGCCCCGCGATGAGCTCCACGGTCCAGGCAAGCGCAACGGCCGTGGCGCACGCCGCGATCAGGCCTGCGGCTGCGAGAGCAACGAGGTCCGAGATGAAGCCGTAGAGCGCGTTCGCGGCGAGGAGCGTGGCGAATGATCCTGCGATGCCGGCCCCGACCGCGCCGAGTGCCGAGTAGAGCTGGCCGAAGCGGCGTTTCACTTCGATGCCGGCCACGAAGACTCCGACCGAGACGAGGGCGCCGATGCCCACGCGGATCTCGGGTCCGATCCAACCCCGGTTGGCCGCGAGCACGAAGAGGAAGACGACGCCGAGGAGGGTCACGATCCCACCCGCCCACGCGAGCGATCGGGCGCCCAGGAGGTCTGCCGTGCTGACGTCCCGCGCCCACGAGGGGACGCGGTCACGCGGCGGCGGAGGGGGCGCCGGTCGACGTGGAGCGGCAGGTCGCGAAGGCTCCTCAACCTGCTCCGGGCCGAGAGGAAAGGCACGCCGCGGCGAAGGCTTGTCCCAACCGAGCTGCTCAGCCGGAGCAGCCGGCGCGTGGGTGAGGCGCCGCAGTTCGACGACCTCTGCCCGCATGGCATCGAGCCTCCGCTCGAGGTCGGTGAGGCGGTTGGTCAGCTCCGCCGAGGGAGCCGCTGCCTGGCGGGGATCCGTTCCAGGGCGGGGTTCCGGTGCGGGGCGCGGATCCGCATGGAGCATGCCAAGCTCAGCGCGCACCGACTGGGCGAGGTATTTGAGATCGCGGGTGCGGACGCCCGGTGTCTCCATGAGCTCGAGGACGAGCACGAGCAGGGCCTCGAGCCGCGCCCGGTCTCGCGTGGCAGCGGCCTCGACCTTCTCGTCCCAGAGGAGTCGCTCTGCCTTCTTGTGCTGGCCAGCCTCGAACTCCGCTCTCGCATCGTCCAACCGCGTCATCGAGAGTTCCTTCCCTGTCGCACGCTCGCCTTGAAGCGCGTGCGCGACTCTCTTGAGTCTCGCTAACTGAACGGTACGCCTTCTCCCTGGCTAAGCCTTCAAATTGGTCGCGCTTCCGCAGTCGAGCGAGAGGAACTGGCCCCACGCCACGGCGTCGAAGGTCAGTGCCCAGTCCGCGGCGCGTCTCCAGCTACGGCGCAGCGATGAGTTTCCGGGTCGCCGGGGGTCTTAGTACGCGATGCCGGTAGCGTCCGATCACACATGGAATCGGCTCGCGCCGGACCATTCGAGCCCGACGGAGGGATGAGATGCCAGAACAGAAGATCGCAACGCGTGAGGAATGGCAGTCAGCTCGTGACGAGCTCGCCAAGCTCGAGGCCGAGCAGGCGGAACGAAACGAGGAGATCAAGAAGAAGCGTCTCGATCTCCCCTGGGTCCCGGTCGAGAAGGAGTACGAGTTCGACACCGAGGACGGCAAGAAGACCCTCGCCGAGCTCTTCGACGGGCGCTCACAGCTGCTTGCCTACAACATCATGTTCGGCCCCGACTACACGCTCGGCGCCTGCCCGGGCTGCACCAACCTGGGCGACGGACTCGACGGCTCGGTCGTCCACCTGAACCACCGCGACGTGACGCTCCTCTGCTTCTCACGGGCGCCGATCGAGCGGTTGGCCGCGTACAAGCAGCGGATGGGCTGGCAGTTCCCCTACGTCTCCACCTACAACACCGACTTCGCCTTCGACTTCGGCCTTGCGTTGACCGAGGAGCAGGCGCAGCAGATTCCCGAGGTCAAGGGGATGATCGACAACCCGCCCGACTGGCTCCAGGACTGGTCACGCCAGATCGGGGCCGAGCTCAAGGACGGGCTGCGCGAGGGCCCAAGCTGGATCGCTTTCGCACGCGAGAACGGGACCGTCTACCACACCTACACGGTGATGGCGCCCGACCCGTTTGTCGCGCCGTACTTCAGCTCCCTGCTCGAGCGGACGCCGAAAGCCCAACCCTCCGAGACTCGCGCTTGGCGGAAGGACGAGTACCCGGACTGACGCCGATCGAGGCGGTTCGCGCCTCATAACTCGGCCCGAAGCAGAAACCCGCCTTATGCGGGGCCAGAGCAGCTAACGTCGCAGAAGTGGAGCTGCCGACTACCGTCACGCTGCTCTTCACGGACATCGAAGGCTCGACGGCGCTCGCCGAGCGGCTCGGCGATCGCTGGCCGGGCCTCCTCGCCGACCATAACCGCATCCTGCGCGAGGTCTTCGCAGCGCGCGGAGGCAACGAGCTCGGTGCCGAGGGCGATGCGCTCTTCGTCGCCTTCGCGGGGGCCGGCGTGGCTGCGACGGCGGCAGCCGAAGCCCAGTTAGCGCTCGCCTCTCACGACTGGCCTGATGACGCCGCCATTCGTGTCCGAATGGGGCTCCACACCGGAGAGCCGACCGTGACCGCCGATGGTTACGTCGGCATCGACATGCATCGGGCAGCGCGCGTGACGGCGGCCTCCCACGGCGGCCAGGTTCTCCTCTCCCAGACGACACGCGACCTGCTCCCCGACGACCTCGACGGGCTCACCTTTCGCGACCTCGGAGAGCACCGGCTCAAGGACCTCAGCCGGCCGCAGCGCCTACACCAGCTCTGCATCGCGGGACTACCTGCCGATTTTCCGCCGCCGCGAACGCTCGAGGGCCGCGTCACGAACCTTCCCGCCCAGCCGACGCCCCTTCTCGGACGCGAACAAGAGCTCGAGGCCGTCAAAACGCTCCTCCTCGGCGAAGACACGAGGATGGTCACGCTCACAGGCCCGGGCGGAACCGGGAAAACTCGACTGGGGCTGCAGGTCGCCGCCGACCTCGTCGACGCGTTTCCCGACGGCGTGTACGGAGTTCTGCTCGCACCGATCACCGACCCAGACGTCGTTCCGCTCGAGCTCGCCCGAGCGCTCGGGATCGAGGAGACGCCTACGCTCCCGATCGCCGAGGCGCTCAAAGCCGGTCTCGCGGGGCGGCGGAGCCTGCTCCTCTTCGACAACTTCGAGCACGTCGGCGCGGCCGCGAGCCTGCTGGCCGACCTCCTCGCCGCCTGCTCGGGTCTCAAGCTGCTGGTCACGAGCCGCGAGCCGCTCCGCATCCCTGCCGAGCGCCAGTATCCCGTCCCGCCCCTGGGCGTCTCCGAGTCGACGACGCTATTCGTTGAGCGGGCCCGCGCGGTCCGGCCCGATTTCGAGCTGACGGACGCGACCGCGCCGATCGTTGCGGAGATCTGTAAGCGGCTCGACCGGCTGCCGCTCGCCGTTGAGCTCGCGGCGGCCTGGAGCAAGGTGCTGCCACCTGCTGCGCTCCTCCGCCGCCTGGAGCGCCGGCTCGAGCTTCCGGCCGCGCGCAGCGCCGGCGTCCCGCCGCGTCAGAGCACCCTTCGCCAGACGATCGCTTGGAGCTACGACCTTCTCGCCGACGAAGAGCGCAGTCTGCACGCGCGCCTGTCAGTCTTCGTGGGCGGATTCACCCTCGAGGCAGGCGAGCGCGTCGTCGCTTCGGACGGCGGGACCGATGTGCTCGAAGGAGTCGGGTCGCTCGTCGACCGAAGCCTCCTGAGCGAGACCGAAGACGCTGCGGGCGAGCCGCGGTTCACGATGCTGGCGACGATCCGCGAGTATGCGCTCGAGCACCTCGGCGAGAGCGGCGAGGACGCGGAGCTCCGCCGCCGCCACGCGCTCGAGTTCGCCCGCTTCGCCGAAGAGGCCGACGAAGGCTTGCGGACGGGCGATCAGCTCCTTTGGTTCGATCGGCTCGAGGCCGAGCACGACAACCTTCGCGCGGCGCTTGATTCGTCCTCCGCGAGCGGCGACGAGGAGACGGCGCTGCGTCTCGGCGGGGCGCTGGGTTGGTTCTGGTACACGCATGGCCATGCCCTCGAGGGTTGCAGCCGCCTGACCGAGCTGCTCGCACGAGCCGAGGGGGCACCGGACGAGCTGCGTGCCCGCCCGCTGTACGCGCTCGGCGTCCTCCTCGACCAACGCGGCGAGCCCGAGCGCGCTGCCGAGCTCGTCGAACGGAGCTTGGCCATCTTTCGCGAACTCGGAGAGCGAAGACGAGTCGCTTCGGCACTCAACAGCCTCGGCCTGATCAAGCGTGGGCTCGGCGCCATCGAGGCAGCCCGCTCGCTCCTGGAGGAGAGCATCGCGCTGCGCCGCGCGCTCGGCGACGAGGCGGGGGCGGCAGGAGCACTCTCGAACCTCGGCGTGATCGCGTTCGAGCAGGGCGATCTTGACGAGGCGGAGGCGCGCCTTGGGGAGGCCATGGAGCTCGACCGCGCACATGGGAACGAGTGGGGTTCGGCCGTCGCAGCCGACAATCTCGCGGCTGTGGCGCTCGAGCGGGGCCGTCGGGATCGTGCCCGCGAGCTGATCCGCGAGGCGCTCGCCACGGCCCAGCGCGTCGGCGACCAAGAGCTCCTGGCCTTCGGGCTCGAGAAAGCGGCTGTGCTCGCAGCCCTGGACGCGGATGCCGACCGGGCCGGCCGGTTAGTAGGCGTCGCCGACGTCCTCCGGGAGGCCTCGGGCATCAATCGGAGCCCCTTTGACGTTGAGTGGCTCGAGCGTCACCTCGGCCGGGTGGGCGGAGAAGGGTTCGAAGCGGCGAGGCTCGCGGGGCGGGAACTCGAGCCCGACGAGGCTCTTCCCGAAGCTATGGGTGAGTGACAGGTCTGACCCCGATGGCAACCGCATTCTTCTGATCAGAGGTGTCTCGCAACTCAGGTCCCACGACCCGGTGCTGGCTGAGGAGCTGCGGGTCCAGGCGGTCGCGCCCGCCTAATCAGAGCATGATGGCGCGCGCCGTCTCAAGCGCGCAATTCGAGCGTACGAGCCCTCGCGCAAGCGAGAGGTCGGCCTCTGAGTCGGCCAGCTGCCGCGCCGCGTCGGCGTCGAACCCGAGCCGGTAAAACTGCTGTAGACGCCAGCGGCGGATCAGCACGTCCTCCCGGATACGCCTGACTGGCTGGGCCTGGACTTCGCCGATTGCCATCCTGGTTCAACGTTGACGCTGCCGGTCGATACCCTCCACGCACGATCGGCTAGTCGCTCTTAGCGGTTCGGTGAGCCCCTCGAGGCTTACAGGCCCTCGTGCTCGGTTTGCGACGATAGGTTCACCTATTTGGGCTTGGCTCGTAGCGACACGCAGGTATTCCGTGTGCTCGGGCGGCAAGGTAGAAGCGACCGACTCGGGCGACCGACTCGGGCGACCGACTCGGGCGACCGATCCGGCGGGGAGGCGGCAGGAACCCCGCTCCAGTCAGGGCCTGGTCTAAAAATTTGGCGGCAGGGAATGGGGCGGTTCCGATGCGAGTCAGGGTCAGCGACCAAGCACGGCTGCAGGACCTCATTCGGTACCTGCGGAAGGGTGGCTGCATAGCCGAGCAGGCGGACGCGAACACCCTGGACGTGTTCATGCCTTCGGTGCCGGATCACCGGCGGGCTCGCACGGAGCTCGGTGTCCACCTGACCGCCTGGCGCATGCGGAATCCGGGTGTCGAGACCAAAGTGCTGACGGGTCCGCCACGGCGCCGCGATTAGCGCGACCGTCAGGGTTACGGGTTGCTCTCCTCGGAAATCGCACGAATCCGCGCCTCTATCTCGGAATCGGGAATCCAGGGCAGACGTTTGCATAGCTACGCCCTGCCACGAAACGTCGCCATTCCTCGCGCGTGAAGTTGCGCCCGGCCACGCGGCAGGCCTGGTTCGCCCAGGCGTCCACGGTCACCGGCCAGCGGTACGCGCTGCCGTCGGCGTAGGCGGACAACAGGTACCGGCCGTCCGGGGTGTACCCGATGTTGCCCCACGAGCCTTCACCGCCCGGGAAGTCGTCGCCGAGTTGCTGGAGGGTGGAAGTAACCCAGACCTTCGTATGACCGCTGGAGCCGCCGGACGTCGCGAACATCTTGCCGTCCGGTGCGAACGCGATTGCGCTCACCGGAGCCTGAGCGACGAGAGTGGGGTGGCCGAGCTCTTTGCCCGTCTTCGGATCCCAGAGATTGACGATGCCTGCCCAGGAGCCGCTCGCCAGCGTTCCGTCGGGAGAGAATGCAACGGTCGTCACGCTGACAGGGCCTTTCTGCGGACGGATCGTCCGTTCCAACCGACCCGTGCGGGCATCGACCACGAGCACACGCGCGTCGTCGGTTGCGACGGCGACCGTCGAGCCGTCCCGAGACACGGCCACTGCGTTGCCATACGCGTGTAGGTTCATCGGCTTGCCGCCGACAAGCCGGCGGTCGCGCCAGATCGCAAGCTGACCTACACGTGGTGGAGGCCCACCCGTGTCGCTATTAGGGCCGTCCCAGCCGGCGACGGCGGCGGCGACCTGTCCGCCCGCCCCCGTCGCGACAGAGCTCAACTGCCCCTGGCTCGAAAGTCCGTGCAGGGTCGCAACGGGTTTTGGCTTCCCTCCGGTAACGTCCCAGATCTGCACGAGTCCTCGGTCGGCGCCGAGGACGAGGCGGTCCCCAGCCCAGGCTCCTGCGCCGATGGTCCGGCTGCTCGGGAGCGAAATGGTCGCGCTTCGTTGCAGTGTCGAGGTTGAGAAGAGGCTGACGCTCGATTTCGAAACGGTCGAGACGAACGAACGCCCGTCGGGAGAGACGGCCAGAAGCGGAGCGGTGTCCAGGGTCTGCGCTCGCAACCCGGCGACACCAAGGTTGAACGGGCTGCCGAACCTTCGACCGCCGCCGAGGTCGTAGTGGAGGATCGTACCGTCGAGGCTGGGCGTGTAGAGGGTCTTGCCGTCGGCACTGAAGTCAGGCCCGAGAATGCGGCCGGCATGCCCCGTGAGCCGCTCGACCGGGACGCCCGTTGCCGGGTTCCAGAGGATCGCAAGCCCATCGTCGCCGGCGCTGACGGCGATGCGCGAGTCGGGGGAGAAAGCCATGCGTGCCACGCCGGCTGAGTGTGCCCCGGTACCGGCGATCGTCTTCCCGGTGGCGACGTTGAAAAAGTGCACGGTGCCGTCGGGGAGGCCGTAGGCGAGCGTGCGCCCGTCGGGGCTGAACGCGCCGCTTGCAAACGCAACCTTCAGGCGCGGCCCCGGCACTTCAGAGATCCGCCGCATCGACGCCGCGTCCCACGTCGAAATCGCGCCGTTGGTCGCGACCACCAGGCGGCCGCCGGGCGTCGCGGTCGCGGCAATGATCCCCTTGGCATGGAGCCGCACGAGGTGTGACGGGCCGGAGCGGTTCAGCCGCCAGCTCTCCGCGTAGGTCGCCCCCTCACGGCCGTCCGGGTTCCAGACTGCCCAGACGACGAACGCGTAGCGCCCGTCCCGGGTCACGATGGCAGGCTCGAACGGAGTTGAGGGTGTCCTCTGCCAGAGCTCGCTGAAGATGAAGGTGCCCAAGGTATGCCCGGTGTCCGGGTCGAGCAGCTCGTAGGCGGGCGGGGATCCGGGGGCCGCCGCAAACAGATCGCCTGTCGACGGGACGTAGGTGTAGTCGGCATTGATGAGCGGCACGGTTCGAATCTGGCGATGGGTGCGCGTGTCGTAGAACCGCATCACGTTGTTGTTCGTGGACACAGCGATCGTGCGGCCATCGGGGGAGACTCTGACTTGCTGGGGCCGGTCCTCGATCGGGACGGTGAACGTTCCCGTCACTGCAGGCTCCCGGAGCAACGTCGCGAGCAGCGTGCCTTCCGTCTGCAGCGAGCGGTCAAGGTCGAGCGAAGCGCGCGCGAGCAACATTGACAAGTCGATGCGCGGCTCGGATACGGCTTCGGCACCGAGTTGGCGGCCGAGAGCCACGCGCGCCTTGTGCTGCGCGTCCGACCGCTTGACCAGGGCGAAGACGCCGGCGGCGATTGCGACGAGCAGGAGAACGCCGACTCCAACGAGCAGACCCTTGAGACGGTGGTTCGTTCGCCGCTGGCGCGCCAGTTCGCGCTCGCTCTCGGCCGTGCTCTCGGCGAGGAATTCCCGCTCGAGCTCGTTCAGCTCTTCCTGGCGGCCTGCGGCCCACTCGGACGTCGCGGACAGACGGGCGCCGCGGTAGAGCTCCGCATCGTCCCGACCGGTGCCCTCCCAGCGCTTTGCACTCTGGGTCAGATGCTCGCGGAGCTCCCGACCTTGAGCATCCTCGGTAAGCCATTCCTGCAACCGCGGCCACTCGCGAAGCAGCGCCTCGTGCGCTACCTCCAAAGCGCTGTCGTGCGCGGTGAGCAGCCGGTCGTGGGTCAGGCGGTCAACTACGGAGGCGAGCACTGGGTCACGATCCAGATCGAGCTCTGAGAGAGGAACCGTGCGCCGCACGAGTGCTCCCTCCTCACCGGTGGTCACGAGTCGCATGAAGAGGCGGCGGGCCGCAGAGCGTTCCTCGTCGTTCAGGTTGTCGTACGAGCCGTCGGCCAGACGCGCGACCGCGCCACGGACGCCGCCCAGACTCTCGTGTGCCTCGAGCTTGAGCCAGCCGTCGCTCCGCGCCATCCACAGCTCGACAAGCGCCGTCGAGAGGAGTGGCAGCCCGCCCGGCTCGTCGCCGACCTCGGCGACAAGGGCTTCCGCAAGCGCTGATTCCACTCGGACTCCGGCTCTGCGCGCTGGTAGCTCGACGGCGCGCCGAAGCGCGTCGGCGTGCATCGGCCCGACGAGCACCAGGTTGGCAGCGAGCAACTCCGCGAGCTCGGGAAACGCCGCGCACTCGCCCGAGAAGTCAGCCCGCAGTGCCAGCACGACGACCGCTTGGTCAGGATCTCCGGCGGCGGCGACAATTCGGTCGACGAACCGGCGGCGCTCCTCCTCGTCCTGACAGATCGTGAAGAGCTCCTCGAACTGGTCGATGACGAGGACGAGGCGCTCGTCTCCAGCCGGGTCTGGGATCGGCAGCGACTCGAGAGCGGCGAGCGGCTGCTCGCCCGGGCGCATGACGACCGAGCGCCAGCGCTCGCTGCCCGGCAGGAGACCGGCTCTGAGCGAAGGCAGCAGACCGGCGGCGATCACAGACGACTTACCGCTACCGGAAGCGCCGACGACTGCGAGCAGGCCTGCGCCAACCGTCCGCGCGGCGAGCTCACCGACGAGACGCTCGCGACCAAAGAAGAGGCCAGCGTCCTGCTCCTCGAAGGAGGCCAGGCCCTTATAGGGACACGTGCCGGCGTCGGCTTCGACGGACGTCGCCTCAACGCCGTAGAGCCGCGCAAGCTTGAGTCCGATGACGTTGTTCGCAAACTCGAGGTCCGCGCTGCGCTCGCGGCGCTCCGTCGCGAGAAACTCGGCGGCCGCAGCGAGCCGTCTGGTCGCCTCCCGCTCGGCCCAGTCGCTCATGGCCTCGTGAACGCGTCCCGGCACAGCGCCCGAGGCGCGCGTGATCGACTCGAGCGGGACCTCCTCCACGTCAGCTCCTGCGTACAGTCGAGCAATCTCACGCACGCCCGCTGCGTCCAGCGGTCCTAGCCTGCGGTGCCCGTCCCCTCTGCTGTCGACGCGCTCGATCAACCGTGCAACAGCGGGAGTCGCATCCGGATCTCGAACAAGAACTACAACTAGGGTTGGGCCGGTATCGATGGCGTCCGCCAGCTCGACCATGGTCGGCGCGAGCGCCTCGGCCGTCACGTCGAAGTCGTCGATTACGACGAGCGTCGGTTGCCGATCGGCGAGGGCCTCGTGAAGTGCAGACTGAGCGAGGGCGACTGCAGTCCCGCCCGCTCCCGCGTACGAGACCACCGCGCCGTTCGAATGTGCGAAGTCGGCAAGCTCCGCGGCCAGCCGCGACTTCCCACTCTTGGCGGGGCCCGAGACGAATAGGACCCGACCGTAGCCACGCCGTGCCTGCCGCCACGTGCCGCGAAGCCAGGCAAGCTCATGTTCTCTGCCGACCAGCGGTGTCTCGAGCTCCATCTCGATCGGCAGCGGGGGTGCCGCGGCGGGCTGGTCGGCGACCGAAGGAGGCTCTTCCGCAACGACCTCGATCAACGCTACGGGCGCCTCGAAGCCTTTGAACTCCGAACTGCCCGCCGAGGCAAAATTCACACCGGAAATCGCACCTGCGCGGTCGGCAACCTGCGAGCTCACGAGCACTTGCCCGGCTGCGGCCTTTGAGCAGAGCCGCGCCGCGGTGTTCAGCGCAGCACCGCGGAAGCCCTCCTCTACGGGCACAGCCTCGCCGACGTCGATGCCCACGCCCACGAGCAGCGGCAAGCCGGGGTCGGCCGTCGACTCTTCTTTGCAGGCGGCCTGGAGCTCCACCGCCGCTCTCACGGCCTGAGCAGTCGATTCGAAGACGGCGAGCACCTCGTCGCCGCGCAGCTCGATCACGCGGCCGGTTCGAGCCTCTACTGCATCACGGGCCACCTCGGCGAACTTCATAGCGAGCCGCGCCGCCTCGGCGTCGCCGCGCTCGCGCGTGAAACGCGTGTAGCCGCGAACGTCGCCAATCAGGAACGTCCGCTCGATCGGGCCGGCCGCAGCACCGATGATCGCGCCGGCGCCGGTGGTGCCGGCGAGGTCGCTCAT
Organism: uncultured Actinomycetes bacterium; assembly: GCA_963762085.1. Lineage (GTDB taxonomy): Bacteria > Actinomycetota > Thermoleophilia > Gaiellales > Gaiellaceae > DASQGA01. The sequence goes on along the minus strand of CAVXJD010000004.1, from coordinate 91,850 downwards.
CGAGCGCATGATCCCTCAGCAGGTCCCATACATTCAAGACGTGCCCGAGCCTTGCGATTTTTCAGGCGATACCGGGGACGTCCTGAGCTGGCGGGCCCACGGGTGCGCAAACGCACACGCCCAGCGAAGCCCTCGTGCTGTTAGCCGACTCGGATCAGCTTCTTGTTGACGAACTCGTCGGCGCCATACTTGCCGAGCTCGCGCCCCCAGCCGGAGCGTTTCACGCCCCCGAAGGGCAGCTCTGCGCCGTCGGCGCCGACGATGTTGACGTAGACCATGCCGGCTTCGATCTTGTTGGCCACGCGGTCGGCCTGCTCGGGATCGGTCGTGAACAGATAGGAGCCGAGCCCGAAAGGCGTGTCGTTCGCCAGCTTGACCGCCTCCTCCTCCGACCCGACGCGGTAAACGACTGCAACCGGCCCGAACAGCTCCTCGCGGTAGGCGTCGTTGTCGGCGGTTACATCGGTCAGCACCATCGGCGAGAAATAGTTGCCGTCGCGCTCGCCGCCGCCGACGACCTTGGCGCCGCCCTTGATCGCGCGGTCGAGCTGATCCTGCAAGCGATCGGCCGCAGTGCTCGAGGAAAGCGGGCCGAGCTCGCAGTCGTCGGCGGTGGGGTCGCCTACCTTCGACGAGGTCATGGCGGCCGTGAACTTCTCCAGGAACGGCTGGTACAGCTCGTCGATCACGACGAACCGTTTGGCGGCGTTACACGATTGGCCGGCGTTGTCCAGGCGCGCTGCCACGGCCGCTTCGACGGTCGCATCCATGTCGTCGGTGCTGAGCAGGATGAACGGATCGGAGCCGCCCAACTCCAGGACGACCTTCTTCAGATTCCGGCCGGCGACCTCGGCCACTGCCGCGCCGGCGCGCTCCGACCCGGTCACGGATACGCCCTGTACGCGCGGGTCGGCGATCACCTGGGCAATCTGATCGTTGGTGGCGTAGATGTTGACGTACGCGCCCTCGGGGAAGCCGGCGTCGAGGTAAATCTGCTGCAGTGCCGCTGCTGTCTCGGGGCACTGGGGCGCATGCTTCAGCAGCACGGCATTGCCGATGACTAGGTTCGGGCCGGCGAAGCGCGCGACCTGGTAGGTCGGGAAGTTCCACGGCATGATCCCGAGGATCACGCCGTACGGGCTGCGGCGGATGATTGCGGATCCCTCACCCGCGAGCAGCTCGATCGGCTCGTCCTTCATCAGGTCGGGCCCGTTGTTTGCGTAGAAGCTGTAGATGTCGACGCAGAAGTCGACCTCACCGAGCGCTTGATCCAACGGCTTGCCCATCTCGCGGGTGGTGATCTCGGCCAACTGCTCCCGCCGCTCGCTATGTAGTTCCCCGACCCGGCGCACCAACTTGGCGCGCTCCTCGACGGTGCTCGATCGCAGCCAGTTCTGATACGTGTCGTACGCCAGGGCGATAGCCGAATCCAGCTCGTCGTCCGTGAACGTCGGGAAGGTCTTGACCTGCTCTCCTGTTGCCGGATTCGTCACCGCGTACTCGGTCATCGTCCTCCTCCGTTTGGCGTGGCACAGACTCCCACGCGGGGCTTTTGAGGATGGGCGGTACTGGGCTCGAACCAGTGACCCCCAGCTTGTCGAGCTGGTGCTCTCCCAACTGAGCTAACCGCCCTTGCAGAGCTATCTTAGCGAGCCGGCAACGTCTTTCAGGTACGGCATCGGGTTGACCGGCTTGCCCGCGATGCGCACCTCGAAGTGGAGGTGCTGGCCGGTGCACGAGCCGGTGCAGCCTGCTCTCCCCACGAGCTCACCTTGTTCGACCCGCTCGCCCACCCTGACGTCCATACGGGCCAAGTGGGCATAGAGCGTCGCGAGGTCGTTGCCGTGGCGCAGCAGGACGACGTTGCCATAGCCGGCGTACTGATTTTGGAAACCGACCTTCACGACGGTGCCCGCGAGCGCGGCATGGACGCGATCGGTGCCGAGCACGGAGATGTCGACGCCTGCATGCAGGCGTCCCCAGCGATAGCCGAATCCCGACTCGAGCCTGCCGCGGAGCGGGAGCGCGAAGGGGCCCGGGGCCTGGATCGAGAATGCAGCCATGCTCAATCGCGCCCCACCGGAATCGGCGGGCTGGGCGAAAGCGGACGGGATTAGGAGGAGAGCCGCAGCCGCGAGGGCCGCGAGGAAGCGACAGGGCAAGTTGGGCAGGGTAGCCGAACGAGCCGGCTAACCGCGTGAGGTCAGTCGTTCGAGGGGCGCGTAGTCGAGCATGAGGCGACGCTCGGCGCCGTCTTCCGCGAAGCGCACGGTCACCGTGCCGTCGCGCTCGATCCTCGTGACCACACCCTCTCCGAGCGTCGAATGGCGCACGGTGTCGCCCGTCGAGAGCTCCGGCACGTCTCGCGTTGGCGCAACGGACTGCGCCGGCACCCCGTAGGACGACCAGGAGGCCGGCCGCAGGCGCTCCCGCTCGACGTGGTCTGCGGGCAGCTCGTCGAGGAAGCGGCTCGGGAGGTTGTAGTTCCGGGAGCCCCACAGGGAGCGAGCGGAAGCGTGCAGCAGTACGAGGCGCTCCTGAGCCCGCGTCAGCCCCACGTAGCAGAGCCGACGCTCCTCCTCGAGCCCCTGCTCCTCGAGGGAGCGCGCGTGCGGGAAGACCCCCTCCTCCATCCCGACCAGGAAGACAGCGCGGAACTCGAGGCCCTTGGCGTTGTGGAGGGTCATCAGGGTCACCTTCCCGCCCTCCTCCTCGAGATCGTCCTGGTCGGAGTAGAGGGAGATCTGCTGCAGGAACTCGGAGAGGGTCGGATCGTCGGCCGCCTGCTGGTACTCCCGCGCGACGCCGACGAGCTCCATCAGGTTCTCGAGCCGTCCCTGCGACTCGACGGTCCGCTCGGCCTCGAGCGCCTCGACGTAGCCGCTCCGGTCGTACACCGCCTCGACGAGCTCCGGGACGGTGAGCTCCTGCGAGGAGGCCATGAGCGACTCGAGCAGCAGGCGGAGCTTCGCGACTGCCTTCTGCGGCGCCGTCCCGACGCCCGCCTCGTCGGCGCGGCCCAGCGCCTCCCAGAGAGGGAGGTTCTGCGCGACTGCAAACGTGGCGAGCCGGGCAATCGTCGTGTCCCCGATCCCGCGCCTGGGCCGGTTCGCGATCCGCGAGAGGGAGACGGCGTCGGCGGGATTGTCGATCACCTGCAGGTAGGCGACGGCGTCTTTGATCTCGGCGCGTTCGTAGAAGCGAGGACCGCCGATCACCTGGTACGGGATCCGCGTCGTCCCGAGCGACTCCTCGATCACCCGCGACTGCGCATTCGTCCGGTAGAAGATTGCGATCTCCGAGCTCGCATAGCCCTGGTCGACGAGCGACGTGATCTCAGAAGCTACGAAGCGCGCCTCTGCATGCTCGTCCTCGACCTCGAGAACCCGCACCGGCTCGCCCTCGCCGAGCTCGCTCCAGAGGTTCTTCGGCTTGCGCTCGCGGTTGTGGGAGATGACGGAGTTCGCCGCCTCGAGAATCGAGTTCGTAGACCGATAGTTCTGCTCGAGCGGGATCACCTTGACCTCGCCGAAGTCCTTCTCGAACTCGAGGATGTTCCGGATGTCGGCGCCGCGGAACGCGTAAATCGACTGATCCGGGTCCCCGACGGCGCACACGTTCTTGTGCTCGCCGGCCAGGAGCTGGAGGAGACGGTATTGCGCGTGGTTCGTGTCCTGGTACTCGTCTACGAGGACGTAGCGGAACGCCTTCTGCCAGCGTTTCCGCGCCTCGGGGAACCGCTCCAGCACCTGGACCGTAAGCATCACCATGTCGTCGAAGTCGAGCGCGTTCGAAGCGAACAGCCGCCGCTGGTAGAGGTCGTAGACGTCAGCGACGGTCTGGTCGTAGAACGAGGCGACCCGGGCGCGGTACTCCTCCGCGTCGACAAGCGTGTTCTTGGCGCTCGAGATCTGCGCGTGGATGCCGCGCGGGACGAACCGCTTCGGGTCGCGGTCGAGCTCCTCCAGGCACTGCTTGACGACCCTGATCTGGTCGGCCTGGTCGTAGATCGTGAAGTTGGACTTGTAGCCGAGGCGCGGCGCTTCCCGGCGGAGAATCCGCCCGCAAGCGGCGTGGAAGGTCATCACCCACATCGTCCGCGCAACGCCGCCGACCATCCCCTCGAGCCGCCGCTTCATCTCGCCGGCGGCCTTGTTCGTGAACGTGATCGCGAGGATTTCGTTCGGCTTCGCTCCCGCCGTCTTCAGGAGATGGACGATGCGGTACGTAAGAACGCGAGTCTTCCCGGAGCCCGCGCCGGCGACCACCAGCACCGGGCCCTCGGTCGCCAAGACGGCGTCCCGCTGCGCGGGATTGAGCTCTGCAAGGTACTGCTCGGGCGAGGCGACGGCCACGCTTCCACGATAGCCCGTTCGCCCTCCCGCGCTACCGTTGATCCAGTGCTTTGACCTGCTGGCGGCCGAGGGTCTCGGTGAGCCAGCGCGCCGCTTCCGCGAGCGCCGCTTCGTCAGTCGACTTGAGCACGACCTCGACCTCAGGCCCATCCTCGAGGAAGCGGGGATAGCTGCCGACGTCGACCGCGGGATGGAGCCGGGTGGCCTCTTCGAGGACGCTGACGATCTGTCCTTCGCCGGTCCGATACCGGCAGCGCCACGCGCCCACAGGCCGGCCCTGAAAGCGCGCCGAGACCTCTGCGAACATCGCCTCCATCTCGCTGGGGAGCCCCGGGAAGACGTAGACGTTTCCGAGCACGAACCCAGGCGCGCCGCCAAGCGGATTCGGAATCGGCTCCGCACCCGACGGTAGGCACGCCCAGCGTGCCGCGTAGTCGCCGAGGCCCCTGGCCTCGAAGCGGCTCCGCAACTCGCCCGCCAGCCAGTCGATCTCCTCGCACGGAACTCCGAAGCCTGCGGCGACAGCTTCCCGGGTGATGTCGTCCGGCGTCCCGCCGAGGCCTCCCGTGACGAAGACGTATCCGGAGCGCGGGCTCTCGGCGCGGAGGAACACCGCGATCTCCTGGATGTCGTCGCGGACGGCAGCGAGCAGGGTCACCTCGAGGCCGATGGACGCGAGTCGCCGGGAGAGCCAGGACGCGTTCGTGTTCTCGACGTCGCCCGACACGATTTCGTTTCCGACGGTCAGGATGACCGCTGTCGGCGCCGCGTTCACCCGGTCAGTCTGCCCGAGAGGGCTAGCGGAGCGGAAACGGCTCGCGGGCGAGCGCAGCCAGCGCCTGCGAGGTCACCCACACCGGTGTCGTCACGAACTGCCGGTTGTACCGGAAGCTTCCGTTCGTCCGCTGCATGCTGAGGAGGTACCGAATGGCCGCGCGTCCGGGGAGCCGCTTCGCCGCGATGAAGGCCTGCACCGCCCACGCAGTCGACTGGGTGTCCGAACCGCGGCCGTTGGTCAGCTCGAAGCCACCGTTGTCGTTTTGCAGCCAGCGCAGATAGGCGAGCCCGCGCCGAATCGACCGTGCATCCTTGGAGACCCCCGCGGCTCGAAGCGCCTGAATCGCGGCCGCAGTGTCGTTCGAGTCGGCTTTCCCACCCGGGAACCAGGGCCAGCCGCCGCCCGGTTTTTGCTGCGCGCGGAGGTAGGAGATCGTCTTGTCACCAGCCCGGCGGCCCACAGCACGCAAAGCCAGGACGCCCCAGATCGTGGAGTTCACGGTCGCTCCGATCCGCCCGCTCGGCTTGCGAAGGTCGATCAGCTGGCTGACCTGGCCGCTCAGGTTCACGTCGAAAGTGCAACGTTCCCGCAAGGCGTCCAGCGCGAGAATCCTCAGCTCTAGATCCGTGGCAGTGGGATAGGGCTTGCCGCGCAGATAGTCGCCCGAGCGCGTCGGGCAGTGGTCGGCCGCGACGAGGCCGAGAACGGCCCAGCCGGTCAAACCCGGGTTGACCGACGCGCCCGGCTCGGCGAAGCCACCGCTCAGTGCGCGCTGCCCGATGAGAAAACGCGAAGCATCGTCGAGGGGTCCGGCCGACGCCGGAGAAGCCAAAACGACCACAGCGAAAATGCAAGCGCAAAGCCTCATGCCCAGATGATCTCTGTTTTCAGTCGTCGTTCATAGCGCTCGAGCACTCGCCGGAGCTCCGGTCCGGCAACCGCAGCGATGACAACGTTCCCGATCGCGTGCGCTGCATTGAAGGCGACGCCGGCCCCCAGGACGACCACTAAGGAGGCGGCGTTGTGCGGCAGAAAGCCGTACCAGTGCCAGACGTCCATGAGCGCCCCGTAGGCGAAGCCGAGCGCGAAGCAGAACGCCACGAAGGCCAGCCGGCGCTCGAGCGCACGGCGTGCGAGGCCCGCAGCAGCGCCGCAGCCTCCCCAGGCGAGCATCTGCCAGGGCGTGTGCGGGCCCTGCCCGAGGAAGAAGTTTGACGCGAGCGCTGCCAGCGCACCGACTGCGAAGCCGCGCCTTGGCCCGAGCGCCACACCCGCAGCGGCGACGATGACGGTCACGGGCTGGACATTCGGGATCGGGGCGAAGAGGACGCGCCCGGCGGCGGCGAGCCCCCCGAGCGTGGCGATGAGGGTCAGATCCTTGACCGAAGCCGGCCCGCCTTCGAGCCAGGCAGCACCGGCAACCAGGAGTGCGGCTCCTGCGAGCAAGACGGCGAGCGCTCCACGCGACGGATCGAGTGCAGCCCACAGGGCGGCGGCGAGCGCTCCTCCCGCGGCCAGAAAAGCAAACCCCCTAGGCGACAACGAGCGCCTCCCTCGAAATAGACACGCGACGATGGGCCGGGAAGCTCCGGTCGTGCGTTGCGACGAGGACGGCGCGGCCGCTCGAGGCATAGTCCTCGAGCCAGGCAGCGATCGCGGCCTTCCGGTCCGGGTCGATGCCGCGCGTCGGCTCGTCGAGGATCAGGAGGTCAGGCTCCGACACCGCGACAGCCGCCAGCCCGAGACGCTCGCGCTCGCCGCTCGAGAGGTCCCTGGGATGCCTCTCCACAAGCGCGTCGAGGCCCACACGGCCGAGCGCCACGCGCGCACGGGTGTGATCGCCGTCGACAGCGAGCGCTGCCTCGTCCAGCACCGATTCCCGGACGAGGTAGCGGCCGGGGTCCTGGAGGAGCAGGCCGATCCGACCGGCTCGCTCGATCCGGCCCGAGTCCGGCTCGAGCAACCCGGCGATGATCTTGGCCAGGGTCGTCTTCCCGGAGCCGTTTGCGCCTTCGAGCACCACCACCTCGCCGCGGCGGAGCTCGAGGTTCAGCTCGTCGAGCACTAGCACGCCCGGGCTATAGGCGTAGGACACATCCCTGAGGTCGAGGACCGGGCGGCCGCCGGTCGCCTGCGATGGCAGAGGGCTCACCGCGGCACCGGGGGCGTACCGCGGGCGGTGGGCGGCGAGCCAGTCACAGGCCTCGTCACGCGGCGCGTTCAGGAGCAGACAACCTCCCTCGACGAAGAGGACCCTCGTGGCCAACGAAAGGGCCCGGTCGATGCGCTGCTCCGAGAGTACGACGGCGCTGCCGAGACCTTCCGCGGCAGCGAGAAAGCGTTCGGCTCCGTCGGGATCGAGCTGGGAGGTGGGCTCGTCCAGCAGGATGAGCTCCGGGTGCAGGGCGAGAGCCGATGCCAGGCAGACGCGCTGGAGCTCCCCACCGGACAGCTCGAACGTCAGACGGTCACGCAGGTGAAGCGCGTCGACGGCGGTGAGTGCCTCGTCCACCCGGGGCCAGATCTCGGCGGGCGCAGTGCCGAGGTTCTCGAGTCCGAAGGCGACTTCGTTCGCGACGCGTGCCATCACGACCTGGTCCTCGGGATCCTGGAAGACCGTCGCGACCCGGCCGGCCAGCTCGGCGGGACGGGTCGTCCGGGTGTCGAGGCCCGCGACCGCGACCCGCCCGGCGAAGGAGCCACCGTGGAAGTGGGGCACGAGCCCAGCGAGAGCTCTGAGGAGGGTCGATTTCCCCGAGCCCGACGGCCCGAGGAGCGCGATCACCTCGCCGGCCCCGACCGCGAGCGACACATCGGAGAGCGCCGGCCGGCCTCGACCGGGATAGGAGAAGGTCAGGTGCTCGATGCGAGCGATCACAGCCACAGAGCTCCTGCCAGGATCAGGAACGCGCCGGCGGCGAGAGCGGCTCGGTCCCACGCTGTCCAGGGCATCCCAGGCGCGTGCGTTCGGGTTTGTCGCCCGAAACCGCGAGCCTCCATGGCTTCGGCGAGGTTGACTGCCCGCTCGAGCGAGCCGGCGACCAGCGGCGAGAGGAGCTTGGCGTGTCCTCTAGCGCCTGAGACCGTGACGCCCCGGCCCCGAACCGCGTCGGACAGCCCACCCGCATCACGCTCGAGTGACGGAACGAGCCGCGTCGCAAGTGCGACCGCGAAGGCGGAACGGGGCGCGAAGCCTGCGGCCGCGACGAGGCGGTCGTGATCGACGAGCAGGGCGTAGGCCGAGAAGGCGAGCGCGAGCGTGGAGAGCCGAAGCCCGTTCAGGGCCGCTGTTTGAAGCTCCTCCGTGGTGACCCCGAGCTGGCCGAGCACCGGCAGCGTCGGACCGCCCTGCCAGACAACGTTGTAGCCCTCTACGGCGAGGAACGGTGAGAAGAGAAAGATGCCGAGCCCGGTCGCCACCGCTCCATAGAGGTACGGGCGCCGGCGGCGGGCCGGAGCGCGGAGACAAGCGCCAAGCAGGACAAGGGTGAGCGCCGCAAGCGGAACGAGGTGCGAGGCGAGCAAGCCTGCGATACCCGCTGAAGCGAAGAGGAGCGTCGCGGGAACGGGCGCGAGCTTCATCGGACGACCTCGCCGTCCTCGTCGAAACGGGCCCTGTACCGGTAGCGGACCACCGTGGGGTCGCCGAGGAGCTTGGCAAGGGCTCCTTGGACCGCACGCTGGGTGCCCTCGAGCGTGAACGACACCGGCGATCCGTCCGCCGCTCCACGCCGTGCGACCAGCGTCGCTCCCTCGGCGGCTTCGTCGATCACCACCTCGAAGACGTTCGGCTCCCCCGACCCCCCAGGACCGCCCAGCAGCCGGCGGAGAGCTGGTGCGTCCTCCTCGAACCCTGCGGGGAGGCGCAACACCACCGGCCGCCGCTGGCCCTCCCAGCCGTGCACGAACGGCTCCGGAAACGCACCCACGACCACGGGCTCGGCCATGCGCGCGGCCCAGCTCCGGTGATCCCACCAGGCGATGTCGCCGGGGCGGAGCTTCACTTCCGCCGCACCGCGCCCCGGCTCGATGCCGTTCACGAAGAAGAACCAGTCCCGCCGCTTGCCGAGATCCCCCTCGACACCCTCGATCGACTGGACGAAGCGGCCACCGTACCGTGTCTCGATGTCTGTCTCGCGGTCCAGAGCCTGGAGAACACTCGTCCCGGCCGGAACACTCGTGTTCAGCATCACCTTGGCTCCCGCGTCACGGGTGACCCAGAGAGACGCCGTCGCGCTGCCGCTCTCCCCCCCGTCCCCGCCGCAGCCGGCGAGAGCGAGGAGGAGTGCGACGAGCGCGAGAGCGCGCCTCGGCACCGGCTACTGCTAGCTCCGCGGGACGACGACCTCTGACCGGATCGCACCGGCTTTGGTCGCACGAAGCCTGCGCCAGCCGGCCCGCGGGCAGCGCTCGCCCGCAGCAGAAAGGATGCGCCGACCGTCCTGGACGAAGACGACGTCCGAAGCTCGGCTCGTGTTTCCGTTGTCGTCCCTGAGCAGGGCCCGGAAGCACCCGCCCGGCCTGCGCACGAGGTCGAGCGTCTTCGGTCCCCCCTGCGCGCCGAACCTGGCGAAATACCAGAGCACCTCGTCGCCGTCTGTCAACCGGTAGGCATTCGCCCCGACCGGAGGCGAGATGTGGTTCACCTTGTAGACCCAGCCGCTCGAGCCGGAGGCCGGATAACGGCCGATCCGGTCGACGAAGGGCCCGAAGGAGAACTCGGCTGCGTGGTAGTAGAACTCGCCGATTCGACTCGCGCGCTCGAGAGCGCCGAACGGTGTCTGGCCGGTCTGTGTCACCTCCACGGAGCCGGGGCCAGGCGTGCGAAACAACCCGGAAACCGGGGTGAGAAGCGGCTGGCGGGCGCCGTAGATCGTCTGGCCTACGCCCTCCACCCGCATGTGGACACGGACTGCGAGCGCCGGCGCCGCGAACGCCACAGAAGCCGCGAGCAGTCCCAGGAAAACAAGGGTACGACGAAGCACGTTTCCTCCTTCCTCGAGGGGAACGGATCCGCGGCGGGCGACAGGTCTTCTGACTCGAGGCTCCCTCACCGCCGCCTTCCCAGCCCGAGAGCCAGTGGCGTGCCGGCGGTGAGCGTCTCCTCTTACAGCGGCGGGACCGTGCCGGCTTCTCACCGGACTTCCCTTACCGCTCGCCGTGTGTGAGGGCGGACGTTAACACTCGGATAGGGTTGGCCGCAAATGGCCCGAGCGACCTTGTCCCGGTGGGCTCCGGTCGTTCTCTGGGCCGGCGTCATCTTCGTCCTGTCGGCCATCCCGAGCCTCTCGACCGGCCTCGGAACCTGGGACCTGGTGCTTCGAAAGGCGGCTCATCTCATCGAGTACGCAATCCTCGGAGCGCTGCTCGTGCGGGCGCTCCGAAGCGCGCCCTTGGCGATCCTCGCGGGCTCGGCCTACGCGGCGACGGACGAGGTCCACCAGCTCTTCGTCTCCGGCCGGCAGGGGTCGGCGCTCGATTGGCTGGTCGACACGATCGGCGTCGCAGCGGGAGTCCTCGTCCTCACCCGCCTCGTAGCAAGCAGCTCGTCCTGGGACGGTTAAGATCGAGGTGTGCCGACTGACCGCAACCAGCTCGACGACCGGCAGCTCGACGCGATTCTCGAGCGGCTCGATCGGCTCTGCGACGAGGTCCACGCGCTCAACCGGCGCCTCGACAATCAGGAAGGGCTCGCTCGGATCTCGCACGAGCTCGTCAATCTGAACGAGTCCCTCCAGGCCCTCGCCTACGCGGCACTGGGGCAGCACGGCCCGCAGGTTCGGCGACGCCGATCGGCTTAGTAGGAACGACGGGTGACTTGCCCTCCCCCTATTAGGGGAGCGCGCCTACCGCTTCCGATGACGATAGGCAAGTACCGCAAGGATTACGCCCCCCCCGCCATTGGCTGCCCAACTCTCATTCCCCGATCCAAGCAAGTATCCCGTTGAACAAGACGTTGCTCGGCGCGAGGCTGAGGAAAGAGATGCGAAAGAGGCGCTCGGCATTGCCCGTTCCGCAGAGACCAGGGCTTTCATGGTCGATCTCTTTGACCGTGAGGAGCGGTTGAGCGACTGAACCGCGGCCGCAGACTGTCACCCAAGAGGCTCGCTACAGCGGGCCTCTTTTTCGTCTTCGCACGGCCACGCAGCAGCTCATCCGATCAATTCGGCCTAGGGGCGCGGGCTAGCCACGCCCCTGCGGGGAGGCCGAAGAACCGCGGTCAGGCCTACCGCGGCGCGCCGGGCCACCAGCCACGGCGGTCGTCCTCGCGGTAAACCCGCGAGTCGGCGCCGTACAGCACAGCGAGCGGCCCAATCAAGACGATGAACAGCAACACGACGACTTGCATACCTTGATCATCGTCCAGGAAGTCGATAAGCTCAAATCGGGTATTCGTTGAACTCTATTACTGGACATGATGTATGGCTGGGTGTCGAGCTTCGCCACCTGGCGGCGCTCGAGGCGGTTTCCAACGAGGGATCCTTCGGGCGCGCGGCGACCAAGCTCGGATACACGCAGTCGGCGATCAGCCAGCAGATCGCAACGCTCGAGCGCATCGTGGACGTCCGCCTGGTCGAACGCCCCGGCGGGCCGCGGCCGGTCTCGCTGACCGAGGCAGGACAACTGCTCCTTCGTCACACGGAAGGCATCCTGGCGCGCCTCCAGGCGGCTCATGCGGACCTCGCCGCATTGTCCGAGGGCTCGGCCGGGACTCTCCGCGTCGGCACCTATCAGAGCGTGGGTGCCCGGATCCTCCCGGAGGTCCTCCGGCGTTTCGTCGGCGCCTGGCCGGATGTCCAAATCCGGCTCACGGAGTCGAACTCCGACGGGGAGCTCCTACGGCTCGTGGAGCGGGGAGAGCTCGACCTCGCCTTCGTGATGCCGCCGGTCGACGAGGGCCCGTTCGAGATCGAGGAGCTGATGCGAGACCCCTACGTGCTCCTGGTCCAGGCCGACTCACCACTGGCTCGCCGCGAGACGCCGCCGCGGCTCCGGGAGATCGCCGAGCTGCCGTTGATCGGGTTCCGGCAGTGCCGCAGCATGGCGGAGGTCGAGGGAGCGCTGCGGACCGGCGGGCTCGAGCCCAACATCGTCTTTCGGTCGGACGACAACGGAACCGTCCAGGGCCTCGTCGCCGCGGGCGTCGGCGCGGCGCTCGTGCCACGTCTGAGCGTCGAGCCCAACGACGAGCGGGTCGCGATCCTCGACCTCGAGCGCGTGCCGCCACGCGTGATCGGGATCGCCTGGCACCGCGACCGGTACCGCTCACCCTCTGGAAGCTCGTTCGTCGACGTCGCGCGCGAAGTTTGCTCCGAGCTCGAGCAGGCCGCAGAGCGCGCCGCCGCCTAGCCCGCGCCTCCCCACTCCCGTCCGACGGGGTCGGGGACAATGCGTGCCGCAATGTCCCCCCAGGAGGTCATGGAGATCCTGGCCATCATGCTGGCCGCCGGTCTTGCGTCCAGCGTGCTCGCCGACGTCCTTCGCCTGCCGCGCATGGTGCTCCTGCTCGCCGCGGGCGTGCTCCTCGGCCCCGAGGTGCTCGACTGGCTCGACGTCCCCGTTGGATCCGTCGGCGTTCAGCTCCTGCTGACGCTCGGCGTCTCGCTCATCCTCTTTTACGGCGGGCTTCAGCTCTCGCTTCGGATTCTTTCCAGGGTGGGAGTCGGGCTGGGGCTCCTGGCCGTGCCCGGAATGATCATCACGGCGGCCGTGACCGGCGCTGCGGCGGCGGTCGCCTTCGACATTCCCTTCGAGGAGGGGTTCCTGATCGGCGCGGTGATCGCCCCGACCGATCCCGCGATACTGATTCCACTCTTCGAGCGCCTGCAGGTCCGGCCGAAGGTCGTCCAGACTGTCATCGCGGAGTCGGCGCTGAACGACCCCACCGGCGCGGTGTTGGCGCTCACGATCGCCGCGTTCATACTCGAGGGCGGCGGGTCGGGCGCGAGCGCGGTCGGCGACTTCGTCTCGGAGCTTGCGATCTCGACCGCGCTCGGAATCGTCCTGGGGCTTCTGCTCGCGCTAGTCGTCTCGGAGCGGCGCTTCGGGATCTGGCGCGAGTTCCCCGCCATCGTGGTCGGGCTTGCTGTCGCAGCCGGCTACGCCTCCATCGACGCGGCAGGCGGGAGCGGCTATCTCGGTGCGTTCATCGCCGGCCTGATCGCCGGCAACACCGAGCTCCTGGGTCTCCGCGTGTCGAAGCCTGCACGGGAGGAGATCGACCAGTTCGCCAGGCTAACGGCTGACATCGTGGTGCTACTGGTCTTCATCGTGGTGGGCGCGAACCTCCCGCTCGGGACGATGGCCGACAACTTGCTACCCGCGCTCGCAGTCCTCGCAGTCCTCCTCTTCGTCGCACGGCCCCTGACCGTGCTCGCCTGTCTCCTGCCCGATCGGCGCGGTCGGTGGACGCGGAACGAGATGGTTTTCATCGGCTGGACACGTGAGACGGGCGTCGTGCCCGCGGCCGTGGCCGGCCTGCTTCTCGCGATGGGCGTCCCGAACGAAGACGAGATGGTGACGGTGCTCGCGCTGGCGATCGTGGTGACGCTCGGGCTGCAAGCCACCACCAAAGCCTGGCTCGCGGAGCGGCTGGGACTACTCGAGCAGCCGGCTACGAAGGCTTTAGAAGCAGAACCTGACGGAGCTCGTCCTCCCGCCCCGGCTTGAGGACGGCGAGCACCTGGTCGCCCGCCCGGAGCTCGGTGGCGCCGACCGCGATCTCCGCCTGGCCCTCCCGCATGACCGAGATGAGCCGCGTCTCATGCGGAAGGCTCAGCTCCTCGATCCGCTTGCCGTCGGCCTTCGAGCCCCGAACGATCTCGACCTCGACGATCTCGAGATTCTCCTTCCGGAGCTCGAGCAGGTGGACAAGCTCGTGCTCGGGAACCTCGTGCTCGATCAGGGCCATGACCATCGAGGTCGCCGAGACGGTCGGCGAGATCTCGAGGAGGTCGAAGAGCCCGTGGTTTCGCGGGTCGTTCACCCGCGCCACCACCTTGGGCACGCCGTAGCGCTCCTTCGCCAGCTGGCAGATGACGATGTTGTCCTCGTCGTCACCCGTGACCGCCACCACGATGTCGGGCGGACGCTTGATCCCGGCCTGCTCCAGCACGTGCAGCTCGGTGCCGTCGCCATACAGTGCTCCGTCCTGGAACTCGTCCTCGAGCGACTCGTAGCGCCGCGCGTCCTGCTCGATGAGGACGATCTCGTGGTTCAGGCGGCGTAGCGTCCGGGTCACGTTGCTGCCGACCTTTCCGCCACCGACGACCAGGACGAACATCAGGCTTCAGGCTGGTCGTTGAGGACAACGCTCGTCAGCTCGTCGATCGCCGTCCGGGTCGGTGACACGATCGCGAATCCACGGCCGGCGTAGAACTCCGCCCGCGCCGGATCGAGAATTCGAACTGCCACCGAGGGCACCTCGTATCGGAGCTTGGCCACCTGGGCGATGACGATGTTCGTGTTGTCTCCGCTCGTGGCGACGATGACTGCGTCCGCGCCCTCGATCCCGGCCCGCTCGAGGACCTCGGTGTCCATGCCATGACCGACCTGGAACTCGCCGGGCCAGTTCTCGCCGAGCCTCCCCAGGGCCTCCTCGGTCTCGTCGACCACGACGACATCCCAGTCCGCTGCCCGCATCCGCTTTGCGACCGCGGATCCGACCCGCCCGGATCCGATGACGAGCGCCCTCACGACTCCACTGTAGTTTCTTCCAGAACGCCCTGGGGATAGGCCACGACCATGACCTCGCACGGCGCGCGCCTCAGGACGTAGTCGACGGTCGGGCTGAAGAAGCGTGACTGGCGGCGCCAGCGCGGAGCTGAGCCCATGATGACGAGATCCGTCTTCTTGGCGCGCGCGTGCTCGACGATCGCGCTGCCGATCGTCCGGGCCCGGACGATGTCTCCCTCGACCGTGATGCCATGACTCGGCAGCCAGCGCCTTGGCTTCGGCGAGGGCACCTTCCGCATCGCGCTCCTGCTCGCCGAGCTCGGCGTCAAGCGGCAGCTCGAACGGCACCCGGATGACGTTCAGGACATGCACCGGGCACCTTTGCTCCTCGGCCAACCTGAGCGCGGTGGCGAGAACCTCGTCGCCGATCGGGCCGAGTTTGAGCGGGACGAGGATTCGCTCGAAGAGGCCTTCCACCTCCGGCACGAGATCGGGCTGCGGCGGCTGGACGCGCTCGAGCATCGTCTCGCCGCGAGAGCGGCGCACGGTGGCGAACACCGCAAATCCGAACACGACCCAGATCGGGCCGGCGATGCGAGCCGCGTCGTGAGTCAGAAGCGCGGCAAGGAAGATCACGAAGGTCAGCGGCGCCCCGATCAGCGCCGCAAGCGGCACGGGCGTCCCACGCACGGACACGTTGATGAGCGCCCGGAATGGACGCTCGAGCTCCGGATCGGTGAAGCGCAGCCGGATCACCGCGAGCTGCGCGGCGGTGAAGGCGATGAGGACACCGAAGCTGTAGAGGCTTGCGAGGAACCGCACCGGCCCGCTGACGAGGACAGCCGCAAGCAGGAGCGCCGACGAGAAGAGGACGGCGGTCGCAATCGAGGCCGGAGCGATCAGGGTCCGCTTGCTCAGGCGGCCGAACGCGTGCGGGAGCATTCCGTGCTGCCCCAGCGAGTACGCGAGCCGCCCGACGCCGGAGATCGAGGTCGAGGCGGCGGCGAGGAGGATCACGCAGCCGCTCAAGCCGAGGAAAATCCGCAGGACGTCCACCGCGAGATCCGGCAACTCGCCCCCGAACGCGACGGCGATGCCCACGATCGGCGCCCTGATCCAGGTCGTTCCGAGGTCGGACGCGAACCCGCCTGGGCCCGCGGGATCGGGGTGGGCCGGAAAAGCCGAGATCCCCACGATCCCGATTGCAACGGACATCACGACCGCGAGCCCGATACCGGCAAAAAGGCTCCGCGGCAGGGTGCGGCCGGGCTCGCGCGTCTCCGCAGCGAGGTTCGCCACCGTCTCCAGGCCCGTGTACGCGAGCATCGCCAGCGGAAACGCGAATGCGATCGCGCCCCAGGTCGGCGCTCGGCCGAGGTCGACGCCGCGGGAGAGGGCATCCGATGAGAAGAGAAACGCGAAGCCGAGCCCGACGATCAGGAAGTGGGTGACGAACGCAAGCCCGGCAACCACCACGGCGAGCCGGTAGAGGTCCGCGCGCCGCACGAGACGGACGATCCCCAGGAGGACGATGACTCCGATGGCCACGACCACGTCCCACGGGCTGTCGGTCAGCGCCTCCCAGCCGAGCGCTTTTCCGAGGTAATGGGCCACGAAGAGGCCCGCCAGCGCGATCACGATCAGGTAGTCGAGGAAAAGGACCCAGCCCGTGATGAACCCCGCCGGGTCGTTGAAGGCCCGGCGGACGAAGGTGGCAGCGCCGCCGGTTTCCGGAATCGCGGCAGTTCCCTCGGCGTAGGACACCGCCACGAGCGTGAACACGACGCCCGCAGCGAGCAGCACCCAGGGTGTGAACCCGAGCGCCTGCAGTGCGACGACGCCCAGTGCGAAGAAGATCGACGACCCGATCTCGCCGTAGGCAACAGACGCGATCGAAGTCGGATCGAGGACACGCCGCAGCCCCTGGACCTTCTTCGCCATCCTCTACCCTCGCGCCGCCAGGTAGAGGCGAAGGGCACCCGCGCTCGCGAAGAGCGCGCCGAGCAGGTAGCCGATACCGCCGCCGACCATCGCGGTCTCGGCGAGGATCGCTATGCCGAGGATCACGAGCACGGCGGAGATCGCGATCGTCACGTTCCGCGGAGCCCAGTTCATGCGGCCTGCCTGCCGGCCGCCACGAGAACCCTGCACGGGCTTGCCCGAAGGACATGGTCGACCGTGCCGCCGAAGACCATCCGCCCACGGCGGGCGCGGCGCCGCGCGGCGCCGACGACGAGCAGCTCGGCGTTGCGCCTGTCCGCCTCCGCGACGATCTCCGGGCCGGCACGCCGCCCGCGTGCTAGTCGCACGATTGTCCTGATGTCGTAGCTCTCGACCAGCGCCCGCGCGTCGTCCAGCAGGTCGTAGGCCACGTCCTCCTCGCTGCGGAGCTCGGCCCCAAGCGGGTGATCGAGCGGCACCTCGAGGACATGCATGATCACGATCGTCGCCCGCCGCTCGCCGGCGAGCCGGGCTGCCGCGACGAGCGCTTCCTCGGAATCCGCCGAACGGGTGACGGGCACGACGATCGTGCGGTAATCGAGCTGGAGCGCCGGCCCGAGGATGAGCTGCGGGGCCCGCGCCGTCTCGGTCAGCGGCAAATGCACGAACCTTCGTCGGTAGACCACGTAGAGCGCCAGGCCCAGCACTAGCCACGCCAGACCGGACCAGCGGGTCGTCGGTTCCTGGACGACGATTACGAGCCAGGAGAGCCCGGTTCCGAGACCACCGAAGAGTGCGAAGAGCGGCCAGTCGATGCCACGCAGGCGCAGGTTCGGTCGCGCGCGGTACGACAGCTCTTCGTCCCGGTGGCGGACCCGCAGGGCGATCACGGCGGCGTGGGCGACCGTGAACGAGAAGGTAGCGCTGAAGGAATAGATGGTGCCGAGAAAGTTCGTCTGCCCGGGCAGGACGACCGCGATCGGGACGATTCCGGCGAAGAAGAGCAGTGAGACCCACGGCGTCTTGAAGCGCGGATGGAGCCTCCGGAAGAGCCCGGGCAACTGCCGGTAGCTGGCCATGGCGTAGGTGATCCTCGAGGCGCCGATGACGCCCGCGTTCGTCGCGATGAACAGGATCGTGGCGGCGAGGACCCCGACGTAGACCTCGAGACCCGTGAGCATCGCGCCGGAGACTCCGAGGTTGTCCACCACCCCGAGCACCGGATCGTTCGCGAACCCCTCGGGCGGTGGCAGGCCCAGCACGGTCTCGTACTCGCCGTCGACCAGGCGCACCGGCATCGCCGAAAGGGCGATCAGCGGCAGCGTGAAGTAGATGGCGAAGACGGCGGCGGCCACGAGCCTGATCGCGTTGGGAATGCTCCGCACCGGGTCGCGCGCCTCCTCGGCGAGATTCGACACGGTCTCGATCCCGGTGTAGGCGAGCATCGCGACGGGGATCGCGAGCAGGAATTGGCTCCACGTCGGGGCGATCCCGAATTGGACGTTGCCGCTCAACGTGCTCGGGCTGAAGACGAGAACGAAGCCGATCACGACCAGCAGCACCTGGGTAGCGAAATCCACGGCGGCAAGAAAAACGTTGATCCGCGCCGATTCCTGGATGCCGACGATGTTGAGCGCGACGAGCAGGACGATCACGATCGCGCCTCCGACGATGTCCCAGGGGTTGTCGCGCAAGGGTTCCCAGAAGATCGACAGGTAGTGCGGGACGAAGAACGCCGAGATCGCGATCGTCGCGACGTACGTCAGAATTTGCGCCCAGGCCGCCTCGAAGCTGACGAGCTCGTTGAACCCGTGGCGCGCGAAGCTCGATGACCCTCCCGCCTCGGGGTAGCGGACGGTGCCTTCAGCGTAGGTGGCGGCCGTCGCCGCGAAGATGAGGCCGGCGATGACGAAGACGACCGGCGTCAGGCCGAGCGCGAAGACCGCAGTGACGCCGAGCGCGTAATAGATCGACGAGCCGACGTTGCCGTACGCGGTGGCGAAGAGCGCGGGCGTTCCGAGAACGCGCTCCAGGGACTGGCCCCTCCGCCGTCGGGGAGTCGGCACCGGAGAACTCTAGATGCAGCCTCGGAGCGAAGCGCCGGCTGTTTCAGCCCTACTAGTGAATCCAGACGAGGAGGGGGATGATCAGGATCGCGACGATGTTCGTGATCTTGATCATGGGGTTGATCGCAGGGCCCGCCGCGTCCTTGTAGGGATCGCCGACCGTGTCGCCCGTGATCGCGGCGTTGTGGGCGTCGGACCCCTTCCCACCATGCGCGCCGTCCTCGATCAGCTTTTTGGCGTTGTCCCAGGCCCCGCCGCCGGACGTCATGGCGATGGCGAGGAAGATCCCCGTGACGATCGTCCCGATCAGGAGGCCGCCGAGCATCTTCACGTTGATGATCCCGACGACGATCGGGAACACGATCGGGATCAGGCTCGGGAGCAACATCGCCTTGATCGCAGAGCCGGTGACGATGTCGACCGCAGGCCCGTATTCGGGCTTCCCGGTCCCGTCCATGATCCCCGGGATCTCGCGAAACTGGCGCCGCACCTCCTCGACGACCTCGCCGCCCACCCGCCCGACGGCCTGCATCGCAAGCGAGGCAAACAGATACGGCATGAGGCCCCCGATGAAGAGGCCTGCGATCACCCAGAAGTCCGAGAGGTCGAACTTGATTGGCAGCCCCTCGCGCCCGAGCTCCGACGTGAAGCCGTCGAAGAGGACGAGCGCCGCGAGACCAGCCGAGCCGATCGCGTAGCCCTTCGTGACGGCCTTCGTCGTGTTTCCGACCGCATCGAGCGGGTCGGTGACACCGCGGACGGACTCGTCCAGGTCGGCCATCTCGGCGATGCCGCCGGCGTTGTCGGTTACCGGGCCGTACGCATCGAGGGCGACGATCAGGCCGGTCATCGAGAGCTGTGCCATGACGGCAACGCCGATCCCGTAGAGGCCTGCGAGCCCGGCCGCGCCGCAGATGCCGACCACGATCACGATCACCGGCAGCGCGGTGGCCTGCATCCCGACTGCGAGCCCCTCGATCACGTTCGTCGCGTGACCCGTCAGCGAGGCTCGAGAGATCGCCTTGACGGGCCCCCAGCGCGTGCCCGTGTAGTACTCCGTGATCCCGACGAGAAGGAACGTGACCGCGAGGCCGATGAGCGAGCAGCCGTAGAGCTCCCCGAAGGTGAAGTTGTCGTTGTCGAACGCCATCGTCACCGGGATGAACCCGATCGCCGAGAGCACGGTGGCGACGAGCACCGCCTTGTAGAGCGCATTGATGATCGAGCCCGTGCGGCCGACCCGGGCGAAGAGCGTCCCGATCACCGAGGCGATGATCGCGATCCCGCCGATCGCGAGCGGGTAGACGACCAAGCCGGTCGAGGGAAAGTTGACGGCACCGAGGAACATGACCGCGACCGCAGTAACCGCGTAAGTCTCGAAGAGGTCGGCCGCCATGCCGGCGCAGTCGCCGACGTTGTCGCCGACGTTGTCGGCGATCACGGCGGGGTTCCTCGGGTCGTCCTCCGGGATCCCGGCCTCGATCTTCCCGACGAGGTCGGCGCCGACATCGGCCGCCTTCGTGAAGATCCCGCCTCCGAGCCGGGCAAACACCGAGATGAGGGAGCCGCCGAACGCGAGACCGATCAGGTTCTTCGTGGCCTCGTCCGACCCTTGATCGAACCAGGAGGTGAGGATCCCGTAGTAGCCCGCGACCCCTAGGAGGCCAAGCCCGACGACCAGGAGGCCCGTGACCGAGCCCGCGCCGAAGGCAACCTTGAGCGCCGGCCTGACGCCACCCTTTGCGGCCTCGGCGGTGCGGACGTTGGCTCGGACGGCCACGTTCATCCCGGCGAAGCCGGCTGCGGCGGAGAAGACCGCGCCGATCAGGAAGCCGAAGGCGGTGCCCCAGCCGAGATCGTTCCAGAGGCCGATGCCGAGGAAGATGACGACCGCGACGACGCCGATCGTCATGTACTGCCGGCGGAGGTAGGCGGCAGCACCCTGCTGCACGGCGAGCGCGATCTCCTTCATGCGGTCGGAGCCTTCGGGCAGGGCGAGGAGTCGAACCGTGAGCCAGACCCCCCAACCAATGCCGAACCCCGCGCAGATGAGCGCGAAGAGCACGCTGTGATCCTGGAAGAATCCGCTCACTTACCCCCGCCTTTCGTTTTCACAAAGTGGATCGCCCCGGCCCGCCTGAGAGCGCGCAATGCTCCGTTTCAAGCCAGGTTGCGACGGCGGGCATTCTTATCACAATCCCGTCGGCACGCGGTGCTGTTAGGTCTGGCCGGCGTCGTCCGCCGCGGTCTCGCTGCCGTCGTCCGCAGCGGCGTCCTGTGCCGCGGCGCTCGCGTACGCAAGCTGGAGGTTCGCGACCGATTGGTCGAAGTCGCGGATGAGCTCCGCCGGGACGAACTGGCCGAGAATCGGTGTCACCGCTCGCATCGTCTCGATCGCGAGCCGCGTTTGCTCGAGATCGCGGGTATCCCGCGTGTCCTCGGTCGTACCAAGCCGCTGGTAGCCGATCGACGAGATCGTGATCAGGCTCTGGATGAGTACGTCTTCGACCCGGAGCTTTCGGAGTTGCTCCGCGACTTCTCGCGCAATGCGCTCCTGCTCCTCGGGTGGGATCTGCTCAGACACGCACTGCCTCCAGCACCTCCTGAGCATAGATCGACTCCATGCTCTCCCCCGCATCATGGCGAGCCATCTGCCGCTCCGCCGCGTTCTCGGCGGGGATCCGGAGCAACCCCATACACCCGAGCTCCTCCGCAACCGGCGCGACCCATTCGACCAGCTCGGCCACTGCCTCGCGGGCCGGACGCACGTCACCGGTTGCGAGGTCGATCAGCTCACCCGAGAGCCCGTGGCGGATCGCGCGCCAGAAGTTTTCCTCGATCAGGCGCGGTGGGTGGTCGGGGAGCGGCTCGCCCTCGTCCAGTGCCCGTGCGATCC
Organism: uncultured Actinomycetes bacterium; assembly: GCA_963762085.1. GTDB lineage: Bacteria > Actinomycetota > Thermoleophilia > Gaiellales > Gaiellaceae > DASQGA01. The sequence goes on along the minus strand of CAVXJD010000004.1, from coordinate 70,139 downwards.
TTGCCGTGAGTGCGTACATGAGCGCGGAGAGCGACTGCGCCTCCTCGAGAGTCGGCTGACCGTCGCAGATCCGGATCTCGACGGTTGGAAAGGCGAGGTGCGGACGCACGCTCCACCAAAGCTGGGTGTGCTCGGTAATCGACCCGGTGTCGTACAGGAACCGGACGTAGCGCTCGTACTCGTCCCAATCTGCGAAGACGTCGGGCACGCCGCAGCGCGGAAACATGCGCGTAAAAATCTGCGTGCGCGCCGAGTGCAGGTAGGTGAAGACTCCCTCGACGAAGGGGGAGCTGCCCGAGAGCGCCAGGAGGTCGGGTAGGTAGTTACGGAGCGCGTTCGTGACGCGGATCGCCCGGTCGGCGCCCCGGATCCCCACGTGGACGTGCAGGCCGAAGCTGTTGTTGCGCCAGACGACGTAGCGAAGGACTTCGTCGTTTCGCCGGTAGTGCGGCGTATCGATGATGCGCTGCTCCTGCCACGGGCTCCAGGGGTGCGTGCCAACCGCACAGAGGCCGACGTCGAGCCCGCCGACGAGCTCGAGGAGCTGCCTCCGGCGCTCAGCCATGGCCGCGGCCGCGTCGGCGAAGCTCTCGCACCGGCCGGTTCTGACCTCCACCTCCGAGGCAATCAGCTCACCCACGAGGTGCGGCTCGAGCTCCGATCCGACTGCGGCGGCCTGGATGTCCTCGAAGCGGTTGGCGAGCCCGAGCGTTCGCGGATCGAGGATGGCGAACTCCTCCTCGACGGCAACCGTGAAGTCTCGACCTTCTTCGAACGCCTCACGAGCAGAGCGAAGCTGCTCGTCCGGGCTCAGGCGCTGGGCGTCTCCCATCCGCGCGAAAGTAGCAGAGCGGCCACGCGCTCCCAGCTCCAGCGGCGGACAACGGCACGCCGGGCGGCTGCACCGAGCCGGTGGCGCTCCTCCGGTGCGAGGGCGAGAATCGCCCGAAGCTTCGCCGCCAGATCGGCGGTATCGCCAGGCTGAAAGCCGGCGAGGTGGCTCTGCTCCGCCGGGTACTCGGCCTCGATACCGGCTGCGATCTCAGCGAGACCGGAATGCCGGGCAACGAGAGGCGGCGACCCGCAGGCCGCTGCCTCTGCAGCCACCATCCCGAAGGCCTCGGGGAAGATAGACGGTGTCACGCTCACATCCGCGAGCGCCCAGAGATGCTTCAGGTGGCGGTGCTCGAGCGGGCCAGTGAAAAGCACGCGATCACCGGCCACGGTTTCGAGCTCGGCTCGAGCCGGTCCAAAGCCGACGATCACCGCGCGGGCCTCAACCTCGCCAAGGGCCTGGAGCAGGAGAGCGACTCCCTTCTCGGCCGACAGCTTCCCCACGTAGACCACGGTCGGATCGTCGCCTGCGAGGAATGCCTCCAGGCGATCGGCGTTCCCGGGATCGGGAAGCCGCTCGCCTTCGCCTCCCGGGTTCGGCGGATCCCGGCGGGCCTCCTCGACGAGCGCACGGAACGCCGACTCGCGGCTCGCCGGGACGAGCTCCTCGACGTCGACCCCGGGCGGGACGACCTGCACCCGCTCCAGGTACTCACCCGGTCCGACGACCTCCTCGAGCACGCCACGGATGTGCTCCGAGCCTGCGATGACGGTCTCCGCCTGGTCGAGGGACTCGCGCGCCCACCGAGACAGCTCGGTATTGCCACGGATCGAGAACTCGAGCTCCGAGCCGTGCGCCTTCACGGAGAACGGCATGCCGGCCTCGACGCCGACCGGGGCCCCGAGGAGCACGTGGTTGGTGAGCAGAAAGTCGGCGGGAAGATGCTCCCGGATCGCCGCTGCGTTTCGTTCCACGAAGTCGCGGCGCTGCTCCCAGGTCAGATCCTGCAGGAACGCCGGCTCCATGCCCTCGTACCGGTCGAGGACGAAGACCGGAATTGGGCCGTCGAGCTCAGGACGAACGACAGCCGCACCGCCGAGGTCGTAGCGCTCGGGATGCGGCTCCTGGCAGAAGACGACGACCTCGTGACCCGCCCGCGCCCACTCGCGCGCCAGGGCCCGCGTGTAGACGTTCGATCCGGTCCCTCCCAGGAGGTACCCATGCCAAAGGAGAATCTTCACGACGTGGAAGATCCTGACGGACTCCTCGTACGTCGCGCCCGCCGCGGCGACCAGGATGCATTCGAGCGCCTCGTCGAGCGCCACCAGCATCGCCTCTACACGCTCGCCGCTCGACTGACCGGCTCGCGGGCAGACGCCGAAGACGCCGTGCAGGACGCCCTGCTCCGCGCCTGGCTGAACCTCCCCAACTTCCGCGGCGGCGCGCTCTTCTCGACCTGGCTCTATCGGATCTGTGTGAACGCCGCCCACGACCTCCGCTCGAAGCGGCGGCCCGAGCCCTCGGAGGAGGCCGTAGAGACCCCCGATCCTCGCGACGCTTTCGTGGACAGCGAGCTTGCAGGCGGGCTCCAGGCGGCGCTGAACGGGCTCGAGGATCCGTACCGGACGGCAGTGGTCCTCTTCGACGTGCTCGGGTGCTCGTACCTCGAGATCGCCGAGGTGACCGAAGTGCCCGAGGGCACGGTGAAGTCGCGCATCTTCCGCGGCCGCAAAGAGCTCGCCGCGGCGCTCGGAACATCCGCGCCGGGGAAGGAGTCGAAGGAGTGATGGCTGGGATGCACCCGGAGGAGCTGGAGCTGCTCGCCTACCTGGAGGGCGAGCTCGACGACCCGCGTCGTGCGAAGGTTGCTTCGCATCTCGAGGCTTGCGACCGCTGCGCGCAGGAGGTGCGCTCGGTCGAGGCAGGCAGAGCCGCCCTCCGATCGGCGCCGATGCTCGAGCTGCCATCGGAGCGCCTCGAAGCGATGCTCACAAGGTTGCCATCCCGAGCTGTAACACCGCCCGGTTTCGTCCGTCGTGTGGTCCCCGTCGCCGCCGCGCTGGCCGCCGTCGCGGCACTGGCCGGCGGCGCCTTCGTGCTCGGAACGATCGACGGGGGTGACGAGGAGGGCGCCAGTGGCGTGGCTCAGGACGAGGCGAGCGACGCAGGTGGCGGCGGAGAATTTGCGCCCACGACGAATGGAGCATCGACGGACAAGAGGCAGAGCGCGGAACCGCTGCTCAGGGCCGCCAGCGTCACCGGCTCACCGGCGACAGTCGCGCGCCGCCTACGAGGCGACGGCTTCGACGCCCGCGCCGTCGACAGCAGAGTGATCGTCCGGGGTGCGACCATCGAAGAAGTTCGGAAAGCGCTCGAGACGTTGGACGCCGGTCCGGTCCGCGTCGTCGTCCGACCTTGATTCCTCAGGCCCGGGCGGCTACACCTTGTGCGTGGACGCACGCTTCTTCCGGGGGTTCGGGCTGTTCGTTCAGGAAGGCTTCCTCGACGAGGACACGCTGCAGCGCCTTTCCGACGAGATGCGCTCGTCGGAGGCCGAGCCGGCCACGGTCGCCAGAAGCAGCTCGGACGACGTGGACGAGGGACATCGCCGCACCAAGTGGGCGAACGTCTCGAATGAGACGCTCGAGTCAGTGCGCGAGCGACTCGTCGCGCTCCGTCCGGCACTCGAAGCGCACTTCGAGCAGCCGCTCGGGGAATGCCAGAAACTGCAGTTTCTCGTCTATCGGGAGGGCGACTTCTTCCGGGCTCACCGCGACAACAGCCGGAACGAGAAGACATCCGCTTACGCCCGCGAGCGGGAGGTCTCGGTCGTCACGTTCGTCACCGGGGAAGGCGAAGAGGATGGTTACGACGGCGGTGCGCTCGAGTTCTTCGACCTGATGCAGCACGAGGCAAGCGGCTCAAAGCCCGGACTCCCGCTCTCCGGCGAGCCGGGTCTCCTCGTCGCCTTTGACTCGACGATGGTCCACGGCGTCACGCCCGTGACGCGCGGCGAGCGCTACACCATCGTCACCTGGTTCACGGCGCCCCCGGCCGAGACCGACGCTCAGGCCAAGTAGAAGTAGAGCGCGTAGAGAAGCTCGACGGCCGGGCTCGTCGTATGCACGGTGACGTCCGAGGGGACGTCGAGGAGCGCCTGCGTGTAGTTGAAGATGATCTTCACGCCCGCCTCGACCACGTCGGTCGCAACCCGCTGTGCCTCTTCGTCCGGGACCGCGAGCACCGCGACGATGATCGCCTTCTCGCGGAGAAGCTCCGAAAGGCGGTCGTAAGCGAGCACCTGCTGCGCCTGTCCAATCGGCTTGCCGACCTTCTCAGGGTCGACGTCGAACGCGGCCGCGATGTTGAAGCCGTGGTCGGCGAAGATCGTCGAGCTTGCGATCGCCTGCCCGAGCCGGCCGGCGCCGAAGAGGGCGATGTTGTGCTGCCCCTGTGTCCGCAGAATCTTGCGGATCTCGCCGGCCAGAGCGTCGATGTTGTAGCCGACGCCGCGCTTCCCGAACTTTCCGAATCCGGACAGGTCGCGCCGGATCTGCGTCGCGTTGATGTTGGTGTACTCGCTGACCTCCTGCGAAGAGATCCGCTCCTTGCCCATCTTCCGCGCCTGGGTGAGGACCCGGAGGTACTGGCTCAGCCGCGCAGCCACCCCAACGGTGAGCCGGTCGCCGTTACGGGGCTCCTCGACGCCTTCGAGCGGGATCGGAAGCTTGCTCACCACTTGTAGCCACCATACCTGGCGCGCTTTCCACGGCGTCGCAGGAACTGTGACCTATGTAGCCCCAGGCTCCTGTTGAGTTTGTGCTCCCAGCCTGCGGCGGAGTCCGTCCGGGTGCACGAAGTAGGTAAACGCCTCCACGCCGTCGACGGCGATGACCGGAAGGCGCTCGCGGTAGCGCTGCTCCAGGTCAGGGTTCCCACCGATATCCGTTGCTTCCAGCTCGAAGGGGATCTCCGCGCGGACCTGCTCGAGGACGCGTCGTGCCGCCTCGCAGAGGTGGCACCCGCTCGCGAAATAGAGCCGGACGCGATGCATCTGGATCCCGGGCTTAGGGGTAGAGGCCGCGGATGGTCGTCGCCTCCGAGACGCGTCTCACCGCGATCGCATACGCAGCCTGGCGCATCGAGATCTGCCGCTCCTCGTGGATGCCCCACGTCTCGGAGAAGGCTCGCGTCACGATGTCGTTCAGCTTCGCGTTCACCTCGTTCTCCTTCCAGAAGTACTCCTGGAGGCCCTGAACCCATTCGAAGTAGGAGACGACGACACCGCCCGCGTTGGCGAGGACGTCGGGCAGGACGAGGATTCCGCGGTCCTCGAGGATCCGGTCTGCCTCGAGCGTCACGGGCCCGTTCGCGCCCTCGCAGATGACCGGAGCCTTCACCTTGTCGGCGTTCTCCTCGGTGATCACCTGCTCGAGCGCACAGGGGGCGAGGACGTCGCAGTCCAGCAGTAAGAGCTCCTCGTTGGTGACAGGCTCCGCGCCCTCTAGGCCCTCGATCGTTCCGTGCCGGCGCTTGTGCTCGACTGCTGCGTGGACGTCGAGACCGGCCGGATTGTGCACCCCACCGCTCGAGTCGGAGACGGCGACGATGGAAGCGCCCGCCTCTGCCAGGAAGAGGGCGAGGTTACGCCCCACGTTTCCGAGCCCCTGAACCACGATGCGGCAACCCTCGATGCTCTGGCCCTGCTTTCGCAGCGCTTCGCGCACGCAGTACGAGGCACCGCGGGCCGTTGCCTCCATGCGGCCTAGCGAGCCGCCGACCTCGAGCGGCTTTCCGGTCACGACGCCGAGGACGGAGTAGCCCTTGTTCATGGAATAGGTGTCGAAGATCCAGGCCATCTCCCGAGAGCTGGTGCCCACGTCGGGCGCAGGAATGTCGACTTCGGGGCCGATCAGGTTGATGATCTCCGTCGTATAGCGGCGTGTGAGCCGCTCCAGCTCGCCTAGCGAGAGCACCTTGGGATCGCAGACCACGGCCCCTTTCGCCCCGCCGAACGGTAGAGCCATCAGGGCGCACTTCCACGTCATCCACATGGCAAGCGCTTTGGTCTCGTCGAGTGTGACGCCGGGGTGGTAGCGAATGCCGCCCTTTGACGGCCCGCGGGCCACATTGTGCGTGATGCGAAAGCCGGTGTAGACGTTGACGGAGCTGTCGTCCATGCGGACCGGGATGGAGACCTCCACAGAGCGCTTGCACTCGAGGAGCACCTCCAGCATGTTTTCGGTCACGTCGACCAGCGCTGCGACCTGGCGGAGCTGCTCGCGGGCCATCTCCCACGGATCGCGTTTCAGGTGCGACGCGCTCGCTTCGACTGTCGCCACGCCTACCCCTCCCCCGACCTGGCGATCGTGAACGTGACCTTCGCGGTCGAGGGTGGCGTGCCTTCGGCTCCCTCGACCGGCTCGGCGGTGAGCCGAAGCTCGTAGTCGCCCGGCCGGAGAGTGTTCCCGAACGGACCACGGCCGGTCAGACCGAAGGCGTAGCGGCCGGGCAGCAGGTCGCGCAGTCGGAAGAGTGTTCCAAGCTTCTTGCCGGCAACCGTCCAGAGCTCGCCCTCCAGGAGACGCACCGGCTCGATCGTCTGCCCGTCGACACCCTGGCTCACCGCTCCGGCCCTGAACGCGACCACTGCCGGAGCGGCCGGCGAGGGTGCGAAGGAGTCGTTCGAGAGCCGGATGTCACCGACGAGGGACCCCCCCTCCGCGGGCGTGAACGAGACCGCCCAGGGGAGCCGGACGGGCCGCGAGCGTTCGGGCTGAACCACGAAGACGCCGGCCGACAAGCCGGAGCCTCCGTCCGGAGCGGCCGCCTGCAGGACGACATCGCCTGCGTCACCAGGCCGAAGGGTCAGGGCAGCCGGGCTCGCGGCGAATCGCACCTCGGGCCCGGCACTCGAATCGTTGGCGACACCGAACGAGATGCGCAGGGTGCGGGTCGACAGATTTCGCACGCTGATGCCCCGGATCACGCTCCAGCCCGAGGCGGTCGCCTTTCCGAGTGCGAGCGAGGCCGGCTCGACAGCGAGCTCCGTCGAGGCTGCGCCCTGGACGTCGAGCGCCCCCGTTCCCTCGACCGTCACTCCTGCGGATGCCTTGCCCTCGAGCTGTTGCGCGCTTCCGACCAGGAGCCCACGAAGCTCACCGGAAGACAGGTCGGGGCGAGCGTCCGCCAGGAGCGCCGCCGCACCGGCAACGACGGCCGCGGCTGCGCTCGAGCCCGTGGCAGTCGCGACGCGCGGCGAGCCGTCGACGCTTCGGCCCGCATCAGCGGTGACGAGGCCGACGCCCGGCGCAACGAGGTCGGGCTTCACACGCCCGTCGAATACGAGGCCGCCCGACGAGAACGGCGCCACTTTCCCCGTTCCCGGGTTGGCCACCGGCACCGCAGCGGCCAGGTCGAGGGTCACCCTGCGACCGGAGGCAAGGGCGCCCGTGGCTGCGCGGGCTGTGCGGGCGTTTACCGCGAGCACCGGAATCCCGCCCGCCTCATCAAGATCGAGGGCCCCGGATGGAAGGCGGGCTCCGGCCACCAGGAGGACGGACGCGCCGGCTGTGGCCGCGTTCCTCGCTTTCTCTGCCAGGGAGCCGCCCGCCGCGACGAGCACAGCACGTCCCGCGACCCGGCTGGTCCCAGCGCGGTCGAAGAAGTCGCCGAGAACGATGCCGCTGGCTTGATCGGCCGGGGCTCGATCGCCGTCACCGAGCGAGGGACCGAGAAGCGCCGAGACATCGAGACGTAATGCCGACCTTGGAGCCACCGCCCCCAGGACCCGCACGGGCTCGTCCAGGACTTCGTCGGAGTCGACTCGCAGGGTCGCGTTCGCCTGGAGCAGGTTGGAGCGTGCGTCCAGGGCGCCGACGGTCAGCGCGTCCGGTGCTCCCCCCGGGCCACCGACGCTTCCGAATCCTTCCCGGCCTGCCCGGCCGTCGTTTCCGGCGGCAGCCACGACCAGCGTGCCGAGGCGGGTCGCGCCGGCGACGGCTCTGGACTCCGGGCTGTCCGAAAAGGCCGCGAACGGCTCGACGACGGCTGCGAGCGCGACGTCAGCCGCATCCCGGAGGTCGCCGTTCCCGTCGGGATCGACGGCGCGCTCCAGGCCTGCCACGAGCGCGTCGCCGCGGCCGAGAACGGCGTAGGAGCCGTCCTGCGTCCGGCGCCAGCCGAGAATTCGGAGAGGCAGGATCTTTGCGCCCGGGGCGACGCCTCCCACGAGCTTCCCACCCGCCACGATGCCGGCCATGCGCGTTCCATGCGTCTCGAGGCGGCCTGGCTCTCCGGGCATCGAGTGAGCGACGGCCGGCGCGGCACCGCGAAGGAGGTCGTAGCCTGCAAGTATTCGGCCTCGTAAGGCGGAATGGCCACGCTGGACACCTGTGTCGAGAAGCGCCACGGTCACCCCGGCGCCGTCGAATCCTGGCAACTGGACGGAGGGGCGGCGGCCCGAACGCTCCGAGAACTCCGGTTGCCCGATGCTCTCGGTCCCGATCGAGGCCGGATAGACAGTCCGAACCGGATAAACGCCGGCAACGCCTCCGACTCGCTCGAGCTCGGCCAGCGCCCTGTCGTCCAGGGCGGCCGAGAAGCCGTTCACGGTGCGGGTGAAGGAATAGAAAGGCTCCACGTCGATGCCACGCTCGGCGAGCTTCGCGAGCAGGAGTCGCTGCGCTCCCTCCGCCTCCGTGGACCAGCGGCGAGTTTCGGCGCGCGTCGGAGAGCGGCTCAGGCCGGCCGTCTGGTCGGCGACGGAGGGAGCCGCCAGGACCACGATCATCCGTTTGGAGGGAGCCGCAGCCTGAGGACGAGCGCCGAACGCTCCGCGCCACGCCGCGGCGGCACCGCTCACGACAGCCTCCCCGGCTCCTCGCACCGGTGCGACCGTGACGAGCATGGTGGCAACCAGGGCGACGAGCCCGAGGGCCGTCGCCCGACGCCTGTCCTCAGGCCGCGGAGGCGTACGCATCGAGCGCAAGATACTCAGGGTAGGCGATGGCCGGTGAGAAGCGGGCCGCAGAGGCGATCATGGCCGCGTTGTCGGTGCAGAGCTCGAGCGGGGCGAGCGCCGCTTCGGGCAGAGAGCCTCGCAGCTCGGAGTTTGCAGCAACCCCACCGACGACGGCGATGTGCTCGGCCCCCGCGGCCGCGGCTGCCTGCCGGGTTCGCTCGACGAGGGCCCGGACGATGGCGCGCTGGTAGCTCGCGGCGAGATCTGCGCGCCTGCGTTCCAGCTCGGCCGGGTCGAGGTCGCGAACGACGTAGAGGAGCGCGGTCTTCAGACCGGAGAACGAGAAGTCGAGGCCCGGCAGGCGCGCGACCGGGAAGCTGTAGGCCTCGGGATCGCCCTCGCGTGCGAGCCGGTCGATCGCGGCCCCACCCGGATACCCGAGGCCGAGCAGACGGGCGCCCTTGTCAAACGCTTCGCCGGCGGCATCGTCGAGGCTCCTCCCGAGCACCTCGAACCCGGAGCGGTCTCGGACGTCGAGGAGCAGCGTGTGGCCTCCACTTGCCAGCAAGCAGACGAATGGAGGGTCGACTGCACCAGGCTCGAGAAAGAGCGACGAGACGTGGCCGTGGAGATGGTCGACCGGCACGAGCGGCAACCGTCGAGACCAGGCGAGCGCCTTCGCTGCCGAGAGCCCGACCAGGAGGGCCCCGATCAGCCCCGGCCCCCGAGTGACGGCCACCGTAGCGACGTCGTCGAACGACGCCCCAGCCTCCCGCAGGGCTTCCTGCACGACCGGGGAGACCAGCTCGAGATGACGTCGCGACGCGATTTCGGGGACGACACCGCCGTAACGGGCGTGAAGCTCCGCCTGCGAGGCGACGACGCTCGAGCGCACCACACCGTCACCCGTGACGAGCGCAGCGGCGGTCTCGTCGCAGGAGGTCTCGAGGCCGAGGATCACGGAGTGCCGACCGACGACACCGGCACCGGGTCACGCCACATGATCAGTGCGTCCTCCCGGTTGTCGGTGTAGTAGCCGCGCCGCACTCCGGTCGAATAGAAGCCTGCCCGCTCGTAGAGCGCGATCGCACTCGTGTTGGAGACCCGTACCTCGAGCGTGTACCCGCGCCGGGCGTCGGTCTCGGTGCGGGCGAAGAGCTCGTCGAGGAGGCTGAGCGCGATGCCGTGGCGGCGATACGCGTGCGAAACGGCAATGTTCATGATGTGCCAGGCGTCGACGTAGCGCGAGATGATCAGGTACCCCGCGAGGGTGTCGCCGTGCTCTGGATCGTACGCACCCAGAGACATGGAAGAGGGCTTGGCGAGCTCGCCTGCGAACATCGACCGCGACCAGGGTGTGGGGTAGGACTCCTGCTCGATCCGCTCGATTTCGTCGATGTCCGAGAGGGTGAGACGCCGAATCTCGAGGCTCATACCGACAGTTTCCTTTCGGCGTCTGGCGCACGCAGGTAGATCGGCTCCGCCGCCTCGGGTGGACCGAAGGCGCTTGCGAGCAGGGCGTGATGGCGGGCCCAGGGCACATGAACGGGGCTTTCGTCCGGCGGCACGAGCGCACCGAAGCTCTGGAGAAGGCCGCGGTATCGCACCGCACCGTCGCCGACCGCCGTCTCGCCCGGCGAGAACTCGAGATCGTCGGGCTGGAGGCATCGGTACTCCCCCGCTGCGAGGGTAAAGACTTCGCCCCGCCGCGCATCGAGGACAGGGCGGCTCCCCGGGCTTCCCGCGGCCAGCGCAGCCAGTGTCGAGACACCGGCTACAGGGATCCCGAGGGAGAAAGCGAGCGTCCTCGCCGTCACGAGCCCCATGCGAAGCCCGGTGTAGCTTCCCGGGCCGGTGCCGACGGCGATCCCGTCGAGCTCGGCCGGCTCGACGCCCGCGCCGGCGAGCACCTCGTCGATGTCATGCAGAATCCGGCCCGCCCGAGATGGCCGCTCGCCGAGGACGTCCCGGCCCCGCACGAGCGCGCAGGAAGCGGCATCGGTGGCGGTGTCGAAGGAGAGCGTCAACACCGGGAGGAAAGGGCTATTTCCAGGGATTTCTCTGTAGTTTCGACCCCGATGAGTCTACGCTCGGACCCGAGGAGCTGCAACCGCACCTCTGCGCATGCGTCGCCAAGGTAGCGCCGGGCGCGCTCCGGCCATTCGACGAACACGACCGCGTCCTCGAAGTAGCCCTCCAGGTCACCCCAGTCATCTTCGGACACGTTTTGCCCGAAGCGGTAAAGGTCGAGGTGAGAGACGGGCACGCGGCCCTGGTAGCGATGGCCCACCGTGTAGGTCGGGCTCGTCACGGGCTCCTCGACCCCGAGCTCGCGGCAGGCACCCCGTACGAACGTGGTCTTCCCGGCACCGAGGTCGCCCGCAACGGTGACGAGGTCCCCCGGGCGCAACGCCGAGGCGAGGCCCGCTGCGATGCGCTCGGTCTCCTCGGGCGAGGACGACTCGAGCTCGATCATCGCGAGAGCTTAGAAGAGCCCGAGCTGCTCTTGTGGCGTCGCGGCAGCTGGGGTGACCGCGACGGGGAAGCGGATCACCTCTGCGGCAGGCGCCGGCTCAGGCTCCTCCCCGATCAGAGCCGGGATGCCGGCGAAGTCCTCTTCGAGGGTGCGAAGCATCGCGGGCGTATACAGCGCCGCGGCCGGGTGGTAGAGCGGATAGAGCGTCACCGTGCGCCCGCCGACCGTCGCCTCCTGCGGCCGCCCGTGGACCCGCGTGATCCCGTGCGGCTTGCCGGTGAGGAGCTTCGTTGCGAAGTTGCCAAGCGTTGCGACGAGCCGTGGCTCGACGAGCTCGAGCTGCCTGAAGAGATGGGCTTCGCACGCCTCGATCTCGTCCGGCTGCGGGTCTCGGTTCCCCGGCGGCCGGCACTTGATCACGTTCGCGATATAGACGTCCTCCCGGGCGAGCCCGATTCCCCCGAGCAGCTTGTCGAGGAGCTTCCCGGCCTGGCCGACGAAGGGGAACCCCTGCTTGTCCTCGTGGAATCCGGGGGCTTCCCCGATGAACATCAGATTGGCGTCGGGATCGCCGGTGCCAAAGACGACCTGCGTACGCCCTTCGGCCAGTCGGCAGCGCGTGCAGGGCGCGATCTCGGCCGCGTAGGCCTCGAGCGCCGAGCGTCGACCTGCGGGGGTCAGCCCGAGGGAAGCCGGGTCAGCCGCAGCCACAGCCTCCGCCGCAACAACCGCCTCCAGCAGTGCCGCCGAAGCTCGGTTGCCCGGCGGTGCCGTGAGCCGCGAATACCGAGAACTGGCGTCTGACCTTCTCGGAGCCGCAATCCGGGCAGCCCGGATCCGCGTCGTCGACGCGTAAGAGCTCTTCGTAGTGGCTCTCGCACGTCATGCACACGAACTCGTACATCGGCATCGCTCGCGGAGTCTAGGCATCGTCCCGGACACACCGCAAGTTCGAGCCCTAGATCACCTCTGGCATGATCGCGCGGTGGCGAAAGAGGGAGCGTTCAGGACGGCAGAGGGGCTGGAGCTCGCCTATCTCGAAGTCGGCGACCCGGACGGCTCGTCGGTCCTCTACCACCACGGCACCCCGGGCAGCCGGCTCGAGCATCATCCGGACGAGGGCGTCTACCTCGACCGGGAAATCCGCTGGATCGCCTATGACCGGCCCGGCTACGGGCGATCGAGCCGGGAGCCAGGCCGCCGGGTTGCCTCGGCGGCCGCCTACGCGGAGGCTCTGGCCGATCACCTCGGGCTCGAGCGCTTCGGGCTCATGGGCGTGTCGGGCGGCGGGCCGCATACCCTCGCGTGCGCCGCGCTCCTGCCCGGTCGCGTGACCAGGGCCGCGGTCCTCGTGGGTGCGGCGCCTTCAGACGACCCGGCCTTCGACTTCCTCGAGGGAATGGCCGAGGTGAACCTGGAGGAGTTCGGTGCAGCCCTCGCCGGAGAAGAGGCGATCACCGCCCTCCTCGATCCGCAGGTCGAGACGATCAGGAGTCAACCGGACGAGCTGCTCGACGCGCTTGCCTCAGAGCTGCCCGCGCCCGACCAAGCCATGCTGGCGCGGCCCGAGATCCGGGCAATCGTCCGGGACTCCTTCGTCGAGTCAGTCCGCCAGGGAAGCGGCGGCTGGGCCGACGACGACCTCGCGTTCGCAACGGCCTGGGGCTTCCAGCTCGCCGACGTGTCGACGGAGGTGCGGCTCTGGCAAGGCGAACTGGACGTGCTGGTGCCGCGCTCGCACGGCGAATACCTTGCTGCACACCTCCCGAACGCCGAATTCAACCTCGTGCCGGATGCCGGACATCTCCTCCTGGATCACTGGCCGGACGCTCTCGACTGGCTCGTCGGTGGCGCCTAACAGCGCCGCTAGTCTCCCACCAGGAGGTGGAGCGAATGTCCAGCAAGGTCGAGAAGACCGACGAGGAATGGCGCCGTGAGCTGACGCCCGAGCAGTACCACATTCTTCGCGAGAAGGGAACTGAGCGGCCCTGGAGCGGCGAGTACAACGACGTGAAGGAGAAGGGGATCTTCAGGTGCGCTGCGTGCGAGGCTGAGCTCTTCCGGTCAGACGAGAAGTTCGAGTCCGGCTCAGGCTGGCCGAGCTTCTACGCGCCGGCCGACGAGAACGCTGTCGAGACCGAGGAGGACCGGAGCTTGCTCATGCGGCGGACCGAAGTCCTGTGTGCTTCCTGCAGCTCGCACCTGGGCCACGTGTTCGACGACGGGCCGCAGCCGACCGGGCAGCGGTACTGCATCAACTCGGTGGCACTGAAGCTCGATCCGGAGGCCGAAGCCAAGGGCTGAGACGGGCGGCGGCGCTGACAGCCGCTTGACGTTCCGTTCGACCTGGGTTGGCCCGTTCCGGGGCCACCCCGACGGGGTAGACTCGCTGTGCCCGGTATCCACAAGGAACTGGAGCCTCAGTGCAATTCGAATCCGTTTGTGTCGTCGGCGCCGGACGCGTCGGGAAGGCCGTGGCCGGAAGGCTCGCGGAGCGCATTCCGACGCGTGTCGCCGGCCGCGAGCTCGAGACCGGAGACGCAGAGCTGGTGCTTCTCTGTGTCCCCGACCGCGCGATCGTCGAGATCGCGCCTCGAATCCCCCTCGGCCCGTGGATCGCGCACACGAGCGGGGCCTGCCGCCTCGAAGCTCTCTCGCCGCACGTGCGCCGCTTCAGCCTGCACCCGCTCCAGACCTTCACGCTGGAGCGTGGCCCGGAACAGCTCGACGGTGCCTGGGCCGCCGTCAGCGGCGCCGATTCCGAGGCCGAGGCAACCGGCTTTGAGCTCGCCCGGCTGCTCGGGCTCGAGCCATTCGACCTCGCAGACGAATGCCGACCTCTCTATCACGCGGGCGCTACGGTGGCCGCGAGCTTCCTCGTCACGCTCCACTCGGCAGCGGCAGAGCTCTTCAGCGCCGCCGGCGCACCTCCGGCGGCGCTCGAGCCGCTCATGCGCCGAACGATCGAGAACGGATTCGCTCCGACCGGGCCCCACGTGCGCGGCGACTGGACGACCGTCGACGGCCACGTGGAAGCGATTCGCGAGCATCGGCCGGCCCTGGAGCCGCTCTATCGCATGCTCAGCGAGGCGACCGCGGAGGCGGTCGTCTCATGAGGAGAGCGCGGACGATCTCGGGCCTCCGCGCGACGCTCGAGCCTGAGCGAGGCCGCGGCCGGATCGGGCTCGTCCCCACCATGGGCGCCCTGCATCGCGGGCACCTCGAGCTCCTGGCTGCGGCACGGCGTGAATGTGACGCGGTCGTCGTCAGCATCTTCGTAAACCCGGCGCAGTTCGACGACCCGGCCGACCTCGCCGCCTACGAGCCAGACCTGGAGGCCGACGCTCAGGCGGCAGAAACTGCAGGAGCCGACGTCCTCTTCGTCCCGTCCGTCGAGGAGATGTATCCCGAGGGCTTCCAGACCTGGGTCGAGGTCGAGGAGCTATCGCGCGGTCTGGAGGGTGCGGCGCGGCCGGGCCATTTCCGCGCCGTCGCAACGGTCTGCCTGAAGCTCTTCAACATCGTTCGCCCCGAACGGGCCTATTTCGGCGAGAAGGACGCGCAGCAGGCTGCGATCGTCGAGCGACTCGTGCGGGACCTGAACCTGGAGCTCGAGATTCGAGTGATCCCCACGGTTCGCGACCTGGACAACCTCGCCTTGAGCTCCCGGAACGCGCGCCTCTCTGCGGAGGAGCGACAGGCTGCCCGCGCTCTACCCCGTGCGCTCTTCTCCGCGCAGCTGGCCCACCGCCGCGGGGACGACGCAGTCGCCGCAGCACGCGCGGCCCTGGCCGAGGAGCCGCTCCTCGACCCGGAGTACGTCGAAGTGACGAGCTTCGAGGCCCGGCCGATTCTCGCCGCCGCCGTCCGCGTCGGACGCGTCCGGCTGATCGACAACGTCCCTCTGGAAGGAGCAGTGCATGAGTAGCCGACCACCCACCGCCGGAAAGCTCCCGCTCACCGAGCTTAGCGAGATGAAGCAGCGCGGAGACCCGATCGTGATGGTGACCGCGTACGACTATCCCAGCGGACGCCTCGTCGATGCGGCCGGCGTCGACCTCGTCCTGGTCGGAGACACCGCCGCGATGGTCGTCATGGGCTACGACGCCACGGTCCCGGCGACGCTCGAGGAGATGCTCCTCTTGACCCGGTGGGTCTCCCGGGGAGCCTCACGACCTCTGGTCGTGGGCGACCTCCCCTTTGGCTCCTACGAGGTGTCCGACGGACAGGCCGTCGAGACCTCGGTCCGCATGCTGAAGGAGGGCGGCGCCGACCTCGTCAAGCTCGAGGGTGCGGGACCGAGCCTCTCGCGGCTCCAGGCGATCTCAGCGGCCGGAATCCCGGTGCTCGGGCACCTGGGCCTCACGCCCCAGTCGGCCACCAAGCTCGGTGGGTTCAAGGCACAGGGCAGGACGGCCACAAGGGCCCACGGGCTCTACGACGACGCTCTCGCGCTGGAGGCGGCCGGTGCTTCCGCACTGGTGCTGGAAGCTGTCCCGGAGCCCGTCGCAGCCCGGATCACGAAGGCGCTCCGCATTCCGACCATCGGCATCGGCGCAGGCCGCGGCTGCGACGGCCAGGTTCTCGTGTGGCATGACCTCCTCGGCCTCTACGAGGGACGCTCACCACGATTCGCCAAACGCTACGCCGAGATCGCGCCCCAGATCCGCGCCGCCCTCGAGCGCTTCGTCGGCGACGTTCGCTCCGGCGCCTTCCCCGGCGAGGAGCACACCTATTCGATCCCTGAGGAAGAGCTTGCGCGCTTCGAGGCCGAGGTTGGGGTGCTGAAGAACTAGCAGGAGGGCTTGGCGAAACGCAGGCGCGGAGCCGTCGAGCGACGTTCCACCAATCCCTCCTAGATCAGCGAGGGGACGATCCCGAGTGCGACGAGTGCAAGAGCGGCAAGCACAAGCGCTCCGAGGGAGCGGACGAGGGGCCATGCGTGGACGACCCGGATCCCGTAGACGATGAGGACGAGGGCCCACGCGAAGAACGCGATCTCGAGCGCCAGGAAGATCGAGGCGCCTGCCCCCTCGTCGCCGCCGCCGGAGCGGAAGAGGTCGCTCCCGTAGATCGCGATCTGGAGGGGCCAGAGGACCAGGAGAGAGAGGGCGATCGGGCCCGCCGCGAAAGCCAGGAGATGGCGCGCGCGCCGGTAGGTCTCGTCTCCACCCGCGGCCTTGACGCCCAGGTAGAGGGCGCCGCCGCCGATCCAGTAGCCCGCGGCACCGTAAAGCGCGCCGGCGAGGAAGACGAGCACGAGCACCAGGAGCCGGTCGACCTCCGGGTTGTCGAGCAGACTCCCCGTCGCGTTCGTGACGAGAATCGCGCCCATCCCGGCGAGGATGACGAGGGCCATGACGGGCTCCTGTCGCGCGGTTGCCTGCTCGTCGGAGTCGTCCCGAAGCCCGGCGAAGACGGTGCGAGGCGCCTGGAACACGGCCAGGACGCGGAGCCACCAGTCCCGCTCGGGGGTGCTTGCGGAAAGCTCGGCGTCCATGCAGCCAGCGTATCCGCGAGGAGGCGCGGAGACGTCAGGCAGCCGCGGCGGCGGCGCTCGGTAGCACCGCACGCAGGAACTGGCCGGTGAAGCTGCCGTCGACCTCGGCGACCTGCTCCGGGGTGCCGGTCGCGATCAGCTCGCCACCGGCCTCACCGCCCTCCGGGCCGAGATCGACGATCCAGTCCGCCTGCTTGATCACGTCGAGGTTGTGTTCGATCACGAGCACGGTGTTGCCGGCATCGACGAGCCGCTGGAGGACGTCGAGCAGCTTCTCGATATCCGCGAAATGCAGGCCGGTGGTCGGCTCGTCGAGGATGTAAAGCGTCTTTCCGGTCGCTACCTTCGAGAGTTCCGCCGAAAGCTTCACCCGCTGTGCCTCGCCACCCGAGAGCGTGGTCGCAGGCTGGCCGAGCTTCACGTAATCGAGGCCGACGTCGTGCAGGGTCTGAAGCCGCCGACGGATCTTCGGGATCTTGGCGAAGAAGGCGAGTGCCTCCTCGATCGACATCTCGAGGACGTCCGCGATCGACTTGCCCTTGAACCGAACCTCGAGCGTCTCACGGTTGTAGCGCTTGCCCTTGCACGTCTCGCACGGGACGTAGACATCCGGCAGGAAATGCATCTCGATCTTGATCGTGCCGTCGCCCTTGCAGGTCTCACAGCGGCCCCCGCGGACGTTGAACGAGAAACGCCCCGGCTTGTAGCCGCGCACCTTTGCGTCCGGTGTCTGCGAATAGAGCTCGCGGATGTGGTCGAAGAGCTTGGTGTACGTGGCCGGGTTGGAGCGCGGCGTACGGCCGATCGGCGACTGGTCGATGTCGATCACCTTGTCGAAGCACTCGATCCCGTCGCAGGCAATGTGATCTCCAGGCTTGACGCGCAGCCGGTGGAGCCTGTTTGCGAGCGCCTTGTAGACGATCTCGTTCACGAGCGTCGACTTGCCGGATCCCGAGACACCCGTGACGCAGATGAACTTCCCCACCGGGAACTCGACGTCGATCCCCTTCAGGTTGTGCATGCTCGCCCCGCGGATGAAGAACGATCCGAGGTCTTCGGTGCGCCGCTCCGGCACTGCAATCGTTCTCTTGCCGGACAGGAACTGGCCCGTGATCGACTTCCGGCTTCGCTCGATGTCCGCGGCCGTTCCCTCGGCAATGACGTGCCCGCCGTGCTCGCCTGCACCCGGGCCCATGTCCACGACATGGTCGGACGAGCGCATCATCTGCTCGTCGTGCTCGACGACCATAACGGTGTTTCCCAGGTCGCGGAGGCGCTCGAGCGTCGTAATCAACTTGTCGTTGTCCCGCTGGTGGAGCCCGATCGACGGCTCGTCGAGGATGTAGAGGACCCCGACCAGCTGCGAGCCAATCTGCGTCGCGAGCCGTAGACGCTGCGCCTCCCCGCCGGAGAGGGTCGCGGACGCGCGATCGAGCTGCAGGTAGCCGACCCCGACGTTGTCCAGGAACGTGAGCCGCTCGCGGATCTCCTTGATGATCCGTTCGCCGATCAGCTGCTCGGTCTCGGAGAGCGATAGCCGGCCGAGGAACTCGAGCGACCGGGTCACCGACATGCGCGAGAACTCGTTGATCGCCTTGTCGCCAACGGTGACCGCAAGCACCTCGGGCTTGAGGCGGGCGCCCTTGCATTCCGGGCAAGGGCGGAAGCTCATGTACTCCTCGATGCGCTCGCGCTGCTGCGACGAGTCCGTCTCGCGGTACCGCCGCTCGAGGTTCGTCACGATCCCCTCGAAGCGGGTCATGTACGAGCGCCGGCGGCCCATCCGGTTCCGGTACTGGACATAGATCTTGTCCTCGCCCGTGCCGAAGAGAAAGAGGCTCTGCTCGTCTTCCGACAGCTCGTTCCAGGGCCGGTCGAGGTCGATCTCGTAGCGGTCGCCGATCGCCTGGATCACCGACTCGTAGTAGCTCGAGCTGCCGACGGACCAGGGAACGAGCGCGCCTTCGCCGATCGACACGGTCGGATCCGGCACGAGCAGGTCCGGGTCGATGCGCTGCTGCGAGCCGAGGCCCATGCAGCGCGGGCAGGCCCCGTGCGGAGAGTTGAAGCTGAAGATGCGCGGCTGGAGCTCCGGGAGCCCAACCCCGTGCTCGGGACAGGCGAAGCGCTCCGAGAAGGTCATCGTGTCGCCGTCGACGATGTCGATGGCTACAAGCCGGTCGGCCAGCGCGAGCGCGGTCTCGACCGAGTCCGTGAGGCGGTGGCGCAGATCCGGCTTGATTGCGAGCCGGTCCACGACCACCTCGATCGTGTGCTTGAACTTCTTGTCGAGCTCGATCTCCTCGTCGAGGAGCCTCTGCTCGCCGTCGACCTTGACCCGCGTGAAGCCCTCGTTCCTGAGGTGCTCGAGGAGGTCCTTGTACTCGCCCTTCCGGTCCCGGACGACCGGAGCGTTCACGGTGAACTTCGTCCCCTCCGGCAGGCGGAGAACCTGATCGACGATGGCCTGGACGTTTTGCCCTGCGATCGGGCGGCCGCAGATCGGACAGTGGGGCCGGCCCACGCGAGCGTAGAGAAGCCGCAGGTAGTCGTAGATCTCCGTCACCGTGCCGACGGTCGAGCGCGGGTTCCGGGAGGTGGTCTTCTGGTCGATCGAGATCGCCGGCGAGAGGCCGTCGATCGAATCGACGTCGGGCTTCTCCATCATCTGCAGGAACTGGCGGGCGTAGGCCGAGAGCGACTCGACGTATCGGCGCTGGCCTTCGGCGTAGATCGTGTCGAAGGCAAGGGAGGATTTGCCGGAGCCGGAGAGTCCGGTCACGCAAATGAGCGCGTTCCGCGGCAGATGGACGGTGATGTCCTTGAGGTTGTGCTCGCGGGCGCCGTGGACGACGAGCTCTTCGGCGGCCATATAGAGGTCAGTCTAGCTTCGGGGTCGGACGAACACGTGTTCGCCCAAGGCCTACGCCGCCGGCCCGGCGATCCGCCGGAGGGCATCTACAACAACGCTCAGCCGCTCACCTGCAGGCGTCAACCGATACTCCACCGTGGGAGGCCGCGAGGCCAGCACGCGGCGCTCGAAGATTCCCGCCTCCTCGAGCTCGACCAGGCGAATCGCAAGCGTTCGTGGCGGGATCCTTCCCACTGCCTGAAGGAACTCGTTGTACCGAACTGCGCCCGTGTGCGCCGCGTAGAGGATCGACAGAAGCCAGCGCCGGCCCAGGAGATCCGCCGCCTGGCGAATCTCCTCGGGCACGGGCTGGCAACTACGACAGCGCGGCATCCTGGGAGCGAACCGGCTCGAGCGCGAGGTCGAGCACCTCCGCCAGCGTCATCACAGGATGAAAGCTCATCTGCTCGCGAACGGTCTCTGGCACGTCGTCCAGGTCCGGCCGATTTCGCTCCGGCAGGATCACGTCCGTGAGCCCTGCAGCGTGCGCGGCCAGGACCTTCTGCTTCAGGCCGCCGATCGGAAGCACGCGACCTTGCAGCGTGACCTCCCCGGTCATGCCGACCGTGTGCTTCACAGGCCGTCGCGTCAGGAGCGAGGCGAGCGCGGTTGCCATCGTGATACCGGCGCTGGGCCCGTCCTTGGGAATCGCTCCGGCCGGAACGTGGACATGGAAGGAGTGATCCGTGAACTCCTGCGGATCGATGCCGAGCTCCTCCGTGTGCGCCCGCACATATGAGAGTGCGATGCGCGCGGACTCCTTCATGACGTCGCCAAGCTGGCCGGTGAGGATCAGGCCGTCGCTGGTTCCCTCCATGGTGGTGGCCTCGACGAAGAGAACGTCGCCGCCCGTGCCCGTGACGGCCAGCCCTGTTGCGACACCGGGGACGGCTGTTCGCTCTGCAGCCTCCTGGAAGAACTTCTGCCGGCCGAGCGCGTCGCGGACGATCTCGAGGTCGACGCCCACCGGCACTTCGATCTCCTTCGAGACGACGCGCGTTGCGGTCTTTCTGAGGATCGTCCCCAGCTCACGCTCGAGCTGGCGAACGCCCGCCTCGCGTGTGTACTCGGTGATCACCGTCTCGATGACGGCATCGTGGATCTCGACCTCGTCGGCCAAAAGCCCGTTTCGCTCCACCTGCCGGGGCCAGAGATAGCCGCGAGCGATCGCGACCTTCTCGTCGACCGTGTAGCCGTCGAAGCGAATGACCTCCATGCGGTCGAGGAGCGGGCCCGGAATCGTGTCGGCCACGTTGGCCGTAGCGATGAAGAAGACCTGCGAGAGGTCGAGCTCGACATCGAGGTAGTGGTCGCGGAATGAGTGGTTCTGCGCGGGATCGAGCACCTCGAGGAGAGCCGACGAGGGATCTCCACGCCAGTCGGCGCCGACCTTGTCGACCTCGTCGAGCATGATCACTGGGTTCATGGTCTCCGCGTCACGGAGGGCGCGGACCAGGCGTCCCGGGAGCGCGCCGATGTACGTGCGGCGGTGTCCACGGATTTCAGCCTCGTCGCGCACGCCGCCCAGCGACATCCGAACGAACTCGCGACCGAGTGCGCGCGCGATCGATTCGCCGATGGACGTCTTGCCTGTCCCGGGCGGGCCGATGAGCGTCAGGATCGCGCCGGAGCGCTTGTCCTCCTCGATTCCGCGCTCCTGCCGAAGCTTCCGGACGGCCAGGTACTCGACGATCCGATCCTTCACGTCCTCGAGACCTGCGTGATCCTTATCGAGGATCTCGCGCGCGTTCACCGGGTCGAGCACGTCTTCGGAGCGCTTCGACCAGGGCACGGCGATCAGCCAGTCGAGGTAGGTGCGGATCATCGAGGACTCGCCCGTCGACTCACCCATCCGCTCGAGCCGATCTAGCTCCTTCTCCGCCTGCTTCTGCACCTCTTCGGGCATGCCGGCTGCAGCGATCTTCTCCCGGTACTCCTCGACGATCGAGCCCTCGTCCTCGCCGAGCTCCTTCCGGATCGAGTCCATCTGGCGGCGGAGGAAGTAATCGCGCTGCTGCTTCTGCGCCCCCGATTCGACGTCTTCGCGGATGCGTTTGCGGACCTGGAGCTGGGCGAGCACCTCTCGCTGGTATTCGACCGCAAGCTTCAGGCGCTCGACGACGTCGACGGCCTCGAGCAGCTTGACCTTCTGCTCGAAGGAGAGCTCGGGCGAGTAACCGGCGGTGTCGCCGAGAGCGCCGGCCTCGGAGATCGAACGTACAAAGGCGGAGATCCGCTCGTCGGCTCCGCGGACTTCCAGAATCTCTTCCACGACTGCGCGGTACTCGCGCTCGAGCTCGCGCGTCACGGTCGGTGCGGGGTTGTCGTCAGGACACTCGTCGACCGCCGCGCGGAGCTGGCCGGAGGCATCGCTCTCGGCCGCGCCGATCACGGCACGGTGAAGCCCGTTCAGGTTGACCGCCTGGACGCCGCCGGGCAGCCGGACCTTGTCGGTCACCTCGACGACGGTGCCGACGCTCGCGTAGTCACCCTCGTGTCTCGGGACGAGCACGACCTTGTCCTCGTCCCCCGTGTCGATCGTCAGGGTGAGGCTCATGTTCGGGAAGACGACGGTGTCTTCCAGGGGGATCAGAAGAAGCTTGCTCATTGAATCGGTGGGTCCTCTCGTTTCGGTCGCCATGTGCCAGTAACTATACCAAATGTAGTTACTTCGCAGGTCGAGGCGAGAGCTGGTTGGACGCCTAGCGAACGAGCCGGCAAACGTCCCGCGGGCGCGGGACGTACGGGATCTCGAGCTCCCCCGCGATGAGCGTTCCGTACCCGAGCACGCGCCCGAGGAGGCTCTGCTCGACCTCGACCGCGCCGACACGCGACAGTCGAACAGCTGCGGCGCGGCGGCTCAGGATTCCGTGCACGACGAAGAGCTTCTCACTGGTCAGAACGAGCTGGGTGCGATCCCAACGCCAGACGGCACCGAGTGCCAGCACGGCGGCCGCGCCGAGCAGGCCCGCGCCGAGCGGGGCGAAGAGCCAGTGGGTACGCGCCCCGTAGAGGATGAGCCCGGTCCCGAGACCTGCGACCGCGAACGCACGCGCCAGGGGGAAGGCGAGGGCGATGCCATGCTGGCGTGCTTCCAGCTGGACCTCCTCGCCCGGAGAGAGATACCCGCGCATGGGTGGCGCCTTCGGCGCGACGACGGGGGCTCCTGCAGTACGCCCTGGTGAGAGACCCGGACGCCGGAGAGCAAAAGGCCGGCGCTGTCCCCCACGCACCCGTGAAACCCTCCCCTGGGGGTCCCCCTGATTACTGGTTCCCCCGCGGCGAGCGTAGCTCGCGGTACCGCGTATGTGTTGCACGGGGTGAGGCGAAACTGTGAAGGACTTGCGCGGAAACGCGCCCGGTTCATTGCGACGAGCCGGTTGGCGCCGGCAACGCGGCGAGAAATCCGGCTCAGGCCTTGCGCCAGCGACCGAAGACGAGACCGCCGACGGTCACGCCGAGCCCGAAGGTCCCGATCGCGAATCCACCGACTGCGAGGGACTTCCGCCAGCCGGACATGCGCGACCAGCGTCCAAGCGCCTCCTGCTCCTCGGGCGAGAGTGGCTCACCTCGGCGCTTCTTCCGCCCGGCCGCGCCAGCGCGCAACCCGACGTAGATGTCATCGAAGATCTCAGCAGGCTCGTCGACCATGGGCTCACTATAGTCTGCCCGCCTGATGCCGCTCCTACGCGTCCTCCAGGTGTCGGATTTACACGCCGGAACGCAGGAAGAGCCTGAGGTCGAGGGTGATCTTCGTACGCTCGTCGCCGAGACCCAGCCCGAGCTCGTGATCGTGAGCGGAGACCTCACCCACAGGAACATGAGCGCCCAGCATGACCGCGCGGCCGCGCTCCTCCGGTCTCTTGACAAGCCGCTCCTCGTCATTCCGGGTAATCACGACATCCCTCGGTGGCCACCGTGGCGCTTCACGGCCACCTTCGACGAGTTCACCAGGGTCTGGGGCCAAACCGAGCCGACATATCGCTCCGACCGGCTCGTCGTCTGCGGGCTGAACTCGGTCCGACCGTGGAAGCAGCAGGGCGGCGCACTTCGTCCCGACCAGATCGAGCAGGTCCGCGGCTGCTTCGCCGAGGCAGCCCCGAACGCCCTCAGGATCGTCGCCCTGCACCACCATCTGCTCGGAGCGCCTTGGCGCTCCACGAAGCGGACGATCGCGAACCGAAGCACGGTCCTCGGCGGCCTCGTCGATGCGGGCGCGGAGCTGATCGTCTCGGGCCACGTCCATCAAGCGGCCGTGGCGGAGCGCAGAGAGTTCGAAGTCGTTCGCGGCGACGTGCACGGCACCACGGTCGTCACTGCTCCCGGGCTGGGCCAGCCACGCCCCAAGCGGCGCGGCGAGGCACGAGGCCTGCATCTCTACGAAGCCGACGAGAAATCGCTCCGGGTTCTCACGTACGCCTGGGCGGAGACGTCCTGGGCGCAGATCGCCGACCGCCGGTTTCCGCGCGGCCTCGAGCCGCTCGGCTCGATCGGCTAGCGGTCGAAATCCGGCCGCCTCGCTCTTTGTGGTCCGGAGAACCTAGAGTCGGCGAGACATTGACCCGTGTCCTTGCTCTTCTCGTCGCCGGGGCGCTCGCTTTCGGAACCAGCTGCTCGTACGAGAACGAGAACGAGACCTCGCCCACGCCCTCTACGACCGCGCCCGACCCGAAGCTCTTCGTCGGCCTGACGGAGGACGCATTCAAGCTCGTTCCAGACGCCGCCCTGCCTGCCGCCCGCGAGCTCGGGGTAGCGACTTTCCGGATCACGGTTCCATGGGTGCCGGGAGCTCGAACGGTGCCACCGGAAGTGGTCGCCCAGCTGGACGTGATGGTGAGCGCCCGAGCCTCCGAACGATTCGTCGTGGCTCTCTACGGGGGGCCTGACGCCGCGCCACTCGACGAGACGGCCCGGGACGACTACTGCGCGTATGCAGCCGACCTCGTCGAGCGCTACCCGGTCATCAACGACCTGATCGTCTGGAACGAGCCGAACAAGAGCTACTTCTGGCAACCCCAGTTCGACGAGCTGGGTGCGAGCGCGGCACCGGCCGCTTACGTCGAGCTCCTCGCGCGCTGCTGGGATGTCCTTCACGACCTTCGGCCGGAGGTGAACGTGATCGCGCCCGCGACGGCGCCCAACGGAAACGACCGACCGGATGCGCGGAGCAACATCTCGCATTCGCCGGGGGAGTTCATCAAGGAGATGGGCCTCGCCTACCGGGAGAGCGGTCGCGACGAGCCGATCTTCGACACTGTCGGACACCACGCGTACGGACCCAACCCGGCGGCGCCTCCCGCCACCGACCACCGCGGCACGACGATCTCCGAAGGCGACTACGCTGATCTGATCGAGGTGCTTTCCGAGGCGTTCTCAGGGACGGCCCAGGCGATTCCGGGGGAATGCATCGAGGAGCGCTGCACCTACATCTGGTATCTCGAAACCGGATACCAGACGGCCGTGATCCCCGAAAAGCTCGCGGCGTACACCGGCGACGAGAACGTCGAGACGATCTCGCCGGAGGACCAGGGGGCGCAATTCAGGCGGGCCGTCGAGCTCGCGTACTGCCAGCCCTACGTCCAGGGCTACTTCAACTTCCTGATGTGGGACGAGGCAAGGCTCGAGGGCTGGCAGTCGGGCCCGTTCTGGGCGGACCGGACGCCAAAGGGCTCGTACGGAGACTTCCAGCGGGTGATCGCGGACGTCGACGCCGGCCGCGTCGACTGCGCCACCGTGGAAGGGGCTCGCTAGGCAGCAGTCTCTGCGGCGGCCATGAGCTCCCGCCGCAAATCCTTGATCTCGTCGCGGAGCTTCGCTGCGTACTCGAACCGCAGTTCCTGCGCGGCGGCGTACATCTCCTCCTCGAGCGTGACGACGAGCTTCTCGAGCTCGTCCGTGGTCAGGCCCTCGACCTTCCGATCCTTCCGCCGACGTCTGCCCGGGACAGTTGGCGACTCGAGCGACAAGAACTCAGCGATGTCCGAGACGCCCTTGACGATCGACTCGGGCGTGATCCCGTGCTCTTCGTTGTAGCGAAGCTGGATCTCCCGCCGCCGGGTGGTCTCGTCGATCGCGCCCTTGATCGCCTCGGTCAGCTTGTCGGCGTACATGATCACCTTGCCGTTGATGTTCCGCGCGGCGCGCCCGATCGTCTGGATGAGGGCCGTCTGGCCCCGCAGGAAGCCCTCCTTGTCGGCGTCGAGGATCGCCACGAGGGAGACCTCCGGCAGGTCGAGCCCCTCCCGGAGCAGGTTGACGCCGACGAGCACGTCGTACTCCCCCAGCCGAAGCTCTCGAATGATCTGGATTCGTTCCAGCGTGTCGATCTCGGAGTGGAGGTAGCGCGCCTTGACGCCAGACTCGAGCAGGTAGTCGGTCAGGTCTTCGGACATCTTCTTCGTCAGCGTCGTGACGAGGACGCGCTCGCCGGCCTGCTCCCGCCGGCGGATCTCGTTCAGGAGGTCGTCGATCTGGTGGGTGGTCGGACGCAGCTCGACCTCCGGGTCGACGACTCCGGTCGGCCGGATGATCTGCTCCGCGACCCGGGTCGATTGACGCAGCTCGTAGGCCCCGGGCGTCGCCGAGACGAAGACAGCCTGGTTGACCTTCCCGAGGAACTCGTCGAAGCGAAGCGGCCGATTGTCGAGCGCGGATGGGAGCCGGAAGCCGTGCTCGACGAGCGTCTGCTTCCGTGAGCGGTCGCCCTCGTACATGCCGCCGATCTGCGGCACGGTCTGATGGGACTCGTCGATCAGGACCAGAAAGTCGCTCGGAAAGTAGTCGAGGAGCGTGTGCGGAGCGGTGCCGGGCGCACGTCCGTCGAGGATCCGTGAGTAGTTCTCGATCCCGTTGCAGTAACCGAGCTCCTTCATCATCTCGAGGTCGTACTCGGTTCGCTGGCGAATTCGGTGCGCCTCGAGCAGCTTCCCTTGCGATTCGAAGAGCTTGACCTGCTCCTCGAGCTCGTGGTGGATCTCGTCGATCGCCCGGTCGATCGTCGGCTGCGAGGTCACGTACTGCGTCGCCGGGAAGATCGCGAGATGCGGGAGCTTCGAGTGGATCTCGCCGGTGAGCGGATCGAAGTGCGTGATCTGCTCCACCTCGTCGCCGAAGAACGAGATCCGGTACGCCGACTCCATGTGGGCCGGCTGCACCTCGACGACATCGCCGCGGACCCGGAAGCGGCCGCGGCCGAGGAACGCGTCGTTCCTCGCGTACTGGATGTCCACGAGCTTGCGGAGCATCAGGTCGCGGTCGATCTCCTGCCCGGCTGCCAGCAGGACGGTCTTGTCCTCGTATTCCTTCGGCGAGCCCAGGCCGTAGATGCAAGAGACCGAAGCGACGATGACCACGTCGCGGCGGACGAGGAGTGCGCTCGTGGCCGCGTGGCGGAGCCGGTCGATGTCGTCGTTGATCGAGGCGTCCTTCTCGATGTAGAGATCGGCCTGGGGGACGTACGCCTCCGGCTGGTAGTAGTCGTAGTACGAGACGAAGTACTCGACCGCGTTCTCCGGCAGGAACTCTCGAAACTCGTTGCAGAGCTGGGCGGCGAGCGTCTTGTTGTGGGCGATGACAAGCGTCGGCCGCTGCACTTTCTCGATCAGCCAGGCCATCGTCGCGGTCTTGCCGGTGCCTGTCGCGCCGAGGAGCGTCTCGAACTGCTCGCCCGAGTTGATCCCCTCGGCAAGAGACTCGACCGCTCGCGGCTGATCGCCGGTCGGCCTGTAGGCGCTCGAGACGCGGAAGTCGGGCATGACTTTCATCGTAGCCCGCGACCCCGGGCCCGGATCCCGCCACCTGGGCGAATACCATGTCGGAAGTGCGCGGAGGGGTCCATCGCCTGATGACGCTGCTGATCGCCGGCATCGCCCTGCTTTCCGTCGTCAGCGGAGCGGGCGCCGCCACCCGGCCGAACATCCTCTTCGTCCTGACCGACGACCAGCGCTTCGACACGCTCGGGGCGATGCCGACGGTGCAGCGCGAGCTCGTCGGTCGGGGCACCACCTTCACGAACGCGTTCGTCGTGAACGCCCTCTGCTGCCCGAGTCGGGCGAGCATCCTGACGGGCCGCTACTCGCACTCCACCAAGGTCTGGGGGAACAACGGGCCCTATGGAGGCTTCGCCTCGTTTCGCGACCGCTCGACGGTCGGCACGTGGCTCCGGTCGGCGGGCTACCGCACCGGCTACGTGGGCAAGTACCTGAACGGCTACGGAGGCTCTTACGTGCCGCCGGGATGGGACCGCTGGGTGGCGTTCACCAATCCCGGCTACGACCGCTACGGGCTGAACCTGGACGGGACCCGGCGGGGGTTCCGGCCGGGGGTTCCGGCCAACTACTCCACGGATCTCCTGACGCGACAGGCGCGTCGCTTCATCCGGGGCGCGCGCAAGCCGTTCTTCCTGGTGTACGCACCCTTTGCCCCTCATTCCCCGGCTGTCGCTGCCCCGCGGCACGTGGGCGCGTTCGGGACGATGGCGCCCTGGCGCCCACCGAATTACGACGAGCCGGACGTCTCCGACAAGCCGACGTGGATTCAGCAGATTCCCACCCGGACTGAGCTCGACGACGTGAAGGCCGATCTCTTCCACCGCCGCCAGCTGCAGACGCTGCTGGCGGTCGACGACGGTATCAACGCGCTACTCGGCGAGCTCCGCCAGCGTCGTATCCTCCGGGACACCATCGTGGTCTTCACGTCCGACAACGGCTACAGCTGGGGGGCTCACCGGATCGAAGGCAAGGGCGTCCCGTATGAAGAGAGCATCCGCGTCCCACTCGTCATTCGCTACGACCGAGTCTTCCGCGGATCGAGGATCGAGACGCGCACGGCCCTGAACATCGACCTGGCACCGACCTTCGCGGCCGCGGCACGGGCGAAGCGCGGGCGGGTGGACGGCCAGAGCCTGCTCGGAATCCTCGCGGGCTCCGCGACTCCAGGGCGGAACGACTTCCTGCTCGAACACCTGCGCGGGGCTCCGTACCCGGCGATGCCGACCTACTGCGGCGTCCGCAGCTCCAACTGGAAGTACGTGTTCTACGGAACGGGCGAGGACGAGCTCTTCGACTTGACGGCCGATCCCTTCGAGCTCGAGAGCCGAGCCGCCGACCCCGCGTATCGCTCCCAGGTGGTGGCGATGCGCGCCCGGCTGGACACACTCTGCACGCCGCCCCCTCCCGACTTCTCACGATCGTGGTTCTGCATGGCCCAGGCTGCGCCGTGGGGCGGCCAACTGACCGGGAGCGATCTTGCCGACTTCATCTGTGGTGGGCCGGGGGTGGACTCCATCACAGCACTGGACGGGAACGACGCGGTGCTGGCAGGCGCCGGGAACGACATCATCGACGGGGGCGCGGGAAACGACGAGGTCCGCGGCGGGCCCGGCTCCGACCAGATCTTCGGCGGCTCCGGAGACGACCAGCTCATCGCCCGGGACCTCGTCCCGGACTACCTGGACTGCGGACAGGGAGCCGACGTCGTCGTTGCCGACCCGGTCGACACGGTCGCGGCCGACTGCGAGCTCCGCCTCGCGCGCCGGCCCTAGAGACCGAGCTCGTCGCTGTAGGCGCGGCGATAGATCTTCTCGAGCTCGAGGACTTCATCGACGTACTGCCTCGTCTCCGGGAACTCGATCTCGCCACCGGCCGCTTCCCACTCGTCCACATTCGCCTGGCCCGCGTTGTAAGCGGCGAGGGCGAGCGGCACCTCGCCGTACTTGCGGATCAAGCGCCGGAGGTAGAAGGCGCCGTACCGCACGTTGATCTCCGGATCCTCGAGATCGGAGACCACGAACTTGTGCCCGCCCGTGTGAACGGCAATGCCCTTGGCCGTCTCGGGGAGGAGCTGCATGAGCCCGACCGCGCCGGACGAGGACCGCGCCTTCGCGTCGAATTTGCTCTCCCGGTAGATCACGGCCGCGAGAAGCGCGGGATCGAGGTCGTAGTTCTTCGCATGCCCGACGACGATGTGCTGGTACTCGAGCGGGTAGCGCATCCGCGCATACCAGGACGGCTTCGTCTCCTCGACGAAGAAGAACCCGCCCGCGAGCGCCCCGAGGGCGACGAGGACGGCGAGAGCTCGCGTCATGGCGTAAGCCTGGCCATCACGTCGGCTGCGAAGGCGTCTAGCTCCTCCCGAGAGCCGTTGTTCACATAGGCGAAGTCGGCGCGCTGCAGCTTCTCCTCGTCCGGGATCAGCCGTCCCTCCCGCCGGTCGGTGACCAGCACCTTGCGAGCTGCTCGCACGTCCGGGGATGCAGTCACGGCGATGACCTTGTCGAAGCGAGCCTCGCCGCCGACCTCGTAGAGGAGAGGAACCTCCGTAATGCAGACCTCAGGCGGGTCGTCCAGCTCAGCGAGTTGCTCGCGCCAGCGGAGATAGGTGGCGACGACGAGCGGGTGCAAGAGCTCCTCGAGCCACTTCAGCTGCCGCCGGCTCGAGAAGACGATGCGGGCAACCGCACCGCGGTCGATTTCCCCGTCCTGCCCGAGGATTTCCTCGCCGAAGCGCTCGGCGACAGCTCGTTTCACGTCGGGATCGTGGCGCAGGAGGGTGTGCACGATGTCGTCGCTCGAGACGACCGCGGCCCCCTGGCGCTCGAATGCACGCAGAAGCTCGCTCTTCCCGGCCCCGATACCTCCCGTGATGGCCACGGAGACGGGGCGGGAGCTAGTCCTGCTCGTCGTCCTCAGGCTGTTCGGACGGCTCGGGCTCATCGCCCGCGGCCTGGTCCTCGAGCGCGACTGCCTCGTCGGCGGCCTCGGCCGGAGCGGAGTCCTCGGGTGCGGCATCCTCCGATGCCGCCTCCTCTGTCAGCGCAGAGTCCTCGGGCTGGGTCGGCTCGGTCGCTTCGAGCGCCGGAGCCTCCTCGGCATTGGCCATGTCCTCAGCGAAGACCTCCTCCGAGAGGCCGAGAGACTCGGCGGACGCGGTCGTCGGGCCGTCGTCGCCGTCCTCAACACGTTTGAGGGAGAGCGAGAGGCGCCGGCGCTCGGCATCCATCTCGATGATCTTGGCCTTGACGACATCTCCTTGCGAGACGATCTCGCGCGGATTCTCGACGTGGTGTTGCGCCAGCTCGGAGATGTGAACGAGACCTTCGACGCCCGGGAGGATCTCCACGAAGGCTCCGAACGTGACGACCTTGGTCACCTTTCCTTCGATGACGTCGCCCTGATCGTGCGTGTCGACGACCTGCTGCCAGGGATCCGTCTGAGTCTGCTTGAGCCCGAGGGAGATCCGCTGGCGGTCGCGGTCGATGTCGAGCACCTTGACGCTGACCTCCTGGCCGATCTCGAGGAGCTCGGAAGGGTGGTTGACGTGGCTCCAGGAGAGCTCGGAGATGTGGATGAGCCCGTCGATGCCATCGAGATCGACAAAGGCGCCGAAGTCGACGATGTTCGAGATCGTGCCGGTGACGACGTCCCCCGGCGAGAGTCGGTCGAGGATCGCCTGGCGCATCTCCTTGCGCTCCTCTTCGATGACGGCGCGGCGGGAGAGAACGACGTTGTTGCGGCTTCGGTTCAGCTCGATCACCTTGGAGCGAAGCGTCTTGCCGAGAAAGTCGTCCAGGTCCTGGACCCGGCGGATGTCGACGAGCGACGCGGGCAGGAACCCGCGGACGCCGAGGTCGAGGATGAGGCCGCCCTTGACCACCTCGATCACGGTGCCCTCGACGGGCTCGCCGCTTTCGGCAGCGCGCTCGATCTTCTTCCAGGCCATCTCGAAGCGTGCGCGCTTCTTGGAGAGAATCAGGCGGCCCTCGGTGTCCTCCTTGGTGAGGACGAGCGCGTCGATCTCGTCTCCGAGCTGCACCTCGCTGGACGGGTCGACCGAGCGGCGGATCGAGAGCTCCGAGACCGGAATGACGCCTTCGGACTTGTAGCCGATATCGACCAGCACCTCGTCCTTGTCCACACGGACGACCGTGCCGCTCACGACCTCACCCTCGTTGATCGTCGGGAAGGTGGAGTCGTAATCGGGGATCAGCTCCCCGTCTGGACCGCGCGTCCAGACGCCTTCCTCTTCCAGCCTGGGGTCTGCCTCGGTAGCGGTTTGTTCCTGCACCATCGCGGAAGCGCGCATTATAGCTACAAGAAATGAGACCCCGAGACCTCCTGATCGTGGCTGCGGTGCTCCTAGTCGCGGGGTTCGCGGCGGCGGATGCGCTTCGCGGACTTGGGGGCGGTTCAGCCGCTGCCCCGCCGAGTGCGCCGGCCGTGACAGAGGGGGACGAAGCGGCCACGACCCCTCCCCCACGGCGAATCCGCGGCTTCACCCTCGGGCAGCTCCCCGGCCGCATCGTGTTCACCGGAGAAACGTGCGTGATTCAGGAGCTCGACTTGCCGACCGGAACGATCTTCCCGCTCCCCCGTCTCACGGGCACATGCAAGCTCTGGTCGCCGCGCCACTCCGAGCGACTCGCGTACAGCCTCCCGTCAAGGCGTCGCTCGGTGGTGCCCTTTCGCATCGTCGATCTGAACCACGCCTACCTGGACCTGGGCCAGTTCCAGGCCCACATCAACTCGCCCGTGTGGAGTCCTGACGGCGGGCGGATGGCATGGTGCGACGCGCGCGGGAGGGGCCGGGAGCTCGAGATCGGCAACCCGACCCCAGTCGAGCTCCCTGGGTGCCCTGCCGGCTACACGGACGTCGGCAACCTGGTCTACGTGGAGGGGCGCGAGCTTCGGGTCGGCGGCCGCCTGCTCCTCCGCGCGCGTGGAGGCATCGACGCGATTTCGTTTGGCGACGACGGGTCGGTCGCGCTTGCGGTCGACGGCCGGACGATCCAGGTCTACCGGCGAACAGCGGGGCACCTCTCGAGCGCCGCGGAGTTCGGCCTCGCCCCTCCGCTCCAGGGGCGAGTGCCCACCTTCTCACCCGACAACTGCGGTGCGTTTGTCCGAAGTCCGTACGACGAGCGCGTCGAGCGCATCTCCGTCATCGACCTCGGCTGCCTGCCCGGCGACGGCGAGCAGAGCTTCCCCGGCCACGCGGCTGCTTGGTCTCCCGACGGCCGCTGGATCGCCGTCGCCGGCCGAGCGGCCATTCTCTTCCATGCAGTCGACGGACGCAGCGACACGATCCGATTCACGGCCGCCGCCACCGATCTCGCCTGGAAGGGATAGATGGTTGATCGGCAATTACCACACCCTCGGATGGCGGCCCGTCCCCGCG
The DNA here is from genome assembly GCA_963762085.1 of uncultured Actinomycetes bacterium. Taxonomy (GTDB): domain Bacteria; phylum Actinomycetota; class Thermoleophilia; order Gaiellales; family Gaiellaceae; genus DASQGA01. The sequence continues at coordinate 37,281 of CAVXJD010000004.1, read as the reverse complement.
GGCACGCCAATTACCGACCAACCATCTAGCGTGCGAACGTCGACCCTAGTCGTGCGCTAGGTCTTCGCCTCGTTCCAGTCGTCCCCGGAGCCGATGTCGACCGCAAGCGGCGGGTCGAGCGGATAGGCACTGCACATCTCCTCGCGGACGAGTTCCCGCACCGCCGGAACCTCCGGCTCGGGAACCTCGAGCAGGAGCTCGTCGTGCACCTGCAGGACGAGCCGCGCCGTGCGGCCCTCCTCCCGGAGCCTGCGATGAATCGACACCATGGCTGCCTTGATCACATCCGCGGCCGTCCCCTGCATGACCGAGTTCACCGCCAGCCGCTCCCCCAGAGAGCGGGTTTGGCGATTCGAGGCTTTCAGCTCCGGAACGGGGCGGCGACGGCCGAAGAGCGTCGTCACGTAGCCGTCCTCCTCGGCCTGCTCGATCGTCCGCTGGATGAAGTCCTGCACGAGCGGGAAGCGCGCCAGGTACGTCTCGATGTATTCGGCCGCCTCCTCGCGCGGGATGTCGAGGTTCTCGGAGAGCCCGAACGCCGAGATGCCGTAGATGATCCCGAAGTTCACCATCTTGGCGACGTTCCGCTCGTCTTTGGTGAGGGTGGCCTGGTCCTTGCCGAGTACCTCGGCGGCCGTCGCGGCATGGATGTCCTCGCCAGCGGCGAAGGCGTCCCGCAGCTTGGGCTCGCCCGAGACGTGCGCAAGGATCCGAAGCTCCACCTGCGAGTAGTCGGCCGAGAGAAGGCGCGATCCGGGCTCGGCCACGAAAGCGCTTCGGATCTCGCGGCCGAGCTCGGTGCGAATCGGAATCGCCTGGAGGTTCGGGCTCGTGGTCGAGAGCCTCCCGGTGGAGGCCACGGCCTGGTTGAAGGTCGTGTGGAGCCGTCCGTCGTCTTCCGAGATGAGGCTCGGCAGCGGACCCAGGTAGGTGTTCAGCAGCTTCGAGTACTCACGCCACTCCTCGATCACCTCGACGATCGGGTGGTCTCCCCGGATCGACCGCAGCACACGCGTGTCGGTCGAGTAGCCGGTCTTCCCCTTCCGCCCGGCGGTCAGCTCGAGCTTCTCGAAGAGGATCCGCGCCACCTGCTGGGTCGAGCCGAGCATGAATTGCTCGTCCGCTAGCTCGTACGCCCTGGCCTCGAGCTCCTCGAGCCGGTCGGCGAGCCGGGCCGTGATCTCGCCCATGCGGTAGGTGTCGACCTTCACGCCCGCGTGCTCCATCGCCGCGAGGACGCCGGTCAACGGCAGCTCGACCGTCCGGTAGAGGTGGTCGAGACCGCGCTCGGCAATCCGTTGCCGCATCGGGCCCGCCAGCCGTCGCGCGGTGGCCGCATGACGGATGAGGGCCGCTGTCTCCTCCTCCGCCTCGGGCTCAGGGCGAAGCTCGACGCCATACTCGGCAGCCAGGTCGTCGAGGACGTAGCCGGCTCGGCCCGGCTCGATCAGATAGGCCATGAGGAGCGTGTCGTCGACGACGTCCAGCCGAAGGGGCTTGGCGTCGTGGGCGACGAGTGCGGCTTCGCGGAGTTGCGACCGAAGCTCCGACGACCATGCACCGACGACGACCTCATCGCCGGCATCGAGAGCGACGCGACCGTCCTCGACCGCGATCCCGGCCTCTCCCTCGGGCGCGGCGATCCGGCCTTCCCGCCACTGAACCTGCACGCCCTCGACCCGCATCGGTGCCGCCGGCAGCGCCTCGTCGATCACGTCGACTCGCTGCAGCAGGTTCCTGAACTCGTACTGACGGAACATCTCCTTCAGCCGCGAACGGTCGGGCGGGGAGAGCACCAGCTGCGAAGGGTCACAGTCGAGCGGCAAGTCGTGCCGCATCGTGGCGAGCACCTTCGAGTCGAGCGCCTGCTGGGCATGCTCCTCGAGCGACTTGCGGCGGGCTGGTGAGAGCTCGTCCAGGTGCTCGAGGACGTTCTCGACCGACCCATACTGCGCGATCAGCTGGCCTGCGGTCTTGTCGCCGATGCCGGGGACGCCGGGGATGTTGTCTGACGTGTCGCCCTTCAAGCCGATGAAATCGGGGACCTGATCGGGCCGGACCCCGTAGCGGGCCTCGACCCGCTCGGGCGTGTACACGTGCACGTCCGCAACGCCCCGCGGCGTCATCATCAGGCAGACGTTCTCCGAGACGAGCTGGAAGGCGTCCCGGTCGGTAGAGACGACGGTCGTCTTGATGCCGGCCTCGTCAGCGCGGCTCGCGAGCGTCGCGATCACGTCGTCGGCCTCCCAGCCTTCGAACTCGAGGTTCCGGTACCCGAAGGCCTCGACGATGGGCCGGAAGTGCGGGAACTGCTCCCGCAGCAGGTCCGGCATCGGCCGGCGGTCGACCTTGTAGTCCGCCGAGAGCTCGGTCCGGTGCACCGGCCGTGTGTCCCACGCAACCGCCACGCCCTTCGGCTTGTAGTCGGAGAGCAGCTTGAAGAGCATGTTCGTGAATCCGAGCAGCGCGTTGGTCGGGAAGCCCTCGGACGTCGCCAGCTCCTCGGGCAGCGCAAAGAACCCCCGGTACGCGAGGTTGTTCCCGTCCACCAGGAAGAGATCCGAGTCGCGAGCGGGCGCATCGTCGACCTGAAGCTCGGCGCCGGTCAGCGTCTTTGGCACCAGACGAGTCTACGCGGAGGGACCCCGGCCGACCCGGCGCCGTTGGGAGGGCATCCTGCGCCCTGTTGCACGGGGTCTTCGACGACCCGGCTCTGGTGGATCCGGGCTAGCCGCTCGGCTCCGCGTGGATCCGGCCGTCGGACTCGGCCAGCCGGCCTCCCGCCCGACCCGAGGCTGCGGCCACGATCTCGGCGAGGATCGAAAGCGCCGTCTCCGCAGGCGTCTCGGCGCCCAGGTCGAGCCCTGCCGGCCCGGCGATGCGTGCGAGCCGTTCCTCGTCGACTCCGGTCTCCAGGAGCCGCTCGCGGCGGCGCGCCTGGGTGCGACGCGAACCGAGCGCGCCGACGTAGAACGCCTCCGAGGCAAGCGCCCCGGCGAGGGCCGGCACGTCGAAGCGCTCCTCGTGCGTGAGGACGACCACTGCCGTGGACGGGTCGGGCGCTAGCTGCTCGATCGCCTCGTCGGGCCAGGCCACCAGGAGCTCCCCGGCACTCGGGATTCGCAACCGGGTGGCGAGCCCTGGTCTCGCATCGACGACGACGGATCGCCAACCGAGGAGTGCGGCTGAGCGGCACAGAGCCTCGGCCAGATCGACGGCACCAAAGATCACCAGTCGCGGAGACGGCCCGAGTGGCTCGTAGAACACGCGGCCCTCCGACCGGTCCTCGACGCCCGGGCGGCCGCGATGGATCAGCTCGTCGGCACCGGCGTCCTCGCCCGCGCGCACGAGCCGAGGCCGGCCGGCTTCTTCCCCCTCGAGCGGAGTCAGCCGAAGCGCGCGCTCGTCGTTCTCCGCTTCGGGCAGCGGGCTCTCGGCGGGAGCAAGCAGAACGTCGATTTCTCCGCCGCACGGAAGGCCGATCCCCCAGGCGGTCTCGTCCTCGATCCCATAGGTGACGACCTCGGCGCGGCCGGAGGCGAAGATCTCACGCGCGCGCTCCGCCAGGTCGGGCTCGACACAGCCTCCCGAGACCGAGCCGGCCAGCTCGCCCCGTTCGGAGACAGCCAGCCGGGCTCCAACCGGGCGCGGCGCCGACCGCCGCGTCGCCACGACGGTGGCGAGCACGACTCGCTCTCCTTGCGAGCGCCAGCGCTCGATGCTCTCGGCGACCTCGTCCACGGGGCCAGCCTAGATGGTTGGTCTATTCGAGCTCGCCGAGGTAGGTCTTGCGGACCTGCTCGTTGTCCTTCAGCTTCGCGGCGTCATCAGTCAGCGCGATCCGTCCGGTCTCCATCACGTAGCCTCGGTCGGCGGCGTCCAGCGCCATGAGCGCGTTCTGCTCGACGAGCAGGATCGTCGTTCCCTGCTCGTTGATCTCCTTGACGATCTCAAAGATCTTCTCGACGAAGATGGGCGCCAGGCCCATGGAGGGCTCGTCCAGCATGAGGAGCTTGGGTCGGGCCATGAGCGCACGGCCCATCGCGACCATCTGCTGCTCGCCACCCGAGAGCGTCCCCGCCTTCTGGGACTTGCGCTCGGCGAGGCGTGGGAAGAGTGCGTAGACACGATCCAGGTCCTCCCTGATCCCGGACCGGTCATTGCGCTGGAACGCGCCCATCTCGAGGTTCTCGAGCACGCTCATGTGCGGGAAGAGCTTCCGGCCCTCGGGCGACTGCGAGATCCCCATCTGAACGATTGAGTGTGCGGGCACGTTCGTAATGTCTCTGTCGCGGAAAACGATCCTTCCCTTCCGCGGGTTGTTCAGCCCGTTGATGGAGCGCAGCGTCGTCGACTTGCCCGCGCCATTGGCACCGATCAGCGTCACGACCTCGCCTTCCATCACCTCGAGCGAGATTCCCTTGATTGCGTGGATGGCGCCGTAGTACGTATGGATGTCGTCCACCCGGAGCAGCGGCGCGCCTTTGCCACCGTTCCCACGGCCGGACTCGGACCGAACGGCTGTTTCGGGTGCATTCATACTGTGGCCGCCTTTCCGAGGTAGGCCTCGATGACACGCTCGTCTTTCTGGATCTCCTTGGGCGCTCCCTCCGCGATTTTCTCCCCATAGTCGAGCACCGTGACGCGGTCCGAGATGCCCATGACGACCTTCATATCGTGCTCGATCATGAGCACGGTCAGATTCCGCTTCGTCCTGAGCTCCCCGACGAAATTCGTGAACTCAGCCGTCTCCTGCGGATTCATGCCGGCGGTGGGCTCGTCGAGGAGAAGGAGCTTCGGCTCGGTCGCGAGCGCCCGCGCAACCTCGAGGCGGCGCTGGTCGCCATAGGGGAGATTCCTGGAGAGGTCATCGTCGCGACCTCTGAGGGAGCAGAGGGCCAGGAGCTCGCGTGCGTGCTCAGCCGCCTTCCGCTCCTCGCGCTTAATGCCCGGGGTGCGAAGAACCGAGCGGACGATGCCTCCGTGCAGGCGAGCGTGCATGCCCACGAGCACATTTTCGAGCGACGTCATCTGCTGGAAGAGCCGAATGTTCTGGAAGGTGCGGCCAATCCCGAGCTTCGTGATCGCGTGCGGCGGCTTGCCGGTCACGTCCGTCCCGTCGAAGACGATCCTCCCCCTGGTCGGCTGGTAGACGCCGGTGAGCATGTTGAAGAAGGTCGTCTTCCCCGCTCCGTTCGGCCCGATCAGGCTGACGATGGCGCCGACCGGGATCGTGAAGTCGACATCGTTGACGGCGACGAGACCGCCGAACTCCTTCCGGACGTCAACGGCCTCGAGCAGGTTCGTCGCCGGGGCGCTCATCCGCGGGCCTCGTACAAGGGCTCGTCGTGCACTCCCTCTTCCAGCTCGCGCCTGCGGCGCCCCTCGGGTATGAGCCCGACCGGCCGGAAGAGCATCATCAACACGATGATGAGCCCGTAGATCCCGAACTGGTACTTGGTGATCTCGATGTTCGTCCCCGCGGCGTCGTTGAACCGGTCGCCGATGACGGCGAGGCCCTCGATGTTCAGCCAGCCCAGAACGACTCCGCCCGCGATCACGCCCCAGACGCTTCCCATGCCGCCCAGGATGACCATGCAGAGCAGGAACACCGAGATGTTGAAGTAGAACTCGCTCGGGAAGGCACCGCTCTTGAAACTGGCGTAGAACGCGCCGGCGATCCCGCCGAAGAAGGCCCCGAGAGCGTACGACCAGGTCTTCGTGCGCATGAGCGGGACGCCCATCGCGGCGGCCGCGGTCTCATCCTCGCGAATCGCGATCCAGGCGCGCCCGAGGCGCGAGTCCCTGAGCCTGACGCTGCAAAAGACCGTGATCAGGAGGAGCGCGAGAATGGTGAAATAGAACAGCTTCTCGCGATCGAACGAGGCCTGGAAGGAGAGCGGCAAGCCGAGTGACCCGTTCAGCCCCTCACCGAAGCCGGGTGAGTCGATCGGGTTGATACCGAACGTGCCGTTCGTCAGGTCGAAGCCTCGGATGTTGTCACCGTTTCGCACGAACTGCGGGATGATCTCGCCGAATCCGAGCGTCACGATTGCCAGGTAGTCACCGCGGAGGCGGAGCGTCGGGAGCCCGATCAGGATCCCGACGAACGCAGTGAAGAGCCCGGCCATGATCAAAACGAGCCAGAGGGAGACATGGATGCCGGTCGCATCGCGGTCGATCCCGACCGAGCCGAGGTGAAAGCTCACCTGCTCGAACTGGCCCGAGGCGAACCAGCCCGCCATGTACGCGCCCGCGGCGTAGAACGCCACGTAGCCGAGGTCGAGGAGACCTGCATAGCCGACGACGATGTTCAGGCCGACGGCCATCATCGTGAAGACGAGAATGATCACCACCGAGCTGACCTGCGGGAAGAAGTCTCCGATGACGGAGAGGCCACGGAGGCTGTCCACGACGGACGGGTAGAGCACCGCAACGAGGAGGATGATCGCGAGCGGGAGGAACGCGCGCACGCGCCTTGGGATGCGATTCCAGGCGTCGCCGATGCCGCTCGCTCCTCCAAGGGGGTTTTTGGCCCTCGCCCGCCCGCCGGGCTCTTGAGGCGTTCCCATCAGGCTCCCTCTGGCGTCCGCTCTCCGAGGAGGCCCTCGGGCCGGAAGACGAGGATGGCGATCAGGATGCCGAAGACGATCGAGCGCGTCCAGTCGCTGCCGGGCGCGTTCCACTCGAGGCCCTCGTTGAACGCCTGGATGAGCCCGATCAGGAGCGCGCCGAGCACGGCGCCGCTCAGGTTCCCGATTCCCCCGAGCACTGCCGCCGTGAACGCGATCAGCCCCAGTTCGAACCCCGTGTCGTAGCGCATGTTGAACTGCAGGAGGAAGAGAAGTCCCGCGGAGCCCGCCAGCGCGCCGGCGAGAATGAACGTGAACGAGATCGTCCGGTTCACGTTGATGCCCATCATCGCGGCCGCGTCAGGATCCTGGGCAGTCGCGCGCATGGCCTTTCCCTGACGGGTCGACTTGACCAGATAGGTCAGGCCGATGAGCACAGGAATGGTGATCAGGATGATCGTCAGCTTGTTCCACGGATACGAGACGCCCCCGATCGAGAAGGCGGAGGTCCGCGGGATCAGGTCGGTGGCGGACCGAAATCCGACGCCGTAGATGGCAAGGCCGACGTTCTGAACGATGAAGGACATGCCAACGGCGGTGATCAGCGCGGCCAAGCGCGGAGCCTTCCGCATGCGGCGATACGCAAGGAACTCGATCGTCGCGTTCAGGACCGCCCCGAACAGCATCACGATGAGAAGGGTTGCCGCCAGCCCGCCGACGATCACGATCGCGGCTGACTCGGCCGAGAGATCGAACAGAGTCAGGATGAGCGTGCTCGCGAAGAGCCCGCACAGCGCGAAGACGTCGCCGTGCGCGAAGTTGATCAGCTGGAGGATCCCGTAGACGAGCGTGTAGCCGAGCGCAACCAGCCCGTAGACGGCCCCGGTGGTCAGGCCGATCAGAAAGACGCTGAAGAACTCCGTCGGATCCTTGACGAGGTTCACGGCCAGCCAGACGACGATCAGGAGGACGAAGAACAGCCCGATGATCGAGGTGATGCTCGGCCGCGGCCGGTTCAGGAGAGCCGCGAGGGGTGACGGGGGTTCGCTACGGGCCTGAACTGAGATCGGCTGATCCTAAACCCAAATCGGGGGAGGGCAAAAGCCCTCCCCCGATAAGTGGACCTACCTTTGCTTACAGACCTCGCGCCGCGTCCACCGTCTCCGGCTTCGGCGACAGCGTGGTCTCCGTCACGAGCTTGTCTTCGGCTCGGTAGATGGTGAATCCGACAACGGCTCCTCCGGCCTGTTCCGGATCGCCATTTTCGCCGATCTCGAACGTGCCGAGCAGGCCGTTCTCCACCTTCGTCGAGAAGATCCCGTCGATCACGCTCTGACGGCTGCCGTCTCCGTTGCCAATCGCGTCGAGGACGATCTGGGCGGCCTGTGCGCCATAGATCGCGTACGGGTCGACCGGCTTTCCGCCGAGCGTCTCCTTCAGCTTGTCCGCGAAGGCAGCGGCGTCGCCCTTGAAGTCGTCGATCGGCACGCCGGCGATGCTCAAGAACGAGCCCTGCGTGTTCTTGACACCGGCTTCGTCAATCGTCTGCTGGGTCGTGAACCCGTCGGGCATGAACAGCTTGACGTCGCCGTCGTTCGGCCCGAGCACGGCCACCTTGTCCTTGATCACCTGGGCACCGTTCTCGTCGATGAGGCCACCGAGGAAGAGTGCGTCGGCCCCGCTGGAGCCGATCTTCCGCATCAGAGCCTCGTAGTTCGACGCCTTCGGATCCCACGCCGCGAAGCCGGCGATCTTGATCCCCAGCGATTCTGCAGCGCCCCTGAGGTTGGTCGCGACGCCGAGGCCGTAGGCCTCCTTGTCGTTCAGGATGTACACGCTCTTGACGCCCTGCGCCTGCATGAACTCCGCAACCGCCGCGCCCTGGTACGCATCGTGGGCGACGACGCGGGCGTAGTTCCGCGTACCGGACGGGTAGTACTTGTCCGGCTCGCTCTTCTCGCACCCGGGGCCACCCTCGGTGATGCAAACGTAGGTGTTCGCCGGCGAGAGCATCGCGACACCGCCGCCGGGCGCCTGGTTCAGGACTGGGATAATGATCTGGGCGCAGCCCGAGTTGAACGTACCGATGACCGCCACGAGCTTTTCGTTCGAAGCGTAGGCCTGCGCGTTCTGGCTGCACTTACCCGGATCCCACTTGGCTGCCTGCGCCGTCGCGTCGTCGCACGACTGGAACGCGACGTTCTGGTCGCCGGCCTTCCAACCGCGATCCTCGAGCTCGAGGCGGACCGCTTCGACGATCTGCAGGGTCTGCGTTCGTGACGAGCCCTGGAGCGGCAAGTCGGTCGCGATCAGGACGTTGGCATCGCCGTCGCCCTTGTACTCGATGTCGGAGCAGCTGGACGACGGCAGCGCCTCGATGTCACCGGTGCCGCCTCCGTCACCGCCCGCGGCCGTGTCGCTGCCTCCGCTGCTCGAGCCGCCATCGTCGTCGCCGCCGCAACCTGCGGCGACAAGGGCGAGAGCGCCGATCAGCATGACCAGCAGCAATAGTGTCTTTCTCTTCACTGATCCTCCTCAGTCGGCCTGGATTTCCGAGCGCTCGCCCCGTGCGGGCGCCTTGACAGCGATGTCTACGGTCAGTCGTCCGGGTTCCGCAGAACTAGCCGCTTTCGTCGGGAAGCGGGCATTATGGCTACGTTCGGGCCTGCCTTCAAGCCCGCCGAGCCGGATACGATGACCCTGCCTCGCCGAAGTGGCGGAATTGGGAGACGCGCTGGACTCAAAATCCAGTGGGGCCTGGCCCCGTGCGGGTTCGATCCCCGCCTTCGGCATCCCATCGTCCAACTTCGCTGTCATGAATGAAACCGCGGAACCTCTGAGCACCAAGACGACATTCGAGCTGCGAAGTTAGACCCAAATGGTTGACCGACACTCACCGGATCCCAGTCACCGAGCAACGATCTAGTGGCGAAACGGGTCGGCATCCTGACAGGTGGGGGCGACTGCCCCGGCTTGAACGCGGTCATCCGGGCGGTCACCCGGCGCTCTCTGCAGCGCGGCGCCGAGGCAGTCGGCGTCCGGGAAGGCTGGCGCGGCCTGATCGAGGGGAAGTTCCAGCCCCTCGGCCCGCGTGAGATCTCCGGGATCCTGCCACGGGGCGGAACCATTCTGGGCACCTCGCGAACGAATCCGTACAAGCAGGAGGGCGATGTTGATCGGGTGCTCGAGCACTTCCGGGGCGAAGGCCTCGACGCGCTGGTTGCGATCGGCGGCGAGGACACCCTGGGAGTGGCCGCACGCCTCCATGCAGAGCAAGAGTTCCCGGTCGTCGGCGTTCCGAAGACGATCGACAACGACCTCTCCGCCACCGACTACACGTTCGGATTCGACACGGCCGTCTGGATCGCGACCGAGGCGATCGACAGGCTCCACACCACCGCCGAGGCGCACAACCGCGTCATGGTCGTCGAGGTGATGGGCCGCCACACGGGCTGGATCGCGGTCATGAGCGGCATCGCCGGCGGGGCAGACGTGATCCTCATTCCCGAGCATCCGGTAACGGTCGAGGCCGCGTGCGCCGACATCGAGCGTCGGCACGGTCGTGGCAAGGACTTTTCGATCGTAGTTGTCAGTGAGGGGTACGAGCTCACGTACGAATCGGGCGAGCGACACGGAATCGTGCAGCAAGCCCCGACCGACCAGTTCGGCCACGTCCGGCTCGGCGGAGTCGGGGACGCGCTCGCACACGAGATCGTGCACCGCACCGGCTATGAGACGCGGGTGACGGTGCTCGGCCACGTGCAACGGGGTGGGTCACCCACCCCCCGCGACCGAGTCCTCGCGACGAGGTACGGGCTCAAAGCCGCGGATCTGGTCGACGCCGGCCACTTCGGCACGATGGCGGCCTTGCATGGAGACGACATCGTCGAGGTGCCGCTTCAGGATGCGGTCGCCGAGTTGAAGACCGTTCCACCGGCCTGGTACGACGTCGCCAAGGCCTTCTTCGGCTAAGCCCTCGCGCCTCGATCGACTGGCTACGCGCCTGGCGCTTGGTACTGGACTTGCTCGGCCTTGCGCAGGGCATCCATCGTCTCGTCGACGGTCAGGAGGACTGTCGTCTCGAGCGAGCTAAGGGCACCGCCGCCACTGATCTTCAGCGCAACCGCGGCCATGGACACGTTGTCGGGCGCCTCCCACAGGTTGTAGCCGTCGTGTGTGCCGAAGGCGTACCAGAACCCGTGGAGCTTTCCACCAACCGACTCGATGTACGACTGAGCGGCCTTTCGGCGGTCCTCCGGGTTGCCGATCATCCTGGCCCAGGTCTCCGGCGTGTAGCTGAACCTCGATAAATAGAGCGGCATCGCCTCCTCCTTCCCGTTCGCCGACCTGCGCGAGTCGCTGTTAGTCGGCGAAGTATGACCCTATGGGGGCGTCAAGCTGGGTTTGCCCGGATGGGTTCCGTCAGCGCTCCCTGTCGCCGACCAGGTCGGCCAGCGCGCGGGCGAAGTCGCGGCCAGTCGCCACGTCGGCGACGAGAATCGCATCGACGCCGGCGCGCTCGAGTGCGACGGCCTGCTCCCGTACGAGCGCCCGCGCCTCGGCGATGACGAGCTTCCCGACCGGAACGTCTGGCAGGACGTCGAGCGTCCGCTCGAGCTCCTCTTGCTCGTCCTGTGCATCAGGGCACGAGATCGCGATGATGTCGGGGTCGAGCCGCTCCAGCGCCAGCGCGAGCTCTTCCTCATCCTGGACGGCCACCGCGCAGGCAAACCCGAGCTCGAGGGAGCGCTCGTGCAGACTCTCGAGCAGGTCCCCTTCCTCTTCGAGCTCACCGAAAGCCAGCACGAGTGCATCCGCACCGGCCTGGTGTGCGCCCTCGAGCTCGTCCAGCCGGTGGATTCGCTTTCGCAGGAGCACCGGGAGGGTGGCGGACTCGCGGACCCGAACCACGTCCTCAAGCGCAGCGACTGCCACGGCTTCCGCGCCCGCTTCGGCTGCGGCTTTTGCAAGCCCGTCGACATCACCCGAGAGGAGCGGCACGACCGAGATGCCGTCGCCTTCCGAGATGGCCTGAACGAACCTACTCACGCGCGCCCCTCGCCGGCGTCGGCTCCCGCCGGGCGGAGCCCGGCTCCGGCGCCGCCTGACACCGCTGGCGGCACGGGGCTCTCCAGGCCCGTATTACGAATACTGTGCCCTCCGGCCCCGCACCCCCAGCGGCGCCCGAGGAACGCGCGTGGGGGTGGAGTTAATGCGGGTCGGGTCACGGAAAGATCTTCAGACGCCGATCGGATGCCACACGGTTTTCAGCTCCAGGAAAGCCGCCGCGTGCCAGGGGGAATATCCGTCACCGTTTCGCACCACGCGCTTCACGTTGTCCGCAGCGATGCGCTCGAGCTCCGTCGAATCTCCTACTACTCCGGCCAGGTCCAGGGCGTTCACGTCCATGTGGCCGGCCAGGATCGGACAGAGCTCGCTCTTGCGTCCCGTCAGGATGTTGACGGCCCCGCCGGGAACGTCTGACGTCGCGAGCACCTCCGCGAGCGTGATCGCGGCCAGAGGCCGGCGCTCCGACGCCAGGACGACGACGCTGTTGCCGCCGACGAGGGCCGGAGCGAGCCGCTCGACGAGCCCGAGGAGTGGCGGCTCTTCAGGCGCGACGATCCCCGCCACACCCGTCGGCTCCGGGATCGTGAAGTTGAAATACGGGCCGGCCACCGGGTTCGAAGTGCCGAGCACCTGAGCGAGCTTGTCGGCCCAGCCCGCGTACCACACCCAGGTGTCGATGGCGGTATCGACCTCTGCGCGGTCGCCGGCCAGCTCTTCGAACTGAGCCCGGCGCCCCTCCATCATCTCGGCAACCCGGTAGAGAACCTGTCCACGGTTGTATGCCGTCATCGCGGCCCACTTGGGAAAGGCTTCCCGGGCGACCCGAACGGCGTCCCGCACGTCCTTCCTCGATCCGAGCGCGACGTTCGCCCCCTCGACCTCGTAGGAACGGCCGGACTCGGAGCGCGGGAACGACCCTCCGATGAAGAGCTTGTAGGTCTTGGCGACCGGAAGCCGGGTCAATCGAACCTCACGTAGGCCTCGAGACCGTGCAGGCCTCCTTCGCGACCGAACCCGGACTCCTTATAGCCGCCGAACGGCGAGGTCGGGTCGAAACGGTTGTAGGTATTTGCCCAGACGACGCCGGCCCGCAGCCGCTGGGCCATCGAGAGGATTCGGGAGCCCTTCTCCGTCCAGACCCCGGCGGCAAGGCCGTAGGGCGTGTTGTTGGCCTTTTCGATCGCTTCGTCGGGTGTCCGAAAGGTCAGCACCGACAGAACCGGCCCGAAGATCTCCTCCTGGGCGATGCGGTAGCTCTGAGCCACGTTCGTGAACACCGTCGGCGCAAACCACCAGCCCTTCTCGGGCAGGCGGCATTCGGGCTGGAAGACGTCGGCGCCCTCCTCCTCCCCGCTTCTGACCAGTTCCTGGATCCGCTCGAGCTGGGCCTTCGAGTTGATCGCACCGACGTCGGTGTTCTTGTCGAGCGGGTCGCCGACTCGGAGGTTCGACATCCGGCGCTTCAGCTTCTGGATCGTCTGTTCGTAGATTGACTCCTGCACGAGGAGCCTCGAGCCGGCACAGCAGACGTGGCCCTGGTTGAAGTAGATGCCGTTCACGATCCCCTCGACGGCCTGGTCGAGCGGGGCGTCGTCGAAGATGACGTTTGCAGCCTTTCCTCCCAGCTCGAGGGTCAGCTTCTTCTTCGTACCCGCCACGGCGCGCTGGATCTCCTTGCCGACCTCGGTGGAGCCCGTGAAGGCGACCTTGTCGACGTCCGGATGCTTGACGAGCTCCGAGCCGGCGCGACCGTCGCCCGTGACGATGTTGACGACGCCGGGCGGCACCTCCGCCTGGCGGAGGACGTCGGCGAAGAGGAGCGCGGTGAGCGGGGTGGTCTCGGCCGGCTTCAGGACGACCGTGTTTCCCGCAGCCAGAGCCGGTGCGACCTTCCAGGCCAGCATGAGCATCGGGAAGTTCCACGGGATGATCTGCGCGGCGACTCCGAGCGGCCGCGGCTTTCGGTTCGGGAAGGCGTACTCGAGCTTGTCGGCCCAACCCGCGTAGTAGAAGAAGTGCGCCGCGGCCAAGGGGAGATCGACGTCCCGCGACTCGCGGATTGGCTTGCCGCCGTCGAGCGACTCGAGCACCGCGAACTCGCGAGCGCGCTCCTGGAGGATGCGGGCGATCCGGTAGATGACCTTGGCCCGCTCCCCCGCCGGCCAGGACGACCAGCCGTTCTCGAACGCAGCGCGGGCAGCGACTACCGCCGCGTCCACGTCCTCGGCGCCGGCGTAGGCGACCTCGGCGAGCTCCTCCTCGCTGGAGGGGCTGACGGAGGGGTGGAACTCACCGGAGCGCGGCTCGACGAACTCACCGCCGATGAAGAGGCCGTACCGATCCTCGAGCTTAACGACGTCCCGCGACTCGGGCGCAGGGGCGTACTCGAACGCGGACGGGACCGGCGAGCGATCCTGCTTCTTGTCGATCTCAGTCAAGCGTGAAGTAGTCCGGGCTCTGGTAGCGCCCGGTCTTCTCCTTCCTGATCTGGAGGAGCAAGTCGTTCAGAAGCGAGGAGGCGCCAAAACGGAAGAGGTCTGGCGTCAGCCACTCAGGGCCGAGGGTCTCGTTCACGACCACGAGGTACTGGATTGCCTGCTTTGCCTGGCGGATCCCGCCCGCCGGCTTGACGCCGATCCGCTTGCCCGTCTCTTCGTAGACGTCGCGGACCGCCTCGAGCATGACCAGCGTCACCGGGAGCGTCGCAGCCGGGTTGATCTTCCCGGTCGACGTCTTCACGAAGTCCGCGCCGCCCGCGATCGCGAGGAGGCTCGCTCTGCGAACGTTGTCGTAGGTGCCGAGCTCGCCTGTCTCGAGGATCACCTTCAGATGCGCGTCGCCGATCGCCTCCTTGACCTGGCGCACCTCGTCGTAGACCTTGGCGTAGTTGCCCGAGAGGAAGGCGCCACGGTCGATCACCATGTCGATCTCGTGGGCGCCCATCTCGGCCGCCCGGCGCGCGTCCTCGACCTTGATGTCCGTCGGCGATTGGCCGGACGGGAAGGCGGTTGCAACCGAGGCCACCTTGACGCCGGTGCCGTCGACGCGCTCGAGGGCGTGCTGGACGAGGTTCGGGTAGACGCAGACGGCGGCGACTGACGGGATCGTCGGATCGACAGGATCCGGACGGATTGCCTTGGACGCAAGCGCTGCGACCTTGCCGGGCGTATCGGAGCCCTCCAGCGTCGTCAGGTCCGTCATCCTGACCGCGAGCTCGAGCGCAAAGAGCTTCGACTCGCGCTTGATCGAGCGCTTGGCGAGGGTCGCAGCCCGTTCCTCGACCGCGACCTGGTCGACCGAGCCGATCTTGGGCAGCCGGGGCAGGAGCGGCAGCTCGAAACCGTGCGGGAGAGCGGGTGCCTGCGCCACGGTCAAAGTCTAGCCCCGTGCGTCCAGGCCAGTTCTGAGCTAGCCCGCGACGACGAGCTCGTCCAGGAGCGGAGCGGTATCCAGCGGGTCGTAGCCGATCCGCGCGGCTATCTCCTCGCTCGAAGGACGGGTGCCCTCGAGGAAGAGAACCCGCAGGAAGTCCCCGGTTTCGCTGCGTTCCCACCAATCGGCCCCGATCGAGTCGCGCAGGTAGGCGCGAAGCTGCGCCGCGCGGATCCAGGCCCGGAGATAGTCGGCCGAGTAGAAACCGTCGTCCATGTCCGCGAGGTAGCCGTCCGGGCGGTACCGGAACCCGATCGCCTCCCGGAGGTTCTGGGCGTAGGTATCTGCGTACGCCGGTGCGTGCCCGAAGTCCGACCAGAGCTCGAGCTCGTAGTCGAGCTTGGCGGCGTAGCGCCGGAAGAGGAGCACTTCCAGGAACCGCGCACCCTCAGCATGATCGGCGGCGTCGTCCGCGCCGAGGTCGAAGTGCTCGGCGTGCCAGGCCGGCTCTCGCGTGATCGACTCGACCAGAAACGAATAGATCTCGGTGAGTGCGTGGTCCCTGGAGAGCCGGCGAAACGTATACGGCAAATTCGGGTCGCAGCCCGCGTAGTGCAGGGCATGCCCCGCTTCGTGGAGGAGCGCCTGATAGTCGTGCAGGCCGCCCTGGGCGCGGGTGATCAGGTGCACGACCGACGGCGGGTCGGAAGCGATCACGCATGCACGTGGGTTCTTCTGGGGCCGGTCGTCGAGGTCGAGCTTGATCCGCGAATCGGCGGCGAGGTCGAACCCGAGGCGGGTCAGCGTTTCGAGGCAGACCGGCACGGCACGTTCACGCGAGTACAACCCCGCAAGCGGTGACATGCGGCGGATATAGGAGACGTGCCAGGACATGGGCTCGTCCTCGCGCTCCTCGCCGAGGATGCGGTCGACCCAACGGGCGCGAAGAGGCGCGAAGGAACCGTCCTGTCGGCGGGCGGCGTCGGCGAGCCGCGCCGACAGCTCGCGGAGGTCGATGCCCTTCGTCTCCTCGCTTCGCCGGACCGGATCGGCCTCCCCGGTGATGTCAGCCTCGAGCGCTTCCGCCTTCCGCAGAAGCTCCAGCCGCGGCTCGTTGAACCCGGCGGAGCAGTCGGCCGCGAGCCGCCCCAGCTCGTCGCGGTCCGCGTAGTCGTCGACCAGCGCGAGCTTCGCCTGGGCGGTCCGAAGCGGAATGGTCTCGCCCTTGAATTCCACCCGCGCCGCCAGGACGTCGTTCTCGAGGCGATCCGACTCCTCGGCCAACTCGCGGACGATCAGGCCGCCGCCACAGGTGTCTCGAAGCCGGAAGAGCCGCTCGCGGGCCCCTCCCTCAGGGGCCGTGTCCTCGGCCTCCTTGAGCTCCGCGTACTGCTCGCGGGTGAACAGATCCTCGTACCGGGCCACGATTGCCGCTTGCTCGCTCGTCTCCTTCTCGCCAACTCGAACTGCACGAGCCTCCTCGGAGCGCTCGAAGAGGAACTGCGCCAGGCGCTCCTCGAATTGATCAGGCGTCAATGCTGTGTCCTTTCCGAAAATCGACTAGATCCCGAGGCGCTCGAGAAGGTTCTCGTCCCGGCGCCAGCGGGGCCGTACTTTAACGACCAGCTCGAGGAACACCTTCCGCCCCAGAAGACGCTCGATCTCCGGGCGCGCCCGCGAGCCGATCGTCCGGATCATAGAGCCGCCCTTGCCGACCAGGATGCCTTTCTGGGACTCGGTCTCGACGTACACGACTGCACGGACACGAGCTTCCTCGAGCTCCTCCACCTCGACTCCGACCGAATGCGGAACCTCTTCGCGGGTCGCCTCGAGGGCCTGCTCCCGGACGAGCTCGCCGACCCGCTCCGCCAGCGAGAGATCCGTCACTTCGCCCGGTGGGAAGTACTCGGGGCCCTCCGGCAGGAGGGCGACCAGCGACTCGCGCAGCGCGTCGACACCCTCGCCGGTCCGCGCGCTCACCGGATGCAGCTCCCGGAAGGGACCGAGCTCCGCGGTCCGTGCGATCTGCTCCAGCACCTTGGGCCGTGGGATCCGGTCGATCTTGTTCAGGGCGACGACGACCGGAGCGTCACCGCCGAACACGCGCTCGGCGATGAAGCGGTCTCCCGAACCGATCGCCTCATCGGCTGCGAGCACGAACAAGACGCCGTCCACGTCCTCGAAGGACGAGTCGACGGTTCGTTGCATCCGCTCGGTCAGTGGGTCGCGGGGCCGCTGGAACCCAGGGAGGTCTGCGAGGACGAGCTGGAACCCATCCCCGTTCGCCACGCCGCTGACTCGCCTTCTGGTCGTCTGCGGCTTGTTGGAGGCGATCGCGATCTTCTCGCCGCAAAGCTCGTTCACGAGGGTCGACTTGCCCACGTTCGGCCTGCCGGCGACCGCGACGAACCCGCTTTTCAAAGAGCTCGTTTCAGAATGACGGCCCGGCGGCTCAGGGCTTCGTTTTGAAACGGGCTCACAAAACGAAGGTGTCGGGCAGGAGCTCTTCGGGCCGGCGGATCAGCAGCTCCCCCTCGTGGTCGAAAATGACCCGGTCGACGCCGAACTCGTGCAGCCATTGGCGGCAGCCTCCGCAGGGTGAAGCGGTGACGGCGAGGGCCTCGACGTCACCCGGCCGGATCCCCTCGGCGACCGCGCGGGAAAGTGCCGCCCGCTCGGCGCACACCCCGAGCGGATACGACGCGTTCTCGACGTTCACGCCGACGATCACGCGGCCGTCGCGTGCAAGCACGGCCGCGCCGACGTGGAACTTCGAGTAGGGCGCATAGGCCGCCTTCGCGCTCGACCGCGCCTCGGCGAGGAGCTCCGCGTCCGTCACTGGACGACCTGGAACAGGATCATCGACACGAGCGTACCGAGCAGGGCGCCGTACAGCACCTCGAGCGACGAGTGGATCCCCGATTCGACCCGCGTCTGCGCAACGAGCAGCGCCAGCACGAAGGTCAGCGAGGACACGAGCACGCGATACTCGAAGGACTGCGTGATGAACGTGATCGCCATCCACGTGCCGAAGGCGAGCGCGGCATGGCCGGAAGGGAGCCCGCCGCGAAGTGGAGTCCCACGCCCGGTGATCGCCTTCGTGATGATCACGAAGAGCATCGTCAGGACGAGGGCGATGATCGTGAGGCGAAGCGGCGCCTCGCGGATCCGCGTCACCAGCCGGTAGCTCGGCTCCCCGAGCTTGTCCTCGAAGACCAGGTAGCCGACTACGAGCGCCGTCACCGAGGAAATGAGGACTGCGCCCGCGGCCATGTCCTTCGCCGCCTTCGCCAGTGGATCGAATGCCGGCGTCGAGATGTCGAGCGTCGCCTCGATCGCCGTGTTGATCATCTCCGTGATCAGGACGAAGGCGATCACCACGAGGAGCGCAGCCAGCTCGAGCTTCGTGACGCCGTAGAGGAAGGCGAGGATCAGGACCCCGGTCGCCACGGCGAAGTGAATCCGCATGTTGCGCTCACTCCGGAGCACATGGATCACGCCTTCGAAGGCGTAGTTGAAGCTCTGGATGATCGAGGGCGTCCGGCGGCCCACTGCGCCTATCCCGCGAGCTCGAGCTCGCGGCGCTCCATCTCCGGCCCGTGGTCGTACCCGAGCAGATGAAGGAGCCCGTGCACGAGGGGTGCCCGCCACTCCTCTCCCACTACCTGCGGGCAAAGGACGACGTCGCCGAGCTGGCGCGGTACGCCTTCGGGCAGCGGCTCGCGGGCATCGATCGGGAAGGAGAGGACGTCAGTGGCCTCGTCGACGCCCAGGTGCTCGTGCTTCAGCCGGCGCATCTCCTCGGGCGTAGCGAACACAAGCCCGAGGTCGCCCGATTGGACTCCTTCGACGGCCAGCGTCCGCCGGCAGACCTCGACGGCTGCGGCGGTGTCCACCTCGACGCCGCTCCGGTTCGCCACCTCGACCTCGATCACCGGCGGCGATTGCCGCCGGTCTCCTCGGCGTGCTGCTTGTAGGCCTCGACGATTCGCTGGACGAGCACGTGTCGGACTACGTCCTCGTTCCCGAGCTCCACGAACTCGATCCCCTCCACCGACGCGAGGATCTCGCGCACTCGTACGAGACCGGAGGCCTGTTCGCGCGGCAGGTCGATCTGCGTCACGTCCCCGGTGACGACCATCTTCGAGCCGAACCCGAGCCGGGTCAGGAACATCTGCATCTGCTCGGGGCTCGTGTTCTGAGCCTCGTCGAGGATGATGAAGGAGTCGTTGAGGGTCCGGCCGCGCATGAACGCGAGCGGCGCCACCTCGATCTGCCCCTTCTCCAGGTAGGTGTTGACGCGGTCGGCGTCGAGCATGTCGTAGAGCGCGTCGAACAGGGGCCGGAGGTACGGATCGACCTTGGCCATCAGGTCGCCCGGGAGGAAGCCGAGCCTCTCCCCGGCCTCGACGGCGGGCCGGGTCAGGATGATCCTGCTCACCTGGCGTTCGGCCATCGCGTTCACCGCGAGCGCCATCGCGAGATAGGTCTTGCCGGTGCCCGCAGGCCCGATCCCGAAGGCGATCGTGCGGCGGCGGATCGCCTCCACGTAGCGCTTTTGATTCACCGTCTTCGGGGTGATCTTCTTGCCACGGTGGCGCCAGACCACGTCTTCGAAGACGTCCCGAAGGTCGCGGGACTCGTCGAGCGCGGTCAGGACTGCATCGACCGTGCCGGCCCCGATCGCATGGCCGCCCGACACGAGCTCGGCCAGCTCGTCGATCACGAGGCGGGCCTCGCCGACCTTGTCCTTCTCGCCCTCGAGCGTCAGCTGGTTCCCGCGCAGGAGGACCGCGAGCCCGAGCCGATTACGCAACGCTCCGAGGATGCCGTCATCAACGGTTGCGAGCTCGGCGGCGACCTCGTTGGAGACTGAGAGAACTTCCTGCAACGAAGACAGTGTAGAGCCCGTTCCGGCGCGGATTCGGCCTGAAAAGCTAGGCGAGCTTCTCGCGGACCAGACGGCTCACGGTCGAGCCGTCAGCCCGGCCGGACACCTGCGGCATCACGTCCGCCATCACGCGCCCGAGGTCGCGGATTGAGGTGGCGCCGGTCTCGGCGATCGCGTTGTCGACGATCTGCTCGAGCTCCTCCTCGTCGATCGGCTCAGGCATGAACTCCTCGATGATCGAGTGCTCCAGCTCCTCCTGGTCTGCCTGCTCGTCCCGCCCGGCCGCACGAAACGCCTCGGCTGCCTCGGCGCGGCGCTTTCGCTCTCGCTGGAGCACCTGCAGCTCCTCGTCGTCGTGGAGGGGGCGCTGCAGCTCTTTCTCCGCCGAGCGGAGCGAAGACAGGGTGAGCCGAAGCGTTCCCGCCCGCTGGCTGTCCCGCGCCCGCATCGCGTCCTTGAGCTCGTCCTCGATCCGAGCGATCAGGCTCATCCGAACCCCACGAGTTTGCCGCCGCTGAGAACGTGCCAGTGCAGATGGAAGACGGTCTGCCCGGCGCCTTCGCCCACGTTCGCAATAACCCGGTAGTCCTCGAGCCCAGCCTCGCGGGCCGTCTCGGCGACGAAGCGAAGCATCCGCGCGGCCTCTTCGTCCGAGAAGGCGTCGACGTCGCGGAGACTCTCTACGTGCCGCTCCGGCAGGACGAGCAGATGCACGGGCGCCTTCGGATGGATGTCTTTGATGGCGACGAACCCATCCTCCTTGCGGACGTGATCGCCGTCCCTCGCAAGCGTGCAGAAGAGGCATTCAGACGACACCGACGATCCCCTCCTCTGCGACCGCCGCAGCGCGCGCTCGGACGAGCGACCCAACTCGCCCGTCGACCAGCCAGGGCGTGTAGTCGTCGGCGTAGCCCCGCCCGGGCCGGTCAACGAGCACGACGTCCTCCTCGCCCAGCCGCGCGTGCCACCGGCGCCGGCAGGCCTGGTCCGAAGCGCGGCGGAGGCGGGCGCTCCGCTCCTTCTTCGCGGCCGGGGGCACCGGGTCGGCCTGCGCGGTCCGGGTGCCGGGCCGCGGGGAGTACGGAAAGACATGCACCTTCGTGATCCCGGCCGCCGCGACGGTCGCGAGCGTTGCCTCGAAAGCGTTGTCGTCCTCGGCCGGAAAGCCCACCATCACGTCGGTGGTCAGGTTGAAGCCCTGCGCCTTGCCGACGCGGCGGAGGTAGGTCTCGACGTCGTAGCGCCGTCCCATCTCACGGAGGACGCGGTCGTCCCCCGACTGGAGCGGGACGTGGAGGTGCCTCGAAACGGTCGGCGTCTCCCGCAAGGCGGCGACCAGCTCATCGCCAAGGTGGTTGACCTCGATCGACGAGAGTCGGAGCCGGGCGAGACCGGGTGTCCTGCCCACCTCGCGGACGAGCCCGGCAAGCGTGTAGCCGTGCTCGCGGTCGCGATAGCACCCGAGGTTGACGCCTGTGAGAACGACCTCCCGATGTCCCTGCTCGACGCGCTTGCGAACCTCGGCCAGGACAGCGTCCGCAGCGCGGCTCCGAGAAGCACCGCGCACCTGCGGGATGACGCAGAACCCGCACGAGAAGCTGCACCCGTCCTGGATCTTGACGAAGGCTCGGACGCGGTCGAGCCCGATCGAGGCGTTCGTGCAACCCAGCACGCCGACGTCCGCGGACACTTTCTCGGCTGTCTCCTCGCTGGGAGCGGACACGACCCGGACGTTGTCGGGAAGCCCGGCGAGCGCGCTACCCGGTAGGTTCGCCGCGCACCCGGTCACGTAGACCTTCCCGGAGCGGCGCGCGGCGCGGCGGACGGCTTGCCGCGACTTTCGCACCGCCTCGTGCGTGACACAGCACGTGTTCACGACCGCCACGTCGGTCTCGCCGGCGGACTCTCTGTGCCCGGCCGCCGCGAGCCGCTCACGTAGCGCCTGGGCATCGGTGTGCGACACCTTGCAGCCGAGGAACTCGACGGAGAACGTCGCCATCGCTGGGCGATCCTAGCCGCCGTCTGGTGCCGTTGACGTACCCGGGCTCTCCGGAAGCAGGGGGCCGGGCCCGCCTGCGTCGGTGCGTCGACGTGCAAGCACGTACGCGACGACCCCTGCCGCGATGAGCACCAGCCCGGCAACCAGCCACGGTGTTGGCGCAAGCCCTCCGCAACTGACTTCGGTTTGTCCCGAGCTGAGGAGGCGGCCCTGCTCCGCGCACGGCGTCATACCGCGGTTCAGAAATGCGATGAGCAGACAGACGGTGCCTGCGCCGGAGATCATCCCGAGCATTTCGGGCCCTGCGCCTCCGAGCCGAACGGCGAGCCAGATCGCGATCGCCGCGAGCGGGGCAATAAAGAGGCCGATCGAGGCAGCCCCCAGCAAGGAGAGGACGACGAGCGCTCCTGCGAGCACCCAAGCCGCGAACACTAGCCATCCCTGTCGGCGCATCGGGCCTCCGACCGAAGTCTACGGAGGGCTGGCTAAACGGCGCATACTTCAATCGAAATGCGCGGGAACTTCACAGCAAGGCGAGAATGGAGGCCACTGTGGCGGTGAAGCTCTATCGGTGCAAGAACCTCTGGGTGAAAGCCTCAGGTCACCCGTGCTGGCGGGTGCAGAAGAGTCTCGACGAACAAGGCATCGAGTATGAGGTCGTGCCGGGGCCGTGGCCGGGTCGCGGCCAGCGTGGAGAGATCGAGCGCCTGAGCGGCCAGCCCAAGTACCCGATCATCCAGTTCGAGGACGGCTCGGTGTACCGGGAGGAGTCCAAGGACATGGCCGAGACGATCAAGGCCGGCAAGCTCTTCGAGAAGCAGGCCTCTCCCACCTAGTAAGTAGTACTAGTCGCGCTCGAAACGGTCTGCGGCCCAGCCGCCGCGAACCCTCCTTCCGGCGTGTTTCCATCCGGGAAGCTCGGGGCGCTCGGACTCTAGGTATCCGGACGTCACGAGGTGGCGGGAAGTCAGCCGGGACCCCACCCGCTCGCAGAGGTCGAGCGCGATGTTCGCAACCGCAAGCCCTGCTTCGGGAAGCTCGTCGGTGAGGACGTCTGCCTGCACGACCGCGACCTCGACGCCGTTGGCCGCAGCGTTAACGTGCGTCGCCTCGACCGCGGCCTCGTCGAAGTCGAGCGCCGTCACGGGCGCGAAACCGAGGCGCGCTGCGGCGATGGAGAGAACGCCGGAGCCGCACCCGAGATCCAGCAAGCTCCCCGGCTGCAGCTCGAGGAGATGCTCCAGGCAGATCTGGGTGGTGGGGTGCGAGCCGGTACCGAACGCACGCCCGGGGTCGATCACAACCGGAATCGCCTTCGTATCCGACTCCTCCCAGGGCGGACCGATCCAGAGAGCACCGATGCGGATCGGCCGGTGAAACTGCTTCCATCGCTCGGCCCAGTCAGGCTCGACCTCGGTCACCCGACCTGGCCCGAAGACCTGCCAGAGACGCTCCTCTCCACCCGCGGTGGTATAGGCGGCGAGCTCGAGCCCGCCATCCATCTCGACCTCCTCGAAGCCCTGCGGGAAGAGGTCGAGCATGACCGCTCGGCCCTCCTCGGCGCGCTCGTTCGCCATCCGAATGGAGACGCGTCGGAGCGGCGGGCTGGCGGTCAGCGGAACGCCGCCCGGATCTTGTCGAAGAACCCTCCGTCTTCCTTGTAGGTGTGATCGGTCGTGTGCTGCTCGAACTCCTCGAGCAGCCGTCGCTGCTCGTCCGAGAGGTGGCGTGGCACGGCAACGTTGACGAGCACCCGATGGTCGCCTCGCCCGGAGCCCTGGACAACAGGCATCCCCTTACTTCGGAGGACCCTTACTGTCCCGGGCTGCGTCCCAGGCTCGAACTCGATCTTGAGCTCTCCGTCGAGGCCCGGAACGGTGACGGTGGTGCCGAGCGCGGCTTCGCTCATCGTCAGGGTGACACTGGAGATGATGTCGTTGCCGTCGCGAACGAGGCGCTCGTCGGGGCGGACGCGGACGAGGACGTAGACGTCGCCCGCCTGTGTGCCGGGGCCCCCGACGTGGCCCTTGCCCGAAAGCCGGATGCGCTGACCATCGTGGATTCCCGGGGGGATCTCGACCTCGAGCGTGCGCTCCTCCGTCACCCGGCCCTCGCCACGGCACTCGCGACAGGGCGTGCGCGTAACGCGTCCGCGGCCCGCGCAGGCCGGGCAGGTCTGCGTTCGGACGAACTGGCCGAAGACCGAGTTCGAGACCGCCTGGAGACGCCCCGCACCGCCGCACTGCCGGCAGCTTTCGAGCGGGGTTCCCGGGGCCGCTCCGGATCCCTTGCAGGTCGAGCAGGCCACGGCGGCGGCGAACGGGATCGTCAGCACCGTTCCCTGTGCCGCCTCCATGAGCTCGATCTCGACCTCCGCGAGGACGTCGGCGCCGCGGCTTGCCCTGGCTCCACCCGTGCGGCCGAAGATGTCTTCGCCGAAGAAGGCGGAGAAGAGATCCGAGAGACTCGAGAAATCGGTCGGGACGTAGCCGCCGGTCTTGAGACCGTCGTGCCCGTACCGGTCGTAGAGCTCGCGGGTCTCGGACTTGGAGAGGACTTCGTACGCCTCGGCAGCCTCACGAAACCGCACTTCGGCTTCCGGGTGCTCGGAGACGTCAGGGTGGAGCTCCCGCGCGAGGCTCCGAAACGCCTTCTTGATCTCCCGTTCGCCCGCACCGCGCGAAACGCCCAGAACCTCGTAGTAATCACGCCTTGCGGTCGCCACGCTCGTAGGTTACTGACGGCCTTCCCGGTCGCTGTGAACCCGCGTCCTCTACTCCTCGTACATCTCCTCAACGAAGCGGGAGAGCTCATGCGCGGCAGACCGGACCGCGTCGATCGCTATGACGTAGTTCATCCGGGTTGGTCCGAGCAGGCTGACAGTCCCGAGATTGCGGTGCCGGAGCCCGTACGGCGCGCTCACGAGCGAGATGCTCTGGAGCGCCGGATCGGCAAGCTCCGCGCCCATGCGCACGAACGGGCGCTTCGACATGAGGGTCGCACGCATGAGCTCGAGGAGAGCTGCTCGCTGCTCCAGAACCTCGAGCAGCCGCCTGTAGGCATCCAGGTCGTCCGCGCGAAACTCGTCCAGGAGCCCGGCCGCGCCCCCCACGTAGAGGGTCTGCTCCCCGGTTTCGACGAGGTCGGTGAACGCGGGCCGGAGCTCCTCCAGGAAGGAGAGCTCGCGCGAGCCCACTTCGGCCTCGTCGAAGCGGCTGCGGAGGAGCCTCGGGCCCAGGTAGAGACCGGCGAGTCGCTCGTTCAGGTACTCGCTCGCCCACTCGGCGAGCCCCGGGTCGACCGGGCCCGCGAAGGCGAAGAGCCGCTTGCTGACACCTCCCGTCGACGTGATCACCACCACCATGACGAGCTGGGGCTGGAGCACGAGCACCTCGACGTGGTGGACCTGGGTCGCCTCCAGGGGAGGGGCAGAGACGAGCGCGAGCAGGTGCGTCAGCTGTGACAGTGCCTCCGTCGTCGCCAGGAGGGCCGAGTCGACCTGGCTGCGGGCGTTGGAGAGATCCAGTTGGAGCTCCGCAGGCCTCGGCTCGAGGCGCTCGAGGAGCTGATCGACATAGAAGCGGTAGCCGATCTCGGTCGGGACACGTCCCGCCGAGGTGTGCGGATGCATGAGCAGCCCTCGCTCCTCGAGCACGGCGAGCTCGTTCCGAACCGTGGAGGCAGACGCCTCGATGTGCGCGCTCTCGACCAGCTTCCTGGAGCCGACCGGGGCTCCGGTGGACACGTATTCCTCGATGACGCGCGCGAGGATCTCCTCCTGGCGTGTCGTCAGAGTGGGGCTCGGCTGGAGCGGCATCGTACTCTAAAGAGTAGCCATTTCCAGGGATTCTTCCATCAGCTCGACCGTGACGGCGCCTCCGAGGAAGCGTCCGCGACGGGTCAGGACGAGACCGCCTGGGCGCCGCTCGGCGAGACCAAGCCGCTCGAGCCGCGCGAGTGCTTCTTCGTTGACGGCCCCGGCCACGTCCGCGAAGGGCACGGGCTCGTCGAGGCGGAGCCCGAGCATGAGCCGCTCGCGACAATGCGTCTGGCCGTCGATCGGCTCCAGCTCTCTCGCCGGCGCTCGTGCTTCCTCGAGCGCACGGAGGTAGCCGGCGAGGCTCGGGGCGTTTCGCCACCGGAGACCTGCAACCGTCGAGACCGCGCCGATGCCGAGCCCCAGGTAGTCCCGCCCAAGCCAGTAACCCAGGTTGTGCCTGGACTGCCGTCCAGGTCGGCAGAAATTGGCCGTCTCGTACCAGCGATATCCGGCCGTGACCAGGCGATCTACGACCCGCTCGAAGTAGCCCTCCATCGCTTCGCCCTGGCGGACGAGCTCGTCTCCGTATCTGTGCGTGAACCGGGTTCCAGGCTTCGCCTCCAGCTCGTAACAGGAGAGGTGGTTGGGCTCGAGTGCGAGCGCCTCGTCCAGGTCGCACTCGAGGTCGGAGGGCTCCTGGCCGGGGATCCCGTAGATGAGATCGAGTGAGATGTTGTCAATCTGGGCATCACGAAGATGATAGATCGCCCGGCGGACATCGTCGGGCTGAGCCCGGCGCTCCAGCACCTCCAGGAGTCTCGGCTGGAAGCTCTGCACGCCGAGTGAGACTCGGGTGATCCTGCTTTCCGCGAGCAGCTTCGCGAGCTCCGAGGTGATCGTCTCGGGGTTCGCCTCGATCGTCACCTCGCCCGCACTGGGCAGCGCTCCCAGCAGCCGCCGAAGGGCTTCCGGCTCGGTGAACGTCGGTGTGCCTCCTCCGAGGAAGATGGTCTCGAGCCGCTCCGAGAGGACGCCGCCCTCCAGCGCCAGCTCACCGAGGAGAGCATCGACGTAGCGCGCATGCTGGTCACCCCTCCCCGACCAGCGTGACGAAGTCGCAGTAGCCGCAGCGATGAGCGCAGAACGGCAGGTGGACGTAGAGGTGGCGGACACCGTCGGCACGGGTCGTCATGAGCGACGCTCCCCGTTCAAGTTGAGCACGGCGAGAAACGCCTCCTGCGGAATCTCCACCGTTCCGACCTGCTTCATCCGCTTCTTCCCTTTCTTCTGCCGCTCGAGGAGCTTTCGCTTGCGGCTGATGTCGCCGCCGTAGCACTTCGCGAGCACGTCCTTGCGGCGCGCTTTGATCGTCTCGCGCGCGATGATCCGCGACCCGATCGCGGCCTGGATGGGCACGTCGAACATCTGCCGCGGGATCTCCTGGCGGAGTCGCTCGACGAGCGCGCGGCCACGGTCATAGGCGAATTCGCGGTGGACGATCAGAGAGAGTGCGTCGACCGGATCGCCGGCGAGCAGGATGTCGACCCGGACGAGCTCGCCCTCCTGGAACCCGGTGACGTCGTAGTCGAAGCTGGCATACCCCTTGGTGCGGCTCTTCAGCTGGTCGTAGTAGTCGTAGACGATCTCCGCCAGCGGGAGGTCGTACGTGAGGAGCACCCGGTTCTCGCTCAGGTACTCCATGTGGTCGAACTGGCCCCGCCGCTCGTTGTTCAGCTCCATCACAGTGCCGACGTACTCCTTCGGGACGATCGTCGTGGCCCTGATGAACGGCTCCTCCACGCGCTCGAACTCCCGCGGAAACTCGGCCGGGTTGTGGACCTCGAGCTCCTCCCCGACGTGGGTGATCACGCGATAGGCGACGTTCGGTGCGGTGACGAGGAGGTCGAGATCGAACTCGCGCTCGAGGCGCTCGCGCACGATCTCCATGTGGAGCAGGCCGAGGAAGCCACACCGGAAGCCGAAGCCGAGGGCCCGGGAAGTCTCGGGCTCATAGAACAGCGAGGCATCGCTCAGCTTCAGCCTCTCGAGCGCGTCGCGAAGCTCCGGATAGTCGTCGGAATCGGTGGGGAAGAGGCCGGCGAAGACCGTCGGCTTCACCTCCTTGTAACCCGGAAGGGCCACGTCGGCCGGGCGTTCCTCGCTGGTCAGCGTGTCGCCGACCCGAAGCCTGCTGACGTCCTTCAAGCCGGTCATGACGTAGCCGACCTCCCCCGCCTCGAGCGAGGCTGTCGGAACCCGATCCGGTGAGAAGAAGCCGAGCTCCTCCGGCTCGAATCGGGTTCCCTGTGCCATGGCGCGGAGGCGTTCCCGGGGTCGGAACGAGCCGTCCACCATGCGGACGAACGCGACCACGCCGCGGTACTGGTCATAGGAGGAGTCGAAGACGAGCGCCCGCGCGGGGGCCTCAGGATCCCCGCCCGGAGCGGGGATCCGCTCCACGATCGCGTCGAGGACGGCTTCGACTCCCTCCCCGGTCTTCGCAGAGATCCTCAGTACCCGCTCGGGATCCTCGCCGACGAGCTCTGCGACCTCGGCCGCGGTGGCGTCCGGATCCGCCTGCGGGAGGTCGATCTTGTTGACGACCGGCACGATGTCGAGATCGTTCTCGATCGCCAGGTAGGCGTTTGCGAGCGTTTGCGCCTCGATCCCCTGCGCGGCGTCAACGACGAGGAGCGCCCCCTCACAGGCCTGGAGCGCGCGCGAGACCTCGTAGGTGAAGTCCACATGCCCGGGCGTGTCGATCAGGTTCAGCTGATGGCCCTTCCACTCGACGCGGACGGCCTGCGCCTTGATCGTGATGCCGCGCTCCCGCTCCAGATCCATCGAGTCGAGCACCTGGTCGCGCATCTCCCGAGCGGTCAGGGTGTCCGTCACCTCGAGGATGCGGTCCGCCAGGGTCGACTTGCCGTGGTCGATGTGGGCCACGATGGAGAAGTTGCGGATGCGGTCGAGACTCATTCAGAGGGTCGAGAGCGGCGCAGCAGGGAGAGCAGCGCATCGAGCTCCTGGATACGAAGGATACGGGCCGCACCCAGGAACGCTGCGACCCCGAGCGTGACGCCCAGTCCAACCGAGCCGATCTGGGCTCCGAGCGACCGGCCGAGCCATTGGTCGAGGCCGTACCAGGTGCCGAACGCGACCGCCGCCGCGAGGCCCGATGCGACCGCGGTCCGCACATAGGCATCAATCGTCTGGCGACCCTGGAGCCGTCCCAGCCGCCGGCGAAGAAGAACGAGCAGCGCCACGGTTCCGGCGATGTTCACGATTGAAGTCGCAAGCGGAATTCCCCAGATTCCGACCCGGAATAACGCAGCATCGAGAGCCGCGTTCAGGATCAGGTTTCCAAGGGCGACACCGGTTGGGATCCAGGCGTTCTGCAGGCTGAAGAACGCCCGGTTCAGCATCAGCATCGTCCCGTTGAAGGTCAGGCCGAGGACAAAGGCGGCGAGTCCATGGGCGACGATGGTCGTCTCCTCGTCACCGAAGGCTCCGCGCTCGTAGAGGAGCCGCACGATCGGGACACACAGGACGGCGGTCACCGCGCTGGCGGGAATCAGCAGGAACCCGATCTGTCGGAGTCCGTTCGAGACGGTCTCCCGGAAGCCGTCAGTGTCGGCGCGGGCGGCGAGCCGGGAGAGCGCGGGGAAGAGCACCGTCGCGACCGCGACCGCAAAGATCCCCTGCGGCAGCATGTAGATCCGGAAAGCGGCGTCGATTGCGCTCGGGGCCAGGAGCGGATCGATGTACCGGGCCGCGAAGAACGTGTCCACGAGCAGGTTGAAATTGATGAGCCCGATGCCGAGCGTCACGGGAACCATCAGGGCGAAGACGCGCTTTACAGCAGGGTCCCGGACATCGATCGCGACTCTGAGGCGACCGTCGAGGCCTCGGAGCCACGGGACCGGCACGAGGAGCTGGATCACCGTGCCCGCCACGACCCCGCCCGCGTAGACGTAGAGCGCGCCCGAGTCGCTTGTTCTGGGCACACCGACGACCAGAGCGGCAATGATCGCCAGGTTCCAGAGCACCGGGGTCAGCGCCGGCACCGTGAATTGCTCGTAGCTGTTCAGAATCCCGACCACGACGCCCGAGAGCCCGAGCAGGACGACGATGGGGAAGAGCACGCGCGAGAGCCCGACGACGAGATCCTGCTCCGCGCCGTCGTACCCGAACGGCCGCATCACCCAGGGAGCGAGGAGCATGAAGAGCGCCGTGACGCCGCCCAGACCGAGCAGCATGAGCCAGAAGATCGTCGAGGCGACCCGCCACGCCCTGGCCCGGTCGCCCTTCTCGAGCATCTCGCTGAAGATCGGAACGAAGGCCGCCGAGAGGGCCGAGTCGGCGACGAGCGCGCGCACGAGGTTCGGGACCTGAAACGCGACGGTAAAGGTGTTGATCTCGCCTTGGACGCCGAAGTAGCGGCGGACGACCACCTCGCGGAAGAGCCCGACAACGCGCGAGAGAAGGGTCGCGAGGGAGAAGAGGGCCGTCGACCTGGCAAGCCGCCGTCGGGTCGCCCCTCCTGCCAGGTCGGAGGCCGCAGACCGCTCGGCCGCGGGGTCTTCGGGGCGATCGACCATCGCCGGGAATCGTAGGGAAGGGGCCGCCCGGAGCCGTCGGTGGGCCGCTTCCACCGGGAGTTGGGGAGGCCGTCCGGAGTCGGGGCCTCGGCTGGAGCTTTGCTAGGATGCGGGCGCCCGCAGGACGGGCTCTTTTTCTGCAATGCCGAACATCAACCAACAGAAGCACAGGGTCCGAAGCGCCGCGCGGCAGCGACTCGAGAACCTGCGCTGGCGCTCGACGGTGAAGACGCTTCAAACGCGCCTCGAGGCCGCGGTGGCCGACGGAGACAAGGAGCGCATCGCAAGCGAGCACCGCGAGCTCGTCCGCTGGCTAGACAAGGCCGCCGCCCAGGGCGGGATGCACAAGAACCGGGCCGCCCGCAAGAAGTCTCAGGCCGCCAAGCTCGTCGCCTCGACCTAGCCGCGCGCGACCGGCGGTCGGACGGCTTGGGACACCCGCGGCCCACCTCCCGCTTTTAAGCCTAGTGAGGAAAACCGCGCGCGTGGTGCGCGGAATGTGACGGCTTCGTCCCCGGCTGTCTCGTACCCTGAGCCGGATCTGGAGGCAGCAGCCGGCCAAGAGCTCGCGTGGCTAGTGGTGCGCGAGCTCCGACGTCCTCGTGACCTCGACGACTCCGCGAGTCAGTTCGAGCTCACCGGCCAGGCGACTCGCGCCTTTCAGCGCCTCGTCCAGGTCGGCGAGACGCACGATCGCTTCGTCGAGCTCCGCGCGCGAGTAGTTCCGGGAGTGGTCGAGCGCCTTGCGGACTCGGAACTCGTGCCTGCGGACCTTCTTCGCGATCTCCTTTGTGGCCAGACCTTCCTCCGCGAAGACCTGAACCGCGCGAACGAGCTCGACCTGGCCCGTCAGCTTCATGGCGACGACGAAGGGGTCGTTGTGCTCGAGCGCGGCCTCGCAAGCCTCCAGCGTAGCCTGGAGGTTTCGCGACCCCCAGGCGTCACCCAAAGCCCACCCAGGCGGCTCATGCGCGGAGACGGCGAGGTGCTCGATCTCGCGGCGGCTCACCGGCTCGGTTCCGGCCCACGCGGAGATCTTCTCGAGCTCAGTGGTCAGGGCTGTCGGGTCGTCGCCGACGATCTCGATCAGCGCGCGCACTGCCTCTCCATCCAGTTGGAGGTGCAGCGCTTCGAGCTGTGCCCGCACCCAGCCAGGGAGGTCTCGCGGCTTCGGGATGTCGTACGTCAGCACCTTCCCGCCCTTCTTCAACGCATCGGCGAGCGTTGAGGCTTTTGGCGGCTCCTCGGTGACGAGCGCCAAAATCGATCCGGGCGTCGGATCGACGAGATACGCGGCAATCGCCTGGGCATCCTCGGCCTTCCAGCGCTCGACCCCCTCGACCACGACCAGCCGGTCGGCCTCGGACCCGAAAAGGCCCATCGCGTTGCAGGCCCCCACAGCGGCCGCACCGGTCGTGTCGGAGGCATGCAACAGCTCCAGGGTCTCGTTCCCGATCCTGGCACGGAGCCGGCTCAGCGCGCGCCGCACCTTCGACCCGTCAGTCCCGGTCAGGAGGTAGACAGGGAGAAGCGGCTCAGGCGACATCCGAGCGGAGCATAGTCAGCCGTCCGTTCGGACCGAGAAGCTCCGCCCGTCGGATTCGATTACGACCCGCCCGTCCTCGTCCGTGCGATACACGTCGAGCCCCGGCTCACGCGCCAGGGCCGCGAGCGTCGACGGGGTCGGATGGCCATAGTCGTTGCCTTTGCCGACCGAGATCACTGCAATCCGGGGATCCACCAGCTCGAGGAGCTCGGGGAGCCCCGGATCTGACGATCCGTGATGGGCGACCTTGAGCACCTCGACCGGGGGCGGCCGAAGCGGCAGGGTCACCTCGGATTCGGCGTCAGCCGTGAGCAGAACGTCGAACGAGCCGTAGGTGGCGAGCAAGACGACTGCGTGATGGTGTGGATCCTCACTCTCGACGCCAGACCCGTCCGGCCAGAGGACACGGAGACTGAGCCGGCCCAGCCGGTACACCAGCCCGACGCGCGCCGGGACAATTCGGACGCGCTCTTGCCGCGCCTCTGCGAGCGCGACCCGCTCATCGGAGCTGTGTGTCGGCTCGAGCGGGTCGAGGACGAACCCGACCTCGAGCTGATCGAGGATCGCCGCCGCGCCGCCCACATGATCCCGATGCGGGTGGGTGAGGACGATGGTCGCCAGCCTGGAGACTCCCAGCCCCCGTAGCTGGTCTGCGACCTCTGCCTCGGGAGGGCCCTCATCCACGAGCACCGCACCCTGCGCCACCTGCAGCAGGATGGAGTCGCCCTGCCCGACGTCGAGGACGGTCACACGAAGGCCCCCAGGCGGTGGGGGTGGAGCATGCTCGCCGGTCGAGCGCCAGGCCAGACCGAGAACCGCCGCCATGGCTACTAGTGCCAGAACGCGCCGGCCACGCGGAGGGCGAAGGCGGGTGACGAGGACCACCACGAGCAGACCGCCGGCGAGGACGGCTACTCCTGCGCCGGACGAAACCTGGGCGTGTGGAAGCCCGCCTACGAGACGAGCACTTAGAGCGAGGTAGGCGGCCAGCCAGCCGTTCAGCCACCCGAGCGCGAGCGCCGCCGCCGGGAGAATCGGATCGAGCAGCGTCGCCCCAAATGCAAGGGCCAGGAGGGGTGCGACGACCGGTTCGGCCAGAGCGTTCCCGAGCACGGAGTACACGGGAATGGAGCCGAACTCGAGCCAGAGAATCGGCGCCGTGACGATTCCGCAGGCGGCGGAGACCGCAAGCGCTGCCGCGAGTCGGCGTGGCAACGGGTACCCCTCTAGACGCCGCTCGACTCGCGGGACGGCCACGAAGATCGCCGAGACGGCCGCGAACGACAACTGAAAGCCCGGTTCCAGAAGGGAATACGGCGTCGCCGCCATCAGGACAGCTGCTCCCACCAGAAGCGCGTACCAACGGTCGGCGGGCCGCGAGGCGAGCCACGCGAGCGACGCAAGGGATCCGGCGACTCCCGCCCTCACGACTGAGGGCTGCCATCCCACCGCGGCGACGTAGGCGAGCACCGACAGGAGTGCGGCGACCTGCCCGGCCCAGCGAGGAAGGCCGAGGCCCCAGGCAAGCAGGAGCGCGCCCGCGATCACGTATGCGACGTTCTGGCCGGACACTGCCAGTAGGTGGTAGAGGCCCGAGGCACGGAAGTCATCGCGGAGCTCCTGGTCGAGCCCCTCGTCCTCTCCGAGCACGACGCCGGCGACGACTGCCCTCCTCTCGCCGTCGAGCCCTGGCGCAAGTGACCGATCGACGCGTCGCCGCAGGACGTCTGCGAGCCCTCCGATCCCGCCTCGGCTACCGACGATGCGGTAGCTGCGGGCGCGGAGCACGACGTGCACACCCTGTCGCCTCAGATAGGCAGCCTCGTCGAACCGCTCTCCCTCTTCTGCGCGGCGGGGGAGACGAACGCTGGCTACCACCTCGAGCAGCGATCCCTGTGGCGGCGCACGGCCGCGCGGGAGCTCGAGGCGCGATAGCTCGTTCGTCCGCTCGGACCTGAACCTGTGCACCCGGATCGGGACCCGCACAGCGAACGCGCTCCGGCGTGCCGGCCCCGTCACCTCGACCAGCGCCGCCCCGGCTTCTCCCGCGGCGGAAGCGAGCTCGCTCCGGTCGATCCGGTCGAGTCGAGCGCTTCCCCACCAGAGGCCGGCAAGCAGAAGAGCGGTGCCCAAGGCCAGAGTACGCCGTGCCCCGAGCCAGACAGAGCCGACGGCCAGGACTCCCGCCGCAAGCGCCAGAGAATGGGTTGGCGTCCGGACGACAAGCGAGAGGCCGAGACCCGCGCAGAAGCAGCCCAGGACGAGGTGCGGCGCGCGTAGCCGAATTCGCCTTGTCACAGGTCGACGAGCGTTTTCAGCTCCTCGAGCCGGGCCGGTCCGATCCCCGGAACGGCATCGAGCTCCTCGACGGCCTGGAAGGCGCCATGCTCCGTTCGATACGCCAGGATCTTCTGAGCGGTCACAGGCCCCACCCCGGGAAGCGTGTCCAGCTGCTCGAGCGTCGCGGAGTTGAGATGGATCTTCCCGCCGACCCCGGCGGAACCGGCGACCCCACTTGCTGCGGCTGTAGTCGCCCCCGGGTCGCCACGGGCAGGGACGAGCACCTGCTGTCCGTCCGCAATCGGAGAGGCGAGGTTTACGAGCTCGAGGGCCGCTTTCGGCTTCGTTCCTCCGGCCTGGCGGATCGCGTCCGCAATGCGGCTGCCTTCCCGCAGGCGATAGAGCCCCGGCTTTCGCACCGCGCCGACTACATGGACCAGCAGAATGCGGGCAGGCGCTTTCTCAGCCGCGAGCGCCCCTGCTGGCGCCCGCAACGCTTGCTGGCGAACCTGATCGTCCTCCCCAACCAGCGCGAAGCGACCTCCGATCGCGAGGAGAAGGAGAACGGCGAGAGCATAGGAGGCTGCACGCCGGCGCGAGATTGTCGGCATCTGCACGCCATCGATGCTCGCGTGGAAAGACGCGCGGGTGGCGCACCGAACGTGCCGGAACGAACACGAATTCCTTGCCACGCAAACCTGGGTGACCCAAGATCGAGGGCGTGACCAACCAGCTCGTTGGCTTTCTCGGCGTCTCTCTGCTCGTGATCGCGGTACCCGGACCGGATACCGCACTGACCGTCCGGAACACGCTCGCCGGCGGGCGGGAAGCCGGTGTCTCCACCGCGCTCGGGGTTGCAGCGGGGCAAGCAGTGTGGACGCTCGCGACCTGCACGGGCCTCGCAGCGCTCCTGCTCGCGTCAGAGCCCGCGTTCCTCGCGCTCAAGCTCGTGGGCGCCGGCTACCTCGTATTCCTGGGAGCGCAGGCGCTTCTCGGCGCCGTGAGCTCAGCCTTCGGCCGATCCCGCGTGGCGGCGGTCGCCGCTCCCTCGCGCCGGAGACTCGACCGCCGTGTCGCCCTGCGCCAGGGCCTGGTCAGCAACCTCGGGAACCCGAAGATGGCGGTCTTCTTCACCAGCCTCCTGCCTCAATTCGTTCCAGGCACCGGCACCTCGTTCTCCGCGCTCCTCCTGCTCGGCCTCGTCTTCTGCTCGCTGACGCTCGCGTGGCTGACCGCTTACGCGATGGCTGTCGCGAAGGCGGGCGACTACCTCCGCCGATCCGGAATTCGTCGTGCGATCGAAGGGGTGACCGGCGCCGTCCTCATTGCGCTCGGACTCCGCCTCGCAACCGAGCGCTGAGGTTCACTAGCGCTTCGCAGCCGCGCTGGCCGCGTCGAACTGCTCTTCCTCGGTCGAGCCCTTGAGCGCGAGCGTCGAGCTCGCACCTGCCGAAGCCGCCTCGGAGACGCCGTCGAAGTACCCGGCGCCGACCTCGCGCTGGTGACGTGTCGCCGTGTAGCCCTCCGACTCGAGCTCGAACTCACGCTCCTGCAGCCGCACGTAGGCCGTCATGCCCTCCTCGGCGTAGCCCCGCGCCAACTCGAACATCGACTCGTTGAGCGCATGGAAGCCCGCCAGGGTGATGAACTGGAACTTGTAGCCGAGCGCTCCGAGGTCGTCCTGGAAGCTCGCGATCGACTCGTCGTCGAGCGCCCGCTTCCAGTTGAAGGACGGCGAGCAGTTGTAGGCCATCACCTTGCCGGGGAACTGGGTGTGGACGGCCTCGGCGAAGGTACGAGCCTCCTCGAGATCCGGTGTCGACGTCTCGAACCAGAGAACATCCGCGTAGGGCGCATACGCGAGTGCGCGAGCGATAACGGGCTCGAGCCCCGGCTGCACGTGGAAGTAGCCCTCGGGAGTCCGCTCGCCGGTCACGAACTCGCGGTCGCGCTCGTCCACGTCGCTCGTCAGGAGCGTTGCGGAAAGCGCGTCGGTCCGCGCCACCAGCACGGTCGGGACGCCCATCACGTCTGCCGCAAGCCGAGCGGCGTTCAGCGTCCGCACGAACTGACTCGTGGGAACGAGCACCTTGCCGCCCAGGTGCCCGCATTTCTTCTCGGACGCGAGCTGGTCCTCGAAGTGCACGCCTGCGGCCCCCGCCTCGATCATCCCCTTCATCAGCTCGAATGCGTTCAACGGCCCGCCGAACCCGGCCTCCGCATCGGCGATGATCGGGGCGAGCCAATATGTGTCGCTCTTACCCTCGGCCCATTCGATCTGGTCGGCCCGCCGGAGCGCGTTGTTGAGGCGCCTGACGGTCGCGGGAACGCTGTTCGCCGGATAGAGGCTCTGATCCGGGTAGACCTCGCCCGCGAGGTTCCCGTCGGCGGCCACCTGCCAGCCGGAGAGGTAGATCGCCTCGAGCCCGGCCTTCACCATCTGGACCGCCTGGCCACCCGAGATAGCTCCAAGCGCGCGCACGTATCCATCACCGCTCAGGAGCTCCCAGAGGCGCCGCGCGCCGAGTTCGGCCAGGGTGTGCTCCACATTGACAGAGCCCCGAAGCCGGACGACGTCCTCCGCTCCGTACGCGCGCTCGATGCCCTCCCAGCGCTCGCCCTCCCATGTTCCCTCGAGTGTGCCCACCTGTCCGTTGAACTGGCTCATGCCTCTCCCCTAGTTGGTGACGTACGACAGACGGCGCCTCGGGCGCCGTCGGGCCAAGCTCGAGTCGGGCCGCGCCGGCCTAATCTCGCTCGTGATCACGCTCGCACCAATCCGGGCAGGTGCACTCCGCCACCTCGGCGGTGCAGAGCGTCATGACCGGCCTCAGGTCGGGCGCAATGGGCGCGTCTCTCTCGACGATCTCGTAGCTCGAATGCAGCATCCTTCGAGTGTAGGCCTCGATGTTCCATTCGCATAATCGTTTGCTTAGATCGAATACATAGATATGATCTATGAGTGCGGCTGGCGCAGATCGAAGGCTTTGTCGAAATCGCACGGAGCCAGAAGCTCGGGCAGGCGGCGGGGGAACTCTTCATCACGCAGCCGGCTCTGACCGCGCGCATCCAGCGCCTCGAACAAGAGCTTGGGGTGCCACTCTTCGTCCGCACTCCCACCGGCATGCGTCTCACCGACCCCGGGCGGACGTTCCTCCCGTGGGCCGTGCGCGCTCTCGACGCTGTCGAC
>CAVXJD010000003.1:0-180882 GCA_963762085.1 uncultured Actinomycetes bacterium | reverse complement strand
CGGGGATCCACCACGTCGAGGAGCTCGGGGAGTCCCGGGTCGGACGATCCGTGATGGGCGACCTTCAGCACCTCGACCGTGGACGGCCGGAGCGGCAGGGTCACCTCGGACTCGGCGTCAGCCGTGAGCAGAACGTCGAACGAGCCGTAGGTGGCGAGCAGGACGACCGCGTGATTGTGTGGATCCTCACTCTCGACGCCGGGCCCGTCCGGCCAGAGGACACGTAGACGGAGCCGGCCCAGCCGGTACACGAGCCCGACTCGCGCCGGGACGATCCGGACGTGCTCTTGCCGCGCCTCTGCGAGCGCCACGCGCTCGTCGGAGCTGTGCGTCGGCTCGAGCGGGTCGAGGACGAATCCGACCTGAAGACGATCGAGGATCTCGGCTGCGCCGCCCACATGATCCCGATGCGGATGGGTGAGGACCATGGCCGCCAGCCGGGAGACTCCGAGCGTCCGCAGCTGGGCTGCGACCTCGGCTTCGGGAGAGCCCTCGTCCACGAGCACCGCACCCTGCGCCACCTGCAGCAGGATGGAGTCGCCCTGCCCGACGTCGAGAACGGTCACACGAAGCCCACCCGGCGGCGGGGGTGGAGCCTCCTCGCCGGCCGAGCGCCAAGCCAGACCGAGAACCGCCGCCATGGCCACGAGTGCCAGGACGCGCCTGCCATGCGGAGGACGAATGCGAGTGGCGAGGACGATCACGATCAGACCGGCGGCGAGGACGGCAACTCCGGCCCCGGAGGAGACCTGGGCATGCGGGAGCCCGCCCACGAGACGAGCGCTGAGCGCGAGGTAGGCGGCCAGCCAGCCGTTCAGCCACCCGAGTGCAAGCGCCGCGGCCGGGAGAATCGGATCGAGCAGTGTCGCTGCGAAAGCGAGTGCCAGGAGCGGCGCGACGACCGGTTCCGCCAGGGCGTTCCCGAGCACGGAATACACGGGTATCGAGCCAAACTCGAGCCAGAGGATCGGAGCCGTCACGATTCCGCAAGCGGCGGAAACCGCGAGTGCTGCGGCGAGCCGGCGTGGCAACGGGTAACCCTCCAAACGCCGCTCGACTCTCGGAACGGCGACGAAGATTGCGGAGACGGCCGCGAACGACAGCTGAAAGCCCGGCTCGAGCAGCGCATACGGCGTCGCCGCCATCAGCACGGCTGCTCCCACAAGGAGCGCGTACCAACGGTCGGCGGGCCGCGAAGCAAGCCACGCCAGAGATGCGAGCGATCCGGCGACTCCCGCCCGTACGACTGAAGGCTGCCATCCGACCGCGGCAACGTAGGCGAGCACGGACAGGAGCGCAGCGACCTGGCCCGCCCACCGAGGAAGGCCGAGGCCCCAGGCAAGCAGAAGCGCCCCCGCGATCACGTACGCGACGTTCTGGCCGGACACTGCCAGGAGGTGGTAAAGGCCGGAGGCGCGGAAGTCATCGCGAAGCTCCTGGTCGAGCCCCTCGTCCTCTCCGAGCACGACGCCGGCGACGACTGCTCGGCGCTCGCCGTCGAGCCCTGGTGCGAGTGACCGGTCGACACGTCGCCGCAGGACGTCAGCGAGCCCTCCGATCCCACCGCGGTGGCCGACGATGCGGTAGCCATCAGCCCGGAGCACGACGTGGACCCCCTGCCGCCTCAGATACGCAGCCTCGTCGAATCGCTCTCCCTTTTCGGCGCGACGGGGATGCCGAACAGTGGCGACCACCTCGAGCAGCGATCCTTGCGGTGGCGCGCGGCCGCGCGGCAGCTCGAGGCGCGACAGCTCGTCCGTCCGCTCGGACCTGAACCTGTGCACCCGGATCGGGACCCGCACAGCGAACGCGCTACGGCGTGCCGGGCCCGTCACCTCGACCAGCGCTGCCCCGGCTTCTCCGGCGGCGGGAGCGAGCTCGCTCCGGTCGATCTGGTCGAGTCGAGCGCTTCCCCACCAGAGGCCTGCAAACAGGAGAGCCGTACCCAGGGCCACCGTACGTCGTGCCCCGAGCCAGACCGAGCCGACGGCCAGGACACCTGCAGCAAGCGCCAGAGCAAGAGTTGGGGCACGGACGACGAGCGATAGGCCGAGGCCCGCACAGAAGCAGCCGAGGACGAGGTGCGGCGCGCGCAGCCGGCTCCGGCTCCTCACAGGTCGACGAGCGTTTTCAGTTCCTCGAGGCGAGCAGGTCCGATGCCCGGAACGGCGTCGAGCTCCTCGACGGCCTGGAAAGCGCCGTGCTCCGTTCGATAGGCCAGGATCTTCTGGGCGGTCACCGGCCCGATCCCAGGAAGCGTGTCGAGCTGCTCGAGCGTCGCTGAGTTCAGATGGATCTTCTGGCCGGCCACGGTGGGACCTATGGCACCGCCTGTCGCGGCTGCGGTCGGCCCAGGGTCGCCACGGGCCGGGACCAACACCTGCTGCCCGTCCGCAATCGGGGAGGCGAGGTTCACGAGCTCGAGAGCCGCTTTCGGCTTCGCTCCTCCCGCCCGGCGAATCGCGTCCGCGGTGCGACTGCCTTCCCGCAGTCGATAGAGGCCTGGCTTTCGTACCGCGCCGACCACGTGAACGAGGAGAGTCCGGGCGGGGGCTTTCTCAGCCGCGAGCGCCCCTGCGGGAGCCCGCGACGTTTCTCGATGAGTCCGATCGTCTTCCCCACCCAGCGCGAAGCGACCTCCGATCGCGAGGAGAAAGAGGACGGCGAGAGCGTAGGCGGCTGCCCGCCGGCGCGAGATCGTCGGCATCTGCACGCGATCGATGCTTGCGCGGAAAGACGCGCGAGTGGCGCACCGACCGTGCCGGAACGAACACGAATCCCTTGCCACGCGAACCTGGGTGGCACAAGATCGAGCGCGTGACCAACCAGCTCGTGGGCTTTCTCGGCGTCTCGCTGCTCGTGATCGCGGTCCCCGGACCGGATACCGCATTGACGATCCGGAACACTCTCGCTGGGGGACGGGGAGCCGGTGTCTTCACTGCACTCGGGGTTGCAACGGGGCAAGCAGCGTGGACGCTCGCGACGTGCACGGGCCTCGCAGCGCTCCTGCTGGCGTCGGAGCCGGCGTTCCTCGCGCTCAAGCTCGTGGGCGCGGGCTACCTCGTATTCCTGGGAGCGCAGGCGCTGCTCGGGCCCTGAGCTCAGCTTTCGGCCGATCTCGCGCGGTGGCGATCGCCGCTCCCTCGCGCCGGAGAATCGACCGCCGCGTCGCACTGCGCCAGGGCGTGGTCAGCAATCTCGGGAACCCGAAGATGGCGGTCTTCTTCACCAGTCTCCTGCCTCAGTTCGCTCCTGGCTCCGGCACCTCGTTCTCCGCGCTCCTCCTGCTCGGCCTCGTCTTCTGCTCGCTGACGCTCGCGTGGCTGGCCGCTTACGCGATGGCGGTCGCGAAGGCGGGCGACTATCTCCGCCGATCCGGAATTCGTCGTGCGATCGAAGGGGTGACGGGCGCAGTCCTCATCGCGCTCGGGCTCCGCCTCGCGACGGAGCGCTGAAAATCTCTAGCGCTTCGCAGCCGAGCTGGCCGCGTCGAACTGCTCTTCCTCGGTCGAGCCCTTGAGCGCAAGCGTCGAGCTCGCACCTGCCGAAGCCGCCTCGGAGACGCCGTCGAAGTACCCGGCACCGACCTCGCGCTGGTGGCGCGTCGCCGTGTAGCCCTCCGACTCGAGCTCGAACTCACGCTCCTGCAGCCGCACGTAAGCCGTCATGCCCTCCTCGGCGTAGCCGCGCGCCAACTCGAACATCGACTCGTTGAGCGCGTGGAAGCCCGCCAGGGTGATGAACTGGAACTTGTAGCCGAGCGCTCCGAGGTCGTCCTGGAAGCTCGCGATCGACTCGTCGTCGAGGGCCCGCTTCCAGTTGAAGGACGGCGAGCAGTTGTAGGCCATGAGCTTGCCGGGGAACTCGGCGTGGACAGCCTCGGCGAAGGTACGAGCCTCCTCGAGATCCGGCGTCGAGGTCTCGAACCAGAGAACGTCCGCATAAGGCGCATACGCGAGTGCGCGAGCGATCACGGGCTCGAGCCCCGGCTGGACGTGGAAATAGCCCTCGGGAGTCCGCTCGCCGGTCACGAACTCGCGGTCGCGCTCGTCCACATCGCTCGTGAGAAGGGTTGCGGAGAGCGCATCGGTCCGGGCCACCAGAACCGTCGGGACACCCATGACGTCCGCCGCGAGCCGGGCGGCGTTCAGCGTCCGCACGAACTGACTCGTGGGAACCAGCACCTTGCCGCCCAGATGTCCGCACTTTTTCTCCGACGCGAGCTGGTCCTCGAAATGCACGCCCGCGGCGCCCGCCTCGATCATCCCTTTCATGAGCTCGAATGCGTTCAACGGCCCGCCGAACCCGGCCTCCGCATCGGCGACGATCGGGGCGAGCCAGTACGTGTCGCTCTTGCCCTCGGCCCACTCGATCTGGTCGGCGCGCGTGAGCGCGTTGTTGAGGCGCCGGACTGCCGCGGGGACGCTGTTCGCCGGATAGAGGCTCTGATCCGGATAGACCTCGCCCGCGAGGTTCCCGTCGGCGGCCACCTGCCAGCCGGAGAGGTAGATCGCCTCGAGCCCGGCCTTCACCATCTGGACGGCCTGGCCGCCCGAGATGGCTCCGAGCGCGCGCACGTATCCATCACCGCTCAGAAGCTCCCAGAGGCGCTTCGCGCCGAGCTCGGCCAGGGTGTGCTCGACATGGACAG
The DNA here is from genome assembly GCA_963762085.1 of uncultured Actinomycetes bacterium. GTDB lineage: Bacteria > Actinomycetota > Thermoleophilia > Gaiellales > Gaiellaceae > DASQGA01. The sequence continues at coordinate 176,231 of CAVXJD010000003.1, read as the reverse complement.
AGCCGCGGAGCCGGACGACGTCCTCCGCTCCGTACGCGCGCTCGATGCCCGCCCAGCGCTCGCCCTCCCACGCTCCCTCGAGTGTGCCCACCTGTCCGTTGAACTGGCTCATGCCTCTCCCCCTAGTTGGTGACGTACGACAGACGGCGCCTCGGGCGCCGTCGGGCCAAGCTCGAGTCCGGCCGCGCCGGCCTAATCTCGCTCGTGATCACGCTCGCACCAGTCCGGGCAGGTGCACTCCGCCACCTCGGCGGTGCAGAGCGTCATGACCGGCCTCAGGTCGGGCACGACGGGCGCATCTCTCTCGACGATCTCGTAGCTCGAATGCAGCATCGTTCGAGTGTAGGCGTCAGAGTTCCATTCGCATAATCGTTTGCTTCGATCGAATGCATAGATATGATCTATGAGTGCGTCTAGCGCAGATCGAAGGCTTCGTCGAGGTCGCACGGAGTCAGAAGCTCGGGCAGGCGGCGAGCGAGCTCTTCATCACGCAGCCGGCCTTGACGGCGCGCATCCAACGTCTCGAACAGGAGCTCGGGGTACCACTCTTCGTCCGCACTCCGACCGGCATGCGCCTCACCGACCCCGGGCGGACGTTTCTCCCGTGGGCCGTGCGCGCACTCGACGCTGTCGACGAGGGTCGCCGGCATGTGGAGGAGCTCGCCCGCGGCGGCGCGGGAGAGCTTGCGATCGGGGCAGCGCCGGCTGTCAGCACCTACGTCCTCCCCGCGCTCCTGAAGAGCTTCTCGGACGACCTGCCGAATGTGAGCCTCGTCGTGCGCACCGGCCACTCGGAAGAAATCCTCGACATGGTCTTGCGAGGCGAGGTCGAGCTCGGCCTCGTACGCGCGCTTCTCCATCCGCAGATCCAAAGCATGCCGTTCTACGAGGAGACGCTCGTCCTGGTCACCGACCCTTCGCATCCGTTCGCCGCACGCAAGCGCATCTCGATCGTGGAGATCGCCGAGGCGCAGCTCATCCTGTTCGACCGCACCTCGAGCTACCACGGGCTTACGAGCTCGTTCTTCCGTGAGGCGGGAGTGACGCCGCGCGGCGTCATGGAGCTCGACAACATCGACGCCGCGAAGAAGATGGTGCAGCAGGGCCTCGGCGTCGCCCTCCTCCCTCAGACGGCGGTCGCGGGAGAGCTCGCGGACGGCAGCCTCGTGGCCGTTCGGATCACTGATGTCGAGCCCGCCCGCCGCCAGATCGTGGCGGTGCGGCGAAAGGACGACGGCGAGCCGACCGGGCTCGTGGCGGCGTTCATGCAGAAGCTCTCGAGGCGCCGAAGTCGGTCGCTCTCGCGGCCGCAGGCCGCGTCGCCGCTAACCGACGACGAGGTTCACGAGCTTGCCGGGCACGACGATCCGCTTGCGGATCTCTTTGCCGTCCAGGTGAGCCCGAACCTTGGGCAGCTCGGTGGCGCGCGCGACGAGCTCGTCCTCGGAGAGACCGGCAGGGACCTCGACCTTGTCGCGCACCTTGCCGTTCACCTGCACGACGAGCGTGAACGTGTCACGTTCGAGCATCGCCGGATCCGGCTCCGGCCAGGTCTCCTCCCAGAGCCGCTCGTGACCCAGACGCTCCCAGAGCTCCTCCGCGACGTGCGGCGCGTACGGCTGGACGAGCGAGACGATCGTCTCCGTGGCGAAGCCGAACGGCGGCCGCCTGGTCCGGGTCGTCCTTCGCGTGGTGGGCCTGGTTCAGAAGCTCCATCAGCGCAGCCACCGGCGTGTTGAACTGGAAGCGCCGCTCGATGTCGTCGGTGACCCTCTCGATGGTGGCGTGCGTGCTGCGAACCAGCGGGCCGTCGCCGGGCGCGCCGGCGTCGCCGCGCTCGGCTACCTCGTGCGCCAGCCTCCAGAGCCGCGCCAGAAAGCGCGAGGTGCCCTCGATGCCGGTGTCCTGCCACTCCTTGTCCTCGTCGGCAGGCGCCATGAACAGGATGTAGAGCCGCGTGGCGTCGGCGCCGTAGCGCGAGATCATCTCTTCGGGGGGAACCACGTTTCCCTTCGACTTGGCCATCTTGGCGCCGTGGCGGTAGATCATCCCCTGGTTGAAGAGGCGCGCGAAGGGCTCCCGGAAGTCGACCAGGCCCATCTCCTGCATGACCTTCGTGAAGAAGCGCGCGTAGAGAAGGTGGAGGATCGCGTGCTCGATCCCGCCGATGTACTGGTTGACGGGCAGCCAGTAGTTGGCGATCTCGGTCGAGAACGGGCGCTTCGTCGTTGTCCGGGTCCGTGTAGCGGAGGAAGTACCAGGACGAGTCGACGAAGGTGTCCATCGTGTCGGTCTCGCGCCGCGCCTGGGCCACCGCAGGTCGGGCAGGTCGTTCGAACCCAGTCCTCTGCGGCTGCGAGCGGCGAGCGCCCCTTCGGGACGTAGTCGTCGACCTCCGGTAGGAGCACCGGCAGGTCCTCGTCCGGGACCGGGACGATGCCGCAGTCGTTCTCGCAGTAGACGACCGGAATCGGCGCACCCCAGTAGCGCTGGCGCGAAAGGAGCCAGTCGCGGAGCCGATAGCCGACAGCAGGGCGGCCCAGGTGGTTGGCCTCGAGCCACTCGATGATCGCCTTCTTCGCCTCCGGGCTCGTCATCCCGGTGAACGCGCCAGAGTCGACGAGCCGCTCGCCCTCGGTGTGCTCGACGAACGCGCCCGCCGCCGCCGGCTCGCCTTCCGCCGGGGCGACCACCGTGCGGATCGGGAGCCCGAACTTCTCCGCGAACGCGTAGTCGCGCTCGTCATGAGCCGGGACAGCCATGATCGCGCCCGTTCCGTAGTCCATGAGGACGTAGTCCGCGACCCACACCGGAATCTGCTCGCCGTTCACCGGGTTCGTCACGTAGCGGCCGGTGAAGACGCCCGTCTTCTCACGCTCAGGGTCAGCCCGCTCGACCGCCGAGCGTGCGGCTGTATGGCGCACGTAGTCGAAGGCGGCCTCCTCGTATTCGGTGCCCTCGACCAGCCGGGAAACGAGCGGGTGCTCGGGTGCGAGCACGAAGAACGTGGCACCGAAGAGCGTGTCCGGCCGGGTGGTGAAGACCGGCAGGTCGATGTCGAGCTCGTCGATCCGGAAGATCGCCTCGGCGCCCTCGGAGCGGCCGATCCAGTTTCGCTGCATCGTGAGGACCCGCTCGGGCCAGGATTCGAGCAGATCCATCTCGTCGAGAAGGGCGTCCGCGTAGGCCGTGATGCGGAAGAACCATTGCTCGAGGCTCTTCGCCTCCACCTCCGCCCCACACCGCTCGCAGCGGCCGTCGATCACCTGCTCGTTCGCGAGCACGGTCTGGTCGTTCGGGCACCACTTGACCAGCGCCTCCTTGCGGTACGCGAGCCCGCGCTCCAGGAAGCGCAGGAAGAGCCACTGCGTCCAGCGGTAGTAGCGCGGGTCGGCCGTCGAGACTTCGCGGGACCAGTCGACTGCCCACCCCATGCGCTTCATCTGCTCGCGGATCGCAGCGATGTTCCGCTCGGTGATCAGTCGCGGGTGCCCGCCTTCACGGATCGCCGCGTTCTCGGCAGGCAGGCCGAAGGCGTCGTAGCCCATCGGCCGCAGCACGTTGAACCCGCGGCGGCGACGCACGTGCGTGACCACGTCGCCGAGCGTGTAGTTCAGGACGTGGCCCATATGCAGCTCGCCCGAGGGGTAGGGCAGCATTTCGAGGACGTACGACTTGTCCGCGTCCTCGGGCTTGATCGGCAGGGTCGGATTCGGGACCAGGAACGCTTGCTCCCGCTCCCAAACCGCCTGCCATTTCTGCTCGACCTGCTCCGGCTCGTACCGCTCCATCGCGCTCCTAGAAAAGCTCCTGGAACAAAAAAGCCTCTCGTACGAGAGGCCAGGGGAACATGGGCGGGCGCTGTCGCCCGCTAGTCCCCCGTTGGATCGCTAAGTCCACGAATCACCTGTCCAACTTTACCGGATCGGCTCTCACGGCTCGCGAGCGGGGCCCGGGAAGCCAGGACCAGGCGGCTGCTCCCGTTCGAGCTCCTGCTCCTCCTCGACCTTCGGGCCCGGGATGCCTGGGTCCTGCGGCAGATCGGGGTCGGTCGGCTCGTCCTCCCCGGGCGGTCGTGTCTGCTTCTCGGCTTCGGCCATGCGAGCCATCTACCCACAGCCAGGCTGCGCGGAACCTCTGTATGAGCGCTTGACCGGGCAGCGGCGAGCCTCCTAGGCTGGCGCCGAAGCGACGTCGACAAACTCACGCGAGTCGGGAGGAGCAATGACGGCGTACCCCCGCCTGTTCTCCGAGTGGCAGATCGGCAAGACGACGATCAAGAACCGGGTCGTCTTTCCACCGACCTGTCCGAGCTGGGTTTCGGACCCCTGGAACGGCCTGTTCACGGACATGGCGACCGCCTACTACGCCGAGCGTGCCAAAGGCGGCGTCGGCCTGATCATCATCGGCGCCACGCATGTCCACCCGAGCTCGATCATGGCGCCGCTGCTCATGCCGCAGCTCTTCGACGATCGACAGATCGAGCCACTCTCCAAGATCGCCGACGTCTGTCACGAGCACGGTTGCAAGCTGGCGATCCAGCTCTGGCACTCGGGCGTCCGCGGCTTCCCCACGTTCAAACAGGAGCCTTCCTACGACCCTGACGCAACGTGGTACACGGTTTCCCCCAGCCAGGTCCCGCTCGGTGAGTTTCCGGCCGGGTCGATCCCGAAGGAGCTGGACGAGGAAGAGATCGAAGAGCTCCTCGCCGCCTACGGAAGCGCGGCGGCCAGGGCCGAAGCGGCAGGCCTGGACGGCGTGGAGTTCCACCTGAGCCACGGATACCTGCCGTGGCAGTTCCTCTCCCCCCTCTACAACAAGCGCACCGACCGGTGGGGCGGCTCGTACGAGAACCGGCTGCGCTTCCCGGTCGAGGCGTTGAAGCGGATGCGGCAGGCTGTTTCAGAGGATGTCTTCGTCGGCTACCGGATCAACTCGACGTCGTTCTGGCCCGGTGATCTCGAGCTCGAAGACGTGAAGCAGATCGTCCGGGACCTCGAGCAACAGACGGAGGTCGACTACGTCAACGTGTCGGCCGGCGTCCACCACGCGTTCATCCACACGCCGATGGAGTTCGAGGCGGGCTGGGAGCGCGGGTACGCCCGCGGCATCAAGGACGTCTCGTCGAAGCCCGTCCTCCTGGTGGGAAGGATCACCACGCCGGACGTTGCGGAGATGCTGCTCGAGAGCGGGGATGCGGACGCGATTTGCCTGGCACGACAACTCTTCGCCGACGCCGACTGGGCTCGCAAGGCGGAGGAAGGGCGCGAGGAGGACATCCGGAGGTGCGTGGCGGCCAACTTCTGCTGGAAGAGCGTCAGTCGCGGTGCCCGCGTCCAGTGCGTCTACAACCCGGAGATCGGACGGGAGGCGACCTGGGGGAGCGGAACGCTGACAACCGTCGCGACGCCGAAGAAGGTCCTGGTGATCGGAGGCGGGCCGGCGGGGCTCGAGTTCGCGCGCGTGAGCGCGGCGCGAGGGCACGACGTCGTCGTGCTCGAGCAGGAGGCTGAGCTGGGCGGGCACGTGCGCCTCCAGTCGCTCCTCCCGAGCCGGGACGAGTTCGGCCGAATCGCGACCTGGCTCGAGGCGCAGGCGCGGAAGAACGGTGCAGAGATCCGGACGTCCACGCCGGTCACTGCTGAGAACCTGGGAGACGTCCTCGCCGCGGAAGCGCCGGATCACGTGGTGGTGGCGACCGGCTCGAAGTATCGAACCGACGGCTTTCAGGGCTGGACGGCAGACCCGCTGCCAGGCCACGAGAGCGGCAGGTGCATCAGCTGGGAAGACGTGGTCACGGGAAAGGAGCACCCCTCGGGGCACGTCGTCGTCCTCGACGATGACTGTGGCGTGATCGCCCCGCTCTGTGCGGTGGGCCTGGCGGAGAACGGCACCGACTCGGTGAAGATCGTGACGCGCTGGCCGATGATCGGCCTCGACACGATCCTCGACGTCTACCTGGACTGGATCCTCCCCAAGGTCTACAAGGCCGGCGTCGAGATGGTCACCAGCCACTTCGTCAAGTCGATCGATGGCGGCGAGCTGACGCTCTACAACGTGCACGACGAGGAGACGGAGCTCGTTCTCAACGCAGACTGGCTCGTCATGGTGACGGCGAGAACGTCAGAGAACCACCTCTATTCACTGGTCAAGGACCGGGGTCTGAGCGTCGAGATGGTCGGCGACGCGACCGCCCCCCGAGGCACGTACGAGGCCGTCTACGAAGGACATCGCCAGGCGAGAAAGGTCTGATGCGCCTCGCCAGTGTGGTTGCCGGCGGCGAGCGGTGGGCTGCGGTCATCGAGGACGACCGCGCGTTTGTCACGGACGTCCCCGGGCTTGACGCCGCGATTGCGGGATCCATCGACCTCATGGGCGCGCGCGGAGACTGGCGCCCGTTGGCCGACGTGAAGCTCGACGCGCCGCTCCGCCCGCCCGTCGTCTTCTGCGCCGGGCAGAACTACCGCGATCATCTCGCCGAGAAGGCTCCGGTCGAGGTCGACGAGCCGGAGTTCTTCCTCAAGGCCGGTCAGACGATCGCCGCGCCTGACGATCGAGTCCGGATCGAACGGGACGTAACCGAGAAACTCGACTACGAGACCGAGCTCGGGGTCGTGATCGGTCGGCCGGGGAGGCGCGTGGATCCCGGCCATGCGCTCGAGCACGTCTTCGGTTACGTCGTGCTGAACGATCTGACTGCACGCGACCGGCAGGTGAAGATCTCCGCGGACGGTCACACGACCTTGTCGCTCGGAACGAGCAAGAACTTCGACGGCTCAACCCGCCTCGCATCCTGGGTCACGACGGCAGACGAGGTCGGCGACCCCCGGAACCTCGCACTCACCACCCGGGTGAGCGGAGGGCTCCGGCAGTCGAACACGACTGCGAACATGCTCTTCGACGTCGCTTCGCTGATCTCGTTCGTCTCTCGACTTCTGACGTTGCGTCCAGGTGCGGTGCTTGCCACCGGAACGCCAGGAGGCACCGGCTGGGGACAGGACCCCGAGCTGGGCGGAACGGGAGTGACACCGGAAGGCTGCGAGCCGGGCCGCTATCTAGAAGCAGGCGACAACGTGGAGAGCGAAGTGGAGCGCGTAGGCCGACTGACGTTCGAGGTAGTGGAGTAGGAACGTCGTCGCGAACGTCGTCGCGCCCGGCTTGGCCGGTGCGGACTAGCGGCAGACGCCCAAATCGGGACACCCGATTCGAGTCGTCATGGCACGCGCGGTAGCGCGGGCCGGACTCGAATCGGTAGTGGAGCCAGCCGGGCTCGAACCGGCGACCTTCTGGCTGCCAGCCAGACGCTCTCCCAACTGAGCTATGGCCCCGCGACCGCCAACTTTAGCGGACTTCCGTTTGGCCTCAGCGTCTGCAGGGCACACGGAGGGCGTGAACAGCGAGCATCTCAGCTCGAACGACCGGCGCCAGGTGCGCCAGGCCGTGCCGTCGATCATGTTCATCGGTGGCCTGCTCCTCCTCGCTGCGATCGTCACGGCAGTGATCATCGTGATCTGGTCTGCCGGGGGGTTCGGCGGCGAGGGAACCGAGGGCCTCGGGCCCTCCTTCTGACTGATCGACCTAGCGGGCAGCCGCGACTTCGACTGACGGCACGTCGCCCCAGAGCTCTTCGAGCCGGTAGTACTCGCGTGCCTCCGGCGTGAAGATGTGCACGACCACGTCGAGGTAGTCGGCAAGGATCCACTTGCCCTCCTGGACACCGGCAGTTTGCCGCGGGCTCACCTGCTCATCCTTCTTGAGGCGACCGTGGATCTCGTCGTAGATCGACTTCGCCTGGCGCGGATTCTGCCCCGTGCAGATGACGAAGTAGTCGGTGTAGGCACAGACCGGCCGCATATCGAGGATCGCGACGTCCCTCGCCAGCTTCTCCTGGGCGAGGTCTGCGATACGTATGGCTTGCTCGAGCGGCGTCAGCGGTTCAAGAGCTCCTTGGATTCGACTGTTCTCAGAGTAGCGTTCCAAGGCGGCGGAGGCGAGAGGCGCGCCGCCGCGCTTGCGGCGGTGGCTCGCTCTCGCGAAGGAACGACGCGAGTCGCCCCGCCTCGGCTTCGTCGACGGAGATCGCCGCTTCCGCTCTGGAGCGGTCCCAGCCAAGATCCTGCCAGAGGCTGAACCGCACGTGCCGTTCGTCCCCGGATTCTATCCCGTGTCCTTGCAAAGACCAGCCCCGATCGGGATCTTTCGCGCCTCTTCCGGCGTGAGGAAGCGGCCGTCGACCATGGCCGTGCATGTAGACCCTTCGCCCCCGTGCAGCTTGCACTTGTAGAACGTCACACGCTTCTCGCCGAGCCGCCAGGTGTGATCGGCGTCGCACGAAACCCAATCGACTTCTAGACCCTCGCGCACGATTTCCTCATGAACGGCCTGTTCGACCGAATCTTCGTGTCGATACCACGCCCACGTTGCGCCGGCGGCGAAGAGCAGCGCGAGAACCAGAGCAAGTCCGACGATCCGGCTCCTGCTCACGGTCTTTTAGATGTCTCGATAGAGCCCAAGTTCCTCGATCAGCTCGGCCACGGCCGGCGGAACCAGCTCGTCGATCGGCTCGCCCTGCGCGACGCGCGCCCGGATCTCTCGGGAGGAGATCGGCAGGGGTTGGATTTCGAAGAACTCCACGCGCTCCGGCCGCGCGAGCCCGGCAAGCACTTCGTCCAGGCGCTCCTGCGGAAAGCCTGGACGGCTGGCCACGAGCAGACGGGCGTATTCCACCACTCCGTCCGGATCCTTCCAGTCTAGAAAGCCGCAAAACTCGTCGGCGCCCACCACGAACGCCACGTCGCCCCAGCGCTCCTTCGCCCAGCGAACCGTGTCGAACGTGTAGGAGGGCTCGCCGCGATCGATCTCCCAGCGGGACACCTGCGCACCGTCGAGAGCGATGAAGGCCGCCTCCGCAAGTCTCAGTCGCGTCTCCGCACCCGTCTCCACCAGCTTGTGCGGCGGGCGGCCGGTCACGACGACGACGAGCTGCTCGAGATCGAACCGAGAGAGCGCATCGCGGCCGAGCTCGACATGCCCCAGGTGAGGAGGATCGAACGCGCCGCCGAGCAGCCCGACGGTCATTCGTAGACGAAGGTCGAATCGCCGAGGTCCACCTGATCGCCGGGTCGCGCTCCGGCCGCCCGCAGAGCGGTGCGGAGCTCGTCGTCGGGAACCTTGGCTCCGGCGACCCGGAAGCCGCGGTCGCCACGGAAGATGCGGTAGGGCCGCCGGCGCGGTGGGGACGGTCGGTAGACGAGGAAATCGGCGAGCTCGGCCTCTGGCTCGGAGGCGGTCCGGTCCTCAGGGATCAGTTCGAAGAGGCTGCGCCGAAGCTCCTCGATTCCAGCCCCGGTGACTGCCGAGACCGGGAGCACACTCAGGACGCGGGGGTCGGCGAACTCCACCTCCGGTGGCTCAGGGACGAGGTCGATCTTGTTCAAAACGACGATCTGAGGTCGCTCGGCGAGGCCGGCCCCGTAGGCGCGCAGCTCGGCGTCGATCGAGGCGAACCGCGATTCCGGATCCTCCTGGACGTCGATCACGTGCAGGAAGAGGCGAGCGCGCTCCAGGTGGGCGAGAAACTCGTGGCCGAGTCCGGTCCCCTCGCTTGCCCCCTCGATGAGACCGGGCACGTCGGCGACCGTGAGCTGCCGGCCGTCGGCCGAGTCGACGGTGCCGAGCACCGGGGCCACCGTCGTGAACGGATAGTCGGCGACTTTCGGTTTGGCGTTTGAAATCCGGCGCAGCAGCGAAGACTTGCCGGCGTTCGGGAATCCCAGGAGAGCAGCATCGGCCAGGAGCTTCAGCCTGAGCTCGAGCTCCGCCTCCTCGCCCGCCTGGCCGACCTCGGCGAAGCGAGGTGTCTGGTGCGTCGGCGATGCGAAGCGGCGGTTGCCGGCGCCGCCGAGGCCTCCTCGGGCCACCACGGCGCGCGCGCCCGTGTGTGCCAGGTCGACGAGGAGCCCGCCGTCCGCGTCGAGCACCTGCGTCCCGACCGGCACCCGAAGCTCGACGTCCTCGCCGTCGGCGCCATGCTTGTTTGCACCCTTGCCATGAACGCCACGCCCACCCGCGAACCGCTGCTTCCCGCGGAATGACGCGAGATCGCGGAGATCACGATCGACGACAATCGCTACGTCTCCGCCCTTGCCCCCGTCGCCACCGTCGGGCCCGCCCTTCGGCACGAACTTCTCACGCCGAAAGCTGAGGGAGCCGTCGCCTCCGCGTCCTCCCCGGACCTCGATCCGGGCGCGGTCACGAAACACGGTGGGCTACTCGACGATCGAGACGTAGCGGCCGGTGCCGCCCGAGTGGAACGACACTTTGCCGTCCCGCGTCGCAAAGATCGTGTGGTCTCGCCCGAGGCCCGTACCGGTGCCCGGCTTGAAGCGGGTCCCGCGCTGGCGCACGACAATCATTCCGGCCTTGACCTCCTGGCCGTCGTAGAGCTTGACGCCAAGTCGCTTCGACTGGGAGTCGCGGCCGTTCTTGGAGGAGCCGAGTCCCTTCTTGTGAGCCATCTACTTCTTCTCCGTCTCGGTCTTTTTCGCCGGTGCCTTCTTCGTCGTCGAGCGGGCGGCCTGCTTGCCGATCGACTGGATCTCGATTCGCGAGAGCCTGCTGCGGTGGCCGTTCCGGCGCCGGTAGCCGGTTCGCTGGCGATGCTTGCCGACGATCACCTTCTTCCCGAGCACGTGCGCTGCCACCAGGGCCGTCACCTGCTGCCCCTTCAGCTCGTCCTTGCCGAGCAACGTGTCCCCGTCTCCCCCGACCATCAGGATGTCCGGGTTGAACGTCTTACCCTCCTCGTACGGGAGGCGCTCGACGAGGAGATACTCGCCTTCGCGGACGCGGTACTGCTTGCCGCCGAGTGAGATGATCGCGTAGGTCATGTCGGTTCGCCGCAAAGAAAAACGAGCGGGCGAGCGCCCGCTTCGGCGGACAGTCTAGCCACTCTCCTCCTCACCGGCAACGGACGGGATCGGCTCTACCGCACCGTCCGCCGCGAGCGGCTTCTTCCGCCTGTTCCGGCCCCCGCGAGAGCCTCGGCGCGTCTTCTTCTTCGGCTTCTCGCCGTTGTCGGACGGCTCCTCGGCGGCGACGGCGTCAGCCTCCTCGGCAGAGCTCTCGCCCACGTCGGCGGTCGCGATCGGCTCGTCGCCGTTGGTTGCAACTGCATCCTCTGCCCCGGAGACGGCCGGCGGCTTCTTCTTGCGGCCGCGACCGCCGCGGCTCCCTCGGCGCGTGCGCTTCTTCGGCTTCGGCTCGCCGTCCTCGCCCGTCGCCGGAGCGGCGTCGCCTGTCTCGGCGGCCGGGGTGATCTCGGCGACCGGCTCGGCCGCGACCGGCGGCTTGACTGCGTCCCCATTGATGGATGCGCGGACGGCTCGGGTGGTCACCTCGTCGATCCGGATCGGAAGCGTCTCGCCGACCCTGGTCGCGGCACCGGCCACGGTGATGCGCCTACTGCCGGCCCGCCCGATCCCGGCCGACTCCCCGAGCGAGTCCTCGATTGTCAGGTTGAACTCGTGGCCGACCTCGAGCTGGGAAGGTGAGCTCTGCTCGCTGACCGGTTGCGCCCTCGCAGGAACCTCCGACACCGCCTCTGGCTCCGAGCTCTCGGCGACAGGCGTCGACTCCGGGCCTACCGGCTCGGCCTCCGGCTCGAGTGCCTTCGCATTCGCCTTCGGCTTCGCCAGAATCGGCTCGCCGGCCGCCTCGAGCTCCTCGAGCTCGGTCTCCGGGTCGACTGGCCGCTCCGGCTCGACCGCGTCGGCGAGCACGCCGTAGGCGACCGTGTTGGTCGTACGCTCGATCCGAGCCTTCACCTTCTTGCCAACCTGGCTCGCAGCGCCTGCGACCGAGATCGGGTACTTGTCGAGTCGGCCAATGCCTGCGTCGTCGAAGTGGCTGTCACGTTCGACGATGGCGATCTCGAGCTCCTGGCCCTTCGTTACCGGGGTGCCCTTCAGCTCGGCGCGAGCCGCCGGCCCGCGGGCCACGACCTCGAAGTGATCCGCCGGAGCTCCGTCCTTCGTTTCGACCACGAAGCGCCGCCCGAGCTCCTGTTCGAGATCGTCGAGCCGCGAACCGCCGGGCCCGATCAGGATCGCGGCCACGTGGGGGTTCAGCTCGATCCGGAACGCCTGGCTCCGCGAGCTTCGCACCAGGCTCCGGAGCCTTCTCTCGACATCGATTGCCTGCGTCTCGTCCGAGACGACGATCCCGTCCCCGGCACAGGTCGGGCAGGCGATGGTGAGTATCTCCCGCGGTCCGTCGGTCACGTTCTGGCGCGTCATCTCGACGAGTCCGAGCGGGGAGATCTCGACGACGTAGGTCTTCGTCCGGTCGCGCTCGAGCTCCCGCTTCAGCGCTTCTTCGACAAGCTCCCGGTTTTTCGGGTTCGCCATGTCGATGAAGTCGATGACGATGATGCCGCCGATGTCGCGCAGCCGCAGCTGGCGAACGACCTCGGCGACGGCCTCGAGGTTGTTCTTCGTGATCGTGTCCTCGAGCCGGGCGCCGCTCGCCTTTCCGCGCGCGCCGACGAAGCGGCCCGTGTTGACGTCGATGACCGTGAACGCCTCGGCGTAGTCGAAGATCAGGTAGCCGCCGGAAGGCAGGTCGACCCGCCGGTTGAGCGTGGACCGAACCGCTTCCTCCACCCCTGTCTTTTCCATGAGCGGCTGCTTGCCGGCGTAGAGCTCCACCTTCTCGGTGAGCTGGGGCGATGTCCGCTTCAGGTAGCCGACGATGCGCCGGTAGGTGCGCTCGTGGTCGACGACGACCCGCACGACCTCGCGGTTGAAGAGGTCGCGGATGATCCGAAGAGGCAGCTCGGCCTCCTGGTAGACGAGCGCCGGGGCCTTCGTGCTCTCCGCCCGCGCGAGAATCGTGCCCCAGAGCTTCCGCAGGAATGCGAGGTCACCCTCGAGCTCCTCCTGCGTGGCGCCCTCGGCGGCAGTCCGCACGATGATGCCCCCGTCGCCGACGTCAAGGGTCTTGGAGATGGCCTTGAGGCGATCCCGCTCGGCATCCTCGAGTCGCCGGGAGATGCCGATCCCGTCCCCGAAGGGGGTGTAGACGAGGAACCGGCCCGGTAGCGAGATCTCCGTGGTGAGCCGGGCGCCCTTTGTTCCCATGGGGTCCTTGACTGCCTGCACGAGCACTTCCTGGCCGCGCTGGACGAGATCCTGGATGCGACGTCCATGCCGCTTCCCCTCGAGCTCCGGGACGACGATTTCGTCGACGTAGAGAAAGCCGTTCTTCGGCAGGCCGATCTCGACGAAAGATGCCTCCATCCCCGGCAGCACGTTGTCGATGACGCCCTTGTAGACGTTGCCGGCAATCGACCGGCGCCCGCGGCGCTCGAGGTAGACCTCGGCCGCCTTGCCCTCTTCGAGGATCGCAACGCGCTGCTCACCAACCTCGACGGAGACGTAAATCTCCTTCTCTACATCCGGGATGTCGATACGCTTCGTCGGGGTCTTCCGGCGCCTTCTTGTGTCATCGGGCTTCTTTCGGGCCCGAGTCGCCGGCTTCTCGCTCTCGCGCGCCCGCCTTGGCTTGGCGGCAGGCTTTTCATCGGCAGCGGCGACCGCGCCGGCCTCACCCTCTACGGGCGTCTTCTTCCGACCACGACCGCCTCGCGAGCCGCGGCGCCGCTTTCTGGCCGGCTTGTCCTCAGCCTCTGCGGAGGCGGGATCTTGCTGCGGCGGAGGCGTCTCCTCCAGAACCGCTCGCGCTTCGGGGGCTGCCTCCGCGGGCGCTCCCTCCTCGCGCTTCTTGCGTCGAAACCAGGGCACGTAGTTCTCCTTTCGGGCGCACGCCGCGACCGGCGCTGTGCGTGCAAGCGCGGGTCACTGACGTGTCTGCCACAAAGCTCATATCTCTCGGCGCACGGGATCCCGCTTCGTCACTGGAACTCGGTCCTCCCTGCGCAATGACTACAGGCTAGCAGTGGGGGTCCTACGCGGCCGCCGGGCGGAGGTGCGTCCGCCGTCTTTCGACCATGCGGAGCCGTTGGTGGAGGCGTGCCCACGCCCAGGGCTCGACCTCGTCGTAGCGCCCCGAGGCTCCGTGCCAGCGGGTGGACTCGAGGTACTCGAACCAGGCGTCCGCTTCCTCGATCGCGAGCACTTCGAGTGCCTCGCGCGTGTCGCGTGCGGTCATGTCCCGGAAGGCTAGGACCGGGACCGGACGGACCCCACAATCGTGCCGATGCCACCGGCTTCGAAGTATCTGATCGCAGCCTCTCCGAGCGCGCGCGTTCCTGCATAGGCAATGGATCCCTTGAGTGCCCAGCCGAAGCCTGGCACCACGCCCACGAGCTCGCGCGCCACCGCCCGGAAGCCCAGGCCGGCACCCAGGACGCCGAGCAGCTCGATGCCGCGCTCACGGTCGATGTCCGCCCCGTAGGCGCCGGCGATTCGGAAAACCATGCGCATCTGGTTCAGCGTCAGCGCGGGCAGATCCGCGCCGGGGATGAAGATCGCGGCTCCCAGGATCCCGTTTTGCTTCGAGAAGCTCCTGACGATCTCGTCACAAACGGCTGCACGGATCCTGGGCAGCTTCGCGGCAAGCGCATAGCTCTTGTCTCCGGCCCGCGCCGCGATTCGCTCGATCGTCGCTTCGACGGGCAAAGGCTCCCCTGCCCGAACGGACATCACGTCCGTCGCGAGCACGTACGGGATGTCCGGAATGTCCTCGGTTCCGCGCCCGACCAGGATGACGAGCGCCGGAACGCTCTTCCGCGACGCAAGCCGAAGCACTTGCTCGTCGTGACCGCTGGCGGCGCCACCCTGGATCGCGTAGACGAGGAGTGAGGCTTCGTCCAGGTCGGTGGCGCTCGGGGCGCGCCCACGAAGCTCGCGGAGCGCGGATTCGTCGCCGCCTTCTCCGAGGACTTCAGCCAGCTCTCGGACTGGACTCTCCGCGCCGGCCAGCAGGATCGGTCTCAGGTTCTCGGCGGCAGCCTTGACCTCGCGCACGATCCCCAGGATCGCCAGTGGCTTGACGGGCAGGGTCCGCATGAAGTTCTACGAACGTCCGGCCAGGCGTCCGCGCACGTGGATCGCCTGCAGGAGGCCGACCATCATCATGCTCACGAGCATCGAGCTGCCGCCGTAGCTGACGAACGGAAGCGGGATTCCCGTCACGGGGGCGATGCCGATCGTCATGCCGACGTTCACGAAGATCTGGGTGACGAGGACGACGACGATCGACGCGGCCACAACGGCCGTGAAGAGGCTCGGAGCGACCGCGATGATCTTGATCCCACGCCAGACGATGAGGGCGTAGAGGAGGAGCAGAATCGAGGCGCCGAGAAAACCACGCTGCTCGGCGAGCGAGGAGAAGATGAAGTCCGTCGCGTGCTCGGGCAGGTAGTTCAGGTTGGTCTGCGTGGCGCCCGCGACGCCCCGTCCGTCGAGGCCACCCGAGCCGACGGCTGTGATGGACTGGGTCGCGTTGTAGGTCGTTCCGCTCGGATCGAGGTCCGGATTCAGGAAGCCGGTCAGGCGCTGCACCTGGTACGGCTTCAAGATGTCGACGCCGCTCGAGGGGAAGACCCAGAGCAGTGTGATCGCGGCCGTGCCGGCGGTCAGACCGAGCGCCGCAAGCCGTGACCAGGGAACGCCCGCGATGAAGAGCGCGGCTGCGAGAGCGCCGACATACATGAGCGCGGTACCGAAGTCGGGCTCGATGAAGACGAGGAACGCCGCCAGGGCTCCGAGACCGACTGCGAACAGCACGGTCCTCCACTCGTCGAGCCGGCGCGAGCGGTCCGCGAGGAACCCGGCGATGCAGACGATGAGGATCAGCTTCCCGAGCTCGGATGGTTGGAAGCGGAAGAAACCGATGTCGATCCAGCGCTGCGAGCCGCGCACGGCGTCGGCAACGAAAACGATCGCGAGCAGCAGGATGAGGAGGCCGTAGAGCGGACGCCTGAAGCGGCGATACACGTCCGGGTTGACGGCCGTGAGCGCGACGAGCGCGACGACTCCAAGGCCGACGTTGATCCCCTGCCGGACGACGTAGTAGTCCGGGTCTCCGGTGATGTCGTTCCGGGTCACGGCCGAGAGCACCCAGAGCCCGTAGGCCACGAGGCCGCCGACGGCCGCGAAGAGCAAGTAGTCGAGATGGCGAATGAAGCTCGCGACTTCACCGGGCTGAGAGCGAGCGTGGCCCTGGATTACGCGGGTGGCCATCAGTCCGAGTTCACCGGAACCACCGGCGTCTCGGGGACATCGAAGTACTTCGCGAGCAGCTTCATGGCCGCGGGAGCAGCCGCGGTGCCGCCGTGGCCACCGTTCTCGATCAGAGCGCAGACGGCGATCGTCGGTTTCTCGGTCGGCCCATAACCGCACCACCAGGACTGGTCGAGCAATCTTCCGCCGACGCTCCCATAACCGGGCAGTTTCTGGAACTTCTCGGCCGTCCCCGTCTTGCCGGCGATGTCGACGGCGAAGGGCCCGAAGATGCTCTGAGAGGTCCCGTTCGTTCCATGCGTCGCGTCGAAGAGGCCCTCTTGCACGATCCGGAGCGCGTTGGGGTCGAGGTTCAGGTCGCGAGGCGGCTTGGGCCGGATCGGCCGGACGATGACGGGAGCCTGTTCGTCCGCTTTCGGCTCTTCGATCCGGCTGACGAGATGCGGCTCGACCAGCTTGCCGCCGTTTGCAAGGAGCGCGTAGAAGCGCGTCATCTGCAGCGGCGTCGTCAGGAGATCGCCCTGCCCGATTGCCAGCTGTACCGAGTCGCCCGAGGTCCAGATCTTGTCGATCTCGGTCTTGAAGTGACGGCGGCGCCAGGCCGGGGTCGGCATGAGGCCCTCCTCTTCGGGCCCGACGTCGATTCCCGTCAGTGACCCGAAGCCCATCCGGCGCGCCCACTTCTGGAGGGGGGAGTCCTTGCGCTCGTAGAAACGGAGCCCCACGCGGTAGAAGTACGTGTCGCACGACCGCTCGAGCGCGGGCGCCAGGTTCATCGCCATGTTGGTGTACGGGTCCCAGTTGACGAACTTCTGGCCGTCGACCGTGATCGAGGGATCGCACTGGATCGGCTCGTACGGGTCGAGCATCTTTTCCTGGAGGGCTGCGAGGGCCGTGACGGGCTTGAACGTCGATCCCGGCGGATAGATGCCGCTGACGGCCCGGTTCAGCTGCGGCAGGTTCGCTTCCGGCGCGCGGAGCTCGTTGAGCTCCTTCTGCGACACGTTGCCGACGAACGTCTTCGGGTCGTACGTCGGGTTCGATGCCATGGCAAGGATGGCCCCGTCCGACGGATCCATCGCGACGATCGCGCCGCCGTCGGCATAGAACTCGTCGTTCTCGATCGCCAGGCGGATCCCGTAGTCGAGGGCGTCCTCGGCAGCCCGTTGGAGCTCGGCGTCGATCGTGAGCCGCACCGAGTAGCCGGGCTGCGGCAGCTGGCTGTACTCGCGGTCGCTCGTCACACGACCCAGTGCGTCCACCCGGACCTGCCCCTCCCCGGCGAGCCCGCGCATGTAGCGGTCGTAGGTCGCCTCGAGCCCCGTCTGCCCGATCCGGTCTCCAGCCGCGTATCCGTCTTTCGCACGGCTCTCGAGCTGCTCGCCGGTGATCTCGCTGACGTATCCGAGGAGCTGGGGCGCCATTTTGCCGGCCTCGTAGCTTCGAAGCTGAACGGGCTGAATCTCGACCCCAGGGAAGTCCGCCTGGTGCTCGTAGAGGTAATTCACCTTGTCGTCCTTGACGCTCGTCTTGATCGTCACCGGCGTCAGCGGGTCGTCGGCATGACTACGAAGCTCCTTGCGAATGTCCTTGGGCTTCAACCGCAGGAGGCTTGCCAGCTCCACGATCTCGGCATCGCGCTCGCTCGTCCGAAGTTCCTTGAAAGCAGCCGGCCAGATCTGGACCTGGGTGCCCGGCTGGTTGGAGACGAGCACGGTGCCGTCCCTGTCAAGGATGGTGCCGCGAGGCGCCTCGACGCGGAACGTCCGCACCTGGTTGTTCCGGGCATCCTGCAGGTAGCGATCTCCCGAGATCACCTGGAGCGCCCAGAGCCGGAAGAAAAGCGCGCAGAAGAGCGCGATCGCGAAGACCCCGAGGATGGCGATCCGGATCGCCATCTGGGGAGAGACGCGATACGGCTCGGAGACGCGCGGATCCCGCGGTAGGAACTCGGGGAGGCTAGCCAGTGACGATCACCTCCCTGGCCGTCCGGGGTATCCGCGGGAAAAGCCTGCAGACGAGCCGGTGGACCGGATACGCGAGGAGGAGGTTCAGCACGAGTGTGGGCAAGAGAACGCGCCCGAGCAGCTCAGACGCCCCGATGGTCGAGCCGAGAACGAAGTGGAGGAAGGCGGAGCCGAGCGCGACCGCAACGGTGGCGAGGCCGACGGCGATCAGCGGCGGATGCGGCGACGACTTGCTCATGATGGAGCCCAGACGTCCTGACCAGTAGCCGGCCAGCGTCAGCAGAAGCGAGGAGATGCCGAGCGTCGAAAACGTGGCCACGTCGAGGAAGAGCCCGGCCGCGAAGCCGGCCACGGCTCCGGTCATCGGACCCCGGACGAGTGCCAGGACGACGACGAGGACGAGCAGGAGATCTGGGTGGCCGTTCGACACCTCGACCGTCCAGAGGACGGAAACCTGGAGGAGAGCGGCGAGGAGCACGAGCCCCGGCGCCTTGAGCACGTCGGGTGTGGTCACGGCCTCTTCGTGTCGCCGCCGGTCAGGACGATCACGTCGTCGAGGGAGCCGAAGTCCACGAGTGGGGTCACCTGGATGCGCGTGTAGAGGTCGACGTCACGCCTGCTGACACCGCTCACCTTGCCGATCGGGATCCCCTTGGGATAGAGGGATGTGAGCGGCCCGCTCTGCCATCCGGAGGTGATCACCAGGTCGCCCTCGGTCACCACCTCGTCCTTGGGAACGCGGTTCAGAACGAGCGTCGAGCTATCGCTCGGGCCACGCGCGACGATCCCCGACGCGCTCGTCCCGAGAACCTCAGCGGAGACGGCGCTCGCCTGGTCGGTGAGAAGTCGGACCTGAGCGGTCCCGGAGGTCACGTCCGTCACGATCCCGACGAGCCCTCCCTGGGTCACGACCGGGTCGTAGAGCTTGACGCCGTTGTCCGTGCCCGCGTGGACGAGGATCTGCTGTGCATAAGGGTTGGGCGGCTTCTGGATCACCTGCGTCGGGACGGCCGTGAAGCCTTCCGGGAACCGGGCGCCGCCGACGTAGTCGAGCATTGCCTGCAGGCGCTTGTTCTCCTCGGCCGCGGTCTCGTTCTGGATCACCTGCTTCCGGAGCGCTTCCACTTCCTCGCGGAGCCGCTCGTTGTCAGACTTGGCGCCGATCAGGTCGGCGCACCACCCGTAGGCGTCCCGGAACGGACGCGAGACGCGTTCGCCTGCCACCTCGAACGGCGTCAGGATGCTGACCCCGATGCGCTGAGCGCTGTGAAGCGTCCCTTCGGAGGATTCCCTGAAGTAGACCGTGATCAGGGCCAGTGAGACGAGGACGAGGGCCACCGCGACCAGCCGCGCGCGAAATGGACCACCGCTGCGGGAGCGGTTGGCCTCAGGACGCGGAACGGAGGAGCTCAGGACGGGGAGCCGTGCTGTGCGTTGCCGAGGCACGGACGTCTAAGTCTAGAGAGAAACCCGGTCGATAGAGCTAATACCGGCGCCTGCCATTTCGTTGCCGTGCCTTGGCTGAGCGATGGATCGCCTCGAACTCCTCGAGGCTGCGACCCGACCCGACGGCCACGCATGTGAGCGGCGACTCGGCCAGATGGACGGGCATCATCGTCTCCTCGCGAAGCCGCATGTCGAGCCCCGAAAGGAGCGCGCCGCCGCCGGCGAGCACGATGCCGCGATCCATGATGTCCGCGGCGAGCTCGGGCGGTGTCTTGTCGAGCGTCGACTTGATCGCGTCGAGGATCTGGGTGACGGGCTCGTCCAGCGCGCGCCGCACCTCTTCGGACGTGATCACAATCGTCTTCGGGAGGCCGGTCAGCATGTCGCGCCCTCGCACCTCGGCCCGGACTTCCTCGCGAAGATCCCAGGCGGAGCCGATCTCGAGCTTCAGCTCCTCGGCCGTCTGCTGGCCGATCAGGAGCTTGTACTCCTTCTTGATGTGGCTCATGATCGCCTCGTCCATCTCGTCGCCGCCGACGCGGATCGACTGCGACACGACAATGCCGCCGAGAGAGATGACCGCCACCTCGGTCGTCCCGCCGCCGATGTCCACGATCATGTTCCCGGTCGGCTCGGAGACCGGGAGGCCCGCGCCGATCGCGGCGGCCATCGGCTCCTCGATGAGGTAGGCCTGGCGGGCCCCGGCGGAGAGCGTCGCCTCTTCGACCGCGCGCTTTTCGACGCCGGTGACACCGGAGGGCACACAGACCACGACACGAGGGTGGGCGAACCGGTTGTGGTGCACCTTCTGGATGAAGTGGCGGAGCATCTGCTCGGTCACGTCGAAGTCGGCGATGACGCCGTCCTTCAGCGGGCGGATCGCCGAGATGGTGCCCGGAGTGCGCCCTAGCATCCGCTTCGCCTCGACGCCGACCGCGTGCACTTCGCCCGTGCGCTGGTCGATCGCGACCACTGACGGTTCCGAGAGAACGATGCCGCGTCCGCGCACGTAGACGAGCGTGTTGGCCGTGCCCAGATCCACGGCGATTTCTCGGCCGCCTAGGCCGCTTAGGTATCCCCAGAGACTCATCCCGCTAATGAGTCTACTAGCCAGGACTGGAAACCCCTGGAAAACGGCACGACCGAACTACCCGAAGCCGTAGACGCCGGGAAAGCTTTCGGCGAGGATGCCCACGAGAAGGGACGCTGGCAGTCCGACCACGTTCAGGTAGTCGCCCTCGATCCGATCGACGAGCGAGGCGCCGACTCCCTGGATCGCATACGCGCCCGCACGCCCTTCCCACTCCCCCACCTCGACGTACGCGGCCAGGTCGCGGGCGGTCAGCTCTCGGAAGCCGACGCGTGTGACGGCGTGCTCGACGAGCTCCCAGCCCGGCGTCAGGAGACAGAGGCCCGAGACGACCTCGTGCGTCTTCCCCGCCAGCGCCTCGAGCATCTCGACGGCCTCCTCCGGCCCGACCGGCTTTCCGAACACGCGATCGCCGCAAACCACGGTCGTGTCGACTCCGAGTACCGGCCTGTCTTCCGCCTCGCCCGCGACCGAGCGAGCCTTCCCCAGCGCATGCAATCTGACCAGGTCCTCCGGCTTCGTTTCGAGGTCCTCACGTTCCACGTACCGGGGAGGGACGACGTCGAAGGGGATGCCGAGCTGGGCGAGGATCGCGCGCCGCTGCGGCGACGTCGATGCGAGGAGAATTGGCGGTGCCGGCGGAACGGACACGGGTCACATCTACGCGCGCTTGCGGGCTTTCCAGATCTCCTCGGCGGGCCATTTCCGCGCCCACTCGTTCGTCACGAAGCCCCAGCGTCCCGAGTCGGCGCCCTCGGGCGGCCGGAGCTCGATCAGATCCTCCACCACGAGGCCGTTCGCCCGAAAGAGACGGATCCAGTCGCCATAGGGAAGCTGGAAGACGATGGAGCCGTCATTCGGATCCTCGAGCCGGTGGAACCCGAAGTAGTCGTAGACGAGGGTCTCGCCGACGCCGTCGCTCTCCACCGACCAGGCGAGCTCCAGGATCAGCCCGTTCGTCAGGAACACGAGCTCGCCGCCCGGGCGGAGGAGACGGGCAGCCTCCGGGATCCAGAGGTAGGGATCCGCCCAGATCGAGGCCCCGTACTCCGAGACGACCAGGTCGAAGCTCTCCGCGGGGAGAGGGACGTCCTCGGCACTGGCCTCGATCAGCGGGAACTCGACCTCGTGCTCCGCTTGGAGCTCACGTGCGGTGGCGAGCTGCTCCGGGCTCAGGTCGACGCCGACCACGTTCGCTCCGCGCCGCGCGAGCCAGGAAGAGATGTACGCGGTGCCGCAGCCGAGCTCGACCACGTCCTTGCCCTCGAGCACCGGGAGCGCCCCGATCTCCGACTCGGGCAGATGCCAGATGCCCCAGGTGATGTCGGGCTGGGCCCAGTTGCGCTGGCCCGGCTCGCGGAACTCGGCCGCGTTCTTGGCCCAGACCTCCCGGTTTGACTGCGCGTGCTCGGAGAGCGTCATGCCTTCCGGACCTTCCAGATCTGTTCCATCGGCCAGCGTCGAGCCCAGGCGTTTTCCTCCTCCGTCCGGTACGTCGTCAACGCTCCTTCCAGGGCCTGGACCTCGCGAAGCTCCTCGACCTCGAGCCCGTTCCGGCGAAAGAGCCGGATCCACTCGCCGTACGGAAGCTCGAACTCGACCGAGCCCTCGGGCGTCTCCCACCGGTGAATGTCGAAGTACGGACGGTGGAGCCGGTCGTCCCACGTGTCGGTCTCCGGGTTCCAGCCGATCCATTCGAATGGCGTGCCGCCGCTGAAGGCGGCGCTCCCGCCGGGCCGAAGCAGGCGGCTGACCTCCGGGACCCAGAGGAGCGGGTCGGCGAAGCGGTTGGCACCGTGGTCCGCAAAAACAATGTCGAAGCTCGCGTCCGGTAGCGGAACGGACTCGGCGCTCGCGTGGACGAGCGCGAACTCGACGCCCGCCGCCGCCATCGCGGTCCGGGCGTGCTCGAGCTGCCGCTCGGAGTTGTCGAGGGCGACCAGGCGGGCGCCCTGCTGGGCGAGCAGGATCGACCACTGGGCGGCACCGCATCCGAGCTCGAGCACGTCCTTGCCTGCCACGTCGCCGAGGATCCGGAGCTCGCTTTCCGGGATCTGCCACAGGCCCCACCTCGGCTCGGGTTGGCCGATGTGCTCCCCGTGCTCGGCCTGGTACTCGTCCGCCTGCCGGTCCCAGAACTCGCGGTTGGTGCGAGCCTGACCCGTCAGGTCAGACGAGCTCATCGTCCGAGAACCAGAGCTGGATCTCCCGCTCGGCCGACTCGGGAGAGTCCGAGCCGTGCACGAGGTTGTTCGGCATCGCGAGCGCCAGGTCGCCGCGGATCGTCCCGGGAGCCGAGTCGACCGGGTTCGTTGCGCCCATCGTCGAACGGACCACCTTGATCGCGGACTCCCCCTCCAGCACGAGCGCGAGGGTAGGAGCCGACGTGATGAACTCGACCAGCTCGCCGAAGAACGGCTTCTCGCGGTGCTCCGCGTAGTGCTCCTCCGCCAGCGCCGCGTCGATCAGAACGAGCTTCGCGGCGATCACGTCGAGGCCTCGCCGCTCGAAGCGCGCGAGGATGTCGCCGGCGAGCCGCCGCAGAACAGCGTCCGGCTTCACGAGAACGAGGGTGCGCTCCGCCATCCGGCGGCGAAGGCTAGAGATTCCCGACGATTCTCGGAGTCTCGACCGGGGTCTCGCAGTAGGGGCAGACCTGCCACAGCGGCTCGAGCGGCGCCTTGCAGCGGCGACACGCCTGCTTCAGCTTCGTCGTGCACACAGGGCAGATGAGGAACGAGTCGTCCACCTCCGCCCGGCACACCGGGCAGCGCTCGCTGCCGTCCAGGCTCTCCTCCATCGCCTTAATCTCGAGCTCGCGCTCGCGGACGTCCTCGATGTACTCGGGCGGCCGGAAGAGCATGTAGAGAAGCGCCCCGAGAAAGGGCAGGACGATGCCCAGGGCGACGGCGGTCGACAGGAGCACGTTGTCCTCGATCCGCCTGCGTGCGTCCTTGTAGACCCAGAAGGCGGACGCAAGCCAGAAGAGGACGACGAAGAAGATCGCCACGTTCCGGATCAGGAACCAGGCAGGGGATTCGAAGAAGTCCTTGACGCCGCCGAAGGCGTCGTCCTCGGAGGTCGTGGTTTGCGCGAGGACGATCCAGTTCACAGGAGTACCTTTCCTACAAGCCAGCCTGCGCCAAACGCGAGAGCGACGATCGCGACGAGCACGAACACCGCCAGCGCGTAGACGCTTATCCGGTCGCCAACGTATCCCATGGTACGTAGCCCGATCGGACGGCGGCCAGCGAGGCCAGGAGGTAGAGCGAGCCGGCGGCGAGGACGGCGCCGCCGGGACCCGCAAGCTCGCGCGCGCGCTGGAGGGCGAGCGTGGGCTCGGGGACGACTTCCACCTTCGAAAAGTATGCGGCGCCGCGGGCGCCGAGCTCCTCCGCCGGGAGCGCGCGCGGGTTTCCGGAGACCGTGGCAACCAGATGCGAAGCGCGGGTGGAGAACAGGTCGAGCATCGTCTCGACGTCCTTGTCCCCGACGACCGAGCAGACGAGTACGTAGTCACGCTCCGGCAGCAGCTCGAGCAGGAAGCGAACGCCCTCCGGGTTGTGGGCGCCGTCCCAGATCTCGAACGGGGTCGATCCCATCACTTCGAACCTACCCGGCAGCGCGGCCGAGTCGGCGCCGCCGCGATCTACGGGTTTCCCGACAAAGGCGCTCGCGGCAGCGACGGCGAGCTCAAGGTTCCCGCGCGCGAGAATGATGTTCCCCGCGCCGCGCTCCTTCGCCGCCTGCTCCCACTCGGCCTCCCCGAGCACAACGGTCGCGCCCTCGGTCACGACCGCGAGCTTCTCCGCGGCGATCTCCTCCCGGGTCGAGCCGAGGTGCTCGGCGTGGTCGAGCCCGATGTTCGTCAGGACGACGATTTTTGCCGCGAGGACGTTCGTCGCGTCGAGTCGGCCCCCGAGCCCGGCCTCGACCACAGCGATGTCGACGTCAGCCTCGGCGAAACCGTGGAGGGCGGCCGCGGTCAACACCTCGAACTGCGTCGCGTCCTCCACTCCGACAGTACGCACCGCGTCGACGAACGCGTCCAGGTCGCCCTCGCCTCCGTCGACCCGGATGCGCTCGCGCCAGGAGATGACGTGCGGGGAGAGGTACGTGCCCACGCGGAGCCCCTGGGCTCGGAGCAGCGCCTCGGTCATGCTCGCCGTGGTCGACTTCCCGTTCGTGCCGACGATGTGCACGACCGGGTAGCGGCGCTCTGGATGCCCTAGGCGTTCGAGCAGCTCCTGCATGCGGCCGAGGCCGAACTCCTCGGGCCAGGGCGACAGTGACTCAAGGTAAGCCTCAGCCGCCGAGGGCATCGAGCTCACGGCGGTAGCGGGCGAGCTTCTCGCGCTCGCCCTCGACGACGTCGGCGGGCGCGCTCGAGACGAATCGCTCGTTGCCGAGCATCCCTTCGGCGCGCGCGACCTCTTTCCGGAGGCGCTCGATCTCGGCGTCCGCATTTCCGTTCGGCTCCCCCTGTGGGCGCACGACCGCCTCGAAGATCCGGAGCTCCTCGCCTTCGAGCTCGACCACGGCTCCGCTTCTCCGATAGGTGGCGGCGGCGGCCTGGACGCGGTCGAGTGCATCAGGCCCGGCGGCCGTCTCGATCGGCTCTGCCGAGGGCCATGGCGCCACGATCAGGCGCGACTGGCGCGAGGGGAGGTACGACCAGATCTCCTCGGTGACGTGAGGCATCACAGGGTGCAGGAGCTTCAGCAGCCGCTCGAGCGCCGCCAGAGCGGTGGCGCGGGTGTCCGCGTCGCCGGCGTAGAGCTGCGGTTTGATCGCCTCGGCGTACCAATCGCAGAAGTCGTCGAACGTCAGCCGGTAAAGCGCCCCCACCGCGGGGGCAAAGCTGAACTCCTGCAAGTTCTGCTCGAGCTCCCGCCGTACGGCCTCGAGTCGGGCCAGGATCCAGTGCTCCTCGAGCGCGTTCGGCCGCGCCGCCACGTCACCGACGTCTCCGCTCAGAAGCAGCCGAGACGCGTTCCAAAGCTTGTTCGTGAGCTTGCGCCCCTCCTCAATGACACCATACGAGAAGCGAACGTCCTGAGTCGAGGACATCTTCAGGAGCCCGTAGCGAGTCGCGTCGGTCCCGTACTTGTCGATCACCTCGACGGGGTCGATGCCCGTGCCGAGGCTCTTCGACATCCGCCGCCCGTCCGGTGCGAGCACCGTCGAGTGGATGATCACGTCCTCGAACGGGATGTCCCCCATCATCTCGATGCCGGTGAAGATCATCCGGTTCTCCCAGAGGCGGATGATCTCGCGCGCGGTCGTGTTCAGCGTGCCCGGATAGAACACCTCCAGGTCGGGTGTCTGGTCCGGCCAGCCGAGGGTCGCAAAAGGCCACAGGGCCGACGAGAACCAGGTGTCCAGGACGTCCGTTTCGCGCGTCAGCTCGGTGGATCCGCACTCGGCGCAGGCGTCCGGGTCGGTCTCAGCGACGGTGATATGGCCGTTCGGGCAGTACCAGACTGGAAGCTGGTGGCCCCACCAGAGCTGCCGGGAAAGGTTCCAGTCGGGAGCGTTCTCGAGTGACTCGATCGCGAACCGGTGCTGCGACTCAGGGTGGTACCGGACGCGCCGCTCGCGCAGCGCCTCGAGCGCCGGCTTCTTGATGTCGTCCATTGCACACCACCACTGGAGCGAGATCAGCGGCTCGATCCGCGTCTCGCAGCGCTCGCAGAGCGCGACCGCATGGCGGTAGCTCTCCCGGTTCTCGAGCTGGTCGTGCTCACGGATCCACGCGAGGATCCGCTCGCCGGCCTCCTCCTGCGTCAGCCCGGCCAGGTCACCCGCTTCCTCGCTCATGCGGCCGTCGGGTCCGATCACCATCGGCTCGGGAAGCTTGTGATCCCGCCCGATCGCGAAGTCGAGCGGATCGTGGCCTGGCGTCACCTTGAGTGCGCCCGTCCCGAAGTCCCTTTCCACCCGCTCGTCCGCGATGACCGGGACACGGCGCTCGACGTACGGGACGACGACCTCCTTCCCGACGAGATCCCGATAGCGGTCGTCCTCGGGGTGCACGGCTACGGCGACATCGCCGACGATCGTCGCGGGGCGGGCGGTCGCGATCGTCACGTGCCCCTCCCCGTCGGCGAGCGGATAGCGGACGTACGTGAGTGCGTCATCGACGTCGCGGTGCACGAGCTCGAGGTCGGAGAGCGAGGTCATGTGGAACGGGCACCAGTTGATGATCCGGTTGTCGCGGTAGATCCAGCCCTTCGCGTAGAGGTGGACGAAGAAGTGCATGACGGCGCGCACGTAGTCCTCATCCATCGTGAAGCGCTCGCGCCGGTAGTCGAGCGAGGCGCCCATGCGGCGAAACTGGCTCATGATCGTCCGCCCGTAGAGGCGGAGCCACTCCCAGACCCGAGCCTCGAACGCCTCGCGCCCGAGATCGTGGCGCGTCTTCCCTTCCCGAGCTAGATCCTTCTCGACGGCGTTCTGGGTCGAGATGCCGGCGTGGTCGTAGCCCGGCTGGAAGAGGACGTTCTTCCCTTGCATCCGCTGCCACCGAACCAGCGTGTCCGCGAGTGCCAGCTGGAGTGCGTGCCCCATGTGCAGCTCGCCGGTGACGTTCGGCGGCGGGTGGGCGACAACGAAGCGCTCACACGTCGGGTCTGGCTCGGCCGCGTAGAGACCCTCCTCTTCCCAGGTCCGTTGCCAGCGCTCCTCGACGCCTTCGGGTCTGTACAGAGGCTCCACGTCCCGATTGTACGGGCGTAGAATTCGAGAGACTCCATATGACTCAGGTCGTCGACGACGCTCTTTCAGCTGGCCGAGAGGCCGCCGCCCGCGGTGCCTGGCGCGAGGCTTACGACCTCCTCAGCCCCGCCGCCGGCTCGCTTTCGCCCGAGGATCTCGAAGCCCTCGCCGAGGCCGCGTACTGGCTGGGCAAGCTCGACGAGGCGATTGGCTTGCGCGAGCAGGCACAGGCCGCCTGGGTCGAGGCCGGAGAGCCGCGCAAGGCCGCCCTCGTCGCCCTCACAGTCTCGGGTGACTACTTCATGAAGGGCGACTTCGCCGTCGCCAGCGGCTGGTTCGGAAAGGCAGGCCGCCTGCTCGATGGCCTTGATGAGTCGATCGAGCATGGCTATCTCGCTGTCCACGGAGCCATGAACGCGATGATGACCGGGAACCTCGACGACGTGATCGCCCGCGCCGAGGACGCCCGCTCCCTGGCAAAGCGCTTCGAGAGCCGCGATCTTGAGGCAATGTCGCTCGTCGTCCAGGGCCGGGCACTGGTGCTGAAGGGCAACGCCACCCAGGGCCTGGCACTGCTCGACGAGGCCACGGCCGCGGCGGTCAGCGGCGAGCTTCGCCCGTTCTCCACCGGCTTCATCTATTGCGTCACGATCACCTCGTGCAACGGCCTTGGCGACTATCGGCGCGCCCGCGAATGGACGAAGGCAGCAGGCCGCTGGTGTGACCGCAGCGACATCAAGGGCTTCCCGGGCGCGTGCCGCGTGCACCAGGCGACGGTGAAGCGACTGGCCGGCGACTGGCCCGAGGCGGAAGAACAGGCGCTGCAAGCCTGTGCGGAGACCCAGGGGTTCGACGCCTGGACAACGGCGGCCGGTTTCTACGAGATCGGGGAGATCCGCCGGCGGCGCGGCGACTTCGCCGCAGCCGAAGAGTCCTACCGGATGGCGAAGGAGTGGGGCGCCGACCCGCAGCCTGGGATCGCATTTCTCCGCCTGGCGCAGGGGAAGGTCGAGGCCGCCTCGTCCGCGATCAAGCGCTCACTCGCCTCTTTGGATGATCCGCTGGGCCGCATCCGGCGCCTCCCCGCGCAGGTCGAGATCGCCCTCGCAACCGGTGACCTGAAGACGGCGCGGGAGGCTGCGTCCGAGCTCGAGGAGCTGACCCAGACATTTCGGGTCGGCGACGAGCCGACTCCCGCCTTCCGGGCGACGACCTGCCTCGCGAGGGGCCAGATCCGTCTCGCGGAAGGGGATCCCCAGGGAGCCGCAGACGAGCTCGCTCGCTCGATTTCGATCTGGCGCGAGATCGGCATCCCGTACGAGACGGCCGAGGCGCAGCTGCTCCTCGGGGTCGCGCTCCGAAAGCTCGGCGACGACGAAGGCGCTCACGAGGAGCTGACCGACGCGAGAGCCACCTTCGAACGTCTCGGTGCGGTCCTCGCCGCTCAACGTGCCGCCGAGCTCCTCGGCGAGGTCCCGCTCACCCGTACCTTCATGTTCACGGACATCGTCGAATCTACCAAGCTCGCTGAGGCGCTCGGAGAGGCCAAATGGGAGAAGCTCCTGACCTGGCACGACCGGACGCTGCGCGAGCTGCTGACCGCACAGGGCGGCGAGGTGATCAAGCAGACCGGCGACGGCTTCTTCGCGGCCTTCGATAGTCCCGGGGCTGCGGTCGAGGCGGCCGTCGCGGTCCAGCGCTCGCTCGCGGAGCACGACGGGATCTCGCCCGACGTTCGGATCGGCCTTCACGCCGGCGAGGCGTTCTCGAAGGACGAGGTCGACTTCGGCGGCCATGGTGTCCATGCCGCGGCCCGGATCGGCGCGCTCGCGGGCGCCGGAGAAATCGTGGCGAGCGCCGAGACGCTCGCGCACGGAGCCGTGAGCTACGGCGTCTCCGAGCCCCGCGCCGCGGAGCTCAAGGGCATCTCGGAGCTCGTGGACGTGGTCTCGATCGCCTGGCGCTGACGGCCGGCTAGGCGAATGCCCAGGGAGGGCACGGCCAATTCCACGGACGGCCGTTGTGCCACAATCCTCCCATGTCACAGGTCGTAGACGATGCGCTTGCTGCCGGCCGGGCAGCGATCGAGCGCAACGACTGGCGAGAGGCGTACGAGTTGCTCAGGCAAGCGGACGCCGAAAACGAGCTGGGAGCGAGCGACCTAGAGCTCTTCGCAGCCGCCGCGCTCTGGACGGGGGAGTTCAAGGATGCTCTTGCTGTCATGGAGCGGGCCTACGCCGCTCTGGTGCAAGAGGGCGAGAAGGCGAGGGCCGCGTACGTCGCCGTTGAACTAGCGCACAGCTACAGCGGCCAGCTCCAGCAGGCGGTTGCGCAGGGCTGGATGAGCCGCGCCAAGCGCTTGCTCGACGAGGAGCCTGAGGGTTTCGCGCACGGCTACTGGGCCTTGCAGCAAGCGCTCTTCATGCAGGGCAAGCACGACTTCGACGGAGCAATCGCTCTCGCCAAGCAGGCCGAGGAGATCGGGAAGCGCTTCGGCGACCGGAATCTGGAAGTGCGAGGAATGCAACGGCAGGGAACCGCGCTCATCGAAAAGGGCGATGTCGCTGAGGGCCAGCTGCTGCTCGACGAGGCGAGCACAGCCGCCTTCGGCGGCGAGCTCGATCCGAGGTCGACACTGATCGTCTACTGCAACACGATCGGCGCTTGCCGTGACCTCGCCGACTACGACCGCGCCGGAGAGTGGACCGACAGGGCCACTGAATTCTGTGAGTCGGTCTCCGCTTCCGCTTTCCCCGGGCTTTGCCGGGTGAACCGGGCCGAGGTGATGCGCTTCAAGGGCAAGCTGACCGAGGCGGGTGCCGTGGCCAGCATGGCGGGCGAGGAGCTTCGCATGTGGTGTCCGCGGATCGCGGGGGCTGCCTTCTATGAGCTCGGCGAAGCTCGCCTCCGCCTCGGCGAGCTCGCTAAGGCCGAGGCCTCGTTCCGCGAGGCTGACGAGTACGGGAAGGACCCAGAGCCGGGGCTCTCGCTCCTCAGGCTCGGCCAGGGCAACGTCAAGAGCGCGCTCTCCTCGATTCGTCGCGCGCTCAGCGACGGCACGCTCGGGATCCCGGCGCGAGTCCGGCTCCTCCCCGCCGCGGTCGAGATCGCGATCGCTGCGGACGAGCTGGACGAGGCCCAGGGGTATGTCGACGAGCTGGTCGAGGCGGCCGAGACCTACGACACGTCCGCGCTCAAGGCGTCAGGAGCGTTCGCGCGGGGAACCGTCAAGCTCGCGCGTGGAGACGCGGCCGCCGCCTACACCTGCCTCCGGCAGGCCAGAACGTTCTGGGACGCCACGGGAGCCACGTACGACGTCGCCCGAACACGCGAGGCACTCGGGCGCGCCGCACGACTGGATGGAGACGAGGAGCGTGCCGTCTGGGAGTTCCAGGCGGCCGCAGCTCGCTTCGAGCGCCTCGGCGCGGTGCGCGACGCCGAGCGGCTTGCAGAGCTCCTCGCGGTCAAGAGGACGGTGATGAAGACCTTCATCTTCACAGACATCGTCAGGTCCACCGACCTCCTGAGCACGATCGAGGACCGTCACTGGGCGAACGCCCTGCGCCTCCACGACGACGCGCTCAGGTCGATCTTCGCCGACTGGGCGGGCCAGGTGGTCGACCACACGGGCGATGGATTCTTCGTCGCCTTCGACGATGCCGAACAAGCTGTGCGGGCCGCCATCGCGGTCCAGAAGACGGTCGACCAGGAGTTCGTCTTCGATGTTCGGATCGGCGTGCACACGGACGGAGCGCTCCAGCAGGGCGAGAGCTACCACGGTCGTGGCGTCCACGCGGCGGCTCGTATCGGCGCGCAGGCGGAAGGGCGCGAGATTCTCGGCAGCCAGGTCACCCTGGATGCCCTGGACGACTTCCCGACGAAGAACCATCGCGCCGCGACGCTGAAGGGCTTCAAGGAGCCCATCAACGTGTGCTCGGTGGACTGGGAGCAGCGCTAGGCCGAGCTAACCGCTCAGGCGCTTTCTTCCGCGAGCTCTTCGGGCTCGTCTGCCTCTCGACCGCCCTCGGTCACGAGAGTCGGCTTCAAGTTCTTCTCGATCGTCTCCTTGGTGATCACGCACTTGTTCACGTCCTTGCGAGACGGGAGCTCGAACATGACGTCGAGGAGCGCGTGCTCGATGATCGAGCGTAGGCCGCGTGCGCCAGTGTCCCGGTCGAGTGCCTTGTCGGCGATCTCCCAGAGCGCGTCCTCCATGAAGATGAGCTCGATCGAGTCGTAGTTGAAGAAACGCTGGTACTGCTTCACGAGCGCGTTCTTCGGCTCCTGAAGGATCTCGACGAGGTCCTCGCGGGTCAGCTGGTGCACCGCGGAGATGACGGGCAGGCGCCCGATGAACTCCGGGATGAGGCCGTACGAGAGAAGGTCCTCGGGCATGACGCCGGAGAGCAACTCCGTGCCCTCCATCGAGCGCTTCGACTTGACGTCCGCTCCGAAGCCGACCTGGTTTTTGCCGATCCGCTTGCCGATGATCTTCTCGAGGCCGGCGAACGCGCCGCCACAGATGAAGAGGATGTTCGTCGTGTCGATCGAGAGGAACTCCTGGTGCGGGTGCTTACGCCCGCCCTGGGGCGGCACGGAGGCCACCGTCCCCTCGAGAATCTTGAGGAGCGCCTGCTGGACGCCCTCCCCCGACACGTCGCGCGTGATCGACGGGTTGTCCGCCTTCCGCGCGATCTTGTCGACCTCGTCGATGTAGATGATCCCGGTCTCTGCCTTCTTCACGTCGAAGTCGGCGGCCTGGATGAGCTTCAGCAGGATGTTCTCGACGTCCTCGCCGACGTAGCCCGCCTCGGTGAGGGCGGTCGCGTCGGCGATCGCGAACGGGACGTTCAGGATCCGCGCGAGCGTCTGAGCCAGAAGCGTCTTGCCGCAGCCGGTCGGGCCGAGCAAGAGGATGTTCGACTTCTGGAGCTCGACCTCGCCCTCAGGCGTCGCCATCTGAACGCGCTTGTAATGGTTGTAGACGGCGACCGCGAGGGTGCGCTTGGCTTCTTCCTGCCCGACCACGTAGTCGTTCAGGACCTCGTAGATCTCCTTCGGGCGCGGCAGGTTGTCGAGGTCGAGCTGGGAAGGAGCCGTGAGCTCCTCGTCGATGATCTCGTTACAAAGGTCGATGCACTCGTCGCAGATGTAGACGCCCGGACCGGCGATCAGCTTCTTGACCTGTCGTTGGCTCTTGCCGCAGAAGCTGCAGAGGAGCTGTTCGTTTCCGTCGGTTGCTCTCGCCACGTCTACCCTTCTTGTATCTCGAAATGGCCTCGGCCGCTAGGTGGCGGCCACCGCCACACCCGCGCCTCGCTGCGAGACGACGGTGTCGATGATCCCGTATTCCTTTGCTTCGTCAGCCGTCATGAAGTAATCCCGCTCCATGTCTTTCGAGACCTTGTCGAGTGGCTGCCCGGTGTGGAAGGCCGTGATCTCCTCCAGGCGCCGCTTGATCGCGATCGTCTCGCGTGCCTGGATCTCGATGTCCGTGGCCTGCCCCTGGAAACCGCCCGAGACCTGGTGGATGAGGATCTTGGCATTCGGGAGGGCCATGCGCTTCCCTTCCGTCCCTCCGGCGAGGATGATCGCGCCCATCGACATCGCGATGCCGACGCAGATGGTCTGCACGTCGGGCTTGATGTACTGCATCGTGTCGTAAATCGCCAGGCCCGAGTAGACCGAGCCACCCGGCGAGTTCACGTAGATCGAGATGTCCTTGTCGGGGTCCTCGGACTCCAGGTGGATCATCTGCGCCACGATCAGGTTCGCGATCTGGTCGTCCACGGGCGTGCCGAGGAAGATGATTCGCTCGTTCAGGAGCCGCGAGTAGATGTCGAACGCGCGCTCGCCGCGCGACGTCTGCTCTACGACCATGGGGATCAGCGGACTCATGTTCTTTCTGCCTCCTCGCTGCCGGGCGTCCAGATCTTCATCCCGGCGCCGGCCTTTTCCTTCTCTGGTGTCCAAAGCTTCTCGCGCGCCTGCGCGAGCTCGACGGGTATTCGCCGTACCTGTGAGACGACCTCGTCCAGAGCTTTCTTGAGCCTCAGATCGGCTCGCAGCTGCTCGAAGCCGCCGGTCTCACGCATCACGGTACCGATCCGCTCCGGGTCCTCCCCGACTTCGGCCGCTTGAGCGCTGATCAGCTCCTCCACTTCTTCGTCCGAGACCTCGGTGCCAAGCCGTTTGGCGACCGCGTCGAGGACGAGCTCGCGCTTCACTGCCTGTGCGGCCTGCTCCCGCAGGCGGGCCACAACCGTGTCCTGCGGCTGCCCGGTCATGGCGAGATAGGTCTGGAACGAAATACCACGCCGCTCGAGCGACCGGACGAGCCCGGTCAGGAGCTCGGCAGAGCGCCGCTCGACGAGTGGCTCGATCGGCCCGACATCGGAGACGTCGACGAGGGCGTCGACGGCGTTCTCGCGAAAACGGGCGTCGAGCTCGTCTTCGAGCTGCTCGCGGAGCCGGGCCTCGAGGTCGCCGCGAAGCTCGGCGAGCGTCTCGAACTCGCTCGCGGCGCGCGCGAGGTCGTCGTCGAGCTCGGGCAGAGCCTTCTCCTTGACCTCCTTGACCGCCACTTCGACGTCGGTGGTCCGCTCCTCGTCGACCTGGAGCTGAACGGTCTTCGTCTCGCCGGGCTTCATCCCGGGCAGCGCGGCCTCGATCGGCTCGATCAGCCGCCCGTCGCCCACCTCGGCGACGTAGTCGCGCTGCGTCCCGGTCTCGTCACCCAGGAGATCGAGAACGACCGTGTCCCCCTCGATCACAGGGCGGTCGGTGACCGGCACGAGCTCGGCGACGCTCGTCCGGAGCGCCTCGAGCTCCTCGGCAACGAGCTCCTCGGGGACCTCGGGCTCCGCGCCGGGCACCTCGAGCGTCGTCCAGTCGCCGAGCTCCGGCTCCGGCAGCACGGCCACCGTCGCGGTGAAGTGGAAGGTGTCGTTGTCCCCGGGAAGGCCGTCGTACTCGACCTCGGGCGTCGAGATCGGACGGATGCCCGAATCGGTCGCCGCGTTCCAGAACCAGGTATCGATGTGGCTTCGCACCGCCTCTTCCCAGACGGCCGCGCGTCCCACGCGTGCCATCACGACTTTCGGGGGGACGTGACCCTTGCGAAAACCCGGCACGCGGATCGACCCTGCGAGGTCCGACGCCGCGTGCTCGTAGGCATGCTGGACGTCCGCCTCGGGCACCTCAACTGCGAGGCGCACCTTGCTCTCCGGGAGCTCTTCGATCTGGGTCTTCATCGGGGAAGGGCCATTGTGCCAGCGAAGCCCCTCTCCGGGTCAGGAGGCTGAGTGCGGGCGAGAGGACTCGAACCTCCAAGGGCCGAAGCCCAACGGGACCTAAACCCGCCGCGTCTTCCAGTTCCGCCACGCCCGCGTGCTCGAAGGATAGATCGCCGCAAGGGAGTGAGAACCCCGGCGAGTGGAAAAGCTTTCAGCATGAGGTTGCTGCCCTTCCGCAAGCCGGTCCGCGGGCCCCAGGTCCGGAACTGGTCGGCTTCTGACCCCGATGGCCCGCAGAACGACACAACTGCAACCGCGGAACCGGAGGCGCGCGCGGAGGGCGAGTCTCTCGCCCCGAAGCCCGATGCCCCCGGCCCTCAGCCGGAGCGACGCGAGCCCGGCCTGGCTGATCCCGGCCCGACCGACCTCTCGAAGCGAGACTGGAAGGCAATCGTCATTCGGGCGGGCAAGGAGGCGCTCGAAGACGGAATCACAGACGTCGCCGCTTCGCTCGCCTACTACGCCTTCCTTGCCATTCCGGCTGCGCTCCTCGTGACGCTGGGCCTCTTCACCGTGTTGGCCGGAAGGGACACCGTCGCGTCGATCATGGACAGCCTCCAGGGCGTCGTCCCGAGGGAGACGATCTCGCTCCTCCAGGAAAGCCTGAACCGCTCGCTCGAGAACCAGGGTGGCGGCGTGCTCATGATCGTGATCGGCATCGTTCTCGCTCTGTGGACCGCGACCGGCGCCATGACCGGTCTCATGCGCGGGCTGAACCGCGTCTATGACCGCAAGGAGACCCGAAACTTCCTGAAGCAGCGCATCGCCGCGCTTCAGATGCTCGCCTGCCTGCTGGTCGCGTTCGGGCTCGTGTTCGCGCTGCTCGTCCTCGGTCCGGCGATCTCCGACTGGGTCGGCGACGCTCTCGGGCTCGAGACCATGTTCGGCTGGATCTGGTGGACGGCACAGTGGCCAATCCTGATCGGCGGCCTTCTCGCCGCCTTCGCCGTGATCCTCTACCTGGGCCCGAACGTCGACCATCCGCGGTGGAGGTTCCTCACCCCCGGAGCGGCCGTTGCCGTGGTCATCTGGCTGGCTGCGTCCGGCCTGTTCGCGCTCTACGTGAGCCTCTTCAGCTCATACAACAAGACGTGGGGCTCCCTGGCCGCAGTGATCATCATGCTCACCTGGCTCTGGCTCTCGGCCCTCGCGATCCTGTTCGGAGCCGAGGTCAACGCCGAGGCTGAGCGCAGCCGCGAGCTCCGCACCGGTCAGCCGGCCGAGCGCGAGCTGACGGCGCCGACCAAGTCCTGACACACACCCCCACCCGGGGGATGCCTGCGAGCACAGCCTCGCCTTAGCTACGACGAAGGGGGCAGCGGCCGTCCTCTCCGTGCAGGCAATGGACCCATGGAAGGTCGCTGAATGAGATTCACCCTGAGCCGCAAGAAGACGTCGATCTCGTTCTGCGCCGCCTTTCTCCTGCTGGCGCTCGCCGCCCCGGCCCAAGCCGCGCCACCGACGCCCGTCCTCCTCAGCCCAGCCAACGGCGCCGTCGTGCCGGCCCTGCCCGCATTCGCGTGGTATCCCTCCCGGGGAGCCCACCACTACGAGTTTCAGGTCTCGGCCGACTCCGGTTTCAACTCACCGGTGCTCGGCTACGGCAACGACCGCTTCTTCACCGGGAACACGAGGGCGACCCTCAAGAAGACGATCCCCAACGGGACGCTCTGGTGGCGCGTTCGCGCCGCGACCGAGGCAGGCGCCGTCTCCCCATGGTCAGCCGTCCGCTCCGTAAAGAAGGCCTGGACCTCAGCCCCAACGCTCCTCTCGCCGTCGTATGACGCGACTCTGACCTACCCCTCTTCGCCCTTCAAGTTGAGCTGGACGCCGACGCCCGGTGCAGCCAAATACCTGGTCACGCTCGCAACCGACCCCGCGCTCGGCTCACCTGTTTGGACGCCAATCGAGACCGCCGCTTCGCAGTTCAGCCGCGCTCCGGCGCTCGCGCCCGGGCGCTACTACTGGGGCGTCACTCCGATCGACGCGCAGGGCAACCGCGGCAAGCCATCCACCGTCGGCACGTTCGTCTGGGCCTGGCCTACGACCACCGCGACGAGCCTGAACGATCTCGTTGCCGCTCTGGAGGTCTTCGACCCGCTCTACTCATGGAACGCACTTCCCGGCGCCGCCCGGTACGAGGTGGAGGTCAACTCCTCTTCGGACTTCACGCCCGGCTCGAAGGTCTGCTGCACCGGCACCACACTCGGGACCGCGTTCGCTTCCACGGCCCTCTTCGAGAACAACACGTACTACTGGCGCATCCGCGCTCTCGACCAGGCCGGCAACGCCGGTGTCTGGAACCTCGGCCCGAACTTCACCAAGACGTTCGACAACGTGCCGCCTGTGGGCGCGCCGAGCATCAAGAACCTCCGGCTGCGGGACAACCTCGCGGATCCGGGGACGGACGTCGACCTCGGGACGCCCGGCTACCAGACGCAGGTGCCGATCGTGACCTGGAGTCCGGTTCCGGGCGCCTCCGCCTACCTGGTCGAGGTCACTCCCTACAACACCGGTGCCGGCATCTGCGACTGGACTTCCACGTCGGAGCACTGGACGAGTGAGACCGCCACCAATGCGTGGACGCCGCTGGGGACGGACTGGAACGGAGTGAAGCCGTACGTCGACACGATGTCCGTCTCCCACGACGGCAACACATCCCTGGAGCTCGGTCATTCCTATTGCGTGCGCGTCCGGGCACGGACCGACCGCGACTCGAACAACCAGGACATCTACGGCGACTACACGTATCTCGACCAGGGATCGCCCGGCGGCCCCGCCTTCACCTTCACCACGTACCCGACGGGCGGTGCTTGCACCCCGTCGTGCACGAACGGCTACCTGGGAACGAGCGACTACCTCCTTCCCGTCCACGGCACCACGACGGGCCGGACGCCAGTCTTCACGTGGAAGCCCATCTTCAACAAGCAGAGCTACTTCGTGATCGTGTCGAAGGATGCGTCGTTCAACAACATCGCCGACTACGCGTTCACGCAGATCCCGGCGTATGCGCCGAGGACGCACACACAGCCCTGGACGCTCTCGGACGAGACGACGCTCTACTACTGGGCCGTCCTCCCCGCCGTCAACTTCAACGGAGGGCTCTCGACCGGCGACCCGCTGCTGTCCGCATACCGGAACTTCCAGAAGCAGTCGACCCCGCCGGCGCTCATCTCCCCGGTGAGCGACGCGCAGATCGCGACGCAGCCGACCTTCATGTGGACGGCCGCCGAAGGAGCTCGCCGATACAGGCTCCAGGTGTCACAGGACTCGACCTTCGGCTCGCCGATCGACGACGTCCTGACCCGCTCGACCGCCTACACGAGCAATAGCACGTATCCCGCCGACACCGTCCTCTACTGGCGCGTCCGCGCCGACGATGAGCGGCTGGTCGGCCTCACATGGTCGGCGCAGGGCACCTTCCGAAGAACGCTTCCGGCCCCCGTCCCCGATGGCGACAACCCGACCTCGGGCGACCTGATTCCCCTCTTCACCTGGGCTCCGATCACGGGCGCGGTCTCCTACGACTTCGAGATCAACGAGCCGGACGGGGACTCGAGCGTCTTCGAGGACGCCTACTCGAGCGCCTTCGCCTTTGTCAAGATGACCGGCACCGGCGTCTGGGGCTGGCGCGTCCGCGCGAACTACCCCACCTCGAGCTCCTTCTCGATGACCGAAGGGCCATGGTCGGGGATGAGGTACTTCACCCGCACGATCCACGAGCCCACCGGCGCAACGACCGATCGAGGAGTGAACCGCGTCCTCTTCAGCTGGCAACCCGTGCTCGGCATGAAGAACTACCGCCTGCAGGTCTCGTCCCGTCCCGACTTCGCCCGGCTCGTCGAGAACGTGATCACCGACAACACGGTCTACGCACCGAGACTGTCCAGCGGACAGGAGTACCTGAACGGGGGACTCTTCTACTGGCGCGTCGCCGCGGCCGATGAGGACAGGAACATCGGCGACTTCAGCCCCGCTCTGACGCTCTCCCTCCCGAAGGTCATGCGCGTCACGACGAGCGGGAGCCCAGTCAAGGGGCGCCGAGTCCCGATCACCCTGACCGCTCGCGATGCCGCACGCAAGCCCGTGAGGGGCGCGGCCGTCCGGGTCTCCGGCGCCGGCGTGACCGCGTTCATGAAGCGGACGAATGCCGAGGGCCGCGTCGTCCTCTACGTCAAGGCAAGGCGCGTCGGACGCGTCACCTTCGCGATCACGAAGAGCGGCTACGTGCGGTACGTCGTCCGCCTGCAAGTCCGCCGCTAGAACTCAGGCGAAGACTACACTGGCCCGGCGGCCCCGTAGCTCAGCGGATTAGAGCAGCGGACTTCGAATCCGCGTGCGGAGGTTCGACTCCTCCCGGGGCCACCTCCGACTCAGACGTGAGCAAGTACCTGGTCAAGCGGCCGAGGCACTTGGGTGAGCTCGAGCGCCTCGACGAGCAAGCGCGCGTATCGGATCTTCCGCCTTGCACCGCTGCCCAGGAAGCGCCGAAGCTGCTCCTCGTTAGGCCGTCCTTGCCACGCAGCCTGCTTCTGGAGGGTGCGGAAGGACCGAAGCTCACCCTGAGCGTCAACGACCTGTTCCACGGAAGCGGCACCTAGAGCGCGGATCAGCTCTTCCTCCAAGTCTGCGTCGCACGCATAAAAACCCAGCCCTTCCATATCGACGCGCGTCAGGTGGGAGCCGAAGCCGGCCCGCTCGAGACCGCGCCGGAAGTCGCCCTCCTCTGCGGCGTCATAGAGACCCGCCAGCCTGACGTCGAGGCCCTGAGGACCGAACAGATTCAGGAACCTTTCGATGGACTGCGCACCCCCAATCGGCACGACGGAAATTCCCTCAGCGTCAAGATTCCGACCACGGCGCTGAGCGAGCGCTTCGAGCGCGCGCTGGTCGCTGATCCCTTCAACGAGCACGACCGCACGCAGGTCGACGCCTGCGGCCAGTGCGTGTGAGGCGCCAGCAAGTGGAGCACCCGTACCGCCAGGTGCCCCCTCGACGTCCGCCGGGTGAAATCGCTGCTTCTCGTCCACATCTCGGATCTTCACAGCTCACACGCCTCCACCTCTGCGATTTCACCCGGAATGGGGTGCCGCTTCATGCAAAAGGCAACTAGACTGCGCGTAGTGAAGGACGCCCCGCCTACGACTCGGGTTGTCATCCCGAGCAAGTTGGGGCTCGGGCCGTGCGACCACGCCTTTGGCGAGAAGGCCGACCTGAAGCGCAAGGCGGCTGCCGAGGCGCCGCCCGAGAAACGTGCAAGGCGCCACCGCTCGGGCCACGCCGGCTAGAGCACTCTTCGCGGCTAGTCTGGCCTCGTGGCCGAGCACGAGATCGTCATCTGGTCGGACTACATCTGACCCTTTTGCCGCCTCGGCCAGCGGACGGCTGAGCGGCTCGAGCGCCGGTTCGGCGCCCAGATCGACTGGCTTCCCTTCGACCTCCACCCCGAGTACCCGCCTGAGGGCATCCCCCGGACAGAGCTCAACCGCCGCTACGGCGAGAGCTTCCACGAGCGCCTCGAGTCGGCGTTCGCGCGGGAGGGGCTCCGCTACAACCCGCCGCCTGAAGTGGTGCCGAACTCGAGCGCAGCGCTCCGCCTGACCGAGCTGGCACGGGCACAGGACAAGCATGCCGCCATGCACGACCGGCTCATGCTGGCCTACTGGGAAGAGGGCCAGAACATCGGCGACCCCGAGGTCCTCCGGACGCTTGCGGCAGAGGTCGGACTCGAGCACGCAGAGGCGACGATCACCGGTGATCTGCACGCCGACGACGTCGCACACGCGACCGCCGAGGCGCATTCAGTCGGGATCAACGCCATCCCGGCCTTCCTCCTCGACAACCGTTTGATCGTGCTCGGAGCGCAACCTGACGCGGTCTTCGAGCAGGCATTCGACCAGCTTGCCCACGCCTGACGCACAGATACGACAGGGGCGGCGCGAAGCGCCGCCCCTGGGGTGAGCCGTTCGTAGCGCGCGTTAGCGCACGGAGGTCTGCTCGACCTCACCGCGCCAGGCACCCGACTCTTGGCCGCGGCTCTCGACCAGCTTCTTGAAGCGCTCGAGATCGCCCTTCACGCGCCGGTCGTCGAGGCCGAGAGCACTCCCGGCCTTCTCGATGAGACCCTCGGCTTGCCAGTCCATCTGGACCATGATCCGAGTCTTCGCGTCGTCGACTCGATGGAAGGTGACGACGCCGCTGATTCCCTTCCCGCCCGTCGCCTTCCAGGCGATGCGCTGGTCCGGAACCTGCTCGGTGATCTCGGCTTCCCACTCCTCGGACTTTCCGCCGACCTCCGCCTTCCAGCGCAGGTGGGTGTCGTCGAGCTGGTGGACGTACTCGACGCCCTCCATGAACTCGGGAAACTCCTCGAACTGCGTCCACTGGTTGTACGCGGTGCGTACCGGGACGTTGACCTCGATCGATTGCTCGATAGTAGGCATAGACCCCCTTCGTTAGTTGTCTTTGATCGTCTACCCGGGACCGGTGTGTCTAAACGGTAGGGTGGGCACCGAAAATGCCGCTCTAC
Source organism: uncultured Actinomycetes bacterium (assembly GCA_963762085.1). Lineage (GTDB taxonomy): Bacteria > Actinomycetota > Thermoleophilia > Gaiellales > Gaiellaceae > DASQGA01. The sequence continues at coordinate 134,982 of CAVXJD010000003.1, read as the reverse complement.
GACACGGTTTCCGGCCTGCCCCTCGAGGTTGAGTCGTACACGCTCGAGGGACTCGCTCAGGACATCTCGCCCGAGCTCACGAGACGCACGACGGTGATCCGGCTCCAGGGAGGGGGACACGAGGGCGTCGGCGAAGACGTCACCTACGACCCGGCCGACCAGGGTCGGCTGCAGGACGCCGGGTCGGTCCAGCCCCTGACGGGCTCGTGGACGTTCGCGTCGTTCTCCGAGCGCCTCGGCGAGCTCGACCTGTTCCCGGAGGCCCCCAGCGCGGAGGTCTACCGCAACTACCGCCGGTGGGCGTTCGAAAGCGCCGCACTCGACCTGGCGCTCCGCCAGGCTGGCCGATCGCTCGCGGAGGTCGTCGGGCGGGAACCTCGCCCGGTGACCTTCGTGGCCTCGATGCGCCTCGGAGAGCCTGCGTCGACGGCGCCGGTTCGCGCCTGGCTCGATCTCTATCCCGGGCTCAGATTCAAGCTCGACCCGACGAGCTCCTGGGGAGACGAGCTCATCGCTGAGCTGGCGGCGACGGGCGCCGTCGATTCGGTCGACCTGAAGGGGTTCTACAGAGGCACGCCTGTCGATCAGCCCGCCGACCCCGCGCTCTACGCCCGTGTCGCCGAAGGCCTTCCCGATGCCTGGATCGAGGATCCGGAGCTGACCGAGGAAACCGACCGGGTGCTCGAGCCCCATCGCCACCGGTTCACCTGGGATGCGCCGATCCACTCGCCCGCGGATATCGAAGCCCTCCCATTTCCACCTCGGACGATCAACATGAAACCGTCCCGCTTCGGCCCTGTGAGCACACTGTTCGAGACCTACGACTTCTGCGCTGGGCGGGGGATCGCTCTTTACGGCGGTGGCCAGTTCGAGCTCGGGCCGGGGCGCGGCCAGCTCCAGTATCTCGCGTCGATCTTCCATCCGGACGGCCCGAACGACATCGCTCCGAAGGGCTACAACGGCCCCGGACCGGCCGCCGGTCTCCCCACGAGCCCGCTCGAGCCGGCCGGCGACCCGATCGGCTTTCGCTGGCGGGACTACTCCGCGACTACTCGCTGAACTTGTAGCCGGCGGCTTCGAGGTCGTCGCCGGCCTGCTGCAGCGTCTTCCCCGAGGCGAAAGTCTCGATCTTGTTCGCCTCGGTCTGGATCTTTCCGAAATCCCCTGATTCGAGCGCCGACTTGAACGCATCGAGGTCGCCGGCCAGCTCCTGCATGCCGCTGGCGAGCTTGTCATTTGCCGCGGCGGCGTCGTCGGGCGGGGTGATGTTCTCGAGCTCGTCAGCCTGCGCTCGAAGCTTCTCCTGAATCGACTCCACCTCGCTCGCGGCGTCATCCAGGGAGCCCGAGCCCTTCAGGGCACCCTCGAGCTGCGTCCCGAGCGCGTCGAACGACGTGCTGAGCTCAGTGCGCGTCGTATTCAGCCGGTCTTGGTACTCCTGCTTCGAGAGCGCATCGCCGCCGCCGCCGCCATCACCTCCGCCACAGGCCGTAAGCAGCAGCGCGGTCAGGAGTGAGCAGAGGAGGAAGACGCGCGGCACGTGCGGCAGCCTACTATGGCAACCGAGTCACCTTCAGAAGGGAGATCGAGTGCCGGCGTACGTCAAACTCCTCGTGCTTGCGAGACAAGGCTGGAAGCGGCTTCCGCCCGAGCAACGGCGGAAGGTTCTCAAGGGGGCGGCAAAGACTGCACGAAAGCACGGGCCGACCCTTGCCAAGCATGCCGCCACGGCCGTGAAGGCTGCGCGCAAAACTCGTTAGCCTGTCAGCCCCGTGAACGACAGCTTCACCCTGGGTCGCATCGCCGGGATCCGGGTCGGCGTCAATTGGAGCTGGCTCGTCGTCTTCGCTCTGATCGTCTGGACGCTCTCCGAGTCGATCTTCCCGCGCATGAACCCGGGACTGTCCGATGGCACGTACCTCGGCATGGCGATCGTGGCGGCACTGCTCTTCTTCATCTCGCTGCTCATGCACGAGTACGGGCACGCGCTCGTCGCACGCCGGGAGGGAATCGAGATCGACGGCATCACGCTCTGGCTCTTCGGAGGGGTGGCCCGGTTCAAGGGCATGTTTCCGAGTGCGGGCGCTGAGTTCCGGATCGCGATCGCCGGACCGATCGTCTCCCTCGTGCTCGGCGTCCTCTTCGTGCTCTTCGCCTGGCTCACGCCTTCGCCGGAGGCGGTGGACGGCGTCGCCGCCTGGCTCGGCTACATCAACCTGACACTCCTCGTCTTCAACCTTCTCCCGGCGCTCCCGCTGGACGGTGGGCGGGTGCTTCGGTCGGCCCTCTGGGCAGCCCGGAACGACTTTGCCTGGGCGACGCGCATCTCCGCCTGGGTGGGACGCGCCTTCGGCTACCTCTTCATCGCCGTTGGTCTCGGCTTCTTCATCTTCCAGGGCGCCTTCAGCGGCGCCTGGCTGGCCTTCATTGGCTGGTTCCTCCTCCAGGCCGCGGGCGCCGAGGACCGGTACCTGCTGGCGCGCCAGGCGCTCTCCGGCCTCCGCGTGCGAGACCTGATGGTGCGCGACCCGGTGACCGCCAGACCGGACATGACGCTGGGCGACTTCATGGACGAGGTCATGTCCCAACGCCGCTACACGGCCTATCCCGTCGTCGAAGACGGCCGCGCCCTTGGACTCCTTCCGTTCCGCTGCGTGGCCGAGGTTCCGCGCCGGGAGTGGGATACGCGGCTGGTTCGGGACTGCATGATTCCGCGCGACCGTGTGCCCGTGGTCAACGAGATGGACGATGCCATAGACGCTGCCGCGGAGCTCTCGGAAGGAGACGTCAACAGGGCGCTCGTCCTCGACGGCGACAGGCTCGCCGGGCTCCTTTCGGTGACCGACGTCGCCCGCGCCCTGCAGATTCGGCGTTTACCGGGTAGGCCGATTCCAGCCTAGGGACCCGACTCGGCCGTACTGCGAGGGTGGCCGACGGGACTCGAACCCGCGACAGCCGGGACCACAACCCGGGGCTCTACCAACTGAGCTACGACCACCGCGCCGGGAGCAATCCTAGATGATCAGGCAGAGTGCTAGGTTCCGCCCGGGCGCCTGTAGCTCAGAGGACAGAGCAGCGGACTTCTAATCCGCGGGTCGCAGGTTCGAATCCTGCCAGGCGCGTTGCTCGGCGGCCTCGAGCCTGCTCAACGGCCATTGTCTTGTTTTCGCCAGGGCGGCGGGTTAGCCTCGCGCGGACAACCGGAGGTATGCATGCCACAGCAGAGGAAACAGGTCGTCCTGATCATCGAGAAGAGCCCTCAGCAACGTCACAAGCTCCCCGCCATGGAAGCCCCGCTTGCCCAGCAGGTGAAGCAAGCTCTCGATCCGGGGAAGGGCGGCAAGATTGTCGATGTGCTCCTGGAGGACGCAGAGGACTAGGACATTGACGGCACGGCGGCTCTAAAGACCGGTCCGAGTCGAGACAGCGGGTTCGGTTACGAATTCGCGCCGGTGCGTGCCGCGCGGCGGGCACGCGTGCGCTGGACGAGCCGCCAGGCCCGCTTGGCGAGCCACATGAGCACGAGGCGCCGGATCCACATGGCGTCCTCCTTCCCCTCCGGGATGCCCGCAAACACGCCGCACCCGTTCGGGGGATTTCCGGCGGAGCGCAGGCGATCCACGATGAGAGAGACAGCTGCGGCAAGTCGCGCTTTCGGGAGGCCACCATCTCACTCCGATTTCTGCTCGCCGGGCTCACCTTCATCGCAACCGCGCTCGTGGTCGCGGCCATCCCTGTCGTCGCCCAGGGCCATACGCCCGCGGGTGTCTGGTCGAAGCCCTGCACGATCGTTGGTACCGCAGGGCCGGACATGATCCGAGGCACGGCTAGAGCCGACGTGATCTGCGGCCTCGGAGGAGCGGATATCTTGGCCGGGAACTCCGGTGCGGACATCATTCGGGGTGGAGGCGGGGCAGACGTGATTCAGGGTGACGCGGGCCAGGACGTCCTCCTCGGAGGCGCCGGGAACGACATGCTCCAGAGCTACGACGGGACGCACGATCACGTCAACGGCGGACTCGGCTTCGACCGCCTGCCGCGGCACGACCGCTTGCTCGACCGGGTCTCCGGCGTCGAGTCGTTCGACTAGCTCGAGTCGTTCGGAGCAGGGAGCGCAGCGCCCGGCGGCGTCTCGATCAGCCTCTCCCTGTGTGCGAGCAGGAGCTCCCTGACGATCGCCTGGACCGAGCCGGCAACCGGAATCGCCAGCAGGGCTCCGAGGACGCCGGCGAGCTCCGCACCGATCAACACCGCCACGAGGACGGCGAGCGGCGAGAGCTGAACGGTCCGCCCGTAGATGATGGGCTGAAGTATGTGATTTTCGAGCTGCTGGTAGACGACGAAGAAGATCACCACGATGACGCCGCGAACGATTCCCTGCTCCACGAAGATCACCGCTGACACGACCACCGCAGCAAGCGTCGCGCCGGCTAGGGGTATCAGGTCGAGAACTGCGACCACGAGCCCGAGGGCGATTGCATAGCTCGAGCCCGCCGCCAGGAGAACGATCGTGACTGTGACGCCGGCGATGAGGCTGATCAGGAGGTTCCCGGAGACGTAGCCGCCGATCGTCCGGTAGACGTTGCCACTGACCCGTTCCCAGCGAGGGCGCACGCGCTCCGGGAGGAGCCCCATGAAGTGATCTACGGTGCGAGGCCCTTCGAGGAGCATGAAGAAGGTCAGGAAGGCGATCGTCAGGGCTCCGACCACTCCGGTCACGATGCGCGTCAGGATCTCGACAGCCGAGCCCGTCAGACCCGTGACCCCACCCGTGCCCGCCTTGTCGATCGCCTCCTGGAGCCGCTCGACTACCTGATAGTCACGCTCGAGAAAACCGAAGGGACCCCGACCCGCTGTCAGGTCGGCGACGATTCCAGGCAGAGCATCGATTAACTCTCGCACCTGGTCGACGAGCGGCGGAATGAGGAGGAAGCCGAGCCCGATAATCGAGAGGAGAGCCGCCAGGAAGACGATCCCCGACGACAACCCCCGCCCCACCCCTCGCCGCTCGAAGAACTCGACTGCGGGGTTGAGCGCCGCTGCAAGGAAGGCGGCGATGAGGATCCACGTGATCACCCGGAAGGCGAAGTAGACGAGTGCCAGTACTACGAAGACGAGCAGCGTGACCCCGAGAACGACCAGGATCGTCCGTGGGCGAAACGAGACGACCCGCTCTTCAGGCGCGGCCATCCTCGTAGTGTCCAGGCCAGGCCGGACGCCAAAGTCAGCAGAGGGATGCTCGACCGCAGGACGCATCTGCCATGTGCACGTCCTACCGAAACTGGAGGATTCGGCCCGTGCAGGCCTAACGTTTTCGGCACGGCCGACCGAAAGGATCGACATGAAGATCCAGATCAACGAAATTCGGCTCCTCCCTGACCTGGTGGCGTTCCTCGAGCGGCTCGACGTGGCGAGCCATCGCCTAGCCCCGGACACGGTCGAAGTGCGACTCGTGCGTCCGCTGAGCGATCAGGTCGACGAAGCTGCGGACAGACTCACCATCGTCCAAACGCTCCGCGAGTGGTGCTCACTCCACCCTGGCGTGCGTGCGGACATCGTCCACTAGCGAGGTCGCGCCCGGATCACGCCGACGTCTCCCGCGCTGAAGGCGCGGCGTCGATCCACGTCCGCAGGATCGACCATCTTCCCGTCCCGCTCGACGTAGCCGTCCTTCCCGCCAACCAGCAGCAGGACCAAGTCTCCGTCGCCCGCGTTCCAGAAGCGTCTCGGGGTCGTCGACTCCACGTGGACGAGACCTCCTGGCCCGAGCTCGAAACGCTCACCGTCGACCTCGAATCCAGCCTTGCCGGCGTGGACGAAGTAGAGCTCGTCCTGGTGCTCGTGGTAATGCTCGAACCACTCGGTGCCCGGTGGCAGCACCATGGCGTTGACGCCGAAGGCCGTCACGCCCAGCGCGCGGCGAACTTTGCGGAAGACGCCGCCACCGAGCTCTTCTATCGAGGCCGAGCTATACGCCATGCGATCGTCAAAGCGGGAGACGGGACTCGAACCCGCGACCCTCAGCTTGGAAGGCTGACGCTCTAGCCAACTGAGCTACTCCCGCGTGCCCTGGGGCGTGCTCATCCTACCGCACGGGTTCTCGGGGTCTCGGCTCGCTCCTGGCGCGCCTGCACTACGGTTGCCGCGTGGAGCCCTCGGCCACGAGCTGGGACCCGGCCTGGGACGAGGTCGCCGCGGTGTGTCTCCTCTCTGCTGCCTATGGCGTCGCCTCGACGCGGCTCGGGACGACCCGCTGGCGCGCAGTCTCGTTCGGCGCCGCCATGGTGCTGGCACTCGCCGTCCTGGTGACTCCTCTCGGGACGATCGCGACCCACTACCTGCTTTCCGCACATCTCCTCCAGAACGTCGTGCTGGCCGAATGGGCGCCGGCGCTCACCGTCCTCGGGCTGAGCCCCGCGCTCGCGAGCAGGCTCGGCGCTTCGGCCCCTGTGCGCCTGCTCACGCGGCCGTTCGTGGCGTTGCCCCTCTGGGTGCTGACCTACGCGGTGTGGCACGTGCCGGGGCCGTACGAGGCCGCCCTCATCAACCCCCCACTTCTTCGGCTCGAGCACCTGACGTACTTCCTGGCCGGCTGCTGTCTTTGGTGGCCGGTGTTCCAGTCGCGGCCACACGACCTTCCGAACGGCGCCAAAGCTGCCTATCTCTTCGCCGCGTTCTTGCTGAACAGTCCGGTCGGCCTTCTGCTCGCCCTGCTTCCAAGTCCTATCTACTCGTTCTACGAGTCGGCTCCACGGCTATGGGGGCTTGGCCCGCTCACTGACCAGCAGATCGCCGGAGTAATCATGGCCGCGAGCGAGGCGATCGTCTTCTTCGGGATCTTCGCCGTGTACGTACTCCGCTTCCTGGCGGAGGAGGAGCATGCTTGAACCTGGCTGGGCGGCTCAGGCGCCGTCCCGGCCCGGGAAGCTCTTCACCGCCTCACGCACCTGCTCGACGTCGAGCGTCATCTCGAGCAGCCCGACCTGATCCTCGTAGACCTGAGGGTCGATCTGATCCTTGATGTCCTCTTCGAGGATGTGAACAACGGGGAGTCCCAACTGAACTCCTGCCAGCGGACCCACGTAGGCCGGATCTCCGACAGTGACCGTCTCGGCCGTGACTTCGAGCGACTCGAGGTCAGCGGCTCCGAGCACCACCACCAGGTCGTCGGCCCCGTGCTCGTCGACCAGGCTCTTGATGCGGTCCTGGTTCTCGGGGTCCATGGCGCCTGCCGCCGTTCAGACGAAGCACTCCGTCTCGACGAAGACGACCTCAGCGCCGGCCGACCTGACTGCATCGGCGATGGCCGGGCCCGGGACACCGTCCCGCTCACCCAGCGCGATCACTTTCTTTCCCTCGAGCTTCATGCTGCCTCACCTCCGTTCCCGAGCGTTGCGAACGCCTTCTCGATGTCCTCCTTGGACACGTCCCCCGAGAGGCGCTCGAGTTCCTCGCCGTCGCGCAGAAGAACGTACGTCGGCAGGCCGAAAACGCGGAGCTCGCGACATACGTCTCGATTCTCGGTCGCGTTCACCTTCACCACCTTGACGGCGCCCGCCGATTCCTGCTCGAGCTTCTCCACGGTCGGCATCATCTGCAGACACGGCTGACAACGCGGCCCCCAGAAGTCGACGAGGACGCTTCCCTCCCGTGTCAGATCCTTGAACGTCTCCGGCGTTGCTTCGACCATCGATCACTCCTTTCCGGGTTCGAGCAGAACGGACATCCCGTCAGCCAGCTCGGTCATGCGACCGAGGAACAACGAGCCCTTCGCGACCAGCATCGCAGAGCCGAGATCACCCGCTCGGAGTGCCTTCAGCGCATGCGGGAGGTACGGGACCGCAGAAGCGACGTGTCCCTGGGTCGGCGAGTATCCGGGGAGCCCGCGCAGGCGTTCGAAGCCGTCGAGCTCGTCTCGCGGAAGCTCCCCGCGCTTGACCGCAAGCGCTCCGATCAGCTTGTAGTTCCGGCTCGGGACGTTCCCGGCGCCGGCCGGCTCAGTGATCTCCGGGTCGTGGAGCTCCGTTGCGTAGCGGTCGACGTCGAGTATGCCGCGGCGCAGCCGACTCAGAGGCTCGACGACGAGATCTTCGAGGACGGCCTGCTGAGCCGAACCGGAGCCGATTCTGTGACGCCCCACGGCATCGAGCCGAACGACGGGAGCGCCGCCCCCTGGCGGGCCGACCAGGATTGCAAGCCCAGCAAGAACGTCCTCGAGGACCGGGACGTCATGCTTCAGGGCGCCCGAGAACTTCATTCCGAGCTTCGCGAGCGAACCGCCTGCGACCACGGCGACGTGGCTGAAGACTCCCGCCGAGACGAGCGATGCGGCAACGACGATTGCGTGAACCGGCCCCGCGCAGAACGCCTTGACGTCTGCGCCGGACGCATTCGTGCACCCGGCCTGCTCCGCGATCGCCTTCCCGAGGTTTCCGCCACCGCGCTGGTAACGATCCCCGACAGCTTCCTCACCGCAGCCGAGCGCATAGTCGACCTCTTCGGCAGGGAAGCCGGTCTGGCTCAGGAGGTGCTCGAGGGCTAGAGCCCCGGTCGTCTTGCAGGCGAGATTCTCGAGCAGCACGCTGGCCGAGAGGCTCTCGTCGAGCTCGTGGGCGCGAAGCATCGAGCCGGCGAGCCGGCCGCGCAGCGCGAGCGGCAGAGCCCCGTCTCCCGCCTCCTCGCCGTTCAGGCGAAAGAGCTGGAACACGTCCGCCTCGGCCATGCGTCGGTAGAGCTCTTCCTCGCCGACGATGACGCCGTACGGGCCCTTCCGGCTCGGCTTGACGGGGTGACGCCAGCGAGGCCGTTCGACCTCCCAGAGCTCCTCGGGGCGGAGGTTTCCGACGAACGCCTGGTTCGGCGCGTAGGCGAGGGCCTCGTCGTACGTGCGGAGGGCCACGTTGATTCGAGCTAGCAAGCCGTCCTGCGTCGCCGCGATCTCGCGCGCCGGCTTCGACCCGTGCTGCACGAGGTCAGGGGCGTGGGCGAGCACGAGCGAGCACCCGTGAATTGCGGCGCCACTCACGTGATTCGCGGCTCAACTTTCGTGACGCCAGTGGCACAGTCGGTGTGCCACGCGAGTGCTTTCGGGCAGTACGCTTGCGCGTGAGCAGGGGGGCGGGTCGGGACCCGAGATACACGCGCGTCAAGAACAACGACCCTCAGTCCCTTGATCCTCACGAAGCAACCTCCCAGACCGTGGTCGGCTCGACGTCTGTCTCGAGCATCTCGAGCGCTCGCTCGACGATCTGGCGTCGCTCCTCCTCGTCGAGACCGAACGGATGAGTGATCGCGGGGCCGCGAAGGGTTCGGTTGACGCCGATCATCGTCGAGATCGTCGGCAGGGAGGTCACGAACACTGTCGGTATCCCCTCCCGTTCGATCTCCTTCGCGAGCACTGCCCCGCAGCGCGTGCCCGTCCCTCAGGTCCCCGACAGGAGAACGGCTTCAACGCCGGCGTCACGCAACTCTCGCGCGATTTCACGGCCGAATCCGGTCGAGATTGAAACGGGGGTGCCATTCCCGGTCGTCGTGTAGAAGAACTCATGCAGCCGGCCGATCCGGCCCTCGTCGACGAGGCCGCTCACCGTGTCGAGCGGAACGAGCCTGTTCGGATCCTCGTTCGCTCGGGCGACGTCGAAGCCGCCGTGCACGCTCTCGTACTCACCAGCCTCGAGTCGCGTCTCGCCGGCGAGCGAATATCGCAGCCACGCCTGGGCGCGCACACTTGGCAACCGATCAGGATTTCCCTGAGGAACACACCCCGCTTCGGTCACCAGGGCGATGAGAGCCTGCGAGAGATCGCCCACGCGTGCCGGGGGATCGACCAGGTCGAACGCCCCTCCGACCTCGGAGCGCGTCTCGCCGTTCAGCTTCGCGAGGAGGAGGTCCACAGCTCGCTCGGCGCCCGTCGCACCGTGGTGCCGGTTTCGTCGGAGCCCCCGCGGGAGGTAACCCTCCTCTTCGGGTGGGCCCAGCTCGCGGCCGCTCGCCACCGCGCTCGCGAGAGAGGCGATCCGCGGTAGCGCGTCACGCATGCCTGTCACGTTTACGGCCGTGGGGACGATCAGCACTTTGCCCGCTGCTGCTGCAACACCCGGATTCTCCTCGTGCATCGCCGCAAGCCCAGGGATCCCACGCCTGCTCGCTTCGGCCGCGACACGAGCGCAGGCATAGCCGTACCGCCCGGACCCGAACGCAGGGCCGGCGACCAGCAAGTCGGGCCGGTCACGCTCGATCAACTCGAAGAGCTGCCCGAGTACGGTTTCCTCGTGCTCGCCGAAGTAGTCGTCGCCGCACGCGACAGTCGAGACGATCTCGATCCCCTCGAGGGCCGCGGCAAGTCCCTTGCCAGGCCCGACCGGGCCGTCGAGACGAGTCGGCTCGGTGCCCGCGGCCTCCTCGCCGCCGAGCCCCGCGAAGAACTGATTCAGGTAGTGGACGGCCCTCACCATGACGTCGCTCCGAGGTCGAGCTGGCCCATCTGGTTAGTAGCGCCAAGATAGTTGCGAACCGGGATCGGTCCCGCTTCGGCAGCAGGCGTGCCGTCGAGAAGGTGATCGCCGCCCAGCACTCGCTCGGGCTTCCAGGCCGGAGCGAGCTGCTCGACGTTCCCCGTCGAGACGATGCAGTCGGCCTCAGGGACCCAATCGGTCAGGATCGGCCCGGTCGCTTCTAAATCGGTCTCCTCGCAGACGATCACCGATGTCTTCACGCCCGCGTTCTCGCAGGCTCGGCACGTGAGCATGGTGTCGGTGTGGCTGTTGCCGCCGGCATCGGTCGTGATCACGACTCCGTCGACGCCCAGTCCGACCGCGACACGCGCAGCCGCGTCCGCGGCGCGCTGCTTGTCATCCGCCGACTGCTCGTACCCCCGCATGAGTACGACGCCCGCGAAGCGCAGGCGCTTACCGTGCTCGCGGTAGAGAGTTCGTATCAGTGAGTTGAGCTGGAAGAAGTAGGTCGGGTTGCGCATCGCGGCCCAGTGGTACTCGCCCGCAGTCACGGCTCCGTCCATCACCTCCGCCGGATCGACGAGCTTCGGGAGACCGCTCTCGCCGACCGGGGTTCCGTAGAGGTAGAGCTGGTAGAGCTGGCCGAGATCAGACAGTTGCACGAGCGCCGCGATGGACGGAAGCGAATCGTCGTCCGCCGGCTCGAGCGCGAACGTGTGCGTGTGGATCGGCTCGGCGCTCAGGGTGGGCTCGGCCAGGAGCTCGGCCGCGCAAAGCGTCGCACGCCGAACTGCGCTGTCGATGGCTCGGTGATCTGCATCGTCGCCGGGACGGAAGGTCAGGACGACGTTACGCATCGAGCCGAAAGGGGTCAGTTCGGCGGCCGGGCCTGCGAGATCGACGACCGACTCCTGCTCGTGCAGCGGACGTTCCTCTCCCGGGAAATCGAGGCAGGAAAGGACAACAACGTCGCTAATCCGATTCGTCACGCCCTCGCCCGCTCGATCCTCGGTCGGAAATGCCTTGCGACCGTCAGGGCGGATCCGTGGCTCGACGGCATCAAGAACGTGCGTGACCCGCACCGGCTCGCCCGGCTCGACGACCGCGACGTCGACACCGGCGAGTGCAGCCTCGGCGCGCGCCAAGCCCTCGATCCGTGCGGCGTCGGGCGCGAGCACGCCCGGACCGAACGTGCGCACCTCCCAAGCCATCAAGCAGCTCTCCGGTGCCCGAGGCCCGCAGAAATCTCGTCCGCGGCCACCACGCATGCACGGCCGAGATCTGCGAGCCGCTCTTCGGTCACGCGATACGACGGGCCTGCAACCGAGACCGCCGCCACACAAGTGCCAGTGCAATCGAAGACCGGCGCGGCCGCGGAGTTCAGGCCCGGCTCGAGCTCCTCCACCGCCGTCGCATAGCCGCAGCCACGAATGCTTTCGAGCTCCGTGGAAGCGCCGCCATCACCGAAGGCGAGCAGCACCTTGCCGTTCGCGGTCGTGCCGAGCGGTGTCGTTCGACCGGTCCAGTCCTTCACTCCGACGAAGTGGGAGGTCTCGACCTGGTACACGTTCAGGACGCGATCGCCTTCCCGGATCGCGAGGTTCACCGTCTCCGAGGTCTCGTCTGCAAGACGCGCGAGCGGATCGCGCGCGGTGGGGAGAAGCGCCAGGCCTCTGGCGGCCAGGGACCCGAGTCGCGCCAGCTCCGGCCCGGGAAGAAAGCGATCGCCGGCGCGGCGCACGAGACCGCGCGCCTCGAGCGTTGCAAGAAGCCGCGAGACGGTGCTCTTGTGCATCCCGAGCTCCCCAGCGAGTTCGGTCGCACCGAGCTCGGGCCGCGCTTCGGTGAAGGCTGCGAGGATCGCGAGTGCCTTGTCTGCGGATTGCACCGACGCAAGTATTGCAACGCGGCAGCGGTGCTTGCAACCGCTCGACTCGCCCCTAGGGCCCGCCGGCAACCTCTTCCGGTAGCTCGTACCACCGCTTTCGCTCCCCGATGCGCGCGCGAAGGCGCCAGGCGCGAGACTTTGGCTCCGCCTCGATGCGGTCGAGAAGCGCCCGTGCCCGGTCAGCCACGAGGCGCTGCTCGTCCGCCGACAGGGCATAGGCATCCAGGCGGGCGAGCGTTGCCTCCAGATTCCCGGTGATGGTGCGCCAGAGCCCCCAGTCCGCGGCGCAAAGCGCCGCGACACGGGCGGCGTTGACGGTGTCGCCGTCCTCGTCTCCGACCGGGTGCTCGAGGAGGAGCGCCAGCGTGTCTCGCACGTCCTTCTCGTTCAGCTCGGCGATCTGGAGCTTCGTCAGGAGGAGCTCAGCGAGCGGAACCGAGACCGGCTCGAGCTCGAGGCGGTCCGCGAGCGGAATCTTGTGGGACATCGAGAACGCGCCGACGAACACGTCCACCTGCCGCCGGTTGGCGCCGTCCCAGAAGAGCAAGCGCTCGCTTCCCTGGAGGGTGTTGAAGGCGACATCCGGAACGTAGCCCGCCACCTCGAAGAAGGACGCCGCTTTCCTGGACGAGCCCTTTCCGGCTGCGAAGTCGAGATCCGCGTAGGAGCGCTCGAGCGCCGAATGTCCTGTCTCGGGGCCGCGGAGCCTGATCGCGACACCCCCCAGAAGACGAAGCGGCAGGTTTTCCTGCAGCGCGAGGGTGACGAGCCGGCGGCCCTCCTCGACGACATCGGCATGGGGCTCGCTCACCGGCGGGAGACTACTCGCCGACGAGCGACTTCTCGTGGGTATCGCACCGGCCAGGCGACAGGTCTGCGCTCCGTGAGACGCTATGGCCGTGAGACCCGATTCGAACCGATCGACGCAGATACCGAGTGCGGACGATGTCCGGCGGATCGTCGCGATCGCGAACCCGATCATCCGAAACCTCGAGATCACCTACTGCTACTCGCGTCTCGCGGCGGCGTTCACGGAACGAAGCGGCGAGGGCGCGAACTGGTGCACGTACGCCACGTGGGCCTCGCGCCAGGCGGGGCGGACGATCCGCGGTGAGGATCTAGTCGAGCACTTCAGCCGCAAGCTCGGCCAGGACCGCTGGCTGCTGCATCCGATTGCGACGTTGTGGCGTCGGCTCCTACGCCACGGCCTGTTTGAGCGCGAGTCGCGGATGGGGCGCCTGACGGCTGCGCTGCACACACCGTTCGACGCGTTCGAGTGTGCCAGCGACGCCGTCGCACGCGGGAACCTGAAGGTGTTCGAGGAGATCGGACTCCAGTTCGCGCGCTATCTCCATGAGTGCCCGCCTGACGTGGCCGAGTCTCCTTCCTTCCAGCGCTTCCTCGCCCGACTGCAGCCCGGTGACCCACCCGAGGGGCAGCGCTACTTGCGCCGGGCGTTCGTCCGCTATGAGCGGCGGCAGCGCGAGCACGACCCGAAGGCGCGCACCGAGCTCGCCGTCCTCGCGAACCTCGAAATCGGCTTCCACGAGCAGACGCGCCTGCAGCCGCAGATTCGCGAGGCCCTCGACGCCGCCTACGCCACACAGAAGGATCTGGGGCGCCGCGCCCTCGAGGCTCTCTTCCCGTCAGCAGGCCGCTGGTGGCCTGTTGTCCGGCGACCGGCCGCCGTCGTTGTGGGTGTCGTGGCGGGAGGCGTGCAGCGAAGCGCGAGCAGGCTCGCACGCGAAGTGATCACGGAGTCGTTCATGGTCATGTCGCTGCCGGAGCGGGTGCTGGCCCTCGGGACGCACCTGGCCGACGCGTACCCGGAGGCGCTCGACGAGCCCGCCGACACGGATCTGGTCGAGCTGCTGGCACGGTTTGAACCGGTTGCGCCGGCTCTCGACGACTGCGGCGCGCACGACTGGTCGGATCTCCAGCAGCGGATGCACTACATCGTCCACATGTTCTGTGCCTTCCACCTGAGCGAGCAGCTTTCCCGCCCGCCGTTTACCCCTGAACAGGTGGAAAGCTTCAGCCGGGGGATCGTGCCGGACGGGGACGTCTGACGCGACGCCGGTTCGCGTTGGCACCGACGAGCTAACAAGTGACGGAAAAGGCCCTGCTTCCAGGGCCTTTTCTTATCGGGACGGCGAGATTTGAACTCGCGACCCCCTGCTCCCAAAGCAGGTGCGCTACCAGGCTGCGCCACGTCCCGCTGACGGGAAGTGTAGACCGCGCCACGGTTCGATCGTTCCTCGGTTAGCCTCGCGAGCTGGCCCGAACACGCCGCCCACTCGTCGGGTACGTCCTTGTCTGGACTGCCGTCCTGCTCTGGTCGGTCAACGCGACTGTCTCGAAGATCGTGCTCGACTCGGCCGGTCTCTCGGCGCTACGCCTGTCCGAAGTGAGGGCGACTGGCTCCGCAGTCATTCTCCTGGCCACAGTCGCCCTCCTGCGTCCCGCGTCCCTGCGGACGAGCCGGCGGGAGCTCGCGTTCCTCGCCGTCTTCGGGATCTTGGGCCTGGCCCTCGTCCAGTTCTTCTACTTCGTGGCGCTGAGCCGGCTCAACATCGGTATCGCGCTCGTGATCGAGTACATCGCTCCAATCCTCGTTGCTCTCTACGCGCGGTTCTTCGTCCACGAGCCGGTGCGGCGCCGGCTCTGGGCCGCGATCGCGCTGAGCCTGGCCGGGCTATCGCTCGTCGTCGACCTCTGGAGCGGCGTGACTCTCAGCACGACGGGCGTCCTCGCGTGCCTCGCGGCCGCGGTCGCCTACGCGCTCTACATCATCATGGCCGACCGAAGCCTCCGTGGAGGCCGTGACGCAACCTCGCTCCTCGCCTTCGGGTTCCTCTTCGCAAGCATCTTCTGGGCCATCGTGCAACCGTGGTGGAGCTTTCCCGCCGGAAGCGTCGAGGCGAGTGCATCGCTCCTGGGTCGTCTCGACGGTTTCTCGGCGCCCGTCTGGCTCTTGCTCGGATACGTGGTCGTTCTCGGCACTGTCGTGCCTTTCGTCCTGATCGTGACCGCGCTCCACCACATCTCGCCGACCCGCACGATCATCGTCGCGATGCTCGAGCCCGTTCTTGCCGCCGCAGTCGCATACGCATGGCTGGGGGAGGAGCTCACGGGACAGCAGATCGCGGGCTCGCTCCTCGTGCTCGCCGGCATCGTCCTTGCCCAGACGGCACGCGAAGTCGAACCGACGGGCGCAGAAGCCGAGAGCGGCCCCCGCTAGTTGGAGGGATTGGTGGAACGCCGCTCGCCGTCGGGGTGCGATGGTCGTTGCGAGGCAAGGACGCAGGGAGTGCCGATAGCAGCGCTATCGGTGCGACTGAGGACGCGGCCTGGGCGAGCAGCGCGGCCTGACGGCCAGCGCTCGTTTCGCCGAGGCCTCCTACTAGCGGACTAGACCTCGAAAAGGACGCGGAGCTCTGCGATCTTTTCGGAGCGGAGCTGCTCCCGCTCTCCGCGGGCCACAGCCGAGACCACTTCCTCGACGAGCGAGGCAAGATCCACGGGATTGAACGGCTTCGTGATGTAGTCGAGGCCGCCGAGATCCATGCCGCGTGCGCGGTCACGAAGATCCGCTCGCGCGGTCAGGAAGACGATCGGGATCTCGCGTGTGTCCTCCTTCTCCAGCAACCGCTCGGCCACCGACCATCCGTCGAGGCCCGGCATCATCACGTCGAGGAGGATCGCATCAGGCCGTTCCCGCTCGACGACTTCCAGTCCGGTCGGCCCGTCGGGTGCCTCGACCACTTCCATGCCTTCCGCCTCGAGATTCACCCTGCACAGCAGCCGGATCGGCGCCTCGTCGTCGATGATCAGAACCTTCGTCATGAGCGTGCCGGTTCCACCTGGGCTTCTCTACCCCGGGGGGCCCTCTTCGAGACAGGGAGCTCGAAGACGAACGTCGACCCCTCCCCCTCGACCGACTCGACGGCAATGCGCCCGTGCATTGCCGCCAGGAGGCCGCGCACGAGAAAGAGACCGAGCCCGGTGCCGTGGGCGCCCGTCAGCGGAGCTGTCCCTGCCCGATAGAACTTCGTGAAGATCCTGCTCTGGTCGTCGAGAGGGATCCCGATGCCCTCGTCGCTGACCCTGACTTCGATGGCATCGGATTTCCTGCGTCCGGCAAGCGTGATCGTTCCTCCTTCGGGCGAGTACTTGACGGCGTTGTCGACCAGATGCAGGAGGATCTGAGCCAGCTTCTCCCCGTCCGCCTCCGCGTAGAGCCCGCCTTCGGGAGCGTCGATCTCCAGCCGATGGGAGCCGTCGATGTGCTCCTGAGCGCGCCCGCCTACCGACCCAAGCACCTCGGCCACGTCGACCGGCGACAGCGCCAGGCCGAGCGTGCCGGCCTCGAGGCGCGCGACGCTCAGCAGGTCGTCGACGATCCCGATCAGGCGCTCCGACTCCGAGGCGATGTAGCCGAGGAAAGTCGCCCGCTCCTCGTCCCCGAACGCGACGTCGCTCCGGAGGAGTGTCTCGGCGAACCCGTAGATCGAGGTGAGCGGGGTCCGGAGCTCGTGCGACACGGTTGCGACGAAGTCCGATTTCATCTGGTCGACCACGCGCTCACCCGAGACATCTCGGAAGGCGAAGATGCGGCCCCCGACGGCGCCGGCCGAGTCGAGCATCACGGCCTCCGTCAGCGACAGGAACACGTCCTTGCCGCCTCTGCTGATCGTGATCGGCTCTTCTCTCCCGGGCCCACGCGCCGCCCCGGCGAGATCGCGCCGGAGGACCTCGGGAATCCGCCTACCGAGCGCTTCTGCCGCCGGGACGCCGGTAATCCGTTCGGCCATGGCGTTCCAGAGGACGACTCGTTCCTCGCGGTCCACAGCCACGATTCCGTCCGCGATGTTGAGGAGGATCGCGTTCGAGCGCTCCTTCTCCTCTGCGACGCGCTGGTAGAGCTCCGCGTTCGACAGACCGGCGGATGCCACGGCGGCCAGCGCGGAAAGCGCCTGCCCCTCCTCCTCGCGCCATGCTCTCGGCCGTGCCGTATAGACCGAAAGTACCCCGTGCAGGCCGCCTCCGTGGGCGATCATTGGAACCGCGATACACGCCGCCATCTCACGATCGAGGAGGGGGTCTCCATCTCCGAGATCGGGCCGCGCGCCGACGTCGTCGACCATCGAGGCGGTGCGCGACTGGACTGCATCCCCGAGGAGGCCGGTCCCCACGAGTGCGCGAGTTCCGACCAGATCGTGCGCGCTATCACCCTTCACGCCCGAGGCCGCGCGGATGACGAGCTCTTCGCCGTCGAGGAGCCTCACAGTCGCTGCGTCAGCATCGAGGAGGATGGGCGCCTCGCGGACGACCTCTTCGAGGACGATCGAGGGATCCAGCACGGTAACGACGCGGGCGCCGATGGCTGCGAGTCGCTGCGAGAGCCTGCGCCCACGCCGTTCGGTCTCGAACAACTCGCTGCGCTCCAGCGCACCTCGCGCCGCGCGGCTGAGGTGGCCCGCCAGGGCAAGGTCGTCGTCCGTGAAGGCCCGTTCCTCCCCGAAGAGAACGACGACAGAGCCCGGGTCACCGCTCGTGCCCTCAACCGACGCTGCAAGCAGCGCGGACGCGCTGTTGGCCGCTAGAAGGTCCCTCCACCGGCTGTCGAAGCGCTCGTCATCGGTGAGAGTGCTCGAGGTAATGAGCCGCCCTTCTCGGGTGGCCGCAGCGAGCGGCGCTTCGTGGTCCTGGATGCCATGGCGAAGAGCCGCCTCGACCTCGTCGTGGACATCATAGGAGCCGGCGAGAACGAGTTTGCCGCCGGCCGGTCGCAAGACGAACGCCGCGATGCCGCCCAGTGCTTCGGTAGCCGCCTGGGCCAGCGCCGTAACGGTCTCGTCGAGCGAGAGCGGCGACCCCAGCGCCTCGGCGATCCGATAGAAGCCCTGCTGGATCTGTGCCTGCCGCTCACGCTCCTCGAAGCTCTCCGCATTGTGGAAGGCGAGCGAGGCGAAACGGGCATAGGCATCGAGGAGCTCGAGATCCGGCTCTCCAAACCTTCCGGCTTCCGCTGAGCAGACCCCGAGTACGCCCCGCACCTCGCCGAGCCATGTGATCGGAGCGACCATCACGTCCTCGAACTCCGAGTAATACGTGCTGGGCGCAGGGTCCTCGGTCTCGCGGAAGTTGCGGGTCAGCACGGGCTTTCCAAGCTCGATCGCCGCCTTTTGTGTGCCCGCCGCGGGAATTCTCCGGTCGACGGCCTCCTGCGGCAGCCCGAAGACGGCGCGACAACGGAGCGAGTCGCGGTGAGGCTCGAGAATCCAGCAATCGGCTGCATCGGCGCCGAGCAACTCGGCGACCTCCTCGACCAGCCTCTGCACCACCGAGGTAAACCGAAGATCGCTCGTCACCACCTGTGCCGCCTTCAGCAGGGCCGATTGGCGGTCGACCCGCCGTCCTTCCTCGCGGAGCAGGCGGGCCGTGTGGATCGCGAGCCCCGCCTCTCCGGCAACGGATTCGGCAAGCGCGACCTCGCCCTCGGTCCAGCGGCCGACCTCCGGGCGGTGGAGTGCGAAGACGCCGATCACGTCGTCGAAGACCTGGATTGGCGTGGCGAGCACGGCCTTCGTTCCGAGCCCGACCAGCGCCTTGCGGCTGCCGAGACTCGGGTCGTCCAACTCGGCGGCCGACTCGACGTCCGCGATCGCGACCGTGCGCCGCTCTCGGGCCGCCAGGTTCGACGCCGGCAAGCGCGCCGCAACACCGCCGACCGGATCGTGACCGGGCGCCGTCCATTCCGAATGGATAGGCATCGCGCCGCTCGGCTCGGCAAGGCGAATGAAGCAGCGGGAGACTTTGAGCGCCCGCGCGGTCTCTCTCACGGCGACTGCCAGCACGTCGTCCAGGTCGAGCTCGGAACGGACCTGGCGCGAAATCGAGGCGACCAGGCGTTCGCGTTCGAGCGCGGCGCCCAGCGCCTCGGAGGATCTGCTGCTGCCGAGGGCCAGCGCCGTCTCGTTGGCAAGCCGCTGGAAGAGCTCGAGCTCGCCCGCCGTGAAGAAACGCCGCTCCGAGAAGACGGCCACAACGAGCACGCCCGTGAGCCTGCCCTCGGAGACCAGTGGCATGAAGGCGGCGCTCTTCGCCGGCACCGTGTCGAGGGCACGGCTCACGTGCGGTGCAGCCTCGACGTCGTAGACGGCAAACGCTGCCCGCTCGCGCGCCACGGTTGCGATCCCGCCCGGATCCTCGACGAGGTCGATCTCGATCCCCCTCCACCAGTCCTCGTCGGCGCCCCGGGCCGCAAACCCCGTCGCGCGGCGCTCCGTGTCGTCAACGACGGCGAGCATCGACGCTTCGATCCCGAGCGAGTGCTCCAGCTCGTCGAACAGGTTCTCGGCTGCGTCTTTCGCGCTCAGCGAGCGCGAAAGTGCGCTCGAGAGCCGCGACATCGCCCCCGCCTCGCGCTCCCGCTCGCTTGCGGCCTCTTCAGCCACCCGCACTCGCTCCGCGGGATCGACGAGCAGCCTGCGGTCGTGCCGCGCCAGGAGGAGAGCGGCAGGCACCAGGCCGAGCAGCGTTAGGACAAACGCGGGCCAGGGGCTGGAGGACGCGAGCGGCTCGGAGTCGCCAAGCTTCGCGGCCCCGAGCACGGCCGAGGTCACACCGACGACCGTAAAGAGCAGCCACAGCGCAAAGCCAGGCGCTGTCGGCCGCCGTCCAGCTCCGAGCAAGGAGCGGAACAGGAGCGCGGACAGCGCGAGATACAGCGCCGCGGCAACGAGAAGCGGCACCGTATTGATGAGCAACGTCGTCGTCTCGTTCGTCACTGGGCACCCTGATGATAGGGCGGTCGAAGAGCCTCCGTCCACGATTTCCTTACTGACAAGCCGGGTCGCATGCCTTGCGAAGATGGGCCGATAGGCCTATTGGCAGCTGGAAGCCCGCTGGATACGGTGCCGTTACTGGGCGATGCGACCGTGGTTGGTGTCCTGGCTATGAACGCCGCGGTGCGCATTCTGGAAGGCCCGCTGCACTACCCCCCCGAGTGGCGGGCCTTCCTTAACCCGAGCTGAACAGGCCCCTGATTACAGTGGCCGCCGGTGGTCAAGCGGATCCTTCTTGCGACCCCGCGCGGATACTGCGCCGGGGTCGAACGAGCAATCGAGACGGTCGAGCAGGCGCTTCGCCTGCGTGGAGCCCCGGTCTACGTTCGCAGGCGGATCGTCCACAATACGCACGTCGTTCGCGAGCTCGAGGAGCGCGGCGCGATCTTCGTCGACACCGAGGAGGACGTCCCGACCGGAGCCGAGGTCATCTTCTCGGCCCACGGTGTCTCGCCCGCAGTCCGCGCAAATGCCCGGAGGCTCGGCCTCAGAACGATCGACGCTACGTGCCCTCTCGTCGCGAAGGTGCACGTGGAGGCACGACGCTTCGCCTCCCGTGGCTACACCATCGTCCTGATCGGCCACGCCGGCCACGACGAAGTCGAGGGCACGTTCGGGGAAGCACCCGACGCAATCGTCCTCGTCGAGAACGTCGACCAGGCTCGTCGCTTCCAGCCCCCGCGAGGCCGACCGCTCGCCTACATCACCCAGACGACGCTGTCCGTCGACGAGACGGAGGCGATCATTGGCGTCCTCCGCGCACGCTTCCCTGGCATCGAAGCTCCGAAGCGTGAGGACATCTGCTACGCGACAACGAACCGCCAGCGCGCAGTCAAGCGTATCCTCGAGCGGGTCGACCTCCTGCTCGTGATCGGGTCGGAAGACAGCTCGAACTCGAAGCGCCTGGTCGAGGTCGCACTCGGCGCGGCGGTCGAGGCGCATCTGATCGAGGACGAGTTCGCGATCGACGAAAGCTGGCTCCTCGGCGCCGAGACGGTCGGAATCACCTGCGGCGCCTCGGCGCCGGAAGCACTCGTCCGCCGCGTCGTCGCCTGGTTTCGAGAGCGCGGCGACGTCGAGATCGAGACGGCGACCGGCGAGGACGAGAGCGTGGTCTTCAAGCTCCCGGCCGAGCTCGGTCCGAGAACGGCGGCCTAGCCGAGGCCTACGCCTTGGAGATACCGAGCTCCTCGCCCTGCTCGATCCGGGTGGCGAGGGTCTCCTGCTTGATCCAGTCCGCGTGCTGGAGCACGTCGTCCCCGTTCCCGGGGAGGGTCAAGACGATCCTGTCTGTCACCTCGAGCCCCGCTTCTTTTCGCATTAGCTGGATCGCGTGTATGAGGTCGAGTACGCGTCCCTCGAGCTCGAGCTCCGGGTCGAGGCGCGTATCGAGGGCAACCGCGAGACCGTCATCCGATGCAAACGCCCAGCCGTCGGGCGCCAACCTTTCGACGAAGACCTCGTCCGGCGCGAGCTCGTGACCCGCAACGCGGAAGCGCCCTCCTCCGAGGTCCTCGAATCGGCCTTCCTGGAGCTCGGCACGGATCGTCGCGAGCTCCTTCCCGAGCCGGGGCCCCAGGACCGGGAGGTTCGGCTTCACGCGCAGATAGGTGCCTTCGACCGGTCCGAACTCGAGCTCCTTCACGCGTAGCTCGGCCTTGATCTCGTCCGAATGGGGCGTGGACGCGTTCGCGCCCTCGACGACCATTCGGCGAAGCGGCTGGCGCACCTTTCGACCCGCTTGCTGGCGCGCGGAATGGCCGAGACCGACGACGCGGCGAACCTCCTCCACCTCGACCAGCAGCGCGTCGTTTTCGAGATCTGATGCCACCTCGGGCCAGCCGGCCAGAAAGATGCTCTCGGGGGCGTTGTCGCAGGGGCCTGCAACGAGGTTCCGCCAAAGGTGGTCCGACAGAAACGGCATCAGCGGCGCGATCGTGCGGAGCGACTGCACGATTGCGTACCACAGGGTTTCGAGCGCAGCCTCCTCTCCGTGCCAGAAGCGCGGGCGGCTACGCCGGACGTACCAGTCGGAGAGATCCCGCATGAAGGACGTGAACGCCTTCGTGACGGCCGGCGTCCAGAAACGCTCGAAGCCGTCATTGGCTTCGGCGACCAGCTGCTGGACGCGGGCGAGAAGCCACCGATCGAGCTGGGCCAAATCGTCCCTCGGCGGCCCCGATTCGAGGAGCTTCGCGTCCGGACTCCACCCCTCGACGTTCGCGTAGAGAATCAGGAAGCTGACCGAGTTCCAGAAGGTGAGAAGCTCGCGCTTCACCTCCCGGGCGAGACCGAAACCGAAATTGAGGTTCTGGCTGGGGACCTGGGAGCAGTACAGCCAACGCATCACATCAGCGCCCATCCGGTCGAGTGCCTCGTTCAGCTCGATCGCGTTCCCCCAGGACTTGTGCATGGCACGACCGGTCTCATCGGTGACCCGCTCGTACGCAAGAACCTGCCGGTACGGCGCCTCGCCCACGAGCGCGACCGACATGAAGAGCTGGGAGTAGAACCAGAGCCGAATCTGCTCGCGGGACTCAGAGACCCAGTCGGCCGGGAACCACGTCTCCCAGTACGCGTGGTCTGGAAGGTCAGCCCCCGTGAGCCCGCGGGCGGCGCCCGTCGCGTATCCACCCTCGATGTACTCCGAGTTCTGCCAGCCGAGCGTCGAGAACGGCACGATGCCGGCGTCGAGCCACGCGTCACCGACTTCCGGGAGACGCCGAAGCTCGGAGCCGCACCCCTCGCAGGCAATCGTCACCTCGTCCACCCAGGGCCGGTGCAGCTCCTCGAGCTGGTCGAGTCCGCTCACAGCGCGATCCCGCAGCTCCTCTTCGGAGCCGATCACATTCATCACGTTGCAGTCGTCGCAACGGTAGAAGGGGAGCGGCAGCCCGAAGTAGCGCTTCCGCGAGATGCACCAATCGCCCATGTTGCGAAGCCAGTCGTCCATCCGCCTCGAGTAGAACTCGGGCGTCCAGCGAACGGTGGCATTCGCAGCGAGCATCTTGGGCCGAATCTCGTCCGCGGAGATGAACCACTCGTCGACGATTCGAAAGACGAGCGGTGTGGAGCAGCGCCAGCAAACGGGATAGCGGTGGGTGATCTCGCCGGCTTCGAGGAGCCGACCGCGCTCGCCCAGGTCACCGATGATCTGGCCCACGGTCTCGTCCGTGGAGCGACCGTGCAGCCAGCCGTATTCCGGGTAGAACCGGCCTGACTCGTCGATCGGGGCAAGCACGGGCAGGTCGTGAATCCGCGCGAGCTCGAAGTCCTCAGTCCCGGCACCCGGCGCGATGTGGACGATTCCCGTTCCCTCCTCCAGGGAGACCTCCTCCCACGGGATCACCCGGTGGACGACTTCCTGCTGGGGTTCGAGCTCGTCGAACGGGCCCTCGTACTCGAGCCCGACGAGCTCCGACCCCACGACCGTGTCCCGGACCTCGCCGGCCAGCGGGACCGCGTCAACGAGCGCCTCGGCGACGATCTCGATCCCGGCCGAAGTCTCGACCCGGGCGTAGCGCGCGTCGGGATGCACCGCTGCCGCCACGTTCGCGGGAAGCGTCCACGGAGTGGTTGTCCAGACGACGAGCGCCTCGTCCTCTCGATCCTTGATCGGGAACCGGACGTAGAGCGACGGGTGGGTGATGTCGCGGTACGAGTCGATCAGCTCGTGCTGGGAGAGGGACGTGCCGCAGCGCGGGCACCACACCATCGAGCGGTGGCCCTGATAGAGCCAGCCGCGCTCGTGGATGCTCTTCAGGAAACCCCAGATGTAGCTGATGTTCGTGTCTGAGAAGGTGTAGTAGTCGTTCTCCCAGTCCATCCATTGGCCGAGCCTGATCGATTGACTGGTCTGCACGTCCGAGAACTCGGCGACGCGCTCGCGACAGCGACGGGCGAACTCGGCGAGGCCGTATTCCTCGATCTCACGCTTCGAGTTCAGGCCGAGAGCCTTCTCGACTTCGACCTCGACCCAGAGCCCCTGACAGTCGAAGCCGTTCTGGTAGCGCTGATCGAAGCCGTTCAACGCCTTGTAGCGCTGGAAGACGTCCTTGAGCGTCCGGCCCCACGCATGGTGCACGCCCATCGGATTGTTGGCCGTGACGGGGCCATCGATGAAGCTCCAGGCAGGGCCCTCGGCATTTTGGGCTCTGAGCTTCTCGAAGATGTCCGCGTCCTCCCACCAGGCGAGGAGCTCCCGCTCCAGGGCGGGGTGGTCAGGGACAGCTGGGAGCGGCGTGAAGACGGACTCGGGCGCCATGAGGCCAGTCTAGTGGCCGGTCCGCAGCGGGATTTTCCTGATCCGCCTCGTCGTTTAACGCTTTAGACACAAGCTGCGCAGCACCCGTGCGCAAAGCGGGAATAGGCTGAAGCCGGAGGGTGGCTCGCGGCCGGCCCCAAAATCCAAAGGAGAACAATGACTACTGAAGTGACAGAGACGACATTCGAAGCCGAGGTGCTCGAGAGCGAGCAGCCGGTCGTGGTGGACTTCTGGGCGGAGTGGTGTGGCCCGTGCCATGCCGTCGCTCCGGTCCTGGATCAGATCGCCGAGGAGCGATCCGGTGAGCTTCGGATCGCAAAAGTGAACATCGACGAGCAGCCTGCCCTCGCGCAGCGCTACGGCGTCATGAGCATTCCCACGATCATCATCTTCCGCGACGGCAAGCCGGCCGCGGCCGCCGTGGGCGCCCAGCCCAAGGGCATGCTCGAGCGGAATCTGGGTCTCGCCGAGGTCTAGACCGCTCCGGCGGTGCCGGAACCGTCTTCGAGAAAGGCGTGGAACGCCGCGTGCTTGGCGAGGTAGTCCTCAACCTGAGCGACTACTTCGCCCGCCCAGACATCGATCCACTCCTCGTGGAGGAAATCGTCGATGCGGTGCACGTGCGAATCGCTCACGATGATCCGATCATCGGCAGCGGAGCCGGGAGCGACAATGGGCCGTCTGGCCCATTTTGCTGCTCTTCCTGGCCTAGCTAGCTGTTTTGCCAGGCGCGCAGCAGCTCTGCCGTATTCGAGAAGGCGAGCTCCTCGTCGCCGGGGAGCTCGTCCGGCTCGAACCAGCGGAGCTCGGAGACATCGTCGGAGGGTGCCGCGTAGCCGGAAACGATCGTGGCCGTCCAGCACAGGTTGAGCGTGGCGTTGCCCTCGTCTCCGTAGCTGTCGGCGACGACGCCGACGAACACGCCGGGCTCGACGTCAAGCCCCGTTTCCTCCCGCAGCTCGCGCCTGAGCGTCTCGAGTGGCTGCTCGTCCTCGTTCATGAAGCCCCCCAGGATGTCCCAGCGCCCCGCCGCCGGCTCGTGCGCTCGCCGGCCGAGGAGGACCCGTCCTTCGTCGTCGACGACAAGCCCGCAGATGGCCGGCGCAGGCTTCGCGTAGGCGACGAGCCCGCATGAGTCGCAGCGCACCGAGCCGGGTTCCGAGCGCAGGTCCGACCCGCAGCGCGGACAGTGTTTCCAGCCGTCGAGCTCGCCCACGCGCGCACGTTATCCAGGCTGGGCCGGCTCGGCTCCGTCACTAGGAGGGATCGGTGAAACGTCGTCGTCGTCGGGGTGCGCTGGTCGTTCTCCCAGAGTAAGGACGGAGAGAGCGCCGATAGCAGCGCTATCGAAGCGACTGAGGACGCAGCATCGGGGCGAGCAGCGCGGCCCGACGGCACTGCTGCGTTTCGTCAAACCCTCCTAGAATGAATCCATGAGCGAGATCGAGCCGAACGCCGAGGGTCCGGCCCCGAGCGAAGAGGAAGAGAACTCCTCCCTCGAGCGACGCCGGGAAGAGGAGGCGCAACGCGGACCGGGACCTGAAGACCCGGATGGCGTCGCCTCGCCAGGTTCCCAACCCGACGAGTGAGGCACCAGTCCGCGACCGCGCACGAGCTTGCGCGGGTCGAGCTTCTGGCGGGGCTCCCGGGCGAAACGCTCGCGAAGCTTGGCGAGCGCATGGAGCGCCACGCCGTCGGCCCGGGACAGCAGGTCGTCGCCGAAGGGGAGCCGGGTGATCGCTTCTACGTCGTCCTTTCCGGCCTCCTCAGCGTCTCCCAGGCCGAGCGCGGCCAGCGAAACCTCCTCCGCCCCGGCGACTACTTCGGCGAGGTCGGACTGGTCATGGACGTGCCGCGAACGGCGACCGTCAGGGGCATGACGCCCGCCGTCGTCGCGAGCTGCGACCGGGAGACCTTCGACGAGATCGTCCGCCCGCTCTTCACGGACTAGGCACCAGAATCCGACAGCACCGCGTCCGACAGGGCAGGCCATGCCTCGAGCGCCCACTCGCCGAACTCCCGGTCGGTGAGGCATGCGGTCGCGAGGCCGGGTTCCGGATCGACCCACAGAAAGGTCCCGGAACCGCCAAAGTGGCCGAAGGTCCGGGGCGAGTTTCGAGTCCCCGTCCAATGCGGGCTCTTCGCGTCCTTCAACTCGAACCCGAGACCCCAGTCCATCGGATCCTGTCGCCCGAACCCCGGGAGCACCCCGACGAGCCCGGGGAACGCCGTCTGCGTCGCTTCCTGGAACGTCTCCGGCGCGACGAACGACGGCGCCTGGAGCTCCCGCGCGAAGAGAAGCAAGTCGTCAAGCGGTCCATGACATTCCGAAGCCGGTGACCCTTGCAGCCGGGTCGCGTTCATTGCGAGGGGCGCCAGGATTGCTTCTCGGAGATAGTCAGCGAAGGCCATCTCGGCACGTTCGACGACGAAGGCGCCGAGGACCTCGTAGCCCGTGTTGGAATAAATCCGCCTCTCGCCCGGGCGGGCAATCGGATCGAGACCCTCGAACGGCAAGCCGGACGCATGCGCGAGCAGATGTCGAATCGTGGAGCCCTCCGGGCCGGCCGGCTCGTCGAAGTCGACGATGCCCTCCTCCGCCGCCACGAGGACCGCGCTTGCTGTCAGAAGCTTCGTGATCGACGCCCAGCGAAAGACGTGCTCTCGCTCGCCGTGCGTCGCGACCACTCGGCCGCCCCGAACGACCCCGGCCGCCGCGTGCCCGGCACCCCACTCGTCGATAGCGGCAAGCGGCGGCACGGAAAGCGATACTAGACGCGCTTGCACAGGCGTCTGATCTCCTCCGGATCGCCCTACGAGCCCGTGGTCGGCTATTCGCGTGCGGTCCAGGTCGGAACCCAGGTCTGGATCGCCGGCTGCGCCCCGATCATGGCGGACGGCAGCGATCCTCCTCCTGACGCCTACTCGCAGGCAAAGCGTTGTCTCGAAATCGTCGAGCGGGCTCTGCAGGAGGCGGGCGGCTCGCTGGCGGACGTCGTGCGAACGCGCGTCTATCTCGTACGGACGGAAGACTTCGAGGAAGTCGGGCGCGCGCACGGCGAGGCGTTCTCCGACATCCGCCCAGCGAACACGACGCTGACCGTCAAAGAGCTCGTGGATCCACGCTGGCTCGTGGAGATCGAAGCCGACGCCGTTCTGTCGCACGAGACCTGAGCGGTCGATTCGGCCGCACGAGCGGGATACAGTCAAGGCCGTGAAGCAGATCTATCCCGCCACGATCACCGGTAAGAGCTTCGCCGAGGGTGGCAGCGTGCTCGACCACAACTTCGGCAAGAGCGACCCGTACACCCTCGGTGTCGAGGAGGAGTACATGCTGCTCGACACCGAAACGTTCGATCTCGTTCAGCACGTCGACACGATCCTGAGCGCCACAGCGGGCAGCGAGTTCGAAAAGCGCATCGCGCCTGAGCTCATGCAGTCCGTCCTCGAGATCGCAACGCCCGTCTGCAAGACCGTCCCTGAGGTCGACACGGAGCTCCGCAAGCTGCGGGCACACGTGACGGAGATCGGTCGGACGCGAGGCCTTCGAGTCGGCTCGGCCGGCACCCATCCCTTTAGCCTCTTCGAACGCCAACGGATCACGGCCCGCGACCGCTACCGAAACCTCGTGGACCAGCTCCAGTACGTGGCACGGCGAGAGCTCATCTTCGGGATGCACGTTCATGTCGGGATCGACGACCCGGAGAAGGCGATCAAAATCCAGAGCGCCCTCCTCGTCCACTTGACGGATCTCCTCGCGCTCTCGGGCAACTCGCCCTTCTGGCGCGGAGAGCCGACGGGCCTCTCCTCGAGCCGCCAGATGATCTTCGCCGCGTTCCCGCGTTCGGGCCCCCCGCCCCGCTTCCGGGATTATGCGGACTTCGCCGAAGTGGTGGGTCAACTCGAAAAGACGGGCTGCATCGCCGACTACACCCACATTTGGTGGGACGTGAGGCTCCACCCGCGCTTCGGCACCGTGGAGGTGCGGATCATGGACGCGGTCACGCGCGTCGAGGAGGCGGTCGCCCTGGCCGCCTACATCCAGGGCATTGTCAAGCTCTACTCCGAGCGCTACGACGCCGGCCACGAGCTTCCTTCCTACCATCGAATCCTGGTGACCGAGAACAAGTGGCTCGCCGCGCGCTACGGCCTCGAAGCGCCCGTCATGGACCTCGCAACCGGTCGCAGGAACCGCGTCCCCGTCGCGCAGCTCGTGCGGCGCACCCTCCGCGACATCGAGCCGCACGCACGCGAGCTCGGCTCCGAGCGCGAGCTGGAAGGGATACGCCAGATCCTGGAGCGCGGGAACGGAGCCGACCGCCAGCTCCGCGTCTGGAACGCGAATCGCGACCTGGCCGAGGTCGTCAGCGAGATCGCCGACGTGACGGAGCAAGTCGGCCCGCCGGTAACGGCGTGATTTCCGCAGGGGAGCGCCCACGCGACGTGGAGGTTTGGCTCGCGACGAACGAGCGTGTCCGGCTTCGAGACCTTCCGGCCGAGGGAGAGCGAGTCCTGCTCCTCTTCTATCTCTTCGACTGGTCGAGCACCTGAACTGACGAGCTCGTCCTCCTGCGTGACAGGAGAGCCGAATTCGAAGCGGCGGGCACGTCGGTCTTCGGGATCTCGCGGGACAGTCCCTGGTCGCACCGCGCCTGGCGCGAGGCGCTCGACATCAACGTCCCCCTGCTCTCCGACTGGAACGGCCACGCTGTCGACGCGTTCGACAACGCTTTCAACTACCGCGGCCTCGAGCGGGTGTCCGAGCGATCCGCCTTCCTGCTCGACGGAGACGGCATGATCCTCGCTGCATGGCGCTACGAGGTCGACGAGCTCCCCGATTTCGACGAGCTCCTGGCTTCGGCCCGCTCGGCCTCGTAGCACTCCTCTACACCGCAGCTGCGCTGGTCTCCGCCTGGCCCGGCCTCACCTCGTTCGGGTCGGCCTACCTCGCGGGCGGCGCCGAAGGATACGGAGAGACGGCGGCCGGAGATCACGGCCAGGTCGTCTACCGCTTCTGGCTCCTCGGCTACCAGCTCGCGGCCTGGGACGCACCCTGGCGGGATCCGTACAGCTTTCAGCCGCTGGTCGAGCCTCAGGTCGCGCTCGGCGGCTGGCCCTTCGGCCTCCCCTTCTGGCCGCTCGAGGCTCTTTTCGGGCCCGTGATCGCATGGAATCTGTTGCTCCTGGCCACAGTGGTCGCGGGCGGCCTCCTTGCCTACGCCTGGCTCCGCGCACTCGATCTCACGTTCGTGCCCGCACTCGTGGGCGGGCTCGCGTTCGCAATCGCCCCTTACCGGCTTGCCCAGAGTGCCGACCATCTGCTCGGCTGGGTCGCGATCGTCCTTCCGCTCAGCCTCCTGGCAGTCGAGCGGGCGCGCGCGGCACGGACACGGAGGCATGCGCATGCGTGGGGAGTCCTCGCGGCCGTCGCGCTCGTGTCGTTCCCGCTCTCCGGTCAGCTCCATCTCGCCCTTGGGACGCTCCCGTTCGTCGCGGCCTACGCCGGCGTGCGTTACCGCCCGCTGCCCGCCGTCTGGGTGGCCGGGGGCGTCGTCGCCACCGCTGCGGTCGGGCTCGCCCTCCGCTACACCGTGGTCGAAGGCTCGAGGCTTGCGGAGCGGCGATCCCTCTCGAATGTGGATGCCTACTCGGCGGAGGCGCTCGACTTCCTGAACCGTTTCCACACCGCCCCGAGCGAGGAGCTCGTCTATCTCGGCTGGCTGACCCTCGCGCTCGCTGTCGTAGGGCTGGTGGTGCTCCTGCAAGCCCGTCGTGGCCTCGGGATCCTGCTCGGGCTCGCGGCGGTCGTTCCCATCCTGATCGCCTTCGGAACGAACCTGCCGCTCTACGCTCCGCTTCGATCGATCGTGCCGCCGCTCCAGAGCGTCCGCGTCCCCGGGCGGTTCATGCCGATCGCGGACCTGGCGTTGGCGGCGCTCGCGGCCTTCGCGCTCGCGGCGCTCCTCGAGCGCGTCTCGAGGCGACAAGCTTTGGCCGGTGCGGCTGCCTTTCTGCTCGTGGCCGCCGATCTCACGGTGATGCCCTTCGCCCCGACCCCGGCCGACGGCTCGAACGACGCCTACGCCGCCGCCCGCCGCTCCTCCCCCGGCCGGATCCTCGAGGTGCCGCCGTTCGAGCCGGGCCGGCAGGAAGGATCGGTGTACGACCTCTACACACTCCAAGCAAGGCGCGAGAGACCGACCGGCTACTCGACCCTGGCGCCGGAGCCGGCCTTCGACTTCTACTACCGCTTCGGGCGACTGTCCTGCGGCGTCTGGCTCGACGGGGACCGCGACCGGCTCGATGCGCTGGGTGTTGAGCAGCTCCTGTTTCACCGCGGACTCTTTCGGAGCGGCGTCGCAGGCGGATGGTTCGCGTGGCGGGGGGCGCTCGCGGCCGGCTATTTGCCGGAGGTCCGGGATGGCGCCGTCACGCTGCTCGAACCGAACGGCCGCGCGAACCTGTCGAACCCCTTCGGCGAGCCGGCACGAGAGAAGCCCTATTTCTGCCGTGGCTGGATCGATCGGCGAACCAGCGAGCCCCAGGCACCATTCTGGGTGTGGGGCCCGGGCCTCCTGACGCTCGACTTCGCCGCTGCCCGTCCGACGACGGCGACGCTCTGGCTCGATGGGCGACGTGAGCGGCGGTTCTCGGTCGCAAAGAGCGGCACGATTCGGGTTCGTCTCACGGGCGAGCGCTGGCATCCGTTGATCGTCGAGATTCCGGGCATCTACGAGACCGACCCGCCGTACGGGGTGATGCTCTCACGGATCAGCTTTCCGTGGCACTGACACGAGTCTGGCGGCGTTTTCCCTGGTATTGAGGTTCAGCCAGCCTCGACAGGTGCCGATGACCGCGGGACATGCTCAGGTTCTGGGATCGGATGGAGGATTTCTTCCTCCGCAACGCGAGCGAGATCGTGGACGACATGGCGGACCAGCGCCATGAGCAGCTCGCCGAGCTGCTGGCGACCCTCGATGCGCGCACTGCAGAGGTCGCTGCCGCAGAGGCACGCACGGAGCAGCTCGAACGGCGCCTGGGAGGACTCGGAGCCGGCGGTCCCGATCAGGACGAGATCGACAGATTGCTTGCCGAGCTGGCTCGGAGCGACGACCAGATCGCCGACAAACAGCGCGAGGTTGCGGAGCAAGCGCAGGAGCTCGCACTCCTCCGCGAGCGGGTCGCGACGCAGGAGGCAGAACGACTGGAGCTCGACCGGCTGGCCCGTGAGCTCGACTCCTTCAGAGAAAGCGAAAATGAGCGGTCGCGCGCCACCTCCGAGCTCGACGCACTTTCGCGCGAGCTCTCCGACCGTGAGAGAGCACTCGCCCACCGCGAGGAAGCCGTGCTGGGTCGCGAGGCAACCGTGCAGCAGATCGAGGACTTCAGGGCCAAGCGCGAGGACGTCGAAGCGCTGGCCGCCTTGCTGGCCCGGCGGGAATTGGAACTGCGCGAGCGTGAGGCGGAGGCGGCAAGCGCCGAAACGTTTGCCGAGGCCGGCCGGGCCCGCGTGCAAACCCAGGAGCGGCGTCTTTCCCAGGCCGAGGAGACGGCCCGCGAACGCCTGGCCGATCTCGACACGCGCGAGGCCGAGTTGGACGAACGGCTGGCTCGACTCGAAGCCGACACGCAGGCTCGTGAAGACCGGCTCGAAAACGAGGATGCCCGCCTGCGCGACCTCGACGAGCGGCTCACCCAGAAGGAATCGGAGCTGTCAGCCTATGTCGGGCAGGTGCAGGGAATGCTTCGGCACCGCGAGGAGAGCGCGCCGGCAAGGCCACTCGTCGCCGACTCCGGCGACGGCTGGTCTTAACCGCCCGCGCTCCGCCGTTGGGCTACATGCCCATGGCGTGGTAGCCACCGTCGACGTAGAGCGTCGTCCCGCTGACGTTCTTGGCCTCGTCCGAAAGGAGGTAGGCCGCAGCGGAGCCCACGTCGTCCGCCTCGATGTTCCGGCGGAGCGGAGACCGTTCCTCGACGATCGCCTCCATGGTGGGAAAGCCTGCGATCGACCGGGCAGCCAGCGTGCGGACCGGGCCCGCCGAGACAGCGTTCACGCGGATCTGCTTCTCGCCCAGCTCCCAGGCCAGGTAGCGAACCGAGGCGTCCAGAGCCGCTTTCGCGACGCCCATGACGTTGTAGTGCGGCACGGCCCGTTCGCCGCCCAGGTACGTCATGGTCAGGATCGACCCGCCTCCGGCCGCCTCCATGAGCGGCTCGGCGGCGCGGGCGGCGGCCACGAGCGAGTAGGCCGAGACATCGAGCGCAAGCCAGAAACGATCACGCGGGGTGTCGGTGAAGCGCCCCTCGAGATCGCGCGCGTCGGCGAAGGCGACCGAGTGGACGAGCAGATCGAGCTCCCCGCCAAAGGCCTCGCCGACCTCCCCGAGGACGCGGGCAACCTCGTCGTCCGAGCGGACGTCGCACTCCGTCACGAGCGGGCTCTCGACTGAATCGGCCAGCTCGCGTACGCCTTTCTCGATGCGCTCACCCTGATAGGTGAAGGCGAGCTGCGCGCCGCCGGCCGCCAGTCGCTGGGCGATTGCCCACGCGATCGAGCGGCGATTCGCGACGCCGAGGACGAGTCCCCGCTTCCCCTGAAAGTCCTGAGTCACGGCGCCGCAGTCTACGCTTCGCGCATTCCGGTCGCGATGATCACGGGTGGATCGAGCGGTATCGGCGCGGCCCTCGCGCGGCGCCTGGCCGAGCGCGAATGGCGGTGCGTTCTGGTCGCCCGCGGACGGGAGCGGCTGGAGCGCGTCGCCGCGGAGGTGGGCGGCGAGTTCGAGACGTGCGACGTCGCGGACCGGACGCAGGTGGACGATCTCGCCGCGCGCGTTGGAGAGCGGCACGAGGCGATCCGGCTCCTGGTCAACAATGCCGGGATTCGCGCCCGGGGCACCTTCCTGGAGCTCGAGGCCGAGCGGGTCGAGGCCGTCACCAACACGAACTACCTGGCCGGCGTCTGGTGCGTCAGGGCGTTCGCGCCGCTCCTCGAGCGGGGGCGCCCGGCTGCAGTCGTGAACATCGCCTCCGTGGCCGGGACGATTCCAATCGGAGCCTACGGGCCCTACACGGCTGCCAAGCACGCACAGCTCGCGTTCTCACGGAATATCGCAGCCGAGCTCGTCCCGCGCGGGATCAGAGTCCTGAGCGTGAACCCCGGGCCGGTCGAGACCGAGGGGTTCCCGCAGGCGCGCCTGCTCGCCGGACGGCTCTCCCGCCGGCTCGTGATCTCGCCCGAGCGGGTCGCAGACGCCACCCTGGAAGCCCTGGATCGCGGCCGCGGCGAGATCTTCGTGCCCGGCTTCCTCCGAATCGCTGCCGCCGCGGAGGGCCTTGTCCCCGGGTTGGTGACCAAGCTCGGCATCCGGCGCGGCCCCGGCAGGGGGTCCCGGGAGGCCTAGCGGGGTTGAGCAGTGCAGCGGTGGGGAACATTCCGCTGCCTATGTCCAGACTGCGACGCGCCGTTTGCTCCGGCCCGGGGATCACGCGCCGGCGGCGCGGCCGTGGCTTCGAGTACCTCGACGAGCTCGGCGAGCGCGTCGAGGACCCGGAGGTGCTCCGGCGGATCCGCGAGCTCGTGATTCCTCCCGCGTGGACCGACGTCTGGATCTGTCCCTACCCGAACGGCCACATCCAGGCGATCGGCACGGACATCGCCGGCCGCAGGCAATACCGCTACCACGACAAGTGGCGCCAGCGGCGAGACCAGGAGAAGTTCGACGAGATGCTCGCGTTCGCCAGGGCGCTCCCGCAGGTCCGCGTCGTCGCGGCGAAGCACGTCAAGCTGAGCGGGATGCCGCGCGAGCGTGTGCTCGCCTGCGCCGTCCGGCTCCTCGACCGGGGCTTCTTCAGGATCGGCGGCGAGGACTACGCCGAACAGAATCAGACCTACGGGCTCGCGACGATGCAGAAGCGTCACGTGACGGTCGGCGAAGGTGGCCTGATCACGTTCGACTACGAGGCGAAAGGCGGGAAGCAGCAAATCCAGTCGATCGTCGACCCGGACGTCTGCGAGGTCATCAGCCAGCTGAAGCGCAGGCGGAGCGGCCGTGAGCTCCTCGCCTACAAGCCAAACGGCCGCTGGGTCGACGTCCGCTCCGCGGACATCAACGCCTACATCAAGGAGGTCACGGGGGCGGACTTCTCCGCCAAGGACTTCCGGACCTGGAGCGCCACCGTGCTCGCGGCCGTCGGGCTCGCCGTTTCCGGCCGGGCAGCCGGCACGCCGACGGCTCGCAAGCGCGCGATCACGAGAGCGATCAAGGAGGTCTCGCACTACCTCGGCAATACGCCCGCGGTCTGCCGCGCCTCGTACATCGACCCTCGCGTCTTCGATCGGTTCGAGGACGGGTTCACGATCGGCGGCGCCCTGGAGCGCTTGGGCGACGAGAGCCGGTTCGGGGAGCCCTCGACGCAGGGCGCGATCGAGGAGGCCGTCCTCGACCTGCTCGAGGAAGAAGACTCGGCCGCGATCGAGAACGTCGCCTAGCCGTCGAGCTCGCGGGCTAGGCGCAGGCCCGCGACGCCGAGCGCCGCGCCGGCGAGGACGTCGAAGACGTAGTGGTTCGCCGTCGCGAGCACCGTGAGGGCCACGAGCGGCGGATAGGCGGGCGCCAGGCCCCGCGCGAGCGGGCTGCGGCTGGTCTCGGCGATTCCGGTCGCGGTGACCACTGCGTAGGCCACGTGGATCGACGGCATCGCGGCAATCGGGTCGTAGAGCTTGGCGACCAGGCCAGAGTCGAGATCGAAGCCGCTCACCTCTGCAATCGTGTCCACGAAGTCGTCGAGCGTCCGTGGCGGCGCCGTCGGGAACAGCAGAAAGACGGGCTGCGCACCGATTGTCGTCAGCACGGCCGCACGCCGCAGGCGATGGAACTCGGGACGGCGCCGGAGGAAGAGCCGCGCGAGCCACCCGACGGTGAGCCCGACGTTGGCGACGGCATACGCGACGTTCAGCACGGCGATCAGGCGGGTTCGCGGCAGCAGCACCCGCTGGAGGTCTGGCTCGACATGGATCCCGAGCCGCCGCTCCGCGGCCACGATCCGCTCTGCGTTCCGGCGGGCCCGGGCGCGGCCGCTTTCGTTCACGACCGCGGTGCGGACGAGCAGGTAGACGGCGTACATGCCGAGTCCGATCGCGACCTCACGCCGTCCGGAGAAGGCTCGAGCCCGGGTGCTCCGTGCGCCCATGGACGGCGGATTCTCGCCGATCCGGGGACGCAGGCGATACCTTGCGGCTGTGAAGCGCAAAGTCCTACGCCTCGCGATTGGGTCTGCTGCCACCGCGGCCTTCCTGATCCTCTTTCTCAGGGAAGTCGATCTCGGGCAGGCGTGGCGCCAGATCCGCGATCTTCCCGGCCTGACGATCCTCGGGGCGCTCGGCCTCGTCCTCGTGAACATCGTCTTCATGGCCTTGCGCTGGCGCATCCTTCTCGACGGCGCCGGCTACCGCGTCTCGTTACGGGCGCTCTTTTCCTCCGTCTGCGTCGGACGCGGGGCCAACAACATCCTCCCTGCACGCGGCGGTGACCTGATCCGAATCGAGTCGATGCGCGAGCTGGCGCGTATTCCGGCGTTCGTGACCGCGGGAACGCTGTTCGCCGAGCGACTTCTCGACGGCGTCGTGCTCGCAGCCTGGATCGTCCTCGGAGCCATCCTCCTGGGCCAGGGCGGGGCGCTGCTGCTTACGGGGATCGCCCTCTCGGCCGGGACCGCGCTCGGCGTCGTGCTCGTCGCGCTCGCTGCGCGCGACCCGAATCGGGCCGAACGCGTCGTCTGGCGGGCAACCAAACGTCTGCCGCCGCGGTGGCATACCCGCGTCGCACGATCGGCAGCGAACTTCGTCGAGGGCCTCGGGGGCTTCACGAACCTGCGGCGCGTGCTGGCCGTGTTCGGGGCCTCGGCCGCGATGTGGCTGGCTGACGTGGCGATGTATGCGATCGTCGGACGCGCCTTCCATCTCGAGCTCGAGACGGGCGGCTACTTCCTCCTCGAGGGAATCGGGAACCTGGCGCTGGCGGTGCCTGCGACTGCGGCAGGAATCGGCAGCTTCGACTACCTGACGCTCGTTGCAGCGCGGGGCATCGACGTGCCGGAGCACTCGGCCACCGCCTACGTCCTGACCATGCACGCGCTCACCGTTCTTCCCGTCACCGTGCTCGGCGCGCTACTCGTTCGTCCGGCCCTTCCGCGCCTGTTCCGCGGGCGCGGCGCCGAGGCTGCCTAGCTCGACGATCGGGCGCGGGCGCTCTCGAGCTCCCGCGCGAGGAAGGCGAGGACTGGATCGTCGTCAGGCGAGGCGTCCGCGGATGCGAGCGCGTGGCGGAGTCTCCGCCTTCGCTTCCCGGGCTCGAGTAGATCCGGATCGACGTTCCTGCCCTCGGTGACGGCGCGCTCGACCTCCGCCTCGAGCGCGGCGCCTGCCGATCCGTGCCGGCCCGAGCGGATCCACGCGGCGACCACCTGGCCGCAGGTGAGGGGCATCGCAAGACGCAGAGCCGAGAGCACCGTTTCCTCGAGCGCGGCCTCGGGTGGATCGAGCGGCTCCCCGAATGAGACGAGAGCACGGGTGCGGCCACGAACGAGCGGATCGTAGGCAAGGCCGATCGGTTGCAGGAACTTCGGCTTGCCCCGGCGGACGAGGGCCGAGAGACCTCGCTGAAGTGGGCCGATCTCGCCGCCGGGCGAAGGGCGGCCCTCCGGAAAGATCAGGAGGACTGCCCCACGCGAGACGACATCGACGAGATCGCGGAAGTCCCGCACGGCGTCCGTCGCCCGCTGCGACCAGACGGGCTCGAGAGCCGGAACGTCGAGCTCGGCCCGGGTATGCGACCGCCACAGGAGGTCGGCGAACTCTCCTCGCACGGCTTCGCGCGCGACGTGCGGTTCCGGCAGGCTCACGTCGCGCGCACGGAGCCTAAGGGCTTCGAGGTCCTCGCGCGGCAACGCGTCAGCGAGCTCGAGCTCCGGGAGCCGGCGAAAAACCTCCTCGAGCCGGATCACCGTCGCACTACGGATCGGAAAGAGCGTCAGGCCGCGCAGGTACGGGTCGATGCCAACCGGGAAGAGAAGACGGCGGAGCCAGACCGGGAGGCCGGGCGGAAAACCCGCGAAGAATCCCGGCGAGAACATGTCCTCCCGTGCCGCGAAGCTCATGCGCTGCGACCTATCCGTTATGAGCCCACCCGGCCCGAAGTAGATCGACGGGCAGACGAGCGGCACGTCCGACTCACGGCGGTGCGCGCAGACGAGCACGGTGCCCGGCTGGAGATCGAGGTGCTGCCGCCCGAGCGTACGAACCCGGAAGGCCGAGCGCGAATACGCCCACATCCCGAACCCGACGGCGTCGTACAGAAGCGGCATCAGCCGGCGGGCTTCGCCGCCAGATAAGAGCCCACGGTGACCGTCAGCCCGTAGCCCTCCGCCGTGCGGCGCAGGTCGACGCCCGCCCGATCTCCTTTTTCGACCAGGCGCTCGACCTCCCGTAGAACCGCCTCCCGAGGCGCGCCATGGCAGGCGCCGAGGTCCAGGAAGCGGTCCAGATTACGCTCCTCACGGGAGGTCTCGAACCGGCGGAGAACGAGTGAGTTCGCGTCGAGCAGGCCCCGGATGTCCTGGTCGGAGAGCGTCCGCGTGTGCGAAGGATCCCGGAGTCGCTCGATCCGGTCGTGCGCCATGCCTTCGAGGGGGTCGGACGAGGCCAGCTGATCGATCAGGAGGACCCGGCCGCCGGGCCGTGTCACGCGAGCGAGCTCCGAGAGCAGGAGCTCAGGCCGGGCGACGTGGTGGAGCGTTCGCGAGCTGGCCGCAAGGTCGAAGGTCCCCTGCTCGAACGGCAACGCGAGCACGTCGGCCTGGACGAAGGAGATGTTCTGCCGGCCTCGCGCGAGCAGTCGCGCCTCCGCGAGAAGCTCCGGCACGAGATCGACCGCGACGACCTTGCACGTGTGCGTGGCAAGCCCGAGCGCCAGAGTGCCGGTTCCCGTGCCGGCGTCCAGGACGCGCTCGGTGCCAACCAAGCCGACGAACCGGGCGAGGCGATCGCCGAGCTCGTCCGCTTCGCTCGCGGTCTGCTCGGCCATGAGCGGGGCGCTCGCCGCGAACCGGCGCTGAAGCGGATCGTCGCTGCTCATGTGCCGCGATCGCGACGCACCAGGTCGAGAGCCTCCTCGCGCGTCGAGATCGTCCCGGCCGCGCGCTCCTCGGCGATCAGCTCGAGCAGCCGGCCCACGTCTGGCCCGGGCGCCAACCCGAGCTCGTCCCCCCGCAGGAGGGGCTCCGGT
This sequence comes from uncultured Actinomycetes bacterium, assembly GCA_963762085.1. Lineage (GTDB taxonomy): Bacteria > Actinomycetota > Thermoleophilia > Gaiellales > Gaiellaceae > DASQGA01. The sequence continues at coordinate 96,238 of CAVXJD010000003.1, read as the reverse complement.
GGATCCGAGGCACGCGATTCCTCGAGCGCGGCCAGCAGGTCGCGGGCGCCCAGGTAGGCCAGAGCCTCGTGGCTCCAGGGCTCCGTGGCCCGTCGGAATCGGTGGAGCGAGCGAGCGGATCCGTCGGACGGCAATTCGGCTCGAAGCACCGTGCGGGCCTGGCGCCGGAGACGATTCGAGATGGGATAGCCCTCGAGCGCCGGGCCGAAGACGCAAACGAGAGGAAATCCTGCGGTGTTGACGCCCTCGGCGCGGTCGAGCCTCTCCAGGGAGCCCCCGAGCGGCGCCAGGAGACCCAAGGCGTCCAGCCGCCTGAAGCCTTCATGCGAGAGACGCGCCAGCTCGCCCAGGATGCGCTCCCCGGCAGGGCTGGCCACTAGCTCCCTGTGAGCGCGCACGAGGCGCTCGGTCTCATCGTCGAGACGCACTCCGAGCTCGTCTTCGAGCCTGGCGGCGCGCAGAAGGCGAATTGGATCGTCGGCAAAGATGTTTGGCGAAACTGCGCGGAGAACTCGCGCGTCGAGGTCGCCGCGGCCGTCGTGGGGATCGACCGGCTCTCCGCCGGCGAGCGGAATCGCGATCGCGTTGAACGTGAAGTCGCGCGTTCCGAGATCCGCCTCGATGCCGTCGGGGAGGGGCGTGAAGTCAACCGTGCGGCCATCCCGGAACGCCACTCGCCAGGCGCCGTGGCGGTCGGAGAGTGGAAAGACGGCGCCTCCGGCGAGGCCCGCGTAGGAGCGCGCGGCTTTCGCCGGCGCCGGGCATGCGATGTCAAGATCGATGACGGGGCGTCCGAGCAGCTCATCCCGCACGGCTCCACCGACGATGTAGGCCTCCTCAGCTCCCACCGCTTCGAGGAGCCGCTCATCCATCGACGGTCCGCCTCACCGCTCGCTCGGGTGCCGAACGGATGCCGCAGGTGACCTCGTAGTTGATCGTCCCCAGTCGCCTGGCGTGCTCCTCGACGAGAATGCCGTCCCCGATCAGCGTCACCTCGGCTCCTTCGGGCTCGTCGCCGAGCTCGACCGCGAGCGCGTCCATCGAGATCGTCCCGACGACCTGGCGCCGGGAACCGTCCACCAGCACCTCCGTCCCGGTCAGGCCACGCCGAAAGCCGTCTCCGTACCCCACCGGCACGATCCCGATCCGGGCCGATTGCTCGGCAACGAAGCGGCGTCCGTAGCCCGTGCTCTCCCCCGGGGCCAGGGTCTTCGCCAGGGCGACGTGACTCCGCCATGCGAGTACCGGCTCGAGACCGTGGGTGGCAGGATCGTCGCCGAAGGGCGAGAGCCCGTAGAGAGCCACGCCACAGCGAACGGCGTCGTAGCGGGCCTCCGGGAAGCGGAGCGCTGCGGCGCTATTGGCGACGTGATGCACGACGCCGTCGAACTGGACGGCCAGCTCGCGGAACCGCTCGAGTTGCTCGCGCGCGAAGCTCTCGTCTTCCTCGTCCGCAGTCGCAAGGTGGCTCATGAGGCCGACGACGCCCTCTCGTGTAGCCGCTAGCGCGTCCTCTGGAGACATGCCCCAGCGACCCATGCCGGTATCTACTTTGAGATGCACCGGAAGCCCACGAGGAAAGTCGCGGCGATGCGCGGTCACCTCGAGACGGCTTCGGCGGGCCGCATCGTCCTCTCCTATTTCAAGCGGTCCCATGACGAGGATCCGAACCTCCGGATGTAGGCGACGGAGAGCCTCGCCCTCGCTCAGGGTCGCGACGCAGAGAGCATCAGCACCGGCGTCGAGAGCCGCGCCGGCCACGTCCTCGGCCCCGTGCCCATAGGCATCGGCCTTGACGACAGCCCAGAGCTCAGCGTCCCCGGCCGCTTCGCGGAGCCGCCGCACGTTCCGCCGCAGCGCCGCGAGGTCGATGATGATCTCCGACCGGCGCATCGCGCCGAACGATAGTGGCGAGGCCGGGCGCGTCCCTAGGGGAGCGGTTGCCAGTCGGGTTGCTTCGCGTCAGAGGAACGAGGCGTCCGAGGGCGCTGAATCGTCCCGTCCCTCAGCATCGTCCAGATTCGACCACTCAGGTCGGTGTTTTCCCACTGGCGCTGGAAAGCGATTTTCCTCCCGTTCGGCGACCAGGCCGGCGCGGAATCCGTCTTCTGATTCCTCGTCAGACGGTGCACTTGGGTGCCATCCGCCTTGATGACATAGATCTCGCTCCTCGCGCCAACCCTGCGGGCAAACGCGAGCCGCACGCCGCCCGGAGCCCAGTTCGGCGCCGTATCCGAAACGAGGTTGTGGGTGACCTGGCGGAGATCGCTCCCGTCGGGCTTCATCGTGTAGAGCTCGAAGTCGCCGTCCGAGTTGCTGGCGAAAGCGATCCTGCCCTGCTTCGACCAGACCGGCTGGCCGTCGGAGGCACTGTTCGTCGTCAGCTGCGTGACAATGCCTGTGCTGAGTTCGACGACGCAGATCTCGAAGTCGCCGTCGGCATCGCTCGCGAACACGACCTTGGTGCCGTCGGGAGCCCAGGCGGGCTCCCACTGAACCCCGGCACCAAAGGCGACTCTGATTCGGTTGCTGCCGTTGGCTTCCATCGTGAAGACGTCGAAGTTCCCGCCGGCGCCGCGCACATATGCAAACCGCTTCCCGTCCGCCGACCAGGCCGGGTCGAACTCGTCCGTGGCACTCGACGTGATGTTCCTCTTGACCGTCCCGTCGGAGCGCATCGTGAAGACGTCGTAGTGGAGTGCGAGGTCTGTGCTGCGGGTGTAGGCGATCTTCCCGTTCCGGCCCGGAAACGCCGCTGAAGCTGCGCCGGCAACCACGAGCGCGATCAGGGCCGCGAAGACGAAAGCCCGGGGAAGCACGAGCTCCAATCTAGTCGGCGTCACGGTTCGATTCAACCCTGGAGGAGAGCGCCGGCGAGAGCGCTCCGACGAGGTCGCGGGCGAGCATCCCGGCGGTTCCCTCGCTCTGCGCAGCCAGGCCTGCCGCGACCCCTCCGGCGGCGACGGCCGCCGCCGCAGCCTCGGTCGGCTTCATCCCCTTGGCCAGAAAGGCGGCGACGATGCCGGTGAGGACGTCTCCCGTGCCTGCCGTCGCCAGGCCCGGGTTCCCGAGGTCGCAGACGAGGACGCCTCGACCCGGCGCGGCGACGAGCGCATCTGCACCCTTCAGGAGCACGGTCGCGCCGACGTCGTCCGCGCCGCCCTGGACGGCGTCCAGGCGGTGTGCAGACACCCAGTCCGACGTTCGGCCAAGGAGGCGCCCCAGCTCGCCCGCATGCGGCGTCAGCACCGTCCCCGCGTCCCGTGAGAAAACCCACTCCAGGTGCCCCGTTAGTGCCCAGAGCCCGTCTGCGTCGAGCACGACTGGCACGTCCAGCCGGTCGAGAAGGATCCGGACGAGCTCGCGCGTGCCGTCGCTCCGCCCTAGACCGGGGCCGATCGCGACCGCGCCGGCACGCTTGGCCGCCTCCAGGATGGTGTCCGCAGCCTCGGCGGTCATCCGGCCTTCGCTGTCGGCAGGGCAGGGGCGCGACATCGCCTCCAGAAGTCTCACCTCCAACACGAGGTTGCTGGGCGCGGGCACGCAGACGGTGACGATCCCCGCTCCTGCCCGCATCGTTGCCTCGGCGGTCAGGGAGGGCGCCCCCGTGTAACCCGTCGAACCGCCGACGACCAGGACCGATCCGGCCGTGTACTTGTTGTCTGTCGGCTTCCGACGAGGAACGACGTCCAGGATCGCCTCCCTAACCCGCGCGTGCCGGGTGTCGGCGAGGGTAAGGCCGATGTCCGCCACTTCGACCTCGCCCGCGCAAAACCGCCCGGGCGCGACCGCAAGCCCCACCTTTAGCGCGTGGAAGGTGACCGTGGCGTCAGCCTGAACCGCGGGGCCGCCCACTTCCCCGGTCGAGGCGTCGACACCGGATGGGACGTCCAACGAGAGCACCGAGGCGTCGAGCGAGTTGATCTCCTCGATGTGGCGCGCAGCCTCCGCTCGTGGGGAGCCGCGAAAGCCCGTCCCGAAGAGCGCGTCGACGACCAGGTCGGCGCTCCTCCCGGTCTCGGCGAACCGGATCCCGAGCTCTTTGACGCGCGCCAGGTTCGCCGCAGCATCTCCCTTCACCTTATCCTCCGCCCCAGCGAGAACGACCTCGACCGCGCGCCCGGCTTCGTGAAGGATCCGGGCGACGACGAACCCGTCGCCTCCATTCGCACCCGTGCCACACCAGACGGTGAAGCGCTCCGCGGCGGCGAACCGCCGTAGCGCCACCGCGGCGGCGGCGGCACCCGCGCGCTCCATCAACTCGAGCGTCGTGCCCTCGAATGCCTCCTCCGCCGCCCGCATCTCGGCGGCGGTGTAGAGGGGCTCAGTCCACATCGCCGACGACGCAGATCGCTGCAGCAAGGTCCCTCGAGTGGGTCATGGAGAGATCGATCTCGCCCGCCCGCACGCGCTCGGCCCAGCCCTTCGTCCAGCCCGAGAGACGGACACCGGGCTTAGGTCGGCCTGCGATCTCGATCTCCCGCCAGGTGAAACGGACGCCGCAGCCGAGCGCCTTTCCGACCGCCTCCTTACCGGCGAAGCGGGCCGCATAGTGCTGGGCGGGATTCGGCCGCGAGTCGCAGTAACGGCGCTCCTCCTCCGTGAAGACCCGTTCGCGGAATGCCTCGTAGCGGACGAGCGAGCGCTCGACGCGGGCGATCTCGATCAGGTCGATGCCGATCCTCATGCCGCCTCCGCCAGCCAGGCCGGAAGGTCGGCGATCGAGTCGAGGACGGCGTCCGGCTTGTGCTCTGAAGCTGCGAGCGAGTCCTCCCGGAACTTCCCAGTGCGGACGAGCACCGCGCGCATGGCAAGTGCTTTCGCGCCGCCGATGTCCGCTTCGATGTCGTCGCCGACCATGACCGCGTCTTCGGGATTCGCGCCCAGCTCGCCCAGAGCAGCCTCGAAATAGGCACGCGTCGGCTTCCCCACCACCTCGGCCTCAACGCCCGCCGAGTACTCGAGCCCTGCGACGAATGCCCCCGCATCGAGGAGCGGTCCCTTGAGAGGTCTGCCACCAGCGGTTCCGGTGCAGGCAAACGAGGCGGGCACCGTTTTCGAGCTCGGCGAATGCCCGGCTCAGATTCGAATACGAGAAGACACGCTGTGTCTCCTCGGTCTCGTCGGCGCCACCGAGGAGCACGACGTCGGCGTCCGAGTCGACGAGCGTGGCGTTCAGCTCCAGGTCGGAACGGATCGCGGCCATGACGAGGGCGAGAACCCGCTCCCCGGCCAGCAGCTTGCCCGCGGCGAGCGGGGTCGTCTCGATCTCGTCCTCCCCGATCGGGACTCCGATCGCGCGGAGCTCCTCCGCCAGGCGCGCCCGCGCCCTCGTCGTGTTGTTCGTGACGAAGCGCAGGACATGACCATCGGCCCGCAGGCACTCGATGCCTTCGGCTGCGCCGGGAATCGGCGCGCCGGAGACGTGCAGGACACCGTCGATGTCGACGAGAATGGCCGCCATCGCAGGCGAGTCTATTCAGGTGACGCCACGACTTGAGATCCCGCTCGGGGAGGTCGAGCTTCGCACCTCCCGTTCGAGCGGGCCCGGCGGCCAGCACGCACAGAAGACCGAGACGCGTGTTGAGGCCATCTTCGACGTCGAGGCCTCCCAGACCCTTAGCCCGGCCCAGAAGCTTCGGCTCCACGGCAAGCGCGGGCCGGTTGTCCGCGCGGTCGCCCAGGATGAGCGCAGCCAGTGGCGAAACCGCGAGCTGGCACTCGGCCGGCTGGCGGACGCGATTCGAGACGGCCTCAAGGTCGAGCGCAAGCGCCGACCCACCCGCCCGGGCAAAGCTGCCCGCGAGCGGCGCCTGGAGGACAAGCGCCAGCAGTCCACGCGGAAGCGGTTGCGCCGGCCGCCCGCGGACGAGTAGCGGCTCTAGCTGCCTTCCCTGACCTCGTAGATCTCGTCTGGGACGAGACCGTGTGCCTCGCGATGGACGGTCACCGCGGCGTCAGCGTTGGGCGCCTCGACGAGGCAGAAGATCTTCCCCTGCTTCTCGTCGACCCAGTACTGCTTGAAATCCACGCCGTGTTCGTGCTGGTGCTCGATGTCTTTCGCGTGCGCCCCGGCGACATCGTCTGCCGAGACTCCTCCCTCCATGGTGTGCACGTCCATGTAAAGCGGCAAGCCGGCCTCCCTAGGTCGGAACGGCACGATCCTAAGACCGATGCCGTCCCGAGGGCAAGCTTCTCTACTCGACGGTGACGGTCTTCGCGAGGTTCCGCGGCTGATCGACGTTCATGCCGCGGATGCGGGCGATCCGGTACGCGAGCAGCTGCAGTGGGATGACGGCGAGCGCGGCCTGCAGGAACGGGTGGGAGCGCGGCACGTAGATGACGTCGTCGGCATGGTGCTGGATGTCCTCGTTCCCGTCGGTGGCGATCGCGATCACCTGCGCTCCCCGCGCCCGCACCTCCTGGATGTTCGAGACGACTTTGTCGTACACGTGGGAGTCGGTGGCGATGCAGACGACCGGCGTCGACGCATCGAGAAGCGCGATCGGGCCGTGCTTCATCTCGCCCGCCGAGTACGCCTCCGTCGGGATGTACGAGATCTCCTTCAGCTTCAGGGCCCCCTCGAGCGCTACCGGCAAGCCGATGTGACGACCGAGGTAGAGGAAGAAGGGCTTATCGTGGTGGCGCTGCGCGATCTCCTCGATTGGATGGTCCGCGTTCAGGTAGGTGCGCATCTTGTCGGGCAGCGCACAGACCTCCTCGAGCAGGCCGGCGATCTCGTCGTCGGGAAGCGTGCGCCGGAGCTGGGCGAGCTTCAGCGCCACGAGGAACATGACGGCGAGCTGGGCGGTGAAAGTCTTCGAGGCGGCGACGCCCATCTCCAGCCCCGCCCTCGTGTAGAGAACCTTCTCGACCTCTCGGGTGATCTGCGTCCCCTGGAGGTTCGTGACGGCGACCGTTCGCGCGCCCGACTCGCGGGCACGGGCCATGGCGGCGATCGTGTCCGCGGTCTCGCCAGACTGGGAGATGCCGATCACGAGCGTGTCCTTGGTCAGGACCGGGTGCCGGTAGCGCCACTCGCTCGCGATGTCAGGCTCGCACGGGAGTCGAGCCCATTCCTCGATCACATAGCGCCCGACCACGCCTGCGTGGTAAGCGGTGCCGCAGGCGAGGACGACGACGCGCCGGAGGTTCTGGACCTCGAGGTCGGTGAGCGCAAGGTCGAGCTCGAACGAACCGCTCGGCAGGTACTCCTCGATCGTTCGCTCCACGGCGCAGGGCTGCTCGTAGATCTCCTTCAACATGAAGCTCTCGTAGCCCTGCTTCTCCACCGATTCGTCGTCCCAGTCGACCAGGAGCTCGTCGCGGCTGCGAATGCCCTCGTCGGCCGAGAAGAAGATGGCGCCCTCGGGCGTGATCGCGACGACCTCGCCGTCCTCGATCAGCTGCACGCGGTGGGTCTCGCGCTGGAAGGCTGCGATCGACGACGCGAGGAAGGTCTCACCGTCGGAGAGGCCGACCACCAACGGGCACTGAAGCCTCGCGCCCACGAGCAGGCCGGGATGCGCGCTGTGGATGACGACGAAGGCGAAGTGACCTTCCAGATCGGAATAGGCGGCTCGCACGGCCTCGACGAGATCGCCCTGGTAGTGACGCTCGACCAGGTGCGCGACGACCTCGGCGTCGGTCTCCGACGTGAACGTGTGGTCGTCGGCGAGCAGCGACGCGCGGAGCTCGACGAAGTTCTCGACGATCCCATTCAGGACGAGCGCGAGCTCGCCCGGCACACAGCCCTCGAGCGGGTGTGCGTTCTCCTCGGAGACCCGTCCGTGCGTCGCCCAGCGGGTGTGGCCGACGCCGGTCGTCGACACCGAGCCATTCGGCCCGGCAGCCGCCTTCAGGTGGTCGAGATTGCCAACCGCCCGAACGAAGTCGAGGCCTTCGTCCTCGATGAGACAGAGCCCGGCGGAGTCATACCCTCGATACTCGAGCCGCTCCAGGCCGCTGAGAAGGAGCTCCTTGGCGGCTCTCGAGCCTACGTATCCGATAATTCCGCACACTGAAGCCGCCTCCCTTCCCCGTCGTCGGGTTGTTACTTGGTACCGCTTTTTCCCCTGCAAATACCGCCTGAAAACTGAAGCCCGGCGGTCAGCCGAGCTCCTGGTTTACGAGGGCCGCGATGGTATCACAGAGCTTTTCCGCATCGGACTCGTTTTCCGCCTCCACGAGGATGCGGACGACCGGCTCGGTTCCCGAAGGCCGCACGAGCACTCGGCCATGGTTGAGATCTGCGTTCGCCTGCCTCACCGCTTCCTGGACGGCAGGCGAGAGCTCCTTCCGGGTCACCCTGACGTCACGCTTTGCCTGGGGAAAGCGAGCCAGCGGCGCCACGAGCTCGGCGAGCGGCTTGCCGCTCTCGGCGACTGCACGCAACAAGAGGATCGCCGCCACGAGGCCGTCGCCGGTCACGTGTCCGTCCAGGTAGAGGACGTGGCCCGACTGCTCGCCTCCGAGGACGCCGCCCTCTGCCCGGAGGGCTTCGAGCACATAACGGTCGCCCACGTCGGTCGTGACCACGCGAATGTCGTGGTCTGACATGAGGCGATGGAAGCCGAGGTTGGTCATCGACGTCACCGCCACGAGGTCGACGCCGAGACTGAGGGCAAGCACGGCGAGGATGCCGTCACCGTCGACGGGATTCCCCGACGCGTCGACGGCCAGCAGCCGATCGCCGTCGCCGTCAAAGGCAACGCCCAGGTCGAAGTCCCCCGACTCGACCGTATTCGAGAGCAAGCCGAGGTCGGTGGCGCCACAGCCGGCGTTGATGTTCGTGCCATCGGGCGCCGCGGCGATCACCGTGACGTCCCCGCCGAGCCGCTCCAGCGCTCGCGGAGCAACCTCGTACATGGCCCCGTTCGCACAATCCACACAGAGCTGAAGCCTGTCGAGTGGCGCGCCGAAGCGCTCACACACGAGATCGACGTAGCGCTCGCCGAGACCCTCGACTTCCCGGATCTGGCCGCCGCCCACGGGCGCAGCGTCGAGCAGCGCCTCAATCGCCTCCTCTTCTTCGTCTTCGAGCTTCGAGCCGCCTGGCCCGAAGAGCTTGATGCCGTTGTACTCCGCCGGGTTGTGGGACGCGGAGACGACCGCGCCGGAGCTCTCCGCGAGCAGGGCGACCGCAGGCGTCGGGAGGATGCCGCCGAGAATCGAGTCGGAGCCGCCCGTCGCGAGCCCTCGCGCAAGAGCGCTCTCGAGCGCGGGCCCGGAACCCCGGGTGTCGCGACCGATCAGCACCGGCTTTCCTTCCGTCCACATTGCGAACGCGAGACCGAGTCGCTCGACGAGGTCCTCGGTCAACTCTTCACCGAAGACCCCGCGGACACCGTCCGTTCCGAAATAGCGGCGCACGACCGCGCAACGGTAGCCGTGTGGAAGACTTCCGTGCCATGGACGCGAAGCCTTTCGATACCGCTCACCTCTCGGAGCTAGACGCCATCCCGATCAACGGGACCCTCGTCTGGCGGCCCATCCGCCGGCGCTTCGACATCGGCGCCTTCGGTGTCAACGCTTACACAGCGGAGAACGCCGGGGACGAACTGGTCGAGGATCATGATGAGCTCGGGAGCGGCGGCGGCGATCATGAGGAGCTCTACTACGTCGCGTCAGGCCATGCGACCTTCTCGCTCGGAAACGAGGAGGTGGATGCTCCCGAGGGCACCCTGATTTTCATCCGTGAACCCGCCGTCAGGCGCTACGCGGTCGCGAAGGAGCCGAAGTCCACCGTCCTCGCGATGGGGGGTCCGCGCGACGAGGCTTTCCACCCTTCCGCCTGGGAGCTCTGGTTCGCCGCCGGACCGCATGTCGAGGCGGGCGAGTACGACAAGGCTGCCCAGATGCTGGCGGACGGCATGGCCGACCACCCGGACAACCCGAGCCTGCTCTACAACCTCGGCTGCTTCGAGGCACTCGCCGGCGACCACGACGCGGCCGTCGCGCACGTTCAGCGCGCGCTCGAGCTGAACCCGGAGCTACGCGAACGGGCTGCGAGCGACCCGGACCTCGACGCGATCCGCGACCGGCTCTAGGGGTCTAACGTTTCGAGAACTGCGGGCGCTTGCGGGCTTTGCGAAGCCCGGCCTTCTTGCGCTCGACGATGCGAGCGTCGCGCGTCAGGAACCCCTCGCGCTTCAGGACGGTGCGAAGCTCGGGGTCGGCCTCGATCAGCGCCCGGGCGATTCCGTGCCGAAGCGCGCCCGCCTGTCCTGCCGGCCCGCCCCCGTGGAGTCTCGCTCGGATGTCGAACGTCCCTTCGACACCGGCGGTGCGGAGCGGCATCGTGGCCACGGTACGAAGCACCTGCCGCGGAAAGTACTCCTCGAGCGTGCGACCGTTGATCCACGTCTGGCCGTCGCCCGGACGCAGGATGACTCGGGCGACCGAGGTCTTGCGCTTCCCCGTGCCCTGATACTGCGCGAGCTGGCTCACGACTCGGGCAAGGGTTGTGGATCCTGGGCCTCGTGCGGATGGTCCGGCCCCGCGTAGACCTTGAGCTTGGTGATCTGGCGGTTCGCGAGCCGGTTGCGGGGGAGCATGCCCTTGACGGCCTTCCGGATGACCTCCGTGGGGCGCCGGTCGAGCTGCTCCGCGAGCGTTCGCGAGCGCAGGCCGCCCGGATACCCCGAGTGACGGTAGTAGCGCTTTTGCTGAAGCTTGTTGCCGGTCACGGAGATCTTTTCGGCGTTCACGACGACGACGAAGTCCCCGGTGTCCACGTGGGGCGTGAACTCGGGCTTTCGCTTGCCGCGGAGCGTGTCGGCAATGCGGGTCGCCAACCTGCCCAGGGTCTCGCCCTCGGCGTCCACGACGTACCAGCGTCGCTCGATCTCATGCGCTTTCGCGTTCCAGGTCTTCATCGCAGAAAAGGGCGGACGCGGGTCCGCCTCAGCGGTCGGAGATGGTAGCAAGAGCGGGGTCTTGCCGCATCCGGCGGCGCACGATGAGCGTGATGGGAGCGAGCGCGATCACGGTCGCTCCGGCTGCGAGCGCGACGACCCCGAGCGCCTCGAGCGCGAAGCCTCCGAGCAGGGCCAGCGAGGCCCCGAGGATCCCGGACAGGAGATCGCTGAAGCCGAGCAGGGTTCCCCGCTCGACCGGGGACGTAAGGTCGGCGAGCTGCGCGGTGGCAGCCACGAAGGAGAGGTTCCACCCGAGCCCGAGCCCGAAGAGGAGCACCGCGGTGACGCCGACGCTCCCAACCCAGGCCAGCGGCACGCAGGAAAGCGCCATGATCGTGAGCCCGCCCACGAGTGCCTGGGTGCGTCCGATCCTGTCGATCACCGGTCCCACGAAGAGCACGAGCGCATACATCCCCGCGACGTGCGCCCCGATGATCGGGAAGACGTCCTGCTGTTCGTGCCCGTGCTCGGTCACGACGACGTAGCCGGTCAGGTTCATGACGCTGACCATGACGCCGAAGCTCGCCAGCGCGGCCAGGAGCGCAGGAAGTACCCCCGGGCGCCGGAGGATCTCCGAGAGCGGTGCGGCAGCGGCCGGGGTCGGGGTGCCGCGCGACGTTCCGAGCAGCTCGGCGATCCGCTTCGGATCCGGGCGGACTGCGAGGACGAGGGCAAGCCCGACGACGAGGAAGCCGCCGCCGGCGAGCCACGGCACGACGAGCGACTCCGCCTCGAGGTCACGTCCTGCGAAAAGCGGTGCAAACACCGCCGGCCCGAGGATCGCTCCGAACACGGAGCCGAAGAGGACGAACGAGATCCCGCGCGCGCGGCGCTCGGGCGGATACATGTCGCCTGCCGCGGTCCGGGTCAGGTTCGCAACTCCGGCGAATGCTCCGACCATCGCCAGGCCGGGAATCAGCGCGAACGACGACTCCGCGTGCGCGGCGAGGGCGATCAGACCGGAGCCGGCCAGGCCCGCGGCGTAGCCCGCCGCCAGGACCGGGATCCGGCCGAGCCGGTCCATGGCGCGCCCGGCGAAAAGCGCGGCGACCGCGCCGCTGGACAGGAGGATCGCGGGACCGAGCCCCAGCAGGGCGTCGACGCCCGTGACGAGGACGAAGGTGATCGTCGCGATTGCCGCCCCGAGCTGCAGCATGCCGGAGACGGTCGCAAGCGACGCGGCGAGGAGGATCGTATTCCTGGTGACGGGAGGGGCCGCGCTACCGGCCGAGACCGAGCTCACGGGCGTATTTCATCAGCCCCGCCCGGAACGCGATGGCGCCACCGTGCGAGGGGTGCCTGACGCCCGGCATCCCGAGGGCCGACTCGGCGACTCGTCCAACCGCCAGGACACGGCGGCCATGGGCAAGCGCGTCGAGGAAGGGGCGTGAGGCCTCGACCTCGGCGCGCGTCGGGCGTCGGTTCGAGGCCGGCTTCCATGGCAGGTGTGGATGCGTCGGGACGACGTTCCAGAGAAGCACGGACTGCAGGAGCCCGAGCTCGGCGAGGACGCGGTGCACGATCGTCGCGGTCGCCTCGGCTGGGCCGGTCCCCGAGAGTTGGCGCTCCGAGGTGAGCGGGATGCCGCTGATCCGCGTGCCGCGAAAGCCCGGCGCCTCGGCGACGAGGAGAAGGGGTGCGTCGGCGTGCAGCTCGAGATAGTCCGCGAGCCGCGCTCGGCGAACGCCCGCGCCGGGACCGCGGCGGTAGAAGTTGAACGTCTCTCCGATCTGCGCCTTGGCCAGAGCCTCCACCACGGTCCTGCGTAGCCTAGGCGCGTGCGGCTGACCTTACCCCTCTACACGGGCGGGTTCCTGGGCCCGTTCGGAGGCGCGATGCTGATCGCGTTGATCCCGAACGTGGCCGAGGGCCTGAACACGTCGCTCGCGCTCGTCGCCGGCGCGATCACCGTGTACATGGTGCCGTTCGCCGTCCTTCAGCTCGTGTCAGGGACGCTCGCGAACCGGCTGGGGCCGCGGCGGGTCGTCCGGACCGGCTACCTCGTCTACGGCTGCGCGGCCCTCGTCTGTGCGTTCTCCCCGTCGATCTGGGTGTTTCTCGCCGGCCGGGCCCTCATGGGGGCGGCCAACGCGTTCCTCTCCCCCATCCTCCTCGCGGCGCTCACGGAGGTCGTTGCACCCGAGGTGCTGGGCCGAAGCGTGGGAACGTTCGCGGCGTGGCAGGCTGCGGGAGTGACGTTTGCACCCGCGATCGGCGGCGCCCTGGGCGAGGTGTCGTGGCGCCTCGCCTTTGTCCTCGTGGCAGTCGTCTCGGCTGTGCTGGCGCTCCCGCGCCGGTCACTCGGGGCAATCGAGGAAGACGCGCGCGGGGAAGGCAGCTTGCGATCCCTGGCAAACCGCTGGATCGCGCTCCTCGCAGCCAAGGCGATGCTCGGCTACCTCGGGTTCACAGCGATCGGGTTCGTAGTCGTGCTCGTCGCCGACCGGGAGTTCGGGCTCGGATCGGGACTCCTGGGCCTCGTCGCCGCCGGGTACGGCGTCGGCGCGATCGCTTTCGGCCGATACGCAGGATCTGCGGTCGACCGGCTCGGGCGGCCCCGGACGGCGTTCGCGGGCGCGCTTGCCTGCGCCGCCGGAGTCCTCGGGCTTGCCTACGCTCCCACGGCGTGGAGCCTCGCGCTCGTCTACCTCGCAGTCGGCTGTGCATCGGCATTCGCGTGGGCCGGACTGAACACGATCACAGTCGAGTCCTTCCCCGGCAACCGGGCCGGGGCGACCTCCGTCTACAGCGCTTTCAAGTTCGCCGGGGTCGCGATCGCACCGCTCATCTACATCCCTCTCTTCGACTTCGACACACGCGCCCCGTTCTACCTCGCCGCCGGGCTCACGCTTCTGGTCGCTCTGCTGCTCCTGCCCTGGTTCCCACGGTACGCGGGGCGCGAAGCGTGATCCGGCGCCGGGTCGTTGTCCACGGGCGCGTCCAGGGAGTCTTCTTCCGCTCCACGCTCGCCCATCATGCGGTGCAGGAGAGCGTCGCGGGGTGGGCCGAGAACAAGCCCAATGGAACCCTGGAAGCGGTTTTCGAGGGCGAACCGGACGCGGTCGAGCGGCTCCTCGCAGTCGCGGGCGAAGGGCCGCCGGCCGCACGCGTGGACCGGGTCGATACCGTCGAGGAGGAGCCTGAGGGGCTCCGGGGGTTTCACGCCGACTAGAAAGGGGCTCAGGTGGGATTCGAGCAGTACCACGAACCGGCGGCCGAGCTGCCGGATGAGACCAGAACGTTTGCGCGCATGTGCACCTCGCTAATCGAGGAGGCAGAGGCGATCGGCTGGTATGAGCAGCGCCTCGCACTCGAGCAGGACGCAGAGGCGCGCGCGATCATGGAGAACGCGCAGCAGGAGGAGTTCAAGCATTTCGCGATGGATCTGGAGTTCCTCATCCGCCGCAACGAGAAGTGGCACGTCGCCCTCGAAAAGGTCCTCTTCAAGCCCGGAGACATCGTCGAGCACGGCGAGGCGGCCGAAGAAGCCGTCGACCAGGCAGACTAGTCGGAGAGGCTGGTTACTCCCATTCGATCGTCGCCGGCGGCTTGGACGACAGATCAAGTGCCACGCGGTTGATGCCTGGGATCTCGTTGATGATCCGGCTCGAGATCGTCTCGAGCAGGTCGTACGGGAGCCTGGCCCAGTCGGCGGTCATGGCGTCGTCGGACGTGACGGCTCGGATCACAATCGGATAGGCGTAGGTGCGGCCGTCACCCTGCACGCCAACCGAGCGGACCGCAGGTAGGACGCAGAAGCTCTGCCAGAGATCCTTGTACAGCCCCGCGCGGCGGATCTCTTCCTGGAGGACGGCGTCCGCCTCCCGGACCAGCTCGAGCCGCTCTTCCGTCACCTCGCCGATGATGCGGATCGCCAGCCCGGGGCCGGGAAACGGCTGGCGCCAGACCATTCCGTCAGGAAGACCCAGCTCCTCGCCGACCCGACGCACCTCGTCCTTGAAGAGCATGCGCAGGGGCTCGACGAGCTCAAAGTCCATCTCCTCCGGTAGGCCACCCACGTTGTGGTGCGACTTGATCGTCGCGGCGACGCCGTCTCCCGAGCCGCCCGACTCGATCACGTCGGAATAGAGCGTTCCCTGGACGAGGTGGCGGATCGTGCCGAGCCGCCGCGACTCCTCCTCGAAGACGCGGATGAACTCCTCGCCGATCCGCTTCCGTTTTTCCTCCGGATCGGTGACGCCTTCGAGCCTCGCGAGGAACCGCTCGCGGGCATCGACGTGCACGAGCGGCACCTGAAAGTGGCGCTCGAAGGTCTCGACGACCTGGATCGCCTCGTCCTTACGAAGCAACCCGTGGTCGACGAAGACGCAGGTCAGCTGCTCTCCGACCGCCCGGTGAACGAGGAGCGCCGCCACCGCCGAGTCGACTCCCCCCGACAGCGCGCAGAGCACGCGGTCGCTTCCCACCTGGGAGCGGATGCGGGCGGTTTCCTCCTCGATCACGGCCGTCGGCGTCCAGACCGGCGGAGCGTCCGCGACGCGGAAGAGGAAGTTCTTGAGGATGTCCATGCCGTGCGGCGTGTGCACGACCTCGGGGTGAAACTGGACGCCGTAGAGGCCGCGGTCGGGCGCCTCGAACGCGGCAATCGGCGCTGAGGGCGAGGATGCGGTTACGCGCGAGCCTGACGGAGGCGCGACCACCGAGTCCCGGTGGCTCATCCAGCAGGCCTGCTCGGACGGGAGCCCTTCGAAGAGGGCGCTTCCTGCCTCCGCCTTGAGCTCCGAGCGTCCGAACTCTGCCCGGTCGGTGCGATCGACCTCACCGTCCAGCTGGTGTGCGATCAGCTGCATGCCGTAGCAGATGCCCAGCATCGGCACGCCAAGCTCGTAGATTCCCGGATCGAGCTGGGGCGCATCGTCCGCGTACACCGACGCGGGCCCACCGGAGAGGATCAGGCCGAGCGGGCGGCGGGCGCGCATCGCGTCCACGGACATCGTGTGGGGCACAAGCTCCGAATAGACCCGGCACTCACGCACCCTGCGAGCGATCAGCTGCGAGTACTGGCCACCCATGTCGACGACCAGGACAGGCCGCTCCTCGACGGGCGGCTCCGGAATCGGAAGGACCTGGCCCATCAGTCCGTCAGACGCCCCGGTAGTTGGGGGCTTCCTTGGCCATCGAGATATCGTGCGGATGGCTCTCGCGCATGCCCGCCGCTGTGACGCGGACGAACGTGGCGCGCTTCAGGTCATCGACGGTCGCGGCGCCGCAGTAGCCCATCGCCTGGCGCACTCCGCCGACCAGTTGGTGGAGAACCGGCCGGAGCGGTCCCTTGTAGCTCACTCGCCCCTCGATCCCCTCGGGAACGAGCTTCTCGACCTCGTCGACGTCGGCCTGGAAGTACCTGTCCTTCGAGTACGAGCGCGACTTCATGGCTCCGAGGGAGCCCATCCCCCGGTACTCCTTGAACCGCTCTCCCTGGTGAAGGACGACGTCGCCCGGGCTCTCGTCGACGCCGGCCAGGAGCCCCCCGAGCATGACGCAGTCCGCGCCGGCGGCCAGCGCCTTCGCAATGTCGCCCGAGTACTGGATGCCGCCGTCCGCAATCAGCGGGACGTCGTGCTTCGCCGCGACCTGGGCACAGTCGTAGACGGCCGTTATCTGCGGGACGCCGATCCCCGCCACGACCCGGGTCGTGCAGATCGCGCCCGGGCCCATCCCGACCTTGATCGCGTCTGCTCCCGCGTCAACGAGCGCCTCGGCACCCTCCCGCGTCGCGACGTTACCGCCGACCACCGGCAGGTCGGTTCGGCCCTTGAGCTCCCGGATCGTCTCGATGACGCCGATCGAATGGCCGTGAGACGTGTCGACGACGAGCACGTCGACGTCCGAGGCGAGCAGCGCCTCTGCGCGCTCCAGCCCTTCCGCCCCGACGCCGACCGCTGCCGCGACCCGGAGGCGTCCTCGCTCGTCCTTCGTCGCATCCGGGAACTGGACGCGCTTCTGGATGTCCTTCACCGTGATGAGGCCTCGCAACATACCGTCCGAGTCGACGACCGGCAGCTTCTCGACCTTGTGCCGGTGGAGCGTCTCGCGTGCCTGCTCGAGGTTCGTGCCGACCGGGACCGTCACGAGGCCTTCGGAGGTCATCAGGGTCGAGACCGGCCGGCCGACGTCGTCCTGGAAGCGAAGATCGCGATTGGTGAGAATCCCGACGAGCTTCCCGTCCTCGTCCGTGATCGGAACGCCGGAGATGTGGTAGTGGGCCATGAGCTCCAGGGCCTCGGAGACGAGCGCGTCGGGCCTCAGGGTCACCGGCTCGACGATCATGCCGGCCTCCGAGCGCTTCACCTTGTCGACCTCGGCCACCTGGTCAGTGACCGGCAGGTTCCTGTGCACGACCCCGATGCCGCCCTCGCGGGCCAGCGCGATCGCCATTCGCGCCTCCGTGACCGTGTCCATCGCGGCTGAGACGATCGGAATCTCGATCTCGATCCCCCGTGCAAAGCGCGTCCGCGTCGACACTTCACCGGGCAGGACATCCGACTCGGCCGGAACGAGCAGGACGTCACCGAAGGTGAGCCCCTCCTTCGCGAACTTCCGCTCGAGCGTCAGGAGCCGCTCGATCTCTGCGCGTCCCAGCTCGAGCTCCACTCCTATCGAGCTCCCTCCGAGGCACAAAACCCAGGCGCTTTCTGCTCGCCTGGGTTCCGGAAACCGCTGTCTCTATCGCCTCTCAAGTGACACGATCCTACCAGCCTCGCCAGACGGCCCGGCAGGCTTAAGCTAGGCGTCCTGGCCGACTGGGTCGAGCTGGTCGACCTCGACCAGGCCCGCGAGGCGACTCGCCTCCCGGGGGTCGAACCGCCCGGCTCCGGCTTCGAGGACCGAGGCTGCTCCGGCCGCGACGGCGCTCCGCACCGCATCCTCGAGCGGACGGCCCGCCGCACGGGCTGCGATGAAGGCCGCGAGCAGGACGTCCCCCGCACCGACGGCAGAGACGGCTTCCAGAATCGGCGCCCGACCACGCAGCCGGTGCTCGCTGCGGTCCTCCCGCAGCAGGGCGTAACAGCCGTCAGGCACCGTCAGGACGACGTTTCGAGCCCCGAGCTCGGCGATCTCGTCGAGCCCGGTCACGAGATCCTCAGGATCCGTGAACTCGTGTCCGACGAGCGGCTCCGCCTCGGTCATGTTGGGTGAGACGAGGTAGGGCTCGGCCTCGACCCCGAGCCGCAGGGGCTCACCGTCGCAGTCGAGAACGGAGAGGACGTGCTTACGGTTCAGGTCTCTGATCAGATCGCCGTAGAACCCGGGGTCGACACCGCGGGGGAGCGAGCCGGCGAGCACGACGAACTCGGCCCCGCTCGTCAGGTAGTCGAGCTTCTCCCGCAGGATCTCGAGCTCGCTCTCGTCGACCTCCGGCCCCCACTCGTTGATCTCGGTGTGGGCGCCCGAGATCGGGTCGAGCACCGCGAGGGACGTCCGCGAGTCGCCTCGGATCCGCACGAAGTCGTTGAGGATGCCCTCGCTCGTCAGGTCCTCGACGATCAGCGTGCCGTTCCGGCCGCCGGCGAGGCCCGTCGCCACGACGGGGACGCCGAGCCGCTTCAGCGCCCGCGCAATGTTGATTCCCTTGCCGCCGGAGCTCGCGAAGCTGAGGCTGGCGCGGTGGCGCTGGCCAAGCTGCAGGTTCGGCACGGACAGCGTTCGGTCCATGGCCGCATTGAGCGTGACGGTGACAATCATAAGATGCTCCCGAAGACCGTCTCGAGCAGGTCGCTGGCCTCGTCGAGCGTTCGCCCAGAGTACCAGGACAGCTTGTGGCCTAACCCCGGCTCCTCGACTTTTCGGGCCGCAACGAGCGGCACCCTGGCGATGATCCGCCCCTTCTGCTCGACCCGTACCTCGCCGAGGCTCGCACCGGCCTCCACGGGCCCCGCCACGAGCGCGGGGGCGACGACGGTCTCAACGAGGGGCTGGTCGACGCGGACGACCGCGCGCATCGGGCGGGCCGCGACGAGCGGTAGCCGATCTTCTTCGAGCCTGATCGCCGACGTCGCGTATGTGTGGCCGGTTGAGACGACCTGAAGGCGGCCGAAGAAGTCCTGGCCCCAGGCCAGCAGACGTGCGAGGTCGGCGTTCCGCTGTGCACGGGTCGGGCTGCCGAGGACGACCGTGTAGATCGTGACTCCGTCGCGCCGTGCTGCCGCAACCTCGCACCAGCCGGCGGCGTCGGTGTGGCCCGTCTTGACCCCGATCAGCCCCGGGTAGCGACCGAGCAGGTCGTTCCAGGAGAACAGGGAGCGGCCCCCCGCGATCGTGGCGCTCTGCATGGCCACGAGGCGCCGCACGAGCGGCTTCTTCATCGCCACCCGCGCGAGCTTCAGGACGTCCCGGGCGGAGGAGTAGTGGCCCGGGACATCGAGGCCGTCAGGGCGGACGAAGTGCGTGTGCGTGAGACCGAGCTGCCGCGCCTTCACGTTCATGAGCCCGACGAATTCCGAGACGCTGCCTGCCGTGCCGGCCGCCAGCGCAAAGGCGGCGTCGTTCGCGCTCTGGATCAGCGCCGCGGCGAGAAGGTCGCGGACACTCAGCTTCTCGCCGACCAGAAGGTGCACGCTCGACTCGCCCACTCCCGCAGCGGTCTCGCGAACGGTCATCAGGTCACCGGGCCGCTTGCGCTCGAGCACCACGATCGCGGTCATCAGCTTCGTGATACTCGCCATCGGGAGTTCCCGTTCCGCGCTCCGCTCGTAGAGCACCTCTCCAGCCCCGGTCGCGACGAGCACCGCGCGGGCGCTCGACGATGGTGTATCGACGGCCGCCTCGGCGGGTGTCGCGACCGCCAGAGCGACGAGGACGAGCACTAACCGGCGGCGCACGGTGGCCAATCTAGCGGGGACTAGAATGGGTCGGCGATGGGGTCCGAGGAGACAAAGCCCGTGCGCGTCCGCGGGGTCGAGCGCTCGTTCGAGGTGCAGATCGGGTCACTCGGCGGCTTCGATCTGCGTCCGACGCGATTCTTTGTCTGGACGGGCGAAGAGAGGAAGGGCCGGGAACGTGTCGTTCCTCTGGACAGTCCGCCGCGCCACCTCAGAATCCCTCGCCGGGAGCGGCGCGTCGAGGTGGGCATGGTCCGTGCCCGCACCCTCGGGAACCCATTCATGACGATCGCGCTTGCCGGTGTCCACGCGGCCAAGAAAGTCCGTGCCGAGCAGCGACGGCGCGAGCTCTCCCGCGACGGCTAGGGGAGATTGTTGAATCGCCGCTCGACGGCACTGCTGCGTTTCGACAAGCTCTCTTAGAGGTCGGTTAACGGATTCTTATTCGCTGGCCCACGCTCAGTGACAACGGGTCGATCTCGGGGTTGAGCGTGATCAGGTCCGCAGTCGTCGTCTTGAAGCGCGCCGCGATCGCATCAAGGGTGTCGCCGGGTTGCACGCGGTAGAACTTCTTCTTCGCGGGAGGGGCCTCGTCCCTGGTGCTCGTCGCGGGCTGGGTCACGCTCGTCCCGGGCTCAGTGACCCTGGGCGCCGGGGTCGGGGTCGCGCCGCTGTCAGCGTTCAGAGCGCGATGGACGACGAGCACGAGCACCGTCGCTGCCACGAAGAAGGCGAGCGGCGCAAGCAGACGCGGGCCCCAATCGCGGAGCTGGTCGGGGTCTACCACCCGGCTACCCCCCAGACCTCCCGCCGCAAGCGCGCAGCCTCGGCCGCGGCCGCCTTCCGCCAGTCCGCCCCGTCGACCCGAAATGCGTAGATGATCGAGCGGGAGACCGGCACGAGCGCACTGGATGGCCCGCTCGTGAACGCCCGAGCCACGTCCGCGGGTGTGGCCCCCTGAGCACCGATCCCGGGCAGGAGCAGGATGGCTTTCGGCATCAGGCGCCTCGCCTCCCCGACCGCCCTGGGGTAGGTCGCGCCGACTACCGCGCCGACGCTCGAGATTCCTCTGTCTCCGACGAGCTCCGCGCCCCACTGATCGACCAGCTCGGCGAGGTGATGCCAGACCCGCCGGCCGTCGGAAGTCGCGAGGTCCTGGACGTCGACGCTCCCGGAGTTCGACGTGTGGACGAGACAGAAGATGCCGGTGCCGGAGCGCCGGCACGCCGCGATCAGCGGCTCGACGGAGTCGCTCCCGAGATAGGGGTTCACGGTGAGCGCATCGACCGCCGGAGCGGAACCGTCCTCGTGCGCTTCGAGGTACGCATCCGCGTACGCTCGTGCCGTCGAGCCGATGTCGCCCCGCTTCCCGTCCGCGATCACGATCAGCCCGGCGGTGCGCGCATAGGCGCAAACGTCCTCGAAGGCTCGTGCCCCGTCGGCGCCGAGGGCTTCGAAAAAAGCCAGTTGAACCTTCACCCCGACGACGTACGGGCAAACCGCGTCCACGAGTCCCGTACAGAACCGGGCACAGGCGTCAGCCGCCGCCGCCCGGCCGGCATGGGCGCCAGCCCGAAGCTCGACCGGCAGGAGCTCTGCACGCGGGTCGAGCCCCACGAGAAGCTGGCTCCGTTTCCGCTCCACCGCCTCCGCGACCCGGTCAGCGAATGCTCCCGCCGAGATCGTGGCGGCGGCCTCGAGCTCCTGCCTCATGAACGGAGCTTAGGCTACACCTGCCCAAAGACGACCCTTTCCTGCACACACAGCAAGAATCGCCTCTTCGTCGAGGGTTGAAACCGAAAGCTCGGGCGGCGGCCGGCGCAGGAAGGAGCCGATGAGGAGAAGCTCGTCGGCAGCCTCGGCGTCGAACGTCGTCCCGTCAGCCTGCGCCGCCCGGGCGATCGCGAGCCCGGCACGCACTTCGAGAACTGCTGCAGCCCCAGCGGCCGGGAACGTCCGCACGCAGGCGACCTTCCCCCCGGCAACGAAGACGCCCCGCAGTGAGCCCTGCTCCTGGGCCGGGACGACCAGGCACGCGCCCAGCGAGCGGAGCCGATCAAGCGTCCTCAGATCGCGCACTACCTCCTCGAGTCCCTTGATGCGGTCACGCAGCTTCGCCGCCTCCTCGTAACGCAGCGACTCGGACAGGTCGCGCAGGCGAGCCCGGAGACGCGGCAACGCGCCACCGGACCGGATCAGCGCGAGCTCCTCCTCCGAGCTTCCTGCCAGCGCTCGCGCGGCCCGCTCGGCGCGGCGCCGGCTCCGGATCGGGCCGAGCTCGCCCGGCCGCGACGTGACCACCATCGTGCCGCCCCGCCGGCGAAGGTAGACGTAACGGTCCGGCCGAGCGCTCCGGGCGTTGGCCGGTGGCCGGAGCTCGCGGATCAGCCGCAGCTCCTCGAGGCCGGCCTCGAGCTCCGACCCGAGGATGGTCCATTCGATCCGGTCGAGCGCTGCGAGGGCCGCCTCGACCGCGGGACGCTGCCTCTCCGAACGGAAATAGGAGCGAAGCCGGGCCCGGAGGTTCCGGGCGCGACCCACGTAGAGCGCCTGTCCGTGCACATCGCGGAAGACGTAGACGCCCGGGCGCTCGGGGGTCCCGAAAGCGAGCCCGCGCTTCGCGTGCACGCGGCGCGCTCGAGGCGCCGCCAGCTCGAGGACGTCTGCAACCGAGCGCGCTCCGCGCTCCTGGGCGAGCCCCAGGAGATGGACGAGGATCTCGCCCGTCGCCCGTGCGTCGGGCAACGCCCGGTGACAGGGCTCCGTCGAGGTGCCGAAGAAATACGCCAGGGACGCGAGGCTCGCGCGTCCGGCTCGACCCGCGAGCAGCCGCCGCGCCAGCCAGACGGTGTCCAGGACGGGCAAGCCGAGCCGCCGTCCGTACAAGCGCTCGACCTCGTGATTCAGGAAGCCGACGTCGAACCGCGCATTGTGGGCCACGAGCACGCAGTCGCCGGCGAAGTCGAGGAAACGGGCGACCGCGGCCCCGGGCGACGGCGCTCCCTGGAGGTCTGCGTCGGAGAGGCCCGTCAACGCCGTGATGCTCGCGGGCAGAGCGACGGCCGGATCGACGAGGCTCTCGAACGCCGCTGCGAGCTCGAGGCCGCGAACCCGAACGGCGCCTATCTCGCAAATGCGCGCGCGACCCGGGGCGAGACCGGTCGTCTCGAGGTCGACCACCACGTACGTGGCTGCCTCGAGAGGGAGCGCCGGGAGCTGCGAGCCGGCGAGCCCGACCGAGCGGCCACTCCAGTCGAGGCGGGAGTCTGCGCCGACGATGTCCGCGAGCAGATCGCGCGCCAGCCCGGCCGGTGCCCGCGAGAGGGCGAAGAGCGACCGGGCCGCCTCCTCGACCGGGAGGACGCCGCCCCGTTCCTCGACCAGCTCCACGAGCCTGTCGGCGGCATCGAGCCTGAGCTGCATGGGTCGATCCTAGACGAACATATGTTCGCCTTCAACTCCACTCCTGGCCGTGACAGGCTTCCGGCATGGAGCAGCGAGTCAGCGTGGTGACGCTCGGCGTGCGCGACCTGGCCCGTGCCCGGGAGTTCTACGAGGCGCTCGGCTGGTCGACGCGGGCGGCGCCCGACGATGACGTCGTCTTCTTCCAGGCCGGGGGCCTCGTCGTCTCCCTCTGGGACCGCGAGGCGCTTGCCGCCGACTCCGGGGTCGACGACACGGGCGGCTGGGGCGGGATCACGCTCGCTCACAACGTGCGCTCCCCGGGGGAAGTCGATGCGGTCGTCGCCGAGGCCGAGGCTGGGGGGGCGGCCGTTACTCGTAGACCGGAGGCCACGTTCTGGGGCGGCTACTCGGGCGCTTTCACCGACCCCGACGGCCACCCGTGGGAGATCGCGCATAACCCAAGGTGGACGCTCGACGACGACGGCGCCGTGCACCTCACGCCCTGAAAGTCAGAGGGCCGCCTCGCGGCGGCCCTCGTCGGAACGTTGGAGGGTCGAGCCTTCTAGGTGTTGCGAAGGGCGCTCTTCAGCCCGCTGCCTGCTGAGAACTTCGGGACCGTCGCTGCCTGGATCGTGACCTTCTCTCCCGTGCGGGGGTTCACACCCTGGCGCTCGTTCCGCCGCTGCGGCGAGAACTTGCCGAAACCGGTGAACGACACAGCCTCACCGCTCACGAGGGTCTCCTGAACCGAGTCGAGGAAGGCGTCTACCGCCTTGGCGGCATCGCGCTTCGAAAGGTCAGCCTTGGAGGCCACCTTCTCGACAAACTCGGATTTCGTCACTGCGCTCTCCTCCTCCGTCTTGGGTCCGTGGTGAAGCGGCACCAGACTAACAGGGGCCGCGATTTCACGCAATGATGCGGGTTTACGGGCCTTTTTCGGCCGCAACGATCTCACTGGCGCGAAAGAGCGGCGTCAGCCGGACGGCCTGACGGGCGAGAGCGTCCACTCCACCCTCCTCCCGATCCACCACGCAGACCGCCGTTCGGCACTCCAGACCTGCCGCCCGGAGCTCATCGACGGCCTTGACCGCGGCGCCCCCGGTGGTCACGACGTCTTCGACGAGGCAGACCCGCTCGCCGGGCTCGAAGACACCCTCGAGCACCCGGTCGGTCCCGTATCCCTTCGCGCCGTTTCGAACGATCAGGAAGGGAAGCCCGGATGCGAGCGAGGCAGAGGCGGCGAGCGCGACGGCGCCGAGCTCGGGGCCGGCCAGCCGGTCGGGCCGCTCGGAGCTCGTAGCCACAAAAGCTGCAATCCGCTCGCCGAGCTCCCGCAAGAGCTCCGGGTCGGTCTCGAACCGGTACTTGTCCAGGTAGTAGCGGGAGCGGCGGCCCGAGCGCAGAACGAAGTCGCCCTCGAGATACGCGCGCTCGCGGATTCTCTGCGCGAGCTCTGCGTCCGTCACCGGCGTGCGCTGATGAGAACTTGACGCGCGAGCGGGATGAGCCTCGCGGCCTCGGTCGAGTCCTCCGGGAACGACACCATCGAGCCGTCCGAGTAATACAGCTCGACCCGCTCGCGGCCCTTGCTCGACGACCGCCGCCAGAGCGCAAGGCCGGCGGCCGATCCCACAGCCACGACGCCCCACCGAACAGCCCTACGCATCGACGCTCTGCTCCTCTGCCTTGCTTCGGGTGGAGCGCTTGGACTTCGCGGGCTTCTCTGGCTGCTCAGCTGCGGAGAGCCGAAGGCAGGTCTTCAGGTCGTAGAAGACGAGCCCGACCGTCGGCTCGGGGCCCGTGATCGCGATGGCGATCCGGGCGTCCCCGCGCACCACGAAGACGGAACCGGCACCCGCGGCGGCCAGGACCTGCGTCAGGCTGACGGTCCCATCCCGACCCGTGTCCTCGGCCGCAGCGAGGAGCTCGAGCGCAGACCGCGCGACCTCGCCGGCCGTCGCGTCATCGGCGAACGTGGACGCGAGAACCGCCCCCTTCTCGTCCGCAATCAGCGCCGCCTGAATCTGGGTCGAGATCTCTGTCAGGTCGGCGAGCGCCTGTGCGGCGTCCATGCGGCCAACCTACCACAGCCTCCATCGCTCCTAGACTCGGGCGATGCGCGCCATCTCGGCGATCCTGGGGAAGTTCCTGCGGGACCGTGGAACGCACCTCGCCGCGATGGTCGCGTACTTCGCTTTGCTCGCGTTCGTCCCCCTCCTCTTCCTCGCGCTCTCACTCGTCGCGCTGACCGGCGAGCAGAACGAGTCGAGCTACCTGATCGAGCAGCTCCAGCGCGCCTTCCCTCAGAGCTCGGTCGAGCGTCTCCTCTCCGTCGTCGACTCGATCCGCGAGAGCGCCGGCACGGTGGGCATCATCGGAGGAGTAGGCCTCCTCTGGAGCGCGCTCGGGTTTTTCAGCGTGCTCGAGTCCGCTTTCAACATCGTCTATGGACTCCCGAACCGCTCCTTCGTCCACCAGAAGCTCCTCGTCCTGCTGCTGACGGCCACCGCCCTCGTGATGCTGTTCGTGGCCCTCATCGTCAGCTCGTTCGGCGTCGAGCTCGCGAAGGACACGACCTACATCGGGCCGGTGCTCGCGTACGTCTATGGCATTGCCGTTTCGACGCTGCTCGTGCTCGGGTTCGCGTGGAGCGTCTACCGGATCCTCACCAACGAGGCACTCACCTGGCGCGAGACGCTCCCGGGCGCCATCTTCGCGGCCGTCCTCCTCCAGGCGAGCTTTCAGATTCTGCCGCTGTTCGTGCGCGTAACGGAGGGGCTCGTGACCCTCCAGGCCTTCGGAGGGCTCGTCCTGCTTCTCTTCTGGCTCTATGTGATGGCGAACATCCTCGTCATGGGCGCCGAGATCAACTGGTGGGTAGCACGTGCTCGCGCGCGGACCGACGAGCCGCCGGTCGGACTCGCCTAGCCCAGTCGCGAGGCGCTAGATCGTCGAATCCGCAAGGACGCGCTTCGCAAGCGCGCGGAGGATGCTCGCCTGAACGTCCGGCTCGTGGTCGAGCAAGGTCCAGAAGGCCTGGCTGTGGAGCACGAAGAACCGGAGCGCGGTCTTCGCCGTCACGGTCGCCGTTCGTGGGATGTGCTCGAAGAGCCCGATCTCACCGAAGAAGTCGCCCGGCCCGAGGGTCGCGATCACCTGGCCCCCACGCGTGACCTCGACCTCGCCCTCGACGATCGCGAAGAACTCGTGTGCGGTCTCGCCCTCGCGGCAGAGCACCTTGCCGGCAGGGACCTCGAGGTCCTCCGTGATCTTCGCGAGCTGAGTCAGCTCCTTCTTCGACAGGCCCGAAAAAAGCGGGACGCGCCCGAGCGCCTCGGCCTTCGTGTCGTGTGAGAAGAGCGACACCGGCGCACCTTACTCCACCAGGGAGGTGCCTTCCAAGGCCCGTGCGAGGGCTCGCGCGGCCTGCGAGCGATGGCTGTGTTCGGCCTTCCAGGCGTCGCCGAGCTCGGCCACCGTGCGTTTTTCTCCTTCCGGCACGAACACGGGGTCGTAACCGAAGCCCTCCGAGCCGGAGGGCGCCTCGGCGATCCGGCCTCTGAGCTCGCCGGTCGCCCTGATCTCGGCGCTGCCCGGCCCGATGCCCACCAGCTCGCAGACGTACCGTGCCTGCCGGTCCGTCGCCTGCCCCGCGAGCTCGTCTAGGAGCTTTTGCAGGTTCGCCTCGTCCGTCGCTCCCTCACCGCTGTAGCGGGCCGAGAGAACGCCCGGCACCCCGTCGAGCGCATCCACCTCGAGCCCCGAGTCCTCGCCCAGCACCCAGACATCGTCCCGGGTGAGAACCTCCCGGCCGAACCGAGCCTTTGCCCACGCGTTCTCGGCGTATGTCGACCCCGTCTCCGGAGGGGGCTCCCGTTCCGTCTCGAGCGGCTCGACCTCCCAGCTGGGAACGATCACGCGGAGCTCCCGCGCCTTGTGCGGGTTCCGGGAGGCGAGGACGAGCCTCACTGCCTCCAGCGGACGCCGATCACCTCATCGAGCGCGGAAAGCTCCTCGATGACGTCCCGCCCACTGCCGCCGAAGGGGAGGTCGAGCTCGATCCGAAGCTTGCGGCTGTCCTCCTCGTCCTCGAGCTCGACGTTGTCAACGCGGCTGCGCCGCCCTTCGAGCACCGCGAGCACCCCCGAGATGGGCTGCTCAGGGGCGAGGTCGACCTCGAGGACACGCCCCTCCCGACGGAACCGCCCGAGTGAGCCCTCGAACCACCGGAAGGGGCCGAGCCCCAACAGCACAAGGCCGGTCGTGACCAGGGCCGGTAGGTAGAACCCGGCACCGACTGCCATTCCGATCGCGGCCACGACCCAGAGCCCCGCCGCGGTCGTGAGCCCGCGGACCGAGAGCCCCTGGCGGATGATGGCGCCGGCTCCGAGAAACCCGATGCCGGTCACGATCTGCGCTGCGATTCGCGTCGGGTCGAACACGGTCCCCTGCGAGCGGTCGAAGACGAAGTCTCCCCAGGCGTAGGCGGAAACGACGGTGAAGAGTGCCGAGCCGAGCCCGACCAGCATGTGCGTCCGCAGGCCGGCTGCGCGCTCGCGGAGCTCTCGCTCGAGGCCGACGAGCCCGGAGAGACCCGCGGCGAGCACGAGCCGGAGTGCAATCTCCCAGTCCGAGATGTCCGGGGTCACGTTCACGCCGCCGTTTCTCGCTGGACGACCGCGATCTCGTCGATTCCCTTGGCGGCGAGCCCGAGCAGCTCGTCGAGCTGGGCCCGCTCGAAGGGCACCTGCTCCGCCGTCGCCTGCACCTCGATCAGCCGCCCATCGCCGGTCATGACCACGTTCATGTCGACCTCCGCGGTCGAGTCTTCACTGTAATCGAGGTCGAGCAACGGCTCGCCGCCCACGATCCCGACCGAGACCGCGCTAACCACGTCGGCCGGAGCCGGCAGCCCACGCTTCGCCGCCGCACGAGCGAGCGCGACCCAGGCGCCGCTGATCGCCGCGGTCCGGGTCCCTCCGTCGGCCTCGATCACGTCACAGTCCAGCCAGACGGTCCGCTCACCGAGCGTCTGCATGTCGTAGGCAGCCCGCAGCGAGCGCCCGATCAGCCGCTGGATCTCGATCGTGCGGCCCTTCTGCTTTCCCTCGCTGGCCTCTCGGCGGATGCGCTGGCCGGTCGACGCCGGAAGCATCCCGTACTCGGCGGTGAGCCACCCCCGCCCGCTGCCGGCGAGCCACCGCGGGACGCTGTCCTCGATCGAGGCCGCGCACAGCACGCGCGTGCGGCCGAAGGAGATCAGGGCCGAGCCATCTGCCTGCTCGAGGAAGCCCGTGTCGATCGCGACCGGGCGAAGCTCGTCATGGCCACGGCCTTCGCGGCTCATAGGCCAACCTTTGGCCTATGAGCGTGTGGAGGGGGTGTGGGGGAACCGGGAGGTTCCTCCACGTTGGACTGTAAGAAGGGGGCTCGCGGGGGAAACATGGTTTCCTCCGCGGGAGCGAGCCGAAGGCGAGGGACGGTCATGCTGCGGCGAGCTCGAGCTCGCTGACCGCAATCTGCTCGACGGCCGCGATCGGAAGCTGCAGAAAGCGCTCGCCGAGCGCGCGGAACTCCTCAGGCGAGCCCGTCGTCAGGAACCGGCACGCACCCTCGCGCGAGACGTCGTTGGCAACACCCCGCCGGGCCAGCGTCTCGGCAACCTCTCGCGCGGTCTCGTCCGCGGAGAAGATGAGCGCCGCGCCGCGCCCGAAGACGCGCTCGAACACCGGACGGATCAGCGGATAGTGGGTGCAGCCGAGGATCACCGTGTCCACCCCGGCATCTCGCAGCGGGGCTGCGTACTCGCGGACGGCCGCATGCAGGCCTTCGTCGACAGCGCCGGCTTCGATCATGGGGACGAGCTTCGGACAGGCGACCGAGACGACCGACGTGCCTGCATCGAGCGCCCGGATGGTCGCCGCGTAGCGCCCGCTCTCCACGGTCGCGGCGGTTGCAAGAACGCCGATCTTCCGGTTCCGGGTCGCCTGGACGGCCGCGTGCGCCTCCGGGGCCAGGACGCCGACAACCGGGACGGAGAGCTCCTCCTGAAGCAGCGGGAGCGCGGC
The DNA here is from genome assembly GCA_963762085.1 of uncultured Actinomycetes bacterium. Lineage (GTDB taxonomy): Bacteria > Actinomycetota > Thermoleophilia > Gaiellales > Gaiellaceae > DASQGA01. The sequence continues at coordinate 67,003 of CAVXJD010000003.1, read as the reverse complement.
CGCCGTGGCGGTGTTGCAGGCGTCGACGATCAGCTTGACGTCGCAGCGCTCGAGGTAGGAGGCGATCTCGAGCGCGAAGCGGCGAATCTCGTCGGCCGGGCGCGGGCCGTACGGGCACCGCGCGCCGTCGCCGAGATAGACGAAGTCTTCGTGAGGCATCGTGACGAGACACTCGTGGAGAACGGTGAGCCCGCCCACGCCGGAGTCGAAGATGCCGATCGGCCGCCCGTCCACGCAAGGATTCTACGAGCGGCCGTGGACCGCACCGTGGCGCTCTTCTACTAGCGTAGAGCCGTGCTCGAGCTCTGGGACGCGCAGGACGCCTTCGCCCGGGTGGAGGATTACCTTCGGGACCGCGAGTTCTTCGGCGGTGATCAGGTCGCGGACGTGTTCCTCGGCTACGGGCTCTCGCAGGTTCTCCGACGCGATGCGACTCCGCCCCTGCCGGTCGAGCCGTGCCGGCTTCCGCTCGCCGCCTGCAGAATCCTGCCTCGGACCGAGCGGCGCGACGGGACAAGAGGCTTCCGCATCGGTGCCTGGCGCCGCTCGTGGACCGACGCCGGCTACGCAGCGGCGATCGAGGCGGTGCAGGATGCGATTGCCCGCGGAGACGTCTACCAGGTGAATCTCGTCCAGCATCTCTCTGCGTCTTTCGACGGGGATCCAGAAGGACTGGCTGCCCGGCTGGCGCCGCTCGCACCGCTCCACGGCAAGCCGCTCTTGGGCGGCGGGTGGGCGATCGTGTCGGCCTCCCCCGAGCTCTTCCTCGCCCGGCGCGGGCGCCGCCTGTGGACGAAGCCGATCAAGGGGACGCGCCCGCTCGGTGCCGCAGGCGAGCTCGCCGGATCCGAGAAGGACACAGCGGAGCACGTCATGATCGTCGACCTGGAGCGAAACGACCTCTCGCGTGTCTGCGAGCCCGGGAGCATTCGCTGGCCGGAGCTGCTCGTAGAGCACCGACTCGCGGGCGTCTCGCACCTCGTTTCGACGGTCGAGGGCCGCCTGCGAGAAGGCGTCGGGCTTGCGGAGATCCTTGCGGCGACCTTCCCGGGCGGCTCGATCACGGGTGCGCCGAAGATCGCTGCAGTCGATCAGATTGCACGGCTCGAGCCGGTCGGGCGCGGGGCGTCGATGGGAGCGATCGGCCGGATCTACCCGAACGGCGACTTTGACCTGGCACTGACGATCCGGACGTTCGCAATCGCTGAAGGCCGAATCCATCTCTGGGTGGGCGGAGGCATCGTCTGGGACTCGGAGACTGAGGCCGAGATCGAGGAGTCCTGGGTGAAGGCGCGCCCACTCCTAGCAGCGATCGGCGCGCCGTTGCCCGAGCCGGCGCTCGTATGACATTGCTCGCCCTCGCGGTCCGAGGCCGCGGCGTTGTCGATCCGGAAGAGCCCGTCCTCCATGCGGACGACGAGGGTCTGATCCGGGGACGTGCGGCCTTCGAGACGACGCGGGTCTACAACGGCCGCCCTTTCAAGCTGGACGAGCATCTCGATCGCCTCGCCGGCTCGGCAGCCCGCATCGGGCTGCCGGAAGTCGACCGCGAGGAGTGCCACTCCCTCGCCGCCGCCGCCCTGGCAGAGGCCGGTGTCCCCGATTGCGCCCTGCGGCTCTACTGGACGGCCGGGCGGGAGGGCCTCGGGGAGAGCACGGGGCTCGCGCTCGTGAGCTCGATTCCGGAAGACCTCGAGGAGCGCCGGCTGGAGGGCATCAGGATGATCTCGCTGCCGCTTGGCCTCGAGGCCGACCTTCGTGCCGTCGCCCCGTGGCTCCTCGGCGGAGTGAAGTCGACGAGCTACGCCGTCAACATGGCCGCAGAGGCCGAAGCGCGCCGGAGGGGTGCCGACGACGCGGTCTTCCTGGCGAGCGGCAACGTCGTGCTCGAAGGCCCTGTGACGAACGTCTGGTGGCGGCGCGAACGCGTCCTCTATACGCCGGCCCTCGAGCTCGGCATCCTCGCCGGCGTCACGCGGGCAACGCTAATCGTGGAGGCGGGCAAGCTCGACTACGAGGTCCGGGAAGGTGCGTTTTCCCTCGAGCACCTGGCGGGCTCCGAGGAGGCGTTCACATCCTCGTCGATCCGGGAGGTCATGCCTGTCGTCGAGCTGGACGGCCGGCCCCTCGGGCACGGCGTTCCCGGCCCCGCCGCGAAGGAGCTCTACGACGCGCTGCGTCGCGAGGCATCGTTAGGCTAGGCGCGATGCGGGTTCTCTCCATCGTCCACGGGCCTGACTCCAAGGCGGGCGTCTTCGGCGAGACCGTGCGAGACGCGGGCCACGAGCTCCACCAGGTGAACTACGCGGGCGAGCAGCCCCCCTCGCACCCGGTCGCCGAGTACGACGCGGCCATGATCTTCGGCGGCTCGATGAACGCGCACGAGGAGGAGACGCACCCATGGCTCCGGCCCGAGAAGAAGGCGATCGGAGAGCTCCTCGAGGCGGGTGTGCCGACGTTCGGCGTCTGCCTCGGCAGCCAGCTGATCGCCGAAGTGGCGGGCGGCACCGTGAGCCGGGTCACGGTGCCAGAGATCGGCTGGTTCGAGGTCGAGCTCACACCCGACGCTGCCCACGACCCCGTCTTCGGCCCGCTGCCCGAGCGCTTCACCGCCTTCCAGTGGCACAGCTACCAGTCGACGCTCCCACCCGGTGCCGTCGAGCTGGCGCGCAACTCCACCTGCCTCCAGGGCTATCGCGTCGGTGAGTCGGTCTGGGGCGCGCAGTTCCATTGCGAGGTGACTCGACCGATCGTCGAGACGTGGATCAGCCACTCCGGGTCGGATCCCGGCGCGTGCGAGCTCGGACTGGATGTCGAGAGGACGCGGAGAGAGCTTGCAGAGCGGATCGACGATTGGAAGGTGCTCGGCCGCCGGCTGTCCAGCGCCTTCGTGACGTACGTCGAGGAGCGCGCCGCCGCTCCTGCCGGCGCTTGACTCCGGTCTCCTACCGCTGCCTGTCGCAGGAAGACGTCGTCGAGGCGGGAGGTCTCGACATGGACGCCTGTCTCGAGGTGATCGGGGCGACGCTCGTCCTGCACCATCGCGGAGAGACCATCTCTCCCAAGAAGGCGGTCGTTCACTGGAGCGACGACCTCGATACCGACGAGAAGCTCGGCCGGATCATGGCGATGCCTGCGTACGTGGGCGGCAGCACCCGGATGGCAGGCCTCAAGTGGATTCCGAGCGTGCCGCAGAACCCCGCGCGCGGGCTGCCGCGCGGCATCGGGGTCATCCTCCTCTCGGACCCGGAGACCGGGCTGCCCGTCGCGTTCCTGGACGGCACGGTCGTCTCGGCGATGCGCACCGGAGCCGTCTCCGGCGTCGCCGCGCGAGCGCTGGCGCGCGACGGCGCCCGCGTCCTGGGGCTACTCGGCGCCGGCGTCCAGGCCCGGACGCAGCTCATGGCGCTCGAGCGGACGCTCCCGGCCCTCGAGGAGATCCGGATCTACGACCCGGCAGCCGGCAAGGCGGACGAGCTGGCGACCGCCCGCTCCGACGGTCCCTCGCGCCGAGCGGTTGCGAGCGCCGAGGAGGCCGTGCGCGGAGCCGACGTCCTCGTGCCGGCCACGATGGCGGCGGAGCCGTTCGTCCCGGCGGCCTGGCTCGAGCCCGGGGACGCTCGTCCTCTCGGTCTCCTCGCTCGACCTCGCCGTGGACGTGATCGAAGCCGCCGACCTGGTCGTCGCGGACGACGTCGACCACGAAACGGGCCATGCTTCGCGCCCGCTCGCCCGCGCGGAGGCTGCCGGCGTGCTCGACCGGGAAGCCGTCGTCACGCTCGGCGCGATCCTCGCCGGGGATCATCCCGGCCGGACCTCCGAGGACGACCTGGTCGTCGTCTCGCCGGTCGGCATGGGGATCGAGGACGTCGCCTGGGCGACGCACGTCTTCCGCCGGGCCGAGGAGCTCGGCCTCGGCACCGAGCAACGACTCTGGGACGAGCCCGTCTGGCTCTAGTTGGCGGTGAGACGCCATCGGCGACCGGGAACCTGGGAAGCCTTCCGACTGTCTAATCAGCATGCGAGGCCGGTCCGGGATCCTCCTAACGCTCTCAGCCGCATCGGCGGCGCTGTTCCTGGCGGCCTGCGGTAGCGGCGGATCCGCGGCCCCGGATGGGGCGGCTGACTCATCCCCGTGGCAGGCGGTTCCGGCGAGTCCGCTGAGCCCCCGCACGGGGGCGCTTGGGCTCTGGACCGGAAGCGAGGTGCTACTCATCGGCGGCAGCGACGCGGCTCCCTGCCCCCCTAGCGCCTCCTGCGTCCCCCCGGACGTGGCCCCGCTCGCCGATGGCGCCGCCTTCGATCCGCAGACCCGCATGTGGCGCCCGATCGCCGACTCGCCGGTGCCCTTCGAGTGGGCCCAAGCTGTCCTCATCCGGAAGACCGCGTACCTCTGGATCCCCGGGAGCCCGGGCAGACCGAACGCAGACAGCGCCTTCCTCATGTATCACGTTCGGCAAGACCGCTGGCAGGAGCTTCCCTTACCGGCAAACTCCGACCGCCTCGGCGGCATCGTGCAGGCAGGCGACGGGGTCGTCGCGTATGCGGGCACCGACGAGCAGGGCGAGCAGCCGGATCTCGTCTTCGACCCGGCCACAGGCTCGTGGAGCGAGCTTCAGCCCGATCCGCTCTCGCCGTCGTTCGATCGCTCCATGGCTTGGAGCGGCGAGGAGCTCCTTCTCTTCGACCACGAGCTCGTTCCCAACCCCGGCTCCGAGAAGCCGTCCGTCACCCGCGCCGCCGCGCTCGACCTCGAAAGCGGTTCATGGCGGCGGCTGCCCGACTCCGAGATCCTCGCCTCAGGACCTTGGGTGATCGACGACACGCGTCTGATCAACCCAATGCTCGGCGGCGCCGACGGCGGCGACACCAACAACTGGGGCCGCACCTATCCCTACGGCGGCATCCTCGAGCCCGCAAGCGGTAGGTGGTCAGCGCTACCCGACCCACCCGACGGTGAGGAAGACTTCGCAAGCGGCGTCCTCACCGAATCCCTCGGCCATTACTTCGGCCACCGCGGCTGGATCCTCGACGCGGCCACCGATACATGGATTCAGGTGCCGCCGCTCGCCAACGATGAGCTCGTCACCGACAGGACCGTCGTCTCAGCCGGCGCCGACCTGCTTGTTTTCGGTGGCGCGCGCTGGAAGTCCCAGAGCCTCGATGCCACGCTCCTCAACGACGCGTGGATCTGGTCGCCTCGAACAAGTACCGACTCTTAGATCAGCTTCTAGGGCCCTTTGGTCAGATAGGCGGCGGTGATGCCGCCGTCGACCACGAACTCCGTCCCGGTCATGTAGGAGGAGAGGTCGCTGGCCAGGAAAAGTGCGGCCTTGGCGATGTCCTCGGGCTCCGCGAAGCGGCCCAGCGGAATGTGGTTCAGGCGGTTCTCACGCCGCTCGTCGTCCTTCAGAAGCTGCTCGAGGAGCGGCGTCTTGACAGGGCCCGGGCAGAGAGCGTTCGCCCTGATGCCTTGGGGTGCGTACTGGACGGCCATCTCCCGGGTCATCGACAGGACGCCGCCCTTCGACGCCGAGTAGGCGATCTGCGGGTTGGCGGCGCCCATCAGCGCCACGAAGGAGGCGACGTTGATGATCGACCCGCCCCCGAACTCGATCAGCTTCGGGATCGCGTACCGGCAGCAGAGGAAGACGCCCTTGAGGTTGATGTCGATCGTCTTCTGCCAGACCTCGAGGGGCGTATCGACCGGGCTCGTGTCGTCCGGGTGCATGATCCCGGCGTTGTGGTAGCTGACGTCGAGGCGCCCGAAGCGCTCGACGGCCTGGTCGAAGAGGGCGCGCACCTGGCCGTCGTCCGCGACGTCCCCGGGCAAGAAGGCAGCCTCGCCCCCCACTTCCTCGACGAGCCGAACGGTCTCCCGGCCGCCCTCCTCGTCCATGTCGGTGACGACGATCTTCCCGCCCTCACGCGCGAAGAGGATCGATGCGGCGCGGCCGAGGCCGCCGCCCGAGCCTGTGATCAGGCAAACCTTTCCGTCCAGCAACATGGGCGCCTACCCTAATTCAGACGAGGGCTCGCGGCGCGACCACTCGTGCCAGGAGCCTTCGTAGTTCTCGGCCTCGAACCCGGCGGCCCGGAGCGCCACGGCCGCGAACGCGGAGCGCTGGCCGGAGTGACAGTAGGTGACCAGTTCGAGCTCCGGATCGACGCCTCGGTCGCGGAGCAGCGCGAGCACGGTCTCGCGGTCGTGTGGCCGCCCTTCCCCGGCGAAGAGCTCCTCCCAGTCGAGGTGGACGGCTCCGGGAATATGGCCCTGGCGGGGATCGCACGGGTAGCCGGCGCTCCCCTCGTACTCCTCGCTGGGCCCGGACGTCGACGACCGCAACCGTGCCTTCGCTCAGGCGGCGTGCCAGCTCGTCGCCGGTCACGCACCGACCTCCGCGAGCAGCGCGCGGAGGCTTGCCAGGAAGGCTCCCGGCCGCTCGAGCGGCGGGAGATGGCCCGACTCCGGGATCGTGACGAGCTTCGCACCTGCGATCCCCGAGGCAATTGCTGCCGCCTCGTGCGGGGGCGTCAGCTCGTCCTTCTCCCCCACGACGACGAGCGTCGGCACGTCGATGGTCGGGAGGGTGGGCCGCGAGTCGGGGCGGTCGCGAATGGCCTCGACGCACGTGACCAGATCGCTCGGGCTTCGCTCGAGCGCGATCGACCGCGCCCGCGCCACGACCTCGGGCTCCGCCGCGGGCGAAAAGAGCTTCGGCTCCATCTCCCCCCAGAGGCCGACGGCGCCGTGCTCGCGAATCAGCTCGATCGTCCGCTCCCTCCCGGCACGCCCCTCGTCCGTCTCCGGGCCTGCGCGCGTATCGGAGAGAACGAGGCCGGAGATGCGCTCGGGCGCCTGACGCCAGAGCTCGAACGCGAGGTAGCCGCCCATCGAGACCCCGACCGGGACGATCTCGCCTTCGACCAGGCCGAGGACTGCGGCAGCCCAGCCGGACAGCGTTCGCCCGCCACCCTCGGGCGGCAGGGTGGGGGCGACGACCGCGACCTCTCCGAGCTCGGCCCGGGTTTCGTCCCACATGCGCGCGTCGAGCGGGAACGCATGAAGCAGGAGCACCGTGAAGCCCCGTAGGGGCGCGTTCATACGGTTGCGAGCAGCTCGATCTCGGCCCGGACCGACGGCCGCTCGGCGACGCGTTCCAGCCACGCCGCCAGCGACGGGTACTCAGCGAGGTCGAGCCCGAGCCGAGTCTCGATGCGAAGGATCCACGGCAGAAAGCCGACGTCTGTGAGGCCGAAGGCGGCCCCGGTCAGGAACGGCTGCGCCTCGAGGATCGCGTCGAGCCTGGCGAGCTCTTTCCGGAGGCGCTCCTCCGAGGCCCCCGGCCGGTCCTTGAGCAGGTCGTAGTAGGGGTCGGAGAGGTCGTCGAACCGTTCCAGGAGAAGACGTGCCAGCGCCCGCGCGGCGGCGTCGGCGGGCCAGAGTGGCGGCTCCGGAAAGCGCTCCTCGAGGTACTCCATGATCACCCGCGACTCCGGCAGCACGAGCCCCTCGTCCTCCTCGAGCACCGGCACGCGGCCCGTCACGTTCTTGCCGTAGATCCAGGCCGGCCGGTCGTCGAGGTCGACCTCGACGGTCTCGTACGGCACCCCTTTCTCGGCGAGGAGAACCCGCACGCGCGCGCAGTACGGACAGCGGGCCGCATCGTAGAGCGTCAGCACGTCTGCGATCCTAGCCCGATGCCCTGGCGCCCGGCTCCACCCCGGCCCCCTGCCGTGGCCGCGAGCGCCATGGTCGCCACGAGCCAGCCACTCGCCACGCGGGCCGGTCTCCGAACGCTCGAACGCGGTGGGAACGCGGTCGACGCAGCCCTGGCGGCTGCCGGGATGCTCTGCGTCGCAGAGCCGATGTCGACCGGAGTCGGCGGGGATGCCTTCGCAATCGTCTGGCGGGACGGCGAGGCGTTCGGCCTCGACGCCGCCGGGCCGGCTCCGGCCACCGCCGGCCCCCTGGAGCCGGTCGAGGAGCATGGCCCCCGGTCCGTCACAGTCCCGGGCGCGGTCGCCGGCTGGGCCACGCTCGCGGAGCGGTTCGGCCGGCTCGGGCTCGACGCTTGCCTCTCCGATGCGGTCGACGCGGCCGAGCGCGGCGTCGCGGCGGGAGTCGTGACCGCCCTCGCCTGGGAGCAGGCCGGAAGCCCCCCTGAGTTCCCGAAGCCGCCGGGGCCCGGCGGGCGCTTCCGCCTCCCCGACCTCGCCCGGACACTGCGCCTGATTGCCGAGGAGGGAGCGCCCGCGATCTACGCGGGCAAGGTGGCACGGGCGATCGCGGACGGGACATGGCTCAAGGAGGAGGATCTCGCCGGTTACGAACCTCGTTGGGTCGAGCCCCTGCGAATCCGCTACCGGGACGTGACCGTGCTCGAGCTCCCACCGCCCACGCAAGGCGTCGCAGCCCTGGAGGGGCTCGGGCTGCTCGACCTCGGCGAGGTGACCCTTGTAGATCAAATCGAGTGCGTGCGCCTGGCTCTCGGCGACGCTCTGGCGCACGTCCGAGACGGTGCCGACGTGGCACCCCTCATCAAGGGTGCCTTCCTCGAGCGCCGCCGGGTGGAGTCGGTCGCTTCAGTGGCCGAACCTCTCGGCAACACGGTCTATCTCTGCGTCGTGGACGAGGACGGCATGGCCGTCTCCTTCATCCAGAGCCTCTACGACCATTTCGGCTCGCGCGTCGTCGCGCCCGGTACAGGGATCGTCCTCCAGAATCGGGGCGCCGGCTTCGAGGTGTCCGGTCGCGTCGAGCCCGGGCGCCGCCCCTTCCACACGATCATCCCGGGTCTACTCCTCCGGAACGGGAACCTCCTCGGGCCGTTCGGCGTCATGGGCGCCTTCATGCAGGCCCAGGGCCACGTCCAGCTCGTCTCGGGACTTGTCGACGAGGGCCTCGACCCCCAGGCGGCCATCGACCGCCCCCGCTTCCGGGTCCGTGACGACGGTGTGCACCTGGAGGAAGGCCTATGGGAGCGCGCCGAAGAGCTCGAGGGCCGCGGCTTCAAGGTCGTGAAGAGCCGGGAGCCGGATTTCGGCGGCGGTCAGGCGATCGTCGTCCAGGGCGACGCGCTGCTGGGCGGCTCCGATCCCCGAAAGGACGGCTACGCCGCCGGGCTCTAGCGCTCGATGATGATCGCGCCGTCGCGAGCGGCCGCTTGCTCGTAGCCGCCCTCAGCGGCCGGAATGCCGAAGAGATCTGCGATCTGGACGATCAACTCGCTCGCGCCCGGAAGATCAGCCGGGTCCGCTGCCGTCCGCGCCGTGGCGCGGATCGCCTCGGCATCGGCGCCGGTCATCCGCGCCATCAGCCGGGGATTCGCTCCCAGCGCGATCACCTCGCCGGGCGGAAGTGGCCCGTGGAACTCCGGGACCGAGAGGTATTCGTCGACGACCCGCCCTCGCTCGTACGCGATGTAGCGGACCACCCGCCCCTCCTCCGCACCGAGAGCCAGGACGAAGGCCCCCATCCGGTCCGAGAGCTCCCGCGCCAGGCGCCGCAGCATCTCCGGCTCGCGGTCGGTGAGCTCGTCGAAGACGCCGACCCAACCGTCCCGCGGCGGCAGCACGGCGCTCCCCTTCGAGCCGCCGGGAAGCCTGGGCACGAACTGCCGGACTGCTCGTTCGACGGCATCGATGTCGTCCGTCTGCACGTGGATCGACCCGAACGACGGGTCCGGAGCCGGACCGAGCCGCGCCTCGAGCGCATCGACGGAGGCGGTCAACGTGCGCATCACCTCGGTGAAGCCGGCGCGCGTCCAGGCGTCGCCGGACTCGCGGGTCGTCTCGACCTGGATTTCGCCCTCGCCCCGCTCGCGTGCTGCGTGCACGAGCTCCCCGAGAAGCTCCTCCGTCGGGAGACCGTCCTGCCGGGTCTCGTACGTCAATCCATCACCCGCATACCCGTCAGAAGGTAGTGGGCGGTCAGGTTCCCGTGCGGAGTGAAGCGCTCCCCGAGCGCGCGGGTCTCCTCGACGGACGGGTCGCGGCCGTCGAGGTAGAACCACCCCACCGCCTTTCGCAGGCCCAGGTCGCCCGCAGGCCAGGCATCCGGGCGACCGAGGTGCCGTGCAAGGAACCATTCAGCCGTCCAGTCCCCGATTCCGGGAAGCGCGGTCAGGCGTTCCTTCACCTCGTCGTCCGGAAGGGCCGCGAGCCCGTCGAGGTCGATCTCGCTCCGCGCAAGCCCGATGGCGTAGTCGGCCTTGCGGTTCGAGAAACCGAGCGCGACGAGCTCGCCCGGCTGTGCCGCCGCGATGCGCTCGCGCGCAGGGAACTCCCAGGCGCACTCGTGCTTCACGCCGTATCGCTCCACCAGGCGCGTCCGGATGGCCAGCGCCGCCATGAGCGAGACCTGCTGTGCGGTGATTGAGCTGACCAGGGACTCGAAGGGATCGCCGAGGATGGGTGGGCGAAAACCCGCAAGTGCCGTTGCAACGCGCGACAGGACCGCGTCGCCGGCCGCGAAGCCGTAGAAGCCATCGAGGTCGAAGAACGCGCCCAGGAATCGCTCGACCTCGGGGACAACATGAACGTCGCCCGGCGCGACACGCACCCCACCGGGTGCGGCCTCGATTCGGACCTCGCGGCCTGAGAGCACACGATGGAGGCCACCCTCAAGCCAGAGCGCCGCCGGGTCGGGCCCGAAACGCCGGTAACGCTCCATCGAGAGCTCGAAGCTGTAAGGCTCCGGGAGCTCGAGGAGCACGCGCTAGGAGGTCTCGAGCCAGTGGAGCACGCGCTCCACATCCTGCGGGCCGCTGCGGTGGTTCAGGACGCACATCCGGAGCGCGTAGCGGCCGTCCACCCTGGTCGACGAGACCATGCCCTCACCGCTGTCGGCCAGGCGGTGGGCGAGCTCGGCGTTCGCCTCCTCGAGGCCGGATTCGTCGAGGCCCTCGAAGCGGCGCCGGAAGCACACGATTCCGAGCGTGGCGGGCGAGACGAGCTCCAGCACGGACGACTCCTCCACGACCTCCTGCGCGTGCAGGGCCACGTCGAGCGAGCGGTCGATCGCGGCGCGAAACGCATCGACGCCGAAGTATTTGAGCGATAGCCAGACCTTCAGAGCGCGGGCGGAGCGGCTCAGCTGAATACCGCGGTCGGCGAAGTTGACGTCACTGCCCTCAACGGCGGTGTCCCGCAGGTAGTCGGGCATGATCTGAAACGCGTCGCCGAGGCGTGTGCCCTCTCTCACCAGAAGGCATCCGGCCTCGTAGGGCTGGTAGAGCCATTTGTGCGGGTCGAGCGTGATCGAGTCGCCCGCTTCGATCCCCCGGAGCCATTCCCGGCCCCGCTCGGTGAGGACGACGAAGCCGCCGTACGCGGCATCGATATGAAGCCAGACGCCACCCTCGGTGCAGACGGCGGCGATCTCCTCCAGCGGGTCGACCGCACCGGTGCTCGTCGCGCCTGCGTTCGCGACCACGAGGAACGGCCGGCGGCCGGCGGCACGGTCGGCCTCCATGGCCTCAGTCAGGGCATCCGTCCGCATCCGCAAGGCCGCGTCGACCGGGACTGCGCGCACCTGGTCGTCTGCGAATCCGATCACCCGGATCGCGCGGGTCACGGACGAGTGCCCCTGGCTCGAGACGTAGATCACGGCGTCGCCCGACCTCGCACCTGGGGTCGTGTCCCGGGCGCACGCGAGGGCGGTCAGGTTCGCCTGGGAACCGCCCGGGAGCAGGATGCCCGAGGTCTGCGGCGGCCAGCCGAGCCACTGCCGGAACCAGTCGATGACCACGAGCTCGGCAGTGCTCGCGCCGGCCGACTGGAGCCACGTGCCGGCGAAGATATTCGAGCCGGCGGCGAGGAAGTCGCCCAGGATGCTCGGCCAGGTCGGGCAGCTCGGCACGAAGGCGAAGAAGCGAGGATGGTCGTGGTGGCCCGCGAACGGAAGCACGTCCACGGCCAGACGCTCGAGCAGGCGCTCCCCGTCCTCGGGGCCGGCCGGCGGAGGCTCTCGGAGACGCGCTTCCAGCTCCGTCCGGTGGGCGCCGTGCCAGGCAGGGCCGCCGTCGAGCCCGACAAGACGGTCGATGAGGAGGTCGACAGCCCGGTACCCGAGCTGTCGCATGGCTTCGGGCTCGAGCTCGAGCGGGTCGTGCGCGTCCGGGCTCATTCCGCCTCGAGCTTTTTCGCGATCTGGAAGAAGTCGTCGAACGGCTCGAAGGACACGCCGCGCTCGGCGAGATAATCGGCGAGCCCGCGCCGCGCGAAGACCAGATCGGCGTCCTCGGCAGCACAGCGGTCCGAGTAGCCGTCGCCGACATAGACGACCTCGCCGCCGTCGACCACCGAGCGCACCGTCGTCCGCTTGCACGCCTCGCCGCAGACCTCGCACCGGGACTCGTCGAAGAAGGTGATGCGCCAGCCCTCGGGATCCGGGTCGACCTCGTTCGACACCAGCTCGAGGCCCTCGATCCCGGCGCGCTCGAGCATCGGTTCGATCAGCTGGCGAAAGCCTGATGAGACCACCACGAGCCGCCAGCCGCGCACGCGGGCGAGCTCGACCAGCTCGCGAAAGCCCGGCCGGATGCTCGAGTTCGCGTGGACCCACTCGACGACCTCCGCGAGAGGCGCGCGCACGGGCTCGAACTCGCGGCGGAGCACCTCGTGCAGCGTGATGCCGTTACGATCGAGCGCCTCGTCGACTTCGCGGTAGACCTCGTCGTCGCCGAACGTCCGGGCGATCTCGTCGAGGACGTCCTGCTCCGTGATGGTGCCGTCGAAGTCGACGACGAGCGTGCGCTGGCTCAAGGCAATCCCACGCTAATCGATGTTCGCGGCCGGTGGCCGCGTGAGCCGTGCGAGCACGATGCCGGCGCCAATCACGAGCCCGCCCGCCACCTGTAGCGGCCCGAACGCCTCCTGGAGGACGATGAGCGCGAACACGGCCCCGAGGAACGGCTGCAGATTCGCGTAGAGCGAGGCTCTGGTCGCTCCGACACGGTTGATCGCGGTGAACCACATGACGTTCGTGAGGACGAGCGAGAAAACGAGGCCGTAGAGAAGCCCGCCCCACGCGAGCGCGTTCGGCTCACCCCAATCCTGTTCGGCGATCTGTCTGGCTGCCGATGCGAAGAGCGGGAGACAGCCCGCGAGGAGCACGATCGCGCTGATCCGATAGGGCGAGTAGCTCCGCATGAGCGGGGCGATCGCGACCGAGTACGCGGCCCACGTGGCGGCGCCGGCCAGCCCGAGGAGGATGCCGCCGAGCTCGCCCGAGATCTGGCCGCCGCTTCCGGCCGCGACGAGCGCGACCCCGGCGAAGGAGACGAGCGCGGCCAGGTAGTGGCGCAGGAGCAACCGCTCGTGGCCGACGAGGTGGGAGAAGAACGCGACGAAGATCGGAAGCGTCCCGAACATGAGGGCGACGGTCGCCGCGGTCGTCAGGCGGATCGCGTATGTGAAGCTGACCTGGTTCAGCCAGATGCCGAGCACCGCCGCGCCGAGTGCAAGCGCGACGTCGCCGCGCCGGATCCGGAGCGAGCGCTCGCGCCCGAACGTCACCGCGGAGAAGAGAACGGCTCCCAGCCCGAAGCGCAGGGCCGAGTAGGCGAGGGGTGCGAACCCGTGCGTGAGCGCGTACTTCGCCGCCGTGAAGTTGAAGCTCCAGAAGAGGACGGTGACGAGCAGCAGAACGTCCGCGGGAACCCGGTGCCGCATGGCGGCCGAGCATAGGCGCTAGAGTCGCGCCCGTGATGGAGCCGACCATCGACGATATCGACGCACTCGTCGGCCCGGCGACCCCGCACTTCGCCTACCAGATCCGAGCCCGCGTCAAGGCCCTCATCAAAGACCTGCCGCCGGGCCATCCAGCGCGTCGCTACGGCGAGGAAAAGATCGAGCTGCTCGACCGGCTCGGACATGCCTCGTCGAAGGCGGAGGAAGGTCCGCTCGAGCCGCCCGACCGGCTGGGCTGGGAGACGTTGCCGAGCCACCGGGCAGTCACCGGCGACCGGTGACGTTCGCGGGCAAGTCGGTCCTCGTCACCGGGGGCTCGCGCGGGATCGGAAAGGGGATCGCGCTCCGCTTCGGCGAGCTCGGCGCCTCGCGCGTCGCGATCAGCTACCTGCGAAACGACAAGGCGGCCGAGGAGACGGCGGAGGAGCTTCGTGCACTCGGGGCCGAGCCCGTCCTCCTGCGCGGCAACCTCGGCGATCCCGAGAAGGCGATCCGGATCGCCGAGGAGGCGGGCCCGCTCGACGTGCTCGTCTCCAATGCCGCGTCGGGCGTGATTCGGCCGGCGCTCGAGCTCGACGAGAAGCACTGGGACTGGACGATGAATGCGAATGCGCGCGCCCTGCTCACGCTGGCTCGAACCGCCGCTCCGTCGATGGTGCCCGGCAGCTCGATCATCGCGATCTCGAGCCTCGGGTCGACGCGGGTGCTCGAGGACTACATCCTCGTCGGGACGTCGAAGGCAGCCATCGAGGCGCTCGTGCGGTATCTCGCCGTCGAGCTCGCTCCGCGCGATATCCGGGTAAACGCGGTCTCTGCCGGGCTCGTCGAGACGGGTGCGCTCGAGCACTTCCCGAAGCGGGACACGATGCTGTCCTTCTACCGCGAGCGAACGCCGGCAGGGCGTCTCGTCGAGCCGCGAGACGTCGCGGACGCGGTCTGCTTCCTAGCCTCCCAGGAAGCCGCCATGATCCGCGGCCAGACAGTCGTCGTCGACGGCGGGTACTCGGTGCAGGCCTAGCGAAGGAGCCGGGGCCGCGCCCGCCCTTATTCGGCGCGACGCAAGAGAAACTGGTCCCGCAGGAAGACAGGCTCGTAGGTGCCCGCCTTCGCCATCAGGAAGCGGTCGACCGCCCGGCGAACTCCGTCGTCCCACCAACCGGCAGCGCCGTAGTCATCGCCTGCGAGCAGGCCGCCGGGCCTTATCTTCGGGGCAAAGAGCTCCAGATCGGCCCACACGTAGTCGTAGAGGTGGTTGCCGTCGACGTAGACCCAGTCGAGGGACGCGTCCTCGAACTGGGCCGCAGCGTCGGCGGACGCCGAGCGGTGGATGACGACGACGCCGTCCGCGATCTCCGTCTCGAAGCGTTCTAGGACGCGCTCGTAGACCTCGTCCATCTCCGTCTGGCCCCCCGCCCGGGCGCCCCCGTACCACGCCTGCTCGTAGCCCTCGTCGGACTCGAAGGCCCAGGGATCCAGGAGGTGCAGCCGGGCGGGCCGGACGACGCGGAGGATCGCAGCGGAAAGGTCACCCGCCCAGACGCCGATCTCCACGCCTACCGAGCGTTTCGGCAAGCGACGAAGGAGGCGAGCTCGCTCCTGTCGGTGGCGAGCCTGACGCAGGCGGTCCCCAAGCCGGGGCATCGGCGGAGCCTAACGCGTCGGCCGCGACCCGCCCTGGTGGGGATCGTCTATACTTTCGTTACGTAACGAATGAATGACCGAACTGTTTACCCACTAGGCAAACGGCGAACCCTGATCGTGTTCGCCGGGCTCATACTCGCCATGCTCGTCGCGGCCCTCAACCAGACCATCGTCGCGACTGCCCTGCCGACGATCGTGGGAGACCTCGGCGGGCTTCAGCACTACTCCTGGGTCTTCTCGGCCTACATGCTGGGGATGACGGTGACCGTGCCGCTCTACGGGCGCCTCTCCGACTTCTACGGCCGCAGGCCGTTCTTCGCGCTCGGCATCCTCCTCTTCTCGGCGGGATCGATTGTCGCCGGGCTCGCACCCTCGATGGAGGTGCTGATCGCCGGCCGCGCGATCCAGGGTCTCGGCGCCGGCGGGCTGATCCCGCTCGGCATCGCAGTGATCGGCGACATCATCCCGCCGCGGCAGCGCGGCAAGTGGCAGGGCCTGATCGGCGTCGTGTTCGGCACGGCCTCCGTGATCGGCCCCGCGACCGGCGGCTGGATCGCCGACAACACGTCCTGGCGCTGGGCCTTCTTCGTCAGCCTCCCGCTCGCGGCGCTGGCTCTGACCGTGGTCTGGCTCGGCTTCGACGCAAAGCAAGTCAAGGAGCGCCACCGGATCGACTATCTCGGCGCCACGCTGCTCACGGGGGCCGTCTCCACCGGGCTGCTCGGATCCGTTTGGGGCGGCGTCGACTATCCCTGGACGTCGCCCGTGATCGTGGGCCTCTTCATCGCCTCCGCGCTCCTCGCGGTCGCCTTCGTCCTGCAGGAGCGGCGTGCACCCGAGCCGATCCTGCCCCTCGACCTCTTCCGAAACCGCACGTTCGCGGTCGCCCAGGTGGCTCTCTTCGGCGTTGGCGCGGCGATCTTCGGGACGATCATGTTCGTGCCGCTATTTGTGCAGCAGGTGCTGGGCGAGAGCGCCACCAGCTCCGGGGCGATCCTGACCCCGCTCATGCTCGGGTGGATCACGGCGAGTGCCCTTTCCGGCCAGGTCGTGTCCCGGACCGGTCACTACAGGCCGGTGCTCCTGGCCGGGCCTCCGATCATGGCGACCGGGTTCTACCTCCTCGCTGGCATGGATCCTTCGGCGACGGCCTTGGACGCGACCCGGAACGTGATCATCGTCGGAGTCGGCGTCGGCCTCCTCATGCAGAACTTCACGGTCGTCGTCCAGAACGCCGTCCCGCGGAGCCTTATGGGAACCGCGACGGCGTCGACCCAGTTCTTCCGGTCGATCGGCGCCACGGCCGGCGTCACTGCGATGGGCGCGATCATGCTCGCCCGGCTGGGTGCGTCGGAGGCGTCCAGCGCGGGCCCGGCCGAGCTCGCGAACGCGCTCCAACCCGCCTTCGCACTCGGGATCCTGCTGTGCGCCCTCACCTTCGTGACGACGCTCTTCCTGCCACACACCGAGCTCCGCGCCACGATGGACGATTCCGTCGCAGAGGCCGCGCGAGCACAGAGGCAGGCAGCGTGACCCACGAGGCTGAGAGCGAGCGCCTGGCCGAGGGGATCATCCGCCTCTGGGGCGAGCTTCAGCGGCGGAAGACGACCACCGGAGAGGACCTCTCGACGGCGGAGCTGACCACACCCCAGGCGATCGCGCTCCGCGTGGTCGTCCGCGAGGGCCCGTGCCGCATGGGGGCGCTCGCCGAGGCGCTGGGCGTCACGGTTGCGACCGCGAGCCGCACTGTCGATGCGCTCGCCGCCCGGAAGTTTGTCCGCCGCGAGCGAGACCCCGCCGACGCGAGGGCGGTGCGAGTCGTTGCGACGGCGACGGGGAAGCGCGAGCACCTGGTTCGGCGCAAGCGGTTCGTGGACGCGCTCGGCCGGCTCGCCGACGACCTCTCCGAGCACGAGCGGCGACAACTCGTGGAGTCGCTCGAAACGCTCGGTCGACTCTTCGCACGGCCGGACGCTAGCGCTCGACGGGCAGCGGGTTGAACCTGGTGTCCCGGTCGAAGACGTCGATTCCCTCGCGCCGCTTGAGGGTGTTTACGAGCGCGTAGGTCAGCGGGGTCGCGGCAGTCTCATAGGCGACCTTGATCGCCCACGTGGTCAGGATGGGATCGACGAGCGGCGCCCCGGTTCCGGCAAAGGCGAGCGTCACGAAGATTGCCGAGTCGAGCCCCTCGCCGACGACGGTCGACCCGATCGTCCGCGCCCAGAGGTAGCGGCCCCCGGTCGCGACCTTCATGCGTGCGAGCACGGCCGAATTCACGAGCTCCCCGACGAGATAGGCGGCGAAGGAGGCGAGAAAGAGGCGCCAGGTGGTCCCGAGGATCTGGTCGTACGCCTCGTCGTCTCCGAAAAAGGGTGCGGCCGGGAGCGCCATGGCGGCCTGGATTGCGAGGACGGCCATCAGGTTGCACGCGAAGCCCAGCCAGATGACGGCGCGAGCGGCGCGGAAGCCATAGACCTCGGTCAGGACGTCGCCGAGGAGATAGGAGAGCGGGAAGACCACAAGGCCGGCCGGGAACACTCGTCCGGAGACCTCGACCAGCTTGACGGCGATCACGTTCGAAACGACAAGGGCCGTAACGAAGAAGGCCGCGATCGCAACGAAGCGCCAGGAGAGCCGGTCTGTCACCCCGAACAGCTCAGGTCATTTGGAGTCGCGGCCGTTTCGACCCGGGAGGAAGCGGCGGGCCGTCGCCTTTGCGATCGCCGTCGCCATGGCCGGGTTCTCCTGGAGCCTTCGCACCGAGTACTCGTACCAGCGACGGCCGAACGGAACGTACACGCGGAGCCGGTGACCCTCACGCACGAGCTTGCGGCCAAGGTCTTCGCGGACTCCGAGCAGCATCTGGAACTCGTACTCGTCACGCTTCTTCCCGTGCTTCTCGAGCAGCTTCCTCGCGCGGTCGATCACCCAGCCATCGTGCGTCGCCACAGCGACGTAGGCGCCGGCTTCGAGCAGGTCGTCGACGGCGTTGACGAAGTTCTCCCGGATCGCTTGCGCTCCCTGGTACGCGATGTCCGGCGGCTCGAGGTAGATGCCCTTGCACACCCTGACGTTCGGGTGGAGGTTGGCCAGCGCGGCGATGTCGTCCAGCGTCCGGCGCAGGCGCGCCTGCAGCACCACGCCGACGCTCGCCAGCCCTTCGGCGCGAAGCGACCGGTAGACCTCGAGCGTGTCGGAGGTCGTCGACGCATCCTCCATGTCGATCCGGACGAAGTTCGACCGCTCCTCCGCACAGCGCACGAGGTCGGCCAGGTTCTCCCGGCAGAAATCCGTGTCGATGCTCAGCCCGAGCCCCGTCGGCTTCACGCTGACGTTCGAGTCGAGCTGCTCGCGACGGATGGTCTCGAAGACGTCGCGGTAGGCCTCCACGAGCGCGAGCGCCTCCTCGCGCGTGGTCACCTCTTCGCCGAGCACGTCGAGTGTGGCCATTTTCCCCGCCTCGTTCAGGCGCTTGACCACCCTGCACGCTTCGGGGAGCGCCTCTCCGGCGATGTACCGGCGCGAGAGCCGCTTGACCACCGGCCGTGGAACGGCCGGTAGCACACGGACGATCGCGCGGTCGAGGACGGTCACTTAGCGCTCGCGCATGAAACCCTGGCGAGCGGCGGACACGAGCGCGACCGCCTCGGGGAAGAGGACGCGCATCGCATCGCGCAGCGCGATCGCCTGCTCGTCGACAGGACCCTGGACGTCGATCCGCTTCAGGGCTGCACCGGTCAGCTCGACCGCAGTGTTCAGGGTCAGCGTCGCGAACTGCTCACGCTGCGACTCCTGGACGGCCTCCGACTGCTGCTCGGCGAACTCGCGAAGGCCCCGCATGAGCTCCTCCGGATCGCCTCCGAACGGGAATCCGAATCCACCTTCCATGACCCTCCTTCCGGCCCGCCTAGGCGAGCGCCAGCTTGTACGTGCCTTCGACCCTACGGGCTAGCTCGTCGGCTGCGCCGATACCCACCTTCATCGCCTCGGCGAAGGGCGAGCTTCCGACATCCCCGAGGGTCTGCTCCAGTCGAGCCGCCGCCAAACCGACTGCGTCGAGATACGCGAGGCTGGCGATCCGTGGAGCTTCGAGGAGGGTCCCGGCCAGCGCTCGCGCCGCCTCTTCGGCCTCGTCGATTCCCTCGGGGTTCTCGGTGGCGCGGAGCTCGGCGAGCGTTGCACGCAGGGCTTCGAGGTCGCCTCCACCTGCGCTTTCCTCGGCCAATTCGCACATGGCCGCGATCGAGGCCGCTTCATGAACGAGTGCACGGTCGAGGACGGGGGCGTTGGCTCCATCGAGTGCGAGCCACCGCTCTTCGTCTGACCCGCCGAACGCGCAAAGAAAGATGAGCCGCCCGGAGGAGGTCTCCGCCGGGACGACTCCCACGACCTCCTCCTCGCCCGACGCAAAGGAGGCCGCCGCCTGCCGGGCGCCGACGATCTGGTCCTCGAGCGTCACCAGGAGCAACAATAGCCAGGTGGAACAGGCGCTCGGCGAGTCCACACAAGCGGCGCAGAGCCTTTTCGCGCCTCTCGGCCCGACTTACGACCGCTATGCGCGCGTCCTTTCCTTCGGGCAGGACCCGCGCTGGCGAAGGTACCTCGTCTCCAGGGTCGACGCGGCTCCGGACCAGAAGGTCCTCGACGTCGCCAGCGGGACCGGGGCGGTGGCGATCGAGCTCGCGCGCCGCTACGGGTGTTCCGTCGTCGGCATCGACCAGAGTGCCGAGATGCTGGCGGCAGGGCGCCGCCGCGTCGCCAGGGCCGGTGTTGGCGAGCTCGTGAAGCTCGAGCAAGGTCGGGCAGAGTCGCTTCCCTTCGACGACGAGAGCTTCGATGCCGTCACCTTCACCTACCTGCTCCGGTACGTGGACGACCCGGCCGCCACCCTGCGCGAGCTCGCCAGAGTGCTTCGTCCGGGTGGAAGACTCGCCTCGCTCGAGTTCTTCGTGCCCCCCCACCCTGTGGCGAGGGCCGTCTGGGAGCTCTACGTCCGCGTTGGGCTCCCGCTTGCCGGCAGCCTGGTTTCGCCCGGATGGGGGCGCGTCGGCCGGTTCCTCGGGCCGAGCATCCGCGACTTCTACGATGGCCTACCGCTCGCGAAACTCCTGGAGCTCTGGCGGATGGCGGGGATCGAAGAGCCACGCTTCCGCACTCTCAGCCTGGGCGGAGGCATCGTGGTGTGGGGCGACCGTGAGCGCTGAAGCGCCGCGGCCGGCCTTCTATGCACTCGCCCCCGGGGGCTGGCGCGACTACGTGACGCTCCTCCACCCGCCCTACACGGCATGGCACCTGAGCTACGTGGCGATCGGCGCCGCGCTCGCCGCGGACTTCCGACTCTCCCGGCTGCTACCCACACTGGCTGCGTTCTTCCTCGCAGTCGGAATCGGGGCACATGCGCTGGACGAGCTCAATGGCCGCCCGCTCGCTACCGAGCTCGGGTCCGGGATGCTCGCCCTGCTCGCCGCCCTCTCGATTGGCGGAGCCGTTGGGATCGGTGTCTACACCGCCGTCGCCTGGAGCGCTTGGATCGCCGTCTTCGCCCTTCTCGGTGCGTTCATCGTCTGCGCCTACAACCTGGAGCTCTTCGGTGGACGCTTCCACACGGACGCCTGGTTTGCGCTCTCGTGGGGCGCCTTCCCGCTCGTGACAGGGTTCTTCGCCGTCGCTGAGACGATCACCGTGGCCGCGATCGCGGCCGGTGCCTTCGCGTTTGCGCTCAGCCTGGCGCAACGCCGTCTCTCCACCCAGGTGCGTCATGTGCGCAGGCACGTCAGAGAAGTGCGCGGGACGATCCTCCGGCATGACGGATCGAGCGAGGAGGTGACTGTCGAGACCATGATCGGAGCCGAGGAGCGCGCCCTCAAGCTGCTCACGGCATCAATTGTCCTCCTTGCCCTCTCGCTGGTCATGATGAGACTCACATGATCGCGATCCCTATCCAACTGGAGCCGGCGATCCTTGGCCCGGCGCCTCCCGCCCTCATTGCGCCGGCGCCGAGGCAAACCTCGTTCGGGCTCGTGGAAGGACGAGTCAACGCCGGCACCGTTCGCATCGCTGTCTTCGTCGACGGCACCGCGACCGCCAACCGGTCGACGCCAGAGGGGCGATTCCGCCTCCGCGTCGCCCTCCCGTCGCGCGACGTCAGCGTCAAGGTCGTCGCGTACGGTCCCGCAGGGCGTTCTGCCGCGACGACGGTGAGCCCAGTCTTCGGACTTCCGCGGGCGGCCCTTCCGACCGCGACCCGGGGCCGGCTGGACCGCGTGCTCCAGGGGCGGTTGAGAACACGCAGTGACGCCTTTCCCGGAATCACCGCCTTCTACGTCCAGAACCTCCGAACTGGCGCGGGTGCCGCGCGGAACGCTCGCGCACGATTTCCGGCCGCCTCGACGGTGAAGCTCGCGATCGCCATCGAGGTGATGCGAACACTGCCCGGCCTCCCCGCCAAGGGCACAGAAGTCGACCAGCTGCTTCGCTCCATGCTGCAGGTCTCCAGTAACCAGGCAGCCAACGAGCTCCTGGTCTGGCTCAGCGGCTCGACCGGGGCCGGCGCGGCCCGGGTCAACGCCACGTTGCGCCGGGCCGGGATCACGGATACCGAGCTGTACGGCGGTTACGTGGTCGGGACGGCACTTGCAGCAGGCGCGCCGATCCCATTGGGCGTCGTCGAGTCGCCGTCGTTCGGCATCGGGAAATACACGACCGCGTGGGACATGGCCCGGATGTTCAAGTACCTCCATCTGGCCACGGCCGGTCGCGGGCCGCTCGTCGGCCGCCTGCGGAGCTTCACGGCGGCCGATGCCCGGCGCCTGCTCTATCTCCTTGTGCACTCGCAGGACCACGGGAAGCTGGATCGTTTTGTCCGCGGCCCGGGAGTCGCCGTCCCGCACAAGGCCGGCTGGATCCTGACCGCGCGCCACGACACGGGCCTCGTCTATTCGAAAGACGGCGTCTTCGTGGCCGCGGTGATGACGTGGAACGGATCGGGCATCAGCATGTCAGCCGACGTGCTGGCCGGGCGTATCGCGAAGCTCGCGCTCGACCGCTTTGCTACCACCGCCACGGTCGCCTCCACAGACGCGACCTTCCTCTCGCTCCACCTCTAGACTCGGAAGAGGCCGTCTAGGCCTACGATTGGGCCATGGCAGCCGCCTTCGAGATCACATTCGCGGCCGGTCTCGCCCTCGTCGGAACCTCGTTCGGCGCGGTCGTCCTCGACCGCGCCTCGGAGAAGTTTCTGATCGCGGCGGCGGTACTCCTCACACTCGGATCCCTTGCCGCCTGGGTCGCCCTGGGGATCAATTTCTCCGAGAACTTCACCGAGACTCCTCCCCTGCTCCTCGCCGCAGGGGGCCTCCTCGCCTCGGCGGTCGCGGAAGCCGGGCTCTTGCTCTTCGCCCGCGCCCTCCGGCGCCTGCGGGATCTCGACCGCACCAGCGAGGTCGGACAACAGCGCCTGCGGGAGTTCCTGAAGGAGGAAGCCGGACGGCGAGCAGGGGAGCAGGATCTCGTGCTCGCACGAGAACGCTCGACGGCGACCCAGCTCCTCGGCGAGCAGGAACGCAAGCTCGCCCAGGAGCGCCGCGACCTGGTCGTGCGGCAAGCCGAGCAGGCGCGCGTCGAGCTGACGGAGGCAGTCGCCCAGGTCCAGGAGCGCCTGGAACGGAGGCTCGCAGCCTGGGCGGCCGACCTCGACCGTGGGCAGCGCGCACTCGAGACCCGTCTGACGGAGCTCGGCCAGCGCCAGGCCGAAGCCGCCGCCTCGCACGAGGCCCGCCTCAGCTCCGATGCGGAGCAGCTGGGCGCAGCGGCCGACGAGCAGCGAGCACTCCTCTCCCGTCTTCGCGAGGAGCTGAAGCAGGGCGCCAAGGAAGTGCTCGACGAAGGACGTGAGGAGCTCGAGGAGCACTCGGCCGAACGCAGGCGAGCACTCCAGGAGCTGGCGCAGCAAGTCCGTGACCGCGAGCGCGAGCTTCGCGAGCTCGTCGACCGGGAGGTCGCGGAGGCGCAGACGAGACTCAAGAACGACTACGCCGACGCCACCCGGCGCCAGCTCGAGAACCTCGAGCGTTCGCTCGAGCGGTCGGCGAGCAGGCTTGCCGAGGACGCCGAGAGGCGCTTCGACGTCCAGATCAAGCAGTCCAGGGAGAAGTCGGCGGAACGCCTCTCGCACGAGCTCGATCGCGCCATCGAGAAGTTCACCCGCCAGGCGGAGAAGGAGATCGCCGACCGGATCGCACTCGCGGCGCAGTCGACCGCGGAGCGGCTTCAGAAACGCACCGAGGACACGGCCCGAGCAGCCGAGTCGCAGTACGAGGTCGCAGCCGACCGCCTTCGACTCATCACGGACCGCCTCGACGAGGCGCTCGCAGATGCGGAGCAGCGCATCCACGAGTTCGAGACGAAGATCGAGTCCGAGGTGAGCACGAAGCTCGAAGAGCTCGCGCGGGCGATCCGGGCAACACAGAATTAGCAGGGATCGTGAGCGCGAGACCGAAACAGCGCCTCGTGGACGAGCAGCTGACGATGATCGAGCCGGAGATCGACGAGCGTGCCAAGGTCGAGAGCTGGCGCCTGCACGTGCTGATCGAGGCGGGCTATCCCCTGCCATACGCAGAGCGCATCGCACAGTCGCACGCCGACCTGCACGAAGCCGTGTCACTGATCCGGCAGCGTGGCTGCACGCCCGAGGTCGCGGCCCAGATCCTCCTCTAACGGGTCGCCGACAAGCTGCTTAAAGCCGTCGCGCGCCAAAGCGGCGGCCGTGTACGGTCAAGCTCGTGAAGCTCGAGTCGCTCGTGTACGGCGACCGCAAGGTCTACACGGTCTCCAACTTCAACCGGGGCGTCTCGATGTGGCTCCGGCGCCTACCGACCCTCTGGGTCGAGGGCGAGGTGACCGAGCTGCGTCGCCAGGACGGCTGGCAAAGCGTCTTCTTCACGCTGAAGGACCCCGCCGACGGCGCGTGTCTCTCCGTGACCATGCCCCGAGCGGGGTTCGACGGCCTCCGGCTCGCCCTCGCGGACGGTGACCGTATCCACGTCTACGGGCGCCCCGACTTCTATGCGGCCCGCGGCGTCTTCCAGCTCCGCGCGCTCTCGATCGAGCCCGTAGGCCTCGGCGATGTCCTGGCCCGGATCGAGAGACTGAAGCGCACGCTGACCGCAGAAGGCCTGTTCGACCCGAGACGGAAGCGCCCGCTGCCGCCCTTCCCCCGTTGGATCGGGCTGCTGACCGGCAGCGACGCGGCAGCCAAGCGCGACTTCGTCACCGCGGTGACTGCACGATTTCCAGCTGTCAACGTGCTCGTGGCCGAGACGTACGTCCAGGGACCGCAGGCACCCGCGCGGATCGTGGCAACCCTCGCAGAGCTGGCCGGCCAGCCGAGCGTCGACGTCATCGTGGTGACTCGCGGCGGCGGGAGCTTCGAGGACCTGCTTCCGTGGAGTGACGAGCGGGTCGTGCGGGCTCTCGCCGGCTGCCGCGTCCCGGTGGTCAGTGCGGTCGGCCACGAGCAGGACACGCCGCTCTGCGACCTCGCTGCGGACGTGCGAGCTTCCACCCCGACGGCCGCGGCCAGGCTGGTCGTCCAGGATCGGGGCGAGCTCCGCGGGCGGCTCGACGCCCTCCGGGCAGCACTCGAACGTGACACGAGGCGTGGCCTCGCTCGTTCCCGGGAGCGCGTGGACACCGATGCGGCCAGGCTCGCACGTGCGCCGGTTCTCTTCCTCGAGCGCAAGCGGAGCGCTCTCGAGGCCGTCGCGGGACGTCTGCGAGCGCTCTCGCCGAACGCAACGCTCGGGCGCGGGTACGCGATCGTGCGAAGCGCCGGCAACATCGTTCGTTCCGCCTCTGCCCTCGAAAGCAGCGAGCTCGTCGACGTGCGGGTGTCCGAGGGCCGATTCTCGGCCCGCGTCGAGGAGATCGAGCCTTGAGCGCGTTCCCCGGGCGCCGCTGCGGGTGCGGAGCCGGAGGGCACTTTATTCGTAATACGGGCCCGGAGATCGCGGTGCCGCAAGCGGCGTCAGGCGGCGGCGGAGCCGGGCTCCGCCCGGCGGGAGCCGCCGCCGGCGAGGGGCGCGCTTGACCGCCGGGTTGTCCTTCGAGGAGGCGAGGCAGGAGCTCGAGCGGATCGTTGCGCAGCTCGAGAGCGGCCAGGCAAGCCTCGAGGACTCCGTCGCGCTCTGGGAACGTGGCGAGGAGCTCTACCGGCTCTGTGTCGCGAAGCTCGATGCGGCGCAAGGGAAGATCGAGGAGCTCGGCCGGCGCGCAGGCGAGGTCCGCCCGGCCGGGGAGGCGTCAGACGCCGCCGAGCGCCCGGATGGCGCTCCCCCGGCGGCCGGCTGAGGGCCGCGCCACCAGAATCTCCTCGAAGTACTCCCCGTTTCGACGTCCTGTTCGACGGTTCACGTGCCGGACGACGCGATCCTCGAGCCGGAGGCCGGCGTCCTCGATGATGCTCCCGTACAGCTCTCGGCGGTCGTTCACGACGATGACGATGCGGCCTCCCGGACGGAGGGCCTGGGCAGCCCGCTCGAGCACTGCTGCAACGCCCTCGCAATACCCGCGGACGCCGCGTCCGATCTCGGCCTCGTCCCTGCGCTCCAGCCCGAGCAGCTCGAAGGCGTATGCATGCTGCTCGTGGTAGTCGATCAGCCCGGGATAGGGAGGGGACGTCAAGACGAGATCGACCGGCTCGGGGGGATCGAGCACACGGGCATCGCCGTGGAGCATCAGCGCCGACGTCTCAGCCCGAAGCACACCGAAGTCGTGGACGCGCTGGGCAGCGTCGCGGACGTACCGGCGGAGGAATTTCGCCGCCTCGCCGACGGGACGGCACGTTTTCCGGTGCTTGTGGCAGAAGTACTCGGCCGTGACGGGCTCCCGCGGAAAGTCGAGGTCGTCGTGTCGCGTCCGCCGGGCGGAGCGCGCCGCCCGCGAAAGCACGACGCTCCAGAGTCCGGGATAGGTCGTAGCCGGAACGCGTGCGCGAAAGGCGAGCAACTCTTCGACCGTGCGAGGAGCAAACCATCGCTTCAGGTACGGAGATGCCTTCCGCAGCGCGGGCTCGCCCTCCGCCTGCCCGAGGTGAACGACGTCCGCAAGCAGGGCCTCCGGGCCATACACCGCAGTCTTCGCTTCGGAGAGCATGCAGTTGAACGCAGAGACGTCACAGCCCGCAGCCCTCATGCCGAGCGCGTTGGCCTCGACAAGCGTCGTCCCCGAGCCGGCAAACGGATCCCAGACGAGGTCGCCGGGTGAGCCATAGCGCCGCAGGAAGACTTCCGCGAGCTGCGGCACGAACTTCCCGAGGTACGGATGCAGCCGGTGCACGTGCTTCGTCCGCTCGCGCTCGGGGAGGTCGGCTTCCGACCACGAGAGCTCGAGATCGATCTCGCCGTAAAGAGCGGCCTGCGTGCGCACGGCTAACGAGTTCGCCACCGCTGTCACAGGACCTTTCGCCCGTTATGATCCCCGGCCATGGCGACACAGCCCGCTGATGCGCTGAAGAAAGTGCCGCTTCTCGCCGGTCTCAGCGACCGGGAGCTCCAGCGCCTGGCCGGCCAGCTCCACGAGCGGAAGTTCCCTGCCGGCTCCACTGTCGTTAGCGAAGGCGCCACGGGAACCGGATTCTTCGTGATCACCGAGGGCGAAGCCGAGGTCGAGATCGGTGGTCAGGTCCGCGGGAAGCTCGGACCCGGGGACACCTTCGGCGAGATGGCGCTGATCGACGAGGGCATTCGGTCCGCGACCATCAAGGCCGTCACGGATCTGACCTGCTACGGCATGACGCCGTGGGAGTTCAAGCCGTTCGTCGACGAGCACCCGGAAGTCGCCTGGACGCTCCTCCAGAACATGACCCGCCGCCTGCGAGACGCCCAGTCCGACTGATCGCCGCCCGGCTGGGGCGCAGGAACGCGGTTTCGTAGGTCGAAGGAAAGCACAGGACCTCGGCATGGGACCCACGCCTCATGGGTAAGGAGGTCTAAGACCCCTACCGAGGAGTAGAAATGGGCATTGGTGTAAGCATTCTGCTTATCGCAGTCGGCGCGATCCTCGCCTTCGCGGTAAACGTCACGACAAGCGGGATCGATCTCGACACGGTCGGCGTCATTCTCATGATCGTCGGCCTGCTCGGCCTCCTGCTCTCCCTCGTCTTCTGGTCGAGCTGGGGCGGGTTCGGCGGCTATCGCCGCGACACGGCGGTTCGCGATCCGTACGACCGCCCGCCGCCGTACTAAGCCGGCGAGGCAGAATCGACTTCACAAAGGGCGGCCAGAAGGCCGCCCTTTTCGTGGCGTCCGCAAGAGCCCGTGAAAGCAAAAAGCGACGGGCCTCGCCCGTCGCTGTTGGAGATGTTCCCAGCCGCGCGCCTGACGGCGCGCGGCTGGTTTATTCGGCGGTTCTAGAAGACGAACGCGATCAGAAGAACGATCAGGATGATGAGAAGAATTGTGCCGAGTCCGATGTACATATGCGGTCGTCCCTCCTTTCCGTTGCCCGGAGGTTGATTACCCGGTTGGGGAGCAGTCGTAAACCTGTTCGCTCATAAAGAGTTTCGTCGCCGCCCGGACGGGGACAGAAGGGGCATGGGATTCCTGGACTGGTTCAGAGGTCAGAGGCCCACCGAGGCGGAGCAACCTGCCGACAGGGCCGACCACCAGCGGCACGTCGAGCAGTCGCGGCACCCGGGTGCTGCGCCCACGGTGCCGCCGGACGACACCGACCAGACGGCCGACGAGGTCGAAGAGGCACGCACCGGGGCACGCGGGGAGGAGAAGTTGCTCGAGGCGAAGGGTCGCGACGACCAGGAGCTTCGAGACAGCCGCATCCCACCGCGGCAGTCCTAGGAGGGTTTGACGAAACGCAGCAGTGCTGCCGGGCCGCGCTGCTCGCCCCGATGCTGCGTCCTCACTCGCTTCGATAGCGCTGCTATCGGCGCTCCCTGCGTCCTTGCCTCGGAACGACCATCGCACCCCGGCGACGAGCTACGTTTCACCGATCCCTCCTACTAGGCGATCCGGGCGACGCGCTCGTCGAGATCGACGTCGTTCATCTCCGGCATGCCTTTGAGCATGGCGAACGAGAATCCCTCGCGGGCGAGAAACATCAGGCCGAGCCCGACGCCGACTGACGCTTCGATCGCCTGCAAACCGATCCCGAAGGCAAAGCCGTGCGCATAGTCGACCCCGTACGACAGGAGCGGCAGGGCGACAGCGGCCTGGAGCAAGCCGACGTTCCCCGGCCAGAGCGGGAAGATCGTGGCCAGGTTCATGAGCACCAGCACCAGGGCAGCGGCGCTCAGCGGGACGTCGATTCTGAAAGCCTTCAGCGTCGCCCACACCGCAAAGAGCTGCGCCGTCCAACCCAGTAGCTGGAGAAGGATCGCGCCGGCGGCGGGGATGGGGCGCTTCAGCACCTCGAGACCGTGTCTCGCGGTCCGAAGCGCTTTCCGGATCGGACCGACCTCCTCGATCGGCACGCGGCTCCGGTAATGAGCGAGAAGAACGCCGGCGATCAGAGCCCCGACGCCGATGCCGAGCACAATTGCGAGTCCCGGCACGGCCCAGTGCGGGATCCTGGCGGCATAGAGGACGTAGACAACGAGGGCGACTGCTGCGAGGACGTCGAACGTCCGGTGGGCGAACACCGTCCCGACGATCGTGGCCCAGGTACCCCGACGGCCGGGCATATGGCGAGTCAGGACGACAACACGGGCGATCTCACCGACCCGGCCGGGGAGCGCAGCGTTTCCTAGCAGGCCGATCGAGAAAGCGGCGAAGACCGTGCGCCGGCCAGGCTTGGGTGGTGGAACAGCCTGGTCGATCACGACCTTCCAGGCGACCGACCTGAAGAGCACCGAAGCGAAGTTGATCGCCACCGCCGCTATTACCCAGCCCCAGGCAACCAGTTCGAACGCGTCCCTGACGATCCCGGTATCCGGACCGCGCCAGAGCACGAGCGCGACGGCCCCGACGAGAGGAGGCACCACGAGAGCCAGGCGCCCGGCTCGGCTCTGAGGGATTCCAGCTCTCACGCCGCGGCCGCGGCGGCACGGGGATCGCCCGCCGCCAAGCCTCCGTAGACCTCGACCAGGCGACCGCAAATCCGCGCCCAGGAGTAACGCTCCTCTGCGAGGCGGCGTCCCGCCTCGCCCATGGCGGCCCGACGAGACTCGTCGGCGACCAGTGCGATCAGGGCGTCGGCGAGCGCCTCGTGATCCCCGGGTGGCACGAGGACGCCCGTCTCTGGGCCGGCGACGTCGCTGTATCCCTCGATGTCCGAGGCAACAACCGGCGCCGAGCTCGCAAACGCGCGCGTGAGCACCATCCCGAAGCTCTCGCGACCTGTCGAGGGTGCGCACAGAGCCTTGGCACGGAGAAGCTCCTGCGTGAGCGCCTCCTCGGAGATGGAGCCGAGCAGGTCGACGTTCTCGTGCGAGAGCCCGAGGCGGCGCATGAGCCAGCGAACGGAGAGCGGATCCGCGCCGACGACTCGGAGCCGCATACCCGTGGCCGCCGTTACACGGGGCCAGGCGCGGAGGAGAACCGCGAGGCCCTTCCTTGGCTCGTGCCTCCCGATGAAGACAACGTGGTCGTCCCGTCCCGATGCAGGCGCGGCGGGCGGGATCAGGACGCCGTTCGGCAGGATCTCGAAGGGCCCGCCGATGATGGGCTCGGCACTCGCCCGCGCCCGCTCCGACACGGCGATGCGATAGTCGATGCGGTCGGCGAGGAGGCCCCAGGTGTGGCGCGAGTTCTTGTACCAGGTGAGTTTCTCGCCTGAGGCGTGGGACGTCGACACCACCGGGCACTCGGCGATTGCCAGCGCGAAGGCGGACAGGATCGGGGTGAAAGGTTCATGAACATGCACGACATCGAACTGCTCGCGCGCAAAGATCCGGCGCATGCGAAGCATCGACTGAGGGCTGAGCACGAGATTCGGCAGCGAGCCGTTGGCCGGCACGATCACGGACCGGCCAACAGGGACCACGTACTCCGGAGGCCGCTCGTGGCGGCCCACGCGAGGATGGAGGAGCTTGGTCAGCCGCCCCGGAGGGTCGTGACCCATGATCACCTGCACGTCGTGGCCGAGGCCGATCAGAGCCCGCGCCTGGTGGTCGGCATGCTCGGGCACTCCACCCCAGAAAGACCACGAGAACGGGACGACTATGCCGATCTTCATTCGCCGAGACTATCTCCACAGCGACTCCGTAAACTCGTCCCATGACCGAGACCCAGGCTCTGGCGACGCGCTCGGTCGTCGAATCGATTAGCCGCGCCGGACTGGCAGAGCTCCACACGCACCTCGGCGGCTCGGTCGACCCGGCGGTCCTCTGGACGCTGGCCCACGAGCAGGGAATTGCGCTGCCGGTCAAGGATTACTGGGACTTCGAGGGACTCGTGACGGTCGACCCACGTGGTGTCGAGGGTCTCCCCCAGCTCGACTCGATCTACAAATGGACCGAGCTCATCCAGTCGAGCCCGCTCGCCGTCGAGCGTTCGGTGCACGGGGCGATCGGGGGTGCCTACAGAACCCAGAACATCACGACTCTCGAGCTTCGCTTCAACCCCATGAAGCGAAACCGCGGCGGCGAGCGCGACCTCGACCACATCATCATGGCCGCTGTACGCGGTCTCGACCGCGCCGGCCTCGAGTACCCGCTCGTCCGTGCCGGCCTGATCCTGATGATGGACCGAACCTTTACGGCCGAGCAGAACGAGGTGATCGTGGAGAAAGCGATCCGATATGCCTCCCGCGGCATCGTCGGCGTCGACATCGCGGGCCCCCGCCCGGCTCCCGGCCGATATCCCTACGGGCAGCTTGCGCCACTCGTCGCAATGGCCCGCACCGCCGGGCTCGGCATCACCATCCACGTGGGCGAGGAGGGCGGCCGGACGGGAGTGGAAGAGATCCGAGAGGTCGTCGAGGTCCTTCGGCCCGATCGGATCGGGCACGGGATCCTGGCTGCACAGGACCAGGCCACAATGGCGCTCCTTCGCGACGCGGGAACGGTTCTCGAGATCTGCCCGAGCTCGAATCTGCTGACGAGGGCACTGGCAGATGAGGATGCGCTCCGCGACACCTGCCGCGCCCTGGCTGACGCAGGCGTCCGCTTCACGATCGCAACGGACGGCCCCGAGATGATGCGGACTCATCTCCAGGACGAGCTCGAGCTGCTCCTGCGGATCGGCGCGCTGGAAGAATCCGAGCTCCGCGACGCCAACGCCACCGGGCACGTGACGAGCTTCCTGCCCGAGCGCAGCTAGAAGCCGACGGCTTCAGTTCCAGGGCACAAGCGCCGATATAGGCATCGCCATGTCTTCTCCCGACCCATTCCAGCCTGACACTGATCCTCTTCGAACCCTGGACCAGCCCCCCGGCGAGGTCATCTCACCGACCGGCCTCCGTGTCGAGGCGCCGCTAGAGCCGGAGGCCGCGGCCGCCGTTTCCGGACACGAGGAATGGGCCGAGGAGAACTTTTACCGTGTCGTCCTGAACCTCGAGGCAGGCGACTGGGTAGAGATCGAGACTTTCTCCGACGAAAAGGCGGCCGAGGCATGCGCGGCGGAGATCGTCCAGAGTCTCGCCGAGGCGAAGTCGTGGCCGCGGGTTCGCGGCCGGTACCTGCGACCTGAAACGATCATGTCCGTCGAGGTCTCGGAGCGCCGCCGCTACACCGGCTCAGCCGCACGCGCGAGCTGGGGCCAGTCGCTCGACTAGCGGAACGATTCTGACCAGGGCGTAACCGCGCGGCCGGTCGGGGCGTTGACCATGTGTGGCCACCCTGCGGACAATTGCTCCTCCACGGCACAAAGTGCCGCAGCCGCACGCGGGCGAGACGCCCGAGCGCCTGAAGGTTCGCTTCCGGAGCTTTCCCGAGGCACACCTCAACGCCCGCCTGGTCGCTACGCGCTCGTCCAAGCCCTCTCGTTAGCTCAGGGCTAAATATCGGGGCCTTCACGGCCGATGAGAGAACGGCATGCCTGAGAACGGGACGCCGGACCACGCAACGGACGAGACGAGGTCACTCATCGCGCTGACCGAGGCCTTCGCGTCGACCGATGTCCTCGAACGGATGGCAGGGGCGCTCGCCATCCTCCTGTACCAGATGGAGTGCTCCCCCGATGGCAGCTACGAGTGCACTGCCTTTCTCGGATCCGGCCTCGAGGCGCTCGTCGGGTCGATTCCCTCCCAGTACACGCCGGAGGAGGCCTGGGATGCCGCCGTCCACGAGGACGACCGGGAGGCCTACGAAGCTGCAACCGCCAGTCTGAAGGACGGCGGGCCGGTGGAGGTCGAGTATCGCCTGGTGGGCTACGACGGAGTTACGCGGTGGGTCTCGGATCGGATGCATCCACGGCCGCACACCGGTGGGCCGGTCGTCGTGGACGGCATCGTCGTCGACATCTCCGACCGGCGACTCGCGGCCGAGCAGCTCGCCGAGGCGCAAGAGCGGCTGTCGTACATCGCCTACCACGACTCTCTGACCGACTTGCCGAACCGAGCGCTCTTTCAGGAGCATCTCGAGAGCGCCCTTCATCGCGCTCGGGACATGGGCGCCGCGCTCGCGGTGTTCTTCGTGGATCTCGACAACTTCAAGCTGATCAACGACAGCTTCGGGCACGCCTCGGGCGACGAGCTGCTTTGCGCGGTCGCAGCGCGCCTCAAGAACTGCACGCGCACCTCGGACACCGTCGCACGCCAGGGGGGCGACGAGTTCCTCATCCTCGTCCCCGACGTCGGTGCCGCCAGAAGCGTCCCGAAGGGCACGAGCGCGGCGGACTCGGCAGAGGAGATCGCCTGGAAGATCCGGCGGGTCCTGCAGGAGCCCTTCGTCATCTCCGGGGTCGAGATCTACGTTACGGCCAGCGTCGGGATCAGCCTCTTTCCTCTCGATGCCGCCGACCGGGAGACGCTCCTCAAGCACGCGGACGTCGCCATGTACGAGGCGAAGGGGGAGGGACGGGACCGCCATCACCTCTACGCGGCAGTAGCGGACGGCGACGCGCTCCGACAACTCTCCATGGCCGGCCGCTTGCGACGGGCCGTCGAGGCGGGCGAAGGGCTCATCCTCCACTACCAGCCGCTCGTGAACATGAAGGACAGGAGCGTGGTGGGCGTCGAAGCGCTCATTCGGTGGAACGACGGCGAGCGGGGCCTCGTCCAGCCAAATGACTTCATCCCACTGGCCGAGCGGACAGGGTTGATCGGGCCGATGAGTGACTGGGTCGTCGAGCAGGCTTGCCGGCAAGCCGCCGCCTGGCGGGCCGACGGGCTCGATTTGTTCGTCTCCGTCAACCTGCCCGCATCGTTCTGGCAGCCGATGGCGATGCGGCATGTCCTTGGGACAATCGAGTCGTTTGGCCTGAACGCCGACCGACTGATGATCGAGATCACCGAATCGGCCGTCATGGAGGAGCGTGGAGGCGCCATGGGACCGGTGCTGGCCGAGATCCACGAGCGAGGCCTCAAGCTCGCGATCGACGATTTCGGCACCGGTCACTCATCGCTGGGACGGCTCAGCCAGATGCACGTCACCACGTTGAAGATCGATCGGTCGTTCGTGAGCGGTCTGCCTGACGATCCGAACGCCGCCGTGCTCGTGACTTCGATGATCCAGCTTGCCGACAGCCTGGGCCTCAACCCCCTCGCCGAAGGAATCGAGACGGAGGAGCAGCGCCGGTTCGTTCTCGAGCGTGGCTGCAAGCTCGGCCAGGGTTTCCTCTTCAGCCGACCGGTGCCCGCGGAGGAAATCCCCGCTCTTTACGGAGACTTCGCCGGACGGACGTAGCCTCAGCTGGCCCGGCGCAAGTGCTCTTCGACCCGGCGGTAGTCCGGTGTCTCGGGGCTGAGCTTCTCGAGCGCCGCGCGGAGGCATTCAGCCGATTGCTGCCGGCGGCCGCGGCGGCCGTGAACGAGCCCGATGTTGGCAACGACCTGGCCTTCGGTTTGCTCGTCGTCCAACTCCCGGAGGAGCGCAAGCGAGCGTCCGAAGTGCGCGAGCGCCGCATCGTCGTCGCCACCTCGGGCCACGGCGAGGGCAAGGCTGTTCAGAGTCAGTGCCTCTCCTCGCTCGTCGCCGAGCTCGCGGACGATCTCGAGCGCCTTACGGTGGTGATCCACGGCAGCCCGAATATCTCCGCGGCGGCGTTCGGATGCCCCGCGGGCGTTCAGGCGGGCGGCCTGCCTCCGGCGCCCGGCAGCACTTCGGCGAGGCCGGGGCCGGGCGCGAGCGAGCTCCCGGAGGGCGGAGCTCGAGCTGACGGCGATCCCGGCAACGCGGGCTCGAGGCACTCGGGTCTGAGGTCGTGGCCGCGCTCCCCGTAGACGCGGCAACGCAAGTGCCACAGCGCCATAAACCAGAACGGCGCCGACAACGAAGACGAGGAGCACGCCGACCCCAGCGAGAATCAGCCTGGCAAAACCGATCGCGGCCAGGAACCCGAGCAAGAGCAACACGAAGCCGCCAACGGCTAGGACACGGTGACGGAAGCGCGCCCCCTCCGGCGTCCGCGCGCATCCCTTGCGCACCAGTGCAGCGAGTGTCTCGTGTCCGAGCCCCATGTTCTTCCCCTTAGCCGGTCGAACCGCGGTCATTCGACGTGGGCTGCCGCCATCCTCCCTCGGACGGTCTTGCGCCCCACGCACGAGGACCAGGGTAACGAAAGCGGACAACTGCCACGAACAGGGTCGTCCAACCTCACACCGCCTCGCTCAGGCACGTTTCATCAGTGCCCGTGAGCGAGCCGCTTCCCCTTTCGGCCACGCCGACTCGAAGAGACGAAGGTCGGGCGCTCAGGGCTGCGCTCATCACCGTCGCGCTCTGGGCCTCGGCATTCGTCGGCATCCGCGCTGCGGGAGAGGATCTCTCCGCCGGGCCGCTGACCCTCCTTCGACTCGCAATCGGCAGCGTGGCTCTCGGAGTGCTCGTCCTGACTCTGGCTCGGCGTGAACCGCTGCCGACCAGACGTGATCTCCCCGGCCTGCTCGTGTTCGGGCTGCTCTGGTTCGCCGCTTACAACGTCATGCTGAACGAGGCCGAGCAACGCATAGACGCCGGGACCGCGGCGATGCTGGTGAACATCGGGCCCGTGCTGATTGCCCTCCTCGCGGGCTTCCTTCTGGGCGAGGGTTTCCCGCGCACGCTGCTCGCGGGCTGCGCAGTCGCGTTCGCCGGAGCGATCGTGATCGGCTTTGCTACGTCCGAGTTGAGCGTCACGGCCGGCTGGGGAGCGGTGCTTTGCCTCGCGGCAGCGGTGGCGTATGCAGGTGGGGTCGTGACTCAGAAACCTCTGCTCGCACGGGCGTCTGCGCTCAAGCTGACCTGGATCGCGTGCACGATCGGAGCACTCGCCTGCCTCCCCTTCGCTCCCGCTCTCGCCCGGGAGGTGGAGCGGGCCGACGGAGCCTCGATCGCTTGGGTTGTGTACCTCGGAGTCTTTCCGACGGCACTCGGCTTCAGCACGTGGGCCTATGCACTGGCGCGGACCAGCGCCGGGCGCATGGGCTCGACCACGTATCTCGTGCCGCCGGTAGCCGTCGCGCTCGGTTGGGCGTTCCTCGGCGAGACGCCGCCGGCACTTGCCTTCCTCGGGGGTGCTCTCTGCCTGGCCGGGGTGTACCTCGCACGGAGCTCGAGCTGGCCCCGCATCTCCGGTCGGAGTCGAACGTGAACTCGCGCCGCATGTGA
This sequence comes from uncultured Actinomycetes bacterium, assembly GCA_963762085.1. Taxonomy (GTDB): domain Bacteria; phylum Actinomycetota; class Thermoleophilia; order Gaiellales; family Gaiellaceae; genus DASQGA01. The sequence goes on along the minus strand of CAVXJD010000003.1, from coordinate 30,972 downwards.
GAGAGTTCCGCTTGGAGTGAGCGCCAACATCACGCTCGAAGAGCTTCAGCTCGCGGCCCGAAACCACGCGCTTCCCCTCGAGGCGCTGCGCCATCCGGTCACGCCGGTGGGCCTGCACTACCTGCTGACCCACTTCGACATCCCGCTGGTCGATCCAAGCTCGTGGCGGCTCGAGATCGGAGGCGAGGTGGAGCGGCCCCTGACCCTCGGGCTGGACGAGCTGAAGGAACGCCCGTCGCGGACGCTGGCCGTGACCCTCGAGTGCGCCGGCAATGGGCGCGCGCTCCTCTCCCCGCGCGCGAACAGCCAGCCGTGGCTCCTCGAAGCGGTGGGGACGGCCGAATGGACCGGAACTCCCCTGGCGCCGCTCCTCGCCGAAGCGGGCCTCGGGCCTGGAGCCATCGAGATCGTCTTCACCGGCCTCGACCGCGGGATTCAGGCCGGGCTCGAGCACCTGTACGAGCGAAGCCTGCCTCGCTCTGAGGCACTCCGCGACGAGGTGCTGCTGGCTTACGCGATCAACGGCCAGGATCTGCCGCCGCAACACGGTTTTCCGCTGCGGCTGGTGGTGCCGGGCTGGTACGGGATGACGCACGTGAAATGGCTGCAGTCGATCACGGCCGTCAACGAGCCGTTCCAAGGCTTCCAGCAAGACGTCGGCTACCACGTTCGCCAGTCCGCCGAGGAACAGGGGCGAGCGATCATGAGGATCCTGCCCCGGTCGCTCATGGTTCCGCCGGGGATCCCGGACTTCCCCGCGCGGTCGCGCTTCGTTGACGCCGGCTCGTGCCTGCTCGAGGGACGGGCATGGTCGGGAAGCGGACCGATCGTCAGGGTCGAGGTGAGCGAGGACGGCGGCGGTAGCTGGACGGACGCCGCGCTCGAAGCCGCCGTCTCAGAGTTCGCCTGGCACGGCTGGAGCTACCAGTGGGATGCACATCCGGGCGAGCACGAGCTCTGTTGCCGGGCCACGGACAGTGAAGGCCAGACGCAGCCGCTCACGGCTGAGTGGAACTACGACGGGTACTGCAACAATGCCGTCCAGCGCGTGCGCGTGGTCGTGCGCAGCCCGTCTGCGTAGGCGAACGCCACCGAGATTCGGAGCTGCTAGCCGGTGAAGCTGTACCCGGCCGCCCACGTCACGTCTGCGAGCGTTTGCTGACCAGCCAGCGACGGGTGGAAGTAGTCGCGCTTGGAAACATCTTCGGCCCGGAACGGATACTCGAAAACCGCGTTTCCGTCGAAGCGGCACTGGACGTAGAGCGCGCATACCTGCTCCAGGTTCCCGTTGTAGTCGACGACCCGCTGGCGAACCCGCTGCCGCCGTGCCTCGTCCTCGGGAGCGGTGGACGTGGGCCTTGCGAGCATGGATTGGCAGAAGCCCGTCACTCGCCAGGTGAAAACGGCGGTTGGGTTGTTGTGAAAGAGCGACCAGAGGCGGTAGATGTCCGGGATGCTGATGACATAGATCCTGGCGGCCGGCAGGCCAACACTCAGCGTGGCCATCGACCGCTCGAACTGCGCGCGGAAGTCCGCCACCGGCGTCATCGCAGCCTCACTCGAAGCGCACGCGTCGTTCGCACCGATCAGGATCGTCACGTACTCGACTCGTTGGGCGACGGTCAGGCTCGCCTGGCGCTCGAGATCAGCCATCTCTGCCCCGCTCCGGGCATTGTTGAAATTACGGCCGAGGATCAGCGGGTTGGCGGCGAGGATTCGCCGGTAGTGACTCCACGACCTGAGTCCTCCGGTTGACCACGAGTTCCAGGGAGCGTCCGTGAAGGGCACGAGGCCTGTGTTGAAGGCGCGCGTGATCGAGTCTCCGGTGGCCGCCATCGAGTTCGGATAGCTAGCCGCACTGGCCTGCGCGGCGGCCATCCCTGACAGGACGAGAGCGGAGAGAAGAGCGGTTGCGGCCGACCGAGCCCTCACGATGGGACCCCTACCCAACAAGCAACAAAGCTAGACAACACGGCGCTCATCGGCGGTAGCCGGACAGACGTTTTCCGGGTTGCACGACGGGTAGGCAAAAGAGAGTAGGAAAGGAGGTGGGTCTGTACATCGTCTGGGGACGATCTCCCTGATCGTCCTGTTACCCCTCTACGTTTCTTAGGAGCGTGATCGAATGGCACATGAGCGAACAACTACTACTGACGTTTGGACGTATGGCGACCAGTCGACCCTTGGCACGGACATGGTCGGGGATGTCGACCTGACCGGGTTCAGCGTCGAGGCCCTCGACGGCGGGATCGGCAAGATCGACGAGGCCAGCTACGACGTCGGCGCGAGCTTCATCGTCGTCGACACCGGCCCATGGATCTTCGGCAAGAAGGTCATGCTTCCCGCCGGGATCATCAAGCGCGTGGACATCGAGGACGAGACCGTCTACGTGGATCGGACCAAGGAGCAGATCAAGAGCGCTCCGGAGTTCGACGAGGATCGATACCGCGATGACTCCTACCGCGAGGAGCTCGGCGGCTACTACAACCGGCCCGACACAACGCGCAGGGACACGGCGCTCTAGGGCCGTTAGGGCACTACGGGAGCCGCTCGGTCATCTTTCCGGCTGGGCGGCTCTTCTCTTCTCATTCGACGCGAGCGGGGGTCGAGCTTGATCGCCGCGAGCGCGGCCTCGCCGAATTTCTCGACTACGAAGTATCCGCTGCGCTTCGCGAAGATCCGTTCGACATCCGGGAAAACGTGATCCATGCCTGCGGCCACGGCGAAGTGCGTTGGAACCCGACGTATCCCTTCGTAGGCGTCCAAGGTGATCTGGACCGGGTACGTGCAGTCCGACCCGGCGCACTCGCACAGGAAATCCGCGCCCTCGTCCGCCTGCTTGACGGACTCGTTCAGGCCTCGCATGCGCTCGTTCACTTCGCGGAAGAACGACTGGTTCTTCGCCGCCTTGATTGCGTTCATGGTCCCCTCCGAACTTCGACATGGAGGTCGGGGAAACCCTGTGTCAGCGAATCGCCTCGGCCTACGAACCAGGATAGCGCCGTTATCTCCTCAGCTTGGGCCAGAACAGGTGAAGCGGATGGGAATCCCTCGAAGGTGGCTGCCGACTAACGCCGGACCGACGGCTGAGCTCCGCGGAACCCATGCTGCTGCGATCTCCCGACCGCCAAGGCCTGCCTCTTCTCGAGGCACTCGTCCACGTCGAAGAGGGCGACGCCGAACGAGAACGCATACCACCGTTCGTCGCGCGGGATCGTCACGCGTTCGGGAACCAGCTGTCGATTCACCAGGCGGAACCCGCGCCTCAGGAACTCGCCGCCGGCCGCCCAGCCGCCCGGAGACCCGGAGCCGAGGAGAAGGTTCCGACGCAGGCATTCGGCTGACGCCCAGTCGAGCACCTGCTCGTGTGACCCGTCCTCGTGCGGAAACGACTCGACGATTGCCTTGACCTCTTTGGCCAGATCAGCCCGCAGGTTCACGTCGCTCGTCCGAGCGTCGCTTTCGGCGACGCGCCAGACATACCCGCCCGAGCCGAGCGACCAGATGCTTCGCCAAACTTCGCCGTCAAGCGGATGTTCGCTGTCTTCCGAGAGGGACTCCGCGACGGTCACGACCATGGAGCGCAGCGCACTATCGAGAGCGGGTGCCACTGCCGGGTTCTGATCCGACCAGTACAGCCCGACGAAACGCTCCCCGGTCTCCTCGAAGAGCTCGTCACGGAGATCGCCGACTGATCCGACCCAGAACGGAGACTCACTCGGAGAAACGTTCCAGTCGATTTCACCCTGCACGTACGGCTCGAGCCTCATGAGCGCCACTACAGAGCGCGCGGGAGCCGGCCCCGCCACGCTGAAGACGGGCTGGAAATACTCGCCTTGCTCGCAGTAGCGAATCGCATCGAGCGCTGAGCGCAGCCAGAACGGTGACACGCCCAGCCTCTCGAGGTGTCCACGGAGGAGCTCGTCGGCGCCGGTCCCTCGCTTGAACAGACCCACGGCCAAGGCATCATAGTCCGCCGTCGCGGTCGGCGATTCAGGCCGCCGCTGGCTAGCGCCCGAGCCTGGTACGGCGCCGGATGCCAAGCCGTGCCTGCAGAGCCCTGTCCACTTGTCCATCCTTCACCGCTGCCCAGATGAAGAGGCCACCGACCGTGACGACCGGCACGACGATGAGTAGGACAAGAACGATCGTGACCAGAATGTCCATCAAGCCAGAGGTTCCCACCAAGTCGCATGCCCACTCACCAAGATAAGACGGCGGGAGCGAGCCGGGCCTTCAGCGGCCTTGTGATCGTTTTCCTGCTCTCGTTCTTCAACCTCGTCGGGCTGATCGTGACGGCGATCGCTCTTGGCGGGCTGGCTCCGTGGTCCCGCTGGCAGTTCATCGGCGTGTTCGGCCTTCTCGAAGCGGCGTCTGGGCTCGCAAACGTGATCTCGCCAAACATCTGGCGGCTCCCCGTCGCAGAGCTGCAGACGAGCGGGCGCACCGGGGTGAAACTGGCCGCGTCGGCCTTGCTCCTTCCGCATTGGGGCGGTCTCGCACGGTTCGCCGCTGGCTTCGTCTGCCTCGGCGCCAGCATCTGGCAGGACGGTCTCGGTCCGGCCTCCGTCGGTCTGGTCCCGTTCATGGCCGCGGTCGCGTTGGTGATACTCGCAATCTCGGCCATCCTTGCTCGGGCGGGGGTGGCGCGGCCGGATCTGGACGTGTTCCAGCTGGTAGTGCGCTGGGGCGGGCGGGAGAAGGAATTTCCTGCGGTCAGCATCAGTGCGGTCGTGTTCCAGTTCGTCCTCAGCATCGTCACGCTTCCGGCGGTGAAGCTCCTGCCGCCGTCGATCCTCTACCAGCCGGAGGTGGGCCCCTCACTGGACGCGTTGCTGTTCACGGTCGCGCTGTCGGGCGTGCTCCTGGGGCTCGTCTACCTGCTCTGGAGGGGACGCATCGAGTGGCACGCGCCGCCTGAGCAGCAACGCGAAGCTGAAGAGCACGCTTGAAGAAGCCGATTCACGCGGAGTTTCTTGCTCCTAGTTCCTTTCGCCATCCGAACCGACGTCCGCCGGCAAGCCAGTCGGCCAGGCGGTTGACCGCCCAGAACGCGATCAGCGTGTACACCCACCCGAGCAGGACATCCACGAAGTAGTGCTCGGCCGTGTAGACGAGGGCGAACGCCATCAGTAGCGGATACGCCGCCAGCAGCACACGGCCCCACCGAGGCGCCAAGCGCCAGAGAACCAGGGTGATCAGCAGTGTGTAGGCCGCGTGGAGCGAGGGGACCGCAGCGACCGGGTTCGCATACTGGGAGCCCTTCTCAAAGAGCGCGTCGAAGTTGCCGATCGGGACATGGCCCAAGATAGGGCCGATCGAGCGGGTGGTCGGCTCGAGCTGCCCCTCCTCGCTCGCGAGCCAGGGCGGTGCGGCGGGAAAGAGCGCATACGTCGTAAATGCCATCAGGGCAAGCAGCGAGACCATGCCCACGAAGCGGCGGAAGAGGGAAGGGGCGAAAAACCAGAGGACGGCGGCCACGAGGTAGGTGGCCAGGAAGTAGCTCACGTAGACGAGACAGGCGCCGTAGTCGTACCAACGTAGATTCGAGGGACCGTGCCAGAGGCGCTCCTGGAGCCAGACCGTGGGGACCGTGCCGCCGAACAGAACTTCGTCGGCGCGGAGCTGTGGGCGCACATGGGTCGAGAACAGGAGGGTGTCGGCGTACCCTCGGAGCAGGTCATACGCCCAGAGGACGAACGCGAACGGCAGCCACTCGAGGACGACGCCACGGATCCAGCCGCGCATGTTCGTCAGCGAAAACGCCAGCAGCCCGAGCAGGATCCACATGAACAGGCGCTCGCGCGAGAGCGGGATCCCCTCGCGGTAGATGAGAACAGCGAGCACGACCGCGTAGACCGCCGGCCCGGCGAAGCGCAAGATGCGGCGAAGCCGGTCGCGCTCGCCCAGCCACTCGGCTGCTGCAACTACCGAGGAGCCGTTCACAAGCCCAGGCTAGCCTCAAGGGATGGTGGGCGGAATTTGTCAGTGCGCAAGCCAGGCGACGGCCGTCAGCCGAGCCGTGAGCGTCGACCAAGGCCCGTTTCCCTCCTAGAGGCTGACGTGATAAGGACCTTCAGAGAAGCTGGCCCACGCTTGCAGCGACGCAGCCGGCAGAAGGGAGTTCAAATGGCCGATTACACCGTCGTCCCCGTCGCCGGGGTCCCGGACCAGGCGGCGGAAGTGGGAATGGATCCGGATCATTTCGAGATTCGCTTCATGCGCGAACCGCTTGGCCTGCGGAACTTCGCCGTAACCTTCGAGAGGTTCGGTGGCAGCTGGAAGCCACCCAAAGGGCACCCGCATACACGGGGGCACCGGCATACAGTGCAAGAGGAGGTTTACTTCCTCGTCTCCGGACAGGCGCAGGGCAACTTCGACGGCGAGGTGATCGATATCGAGCCGTGGACGGCTGTGCGCGTCGGACCTGAGACCGTGAGGTCGTTCCGCGCGGCAGGCCAGGAGGACGCCGTGTTCGTGGCGATCGCGGCGCCGCAGGCGGGTCTCGACGACGTCGAGTTCATCCCGGACTACTGGACCGACTAGAGAAGCGCCCGCGTCCGCCCGGCGTGCCAGTCGAGGCCATGCGCCTCGAATCGGCCGGCCGCGCGCTCGATCAGGCTCGCGTCCTCGCGCACGACGCCGAGGGCGCGCAACGCGAATGGCTCGAGATAGGTATTGGGCTGCAGTAGCCGGCCGGCCTCGGCCTCGACGCGCTCCCGATCGCCGAGAGCCGCGAGCCCGTCGAGGTGCGTGGCCATCGAGCTTAGATAGTACGTGGTCGCCCGACGCACGCCGGGCTCGCCAAGCAACGACTCGACGGCTCCGAGATCGTTGCGGTGGAGAGCGAGCTGTACCCGCGGCGCGTCCTGCAAGGGCCCGTAGCCGGTCATTCTGTGGGCTCCGGCCTCCTGCTCGAGGCGGCACGCCTCTTCCTCATCCCCGAGGTAGGCGCGCGCGAGCGCGCAGACCAACAGGGCGCGCTCATTCAGAACACACGGCGTCGCGACGTTCGCCGCCACGGCGTCTTCAACGCGAGGCTGCAGTCGGCTCGCTGCCCCCCAGTCACCGAGGAGCTCTTCGAGCACCAGGCTCTGGCCGACGCCGTGCAACCGATGATGAGGAGACAGCCGGCGGTTGATCTCTTCCACGGACCTGGAGTAGTTCCGCCCTTCGTCGAATTCCCCGCACGCGACGACAGGAGCAAAAGCGCCGGTGTAGATGTCCTGCTGATGATCCGGATCGTCGATCTCATCGACGAGGAAGACGCGCCGGCGCGCCCAGTCAGCTGCGTCGTCCCAGTCACCCGCCGCGAACGCCGTCAGGCACAAAACGTCGTAGCCGTAGGAGCGAGTGACCGGGTCTCCCAATCGCTCGGCGATTCCGCTCGCCTCGCTCGCGAGCTCGGGAGATTTGTCGTGGGCGTTGTAGCAGCGGGCGATCAGCGCCTTCGCGCGGGCCACGGTGTCGGGCGGCGCCAGCTCGAGCGTCCGCCCGATCCAGTCGTCGACGAGGTCCGCCTGCGGCGGGACGCCCCACATTCCTGCCCGGATCATCGTCTGAAAGGCAAGCTCCGCGTAGAGATCCGCCGTGGTCAGATCGTCGTCGGCCAGCTCGATCGCCCGCTGCATCGCCGCGGAGAACGCCTTGCTGTTGAAGTAGATCGCATTCGCATGGCCGATCTCGCGCCAGATCTCCAGCTGGACGGGGGCGCTTGTCTCGAGCTCGACGGCCCCCTCGAGCAAAGAGACGGCATCTTCGATCTCGTACCGGCCCAGGGCCAACTCGGCCGCGCGCCGGAGCCATGTGACAGCCCGATTGCGTAGGCGTCCGAGCTCCTCGTCGTCCCCCGGCCAGGCGAGGTCGGCGTCTTCCGGTCGCACCGCCTCGGCGTAGTGGTGGGCCAGCAGAGCCGCGTCCTCGTCTCGACCTTCCCCGGCCCCCTCAAGCCAGGTCGCGAAACGCGCATGGAAGTGGGCGCGCTTCACTTTCGGCAGGCTCCGGTATGCGACTTCGCGCGTGAGCGCGTGCTTGATCACGAACTCGCGCTCCCCGGCGATCGAGGAGCCCGAACGTTGGCGGATGAAGTCGCGCTCCTCGAGTAGGCGAAGGTTCGGCTCGACACCCTCCAGAAGCTCGTAGACAGGGGCTGACCAAAATGTGCGGCCGATCACGGCTGCCGCCTGCAGCGCCGCCTTCTCGGCCGGCTCGAGCAAGTCGATCCGCGCGGCAAGAACCGCCTGCACCGTGTCGGGAACGACAAGGTCGTCGGGAAGCTCGCGCACTGTCCAGCTGCCGTTCTGTCGCTCGAGCACGCCCCGGTCGATCAGGGTCCGAACGAGCTCCTCGACGAAGAACGGATTGCCCTCCGCCCGGTCGACGACGAGCTGGCGAACGTATGCCGGCAGTACGGCCGGAATCAGCTCGTCGGTCATGCGGGCGGTGTCCGACGCGGAGAGCGTTTCCAGCCAGAGCGTGTCAGAGCCGCGACCTCGCCCACCCCACGTGGGCCGGCTATGAACGAGCTCCGGCCGCGCGGTTGCCAGCAGCAGCAGCGGACCGTGCACGTCGTGCCCAGCTTCGAGGAGGTCGAGGAGGGCCTCCTCCGCCCAGTGCAGGTCTTCGACCAGCACGACGGCGGGTTGCTCGGCCACGAGCTCATCGAGGAAGGCGGCCCAGGCCTGACGCAACTGGTCGCGCGCAGCCAGCGGGTGGAGGTCCGAAGGTGCCTCCAGCCCGAGCGTCATGCCGAGGATCGCTCGTTGCCCGAGCCGACGCCGCACGGTCTCGGGCGGATCGCTCTCGAGCAGACCGAGATGCTCGCGTACGATCTCGCCAAGCGGCATGTAGGTGATCCCCTGTCCGTACGAGAGGCAGCGTCCGGTGCGTCGGCGCGGTTCGGGCGACTGCGAGCCCAGCCACTCCCAAAAGGCGCGGATCAACGTCGTCTTCCCGATTCCCGCATCGCCCATGATCGTCAGCAGGCGCGGCTGCCCCTCCACAACGGTGCGCCCGTACGCCTGTTGCAGCGCCTCGAGCTCCCGCTCGCGGCCGACGAAGGCATGGCGCAGACCGCCCACGCCCCGCGGTCTCATCAGCGACAGCGCGCGGACGAGTCGGCGACAGGCGACTCCGCCAGCCTTTCCCTTGGCTGCCACCGTCGTCGGTTCGTCGAGCTCGAAGGCACCGCGTACAGCCGCAGCGGTGCGCTCACCGACGAGGATCTCACCCGGCTCAGCAGCCTGCTCGAGCCGCGCTGCGACGTTGACGGCGTCGCCCGTCACAAACGAGCTGCCCACGCGCGGCTGCCCCACGACGACGTCTCCGGTGTTCACGCCGATGCGAAGCGAAAGCGCGTCGCCGAAGAGCTCTTCGAGCCGCCTCTGCATCGAGAGCGCTGCGTGGAGCGCGCGCTCCGCATGATCCTCCTGCGCCGCGGGCGCACCGAAGGCCGCCATGACGGCGTCGCCGACGAACTTCTCGACCGTTCCGCCGGCGTCGGCTATCTCGGCCGCCATCGCGTCGTAGAACCGGTTGAGCAGGGCGCGCGTTCGTTCCGGGTCCTGGGCGCCAGCGAGCTCCGTCGAGCCCACCAGGTCGGCGAAGAGGACCGTCGCAAGCTTCCGCTCTTCGCTCGGCTGGGCCGGCTCGAACATCGGGTTGGCGCAGCTCGGGCAGAAGCGAGCATCCGGGGGAACGGATTGGCCGCAGTTCGAGCAGAGCGCCATGCTGCGATTATTCCTCGCAGACGTTGCACCGACGAGGGTCGGACCACGTCGTCACTCCCTAGGCTTGCTCTCGGCGGCGTGGCCGCGGCGTTGCCGGCGACATTAGGCTGCGTTGATGGCTCTTTGTTCTGAGTGTGGTCACGACACCCGGGCGAAAACAAGTTCTGCTCAGAGTGTGGGGCGCCGCTGGCCACGCCTGCCCGTTCGGTGAGGGAGGGGCGGAAGGTCGTGACCTCGTTGTTCTGTGATCTTGTCGGCTTATTAGGCTGACGTGAGTTTGCTGCACGGAAGCAATACTGGGGGTCTGACCCGGACGCGGATTCATCGTTCCGTATCGATCGCTTCAGAAGATCATCAAGTTTGAAGCACCCCGTCGCGCAAGTGATCGCCGGAGCTACCGCACGGCGTCACGTGGTGCCGACATTTCTTACAGGGCAATGGCCGTCTGCCTGCGGGACGCGCAACGCTTCGCCCTTGGCCGCTCTTCGTCAACCAACTCACATATTTAGCTGAGATCGTTGAGGGCTGAACGTTCTACGCGGCCCGATTAAAACGGCCCGTGATTGACCTGCTTAAGGAAGGATCTTAGGCACCTTCGATCAAACTTGCAGGAACCGCAGGAGAAACGTGACGAGCAGCCCGAAGACGGCGGCTAGGAGCAGCTTGGCGGCAACCAAGACGAGCGTGTCTCGCCTGTCCCGCAGAACTGTTCTGGATTCTTGCCCGGCTGCTGCCAAGCCTGCGCCGCCTCTACGGATTACGTGCGTGGCTCGGCCAGTCACCAGCCGCAAGGGCCAGAGCAAAATGCGACTGATGCCGCGCGGAAGCCTCCGAGCCCCCCGGAGCGGTGAGATGACCGCAGCCCCTCCCCGCGCGACGTAGCGTGGAGCATTAGCCGCCCTGCGGAACGAGGGAGCGAGCGGAGCGCCGGCGCGGACGAAATACTCCCCTGCGATCGCTAAGGCGCCGTATCTAAAAATTGCCACCAGGAGAACAATGGCGAGGACTCCGAGGAGGCCCCCGAGAACCGGAAGCGCGAGCGAACTGCCTGCGTCGGATTGTTCGGAGATTTTCGCTTGTGCATTCGAGGACTTGGACTTCGGCTGCACGACCGAATCCGTTTGAGGCTGCTCCTTCGGCGCCTGGACGGTGTCAGGGGGTCCGGCGTTTCCCTTGGTGGGATCGAGCGGGTAGATTTGCCAGAGTTCTTCTGGAATGTCGTTCGCACCACTCGACTGGGCTACCGCAAGCGTGGGAGAGGCGAGGGTGGTGACGAGCACGAGTCCCGTGCAGACGATCGAAAGCCGAACGCGGGTCGGTGCCAGGCCCCTCTTCATCACCGGATCGTGAGTGGTGTTCCCACCGGCATGAGCGCGGCAAGCCTCAGAATGTCCGCGTTACGCAGGCGGATGCAGCCATGGGAAACGCGCCCGGGAAGGAGCTCAGGTCGATCTGTCCCATGGATCCCGATGTAGCCACCCGCGGGCCAGTCAGTCAGCACGTCTGAACGCGCGCTCGTTCCGAACGCAAGAGGTCCGTACGTCGCACTCGAGTAACCGGTCAACTTGTTGCGGATATAGAAATGACCCTTGGGCGTAGGCCACGCGTCCTGTCCTCCTCCGATATCAGCGCGGAAGATCTGGTGCCCGTTGCGGTAGAGCGTTGCCGTCAGTCGTTCCAGGTCGACTACGAGGTGCGTCCGAACAGCCCCGTAACCGCCGAGTGCCGACCGGGGAATCCAGGCTGTCAGGTTGTTCGGCAGTACCGGCAGACGTATGTGAATCCACAGGCGGCCCGTCTCATCGGTCTTGCGTCCGAGGACAAGGACGATGTTCGAGGTGCCCTCGGGAGTTCGTTTCGCGACGGTGGCGACGATGTGAGCGTCGGTCCTGGGTTCGCTGCGTGCCGGCACTGCTACGCGCACCAAGGCCCAGCGCGCGGGCCTGTCTGAGACCGGCAGCAGGATCGGGTTCGAGGGGACGAACGCGGGCGGGATTGGTTCGGGAAGCGCGATTCCATGGATCGACTCGAGGCGGAACGCCTTTGACGAGGAAGAAGACGCGGCCGAGGGAGGCCCGTGCGGGGCAGCAGAGCGCGAAGCGAACAGGCCGACAACCAAAACCGAGGCGACGAGCACGGCGGCGAAGGGAAGCGCTCTGATCCGGATTACCCGGTGAATCGTGGGTCGCCGGAGGTCGTCGTACGAGGCCGGAGCGTGCTTATGAAGCGGGTGCTGGCAACGATGCGGTCGACTCCATCGAGCGATTTCGGTTCGTCGAAAGCGCTCGCGACCGGCACGACTCCAACCAGGTGGCGGGCCCACGCGGCGTGGCGTGCCTCCACCGTCATGAGCGAGAAGGCGGCGGCGGCGAGTCCGCGGTCTTGCAACTTCGGAGTCAAGCCGGTTAGCAGCGCCGTCGTTAGGTCCTCCATAGCTACGGCAGTTCTCGTGAAACGGTCCTCGGTCTCCGTGTTTCCACGGAAGTTGAAGAAAGGTCTCTTTCCTGCTGCCGGGCCAAGCAATTTTTTGATGATGGCGACGTGTGCTCGCTCGTGCGCGCCGAGGGTCCGCGCCCAGACGGCTTTCCTTGGGGGCATCGCGTCGATCGTCCCGAGGCGATCGGTCTCGGTATAGAAGCTGGATTGCAGGTACTCGAAGTTGAGACCGAACTGGAATATGCGCACGTCGCTCGCGGCGGCCGCTTTCAATTGAGGTGGTACCGAAAGAGCTGCGATCAGAGCGCCTCCACCGAGGACCGCCTTTCGGAGGAAATCTGCGCGCGTGGATCCGTACAGCTCGGAGATCCCTTCCTGGATAGCGCCATCTTGGTCTAGTTGTTCGAGGGTTAGGCCGGGAGTGTTTGAGGAGGGGCGTTGCATGTCCGCTCTAGCCCGAGATCGAGATTCCGAGTTTTCGAACCGCCACGGCGACCTGTTTCGGAGATTTCGCAGGGTCGGCAGCGGCCGGGGCAGGATGCCTCTGGAGGATGTCGGCAATCCACGCGGCGTGCCGTGCCTCGACTGAAGTGATTCTCGCCGCGTCGATCATCACGCCTTTCGTGAGGTTGGCGCCCTGTCCGATGTACGCGGCCGTAGCCGTCTCCTCGAGTGTGTGTGCTGTTTCCGCCAGCTTGTCCGGATTGGTTCGATCGCCGAAATCCACGGCGGGCTCCGGATCGGCATCCTGTCCAAGGATGTCTTGTAAAAGCGCTACATGCTTCCGCTCCTGCTCACCTACGACCGAGACGAATTGCTCGATTTCTCCAGTCAACTGCCCCTCGGCAGCCGTCTCGTAAAACGCGGTCATCACATACTCGAGCCGAAGCAGGTAGTTCAGGATGCGAACATCCTGGGCTCTGGAGGGTGCTGAAGCTGCCACCTTCGGAAGCCCTGCGACTAGCAGACCGCCTACGACCACCGCGCCGCCGGCGACTGTGGCTCGCTTGAGAACATGCGAACGCGAGGCGACAGCCTCGACAACATTCGCCTCCAGCCCCCCATCCTGAAGACGTTGCTTCACATCTGACATCCGCTTTCCCCCCTGGGTTTACGCCGACGAGGAGAGAAGCCGCAGTTGCCGCAGTCCTCGTGCCGGTGATTTTCCTAGAAAAGGCGCGGCTTTTCAAGCCTGAACCAATAAGACGTCCTGGGCCTTGGCGGGCCGCTCGGAAAAGACGGCAGACCGCCGCGCGAAAAGGGGCGCAACAATGACGCCCTTCACGCATGCGTGTGGGCCTTCCCCTCCCGGCTTTGAACGGCGTCGTCGCGTAACCAAGAAACAAAGGGGGCACGCCCGTTTGGGTTTCCCTCCCCGCCGGATTGGTCGGCCCGTTCCCTCCCCGCCGGATTGGTCGCCCCAGTTTCGAAAGTTGCGCAAAACACGGTTGCGGGTCCGCCAAGGGGACGCTCATCCGTTTCTCCCGCGCCGGCAACCGCATCATGAAGTCGGCGTAGTCGGTGTCTGCCGCTCTCAACCCCTTCCATCATTCTCGCCGAAACGCCGAATGTAGGTGAAGCGACTCGATGAACCACCTGGCGGGGGATGGGTCAACCAGCTGACCGGAAGCGATACTCCGTCCAGGGGAGCGGGGGAACGAGTTTTGCGGAGCGAATCGCGAACTGCGGCAACTAGGTGGGGCCCCGATGCGGCGGGGGCTCGCCTGACCTCAGAGTGGTGGGCTGCGACTTGCGGTCCGACACTCTCATTCTGCGTGGGAGGACGGTAGATGGGAATCACATGGAAACTCGATAGCGGAAACGACACCGAGGCCCTTGAAGACCAGGACGTGAGAGAGCGGCTCCGCGCCTCGGAGCGCAACGCCCTGCGGCAGTTGATCTCGAACGCAGTGCGGGACGGGGAGGTGCTCGACGCCGAACTGTGGAGGGAGATCAAGGCGAACGGGCGTCAGGTTGCCTGAGATCGTCCAGGATTGGTGCTCCTGCCCGGCCCGATAAACCGGGCCCTGCCCTGGCGCGTCCGAGAGTTGATCTGCTCAAGGAGCGGTCTCAGGCAGCCGATAGAGGCGGAGCGAAACTACTTTGGGGTTCGATGATGCAGGACAGCGGCGAGTGCGAGGCGGAAAGCGGTCGCGCGCGTCATCATGAGGATCTTCTCGGTTCCTATCGGCGCTTGGCCGATGTCTTTCGCGAACTCCTCTCCGCGCCGGCGCTTGACAGCCTGCTCGAGGAAATCGCCGAGGCGCTCTCGGATTTGGTGCCGTATGACGCTCTGACGATCTATCGAACGGATGAGGGTGGCTCAGTTCTGGTTCCGGAGCTCGCCCGCGACCAGTGGGCGGCGGAGATCTTGCAGACGCGAGTGCCGTTCGGGGGAGGCATCACCGGCTGGGCCGCCCTCAATCAGGAGGCGGTCTGGGTGAACGAGGCGCACCTTGATTCCCGCGTGCAGACGATAGCCGGGACGCCCGACGACCCGGAGGCCTTGATCTGCATTCCCCTGGTAGACGGGACGCTCGTGCGCGGGACGCTCAATCTCTACCGGATAGGCGAGGAGGCCACTTTCAGCGAGGCGGACTTCGAGCTCGCACGCCGTTTTGGGGATGCGGCGGCGCTCGCTCTCGCACAAGCGGAGCTGCGCGAGCGTCTCGAGCAAGAGGCGCGTACGGACGGTCTCACCGGCCTTGCGAACAGGCGCTCCTTCGATGAGCGCCTGGCAAGCGAGCTTCAGCGATCGTCCCGAACGCTCGAGCCCGTCGGCCTCGTGATGATCGACATCGATGATTTCAAACAGGTGAATGACCGCTACGGGCACGGCGTCGGCGACCAGGCCTTGATCAAGCTCGCCCGCACTCTTGAGGGTTCCATTAGACGCGTCGACCTGGCCTGCCGGCTCGGAGGCGAGGAGTTCGCCCTGATCCTGCAGGGCGCGGACGCGGTTGTTGCAAGCGAGATCGCGGAGCGGGTTCGCGGCGCTTTGCCCGACCTCTCCGCCCAGGGGATCGGGGCAACTACTCTTTCGATCGGAGTCGCCACCGGGAACCAGGGAACCTCGGCCGACGAACTCTTCGAGCGCGCCGACGCGGCTTTGATGTCGGTAAAGCGCAGCGGTAAGAACGATGTCCGCGTCGCCACCCACTCGGGAGCGTCTGGGCCCTCAGCGACCTGAACCGAGTTGCCAATGGGCACTCTTCTAGCGAACTTCGGTCGCGCTTCTATCTTGCGGGCGGCCGGGTAGAGGGGGCGCCGGCGTGCTCCCTCGGCAAGCCTTCGTCGTCTCGGACCCTGTGAACGGGAAGGTGCAGCCCAGAGGCCGCCACATGGAAGCGAGCTTGATCGCCTCAATCCGCAGTTCTCCGCCACCGACGGCTCGTCCTCCCGAACCTCGCCGACTGCGGGAAGCTCCGGGACGAGAGGAAACCGGGGCCGCACCGACGCCTGCGGCGAGGAACGATGCGCCCGAAAACTCTTCGACCTTATTTGGCCGCGGCCCTCCAGAACAAGACGGGAATGGTTCTATTTCCTTTCAGAAAGGGAATAGTGTGGCCTTGCAGGGCGCGGCCCCCCTGCGGCGGTTAATCGCGCCCTGCTTGACTGGCGCTCCAGCCGTTTTTAGAAACGACGGGACGCCGGTCACGTCAGTGATGTGACTGTTGTCGACGGAAAGGAGCGAGAACGATGAGGAAACGAATTCTCGCGGTGACTGCAGCAACGAGTTTGGCCATTGGTACGTTGGCCGGCTCCGCGTTCGCTCATCCCAACGAGGCTGCAGGTAAGGGTGTCGGCGTACCGGCGGGGGTGACACCGTCTGGGCTCGGCCACGTGGGCATGGAGTGCGGTGCGGTAATGGGGGCGGACACTCCGCTCGTTTCGCTCGGTCTTCCCTGCCCGGCTCTGTAGGTTCCAGCCGTCAACTTGACCGGCTCCGGGGCCGCCGCGTCGTGCGGATGACGGCGGCCCCGGCTTCGGTCGAGCTCGACGGAACGGCGCTGAAAAAGACCGGGGTGCCTGTCTCTTTAGGGCTCGATTTCTGCGAAGCGGCGGGGGAGAGCGGGGTCGAAAGTATGTTTCCCCCTCAGGGCCTGAACACCTCCTAGGGCCATCTCAGTTGGCCAGTCCGTGGACGAGTTTCGAGGGCTCGGTTTCTTCTCGGAGGGTCGAGTACGGCTGTCCGATTTCCGCTAGCGGCGAGCGGCCCGCAGCGGCATGATCGCCCGCGTGAGCGTCTATGAACTCGATTTGAGCAGTGCTACAGGGCGATGCAGAGCCGCGACGTGCGATTCGACGGCTGGTTCATCGTTGGTGAGGTACGACTCGTGTCTTGACCTGCGCCCACTTCCGGAGTTGTTCTAACCCAAGCCCTCGGTCGAGTACGCCGCATCTGGCAGAACCTCGGAGCCACGTTCGAGGCGGCCAAACGGCCTCGCTCCAGGCCGCAAGCGGACATTCGAGCAAAGAAGAATGTCCCGCTCGCAGGACCTTTCCGAGTGGGCGCACCTGGGATCGAACCAGGGACCTCCCGCGTGTGAAGCGGGCGCTCTCCCGCTGAGCTATGCGCCCCGAACCCGCACTAATGCGGGCGATCGGCCAGAGTAGCGGCGGAAGCTGTGATGTGGCAAACGTGGTAGAGGCGCAGCGCGCCGTGCGCATGTCTACCCGAGGTACCGGGCCAGACCGAACCTCCCGCCGCTGCCACCGGCTCTGCCCGCAGCCACGATCTTCCCGTCGGCCTGGATGGCCACGCCGTTGGCGAAGTCGTCGCCGAAACCGTCCTTCGTGGTGAAGTTCGTCACCACCTTGCCATTGCCACTGAACGTCGTGTCGAGACTCCCGTCGCGGTTGTAGCGGGCGAGCGCGAACCGGTGGAAGTTCGCATGCCCGGCCGCGACGATCTTCCCGTCTGCCTGGATGGCCACTCCGTGAGCGGCGTCGAGACCCGAGGTGAAGTTGGTGGTCAGCTTGCCGTCGCCGCTGAAGGTGGGGTCCAGGGTGCCGTTGCGCATGTAGCGCGCCAGCGCAAAGCTGACGCCGCCAACATCGCCCCCGCCGGCGGCCACGATCCTCCCGTTCGTCTGGATGGCCACTCCGAACGCGACGTCCTGTTCCCCCGGGGTGAAGTCGGTCGTTGCCTTGCCGTTGCCGCTGAAGGTGGCGTCCAGCGTGCCGTCAGGGTTGTAGCGGGCCACGGCGAACTTGCCGGAAAATTCGGTGCTCCCCGCCGTTCCAGCTGCGACGATCTTCCCGTTCACTGCGATGGCGACCCCGGTCGCAAAATCGGACGCTCGCGAGAAGTTGGTGGTGACCTTGCCATTGCCGCTGAAGGTGGTGTCGAGGGTGCCGTTGGCGTTGTAGCGGGCCAGGGCAAACCTGTCGAAGCCCGCGTGGCCCGCAGCCACGATCTTTCCGTCGGCCTGAACGGCTACCCCGAACGCGTCGTCGAACGCCGAAGAAAAGTTCGTGGTCATCTTGCCGTCGCCGCTGAATGTCACATCGAGCTTCCCGTCGGAGTTGTAACGGGCCAGAGCGAACCTATCGCTCGAATGGCCGGCGGCCACGATCTTCCCATCGGCCTGGATGGCTACGCCGTTGGCGAAGTCGTCCGCGATCGTGCTGAAGTTCGTGGTCACCTTGCCGTCGCCGCCGAAGCTGGTATCGAGCGTCCCGTTCGGGTTGTAGCGGGCCAGACCGAACTTGCCGCCGGCTCCCCCGGCTCGCCCGGCGACCACGATCTTCCCGTCAGCCTGGATGGCCACACCGTTGGCGAAGTCATTCCGGCTCGCAAAGTTCGTGGTGACCTTGCCGTCGCCGCTGAAGCCGGGGTCACGACCTCCGGGAGCGGCCAGGGCGAGAGCTGCCAGCGTCGCGCTGAAAGCGCAGCACAATGCGAGGACGAGAACAGCTTTGCGCCGGTGGAAAATCCGTAGGGACATCTTCAGGCCAAGCCGACGGTAAGCGCGCACATGCGGCCTGTCAACTGGGTGCCGGTGGCTGCCGTACACGGGTCCAATGGATGCTTGCGAGAGGCGTATTCGACTCGAACGGAGACTGCTACCATCTCCCTCCCGGTCGCGCTAAGCGGGGAGCTAGCGGTTCCCTGAACCCGCAATCCGCTCTAGCGGGGCCGAAATCCTTCCCGAGGAGGAACGTTCGGAGGTAGGGCTTTCCGACGTAAGTGTTGACTGTCAGGTCCCGCGCACTGAGAGCCTGCGAACCGCGTCAGGTCCGGGAGGAAGCAGCGCTAAGCAGCTTCTCTCAGGTGCCGCGGAGCAGCCTGGCACGAGCGAGCGTCGTACGCACCGCCCCCGAGCCGACTACGACGGAGGGTGCGCGACCGGGATCCAACTCGAGGCAACCGATGGTTCCCTCGAGGGCGGGGGCCCTGAGGTTCCCCTCACCCCCTGCTCCGTTTAGCATGGCTGCGTGACCGCGCTCTACCGAAAGTACCGGCCTCAGACATTCGACGAGGTCGTCGGGCAGGAGGCGGTCGTCCGGACGCTCCGTAACGCGATCGGGCGCGATCAGATCCGGCAGGCATATCTGTTCGCGGGGCCGCGCGGGACCGGCAAGACGTCGCTCGCACGCATTCTGGCGAAGGCGCTGAACTGCGAGCAGGGCCCCACGGTCGAGCCCGACGGCACGTGCAACTCGTGTCGCACGATCGCGTCCGGCACCTCCCTCGACGTGATCGAGATGGACGCGGCCAGCCAGCGGGGTATCGACGACATCCGCGAGATCCGGGATCGCGTCGTCCTGCAGCCGGTCGAGGGCCGCTACAAGGTCTACATCCTCGACGAGGCGCACCAGCTCACTGACGCTGCTTTCAATGCGCTGCTGAAGCTGATCGAAGAGCCCCCGCCCCACCTCGTGTTCGTCTTCTGCACGACCGAGCTCGGGAAGATGCTCCCGACCGTTCGCTCGCGCTGCCAGACGTTCATGTTCTCGCGTCCGCGGCTACCCGAACTGACGAAGCTCTTGCGCACGGTCGCGGACGGCGAGCAGATCGACGTCCCGGACGCAGCCCTGGCCCTCGTCGCCCGGAGCGCGCGCGGAAGCTTCCGTGACGCAGTGTCGACTCTCGACCAGCTTGCGGCCGCGACGGACGGGCAGATCACCGTGCAGGGGGTCCTGCAACTGCTCGGCGCCGTCGAGGAGGAGGCCCTGTTCCGAATCTGCGACCTGATCGTCGACCGGGACACCGGCGGCCTCCTCACGTTCGTCGAGGAGCTCGCCGACCAGGGGCAGGATCTCGCCCGCCTCGTCACCGAACTGCTCGAGCACCTCCGCCACCTCCTGCTCGTCCAGCACATGGGCGAGGTCCCGGAGTCGATCCCGGTCACGGACGAAACGCGCGAACGCCTCCGCTCCCAGGCAAACCAACTCGGGGAACCGGAGGTGCTACGGCTCGTAGATCTCCTGGCCGTGGCGGTAGACGACGCTCGGCAGGGCGGCGACCCGCGCCTCCCGCTCGAGCTCGCGCTCGTCAAGGTGACACGCCCCGGAGCAGACCTCTCGCGGGAGTCGCTCTCCTACCGGCTGGAGCAACTCGAGTCGCGCACGCGCGAGTCTCACCACACCGCAGCCGAGGCTCCGGCACCGACCCCGTCCGCGCCTCCGTCCCCGGACCAAACTGACGCCACCGGCGCCGATTCGGACGCTGCCCGCCGATGAGCCCGCCGACCGCCCTCCACTCGAGCTGGAACAGCTGCAGCAGCTCTGGCAGCAGGCAATCCTGCCGGCGGTCGCCGAACGCTCCATCCCGGCCGGGTCGGTCCTGAACGAAGCTCGCCCGGTCGAGCTGGCCGGCGCGCGGCTCGTGATCGAGTTCCCCCAGGCCGCCTCCTTCCACCGCAACCTCGCCGAGGAGCCCAAGAACGCCACGCTTCTGGTGGACGCGATCCGGGAGGTAACCGGTCGACGCCTCGACCTAGCTTTTGTCGTCGGAGAGGGCAGCGGGGATGAAGAGGCAGGCGAGCACGAGGGCGAGCCCGAGACCGAGGAGGAGTTCATCGCTCTCTTCAAGGACCGCTTCGACGCACGCGAGGTCGACGGGACCTGACCCGGGTTTCCGCGCTCCACGACGTGGGGACGTTGGAAAAATGGTGCGAGAAAGCCGCCGAGAGGCGAACCAGAAGCTCTTCAGGCGGGGCAACGAGTCACTGCACGATGCCGCGCTCAACATCGGCCTGGCGACGACGCTGGTGCCGTTTCTCTGCGAGTGCGCGGACGAGGACTGCCGCGACCAGGTCGAAGTCACCCCTGAGGAGTGGGAAAGCGTCTCCAGCAGGCCGAACCACTACCTCATGCTCCGTGGCCACCAACGGAGCAAAGGCGAAGAGGTCGTCGGGTCGCTCCGGGAGTACGAGATCGCTCTGAAGCCGCCTAGCTGACCTGACCTGGCGTAACCTGGCCTGAGCAAAACAAGCCGGTCGGGGAGGCGCTCACATGAAGATGGACATGAACAAGATGCTGCAGCAGGTGCAGCAGATGCAGGCGGAGATGGCCAAGGCCCAGGAGGAGCTTGCCAAGGAGACCGTGGAGGCCTCGGTCGGAGGGGGAACGGTCAAGGTCAAGGCGACCGGCGGCGGCGAGATCGTCGAGGTGAAGATCGCCAAGGAGGCGATCGACCCGGACGATCCCGAGTCGCTCGAGGATCTCGTCGTCGCCGGCGTCAACGAGGCGCTCCGAAGCGCCCAGGATCTGATGCAGTCGAAACTCGGCGGCGCCATGGGCGGGCTGGGCGGACTCGGGCTTCCGGGCCTCTAACCCCCTCGGGCACAATGGCCTGGTGTTCAGCCCGGCCGTCGACAATCTGATTGCGCAGCTCTCGCGCCTGCCTGGAATTGGGACACGGACTGCACAACGGCTCTCATTCCACATCCTCCGTCTCTCCAAGGAGGACGCGCTCGCGCTTGCGGACGCGATTCGGGAGGTCAAGGAGCGGATCCGCTTCTGCACCGAGTGTGGAAACCTGACCGAAGAGGAGCTCTGCCTGATCTGCCGCGACGGCAGGCGCGACCGTTCGGTGATCTGCGTCGTCGAGCAGCCCGCCGACCTGATCTCGATGGAGCGGACGGCGGCGTTTCGGGGTGTCTACCACGTGCTCGGCGGCGCGCTCTCGCCACTCGACGGCGTCGACCCCGAGCACCTGAAGATCGACGAGTTGCTTGCGCGGGTGGAGCGAAACGGCGTCCAGGAGGTCGTGCTGGCAACCAATCCGAACATGACCGGGGAAGCGACCGCGTCCTTCCTCGCCGACCGCCTGCGCGACCGGACGCGCGTGACGCGCCTGGCAAGTGGGCTCCCGGTTGGGGGCGACCTCGAATACGCCGACGAAGTGACGCTCGGGCGGGCGCTCGCGGGGCGTCGCGAGATGTAGCTCCGGAAGGTTTTTCTCGCTAACAGCGAACTTTTGTTTCTCGACCAGGTTGAATTCGGGCCCGGCCGGGATAAGATCGCCTTGCTGAACCGGAAGACCCTCGGGTCGACCGGTTCAGCGCTTTTAACGGCCGAAATCTCCGAGCCCGAGCCTACAATCGGCGGATGACCGAAACCGCCTTCGAGACCGTCGCTCGGGTCGAGCCGGAACTGCCTGCCGCCAGCCTCGGCACGGTGGTCATGAAGTTCGGCGGCACCTCCGTTGCCGACCCCGCAAAAATCCGCAGGGTCGCCGAGCGCCTGGTCGCCGCGCGCGGCCGGGGCCAGCGCGTCGTCGGTGTCGTCTCGGCCATGGGCCGGCACACCGACGAGCTTGTCGCGCTGGCCTACGACGTCTCCCCCCGCCCGAGGCCACGTGAGCTCGACATGCTCATCTCCGTGGGGGAGCGGATCTCCTGCTCGCTCGTCGCGATGGCGATCTCCGATCTCGGGCTGGACGCGGTCTCACTCACCGGCTCCCAGGCAGGGATCGTCACCGACACCGTTCACGGGAAGGCCAAGATCGTCGAGGTGCGCGCCCGGCGGATCCACGAGGCGCTGGACGAGGACCGGATCGTCCTCGTGGCCGGATTCCAGGGTGTCTCGACCACGTACGACATCACGACGCTCGGCCGGGGTGGCTCCGACACGACCGCCGTCGCCTTGGCCGCGGCTCTCGGAGCCGACGCCTGCGAGATCTACACCGACGTCGACGGCGTCTTCACTGCCGACCCGCGGGTCGTCCCTGGGGCCCGAAAGCTCCACGCGGTCAGCTTCGAGGAGATGCTCGAGATGGCAGCCTCTGGGGCGCGGGTGCTTCAGCTACGCTCGGTCGAGTTCGCCCGGAACCATGGAGTCAGGCTCCACGTGCGTTCGACCTTCACCAGCGAGGAAGGCACGTGGATCAGGGAGGAGGACGAGCGAATGCTCGAGAAGGCGATGATCTCGGGGGTAACCCATACGGTCGAGGAGGCTCTCTACCGCGTGGACGGAGCGCGGCGGGCCGCCCTCTTCCAGGCCCTCGCAGATGCGTCGGTGAACGTCGACACGATCATCCAGACGGGTGAGGAGATCGTCTTCTCGGCGCCGCTTGAAGACCGGGCCGAGATCGCTTCCGCCCTGGAGCAGCTCGGAGCCAGCTGGTCCGAGACCGACGATCTCGGGAAGGTGAGCGTCGTCGGAGCGGGCATGAAGAGCCATCCCGGGATCGCGGCCAAGACGTTCGTGACGCTCGACGAGCTTGGCGTGGAGCCGCGCTTCCTGACCACCTCGCCGATCAAGATCGCGTTCTACGTGCCCCACGAGGACGTCGAGCGGACAGTCGCTGCCCTGCACGACGCTTTCGAGCTCTCCTCCCCGGACGCCGAGCGACAGCACGCATGACGCCGAGGATCGGAGTCGTCGGAGCGACCGGCGCCGTGGGCACGGTCACGCTCGAGCTGCTCGCAAGTCGCAACCTCGGCGAGGTGAGAGCGTTCGCCTCGGCCCGATCGGCCGGCAAGCGGATCCCGTTCGGGGGCGGTGAGCTGCTCGTCGAGGAGGCCACGCCCGAGACGCTCGCCGCCGGAGATCTCGACCTCGCCTTCTTCTCCGTCGGCACGGAGACCAGCCGGGAGCTCGTTCCCACGGCGGCCGACGGCGGCACGGTTTGCATCGACAAGTCGGACGCCTACCGCCTCACCGACGGCATTCCCCTCGTCGTGGCCGGTGTCAACGACGAGGTGCTGAACGGCGACCGGATCGTCGCCAACCCAAACTGCTCCGCGATTCAGCTCGCCTGCGCACTAAAGCCTCTGCACGACGCAGCAGGCCTGACGCGGGTCCGGCTCGCGACGTACCAGTCGATGTCGGGAGCGGGTGACGCGGGCATCGAGAAGCTCCGCGCGACCGCGCCGGCCGAAGGCGACCTGGCAATGGATTGGGATCTCGACGGAGACGAGCTTTCAGAGGAGTACAAGCTCCGTGCGGAGACGCGGAAGATCCTCGGCCTGCCCGAGCTCCCACTCCAGGCGACGTGCGTGCGAGTCCCGGTCCTGGTCGGCCACGCACAGGCCGTCTGGATCGAGACCGATAGGGAGCTCTCGCCCGTGGCGGCGACTGATGTCCTTGCCGCCGCGCCCAGCGTCGCCATAGCCGAGCTTCCAACGCCTGCCGACGCGGCAGGGCGGGACGACGTGCTCGTAGGGCGGGTTCGCCGCGACCCGACGGTGGAGCGCGGCCTCTGCCTCTGGGTCGTGAACGACAACCTCCGCAAGGGCGCCGCCCTGAACGCCGTCCAGATCGCCGAGCACCTCCTGTCGCGGAACCTCCTCGCGGCGTAATCGGACTACGGACGCTGTGGGACCGGCGCCGGCGTGAAGGCCTCCTTCACGCGCCGGATCACGCTGGCTCGGCTGCCCTCCAGCACCGGCTGCAGCCCTCCGAGCTCGAGGCGCGCCAGAGCGACAGGTCCTTCCCAGCGAAGCGGGCGGAATCCGAAGTCCGCGAGGAAGTCGGTCGGAAAGATCGTGCGGTGGACGACGAAGCGCTCGTAGGCGTCGGTGCCCTCCGGATAGCGATAGCCGAACGTCTCGATCGCCTTCACACCGCGATCACGCGCCTCGCCGATCGCGGAGAGGAAGAGGCTCTGCATGACCCACGGCGTCTGCAGATCCACCAGATAGGCGCACGTGATCAGGATCGCGTCCGGCGACGGAGGCCCGGCCGGTAGCTCTTGGGCCCGCGGGAAATGCACCGAGGGACCGAACTGCATCGCGCCGAGAAGCCTCTCGTCACCGTAATAGAGCGTCCCCCAGGCACCCCACTCCTCCTCCACCCGGTCCGCCCACTTGCCCTTCTCTGCAAGGCGCCTGCCGCCGGTCTGCCAGAAGACGCACCCCACGCACGGAGGCGGCGCGTGGGCGAGCGAGACCTGCGTCAGTGGGTGGAGCCTGTAGGCCATGGCGAGGCTAGTGTGCCCGCTCGAGCCGCAGAAGAGTCACCTCTGGGCGGGCGAGGAACCGGAAGGGCACGAAGCTCGCCCCGAGCCCGCGCGAGACGTACAGCTGTCCGGCGGCCGTCTGATGGAGCCCCTCCCAGTGCAGCGCCCGCAGATGTTCGAGCCGCAACTTTCCCCGCGGCGTCGGGATGCAGATCTGCCCTCCGTGCAGGTGGCCAGCGAGAGTCAGATCGAAGTCGCCCGGCTCGAGCCACCGGACGACGTCCGGAAAATGGCACAGGAGGATCCGCAGGTCGGCCTCCCGATCCACCAGGGCACCGGGCCGGACGCGGCGGCGGAACGACACCGGGTCGACTCCGACGACCTGAAGTCGTGCCGAACCGACCTCGAGCGCACTCGCAGAGCCCGAGTAGAGAACAGCTCCAGCGCTCTCGACCGCGGCTGGATCGCCGGGCTGGTTGAACGGGTCACGAGTCCTTCCGAAGTCGTGATTCCCGAGGACGACGTGGACGCCGTGCGGAGCGGCGAGCTCGGTGAGTGCACGCTGAAGATCCGGTGCTCCGCGCGGCCTCGTGACGAGGTCTCCGGTGACGGCCACGAGGTCGGGGTGCTGCTTCCGCCCCCAGTCCACCGCTTTGCGAAGCGCCCGTCCGTTCAGCGAGAGCGTGCCCAGGTGGAAGTCCGAGAGGTGCAGGATCCGGAAACCGCGCAGGTCCTCATGGAGGTCCGGAACGAGGACGTCGACCTCCAATGTCTCCACCCACTGCGCCTCGTAGAGCGACCAAGCGGCCAGCACGCCGCCGACGGAACCACCCGCGATCGCAACCCGGCTCAGGCCTCGGCGCAAGTTTCGACCCAACGCGGGCATCTCTCTCTCCGGAGGGGTACTGCCCGGCCCGGTTTCCCCAGGGAGGCCGGGCCGGTATTTCTTCGGTGGTCTACGGCGCTTCGAGCTTCTCGAGGATGGGCGTCACGGGCACGACGTGGCGCTTGAACTTGAGCTCCGAGTCCTCGAGCCCGGCTGCGACCCCGATCAGCTGCGAGAGGTGCAGAATGGGCATCTGATAGCGCTTCCCCGTCGACGCCTCGAGCTTCTGCTGCCAGGCGTCGAGCGACAGGTGGCAGAGCGGGCAAGGCGTCACCATCGCATCCGCACCGGCCTCGAGCGACTGCTCGATCGGCTGGATCAGCTCGCCGAGGGCCGTTTCCTCGCGCGCCTGGATGATCGGAAACCCGCAGCACTTGATCTTGGCCGGGTAGTCGATCGGCTCGCCGCCGCAGGCTTCGATGATCGCCTCGAGCGACCACGGCTTGTCCGGGTTCTCGAACCCCATGAGCTTCGAAGGGCGCAGGATCTGGCAGCCGTAGAAGGGTGCGACCTTCAGGCCCTTCAAGCCCTTGTGGGCGACTTCCTTCAAACGGTCATACCCGTCGCCCTGGGCGATCAGCCACAGAAAGTGCTTCACCTCGACCCCGCCCGAGTAGGGCGGCGCACCGACGCGTTCGAGGTTCTCGCTGACCCGTTTCCGAAGCGCGTCGTCGTTCTGGAGCATGAAGTTGGCCTGGCGGAGGTTGAGCGTGCAGACGTTGCAGATCGTCATGAGCGTCTCCGCACCGGTGGTCTCTGCGTAGGCAAGGATGCGCGCGTTCAGGTGCAAGTAGTAGTCGGGCTCGGCCTCGTGGATGTCGCCGGCCCCGCAGCAGGTGACCGAGTCGAGCTCCTCGAGCTCGATCCCGAGCTTCGGAGCGAGGGCCTGTGTCGACGAATCGAGCTCCTTCGCCGAGAGCGAGGCGAGGCAGCCCTTGTAGTAGGCGACTTTCATCCTTCCGCCCTCAACGGAGGCTCACCAGGCGTGACCTCGGGTGCGTCACGGCTCACACCGCCGGAGTCCATGTGCTCGATCCTCGCGAGAGCTCGCTCACCCTGGATGTGCCCCAGGGCTCCGTCGCGACCCTGCGTCTTGATCAGCTCGCGCAGGGCACGGGCCTCGCCCACGTCCCGGGCCACATGCGGCGGGACCGGGAGTGGGACCTTTCCGACGCGTAGAAGCGACAGAGCGAACTTCGTCTGCTTGATCGCTTCGACGACACCCTGGGTCTTCGGAACCAGCTCGGTCTCGCGGAGCCAGCCCGTGGTCTCGGCGGAGCGGATGAACCACTTCGCATGCTTCGCGCCCATGTCGCGGTCGATGCCCTCCTTGATCGACTCGGCGCCGAGCTTCGCGATGGCGTCACGCGGATCGACCCCCTTCGGGCAGCGCTCGTTGCAGAAATAGCACCGCGTGCAGTCCCAGATTCCGTGCTCGTCGTTGTACGACTCGAGGCGCTCCACCTTCGTGCGCTCGCGCGGGTCGCCCACGAACCGGAACCCCTTGGCAAGGGCCGCCGGGCCGAAGAACTCGGGATCGGCCTCCATCGAGTTGCACTCGGAGACGCAGCAGCCGCACATGATGCAGAGCGCCTCCTTGTGGATGGGGTTCATCTCCTCCTGGGTGTGCTGGAACTCCTTCTCGGGAGGCTCTTCGTAGCCGGAGTCGAGCCACGGCTTCATGTGCTTGATCTTCGACCAGAAAGGCTCCATGTCAACGACTAGGTCCTTGAGGACCGGCATGTTCCCCATCGCCGAGATGACCGGGACGTGGCCGCTCTCGACGATCGGCTTCATCCGCTCCTTGCAGGCGAGGATCGCGCGTCCATCCATGCGCATACCGCAGGAGCCGCAGATCATCATCCGGCAGCTCTTGCGGTAAGCGAGCGTTCCGTCGACACGGTCCTTGATCAGGTCGAGCACATCGAGGAGGCACGACCACTCCGGCGCGTCGACCTCGTACTGCTTCAGGGCCCGCTCGCCTGACTCGGGGTCGTAGCGCCAGATCTTGAGCGCCACCTCCATCGTGGCGGTGGGCTTGAACGCCGTAGCTTCGGTGGCCACTAATACGTCCTCTCCATCGGTTCCCATTTGGTCACGCGCACCGGCGCCCACGACAGCTCGGGACGGTCGTCGACCCAGCGAACCATCGTGTGCTTCATGTAGTTCTCGTCGTCCCGGTCGGGGTAGTCGTGGGGACGAGCGTGAGCACCGCGGCTCTCCTTGCGTGCGAGCCCGGCCTCGACCATGCAAGCGCTCAGCTGAAGCAGGTATCCGAGCTCCAGCGCCTGAGTCACGTCGTTGTTGAAGACGGTTCCCTTGTCGTCGACCACCACGTGCTCGTAGCGCTCGCGCAGGGCTCCGACGATCTCCCCCTGGCGCCCCATCTGGTCTTCGCGGCGAAAGACGCCGAAGTTCTCGTGCATCGTCTGCGCCATCTCGTCGCGGATCGCGTGCGGCCGCTCGCCCTGGGTGCGGTCGAGGATTCCACCCAGCTCGCGCTCGGCGTCCGAGACCGCTCCCTCCCGGACGGTGATGGTGGTGTTCGAAAGCGCCCAGTCGGCAGCAGCGCGGCCGGCGCGCTTGCCGTAGGTGATGGTCTCCATGAGGGCGTTCCCACCCAGCCGGTTCGCGCCGTGTACCGACACACATGCGACCTCGCCGGCTGCGTAGAGGCCCTCGAGCGACGTCTTGCCGTCGAGATCGGTGTCGATGCCGCCCATGTGATAGTGCGCCCCCGGCCGGACGGGAATCGGGTCGTGGATCGGGTCGATCCCGGCGAAGACCATCGAGAGCTCGCGCGTACCGGGCAGGCGGTCGATGATCTTTTCCGCCCCGAGATGGCGAAGGTCAAGGAGGACGTTACCGTCCACCCCACGTCCCTCGTCGATCTCCGTCTGCTCCGCCCGCGAGATCACGTCGCGGCTCGCAAGCTCCATCGCGTTCGGCGCGTACTCCTTCAGAAAACGCTCGCCGTCGCCGTTCAGCAGATACGCCCCCTCGCCGCGGCAGCCCTCCGTAATGAGGACGCCCGTGGGCGAGAGCGTGGTGGGGTGGAACTGCATCATCTCCATGTCTTTCAGCGGCACCCCGAGCCGAAGCGCCATCGCCATGCCGTCGCCGGTGCACGAGTACGCGTTCGTCGTCCCCTGATACAGCCGTCCCGCTCCGCCTGTCGCGAGGATGATCGTCTTCCCGCCGAGCGTCTTCAGGCCACCGTCGACGATGTCCCAGCAGATGACGCCCTGGCACCGGCCGTCGTCCTCCACCAGCTGCCAGGCGAAGTACTCCTCGTAGACCCGAAGGTCCCGCTTCATGACCTGCTCGTACAGGACGTGGATCAGGACATGGCCGGTGATGTCGGCGGCATAGGCGGTCCGCGGCTCTCCTGCGGCCCCGAAGGGCCGCTGTGCGATCCGCCCGTCCTCGGTGCGCGAGAAGATCGCGCCCCAGTGCTCGAGCTGGTAGACGTCGTCCGGCGCCTCCGTGCAGAGCACCTCGATCGCATCCTGGTCACCCAGGTAGTCGGAGCCCTTGACAGTGTCGAAGGCATGCTTCTCCGGATCGTCCTCGGATGCGTTTCCGAGCGCCGCGTTGATCCCGCCCTCGGCCGCGCCGGAGTGGCTCCTAACGGGATGGATCTTGGAGACGATGGCCACGTCCGCCCCCGCATCGTGGGCTTCGATTGCGGCGCGCATGCCGGCACAGCCGGCGCCCACCACCAGCACGTCGTGCTTGGCATCCACCAGTCAAGGACGCTATCTGATCGGACGGGAGCACCGGCCTCGTAACGACCGCTGCGAGCTGAGAGAGAACCGGTCTAGGGTCTCGGGCCCGCGTCCCGGAGAGCCGAGTCCACGTCCTCGAACTTCTCGAAGTTCTCGCGGAACTTCCCGGCCAGGTACCGGGCCTTCTCGTCGTAGGCCTCCGCGTCCCGCCACGTCGCTCGCGGATCGAGCAGGTGCGAGTCGACCCCCGGCACCTCCATTGGAACCTCGAAACCGAAGATCTCGTCGGTCCGGTAGTCGCCCTCGTCCAGCTCGCCCTCGAGCGCAGCGCGAAGGAGCGCACGGGTCGCGGCGATCGGCATCCTCTTCCCCTCACCGAACGGGCCTCCCGTCCAGCCGGTGTTCACGAGCCAGACCGTCGAGCCGTGCTCGTCGAGCTTCTCGCCGAGGAGGCGGGCGTAGACCGAAGGGGGCTGCGGCAGGAAGGGCGCCCCGAAACAGGCGGAGAACGTCGGTTGGGGCTCGTCGACGCCGATCTCCGTGCCCGCGAGCTTGGCCGTGAACCCGGAGAGGAAGTAGAAGAGCGCCTGATCCCTCGAGAGGCGCGCGATCGGGGGCAGGATCCCGAAGGCGTCGGCCGTCAAGAACACCACGGAGCTCGGGTGGCCGGCCCGCTTGGCCGGGAGCGCGTGCTCGATCTGCTCGAGCTTGTAAGCGGCCCGCGTGTTCTCGGTCTTCGAGTCGTCGTCGAGGTCGAGCACGCCCTCCTCGTCCACGATCACGTTCTCGAGCACCGTTCCGTAGGTCCGCGTCATCCGGAAGATCTCGGGCTCCGCATCTTCCGAGAGGCGAATCACTTTCGCGTAGCAGCCGTCCTCGATGTTGAAGACGCCCTGGTCACCCCATCCGTGCTCGTCGTCGCCGATCAGGTACCGCTCCGCGTCGGCTGAGAGCGTCGTCTTTCCGGTTCCCGACAGTCCGAAGAAGATCGCGACTTTGCCTTGGTGGTCGACGTTCGCGGAGCAGTGCATGGGCAACACCCCGTCGAGCGGCAGCCGGTCGTTCATGAGCGAGAAGATCGACTTCTTGATCTCGCCGCCGTAGTACGTCCCACCGATCACGACCTCGCTCCGCGAAGGGTGGAGAACGACGAACGTCTCCGTTCGGGTTCCGTCCTCTTCGGGGCTCGCCTCGACCCCCGGGGCGTGCAAGACCAGCGAATCTGGCTCGAAGCCCGTTAGCTCGTCCTCTTCCGGCTCGATGAACATCGTCTTGGAGAAGAGCGCGTGGTAAGGGTGAGCGGTGACGACGCGGACCCCGATTCGATGTGCGGGGTCGGCTCCGGCGTAAGCGTCCGTGACGTAGATCGTCTCCTGCTCCTCGAGATACGCGATCACCTTCTCGCGGAGCCCTTCGAACGACTCCTCCTCGATCGGCTGGTTCACGGCGCCCCAGCCGATCCGGTCCTCGGACTCGGATTCCTTGACGATGAACTTGTCCTTCGGCGAGCGGCCCGTGAACCGGCCCGTGTCGACCACGATCGGCCCGCCTTCGGCCAGCTTCCCCTCCCCGTTGAGAAGAGAATGGGTGTAGAGGAGGGCGGTGGTGGGATTCCAGTAGACGCGGCCGCGCGGTGAAAAGCCGTGGTCCTCGAGCCCCGACCCTCTGGGAGTCATGATCGCCACTTCGCCTCTCCTACCGTGGAATTGTTGCCGACAAACCGCAACTATCCTACGTGCCCGTCCTGGTCGCTCGGCGCTGCAGACGCTTCAGCGTCATCCGCCCGGCTGAACCTCGCATCAGGTCTCTAGACGGCGAGCAGGCACGTCGGTTTCGAAG
>CAVXJD010000002.1:0-237149 GCA_963762085.1 uncultured Actinomycetes bacterium | reverse complement strand
TAGACCGCGGGCTCTCCCGAGATCTCGATTCCGTCGTACCCGGAGCGGGCGAGCCGCGCGATCGTCGTCTCGATCGGCTCCGGCCGCATCCAGTTGTGCATCGCCACTTTGAGCGCCATCGTCCCTCCTCCGTTCGTCCGCTTACAGGCCGAGCTTTCCCGGGTTCATGATCCCGTTGGGATCGAGCGCCGCTTTGATCCTGCGCAGGCTTTCAAACGCAGCTCCCCACTGCGTGGGCATGTGGTGCCCGAGCTTGAGACCGACTCCGTGGTGGTCGTTCATGACGCCGCCCGCAGCCAGGATCGCTTCGACGGCGTCGTCCCAGAGCGCGTCGTGGAGCTCGACAGCGTCAGGGCCGCCCTCCGGAATGACGAAGCGGCCGTAGATCATGGCTCCCCAGGGATACCAGTGGCTGAAGTGCGTCTTCAGTTTGAGGCCTGCACTTCGCTCGTACGGCTCGACCGCTGCCCGAACCGCACGGTAGACGTCGAGCAGGCGCGCGTACGTCGCCGTGGCCTCGATCGTCCCCCACACCGCAGGCAGCTCCGGGTGGTGGGGCGGGTGGTAGAAGTCGTATCGACGTTTCCACCAGAGCTCGCCGAGCCCGGGCTCGAGCACCTCGGCTCCAGCCAGGCGTACGAGCCCGAGAAATGCCTCTGCCTCGGCATCCGCGACGGTCGACTCGCCCTCGAAGCAGAGAAGGGTGCAGACCCCGTCCAGCTTGCGTTCGACGACCGGCCCCAGCGTCGTCCGGGTGGCGACTTCGTCGTAGAGCCGGACGACCGAGGGGCGGAGCCCGACTGCAAGCGCTTCGCGCACGACTGCGACCCCGGGCTCGACGCCTGAGAATGCGACGGCCTCGAAGCGGCGGTGCGCGGGGAGTCGGGCTAGCTGGAGTGTCGCTCGCGTGACAACACCGAGTGTCCCTTCCGATCCGATGAAGAGCTGGGTCAGCTCAGGGCCGGCCGCATGCCGCGGCACCGGGAGTGTCTCGATTGCCTCGCCTGTCGGCGTTACGACTCCGAGCGAGAGGACGAGGTCCTCGATCTTTCCATAACGCGTCGAGAGAACGCCCGAGCCACGGGCGGCGACATAGCCACCGACGGTCGCCCACTCTGCCGACGCCGGATAGTGCGGGAGCATGAGCCCCCGCTCGTTGAGCTCGCTCTCGAGGCGCTTCCCGTTCACCCCGGCCTCAGCGGTCACCGTCAGTGACTCCTCGTCGACGGCAAGAATCCGGTCGAGCCGGCTCAGGTCGAGCACGATGCCGCCTGCAACGGGGACTGCGCCGCCCTGCGTCCCCGATCCACCCCCGCGCGGGACGACCGGGATCCGGTGATCGTTTGCGATCCGTAGGACAGCCGCGATCTCCTGCTCGGAGGACGGGCTCACGACGACATCAGGGCGCCCGAGCGGATCTCCGGCGGCTCGCGCCGCGATCGCCTTCCAGTACGCATCCGCGGAACATTCGTCCAGACGAGCAGGGTCGGTGGAGACGGCTGCGGGGTCGACGGCTTCCCGAAGTTCGTCGATCAGTCCGCTCACGGAGGCCGGGGGAGCGCTCACGCAAGAAGCTTTCGTTTTCGCGCGGAAGCCTTCACGAAGGTACGAAGAACCTACGGCGTTCTTGCAATTGCTGTCAACAGTGGGCTAGCGTCGCTCTCGGTGCGAAGGCTCCAGCACGTCTCGTTGCCCTACCCGCGCGGTCGGCAGGACGACGTTCGCTCCTTCTACGGCGAGCTGCTCGGCCTGAGCGAGAAGCCCGTCCCTGTGACGATCGCGCACCTCGAGCTCGTCTGGTTCGGTGCGGGTGCAGACGAGCTCGAGCTCCACTTCCTGCCCGATGAGGTCACGCCGGACCCGCGCGCGCGGCGGCACTTCTGCCTGGAGGTCGACGAGCTGGGCGAACTGCGCTCCCGCCTCGAACAGGCGGGGATCGAGACAGCCGATCAGGAGGCGATTCCGAACCGGCCGCGCTTCTTCTCCCGGGACCCGTTCGGAAACCTGATCGAATTCACGACCATCCTGGGCGACTACCGAGGAGGGACATGAGCAACGGCCTGAAGACGAGTCTGGGCATCTGGGCGCTCGGCCCGATGGTGACGCGGTTCGTTCCCGGCGGCTACAAGCCCGAGTATGCGGGCGAGTCGACCGCGGACCGCGTGCGGCGCGCTGTCGAGGGGCTCGGCGACCTCATCGACGGTTACGAGTTCCACTACCCGCAGGAGCTGAACGAGGAGAACCTCGAGGACGTGCGAGCGGTGCTCGGCGACCACGACGTCTACTGCATGGCGACCGGGCTCCACCTCGACCCGCGGTTCAGCCGCGGCGGCCTCGTGTCTCCGGACGATGCGACGCGTGCCGAGGCAGTCAAGCGGACGCTCGCGGCGATCGACTTCTCCGGTGCGCTCGGCGCCCACTTCATCATCTGGCCCGGAATCGAGGGCTACAACTACCCGTTTCAGACTCCGTACAAGGAGAGCTGGGAGTGGCTCGTCGACGGGATCGGCCAGGCCGCGCAGCGGTGCAAGGACCGCGGGATCCTGCTTTTCCTCGAGCACAAGAACTCCGAGCCGGCGATGAAGATCATGATGGGGAACGTCGGTATGACCCTCCACGTCATCCACAAGCTGCGGGCGCAGGGGCTCGACAACGTGAAGGTCAACATGGACTGGCAGCACCTGATCATGAACGGGGAAAACCTCGCCGAGTACGCGGCGCTTCTGGCGGCGGAGGGCCTGCTCGGGCACCAGCACGCAAACTCCGGCTGGGGGACGTTCGACGACGACAACATGGTCGGGGCGACCGCGTTCATGGAGACGCTCGAGCTGGCGGTCGAGTTCCGGCGGGCCGGTTACGGGCAAAACGGGGAGCGGCTCGGCTTCGATCTCTACCCGTACACCGAGGACGCGATCGCCGCCGCGCGCCGCTCCGTGCTGCACTGGCGCTTCATCGACGGCGTTGCCGCCAAGATCGACGACGGAGCGCTCAAGGAGGCGCAGATGCAGAAGGACGCGGTGCGGGCGTACGAGCTCGTCTACGGGGCGCTCGGGGGCGAGTGACGGCACTCGTCGGCCTCGACGTCGGGACGACCGGCGTCAAGGCGATCGCCGTCTCGCCCGACGGCGAGGTGCTTGCCCGCGCCGAGCGTGGCTACGGCCTCTCGACTCCCCGACCCGGGTGGTCCGAGCAGGATCCGGAGGACTGGTGGCGGGCGACGCGGGACGTTCTGGGCGCGTTGGACCTCCCGGAGATCGCCGGCATCGGCCTCTCGGGCCAGATGCACGGGCTCGTCGTGCTCGACGCCGGGGATCGCGTGTTGCGCCCGGCGATCCTCTGGAACGACCAGCGGACGGCCGCCGAGTGCGCCGAGATCGAGGCCCGGATCGGGCTCGAGCGGATCCTCGCGCTGACCGGAAACCGCGTGCTCACAGGGTTCACGGCGCCGAAGCTCCTCTGGCTCGCACGCCACGAGCCCGAGGTCTACGGCCGGATCGCGCACGTTCTTCTGCCGAAGGACTACGTGCGCTTGCGCCTGACCGGCGAGCGCGCGACCGACATGGCCGACGCGTCGGGGACCCTGCTCCTGGACGTCCCGCATCGGCGCTGGAGCGAGGAGGTCCTGGCCGCGCTGGATCTTCCCGCCGAGTGGCTGCCGCGATTGCTCGAGTCGCCCGAGGTGTCGGGGGAGACGCAGGACGGAGTGCCCGTCGCGGCCGGAGCGGGGGATCAGGCGGCCGGCGCAATCGGCGTGGGCGTCGACCGTCCCGGCCCGATCTCGGTCGTGCTGGGGACGTCGGGCGTCGTCTTCGCGGCCCTCCCGAGCTTTAAGGCGGACGAGCAGGGGCGGGTGCACGCGTTCTGTCACGCCGTCCCCGGCGGTTGGCATGCGATGGGCGTGATGCTGTCCGCGGCCGGGTCGCTGCGCTGGCTGAGTGACGTCGCAGCGCCCGGAGGGGACTACGGCGCCCTGGTCGCCGAGGCGGAGCGCTGGGGGCCGGGCGTCGAAGGGCTCACGTTCCTGCCGTACCTGTCCGGCGAGCGGACGCCGCACGCCGACCCGAATGCCCGCGGAGCCTTCATCGGGCTCCAGCAGCGCCACGACCGCGGGGCCCTCGCGCGTGCCGTTCTCGAAGGGGTCGCGTTCGGACTGCGCGACTCGCTCGAGCTGCTTGCTGCGATCGGCGTCGAGGCCGAGGTCGGGCGGGTCTCGGGCGGCGGCTCGCGAAGCTCGCTCTGGCTCAGGATCGTCGCGTCGGTCCTCGGTCTCCCGCTCCAGAAAACCGCGGTCGAAGAGGGGGCGGCCTACGGAGCGGCGCTGCTCGGGGGCGTCGCCGCCGCGAGCTTTGCCGACGTGCACGAGGCCGTGGCGGCGTGCGTGAAGGCGGTCGACACGATCGAGCCCGAGCCCGAGTGGGTGGAGGTGTATGCGTCCGGCTACGAGCGCTTCCGCGCTCTCTATCCGGCGCTCCGCCGGCTGGATCCCTAGCCAGACCCCGCTGCGAGCCGGTCAATCGTTTTCGAAGCCAGGCGGTCGAGTGCCTCGACCGAGAGCTCGAGATGCTCGGGCTTCGTGTCCTCGAGCTTCGTGTGTGAGAGGCCGCGCAGGCTCTGGACGAAAAGCATCACGGTCGGCACGCCTGCGCGGGCCACCTCGGCGGCGTCGTGGAGAGGGCCGCTCGGCAGGCGGTGCGACGTCTCCGCGACCTCCCGGATCGCCGAATCCGCGAGCTCGATCAGCTCCTCGTCGAAGAGGATCGGCTCGATGGCCCAGACGCGCTCCCACTCGACCCCGACATCCTCTTCGGCTGCAAACCGCCCGCCCGCGTCCTTCGCCTCCGCCAGCATGCCCGCGAGCTTCCCTTCGTTCAGGTGGCGCTGGTCGAGGAGGCACTCGGCTGTCTCGACCACGGAGGTGACGATTCCCGGCTTCGTGATGACGCTGCCCATTGTGCAGACTGCGCCGTCCCCCGTCCGTTTCGCGATCTCCCGGATCTCGAGCGCGAGCTTCGACGCCGCTCCAAGGGCGTCCCGGCGCTTGTCCATCGGAGTCGAGCCGGCGTGGGCCGCCTGGCCCTTGAAGGTCACCTGGTGGCGCTCGACACCGAACGTTCCGAGCACGACGCCGAGGGGGAGCTCCATCGACTCGAGCACCGGCCCCTGCTCGATGTGGAGCTCGAGGTAGGCGGCCGCCGTCGCGAGCTCGGCCCGGGCCTCGAGCGCCCGGTCGAGGTCGACGCCGTGATCGGCGAGGGCGTCCGGCAGCGCAATCCCGTTGGCATCACGCCGCCGCCGAAGCTCGGCCTGGTCTGCCATCGATCCCGCGGCGGCACTCGAGCCGAAGAGGGAGCGGCCGAAGCGCGCGCCCTCCTCGTCCGCCCAGTTGACGAGCCGGACGGTGACCGGCGGAGGCCCCTCCGAGGCGATCCGGCGGAGAACCTCGACGCCGGCGAGGACGTTCAGGCATCCGTCGAGCCAGCCGCCGTTCGGCACCGAGTCGATGTGACCCCCGATCAGGAGAGCCCGCTCGCCTTCGCCGCCGAGCGTGAACCACTGATTGCCGGCGGCGTCAACGTTCTCCTCTGCTCCGACCCCTTCCAGCTTGCCTCGGAGCCAGTCGCGGGCCTTCGCCCACGTCTCGGTCCAGGCGACGCGCTGGGCGCCGTCATCGTTTCCCGTCAGCTCCCTGAGCTCGCGGAGCTCGTCGACGGTGCGGCGTGGGTCCAGAGGCATGGCGGTCCGAGCTTAGCCCGTCATCGTCCGGCCGCCAAAGTGTGGTAAGGAATACCGATGCACCGTCCCGACGTGCGCCGGCTCGGCGCGCCAGGCTCTGATCTTCGTCCTCGTCGTCGGCGCCCTCTGGGGCTGCTGGGAGGCCTTCCGCGTGCTCGGAGAGGCATCCGGCCTCCGCATCGGGCAGTTCCACCCGGACGACCGGACGATGCCGCACATCCACGACATGCTCGGCCAGTTCTTCGAGCCGTCGCGCCGGAACGGCCCGCTCCTGATCAGCGTCCTCTGGGATGCAGCCCTCTTTACTGCCAAGGAAGCGCTTCTCGGCTTCGTGATGGGAGCGGTGGCCGGCTTCGTGCTTGCCGTCCTCCTTGCGCACTCGCGGGTTCTGGAGCGGGGTCTCCTCCCGTTCATCGTGGCCTCG
The DNA here is from genome assembly GCA_963762085.1 of uncultured Actinomycetes bacterium. Taxonomy (GTDB): domain Bacteria; phylum Actinomycetota; class Thermoleophilia; order Gaiellales; family Gaiellaceae; genus DASQGA01. The sequence goes on along the minus strand of CAVXJD010000002.1, from coordinate 230,992 downwards.
CAGACGATTCCGATCCTCGCGATCGCGCCGATGGTGGTCGTTTGGCTGCAGAAGGGATCGTTTGCGGTCTCCGTGATCGCGGCCTACCTCACGTTCTTCCCGGTCACGATCAACACGCTGCGAGGGCTGCTGTCGGCAAGCCCGAGTGCGCTCGAGCTGATGCGCTCGTACGCAGCCAACAAGTGGGCCGTGCTCTGGAAGGTGCGCGTCCCGGCCTCGATGCCGTACTTCTTCACGGCGCTCAAGGTCTCGGCGACGGCAAGCGTCGTCGGCGCGATCATCGGGGAGCTGCCGTCGTCGATCCAGGGCGGGCTCGGGGGTGCGATCCTGAACTTCAACCAGTACTACCTCTCCTCGCCGCCGAGTCTCTGGGCAACGATCATCGCCGCGTCCCTGCTCGGCATCGTCTTCTTCGGTGCCGTCGCGCTCGCGGAGCGCCTCGTGGTCCGCCGGGCCCCGGAGAACGTGGCATGACGAGCGGCGAGCCCGCAGTCCGGATCCGTGGAGTGACGAAAGACTTCGGCGAGGTGCGGGCGCTCGAGGACATCGACCTCGAGGTCAACCCGGGCGAATTTGTCTCGCTGATCGGTCCGTCGGGCTGCGGGAAGTCCACGTTGCTTCGCGTCATCGGCGACCTCGTCCAGCCGACGCGGGGCGAAGCCTTCGTGAACGGGAAGGCTGCGCACCAGGCGCGGCTCGACCGCGACTACGGAATCGTCTTCCAGGACGCCGTCCTCTACGACTGGCGCACCGTCTCGAAGAACATCGCCCTCCCGCTCGAGATGCTGGGGTGGGATCGTGCGAAACGCGCCGCGCGCGTGCGAGAGCTGATGGAGCTCGTCGAGCTGACGGGGTTCGAGAGCCACCATCCCTGGCAACTCTCGGGCGGGATGCAGCAACGGGTTTCGATCGCGCGCGCGCTTTCGTTCGACCCGGCGATCCTGCTCATGGACGAGCCCTTCGGCGCCCTCGACGAGATGACGCGCGAACGGCTGAACATGGAGCTCCTGCAGATCTGGGAGCGCTCCAAATCGACGATCGTGTTCGTGACCCACTCGATTCCGGAGGCCGTCTTCCTCTCGACGCGTGTCGTCGTCATGTCGGCCCGGCCGGGGCGGATCGCGGGCGTCGTCGAGGTCGACCTGCCGCAGCCGCGGAGTGCAGAGTCCCGGGAGGAGCCGCGCTTCTTCGAGCTGGTCACCGAGGTCCGTGAGCACCTTCGGGCAGTCGGCGGGCTCCCGGGCGGCCCGGACCGGATCGCGGAGTCGGCGACATGAGTGCCACGAGCGCGGGCGTTCAGCCCGTCCCGAGGGGCATCGTCAGCCACATCGGGCGGGGCGCCCGCGACTGGCTGCCGGCGCTCGTCGTTCTCGTGGTCGGCGTCGTCGCGTGGGAGGGGCTCGTGCGCGGGCTCGACATCCAGCGGTTCCTCCTGCCGCCCCCTTCGGCCATCCTCGAGACCCTGAACGAACGGAAGGGCGAGCTCTGGAATGCCGGGCTCTTCACGTTCCGCGAGGCGCTCGGCGGCTTCGTCATCGGCTCTGGGTTCGCCATCCTGGCCGCCTTGGCACTGGCGCGGTGGCGCAGCCTGGGCGGAGCGCTCATGCCCTATGCGATCGCGGCGAACGCCGTCCCGATCATTGCGTTCGCGCCGATCATGAACAACTGGTTCGGCCTCTTGAACCCGGCGTCGAAGATGGCGATCGCCGCCATCATCTGCTTCTTCCCGGTGATGGTGAATGCGCTGCGCGGCCTCACCTCGGTGCGTCCTTCCTCGATCGAGCTCATGCGCTCGTACGCGGCCGGTGAATGGGAGATCTTTCGGCGTGTGCGGATCCCCACTTCGCTCCCTTTCCTCTTCACCGGGTTGAAGGTTGCGAGCGTCCTGTCCATGATCGGGGCGGTGGTTGGCGAGTACTTCGGCGGGTCGCGCGAGGCCCTCGGTGTCGTGATCAAGAACTCCGCGGCGCTCTTCCTCTTCGAGCAAGCCTGGGCAGCGATTGTCGTTGCGAGCCTTTTCGGCGTCGCGTTCTACCTGGCGATCGTGCTCGCGGAGAAGCTCGTCATGCGCCGCTATCCGTCGGCGCTCGAAACGTGATGACAAACAAGGCACGAAGGGAGAAGAAATGAGGAGACGATGGTTGTGGTTCGTCGTCCTGGCTGCGGCGGCGCTCCTCGCGCTCGCCGCCTGCGGAGGCGACGACGAGGGCAGCTCGAGCGGGAGCGGGGACACCGCTACGTCGGGCGATGGCGGGGCCGAGCGCGCCAGCGTGAAGCTCCAGCTCAAGTGGGTGACCCAGTCCCAGTTCGCGGGCTACTACGCCGCCGCGGAGAAGGGTTACTACGAGGAGGAGAACCTCGATGTTGAGATCCTCCCGGGCGGGCCCGACATCACGCCGGAGCAGGTCGTCGCGGGCGGCCAGGCAGAGTTCGGGATCGACTGGCTGCCGAGCCTCCTCTCCTCACGCGATCAGGGCTCGGATCTCGTGAACATCGCCCAGGTCTTTCAGCGGAGTGCGATGCTCGAGATCACGCACAAGGACACCGGCATCACGGACATCGCCGGCATGAAGGGCAAGAAGGTCGGCGTCTGGTGCTGTGGGAACCAGTTCGAGCTCTTCGCGGCGCTGACCAAGAACGGCATCGACCATGAGAATCCGGACGAAGTGACGATCGTCGACCAACCGTTCACGATGGACCTCTTCCTGAACCGGGAAGTCGACGCCGCCGCGGCCATGACGTACAACGAACTGGCGCAGGTGCTGGAGCAGCAGAACCCTGACACTGGTAAGCCCTACACCCTCGACGACCTGAACGTGATCTCGATGGAGGACGCAGGCACTGCGATGCTGGAGGACGGCATCTTTGTTCGGGGCGACTGGATCGCGGACGAGGCCAATCAGGACATCGCAACTCGATTCCTGCGGGCATCGTTCCGCGGTTGGATCTTCTGCCGCGACAACCTGGAGGAGTGCCTACAGATCGTGCTCGACAACGGTCCGACATTGCCGGAGGGCCATCAGCGCTGGCAGCTGAACGAGATCAACGCTCTCGTGTGGCCGTCGCCCGAGGGGATCGGAATCATGAACCAGGATGCCTACGAGCAGACGGCCGACATCGCGGTCGACCTCGACGTGGTCAAGGAACCGCCGGACGAGGACGCGTACCGGACCGACCTCGCCGAGGCAGCGCACGAAGGCATCGACGAGGATGCCAAGGGCGAGGACTACGAGAAGGAGGACGTGGAGGTCACCGTCGGAGGCGAGTAGACGGGCGGGGCTCCCGGGGCGGTTGCGTCGCCCCGGGAGCTCGTCCCGACCAGGGAGGTAGCGGAATGTCGGTGCTGATCAAGAACGGGCGCATCGTGACAGCGGGCGATGACTACGTCGGCGACGTCTACGTCGAAGGCGAGCGCGTCGCCCTGATCGGAGAGTCGCTCGACATCCCGGCCGACAAGACGATCGACGCCGCCGGAAAGTATGTGCTGCCTGGTTGCGTCGATCCGCATACGCATCTGGACATGCCATTCGGCGGCACGGTCACCGTTGACGACTTCGAGTCCGGCCAGCGATCTGCGGCGTTCGGCGGGACGACGTGCCACGTCGACTTCTGCATCCAGGGGAAGGGCCAGAGCTTCGGCGAGGCGCTCGAAGCGTGGCATGCGAAGCGCGAAGGCAAGGCGTTGATCGACAACGGCTTCCACATCGCGGTCACCGATCTCCGCGAGGGTGGCTCGCTCGAAGAGCTGGCGTCACTCCCGGATCAGGGAATCACGTCGTACAAGCTCTTCATGGCCTACAAGGGCGCTCTCATGGTCGACGACGAGACGCTCTTCCGCACGATGGAGGTTGCCGCCGAGACAGGCGCGCTCGTCATGGTGCATGCCGAGAACGGTGATGCAATCGATGTCCTCGTCAAGCAGGCGCTTGCGGAGGGGAAGACCGAGCCGAAGTACCACGCTCTCACAAGACCACCCGAGACCGAAGGGGAGGCGACGAACCGGGCGATCCAGCTTGCTCGCGTCGCTGGGTCGCCGCTCTACGTCGTGCATGTGTCGTGCCAGGAAGCGATCGAGCCAATCCAGATCGCGCGCGACAAGGGCTGGAACGTCCACGGTGAGACGTGCACGCAGTACTTCTTCGTCGACTACACGTTCCTCGAGCGCCCCGATTTCGAAGGCGCGAAGTATGTGTATACGCCACCTCCGCGGGCGAAGGAGAACCAGGAGCTCCTCTGGAACGCGGTGCGGACGAACGTGCTCTCCGTCATCTCGACGGACCACTGCGCGTTCCTCTGGGACGGGCAGAAGTCGCTCGGCAAGGACGACTTCTCGAAGATTCCGAACGGAGGCCCGGGGCTCGAGAACCGCCTTCACATGATCCACGAGTTCGGCGTGCGCGCCGGCCGGATCTCACTGAACCGCATGGTCGAGCTTCTCTGTACGAACCCGGCAAAGCTCTTCGGTCTCTACCCGCGGAAGGGCACGATCGCGGTGGGGTCCGACGCGGACATCGTCGTCTTCGATCCCGAGAAGCGCCACACGATCTCCGCCTCCACGCATCACACGAAGGTGGACTACAACCTCTACGAGGGCACGGAAGTGACGGGCTCGCCCGAGGTCGTGCTCCTGCGCGGCCAGGTGCTCGTGGAGGACGGCGACCTCGTGGCACAGCCCGGCGTCGGCCAGTTCGTCAATCGGGCTCGGTTCGGAGAACAGCTCGGGGCGAGCCGCACGGCCGTCTCAGCCTAAGCGGCAGAGCACGCTCGAAGGGAAGCGTGGCTCAGGCTCGAACCGGGTACGGGGGCGTGGTCACAATCGCCGGGTTCCGGCGGGAACGGAGGAGGCATGGGCGGAATTAGCGTGGGAGGGATCCTCGTGATCGTCGGGATCATCTTGATGCTCGTGTGGAGCTTCTGGATCGGCCTGATCATCACCCTGATCGGCCTCATCGCGTTCGGCGGCTTCGCCCGCGGGCGCTGGTACTAGCCAGGAATTAGCGCGCAGCTGACGCGAGGCCGGGCCGGACGAGCCGAGCAGGCCGTCGCAGCCCGGCCTCGCTGACGCCGGGGTTGACGGGTTCGACGAGGGGCGCAGCGCCGTAGGAGAGACTCGTTCGCTCCGGGTGCGGCGTGCCGTAGAGCGTCGTGCGCTGCCGAGGCGTTCGGCCCAGAGCGCCGATCGCACGCTCCATCTCCTCCGGTGGCATCTCCTGGCCGTGCTCGGCTCCCGCTGCCCGTGAGATCGATTCGTTCATGAGCGTCCCGCCGAGATCGTTCGCTCCTGCACGAAGCGCGGCCTGGGCGCCGGCCACGCCGAGTTTCACCCAGGACGCCTGGATGTTCGTGATGGTCGGATGCAGCGCCAGTCGGCCGACGGCGTGCATGAGGAGGGCCTCGCGGAAGGTCGGGCCCGGGCGGGCCTTCCCCTTCAGGAAGATCGGAGCTTCCATGTGGACGAAGGGAAGCGGAACGAACTCCGTGAACCCGCCGGTCAGGCGCTGCTGGTCGCGGAGTCGGAGCAGGTGGCGGGCCCAGCTTCGCGGCCCCTCCACAGACCCGAACATGATCGTCGTCGTGGAGCGCAGCCCGACCCGGTGGGCAGCGTCGTGCACTTCGAGCCACTGAGCCGTGTTCACCTTGTCAGGGCAGAGCACGCGCCGGACGTCGTCATCCAGGATCTCCGCTGCCGTGCCCGGCAAGGAGGCTAGGCCGAGGTCGCGGAGCCGCTCGAGGTACTTGGCGAGCGGCAGCCCGAGGGTCGCTGCGCCCTGCCAGATCTCGAGGGCCGAGAACGCGTGGACGTGGAGGTCCGGCAGCTCCCGTTTCACGGCGGCGCAGATCTCCGCGTAGGTTTCCCCGGTGAAGGCGGGGTGGATCCCGCCCTGAAGGCAGATCTCGACCGCGCCCCGGTCCCAGGCCTCCCGGGCGCGGCGCACGATCTCTTCGATCGGCACGACATAGGGGGCGCCACGGAGGTTTGCAGCGAGCTTCCCCTTCGAAAAGGCGCAGAAGCCGCAGCGGAAGTAGCAGACATTCGTGTAGTTGACGTTCCGCGTCACCACGTACGAGACGGTGTCGCCACAGACCTCTCTTCGCAGTTCGTCGGCGGCGCGAAGCACGGCGCCGAGGTCACGGCCACGCGCTGCAAACAGTGCTGTGACGTCGTCCTCCTCCAGGTCGCGCCCCGCGCGAACCTTGGCGAGCGCATCCGTGAGCAGGCGTGACGCTTTCGGCACGCTTCCGTTTCGCCCGCGCACGACCCTCGTCGTTACGATCGACTCGGGGAGGAGGCCGGGGCTACCAGAGTCAGCCGAGGCGGCCCACGCCGGGAGGGACATGGCCGCTCCGGCCGTCCAGGGATCGGCTCGAGCCAGCCCGTCCGCGTCGCTCGCACGGAGCACATGCGGAGCAACGTTCTCGTCGCACCACCGCTCCGGATGGCGCGCGTATTCGGGATAGACCGGCAACCGGGGGATGAGCTCGAGCCCGCGCGACTCCGTCGCCGCGCGCAGACGCTCAACCTCGGGCCAAGGCGCCTCCGGGTTCACGTGGTCGATCGTCACCGGCGAGATGCCGCCCCAGTCGTTGATGCCCGCGTCGAGGAGCCTCGGGAATTCCTCGTACGAGAGGTTGGGCGGGGCCTGGACGTTCATGTGGGGCCCAAGCAGGATTCGCGCTGCGGCCGCCGTCCAGAGGAGCTCTTCGAGCGCCGGCTCGGGATGAGCCGCCATCTTCGTCCCGGACTTCGCACGGAAGTTCTGGACGATCACCTCCTGGATGTGGCCATGGCGTTCGTGCAGCGTGCGGATCGCCAGGAGCGCCTCGAGGCGCTCCTCCCGCGTCTCGCCGATGCCGATCAGGATGCCCGTCGTGAAAGGGATCCTGAGTCGGCCGGCTGCCGCGATTGTTTCGAGCCGTGTGGCCGGCACCTTGTCCGGGGAGCCATAGTGAGGGCCGCCCCTCGCCGAGAGCCGCTCCGAGGAGGTCTCCAGCATGATTCCCTGCGAGACCGACACGGTCCGCAGCAGCGCCAGCTCCTCCGTCGTCATGACACCCGGGTTGGGGTGGGGCAGAAGTCCCGTCTCCTCCAGGACGAGGCGACACATTCGGGCGAGGTACTCGATCGTGGTCCGGCACCCGAGCTCGGCCAACTCCTCGCGCGCGACCCGGTAGCGCAGCTCGGGCTTGTCCCCGAGCGTGAAGAGCGCTTCGTGGCAGCCTGCGGCGGCGCCTTCTCTCGCGACCGCGAGCACTTCATTCGGCGTCAGATAGGCGCGCTCCCCGCGCCGCGGGGGCTGGGCGAACGTGCAGTAGTGGCAAACGTCCCGGCAGAGCTTCGTCAGCGGGATGAACACCTTTGGCGAATAGGTGATCACGCGGCCGGAGCCGGAGGCCCGGAGCATCTGCGCCTCGGCGAGCAGGTCGTCGAGCGGGGAGGACAGCAGCCGGGCGGTCTCCGTCAAGCGCACGCTCCGGCGCGTGAGAGGATTCCGTCGTGAAACCGCTTCAGGTCAAAGGGGCGGTCGACGTCGAACGCGAGCCCGGGCTCGTCGACCACCGCGGGCTCAAAGCCTGCGGCTCGCGCGCGCTCGATGGTTCGCATTGCCGCATCCGGCACTCCGAACACGGGCTGGAAGAGACTTGGGCTCGACAGTGCCAGGGCATTCAGGCCGCCATCGAGCGCCGGCACGAGCGCGACCGGAGCCGCAGCTTCCACGAGGCGGTCGAGCGAACGGCCTGTCGCGAATGGGCAATCGGCCATCACCACCAGACCCCCGTTCGCGGCACGACGATCGTTGAGAGCGGACGCCAGGGCCGCGGCATGCCCCTCGCCAGCATCCAAGAGGATCTCGACGCCGTCGGGAGCAAGCTCCGGTTCCGGTGTGACCACGAGGGTGCCCGTGACGGATTTGGCTTCCACACAGGCCGCGAGGACCGCGGCGAGCATGCCCCGTACCAGCTCCGCCCGCTCGTCCGGGGAGAGGAGCGGGACGAGTCGCGTCTTTGCCCCGTTCAGGCCTTTGACCGGCACGATCGCGAGCATTCAGTGAGCCTACATGCCTGACTTTGCGGTGCTCTGCGGTGGTCTCGGCGGGTCGCGAATGGTCGACGCCCTGGCGCGGGCGGTTGGACCCTCCGGGGTCACAGCGATCGTGAACGTCGGAGACGACCTCGAGTTTCTGGGGCTCCAGGTCTCCCCGGATCTCGACACGGTCCTCTATACGCTCGCCGGCCTGCTCGATGAGGAGCGAGGTTGGGGCGTCCGCGACGAGACCACGAACGCGCTCGCCACCGCGCAGCGCCTCGGGGCCGAGTCGTGGTTCACGCTCGGGGACCGGGACATCGGGCTCCACCTGGTTCGGACGTCCGCGCTTCGCTCCGGGGAGCCCCTCTCCAGGGTCACGGCTCGGTTGGCCGCCGCGCTCGGTGTGGAGACCCGCCTGCTCCCAGCTTCCGACGAGCGTGTCAGGACGATGGTGGCCACCGAGGCGGGTGAGCTCGACTTCCAGACCTGGTTCGTGGGCCGTAAACACGCAGATCCGGTGCTCGGTGTCCGCTTCGACGGCGCAGACGCCACGAGCCCGGCCCCGGGTGCCCTTGACGCCCTAGCCACGGCGAATCACGTTCTGATCGCGCCCTCGAACCCGTTCGTCTCCATCGACCCCATCCTGGCCGTACCTGGTATCCGCGCTGCGGTGGCGACGCGACGGGCGGACGCTGCCGCCGTCTCGCCGATCGTCGGTGGTCGCGCGTTGCGCGGGCCGCTGGCCCAGATGTTGAGCGGCCTCGGCCACGAGCCAAGCGCACTGGGAATTGCGCGTATCTACGCCGAGCTCGTCTCGGCGTTCGTCCTCGACCCGGCCGACGAAGCACTTGCTCCTGCGGTCGAGGCGCTGGGCCTGCGGGCGGTCGTCGTGCCCACGGTTATGGTTGACCCCCTCGAACGGGAGGAGATCGGCCAAGGCGTGGTGGACGCGCTCACGTGAGGATTGCAATCGTTGGCGGAAGCGGCGATTTCGGGCGCGGGCTTGCGGTCCGGCTCCGAGCCCTCGGGGAAGAGGTTGTGCTGGGGTCGCGGAACCCGCGCGGGGAGCTCGTTCCGAACGCGGTCGCATGCCAGTCGGCAGATCTCGCCTTTCTGTCAGTTCCGCCGGGCGCCGTAGAGGAAACCGTGCAGGGGATCCGCGAACGGCTTGCGGGCAGGATCATCGTCAGCGTCGCGGCGCCCATCGTCTTTCGCGACGGGAAGCCGGCTGCCGAGCCGGGACCGATCTCGCTGGCGGAGATCGCCCAGCGAACCGCGCCCGCGTCGATCGTCGTCGCCGGCTTCCATACGATCAGCGCGAAGCTTCTCGCCCGGTCCGACGCCCCCCTCGACGAGGACGTACTGCTCGCTGGGGACGATCCGGAGGCGAAGGCGATCGTGGCGGGCCTTGCAGACCGGCTCGTCGCGGGTCGAGCGGTCGATGCTGGCCGCCTCGAGGTGGCGCGCTGGCTGGAGCCGCTGACGGCCGTTCTCCTGAACGTCAATCGCACCTACAAGGTGAACGCCGGCGTGCGGATCACCGGGCTCGACGGGTGAGCGGCCCGGTTGATCAGGACGGCCTTCGGATTCTGCCCCTTCCGGGCATCCCGGAAGTAGGCCCCGGAGACGATCTGCTCGGCCTCCTCGGCGATGCTCTGGCGGCCGTGGGCGGGCCCGAAACGGGCGATGTCCTGGTCGTGGCCCAGAAGGTCGTCTCGAAGGCGGAGGGCCGCGTCGAGCGAACGGACGACTACCTGGGCGTGATTCTCCGTGAGGCCCGCAGCGTGCGCCGCCGGCGCGAGGAGCTCGTGATCGCCGAGACCGCGCACGGATTCGTCTGCGCGAGCGCGGGCGTCGACCGCTCGAATGCACCCGAAGAGGGCACCGTGGTGCTCCTGCCTGTGGATCCCGACGCTTCGGCCCGGGCCCTGCGGGACGGCCTCGGCATCCGTTTCGGCATCGCCCCGGCCGTGATCGTGAGCGACTCGTTCGGACGGGCGTGGCGCCAGGGGACGACGGACGTAGCGATCGGTGTCGCCGGGCTCACGCCTCTGCTGGATCTGCGCGGTACCTCCGACCGGCGCGGCTACCGCTTGCAGTCCACCCTCGTCGCGGTGGCCGACGAGCTGGCAGGCGCCGCCGAGCTCGTGATGGGCAAGGCTAGAGGCATCCCGGCCGCGCTCGTACGCGGCTTCGATCCCCCGGCGGGAGCGGGGTCGGCCCGCGACCTGATCATGCCTACGGAGCGCGACCTCTTCCCCTAACCTCGAAGCGCCGTGTTCGAGTCTCTCACCGACCACATCTCGGGCTCCAACTGGACCTACGTCTTCATCTTCGCGGTCGCGGCACTCGACGCGGTCTTCCCGCTGGTGCCGAGCGAGACGTCGGTTATCGCCGCCGGGGTGATCGCTGCGAGCGGCGATCTCGTCCTGCCTCTGATCATCCTGGCCGCGGCGCTCGGAGCCTTCGTCGGAGACACGACCTCATTCACGGTCGGTCGCTTCGCGGGCCACTGGGTGCAGCGGAAGCTCTTTGCGGGCGAGAAGCGCAAGCGGTTGGACTGGGCGGAGCGGACGCTGCAGGAGCGCGGTGGATACCTGATCGTGATCGCGCGCTTCATCCCTGGCGGGCGCACCGCCGTGACCCTCGCCGCGGGCATGCTCGAGATGCCCTGGCGGAAGTTCATCCCGTTCGACCTCGCTGCCGGGCTCATCTGGGGCAGCTACGCGGCCCTGGTCGGCTACTTCGGCGGCAAGGCGTTCGAGGAGGAGCCGTGGAAGGGGTTGGTGTTGGCGCTCGTGATCGCGTTCGGGATCGCAGCCGCCGTGGAAGGGGCGCGCTGGTACCGGCGCCGACGCCGGCTCGCTCGACCCTAGCTAGTCGGAGCGGTGACAGCCGCAGATCTGCTCGCCGAGACGGCGGCGCTCGTAGCGGCGCCAGCACTGCGGGCAGGTGGGCGGCAGCTTCTGCGTGAAGACCAGGACCGCCCTTGCGATCGTGGCCCACGCCATCACGAACAGAACCGGCAAGAGCACGTTCGGTGACATGAGGGACATATCGGCACGTCGGTGCAGGGAAATGAGTCCCGAACGAGCGAACCGAGCTCGTGGAGCTACTACAATTCGGGCGTGGGGATCCTTGCGATCGTTCTCCTCGTGGCTGCCGTTGTGCTCGTGATCGGGGCCGAGTGGCCCCGCCTCACGGCGGTGGCCGGAGCCGATGCCCGGCGGGTGCGTTCCCGGAGGCGCCGGAAGGAGAAGCTCACGGTCGTCCAGGGCGACGGAGACGACGACTTCGCGGCGAGCGTCCAGCGTGACCTCGAAAGCCTGCCGGTGATCGAGGAGCACGACGGCCGCCCTCGCCGCTGAGCCCGGCGGCCGCCGCCGCTAAAATCCCCGCGCCACGCGGATGTGGCGGAATTGGTAGACGCGCACGGTTCAGGTCCGTGTGCCCGAAAGGGCGTGGAGGTTCAAGTCCTCTCATCCGCACTCTCATCATGAGCGGGGCGATCTAGGTGCCCTCCGGACAGCCCGAGGTGGTCGTGATCGGAGCCGGGATCATGGGCCTGGCGGCGGCGCGGGCTCTTGCGCAGGCGGGCCGGGACGTGCTTGTCTTCGAGCAGGACGCCGTGGGCACCCCTCGCGGGTCGAGCCACGGGTCCAGCCGCATTTTCCGGCTCGCCTACGAGGAAGAGGACCGCGTGCAACTCGCCCAGGAGGCTTTGCCGCTTTGGCGGGAGCTCGAGCGGGAAGCCGGCACGGAGCTCGTCGCGGCCCGCGGCTCCATCGACGTGGGCGGCGACCTCGAGCGCCAGACGTCGGTGCTCTCCAGCTGCGGCGTTCGCTACGAGGTCCTGGATGCGGAGGACGTGCGGGACCACTTCGGACTCGTGGTCGCAACAGAACGGGTTCTGCACCAGCCTGACGGGGGCGTCGTCTGGGCGGAGCGGTCGCTCGCTGCATTCGGTTCGTCCGCTCGGAGCCACGGAGCGCACTTGGCGGAGGGGAGGAAAGCGCTGTCGCTCGATGTGCGGGGCGACGGGGTGCGGGTCGAGACGGCAGAGGGCGTTGTCCATGCGCAGGCCGCCGTCGTAACTGCCGGCTCCTGGGCTGCGCCGCTCCTTGCCACCGCCGGTGTGAACCTTCCCCTGACGGTCACGCGCGAGACGGTCGTCTACTTCATCAACCAGGGGCCCAGGCCCGCGCCTGCGGTGATCGACTGGCGTTCGCCCGACGCAGCCGGATGGGGGCTTCGCCGCGAAGGGCTCGCCCCGTACGCGCTCGACGCCGGGGGCGACACGCTGAAGGCCGGGCTGCATCACGCAGGGCCGGTGGTCGATCCGGACCAGCCCGGCGATCCGGACAGCGCCGTCGTTGACTGCGTCGCCGACTGGGTCTCGCGCACGTTCCCGGGAGCGAAGCCCGCGCCGCTCCGTGCCGAGACGTGCCTCTACACATTGACTGCGGACGACCGCTTCGTTCTCGAGCGACACGGACCGCTGATCGTTGGGTCCGCCTGCAGCGGCCAGGGCTTCAAGTTCGCCCCCGCGATCGGCATCCGCCTGGCCGGGCTCACCTCGGAGGCGCTCGCCTGAGGCGCCCTCGCTGTCTGAAAACCGCTCTTCTCGTACGCGCGCCCTCCGCGCACCTGTAGCTCTGCCGTCCCTCGTTCGAGGATCTACCTACCGGGCCTCGCGGCCGATTCGAGGTGTATGGCCCTCCTCGCCCGGGCATGGGGTTGCAGAACGGTGCGCCTCAGCCTCAACATCTCCTACGCCCTCGGTGCCGTCCTCGTGGCGGTCCTGGCAGGGAAGCATTTCGCCTCGTCGGGCTGGCCGCTCGCAGACGCGGACTGGCGCCTCGTCACCGGCTCCGGGCTCCTCTTCATGCTCGCCTACGCGTTCAAGGCTTATGGCTGGCACCGGCTCTTCGCGCCGAACGACCGCCCGACCCGGCTCGCGCTCGCAGCCGCCGGTGGGGCCGCCTCCGTCTCCGGCGCCGCTCTCCCCGGCCGCTTCGACGACGCTGTGCGGATTGCGGTCGTCAGGCGGTATCCCGGATGCCATTCAGGAGTTGGAACCCTCTGTCTCTCGCTCTTCATGCTCGGCCTCGTCGACACGGCGGCGCTTCTGCCCTTCGCATCTGCCGCCGCAGCAACCTCGAGCGGCTCCGCCATTGTGCGGATGGCGATGGGGATCGTCGCCGTCGCCGGGCTCGCGGCGTGTGTCCTGATCACATTCCTGCCGCGGATGGCCGCGAGTGGACGCCTCCTCAGGTACAGGATCGTCCGCTGGGTGAACGCGCGGACGACCTCACCCCGCGAGGCCTGGAACGCATTTGTTCTCGTCGGGTTCTCCTGGCTCGCTCGCGCGGTGGGGCTCTTTCTCCTCCTCGGCGCCCTTGGAATCGACCTCTCCTTTCCGGTCGCGATCGCGTTCCTCTGTGGAGCGGCCGCAACGGGCGCGCTTCCGATCGCTCCCGCCGGTGCAGCCACGCAGGCGGGTGCGGGTGCAGCAATTCTGATCGGAAGCGGTTTTGCGACCGCAGAGGCGGTTTCGTTCGCGGTCGCCGCGCAGGCGCTTCTCATCCTTGCGGGCGCGGCTGTTCTCATCTGCGCCACCGCATGGACCGGTGGCTCGAAGCTGAACGCCTTGCGGCGCGCCTACGCTTAGAGAGCTAGCTCCTGGGCCGGCGGGAGAGCCGCGAGCACCTGCTCGGGATGCCCCTCGGGCTTCACGTCGTACATGGCCTTCGCGACCGTTCCGTCGGGTGCGATCACGAACCTCGAGCGCTTGATGCCCATCGACGTCCTCCCGTAGCTCTTCTTCTCGCCCCAGGCGCCGTGCGCGTCCGCGGCTACGTGGGCCGGGTCTGCGAGAAGCGTGAACGGCAGCGAGTACTTCTCCCGGAACCGGAGGTGCGAAGCCGCGTCGTCGGGACTGACGCCGAGGATGATCGCGCCGCGCTCCTCGAAGACGTCGTACGCGTCCCTGAACCCGCACACTTCCTTGGTGCAACCGGGGGTGTCGTCCTTGGGATAGAAGAAGAGGACGACCGGCTTGCCGCGGAGGTCGGACAGACGGACGGTCTCGCCGCTCTCTGAGACGAGCTCGAAGTCTGGGGCGGCAGCGCCTTCTTCCACCATTCACCCGACTCTAGCCGCCAAGGTACGCTCCGCCGGATGCTCGGCCTGCACGCGCTGAACGGCGTCCTGGTCATCGCTGCGACCCTGCTGGCGGCGGTCTGGGGGGCGGTCTACTACCGGCGGGGGCGACCCCCTGGTGCCCTCTTCGCGCACCTCCTGGCCCTCTCGCAGGCTCTGGTCATCGCCCAGGTGGCGCTCGGCCTTTTGCTCCTCTCGGACGGGCGCCGAAACCCTGATGAGCTGCACTACGCCTACGGATCGTTCGCGCTCATAGCCGTCCTCTCACCCTGGCTCTACGCGCCGCCCGTTCCGCGCCGCCGGCTCGCGTGGTTCGCCGGTGCGAGCTTCGTCGCCTCCGCGCTCTCGGTCCGCGCCTATACGACCGGGGTCTGATGCGGCTCGGGGGAACGGCACGCGGCTTCCTGATCATCGTCGCGATCGCCGTCGCGATCACGGCGCTGCAGCTCGAGCTGGCGCTCGGGATCGTCTTCCTGATCCTTCGCATCGCCTTCCTCGTCGCTATCGGCTACTTCCTCTACTCGTTCTGGCGGAGCAACCGCGCGGACATCGCCATGTGGACGAGAAGGACGCGCGTCGTCTTCTACGGAGGTGCGGCGCTCGCGCTCGTCAACATCGTCGCCTCCGTCTTCCTGCCCTATCCAGAAGGCGGGCTCGAGGCGCTCGTCTTCTTTGGCGTCCTGGTCGGCGCCGGCTTCGCCATGTACCGCGCGTGGCGCGACGAGCACACCTACGGCTACTGAGCTAGCCGGCCTCGATGCGGGCGCCGGCGCCGTCGAGCGACGCCAGGATCGAGCGAATCGGGGCGGCCTCGCCGACGAAGATCGGCGTGTCGCGCTCCGTGTAGCGGCTCGCCTCGGTCTCTCGGAGCGTCAGCATCAGCTCGAGGAAGTCCGCCGGCTCCTCGCACTCGAAGGCGGTCATGAACTCCTGGTCGTCGATTCCGAAGGAGTACGTCGTGTGGTTCGTAATCGTGACGAAGCGGCCGCCGATCTCGGCATGCTCGCGCATCGCCCGGCCGCGATCATCCACCGGGAGGGCATACCACTCGCGCTTCTTCACGAAGGGGTAGACGACGAGGTAGGGGGCGCCGCGCGGGACGATGCGACGGTGCTTTCGCTTCTCCTCGAAGTACTTCGAGGGACGTGTCGCCGCCAGGTAGGAGTACGGCGTCTCGAGGTAGGCGGCGAGAGGAGTGCCATTTAGCTCGGTCTGGAGCTCGCGGAAGTCCTCGAAGCGGTCGGTCAGCTTCCAGAGCATGAAGTCCACCTCGGGGCGGACGCCCACGAGGCTGTAGGCGCGGAGCTCCATTCGCTCGGCCCACCCCTCCACGAGCTCGGCGAACGCCTCCTTGCCGGCTTCCCGCTCGTCGATCGGAAGGCGCCGCCAGGCCGGGTCGACGCGGAAGAGCGTGTAGGCGACGTACTGCTGCCCGGAGTCCTCGGCCACGGCCAAATCGTAGCCGTCCGGTCACGGCTCCGGCACGCAGAGCGCGCCTCAGGTGACAGGCCTCGTCCTAGGCTCGATGGGGTCGGGCGCGTGCGTCGGCGGGCAGGCGGGCGCGCCCGGCGCGGCGTTCTGGCGTGGGTACGCTGAGTGCATGGCGACGACCGCGGGCGACACCGGTACTGACCGCATCGAAGCACAGCTGAAGAGCCTGCCGGCCAAGCCGGGCGTCTACCTCTTTCGCGATGCCAAGGACAACGTCCTTTACGTGGGGAAGGCGGCCTCGCTCCGCCCGCGCGTCCGGTCGTATTTCCGCGGCGGCGACACCCGGCTCGGGCTCGACCGCATGGTCGAGAGGGTGGAGCGGATCGAGGTCATCCTCACGCAATCCGGCGGCGAGGCGCTCCACCTCGAACAGAACCTGATCAAGCGGCACCGGCCGCCGTTCAACGTTCGGCTGCGCGACGACAAGTCCTACCCGTACATCGCCGTGACCGTCGGTGACGACTATCCACGCGTCATGTTCACGCGAGAGCGCCACCGGCGTGGCGTCGTCTACTTCGGCCCGTACTCCTCCGCGAAGAAGCTACGCGAGACGCTCGACGTGCTGAATCGCGTCTTTCCCTACCGGCCCTGTGAGGGCCCCCAACCGGGTCGGCACTCGGGCATCCCGTGTCTCGACTACCACATCGACCGCTGCCTGGCCCCCTGCGTCGGCTACGTGTCGAAGGGGGCCTACGGAGCGGTCATCGACGGCGTCATCGAGTTCCTCTCGGGGAACACCGAGCCCACGCTCCGGGCACTCGAGCGCCGCATGAACGAGGCCGCCGAGGCGCAGCGGTTCGAGGAGGCTGCCCGGTATCGAAACCGCCTGTTCGCCGTCCGGCACCTGGCCGAGCGCCAGGCCGCGGACAAGAAGGCGATCGGAACCGTCGACGTCCTCGGCATCGCCGTCCGGGGTGAACAGGCGGCCGTGCAGGTCTTCCCGCTCCGCGGCGGCCGGCTCGTGGATCGTCACAGCTTTCATCTCGAGAACGTCTCGGGCCAGAACGAAGACGCGCTGCTCGAGGCGTTCTGCCTCGAGTACTACGGCAGCGCCCCGAACGTTCCGCCGCTGATCGTGCTGCCGCCGGACGCCCAGCCCAACGAGGCGCTCGAGGAGTTCCTCTCCGAGCGGCGTGGCTCGCAGGTCGAGGTCAGGCCCGCCCAGCGCGGCGAGAAGCGCCGGCTGGCAGAGCTGGCCCGCCAGAACGCCGAGCTCGCCCTCGAGCAGGACGCCGCCGACTCCGAGCGGAAGCGGACCCGCCGGATCGAGGCGCTCGAGGAGCTGCGCGAGTGCCTGAACCTCGAGAGCCTGCCGCTTCGCATCGAGTGCTTCGACATCTCGAACATCCAGGAGGAGTCTCCGGTCGGCTCCATGGTGGTTTTCCAGGACGCGATCGCCAAGAAGGCGCACTACCGGAAGTTCGGCGTTCGTCACGCCGAGGGGCAGGACGATTTCGCGATGATGGGTGAGGTGGTCTCGAGGCGGTTCGCACGCCTTCGACCTGCGAGCGACCCGGGCGACTACGACGAAAGCTTCGGCTCGACGCCGAACCTGGTCGTGATCGACGGCGGCAAGGGACAGCTCTCTGCGGCACTCGCAGCGATGCAGGCCTATGACCTTCCTCGCGTGGCTGTGATCTCGCTCGCGAAGCGCGAAGAGGAGGTCTTCGTGCCGGGCCAGCCCGACCCGATCCGGCTCGAGCCAGGATCGCCAGGCTTGCAGCTCCTGCAGCGCATCCGTGACGAGGCGCATCGGTTCGCACTCGGCTTCCACCGGCAGCGCCGGGACTCTCGCTCGCGCGAGTCGATTCTCGACGAGCTCCCCGGCGTCGGGCCCGCGCGCAAGCGTGCCCTGATCCGCCACTTTGGCTCGACCGAGCGGCTTCTGGAAGCCGCGCCGGAGGATCTCGAGGGTGTCCCGGGCGTCCCGTCAAAAACCGGGCGTGAGATCTACGCCGCCCTCCACCGGGCCGGAGGCGCCTAGGACTTGCAATCCGCTGAAACGCAGGCATCGTTTAGTGAATGCCGGCCCGCGTAATCGTCATCGGCCTCGATGCTGCGGAGGCAACCCTCGTCGAGCGGCTGCAGGCCGAGGGGCGTTTGCCGACCTTCGCCCGCCTCGCAGCCGAAGGCTCGGTGGCGCGGCTCGGGAACTCGCTGGAATCGCTGCCCGGCGGAATCTGGCCTGAGCTGACGACCGGGCGGTCCTCCGGGAAGCTCGGGCAGTACTACCACCCGCGCCAGCTGCACACGGGAGAGGCGCGGCTGCGGAAGATCGAGACGGACGAGATCGACGCATCCGACTACTACTGGTCGATCGCCAGCCGGCAAGGACGTCGTGTTGCGGTGGTCGACCAGCCGCAAGCCGTGCTCTCACCCGACCTAAACGGGATCCAGGTGCTCGAGTGGGGGCTTCACGACCGGAACTTCGGGATCGAGGCGCATCCGCCGGGGCTGCTGGAGGAGTTGCGGGCCCGGTACGGGGATCACCCGGTCGACTCGTGCGACCGCATTCACGGACAGACGCAGGCGGGATACGAGCGGCTGTCCGACTTGCTGCTCGAGGGTGTTGAGAAGAAGGAGGCCTTGCTGCTCGACCTCCTCGGGCGGGAGAACTGGGACCTCTTCACCTGCGCGTTCGCCGAGACCCACTGTGTGGGCCATCAACTCTGGCACTACTTCGAAGCCGCGGAGGCAGGCGACACACGCGTGCCGAAGCGGCTCGCCGAGGCGATTCCGGCGGTCTACCAGCGAGTGGACGAGGCAGTCGGCAAGTTGCTCGAAGCAGCGGGGAAGAACGCGACGGCGTTGGTGGTTCTCAGTCACGGTATGGGCAACGAAGTCGCCGGCTACCAGCTCCTTCCCGAATTGCTGGTGCGCCTCGGAGCGGGCTCCGGCCGTGGGCGCGTGGCAAGCATCCGTTCCCGGCTGCCGACCGGGGTGCGCGCCGCGCTACGGCGCGTTGTTCCGGGTCGCTCGCGCGAGCGGCTACAACAGGTCGCCGGTTCGCTTCCCTGGCCACTCGAGTCTTCCTCGACCCGTGCGATCGCCGTGCCCAACAATCGGGTCGGAGCGATCAGGTTGAATGTCCGTGGCCGCGAGCCGCATGGCTGCATCGAACCCGGCGCCGAAGCCGACTCCGTGCTCGCCGAGCTGCGAAAAGCGTTGCTCGAGCTCGAGGATCCGGCGAGCGGCGAGAAGGTAGTCCACCACGTCGTGACCGCCGAGGAGGCATTCGGCGTGGAGGAGCGCCACCCCGATGTGCCCGACCTGATGGTCGTTTTTCGCACTGACCTGGGCAAGATCGAGTCCTGTCGCTCGAAGCGGGTCGGGCTTCTGACGACTCGAGTCGAGAAGAAGAACACGCCCCGAACCGGCGACCACACGGTCGAGTCTCGGCTGTTTGCCATCGGGCCCGACATTCCACGGGGCGGCCAGCTGCCGGCCGACTCCGACGTGCTCGACATCGCTCCGACCGTGCTCGGCCTGCTCGACGTTCCCGTGCCGGACTCGCTCGACGGGCGCCAGCTCCTCGGTGCCCCGTCTCCCGCGTGAGCGGTCAGTTCTGGGACAGGAGCCAGAGGCCGGCGACGGTGTAGAGCACCATCAGCACCAGCAGCGGAATCTGTGCCCGGACCGCGCGCTCCGGAGATCCTGCGACGGTGAGGGCCCGGTCATGCGCGAGAGCAAGCCCGAGGACGTGCCCGCCGACAAGCGCGGCCACCTGCACGTACCAGATCATGTTGGGGGAAATGGGGGCGATGTTCGGCCGGAAGTCAGCGGTGCCGAACAGGTCCCAGCCGCGGCCCAGCGGATCCGATGCGAGCGTGATCGCGAACTGTCCTTGGACGAGCAACAGTGAGAAGTAGTGGGAGACCGCGTACGCGGCCGCGATCGGGATCAGGCTGCCCAGATAGAGGTCGGCGTGGTCTCCTGGCGCACCCGACCTCCGGCGGGAGAGCTCGACCGCGCTGAGGTAGGCCAGGGCCACGAGCACGATCGCGAGGACGAGCCCGGCCACGTTCAGCAGCGTTCCGGTCAGGGCAAAGTGATCGACCGAGACGGCCGCGAGGGAAGCGCGCCGGTCCTGCCACCAGACGGTCCGGCTGAACCCGTCGAAGGCGACAGAGCCGAGCATGACGGCGACGAACGCGATCGAGCCCGGTCTCGGATTCCTGAAGGCCAGGCCCACGAACGGCGGGCGTGCGATGACTTCCCGGCGGCCTTCGCGCTTCCGGGCGGCGAACGGAGCCATGCGGGCGAGGAAGCCGAAATAGGCCGTGAACGCCTCGCCATTCGGGAACCAGGCGGCTCGCCCGAACACCGCAGCCCCCATCCACGTGACGGCCGAGTAGATGACGATCGCCAGCCCGAGCGACCTCGGGGCGGCCGGGTTCCAGTACGCAAGCTCGAGGGCCGCATAGAGGAAGAGGAGGAACGCGGCCGGCCACCGGCCCAGCCGTGCCGGATACTCCGCTCCCGAGCCGGTCTGGAGACCGACCCGGTCCAGCACCCAGGACAGCGCATCCGCCGCCGCCTTCCAGGGGTTCAGCACCGGCCAGACGTCTCCGAGCAGGACGGCCACGGGTACGAGACCGAGCCAGAAGACGACGTAGACGAACGTGGGGGTGAGGTTTCGGCTCGGCGAGGTGTCGCCCGCGAACGCGGCCACGGTCACGAGCGCGAGCAGTCCAAAGGAGATAGAGCCCAGCGCGATCCGCAGCGCGCGGGACAGGAGCACAGTTTGGAGCCAGTCCGGCAGGGGTCGGCCCCAGTCCTCGCGCTCCAGGAGCGGTCGCCTCCAGAGGACGCCGAGCGCGATGAACGAGAGGAAGAGAACGAAAGCCGCTCCCCAGGCGAAGAGCCACGCCGGCACGGGGAGGTCCTTGACCCCTCCGATGCCGTGCGCGAAGAGGAGCGTCACGGATTGACGCGGAGCTCAGCGATCTGAATCACGCGACTTTCGAGCTCCACCTCGAAGCGCCCCGGAACGGACGCTTTGAAGGAGATCCGGGCCGGCGAGCCTGGTGCGACGTCGGCCATCAGGTCGTAGCCGTGGACGTGGACCTCGTCGGCGGCGTCGGCACTCACGATCAGCGTCACGCGCTGGCCGCGCTCGATCGTGACCCGGCGAATCGAGCCCGATCCGTCTCCCCGCGCCTGGATCCGGATGCGTACTGCATTGGGAGTCTCCGCCGTGGTCGTACCGCCGGTCTCGGTCTTCGTGTCCGTTTCTCTAGTGCCGGACGCGGTACTCGTCTCAGTCGTCGTCGTCGCGGATTGCGTCGCAGCGTTGTCGTCAGGACGCAGAACCAGGAAGAGAACGACGGCCCCGAGCACCGTGGTCGCCAGCAAAACGATCCTGGCCCGAGATCCCATCGCTTGGGATTATCCGGATGGTGCGGAGGAGCGGCGGCAGTTCCCGCCGCCGCTCCTCACAGGGTCAACGGGCGAACGTGTAGACGTCGAAGCCGCGGAGGATGTCGCCGGCGTAGATGTTGCCCTTGTACTCCTTTGCCGACCAGGTGTCCGCTCCCGGCATCACGTTCCAGCCGAGCGTGTTGGCCCAGGTGGAGCGTGAGTCCTCGGCCTGGCCGTCGTCGTTCCTGGACGGGCCGGAGAAGTCGAGGTTCCAGACGCCGGCCCCGTACCAGGCCTCGACCAGCTCGCGCTGCCCGAGGCGGGAGACGCCGTCGAACCCGGGTGCGATCGGCCCTGCGGACACCGAGCCGTTCCCGCCGATGCGGAAGACGTGCGACGTGCAAGCGCGCTCGGCGCGCGGAAGCAGGTCGATCGCCGGCTGGAGCGGATCGGGCAGGAGCGTCGGGTTCGGGTTGATGTAAATCCCGAGCTTCTTCGGCGTCGCCGGGCTGGCGCCCTTCGACTGGGGCACGCCCTTGATGGCGGCGAGCGCCCAGAAATGAAGCGCACCGATGACGCCGTTCGGATCCGTGTTGCACTCGGTGTTGTCGAGGCCGCCACCCCGCTCGTCGTTGACGATCAGGATCTTGCCGTCGGGTGTGACGTCGGCCTGGTGCGAGAGCTGGATGTTCTCCGGGTTGGTGAGGCCACCGGGCCCGCTCTCGTTCGGGATAACGGCGATCGTCTTTACCTTGCCGGTGAGCACCTGGCTCACGTCGACGATGAACGTCGAGTTGAGGGCGGCGACGTACGCGATGCGCCCGTCGTTCGAGAAGAAGACGTCATGCGGGCGCCAGAGACCGCTCGCGCTCGAGCCGTTTGGCTGTGTCATGACGATGCACGTGAAGCTGGCGCCGGTGGGACAGCGGCCGGCATCCTTCCGCGTTGCGTCGATGAGCCTGTACCGGTGCACCGGGTTGGCTCCTGACTCGATGCCGCGCAGGTCGATGACGTCGAGCGCCCAGTCGGAGGACGGGTTCGAGATCCCGAGCCAGTTCCCGCTCTGGTGCAGGGTCGAGTTGTGCGCTCCGCCCGGCGGGTTCGCGACGCATGTCAGGAGGTTCACCTCGAATTTCGCCGTCAGCGCGTTGTAGTTGAGGCGCATGATGTCCACGCCCTGGCCGTTGACCTCGCCGTACCTCTCGCGGAGGCAGGTGGAGGTGGTCGACCCTTCACCGGAAACGCCGTCGTAGGTCAGCACGGCGACGTTGCCGCGCACCTGGACGTCGTTCTCCCAGCCTTGGTCGATGTAGCCGCCGGCCGGCTTCGGATGGGCAGCGTCGGTCACGTCGAAGATGCGGAGCCCGTCGCCCATCGTTCCGACGAAGGCATAGTCGTGCACCTTTCCGGTGAGGTCGGTCCGCGACTGAAGCTCGACGTCGGTGCCGACGAATCCACAGAGGTTCGCGAGGTGCGTGATCCCGTTCGCGGAGCGAGGCGGCGTTGAGGTGGCGAGCGCCTCACATGGCAGCGGCGTGTTCCGCGCCGGATCGGTGGCGTCGCTCTCGACGAGCCCGTACGCATAGGGCCCGCCGGCGACCGCGGCCACGAGGCCGAGGACGAGCGTGCCGAGAACTGCAAGCCGTTTCATCATTCCCCCTGGTTCGATTTCGCGGGTAGCGGCGCTCGCGGCCGGGAAAGCGACCGGGATGCCGAGGAGGGGAGGGGTGGCGACAAACTGGGCGTCATCGCAACTCCTGAAAGCCTGATAGGACCGCCTAGGTGCGTACCCGGCCGGCCCGGTAAGTAACCAACCTGCGCGTTTGCAGGCCTTTTCCCTGGACTGAGACTAGATCGCGCCTTCGTCCCGCATGAACGGGTAGCGGTAGTCCTTCGGCGGGACGAACGTCTCCTTGATCGTGCGTGGGCTCACCCAGCGGATCAGGTTCCACATCGAGCCGGCCTTGTCGTTCGTCCCGGAGGCCCTGGCGCCGCCGAACGGCTGCTGGCCGACGACCGCACCGGTCGGCTTGTCGTTCACGTAGAAGTTTCCGGCCGTGTAGCGGAGCGCCTCGCCTGCCTCCACGACGGCCTCGCGCTCCTCCGCGAAGACCGCGCCGGTGAGGGCGTACGGCGCCGTCGAGTCGACCAGTTCTAGTGCCTGCTCGTATTCGTTCTCCGGGTAGACGTATGCGGTCACCACGGGGCCGAAGAGCTCGTCGCGCAGGAGCCTGAAATTCGGATCTTCCGTCTCGATCACCGTCGGCTCGACGAAGTACCCCTCGCTGTCGTCGGTCCCGCCACCGACGAGCACCTTCGTGCGCCGGTGCTTCGTCGCCTCCTCGATCGCCTCGCGTTGAGTCTCGAACGACTTTGCGTCGATGACCGCACCCATGAAGTTCGAGAAGTCGGAGACGTCGCCCACCTTGATCGACCCGATTTCCTCGACGAGGCGCTCGCTGATCTCCGGCCACAAGTTTGACGGCATGTACAGCCGCGAGGCTGCTGAGCACTTCTGCCCCTGGTACTCGAACGAGCCACGAACGATGGCCGCCGCGACGCTTTCCGGATCCGCGGAGCGGTGCGCGATGATGAAGTCCTTGCCGCCGGTCTCACCGACGATGCGCGGGTAGTTCCGGTAGCCGGAGATGTGCTCGCCGACCGTCTTCCACATCCCCTGGAACACCGGCGTCGAGCCCGTGAAGTGGATGCCGGCCAGGTGCTCGCTGGCGAGCGCGGCATCTCCGACGTCCGCGCCCGAGCCGTAGACGAGGTTGATGACGCCCGGAGGGAGCCCGGCCTCCTCGAAGAGTCGCATGAGGTAGTAGGCCGAGACCATGGCAGTCGACGCCGGCTTCCAAACGACGGTGTTCCCCATCAGGGCCGCGGACGACGGCAGGTTGCCGGCGATCGCGGTGAAGTTGAATGGTGTCACCGCGAACACGAAGCCCTCGAGCGGGCGGTATTCCATCCGGTTCCAGACGCCCGACGAGGAGATCGGCTGCTCTTCGTAGATCCGCAGCATGAAGCTGACGTTGAAGCGCAGGAAGTCGATCAGCTCGCAGGCGGCGTCGATCTCCGCCTGGTGGGCGGTCTTCGACTGGCCGAGCATCGTGGCGGCGTTCAGCGTGTCGCGCCAGGGGCCCGCCAGGAGCTCGGCGGCCCGGAGAAAGACGGCAGCCCGCTCCTCCCACGGAAGCCGGTGCCAGTCATGCCACGCCTCACCGGCTGCATCGATCGCGCGCTCGACTTCGGCCGCTCCGCCCTGGTGGACGTCCGCGAGCACATGAGACTTGGCGTGGGGCATGACGGCCTCGCGCGTCTTCCCGGTCTTGACATCCTCGCCGCCGATGACGAGGGGCATCTCGACCCGCTCGCCCTTCATCTGCTCGAGTCGCACTCTCAGGCTTTCCCGCTCCGGCGATCCGGGCGCATAGTCTCGCGGGGCCTCGTTTACGGGGCTGGGTAGACGGAACATCCCCGGGGCGCTCATGGACCGGCATTGTATTTCGGGTGCAGGTGCAGCCGTATGAGGTGCCGGGCTGGGGCGTCGGCGAGCTCTGGCTCCAGGACGGCAGGCTCGTCTATCACGAGCTCCCGCGAGCTGCGTCCCCTAACGCGTCGGGAGCGCGCGAAGCTCCAGTGGCTCTCGACCTCGTGCAGGCGTACTTCGCCGGCCGGCCGGTCGCCTTCGACGCAGTCGAGCTCGAGCTCGACTGGTGCACGCCCTTCCAGCTCGCGGTTGCCGGAGCGCTCCGGCGCGTTCCGTACGGCGAGACCATCACCTATGGAGAGCTGGCGATCGCAGCCGGGTATCCGAACGCACATAGGGCTGCGGGAACGTTCTGCGCCGGGAACCGGTTTCCGCTCTTCCTGCCGTGCCACCGCGTCGTCTCGACCGCGGGCATCGGCTCGTACGGCTCCCTCGGAAGCGACTACAAGCGCCGGCTGCTTGCGCTCGAGGGGGTGTCCATTGGCGCTCTCTGACGAGGTTCGCTCCGAGCTTGCCGCCATCGACCCGGCCAAGCCGTGCTGCCGCCTCGCCGAGCTGTCGGCGCTCGCGCGGACTGCTGGAAGCGTCCACCTACGCGGCTCCGGCCGAATCGGGGTGCACCTGGACGTCGCTGGCGCGGCTGTGGCTCGACGCGCCTTCACGCTGCTGCGCGGCTATGGGGTCGCCTGCGAGATTCGCACCTTCCGGAGTCCCTCCTTCGAGCGGGCGACGCGCTTCCAACTCCATCTCGGCGATGAGCCGCGTGCCGTGCAAACCTTGAACGAGGCAGGGATTCTCGATGCCCGCCTCGCTCCACTCGACCGACCACCGCGGCGGGTCGTCTCGCGCTCGTGCTGCCGGGCCGCGTACCTGCGGGGCGCGTTTCTGGCCGGCGGCTCGGTGAGCGGCCCTCGCCATGCTCATCTCGAGCTTCGGACGGAGACCGTCGCCGGGGCCGAGTTGCTCGCCGACCTGGCGGCCCGCGACGACCTGAGATTAACGACGCGCGAGCGGCGCGGGCATGCGATCGCCTATGCAAAGGGCCTCGAGACGATCGCGGACCTGCTCGCGGCCCTCGGGGCGCACGACGCCGCCATCCGCCTCGGGGAGCAGGGCGTCCTCGGCTCCACCCGCTCGCGGGCGAACCGCCTCGCGAACGCCGACCACGCCAACCTCGTCCGGGCAAGCCGCGCGGCCGAGGAGCAAGTTCGTGCGATCGAGCGCCTGCGGGCGGAAGGGCGGCTCGACCAGATCTCGCCGGAGTTGCGCGAGATAGCGGAGCTACGGCTTCGCAACCGCTCCTTGTCCCTCCGCGAACTGGCGACCCGTTGCCGGCCGCCAGCTACGAAAGCCGGTGTCCAGCGGCGGCTGGAGCGCCTTCGGCGCCTGGCGGAGCGGTAATGAGCGGGCCGGAGGGGAAGCTCCGAGGACGACCTCCCCCTCCGGTTTACACCGCGCTCCGGACCTTGGTGTCGGACGGGGTCTGAATCCAACACCGGACGAGCACGGACCCGCTCGCGGATGAGTGTGTCACATTCCCGGGGCGACTTCCATGCGGGTTTTGGTCGTAAAAACCGCATGCCGGGGTACAATCGCGCGCCGGATCAGAGCGAAGGAAGGGGATCGGATGAGCGTTCGCGTAGGCATCAACGGGTTCGGCCGGATCGGCCGGAATTTCTTCCGGGCTGCGCGAAAGCAAGGTGCCGACATCGAGATCGTCGCCGTGAACGACCTCGGCGACGCTGAGACGATGGCGCATCTGCTCAGGTACGACTCGACCCTGGGGCCGCTCGGGGAGGATGTCGAGGCGGCCGAAGGCGTCATTCGCATCGGCGGAGACACGGAGCTCCAGCTCCTGAACGAGCGTGACCCGGCGCAGCTGCCCTGGAAGGACCTCGGCGTCGAAGTGGCGATCGAATCGACGGGCCTCTTCACGAAGCGAGACAAGGCTCAGCTTCACCTCGATGCGGGCGCCGAGAAGGTGGTCATCTCCGCACCGGCGACGGATCCCGACGTGACGCTCGTCTTGGGAGTGAACGACGACGCGTACGACCGCGAGGAGCACCGCATCATCTCGAACGCCTCCTGCACGACGAACTGCGTCGCCCCGCTCGCGAAGGTGCTGAACGACGCGTGGGGCATCGAGGTTGGGTTCATGACCACGATTCACGCGTACACGAACGACCAGAGCATCCTCGACCTGCCCCACAGCGACCTCCGCCGGGCCCGCGCGGCGGCCGTCAACCTGATCCCTACGTCAACCGGTGCAGCCCGCGCGATCGGGCTCGTGATCCCGGAGCTGAAAGGGAAGGTCGACGGGGTCTCGGTTCGAGCGCCCGTGCCGATCGGCTCCATTGTCGACCTCGTGGTTCGGCTCGGCAGCGAGGTGGGCGCGGACGAGGTGAACGCGCGGTTCGCCGAGCTGGCCGACAAGGGCCCGCTGGAAGGCATCCTCCGATACTCCGACGAGCCTCTCGTGTCGAGCGACATCGTCGGCAGCTCCTTCTCCTCGATCTTCGACAGCGACATGACCATGGCGAACGGGAACATGGTCAAGGTCTTCTCCTGGTACGACAATGAGTGGGGGTTCAGCTGCCGGATGGTCGATCTCGTGCAGCGCCTGCTTTGAGGCGGCCCCGGTCCGTGCGGGAGGCGGATGTGGAGGGCAAGCGCATTCTCGTCCGAGTCGACTTCAACGTGCCGCTCGAGGACGGGTGCGTTGCCGACGACACGCGCATCAGGGCTGCTCTTCCGACGATCCTCTACCTGCTCGAGGAGGGTGCCTCGGAAGTGGTTCTTTGCTCCCATCTCGGCCGCCCGAAAGGTACTGACCCCGCGTGCTCGCTCAAGCCGATCGAGGAGCATCTCCAGACGCTCCTCACCGATGAGCGGGTCCGCCTCCTTGAAAACACCCGCTTCGAGCCCGGGGAGACGACGAACGACCCCGCTTTCGCGCGCGAGCTCGCCGCCCACGCGGACCTCTACGTGAACGATGCCTTCGGCTCGGCGCACCGGGCTCATGCGTCCACCGTGGGTGTGGCGCTTCTCCTGCCGGCCTATGCGGGCTTCCTGCTCGAGCGGGAGCTGGCGGAGCTCGGGAGCCTGCTGGAGGAGCCCGCGCAGCCGTTTGTGGCGATTGTGGGCGGGGCGAAGGTCGACGACAAGATCGGCGTCCTCGAGTCGCTCTCGGAGCGGGCCGATGCGGTTCTCGTCGGAGGCAAGATGGCGGCGGAGCTTGCGGCCAGGAACGATGCGCACGCTCGGCTGCCTGGCGACAGGCTCGTCCTTCCCACCGACGTCGTCGCAGCTGCCTCCTTCGACGCCGATGCCGAGGCCCGGGTTGCTCCCGCGGACGATGTCCCAGAGGGGTGGCTGGGGCTCGACATCGGGCCCGAGACGAGGACGGTCTTCACGGAGCGAATCACAGCGAGTCGCACCGTCTTCTGGAACGGGCCCATGGGTGTCTTCGAATGGCCGCGCTTTGCCGCCGGAACAACGGCCGTGGCGGAGGCCGTGGCGGAGGCTGACGGGCACACCGTCGTCGGAGGCGGAGATTCGGTGCGCGCGATCGAGGAGCTCGGCCTGGCCGACCGGGTCGACTGGGTCTCAACCGGCGGCGGGGCGTCGCTCGAGCTTCTCGAGGGCAAGGAGCTCCCGGGCGTCGCGGCGATCCCGGAGGCATGACGTGTTGATCGCGGGCAACTGGAAGCTGTTCAAGACACCGTCACAGACGGTGGAGTTCTGCGCCGCGTTCAGACCGCCGCCGGGGCTCGACGTCGTCGTCTGTCCGCCGTTCACGTCGCTCCGGGAGGCGGTCGCGAGTGGACTCGACGTCTTCGCGCAGAACGTCCACTGGGAACGGGAGGGAGCTTTCACGGGTGAGATCTCGGCCGAGATGCTGCTCGAGCTCGAGGTCGAAGGAGCGCTCGTCGGCCATTCCGAGCGGCGGCAGTACTTCTGCGAGACCGACGAGACGACCGCGCGCCGTGCCGAGCGGGCGCTCGAAGCGGGACTTCGTGTCATCGCCTGCGTCGGCGAGCTCGAGGAGGAACGCGAAGGCGGTGAGACCGAGAACGTGCTGCGGCGGCAGGTGTCCGTGCTCCCCCGGCACGAGCGCCTCGTGATCGCGTACGAGCCGGTGTGGGCGATCGGCACGGGGAAGACGGCGACGCCCGATCTCGCACAGGAAGCCCATGCGTTCATCAAGAGCCTCCTCGATTCCCCCGTTCTGTACGGCGGCTCCGTGAAGCCTGAGAACGCTGAAGAGCTCCTGTCTCAACCGGACGTGGACGGCGCCCTCGTGGGCGGGGCCTCGCTGGACGTCGACTCCTTCACGGCGATTTGCGAGACGGCGAGCCGTATCCGCTCGTAGCGCTCGTCGTCCTGGACGGCTGGGGGTGCGCGCCACCGGGGCCGGGGAACGCGGTCGAGCTCGCTGCCACTCCGTGTATTCGACGCCCTCTGGGCGGGCTTTCCGCACACGACGCTGGCTGCGTCCGGCCGCGCCGTCGGGCTCCCGGAGGGGCAGATGGGGAACTCGGAGGTCGGCCACCTGACGATCGGAGCGGGGAGGGTCGTGCCCCAGGATCTGGTGCGGGTTAACGACGCGATCGCGGACGGCTCCTTCTTCGAGAACGATGCTCTGGTCGGCGCTTTCCGCAGGGCGAAGGCGCAGGGGGGAAACGTGCACCTGCTCGGACTCGTCTCCTACGGCGGTGTCCACTCGCACATCGACCACCTCCGGGCCCTGCTCGAGCTGGCGAGGCGCGAGGGAATGGAGGAGCGTACGTTCGTGCACGCCTTCACGGACGGGCGGGACGTGTCGCCGCACGCTGCAGCATCCGACCTGCCGGAGCTCGCGGGCGAAGGCGCCCGGATTACGACCGTCGCCGGCCGCTACTACGCGATGGACCGCGACAAGCGTCTCGAGCGGACGGAACGCGCTTTCGCGGCGATCGTGCGCGGCGAAGGAGCGCGTGCGGACGACGCGGTTGCCGCGGTCCGGACGAGCTACGAGGCGGGAATCACGGACGAGTTCATCGAGCCGCTCATCCTGCCGCACCCGCGGCTCGACCTCGAGAACGACACCGTCGTCTTCTTCAACTTTCGCCCCGACCGCGCCCGGCAGCTCTCGGAGCGCCTCCTCGAGGCCGGCGCCGACCTGACGACGATGACGCGCTACCGCGAGGACTTCGACTGCCCGCTGGCGTTTCCCGAGCACGTGGTCGACCAGACGCTGGCCGAGGTTCTCGCTGCCAAAGGCGTGCGCCAGCTTCACCTGGCCGAGACCGAGAAATACGCTCACGTCACGTACTTCTTCAACGGGGGTGAGGAGCGCGAATGGGAGGGGGAGACCCGCATCCTCGTTCCGTCCCCACGCGATGTGGCGACCTATGACCTGAAGCCCGAAATGTCAGCGGCAGAGGTCGAGCAGCGGTTCGAGGACGCGGTCGGCGACGGCTACCGCTTCGCGATCGTCAACTTTGCGAATCCGGACATGGTCGGTCACACGGGGGTCATCCCGGCGGTCGTACGTGCGGTCGAGACGGTCGACGCCTGTCTCGGGCGCCTGGTGGCGAAGATCGAGGAGCTCGGGGGTGCCTGTCTCGTGACGGCCGACCACGGCAACGCCGAGCAGATGCTCGAGAGTGACGGCGCCAGCCCCCATACGGCGCACACGACCAACCCGGTGCCGCTCGTCGTCACGGTCGCCGGGGCCTCGCTGCGCGAGGGCGGCTCCCTCTCCGATCTCGTGCCGACTTGCCTCGACCTGCTCGGAATCCCTGCTCCCGACGCAATGACCGGCACGACCCTGCTGGCGGTCTGAAGGTCGTCTTATACTTCCATTACGTGTCGCTCGAGCAGCCCGACCTGGCAATTCTCCGTAAGGCACAGGCGGGAGACGAGCGAGCCTTTTCGATCATCCATCGGGCCTACGAGGTCCCGATCTACAACTACGTGCTCCGGATGGTCGGCGATCGTGCACTCGCGGAGGACCTGACCCAGGACATCTTCCTCAGGATCTACCAGGGGCTCGCCGGATTCTCGCTGCGCTGTCGCTTCACGACGTGGCTTTTCCAGGTCGCCAAGAACAGGGTCCTCGACGAGCTGCGCGCGCGTGAGCGCAAGCCGCAATCGGCGGTGACACTCGACGACATGCCCCAGCTCGACGTGGTCGACCAGCCGTTCGAGCGCATCGAGGCGATCGACGCTGTCTGGCGTGCCGTTGCGAAGCTCAATCCCGACCTGAAGATGGCGCTCCTGCTCCGAGACGTGGTGGGCCTGTCCTACACGGAGATCGGAGACTCGCTCGAGATCACGCTCTCGACGGTGAAGTGGCGGATCTACAAGGCGCGGGAGGAAGTGCAGGTCGCGCTCGCCCGCGAGGGCATCAACGAGTACTCCGACAGCCAGGACGCGGCCCGGCTTTAGTCGTCCCGCAGTCCCGGAACTTTCTGGGCCTGGTGATAGTCAGAGGAAGCATGCGACGCCTTCTTTTCGGCGGCCTGGCCGGTCTGCTCCTCCTCGTTCCAGTCGCCTGCGGCGCCGGGGAACCGGGCGTCGCGGAGGTCAGTCCGCCGCCGACCGGTTCCGCACCCTCTCCCCCCACGGTCTACGAGGCCGACCTGACGGTGCTCGAGCAGCGCGGCGAAACTCCATTTCCGAAGCACGGGCCGATGCTCTGCCTGGGAGCGATGGCCATGTCGTATCCGCCGCAGTGCGGCGACGTGCCGATTGCGCACTGGGACTGGGACGCCGTCGAGGGCGAGGAGAAGGCGAGCGGGGCGTCCTGGGGCCAGTACCACGTCGTCGGCACGTACGACGGCGAGATCTTCACGGTGACCGACGTGGGGCCCGACGGAGACGATCCACCTCAGGCCGGGAGTGAGGTCGATTTCTCGAGCCCGTGTCCGGAGCCGGCGGGCGGCTGGCTCCTGCCGGACCCGAAGCAGTCGACGCAGCAGGAAGCAAGCGGCGCGAGCGCGTATGCGGAGTCTCAGCCGGACCTCGTCAACGCGTGGGTGACGCACCTCGACCCGGCCGACTCCGGTAATACCGAGCTCGACGAGTTCGACCCGGTCATCTTCAACGCCGTCTTCGCGGGCGATGTCGAGCGCCACGAAGCGGAAATTCGAAAGCGCTGGCCTGGACCGCTCTGTGTCGTCGAGGGCGAGGGCCCGACCAAGAGGGAGCTGAGCAGAATCCGCGCCGGGGCTGAGGCATACGTGACCGGGAAGCTCGGCCTTCAGATGCTCGGGTCGAGCATGGGCGGAGTAAAGCCGGTGATCGAGATCGGCGTCGTGGCCGATCCCGAGGGAGCAGGGCAAGCGGCCCTAGATGCCCGCTGGCCCGGAATCGTGCGTCTCTTTCCAGCGCTCCGCCCGGTCAAAAGCTCGGGCTAGGTCCCCGCCGCGGCCGTGTGGTCGCGGATCCACTCCTCGAGGTTGCGCGCCTGCTCCGCTGCGTCGTTCGCCGCCGGCACGGGTTGGACGACCGACGGCTCGCCGCTGCCATCCCCGCCGGTCAGCGGCACGGTGGCGGCCAAGATCCCCAGGACAATCGCCAGTGCGACCGCGATCGCCGTCGCCCGCAGTCCGAACGGCGGGCGCTTGAACGTCCGCGCGCGCGGCACGGTCTCCGGCTCGATGCGGACGGTGAACGCAGTCGGTTCGGCACGGAGGGAGGCGCTCAGCGCAGCGGCGGTAGCCGGGCGGTAGTCGGGGTTCCGTGCAAGGCACCGCATGACGGCTGCCTCCAGATCTTCCGGAACCTCCGGCGCGAGCTCTCGGACCGGACGGATCGGCCAGCTGTGAAGGGCCGCCAGCTCGGCGAGAGACTCGATCTTCCGCGGCGGCTGCCCGGTGAGGAGCTCGTAGAGGACGGCGCCGAGGGAGTAGAGATCGGCACGGAGCGTCACCGTCTCCCCGGCGGCCTGCTCGGGGGCGAGATACGACGCCGTGCCGAGCACCGTCCCGGCCTGGGTCTGCGAGGTGACCTGGTCCGAGCGTGCGATGCCGAAGTCCGCCACCTTCAGCGTTCCGTCAGCTCGAAGGAGGAGGTTCGCCGGCTTCACGTCGCGGTGAACGATGCCTTCCGTGTGGGCGCAGTCGAGCGCAAGGCACGCCTGTCGTGCCAGCTCGACCGCCTGCTCGGGAGCGACCCGCTTCTCCCGGGCCAGTAGGCCCGCAAGGCTCACTCCCTCGACGTATTCCATGACAATGTAGAGGCGGTTTTCCTCCTCGCCGAGATCGAAGATCTGAACGATGTTCGGATGGGAGAGTCGGGCGACGATCGTGGCCTCCCGCCGGAACCTGCCGACGAAATCCGCGTCGAGTGCGAGCGGCGCGCCGAGCACCTTGATCGCGACGGAGCGGCCGAGCTCGTGATCCTGGGCCAGGTAGACAGTGGCCATGCCGCCGTGACCGAGCGGGCGCTCGACCGCGTAGCGACCCTCGGCGAAAGCCTCAGTCTTTGCTTCCATTGTCCTTCCCGCCCTTGTCCTCGTCGTGGTCCTTGCCCTTGTCCTTTTTCTCATCGCCGGGATCCTCTTCGGCGGTCGTGGTCGGCGTTGGGGCCGGCACGGAAGCGAGGATGTCGTCGACGGCTTCCCGGAGCGGTTCGCGGAGCGCAGAAGGCACTTGACCCGCTGTGATGGCCCGCTCGACCGCGGCATCGAGCTTCACCGTCGCGCTGCGCGCGCCGTCCTCGTCCCCGGCCTCGAGCCTGGATGCGACGCGTTCCGCCTCGTCCGCGAGCGAGCTTCCGACCCGGGCTGAGAAAGTCGGCTCGGCCTTGCCCTGGCTCTCACCGCCACAGGCGGCTAGAGCCAGGGCGCTACATGCCGTGCTCGAGACGAGCAGCCAGCGCCTCCGGCAGGCCGCGCTCACGAATCTCCTCTTGCGTGCGCTCGACTGGATACATGACACGATTGAAGGTTGCCCGACCGGCGTCCAGGTCAAGCGCAAGCCAGGCGGCGCGCGGGTCGCCGTCTCTCGGCTGGCCAACCGACCCCGGGTTCAGAAGCCAGCGTCGGTCTGCGAGGTCGACCTCAGTGCCGGCCGGGGCGTGGTCGCCCTCGGCCCGCTCGCCAACCAGGCTGTACGCCAGCGGGACGTGGCTGTGCCCGACTAGGACGATGGGCGCCTCGGTGGCTTCGAGCGCGGCGAGCGCGACGGCGGGCGAAAGTACGTACTCCCACACGGCGTCCCGCGGGCTCGCGTGGTAAAGCTCGGCGCCGGGGCGTGTGGCTGACGGGCTGAGCGACGACAGGAAGCTCGCTGTCTCCGGCTCGAGCACACTGCTGGTCCACCGGGCCGACAGTGCGGCGTCCGGCTGGAAGAAGTCGAGGTCGAGCTCGCCGAGCGCTGCCAGGTCGTGATTCCCGACCAGTGCGACGTCCAGCCGCTCGGCCACCCGCGTGTAGCAGCGATTGGGGCGCGGCCCGTACCCTACGAGGTCACCGAGGAACCAGAGCTCGTCGAACGGCTCGGCGTCGATGGCCTCGAGCACGGCGTCGAGGGCGTGAAGATTTCCGTGGATGTCAGAGAAGACGGCGACGCGCACGAGAGGCGCGCAACCATAGCGAAGGCCTTCGCGATCGTCATCGCGCTCGTTGCATGGGTCGTGGTGGGAGCCCTGCTGTGGCGCACGAAGGTGCCTCCGCTCGATCTCCCGAAGCTGGATGCGGAGGCGTTCTTCGGGGCCGCGCAGCTCAAGGAAATCGACGAGTACCGGCGCGTCACCAGGGGGCTCTTGCTCGGGTCGCTGGCTCTGGAGCTCGCTGTTGTCGGGCTCTTCGTGGTGTTCGCAGGCCCACTCACGCGCGGACTGCGCCGAACTGCGCGGGGAGCAGTACGCACCGGGGTCGGAATCGGGCTCGGCATGGTGCTCGGCGTGTGGCTGGCCGGGCTGCCGCTATCCGCGGTGGGCCATTGGTGGGCGCGCCGTCACGACCTGTCCCGCCAAGGGTACGGAGGCTGGCTGGCCGATCAGGCAACGCAGCTCGGGATTCGCGCCGTCCTCGTCTCCATCGCCGTTGCGGGCGTGATGGTGCTCGCGCGGCGGCTCGGGCCCCGCTGGTGGCTGGCCGGTGCGCCCGCGTTCGTCGGCCTCGCCGTCCTCTTCGTCGTGCTCCAGCCGCTGCTCGTCCAGCCGCTCACAAACCGCTTCCAGCCGCTCGGGGATCGCTCCCTGGCGCGGGAGATCGAGCGTCTTGCGGCTCGGGAGGGCGTCAACATCGACAAGGTCGAGGTGGCCGACGCCAGCCGCCGAACGACGACGGCGAACGCCTACGTCGCCGGGATTGGCCCGACGAGGCGCGTCGTCCTCTACGACACGATTCTCGACGGCCGGTTTCCGCGCGGTGAGCTGCTCGCTGTCGCGGCCCACGAGCTCGCGCACGTGGGGCGGAGGCATCTCTGGAAGGGCCTCGGATGGTTCGCGCTCCTCGCAGTGCCCGGGGTCGCTTTGCTTGCGCGCGTGACCGAGCGGAGAGGAGGACTCGGCGATCCCGCAGTCGTGCCCCTGGGACTGCTCGTCGCGCTCCTCTTCTACCTCGGGACGCTGCCGCTCCAGAACCTCGTCTCACGCCGCTACGAGGCGGAGGCGGACTGGCTTGCTCTCCAGGCGACGCGCGATCCGCAGAGCGCAATCGGCCTCGAGCGGCGCTTCGTCAGGACGTCGCTGGCCGACCCGACCCCGCCCGGCTGGGTCACGTTCTGGTTCGGAACGCATCCACCCGCTCTGGAGCGGATCGCGATGGTGCGAGTGTTTACCGCCCGGACTCGGGAAGGTTCCTGATGCCTTCCCGCGTTTCCCATTTCGACCAGCTGTCGTTCATGGCGTCGAGCAGCTCGCGCATGAAGCGCGGGGAGAGGTTTACACGGCTGACGACCACGCCGGGGACGTCGCCTTCCTCGACCTCGTGGTCGATCCGCGCGAACGTGATCGTGAACTCGTAGTCGGAGAAGCTGACGTTGGCGAAGTTCGCGTAGGCGCCTGCCAGGTTGGCCGGATCGAGATGGATGTTGAGCTGGCGCTCCTCGCGGGCGTCTTCTTCCACGCCCCTACGATATAGCCGATGGCGACGCCCACCCCCCTCGAGCGGCTGGAGCATGCGCTCGGCGAGGCGGCCGGGGCGCCGGTGACGCTTGAACGCCCGCGTGACCCGGCGCACGGCGACTACGCCACCAACGTTGCACTCCAGGTCGCCGGCCAGCGCGGGCGCCCGCCGCTGGAACTGGCCGAGGAGCTCGCGGCGTCGGCAGCCGACCTTCCCGAGGTCGCGTCTGCGTCGGCGGCAGCCCCCGGGTTCGTCAACCTGACGCTGGCGCCCGCGGTCTTCGGCGAGCTCCTGGAGGAGATGCTGCAGGCGGGGCGCGACTACGGAGGCGGCTCGGAGGCATCGCGGCCACAGCGGATCCAGGTCGAGATGGTCTCGGCGAACCCGACGGGCCCGATCACCGTCGCCGGCGGCCGAAACGGCGCCTACGGAGATTCGGTCGCGCGCCTGCTCGAGTTCGCGGGCCACGAGGTCGAGCGCGAGTACTACTACAACGACGCAGGTGGTCAGATGGAGCGCTTTCGGGCGTCCGTCGAGGCGCGTAGGAGGGGTGAGGAGCTTCCCGAAGAGGGCTACCAGGGCGCGTACATCGACGATCTGGCCCGTGAGGGCGGGGACCCGGTCCCGGCCACGCTCGCTCGAATCGAGGCGACGCTCGAACGCTTCCGCATTCACTTCGACAGCTGGGCGAAGCAGAGCGAGCTCGAGGAGGCCCTGCCCGCGCTGCTGGAGCGCCTCGATACGTATGAGAAGGACGGCGCTCTGTGGGTGAGGTCGACGGCCCACGGTGACGAGAAGGACCGAGTCCTCATCCGCTCCGCTGAGCGAAGCGGGCTCCCGACCTACGAAGCAGCCGACATCGCGTATCTGCGCGACAAGCTCGAGCGGGGATTCGACCGCGTCATCTACGTGCTCGGCGCCGACCACCACGGTGTCGAGGGGTGGTACGCGGTCGTGGCGAAGATGCTCGGCTATGACCCCGCGGCCGTCGAGGTGCTCCTCTACCAGCTCGTCCACCTGACCAAGGGCGACGAGCAGACGAAGATGTCGAAGCGCCGCGGCGACGTCGTCTTCCTCGATGAGTTCATGGACGAAGTCGGCGTCGACGCCGCGCGCTGGTACCTCGTCCGGTCGAGTCCCGAGCAATCGATGGAGATCGACCTCGACCTTGCCCGCGAGCGAAGCGTGAAGAACCCTGTCTTCTATGTCCAGTATGCGCATGCCCGGATCGCAGGCATCCTCAGAAACGCCGAGAGCGCGTCGCCTGGCGCGGAACCGCCGGCCGAGCTCGCCTCCGAGGAGAGGGAGCTCGTGAAGCGACTCGCGGATTTTCCGCAGGTCGTGGCCGACGCGGTCGAACGGAGGACTCCGCATGCGATTCCCACGTACGCGATCCGGCTGGCGGACGACTTTCACCGCTTCTACCACGAGCATCGAGTCCTCGAGAGCGAGGCCGAGAGCTTTCGCCTCGGGCTCATTGGCGCGACGCAGAACGTCATCGCGCGCTCCCTCGACCTGATCGGCGTCGAGGCCCCCGAGCGCATGTAACGCGGGGACGATCGTAGGATGACCGGGCGGATGGCCACCGGCACGCCCACGATTCCGGATCGGAACCTCGCGCTCGAGCTCGTTCGCGTCACGGAGGCGGCCTCGCTCGGCTCTGCCCGCTGGATCGGCCGGGGCGAGAAAGAGTCAGCCGACCAGGCAGCTGTCGATGCAATGCGCCACATGCTCCAGACCGTGACGATGGCGGGCGTCGTCGTCATCGGCGAGGGCGAGAAGGACGAGGCGCCGATGCTCTACAACGGCGAGGAGATCGGAAACGGCGAGCCGCCCGAGGTCGACGTCGCCGTCGACCCGCTCGAAGGCACGCGCCTCACCGCCCTCGGGCAGCCGAACGCGATCGCGGTGATCGCGGTCGCGGAGCGCGGGACGATGTTCTTTCCCGGCGCTGCCGTCTACATGGACAAGATCGCGTGCGGCGCCGAGATCGCCGCCGCCGTGGACATCACGGCCTCACCCGAGGACAACGTGCGCCGCGCGGCGGAGGCGAAGGGCGTCAAGCCGACGGACATCCGCGTCGTCGTGCTTGACCGGGAGCGGAACCAGTCGCTCATCGAAGGGCTGCGGGAGGTCGGGGCGCGAGTGCACCTGATCACCGACGGCGACGTCGCCCCTGCGATCGCGGCGGCTCGATCTGCCTCGATCATCGACCTGATGATGGGCATCGGCGGCACGCCGGAGGGCGTCATTGCCGCCGCTGCCGTGACCTGCCTCGGCGGTGAAGTCCAGGGGAAGCTCTGGCCGCGAAACGACGACGAGCGCCAGGAGCTCATCACCGCCGGCTACGACCTCGACCAGGTGCTCACCACCAAGGACCTTGTTGCGGGCGAGAACATCTTCGTTGCGGCAACCGGCGTCACGGACGGCGCCCTTCTGAACGGAGTCCGCTACACGAAGGACGGTGCCGTAACCGACTCGATCGTCATGCGATCGCGCTCGGGCACCGTGCGACGCGTGGAGGCCTATCACGCCTTCGAGAAGCTCTCTCTCTTCTCCGGCCGCGAGTATCGCTAGCTGTCGGGCGTCTCGGCACCTAGACCTCGAATGGGAGGGGTGCTTCAACGTGCGCGACCTCGGCGGTCTGCGCACCTACGACGGTCGCATGACGAGCTGGGGTGCAATCGTCCGTGCGGACGACCTCGACCGCCTTACCAAGGCAGGCTGGTCGGCGCTCGAGTCCTACGGCGTGCGCACGCTGGTCGACCTCCGAAACGACCAGGAACGCGGACCTCGGCCTGACCGCGTCGCCACCGTCCACGTGCCGTTGGACGACACGGCTGACACGGCCTTCTGGGAAGCCTGCTGGGCCGAGGAGCTCGACGGCAGCCCGCTCTACTACCGGCCTTTCCTCGAGCGAAAGCCGGAACGGTGCGCCGCGGCCGTCGCCGCGGTCGCCGGCGCGGGGCCCGGCGGAATCGTCATTCATTGCGGCGCGGGCCGTGACCGCACGGGTCTGATCAGCGTTCTCCTGCTGGCGCTCGCCGGAGTCGTCCCGGAAGACATCGTCGCCGACTACGAGTTGAGCACATTCCGCCTGCAGCGGTTGTGGGCCCGACGGGGACAAGACGACCAGAGCGCCGTGATCGCGGAGATCCTCAGGCGCAAGAACACGTCCGCCCGCGAGCTCATCCTCGACTTGCTTGCCTCGTTCGACGTCGAGGCCTACCTCCGCTCGGCGGGTCTCGGCGACGACGATCTCGCGGCCGTCCGAGCCCGTCTCCTCGCCTAGTAGGAGGGTTTGACGAACCGCAGCAGTGCCGTCGGGCCGCGCTGCTCGCCCCGATGCTGCGTCCTCAGTCGCTTCGATAGCGCTGCTATCGGCGCTCCCTGCGTCCTTGCCTCGAAACGACCATCGCACCCCGACGACGAGTGACGTTTCACCAAACCCTCCTAGGCCGCGACCGCCGCTTCCATCTCCTCGGAGTAGGAGCCGGAGCGCGCGGCCCCGTTCAGGCGCGCCCGGTGGAGGTACGCCTCCTGGGCTGCGGCGACGTTCTCTTCCTTCCCGCGCCACGCTTTGAGTGCGGGCGCCTGCAGCGCGCGGCCGTAGGAGAAGCTGAGCTCCCATGGGTGCTCGCCCATCGCGTTCATCGCGTTCAGGTGCGCCGTAGCGACATCGTCGCTCTGGCCACCCGACAGGAAGACAATCCCGGGTACGGCCGGGGGAACGGTCGCCTTCAAGCAGCGGATCGTCTGCTCGGCCACCTCCTGGACGCCCGCCTGCTCCGGGGCCTCGTTCCCCGAGAGCACCATGTTCGGCTTCAGGAGCATGCCCTCGAGCTCCACGCGCTGGAGCTGGAGCTCGTGAAAGACCGCATGGAGCGTCATCTCGGTCACCTCGTAGCAGCGCTCGATCGCGTGATCTCCGTCCATCAGCACCTCAGGTTCGACGATCGGGACGAGGTTGGCTTCCTGCGAAAGGACCGCGTAGCGGCCAAGGGCGTGGGCGTTGACGTGGATGGAGTACGGAGTGGGGAGGCCGTCGCCGATGTCGATCACGGCGCGCCATTTCGTGAAGCGCGCACCGAGCTCGCGGTACTCGTTCAACCGCTCGCGGAGGCCGTCGAGGCCTTCGGTGACCGTCTCGTCCGGGGCTTTCGCCAGCGGCTTGGCCCCCCTGTCGACCTTGATCCCCGGCACGATTCGCTGGCGCTCGAGCAGCTCGGGAAACGGTGTCCCGTCCGACGCGCTCTGACGGATCGTCTCGTCATAGAGGATCACGCCGGAGATGTACTCCGCCGCACCCTCGGTCGTGAAGAGGAGCTCGCGGTAGGCGCGCCGCGTCTCCTCGGTCGACTCGACGTCGATCGACTTGAACCGCTTCTCGATCGTGCCCGTGCTCTCGTCCGCGGCAAGAATCCCCTTACCCTCTGCGACGAGCGCCTCTGCAATCTCTCTGAGCTCGGTGGCGGCCATGGCTCTCCTCCCTGTCCGCAGTCGTTTCAGGAGGAGTATCCCCCCTCGGAGGATCTCCATGCTCGACGCGACGCCACTTCCCTCAGCGGGCTAGAGCGATTACGATGGCATTCTGCGAGGGGCGGCTTTGCGGCAGTCGCCCCTCGTTCTTGCGCTTGGCTACGTGAGGTAGCCGATAACCGTCGCGAGGCGGTCCTGGAAGCCCTGCGAAAGGAGTGCGAGGCTGGCGACGATCGCGGGCGAGATGACCGCGAGCACGATCGCGTACTCGGACATCGTCTGCCCCGTCTCGTCTCGATAGTCCACGTATCGCTGCATGCGTTTACCTCCAATCCGGGCGGGCCGCACGCCGCTTCGTCGTCGAAGTGTGGCTGCAGGGGAGATTTCCGGCATCCCCCAGTAGAATGACTTGCGCGCGGACGTAGCTCAGTTGGTAGAGCATCAGCTTCCCAAGCTGAGGGTCGCCGGTTCGAACCCGGTCGTCCGCTCTCTGAAAGCCTGCTCCGTGCGGGTTTTTCGCTTACTTACAAGGCGAGACAGGCAAAACGTGTCCGCAGATGTGTCCTAAACGGAGCCTTGTGTGCACTAGGTAAACGCGCCGGCGCGATTTAGGGGCCGCCGGACCGGCCGGGGCGAAGGCGAGTCCTAGTTCCGTGAGATCAGGTGAGCGGCGTAGCCGCCTAATCCTCCGAATACGAGCAGGATCAGTCCAATGATGATGAGCGGCGAAAATCCAGGATCTTCAGGATCCATTGAGTCATCCAAGCCTGGATCCGCGACCCCGGCGAAGCCGAGCACCAGGAGGACGATGCCGACGAGCACCAGGGCGGCTCCGATGCGAACGGCAGTTTTCACTAATGAATTGAGACGACGCCGACCGTTGTTCGTTAAACCTTCCTAGTGGCAAGAGGGCTTGGCCGTTCTGCTTGCTTGATGAACGTACGACGTACCATCCGCCGACAATGCGGTTCTTAGCCGCTGTCGCACTCGCCGTCAGCCTCCTTCAGTCCTGCCAGGGGGATAGGGAAAGGACGGGCGGGACACTCAACATCGTGTTCTCACAGGCCGGAGACCCGGATACGGAGCGGCGCTACTTCCTCGGTTGCGAACCTCCGATTGGACCAAGGTGCGAGGAGGCGAGCGTGAAGGAGGCGGTCCTGCTCCCGGGGCCGTCCGGACCGGTCTGCCCGCTGCCCACCACCGCCTGGGTAGTCAAAGTGCGGGGCACCTGGGATGGTCGGAAGATCGACGTCACCTACCTGCCGTGCGACAAGGTTTCAGATCGAGCCATCGAAGAGTGGGCCCGTCTCTGGGATCTCGAACGACCTAAGTAGCGCCACCTGCTTGCGCGAGGCGTTCCGCTCGCCGCTTAGAACGCCTCGGCGTGCTTCTTCTGTCCCAGCAGAACGAGCAGAAGGATGCTCACGAGCGGCAACATCAGCCCGAGCGCACCCCAGATGACCATGCTGCGTCCTCGCCTGTTGGCGAACCAGACAGACGGCGCAGCGACGATGGCACAGACCAAGATGATGGAAAGTGGTGCGAACAGGGCTTCCACGACGGCCTTTGGTTGACGGCGGCGGCACCTCCGTATGGCCATCGGCTCTCGCCTCGCGCTCCGATAGCCCGAAGGGGGCGGGGTTTTATTTCGTCAAACCAGCGTTGGCTAATCGCTTAGCCCAGGAGCGGTTTGCTCCACTACGCCGGTGTCATCGACCGTAACGTCGATGAACTCCCTCGGTTCGGTTTCGGCGTCGCCGTAGAAGCAACGGTAGTCCCAATATCCGAATGTGACGCGCTTGCACGCAATGCGGTCTGCCTGGATGTAGTCGTGGAGACGTCTTTGTGTTTGAGCAGCCGACGAAACGGGCGCTCCAACCCATCCTTGTGCGAACGCTAGGTAGACGACGAACGGCGTGGCCGCCATAAGGACGAGAAACGCCACCGTAATCTGTGCCCGCCGACGACGAATTGCCGCTGTCCACATTGCTGCCCGCCTCAGTGTCGCTCTGGTTCTGTGGCTTCCGCCACCTCGGCTGAAACTACAAGCCCTGGCCCGAGAATCGACCCCAGGCCACTCGATCTAGGAGGCTAGTCCTTGCTTGGCGCTTCCTCGGGCGGGTCCGGTAGGTCCACCTCGTCCACGCGGACGATCTCGCCTCCGATGGCGGCTTCGAGAGCCCGCTTGAGCGGCTGCGCGACCTGCCTATCCATTGGAGGGAACGGGATTTGGTGCTCTGGGGTCTTCTTGTAAATCAGGATGAGCCTCTGCTGCGGCATGCGGCGCCTCCGGTCGTCTTGCCTAGCTGATTCAGCTCAGGCGGGGCCTGTGCAACTCAGCAAGCACTATCTGCCATTGCCGGCTTGCCTACAAGGGCCTGGACCGAAAGGTGGTCGAGCTCGGCTAGGCACGGGCTAATGCCGCTTCCGAATCCGGATGGTTCCTGCGAAGGCGGAAAGCGGGCGCTAGGAATAACTTTTCCCCAGGGCCCGTTGCGAAAGCCATGAACATCACCACGATTGGCAAGGGGAACATCGGTGGCGGCCTCGCCCGCCTTTGGGAGCAGGCGGGACACAACGTCACGACGCTAGGGCGCGACGGCGGCGATGCGGCAGACGCGGACGTCATTCTCGTTGCCGTTCCGTCGGCTTCAGTCTCTGAGGCGCTCGCGAAGGTTTCCGGGCTCGAAGGCAAGATCGCAATCGACGCGGCGAACGCGTTCGGGGGGCGCAACGAGCAATACGAGTCGTTTGCGCATGAGGTGAAGGCGCATACGAACGGCCCGGTGGCCAAAGCCTTCAACGCGAACTTCGCAACGCTCTACGATCGCATCGGTGACCAGCGCGTACGTCCGAGCTGCCTCTACGCGGCCGACGAGGAGGCACGCGACATGACGGAACAGCTGATCCGCGACGCCGGCTATGACCCGGTCAGCTTGGGCGGGCTCGAAAACGCGCGTGCTCTCGAGGACTTCGTTCCGGGCGTACTCGGGAAGACCGGCAAGGTGTTCTATCGTTTCGCCCCTCCCGGCGAGCTCTAGTTCTTACGAGCGAGACTCGACCATGACGCGGTAGCGCTACTGCAGGCGTTCGTTGTCGAGTAAAACGTGAGAAAGTTGGGGGCAGTAGAACCGGGCTGGTGCTCGAGTGTTGTGATCGCATGCCCAGGAGGCGCGAAGTGGGACAAGGGACGGTCGCCGAGCACGAGCAAGCGCTGGCCGACGCGGAACGTAGGCATCTGACCGTCGTCTTCTGCGATCTCGTCGAATCGACCGCGCTCAGCGAACAGCTCGATCCGGAAGATCTGGTCGAGCTCATCGCCGCCTACCACGACGCCGCCGCCAGGGTGATCGAGCGCTTTCACGGCCACGTTGCGCAGTACCAGGGTGACGGCGTGCTCGCCTACTTCGGCTATCCACATGCCCAGGGCGACGACACCGTCCACGCCGTTCGTGCCGGCCTTGAACTCGTCCGCACCGTCCAGGAGCTCTCAGGGCTTCAACTCGATAGCGGCGAGGTGCGCCTTGCCGCCCGTGTCGGCATCCACACGGGAGTGGTGGTCGTGAGTGAGATGGGAGCGGGCGGACGACGTCACTCCCAGGCTGTCGGAGAAACCGTGAACATGGCCGCCCGGCTCGAGAAGCTCGCCGACCCGGGAGCGGTCGTCGTCAGCGCGGCAACCGAGCGCGTGACCCGCGGCTACTTCGTCTTCACGAACATGCAAACCGTGACGCTCAAAGGCATCGCGGACCCGATCACCGTCTATAGCGTCGCCGACGACACGGGCATCCGGACGCGTCTCGCGCTCGCTACCGCCACCGGCCTGACGCCGCTCGTCGGCCGGGAGCAGGACCTCAAGACCTTGGAGGAGCAATGGCGGCTCGCGCGCGAGGGGAAAGGCCAGTCGGTCCTCGTCTCCGGAGAGCCCGGGATCGGCAAGTCGCGCCTTGTCCACGAGCTCGGCCGGAGAGTGGGAGACGAGGCGACTCGCCTCGTCTTTCAGGGCTCTCCCTACTACGCGAGCAGTGCGCTCCATCCCATGGTCGAGGAGCTCGAGCGAGTGTTCCTGGTCGACGGCAGGGGAGCAGACGAACGCAATCTCGCTCGCCTGACGGATGCCCTCGAGCTACAGGGCGTCTCGGTCGAAGAGACGCGCCCTGCTCTCGCCGCGCTGCTCTCCATCGCCGAGCCCAGTGCCGGCAAGACGTCGAGCGTGGCGCCCCAGGAACAGAAGCGCCAGACGTTCGCGGCATTGACCGCCGTGATGGCCGCGGAGACCCGGCAGCGTCCCGTCCTTGCCGTCTTCGAGGACGTCCATTGGGCTGACCCTTCGACACTCGAGCTCCTCGGTCTCCTGCTTGCGGAAGC
Organism: uncultured Actinomycetes bacterium; assembly: GCA_963762085.1. Taxonomy (GTDB): domain Bacteria; phylum Actinomycetota; class Thermoleophilia; order Gaiellales; family Gaiellaceae; genus DASQGA01. The sequence goes on along the minus strand of CAVXJD010000002.1, from coordinate 186,550 downwards.
GCCCGCTCTGCGCATCTTCATCGTCATGACGGCGAGGCCCGAGTTCGAGCCGCCCTGGCCGGCCGAGACGTTGTTCTCGAAGCTGAGCCCGGCGCGCCTTGAAGCAGGGGAGGTCGACGAGCTCATGGCTGCCGTCTTGGGCGAAAGGAGCCTGCCAAGGCGCGTGCGCGCCGAGGTTGCCGAAAGGGCCGCCGGTGTGCCCCTCTTCATCGAGGAGACGCTCAAGATGATCCTCGAGTCGGAGCCGGGCGTAGCCCCGGCCATCCCCGGCACCCTCCAGAACCCGCTCACCGCCCGTCTCGATGGGCTCGGCGACATGAAGGAGCTAGCCCAGCTCGCCTCCGTCGCCGCGCTCGGGGGCGAGTTCAGCTTCGAGTTGCTTCGCGCCGTGACCCCAGCAGATGATGCGACGCTGAGGGCGGGCCTGGACGAACTCGTGCGTGCGGAGCTCTTGTACGAGCGCGGCACGCTCACCGACCCGGCGTACGTGTTCAAGCACGCCCTCATTCGAGAGGCGGCGTACGGGTCGCTCCTGCGCTCGACGCGGAAACGCTTCCATGCCCGCATCGCCCAGGTTCTCGAGGAAATGTTCCCGGAGTGGGTCAAGAACCAGCCTGAGTTGATCGCCCAGCACCTGTCCGAGGCGGGCCGGACGCTCGATGCGATCGGCTACTGGCAGCAGGCCGGCGAACGAGCGTTGCGTAGGTGGGCAACGGGGGAGGCAGCTACTCATTTCGAGCAAGGCCTCGAGCTCTTGACGTCCCTGCCGGAGGGCCAGGAGACCCGGGAGCTCGAGCTGGCACTCCAGCTTGGGCACGGGACGGCCCTCATGGCTGCGCGCGGCTATGCGGCGCCCGAAGCCGAAGCGGCGTACGCGCGTGCCGAAGCACTCAGCGGCGAGATTGCCGATCCTTCGCGGCTCGCCGTGGCGCTCTACGGCCTCGGAGCTTTTTATTCCGCCACGGGCCAGCCTCGAAAAGCGTACGAATGCGGCCGCCGTCTGCACGCAGTCGCCGACACCATCGGCGACCCCGACGTGCTCATGGAGGCAAACGTCATGCTCGGCGTTGCGCAGTACCTACGAGGAGATGCCACGGGGGCCGAGACGCGCTTCGGGCTCGTCCTCGACCATTGGGAGCCCGAAAAGCACCGCGACCACATCTTCGCCTACGGGCAAGAGCCGGGCGTCGTGAGCCTGACCATGACTGCGCTCACTCATGGATGGCTCGGTCAGCTCGACGAGGCCCTCGGGTTTGCGGGTGAGGCCGAGCTGAGAGGCCGCGAAGTCGCACACCCGCTCACCTTTGCGTACACGCTTGCCGGCATCGGCATCCTGTACCAGCTGGTCGGCGACGTCGATCGGGCCGAGGCCACCGCCCGAGAGCTCGTGGCCGTGGCGAGCGAGCATGGGCTGCCCATGTGGCTCGCATGGGGCCGGACCATGTCCGGCTGGGCACTCCTCGAGCGCGGACGGGCCGAGGAAGGGATGGCGGAGATCACGGTCGGTATGGCGGGTGCCCAGGTGGCTCACTCCTCGGTGATGAAGATCCACTTCCTGAGTCAGCTTGCTGAGGCGTTCGGCAGGCTGGGCTACGTCAGCGAGGGAGTCACCATGGTCGAGGAGGGGTTCGCAGATCTCGAGCCGACGGACGAGCGAGTGTCCGAGGCGGAACTTCACCGGTCACGCGGGCTGCTCCATCTCGCTGCCAATGACGAATCTGTGACGGCCGAAGCATCCTTCAGGCAGGGCATCGAGGTGGCCCGCCGGCAGCAGGCGCTCCTGCTCGAGCTGCGCTCGGCCACTGCCCTCGCTGAGCTCCTGGCCGGCGAGCAGCGAGCTGAGGAGGCGCGAGTGCTCCTGGAAGACGTGACAGGGCGCTTCACGCAGGGGCTTGGAACCCCAGTGCTCCGGAATGCGAGCGACCTGCTCGAGCGGCTCGGCGGCGCACGCGGCTAGTGACTCCGCCCCGCGTGCCGGAGAGGCAAGTTTTGTTTATTGAAGCGACCCGGAGCCGCAGCGAGGTCCTGAATGTGCCCCGAGAGACCTTGGTTAGGATCCGCTGAATGGTTCCCGAGGCACCGCTCGAGAAGAAAGAAGGCGGTCTCGTCCCCGGCGGGGAGGGATGGTTCGTCGTGAACGCGCGGGAGGCTCGCTGGCGCCGTGCCGACGGCCGTGGGGCTCAGGTCTCCTTCGACGGGTGGCCGGACGGATATTTCCCGCAAGTCGGGATCGCTCTCTTCGTGCTCGGGGCGGGTGAGCCGATCGGGATGTACCACTGGGAAGCCGACCAAGAGGACTTTCTCGTGCTCTCCGGAGAGGCGCTCCTGCTCATCGAGGGCGAGGAGCGGCCGTTGCGCCAGTGGGACTTCGTCCACTGTCCCGCGGGCGCGAAGCACATCATTCTGGGGGCCGGAGACGGGCCTTGCGCCGTGCTCGCCCTCGGCGCGCGAGAACATCAGAACACCGACGAGTGGGGCGGCTACACGGTGGACGAGGCTGCGCTACGCCACGGCGCCGGCGTCGATCAGGAAACGACTAAGGCTGAGAGGGCATACGCGGGGCTTCCGACCCGCCAGCCGACGGCATACCGGGACGGGTGGCTTCCCGGACCTTAGTGGCGTGAGAACCCCTCGGTCGGGTGAGGTCGGGGTGTTCGAGGTGCGTGAAGATTGATGGTCCAGTCTCCCTCAGTGTCTTTCGCATCCTGACCAGCCCCTCCGAGCTCGCGCCCGGGCTCGGGGAGGCGTTAAGCCGCTCAGGCTGCCTCGTCGAGGACGGTGGTGAGGCTGCCCTCCTGGTCCAGGTTTCGGCGCCCACGCGCGAGCAGGCCGAACGCGAGCTTCGTCTCTACGTGGCGAGCTGGCTTGCCCTGAACGAGGGTGCTGAGGTCGACATCGAGCCCAATCCCTCCTAGCTACTAGGCGCTCTGGGCGGCGACATGCCCCGCGCCCCCGAAGTCCTCGCCAAGAAACGCTGCGACGACGGCCGGGTCGAACTGCGTCCCCGCACACCGGTCGAGCTCCGCGAGCGCCTGGGCGGGGGAAAGCCTTGTCCCGTAGACGCGCTCTGTAGTCATGGCATCGAAGGCATCCGCTACGAAGATGATCCGCGCTCCGAGCGGGATCCTCTCGCCCCTCAGGCCCTCGGGGTAGCCCGTGCCGTCCCAGCGCTCATGGTGGTGCAGGACCCAGGACGCGATCGGCTCGACTCCGAGCGACTGCAGCATGCGGAAGCCGATCTGCGGGTGACGCTCGAGGACGAGCCGCTCCGAGTCGGAGAGCTCGCCCGGCTTGCGGAGGATCTCCTCGGGGATCGCAAGCTTGCCGAGATCGTGCAGTCGCCCGGCGAGGCGGACGAGTTGAATGTCCTCGGACGAGAGCCCGAGGCGGGTGGCGATCTCTGCGGCAAGCTCGCCGACCGCGTGCGAGTGGCTACCCGTATAGGCGTCCCGGGCGTCCACCGCGTAGGCGAGCGTCGCCGCGGCGCGCAGGCGCGCTTCGCGGTCGGGCCCCTCGGCGAGCTTGTGGAGCTCTGCGATGTCCACCGTGTCGGGGTGGAAGAGACGGGCCCTGCCCTTGCCGGCGTTCTTCGCCTCGTAGAGAGCCTTGTCCGCTGCCTGGACGAGGTCCCCGCGGTCAGAGGCGTGGCGCGGGTAGGTCGCGACCCCGGCTGACACGCTCGTCTTCAGACCGGGCTCGAGCTCGGTTCCAGCGACGCGCTTGACGATCTTCTCGGCCGCTGTGATGGCTTCTCTCTCCTCGGTGCCAGTCATGAGCAGGGCGAACTCGTCGCCGCCGATCCGAAACGCTTCCTCACTCTGCCGGAGCTCGCCCGCCAGGCATGCGAGCACTCGGTCTCCGACCGGGTGGCCGCGAATGTCGTTGATCTGCTTGAAGTCGTCAATGTCCATGAGGCAGAGGCTCACGGCAGTCCCGGCCTGGTCGGCCTCGGCGAGCACCACATCGAGCCGGTCGTGGAAATGGCCGTGGTTCCCGACTCCCGTCAGCGGGTCGATCGATGCGAGCCGCATCGCCTCGACGGCGCGGTGGACCGAGCGCTGGTACAGCGCGATCGCGATCAAGGGTCCGGTCAGAGCCCCCGCGAGGAAGGGTGACCGCTGCCAGATCACGGCAAGCATGAGGGTGACCGAGGCCATGATCACGAAGGGAACGACGGTCCAGCGGACGTAGCCGTAGGCGACATGCCCATAGTGCTCGCGGCCGCTTCTCGCGACGACTGCCGCCAGGAGCCCGATGTTCACCAGGTAGAACGCGAGCGAGCCGAGACCCGCTTCCAGGATGAGCCCCTGCAGGCCGTCGAACGGCACGATCGAGGTCGCTCCTCCCGCAGCGGCCGCAGCAAGTGCGTAAAGAGCCGTGTTGTAGACGACGCGGCTCGGAGCCTGGCGGCGCCTGATGCTCTCGACGAGCAGCATCGTTGTGAAAGCGAGCACCGTCGCAGCAGACCAGTCGTAGATGACTGCCGTTCCGACGATGAAGACGTTCGCGAGCGAGGTCTCGCTCTTGTCCTGATACACGTCCTCGATCGGGACCGGGAACGCCTCGACAAAAGCTGCGGCCGCAAAGAGTGCGAGCAGGCCCAGGAGATCCCCGAGGTCAGGCGCCGAGCGGGCGAACACGGCGGTTGCCGCGATCGCGACGCCGGCCCCGGCGAGCGCGACCGGAGCCACGATCGGCAGGAGCCAGATCGTCTCCCGGGGAACTCCACGAAGAAGCCTTAGCGGCATGGGCCTGCCCGCTCTACCCCTACGTCCAAGTCCAGCCGTCGAGCTCTCCGCCCGCGACTGCGATCAGCACGATGACGAGCAGGATGAGAATGCGTGTCCGATTCCCGTGGAGCAGCATGTCGTTACCCCCTTGTCCGGCCGGGGGCCGCTCCCGGACAATTATCTAGAGCAAAGGAAGTATTGCACCCGGCCGGGACGCTGCGGCATCCCTCGAACTGGTGATTGGAGCGGCCTACGGCCAGCGCCACCCCCGCACAGCACCGTCGAGAAGAGCGATGACGGGGAGCACGGTCAAAGAGAGGCGGAGCATCCAGGTGCGGTACGGCATGACATTCCCTTCGGAGCGGTTTGGGGCAATTCCTGGGGATCGGCAGGCCGATGCCTCGTGGCAATCCCCCGGAAAAGGCCGAGGAAGGCCCAAAAGGGTGAACTCGCGGCGTCACGTAGATCGGCCCTACGATCGCCGGATGGCAGTCGCAACACCGCCTGCAGCGCCAACGGACCTTCCGCGCCGCCTGCTTGACCGAACGCCCGCGCCGCTGCTGGTGATCGGCGCCGCCTTGTCCGTTCAGTGTGGCGCCGCGCTCGCGACGACGCTCTTCGAGGAGGCCGGCGCGCTCGGCGCCGTCTGGCTCCGGCAGGCGTTCGGCGCGGCGATCCTCATCGCATTGAGCCGGGGCGCCCTCCGACGCCTGCGGGGGCGCCCGCTTGCGCCCGTGCTTGCGCTCGGCGCGATTCTCGCGGTTATGAACTCGCTCTTCTACGAGTCCATCGACCGGGTTCCGCTCGGGGTCGCCGTCACCGCCGAGTTCCTGGGCCCGCTCCTCGTCGCAGTTCTAGGGTCGCGTCGCGTCGAGGACTTCCTCTGGGTCCTGCTCGCCGGCGCCGGCGTGGCCCTCCTGAGTAGCCCGAGCGTCGACGTCGACCACCTCGGGCTCCTGCTTGCGGTCGGGGCCGGCGGCTGCTGGGCCCTGTACATCGTGGTCGGGAAGCGACTGACGTCGACCTGGCCGCTGTTGGACGGTCTGACAGTCGCGATGCTGGTCGCAGCCATCCTGATTGCGCCCCTCGGCGTCGCCAACGCTCGCGGTGACCTTCTGGATCCGTCGCTGCTCTCGGTGGGGATCGCCGTCGCTCTCCTGGCCTCGGTCATCCCATATCTCCTGGAGCTGAGCGCCCTGCGACGCATTCGCATGTCCGCGTTCGGGATCCTGATGAGTCTCGAGCCCGCCGCTGCGGCGCTCGCGGGCGCGCTGATTCTCTCGCAGCGGCTCAGCCTGCTCGAGTCGGTGGCTATCGTGCTCGTGATCGTGGCTTCCATCGGGGCCAACCGCCGTGCGGCGGCCGTGCCTCCACCCGTCTGATTAGCGTGGCGGGAGTGCGGGCACGAACAGACAATGGCAACTGACCCGTCTCTACAAGCGCAGATCGAAGCGCTCCTCGACCGGGGAGAGGAGCAGGGATGCCTGCACATCTCAGAACTCCACGAGTTCGTGCAACTCCACGAGCTCGACGAGGCAGGGGTGGAGGCGCTCTACGACCTCATCGAATCGCGCGGGGTCGAGGTCACGGACGATTGCGCCCGCGAGGTCAGCGTCCCGGCGAGCTATCTGAACGGTCAGCTCGCCACGGCGACGACCGACGCGCTCCAGCTCTTCCTGAACGAGGCCGGGCGATACCCGCTCTTGACCGCGCTCGAGGAGGTAGAGCTTGCGAAGCAGATCGAACGCGGTGACAAGGCAGCGAAGGACCGGATGATCAACTCCAACCTGCGGCTGGTGGTCTCGATCGCCAAGAAGTACCAGGGCCACGGCCTGTCGCTGCTCGACCTGATCCAGGAAGGCATCATCGGCCTGATCAGGGCCGTCGAGAAATTCGACTGGCGGCGGGGGTACAAGTTCTCCACCTACGCGACCTGGTGGATCCGCCAGGCCGTGCAGCGCGGCGTTGCAAACAAGGCGCGCACCATTCGGATCCCGGTGCACATCGTCGAGCGGGAACAGAAGATCTCGCGCGCAGAGCGGGATCTGTGGGCCAAGCTGGAGCGCGAGCCGAGCCGACAAGGAGATCGCGAAGGCGACGAAGCTGCCGCTGAAGCAGGTGCGCGAGGCGCGGGAGGCGGCCCGAGTCGTCGCGAGTCTCGACAAGCCGGTGGGCGAGGGGAACGACACGTCGTTCGGCGACCTGGTCGCTGGGGAGTCACCCGAGCCGTCCGAGGAGGTGCACGTGAGCCTCGGAGAGCAGGCTCTTCGACGCGCTGTGAAGGAGCTTCCGGAGAAGGAGCGCGAGGTGATCAAGCTCCGGTACGGCATGAACGGCGATGCCGGGCCGGTGTCGCTCGATGAGATCGGCCGCAGGCTCGGCGTCACTCGCGAGCGCGTGCGGCAGATCGAGGCGCGGGCTCTGGAGCGTCTCTCCGAGCTCCGTGAGCTCGAGTCGCTGCGCGACGCCGCCTAGAGTCAGTACGCGGCCAGGTCTCCATCGAACATATGTTCTATAGTGCCTGCATGGCACGGGCGCAGTACCTCGAGGAGGAGTGCAAGAACGCGGTGAACCGCGTGCACGAGTCCAGCCGGATTCCCTTTCGATGGACCGTGAACCCGTACCGCGGCTGCACGCACAGCTGTCACTACTGCTTTGCACGCGCGTATCACGCCTATCTCGATCTCGGGATCGGCGAGGACTTCTCGTCCAAGATCGTCGTAAAGGTCAACGTGGCCGAAGCTCTCCGGCGCAACCTGGCCTCGCCCCGCTGGGAGGGCGAGACGATCGCGATGGGGACGGCGACCGATCCTTACCAGCACTGCGAGGGCCGGTACGGGCTGACGCGCGGCGTTCTCGAGGCGTTGGCTGACTTCCAGAACCCGCTCTCGATGCTCACGAAGTCCACGCTCCTTCTGCGTGACCTCGACGTCTACCGGCGGCTGAACGAGGTCGCAGGCCTCAGCGTCGCCATGAGCGTTGGCATGCTCGACGAGGCGGTGCGGCGCGTGGTGGAGCCAGGAACGCCTCCGGGGCGGAAGCGGCTCGAGATTCTCGGGCGCTTCGCCGACGCGGGTATCCGCACCGGTGTGCTCGTTGCGCCGATTCTCCCGGGGCTGACCGACGACGAGGAGCATCTGGACGAGGTGATAGCTGCGTGTGCGGCAGCGGGCGTGCAGTGGGCGACACCTATCGTCCTCCACGTTCGTCCCTCGATTCGAGAGCACTTCATGCCGTGGATGGAGCGCACATATCCGTGGCTCTACCCACGCTACGTCGAGCTCTACGGGCGGCGGGCGTACGCTCCGAAGGCGTACCAGCAAGAGGTCTCGGAGCGCTTCGCTCGCCTCCGGCTTCGGCATGGCCTGGGCTCGACCAGCAGGCCGGCGACCAGGCCACGGCCGGACTCGCGCGCCGACCGCCAGCTCGCGCTGGCCGTGTAGCAGGCGGCCGTACGGGCCACAATGCCTCCGTGCCGCTTCGCATCGAAGACTATGGGCTGATCGGCGACACGCAGACCGCGGCCCTGGTCGGGCGGGACGGGTCGATCGACTGGCTCTGTATGCCCCGCTTCGACTCGGGAGCGTTCTTCGCAGCGCTCCTGGGGCGACCGTCGCACGGCCGCTGGCTCGTCGCACCGAAAGGCGAGGCGCGGCCCGTGGGAAGACGCTACCGGGACGGCACGCTCATCCTGGAGACCGATTTCGAGACGGACCAGGGAGCCGTCCGCGTCATCGATTTCATGCCGCCGCGCCAGCGCGACCCCGACGTCGTCCGGATCGTGGAAGGGCTGAGGGGTCGTGTCGAGATGCGCATGGAGCTCATCGTCCGCTTCGATTACGGCTCCATCGTCCCCTGGGTGCGTCGGGTCGAGGACTCGACGTCGTATATCGCCGGGCCCGACGGTCTTTGCTTGCGGACGCCCGTGGAGACGCGGGGAGAAGACCTGTCGACCGTTGCAGACTTCGCAGTCTCAGAGGGCGAGCAGGTGCCGTTCGTCCTGACGTGGTATTCGTCGAACGAGCCGCTCCCCCGTGAGATCGAGCCGGGGAGAGCCCTCGTCGAGACCCAGGCCTGGTGGCGGCAATGGGTCGATGTGTGCACCTATGAAGGCCCGTGGCGCGACGCGGTCCTGCACTCCTTGATCGTCCTGAAAGCGCTCACCTACGAGCCGACGGGGGGCATCGTCGCGGCCCCGACCACCTCGCTACCGGAGTTCCTGGGCGGCGTCCGGAACTGGGACTACCGCTACTGCTGGCTCAGAGATGCGGCCTTCACGCTCGATGCGCTCCTGGAGGCCGGATTCACGAGCGAGGCAGAGGCCTGGCGCGACTGGCTCCTGCGTGCCATCGCCGGTGATCCGGCCGATCTCCAGATCATGTACGGAGTCGCCGGCGAACGGCGCCTGACCGAGTTCGAGGTGACCTGGCTCCCCGGCTACCTGGGCTCGAAGCCGGTTCGGATCGGAAACGCCGCGTCCGACCAGAAGCAGCTCGATGTCTACGGCGAGGTCATGGACGCGCTCTACCACGCCGAGGAGCTCGGTCTCGAGGCGGAGTCGAGGGCCTGGGCGATCCAGAAAAAGTTGCTCGACCACCTGGAGTCCGAGTGGCGGGAGCCGGATAACGGGATCTGGGAGGTACGGGGCCCACGCCGGCACTTCACGCATTCGAAGATGATGGCTTGGGTGGCCGCCGACCGGGCAGCGCGTGCGGTCCACAGCCACGCCGACGGGTCCGTCGACCGCTGGCGACGCCTGCGCCAGGAGATTCACGACGAGGTCATGCAGCGGGGGTTCGACCCCGAGCTGAAGTCCTTCGTCCAGTTCTACGGCGCGAAAAAGCTCGACGCGAGTCTCCTACTCATGCCCCTCGTCGGATTTCTACCCGCCTCCGACGAGCGGGTGCGGGGGACGGCCGAGGCGATCGAGCAGGATCTCTGCGAGAACGGCTTTGTGATGCGCTACCGCCACGACGAGGAGACGTCGAACGTCGACGGGCTGCCGCCGGGAGAAGGAGCGTTCCTTCCGTGCACATTCTGGCTGGCCGACAACCTGAACCTGATCGGGCGCCACGAGGACGCGGTGGAGCTCTTCGAACGGCTACTCGGTCTTCGAAACGATCTCGGCCTCATCTCGGAGGAGTACGACCCGCAGAACAAGCTCATGGTCGGAAATTTCCCCCAGGCCTTCACGCACGTCGAGCTCGTGAACACCGCAATAAACCTCTCGCAGCCGTCGGATCGTCCCCTGGCGCGCTGGGAGCGCTTCCGTCAGCTGGGCACGAACCAGACCTGAACAAGCGGCTCAGCGGGTCGTTCTGCGCCGCGGTTCCCTGTTTTGCCGATCGGGCGTGGGGTAGGGGAAAGACAGCAACCAAAGGAGCTGACTATGGAACAGGTCAAAAACGTCATGACGAAGAACCCGACCAGCTGCGATTCCTCGGCGACAGTCGTCGAGGCCGCGAAGGTCATGGCCTCGGAAGATGTGGGCCCAGTCCCGGTGGTCAAGGACGGCCGGCTCGTCGGCATCGTCACCGACCGCGACATCGTTGTCCGCGTGCTGGCCGAGGGCCGCGACCCGAGTTCGACCACGGTCGGGGAAATCGCTTCCAGCGACCTCGAAACCCTGTCGCCGGACGACGACCTCGGCACGGCGCTCAGGAAGATGGCGTCGAGCAAGGTCCGTCGCCTTCCGGTCGTCGAAGGCGACCAGCTCGTCGGCATCGTCGCGCAGGCCGACGTCGCACGGCAGGGAGACGACTCGGAAACCGGACAGGTCGTCGAGGAGATCTCGAAGTCGTAGTTCGAGTCCGCGCAGGATCGACGAGGGGCGGCTCCGGCCGCCCTTCGTCGTTCTAGGTCGTTCGCCGCGTCCAGAGGACGGCGGCGAGAACGACGCTCAAGGTCGAGACCACGAGCCCGACGATCCAGGCGTCCACTTCCTGCGTGCCGAGGATCGCCGCGAGCGCCGTTCCGACCCCGATGACCCCGAGGGTCATGGCGACCCGCACGGTGACGCGCTCCAGGGCGCTCGTTCGACCGTGCTCGCCGATCGATTCGTCGCGCTCGCTCTTCCGTCCGAAACGGGCCACCAAATCGACTCTAACTGGTCTGGACGACGGCCCAATCACCGCTCGGCTTCTGACGGGCGACTGGGCTGTGCCGGCGGGGTCAAGCGACCGCGGAGCCGAGCAGAATTGCCCGTATCGCCTGGTGGCTCTCCTCGTTCGGGGACTCGCTAATCACGGTCGCGGGGCGCTCGAAGCGGTCGAGCGCCTCCCGCAGCGGCTCCGCGCGGAGGGTTCCCTCCCCGTAGGGCAGGTGCTTCGTCTCGTTCCGGTTGGCGTACTGGATCGCCGAGAAGTGAATGTGGAACGACGCCTCGGGCTCGAGCAGCTCGTCGGCCGCTCCCAGCACTGACGCAAACGCGTCGGGATCCGTGAACGCCCCGTCGGTGACGGCGTGCAGGTGTGCGAAGTCGATCACGGGACGGACCCAGTCGAGGCGCGCCGCGAGCCAGAAGACGTCCTCCGCGGTGCCCAGCTCCCGAACACGGCCCATCACCTCGACTCCGAACGGGACCGTTCGCCCCTTGGCCACAAGCCGCTCGCGGAGCTCGGCGAGCTGCTCCGCCACGGACTCGAGCGCCTCCTCCCGCGTCCGTCCGAGCAGAAACCCCGGGTGGATGACGACGACCTGGGCGCCGCAGGCCATCGCGATGCCGGCCGAGTGGTCGAGCATCCCCGTGGCCCGCTTGTGCTTCATGTCCCGCTCGAGATGGCCGAGAAAGGCCGGAATCGGGGCGTGCACGGAGAGCGTGATGCCGTCGGCCGCCGCCAGCTTGCCGAACTCCGAGGCCCAGTCCTTGTCCATCCAGAAGCCGCTTGCGAAATCGACCTCGCAGGCCGAATAGCCGCGTTCTGCGAGCAGCCGGACAGCTGCCTCCGGACTCTCCCGGCTCGGGACCCGCGCCGGCCCGATGCTGATCGTCGACATGGATGAAGCCTACGGGCGAGGCGAGCCGCGCCCCTACTGGATCTCGCCACTGTAGGGGCGGGACTTGTCCCGCCCGGTCATCGTGGAACGCCGTCCGATGCGCTTACTACCTTTTTCTGCATGGGAAAGCGACCCACCCGCATCGAGCTCCTCGAGCTGGACATCGACGTTCGCCTCGCCGACCTCTGGTGTGAGGCGAGCGACGTCTCGGAGTGGAACCTCGAGGTCGTCGCCGCGTTCATGCGCGCCGCGTACGGCAAGGGGTACTGCGACGCTCTGACCGAGGATGCTCCGGGCTCGCTCTGCCGCGACCACGGGTACCGGATCCCGTTCCGGAGCCCGACGCTCGCGCCCGAGCAGCACTAGCGGACTCCTCACTGAGCCGAACACCGGCTGCACGGAGCTAGACTCGACGTGTGGCCCGGAGGCGTAGTCCCGCGCGGCTGATCATCGCGCTCTCGGTAGCGGCCGTTCTGGCTGTCTTCCTGCTCTACACGAGCCTGGCGGGGGGCTCGACGCCTTCCCTGCGCCCGAGCCAGCTCGCTGATCACCCCGGCAAGGTGAGCCTGGCAGGCAAGGTCGTCGGCCCGATCCGCGGGGACGGGCGTGCAACGCCGAAGACGTTCACGCTCCGCGACATCGAGGGGAGTGCGACGGTCCCGGTCAGCTACACGGGCTCGGTTCCAGACCTCTTCAAGGTCGGCAGAGACGTCTACATGCGGGGCGAGCTTCAAAACGGTGTCTTCGTTGCCGAGCGAGACTCGCTCGTCACGAAATGCCCCTCGAAGTACGCCGCCAAGTCCTGAGGAGCAGATGCCGCTCCTAGGCCGGGCCGCCCTCCTCGTCGCTCTCGGGCTCGTCCTCTACGCGACCGGCGCGGGCGCCTATGCCGCGCTTCGAGGGCGACGGCGGCTCCTGGAGTCGGCGCGCAATGCCTTTCTAGCCTCCTTCGGAGCCGCTGCGGTCGCGGGACTTGTCTTGCTCGCCGCCCTGGCGCGCCACGACTTCTCTTTTGCGTACGTTGCCGACCACACGAGCCGCGAGCTCCCGCTCGGCTACGCGCTCGCGGCCTTCTGGGGCGGCCAGGAGGGCTCGCTGCTCCTGTGGTTCCTCGTCTTGACCGGACTGGTCTCGGCCGCGCTCGCGCTGAACCCCCGGCTCACCCGCGAGGTTCTGCCCTGGACCGTCCCGATCGGGGCCGGCATCGCCTCGTTCTTCGCGCTGCTCCTCTGCTTCGTCGCGTCCCCGTTCGTGACCCAGGTCGCGCCTGCTGACGGTGCCGGGCTGAACCCGAGCCTCCAGAACCCGTACATGCTGGCACACCCCCCGCTCCTCTATCTGGGCTACGTGGGGCTGACGGTGCCGTTTGGGTTCGCGATGGCAGCGCTGGCCTCGGGCCGCGCAGACGAGCGCTGGATCGTGGCGACCCGGCGCTGGACGCTGGCCGCGTGGACGTTCCTGGGCGTTGCCATCCTGCTCGGCTCGAAGTGGGCCTACGAGGAGGTTGGTTGGGGCGGCTGGTACGCGTGGGATCCGGTCGAGAACGCCGCTCTGATGCCATGGCTCGTGGCGACCGCGTTTCTCCACTCGGTGATGATCCAGGAGAAGAAGAACATGCTCCGCGTCTGGAACTCGGTGCTCATCGCGCTCGCCTTCGGGCTCTCGATTTTCGGCACCTTCCTGACCCGTAGCGGCGTCCTGAACTCGATTCACAGCTTCACGGAGTCGTCGATCGGCCCGTGGTTCATCGGCTTCCTCGCCCTCGTCGCGGCCGGCTCCGCGGCACTGATCATCTGGCGGCTGCCACTCCTGCGTTCCCGAACGAAGCTCGAGTCGCTCGTGTCGCGCGAAGCGGCCTTTCTCTACAACAACCTGTTCCTCGTTGCGCTCGCCCTGACCGTCCTCTGGGGAGTCGTCTATCCGCTGGTCTCGGAAGCCGTCCGGGGCGTGGCGGTGACGGTCGGAGCGCCCTACTACAATTTTTTCGCAGTCGCCTTCGGACTCCCGGTCATCCTGCTGATGGGAATCGGGCCGCTGGTCGCGTGGCGGCGGGCATCGCTTCGCTCGCTCGCCGCCCAGCTCGCGTGGCCTGCGGGCGTCGCGCTCGCGGCGGGAACCATCCTCGTTCTGGCCGGGGCCGGATCGAGCCCGGCCGGCCTCGTCGGCTACACCTTCGCGGCCTTCGCGCTGACGACGATCGTGCAGGAGTTCGCCCGCGGCACGCGCGCCCGAAAGGCTCTCGGCGCCTCGAGCTGGCCGTCTGCGTTCTCCCAGCTCGTGGGGCGTAACCGCCGCCGCTACGGCGGGTACGTCGTGCACGCGGCAATCGTGCTCCTGCTCCTCGGCGCGGTCGGGATCGGCGGCTTCGGGACGACGCGCGAGGCAAGGCTCGCCCCGGGCGGCTCGATGCAGGCGGGCGACTACCGACTCGAGCTCCTCGGAACGTCGCAGACTCGTGCCGCGAACGCGCAGGAGATCCGGGCCCGGCTCGCGGTCTCCAGGGACGGGGAGAGCGTCGGGACCCTGGCGGCGGGCAAGAACCGCTACTTCGCCGAGCAGCAGACCTCGAACGAGGTCGCGATCCGCTCCGACCTGCTCCGGGCCGAGGACCTCTTCGTGATCGCGGACCAGTTCAACGCGGACGGGTCCGTCTACCTGAAGGTGCTCGTGAACCCGCTCGTGAACCTGATCTGGCTCGCCGGGCTCGTGTTCCTGCTCGGATCGTTCATCGCCATGTGGCCGGACGCGCGTGAGCAGCGACGGCTCGCCGGCCGCTTCGCCGAGGCGGAAGCTCCGGCGCCGACGCCCGCCTGATGGAAATCCTCGCGCTTGCCCTGGCGGCCGTGCTCGCCCTTGGCTGCGTCCTCTTCGTGGCTCGCCCCTTCCTGCGAGAGCCCGAGGCCGTCGACGACCGGATTCGGGTCGCCGGCACGGGCGAGCAGGAGCGGATCCGCCTCGAGGAGGAGCGGGACCGGGCTCTCGCGGCGCTCAAGGAACTAGAGTTCGATCACCGGACGGGGAAGATCTCGGATGGGGACTACCGCGAGTCGGTGGGGCCGCTTCGCGCCCAGGTCGCCCGGGCGCTCCGGGCCCTCGATGCCCAGGACCGTCCAGCGGGCGAGCGCAGCAACGCCGGCGAGGTGCCTGCGCGTGCCTGAGTGCGTCCAGTGCGGGAACGCCCTCGCGGCGGAGACCCGGTACTGCCCCGAGTGCGGTGGCCGCCTCCAGGAGGTCGACTCTTCGCGGCTGAGCTTGACGCCGCCCTCGCCGCTGCTCGCGATCGCGGTACTGGTCGGAATCGGCGGCATCATTTTGCTCGCCGGGGCCGTCTGGGCCTGGGGGGTCGTGGCATTGCTGGTAGCAGCCCTCCTCTTTCTGTTCGACCAGTTCGTCGACCGCCGCGTCGCAGCCAGGGGGCTTGCCGATCTCCGTGGTCGTTTCGCAGCGACACGGGAATCTGTTGCGCTCAGGTCGCGGAGCCAGATGGGCGTCTTCAGGGCTCGCCGCGAGCTGGCGGAGCTCCACATCGAGAAGGATCGGATCTTCCGGCAGCTCGGCGAGGCGGTGTATTCCGAGGACAAGGAGGGCATAAAGGCAGCACGGACGGCCGTTGACGACGTCGTCGAGCGGATCCGAGACAAGGAGGCCGAGATCGAGACCCTGATCCGAGAAACAGAAGCGTTGATCCAGCGCGTGCAGGCTCCGGTCCAGGAGACCGTCAAGCTCGAAGCGCCGCCCGAGCCGGCGCGCGTGCCCGAGCCCTGGCCGCCTCCCGATGAGGCCGACATCCCGGAGCCGCCACGGCCGTCTCCGGGCGAGCCGACGCCCGGCCCGGAGGAGCCCGTTCCACCCGCCGAGCCCTCGGAGCCCGGCATCACGCAGCACCGGAACTGAGCGCTCGCAGGGGCCAGGAATGGTGGCGATCGTCCGCCACTCCTGATAAAAACCTCCTCTTACCTCCCTGAAACAGCGTGCCGGGCCCGCAGGGACGACCTTTCGCCCGGCGAAAATCACACCGGTGTCACGCCCCCGCCGACCCATTACGCTCGTCATCGCCTGCCTCGGGCTCGCCGTGGCGATCCCGGCCGGGGCTCTCGGCTCACTGTCGGACCGGAAAAACCAGGTCGACGCTCAGATAGCGGCGCTACAGGCTCAGATCTCGGGTGCCAAGGAGAAAGAGGGCGTGCTCTCGAGCGAGATCGAGACGGCCAGCTCGGAGATCGGGTCGCTCGAGGGCAAAATCGGGAGCCTCTCGGCGCTCGTGGCCGAGCTCGAGGCCGACCTCGCCGAGCATCGCTCGCGTCTTGCCCGCCTCCAGGCGAAGTACGAGGAGCAGACGCGCCGGCTCGAATTCCTGGTCGCGCAGCACGAGCTCGCACAGAAACGCCTGGAGGAGAGGCTCGTCGAGCTCTACCAGACCGGGGAAACGACCGAGCTCGAGATCCTGCTCCAGGTGGGGAGCCTGAACGACCTGATCGAGCAGATCGACTACTTCCGCCAGATCGGAAACGAGGACCGGCGCATCGTCGCCGAGATCAAGGGCGTGCGGGACGCGGTTCGTGTCGCCCGGCGGGAGACCGCGGCGACCAAGAAGGAAGTCGAGGAGGTCACCGCCGTGCTGGCGGAGAAGACCGCCGAGCAGCGAGCCGCACGCGACCAGCTGGTCGCTCAGCAGAGCGCGCTGGTTGCAGCCCGGGACGAGCGGCAGTCGCTTCTAGCAAGCGTTCGGGACGAGCGCCACGAGCACGAGGAGGACCTTGACGCGATGCAGGCGGCTAGCGCCTCCCTCGCCGATCAGATCCGCGCTTCGCAAGCCAGCTCCAGCGGGTCGAGCGGGAGCTCGGGCTCGGGCGTCTCCTCGAGCGGGCTCATCTGGCCGGTCTCGGGCCCCGTGGTCAGCGGCTTCGGGCCTCGCTGGGGCCGTATGCACGAAGGCATCGACATCGCGGTGCCCAACGGCACCGCGGTTCACGCGGCGGCCGGCGGCACGATCATCTACGCAGGCGGGATGGGCGGTTACGGGAACATCGTCGTGATCGACCACGGCAACGGCCTCGCCACTGCGTACGCACATCTCTCGGCCATCTGGGTCGGAGGCGGCTCGGTCGCGCAAGGCCAGGCAATCGCCGCATCCGGCTGCACCGGCCACTGCCTGGGCCCGCACCTCCATTTCGAGGTCAGGGTGAACGGCAGTCCCGTCGACCCGTTGGGTTATCTGTGAACGCGCCAGCCGCCTTCGCGGCTGGACGCTCCTAACGCCGCTACTCGCGGGCCTCCGGCCCGCGAGGCATGCTCTTCGGAAAGGCATGCCGAGTGCCCGGTTTCGAAGAGTGTGCCTGGCCGTGCCACAAGGCACGGCCAGTAGCGGCTATGGAGCGAACGGCCGCGGAGGCGGCCGGAGCGGTCACTTGTTCAGCGAGTGAATATCGGGCAATCCGCGGTGCAAGCCGTCCAGGTCGAAGCCGTAGCCGACGAAGAACTCGTCGGGGACCGTGAAACCGACGTAGCGGAGCGGCAGGTCCTCGACAAGGCGGCGATACGGGCGGTCGAGGAGCGAGCAGACGGCAAGGCTCGCCGGATCCCGAAGCCTGAGAGACGCGAGGAGGTAGTTGAGCGTGAGGCCGGTGTCGACGACCAGGTCGACGATCACCACGTCCCGGCCGGCGATGGGAGCGTCGAGGTCCTTCATGATCCGAACGCCTGCGTGGCCCCCGAGCGCCCGTCCGTAGCCCGCGAGGCTTACGAGGTCGAGGTGATGCAGGATCGGCACGGCGCGGGAAAGGTCGGCGAGAAAGACGTAGGACGCGCGGAGCACCCCGACCAGAAGCGGCTCCTTCCCGGCGTAGTCCTCGCAGATGCGGGCTCCGAGCTCGGTGACACGGGCCTGGATGTCCGCCCTCGAGAGGTGCACTTCGCCGACGCGGGGGTCGGGCCCGGCCAGCCGCAGGTGTCGGGAGGCTCTACGAGGCGAGGCTGAGACCGTACTTCTCCACGAGACGCTCGATGTCCCGCCGGTAGAAGAGCTTCACCTTCACGTCGGGATACCGCTCCTTGAGCTTTCTGATCTTGCGGTTCTTCCGCGTCACGAGCGACTGCTTCATCGTCGTGATCTCCACGTAGAGGTCCTGGTCCGGGAGGTAGAAGTCCGGCCGCGCCGCCTCGATGACGCGGCCCTCGTCGTCCGTCTCGAGGACGAACGTGCGCGGCTCGTATTCCCACCGGATTCCATAGAAATCGAGAAGCTTCGCGACCTCGAGTTCCGCCTTGTTGACGAAACGGGGAGGCTGACGCCCACAATATGCCTGGAAAACAGGCATTTCTTCCGGCACGAACAGAACGGTAGCAGTCTGCACGGACGGCCCATCACTAAACTCCGGTGCTCGGCGGACGACCAGGAGAGCCGTGTTTCGGATCGCACACATCTCCGACCTGCACTGCGGGTCGCAGCATTTCGTCCCGAACCTCATGGAGCGGGCGATCATGGAAATCAACGAGCTCGTGCCCGATATCGTCGTCTGCTCGGGCGACCTGACTGCGTTCGGCTATCGCCAGGAATACGCCGAGGCCAAGCAATACCTGGAGCGGCTCGCCTGCGAGACGCTCGTGGTCGTCCCCGGAAACCACGATTCTCGGAACGTTGGCTACCTTCATTTCGAGGAGCAGTTCGGGGACCGCGACACGGTCGTTCACCAGAACGGTGTCTCGGTGGTCGCGATCGACTCCTCTGAGCCGGACCTCGACCACGGACACATCGGCCGGAGCCGCTACCGCTGGATCTCGGAGCAGTTCGCCCACCCGGCCGACTTCCGGATCTTCGTCCTCCATCACCATCTCCTGCCCGTCCCCGGCACCGGGCGGGAGCGGAATGTCGTCTATGACGCCGGCGACGCGCTCGAGGCACTCCAGCGCTCCAAGGTCAATCTCGTCCTCTCGGGACACAAGCACGTCCCGTACGCCTGGCGCCTGGAAGACCTCTTCATCGTCAACACCGGCACGGTCTCGACACTCCGCCTCAGAGGCAGGACGCGACCCTGTTACAACGTGGTCGAGATCGAGGGCCGCCATGTGGACGTGTGGCGTCGCTACCCGTTCCACGGCTCCGAGCGGATCATCCAGTTCTCTGCCGACACGCTCGAGTTCGAGAAGTACACGACCCGGATCGAGGACGAGGTCACGAGCCGATGAGCGCGAAGGTGTCGACGGCGCTCGCATTGATCGACGGCGAGCACTATCCGGCGGTCGTTCGGGACGCTCTCACGGAGGTTCCCTACACGGTCATCGGCGCCGTTCTCCTGGGCGGCACGGAAAAGGTCCGCGGCGGCGAGGAATACGGCGTACCTCTCTACTCGGATCTCGAGGACGGGCTCGAGCAGACACGCGCCGAAATCGTCGTCGACCTCTCGGACGAGCCGGTCCTCGACGCCCGCGGCCGGCTACGGCTTGCCAGCCGCGCTCTGGCGGTGGGCCGTCCCTACGTGGGCGCCGACTTCCGCTTCGAGCCGGTGGCATTAGCTCCGTTCGACATCCCTTCGCTGGCTGTCGTCGGGAGCGGCAAGCGCGTGGGGAAGACCGCCGTCGCCGGACATCTCGCGCGACTGCTCTCCGAGGACCGGGAAGTGGTCGTGGTTGCGATGGGACGCGGTGGGCCTCGCGATCCTGTCGTCGTCGACTCGCCGCCTAGCCTCGAAGACCTCCTGGAGCTCTCGCGCGGCGGCTCCCACGCGGCCTCGGACTATCTGGAGGACGCGGCCCTCGCGAAGGTCGTCACGATCGGCTGCCGGCGGTGCGGTGGCGGCCTTGCCGGGCAGCCGTTCGTCTCGAACGTCGAGGCGGGGGCCCGGGCGGCGGCCGAGCGCCGGCCTGACCTGGTCATCTTCGAAGGCAGCGGGACGTCGGTGCCGCCGGTTGCCGTCGACGCCCGCGTCCTCGTCGCCGGAGCCGCGCAGGACCCCGAGCTCGTCGCGGGTTTTCTCGGTGCCTACCGCATCCTGATCTCCGACCTCGTCCTCGTGACGGGCTGCGAGGAGCCGCTGGCCGATACGGATCACGTCGAATCGCTTCGCACCGCAATCCGCGACGTCGACCCCGAGCTCGACGTCGTCGAGACCGTGCTTCGTCCGCGGCCGATCGAGCCGCTCGCTGGTAGGCGCGTTGCCTTCTTCTCGACGGCGCCGGCGGGGATTCACGACCGACTTCGGTCGCACCTCGAAGATGAAAAGAGCGCGGAAGTGGTGATGGTCTCGGGAAATCTGAGCAGCCGGGACGCGCTTCGCACCGACCTGGCCTCAGAAGGGGCCCGGGCAGCAGAGGTCTTCCTCGTCGAGCTGAAGGCGGCGGCCATCGACGTCGTCGCCGAGGCTGCGGCGGAGCGAGGGATCCAGGTCGTTCTCGCCGATAACGAAGTCGTGCCCCTCGAAGGCGACCTCGACACAAGGCTCCGGGCCCTGGCCCCCGCCAGAGCGGCGGCGTGAGCCCATGAGCGACAGGCGACCACCCGAGTCGCTCGGTGAGGAGGAAGGCCGGCGGCTTCCGTACTCGAAGGGCCTGATGGCAAAGACGCTGGCCGGGACCGGGCTGCGGCCCGTACGTGCCTACGAGCTCGCCAGGCTGATCGAGCAGGAGCTCGTGCGCGAACACGAGCAGGACACCTTTACCGAGGAGCATCTGTACGAGCTGGTCGCTCAGGTTCTGGCCGAGCACGAAGGGGAGGACGCCGTGCACGGGCTCAGGCGCTACCGCACCTTGCAGGGGCTTGATCTTCCTCTGATCCTCCTGATCGGGGGCGCCACGGGAACCGGCAAGTCGACCGTCACGACGGAGGTCGCCCACCGCCTCGGCATCACGCGGGTCGCCTCGACGGACTTCGTACGGCAGACGATGCGGGCCTTCTTCTCGGTCGACTTCATGCCTTCGATCCATTACTCCAGCTTCGAAGCGGCGGCCGCGGTCGCCACCCCGGCCGAGGCAAAGGACCCGACGCTAGTCGGCTTCAACGACCAGACGAGGAACGTGCTCGTGGGCGTCCGGGCCGTGATCGACCGCGCGCTGACCGAGCGCTATTCCATGGCGCTCGAGGGCGTGCACGTCGTCCCGGGCCTCGTTCCCGCGGCTGTCGAGGGCGCGGTCGTCGTTCAGGCGCTCCTCGCGATCGAGGACGAGAACGAGCACGCCCGGCACTTCTGGGTCCGCGACACCGGCTCGGAGGGACTGAGGCCGGTCGCGAAGTACCTCGACTCCTTGGCCGACATCCGGCGCATCCAGGCATACCTGATCGAGCGGGCCGAGAAGGCGGGCGTCCCTGTGATCGAGAACTCGCGCGTCGAGCGAACTGCGGAAGCGGTGATCCGGCTCGTGCTCGAGCAGGTCGAGCAGGCCGTCGGGTCAACCATCCGGGCGTGAGCGTCGACGACGCCCACGCGAACTGCCCCTGCGAGCTGTTCGCCGCGGTGACCGAGAGGGCAGCGCTCGCGAGCGGCCGCTGGCTGGGGCGCGGGGACGTGAAGGCGGCGGAGGATTCGGCATCCGCCGCCATGCGCGCCGCGCTCGACGAGCTGTCCATCGAAGGCAACATCGTCGTTGGCGCGGAGGAGACGGAGAGCCCGCTCGCGATGGGGACGAAGGTCGGTCGCGGGGGGCGCGTCTACGACCTCGCCGCCGACCCGCTCGAGGGACGGAGTGTGGTGGCGCGCGGGGAAGCCGGCGCGATGGCCATGATCGCGGTGGGAGACGAAGGGACGTTCCCTCGCCTCCCTGACATGTACATGCGAAAGATGGCGGTCGGCCCCGTCGCGCGGGGGCGGATCGACCTCGCAAGCCCGGTCGGGGACAATGTCCGCGCGATCGCGGAGGCTTTCGGACGGAACACGAACGACATCACGTCGATCGTCCTCGACCGTCCGCGTCACCACGATCTGATCGAGGAGATCCGTGCCGTCGGCGGGCGCATCAAGCTGATCCAGGATGGTGACGTCACTGCGTCCATCACAGCGGCGATCCGGGGAACGAACGACCATCTCGCGATCGGCATCGGCGGCGCTCGCCAGGCACTGATCTCCGCGGCCGCGCTCCGGTGTCTGGGCGGTGAGCTCCAGGCGCAGCTCTGGCCGACCACACGCGGGGAGATCAGCCAGGCAGCCGAGCACGGGATCGACGACATCGAGCGGACGTTCACGACGGAGGAGCTTGCACCCGGCGAGGTGATCGTCGCCGCGACCGGCGTCTCGAACAGCGACCTCCTTCGCGGTGTCCGGTATCTCGCGGACAGCGCCCGGACGCACTCGGTGGTCATGTGCACCCGCCACAACTGGGTGCGCTTCATCGACGGAATCCACTTCTTCGCCCGCGAGCGGCGCGAAGAAGTGCGCCTGCTCAGCTAACCGGCTAGCTCGCCAGCTCGCGGCGCAGGACGGCGTCCACCGCACGGAGCGCGACACGGGTCTCCGCGAGCGTCGGCTCACGGGTCGTCAGGCGTTGGAGGCAGAGCCCGGGCAGCAGGAAAAGGCGGGCGAGACGGCGCGGAAGCGCCTGCAACACGAGCCAGAGCTCCATCGAGAAGGCCAGCGCTACGAGGGTGATGACGACCGGCGTGTAGAAGGCGGCGGTCAGAGGCCAGAGCCGCTCGGCGAGGAACGTGATCGGCAAAACCAGGGCGGCGAAATTCGTTCCGCAGCGAGCCGAGAAGCGAGAGGGCTTCACCGCTCCGGTCCAGGTGGAACACAGCCGCCTCTCCTCGGCCGCGGCGATGGCGCGATGCTCGGCCCCGTGGAGTGAGAGCGTGCGCCCGCGGAAGAGCCAGACCAGGAGGATCGCGGTCAGCGCGATGCCGATTGCCAGCGCGACGGTTTCCGGCAGGAAGACGAAGCCGAAAGGTAGGACGAGAGCTCCGCCGAGGATCGCGCGGTCACGGTCACGCGCAACTCCGGTCTTCCGAAAGAGAGGGGAGAGGGAGGCGCAGAGCCGCGCCAGCCCGCGGACAAGCGGGATCCGGCGCCAGCGGCTGTCCGAGCTCGCCATTCGGCCTTCGCTCAGGGTGCCGTCGTACCTCGCGAAAGCCCAGTAGCGCTCGCTCACGATCACGACGCCGTTCGGGCGGGCCATGCCTCCCAGACGGGGGAGCGAGGAGACTGCGTCAGCCGCAGTGAGAAAGGGGGGAAACGGAGCGGTCTCCACCCATCACAGTGTGCCGAAACGCCGCTCGGCCCGGATGGGCCGAACGGCCTGTTTCGGAGCTTCGTCGGTCCTAGAAGCGGCCGCGGCCCAGAAAGCCGAGAACGATTAGAACGAGAACGACGATGAGAACGATCATAAGAATGCTCATGCGTTGCCTCCTCTCGCGGTAGTGGTTGTGTTCTTCCCACTTCGCAGGTTGCCTAACCAGGTGACGAAAAGCCGGGTCGCTAGACTGCTTGCATGCCGACCCGCGAGGACGTCTTCGAGGCGCTGAAAGTAGTGGAGGACCCCGAGCTCGGGATGGACATCGTCGAGTTGGGTCTCGTCTACGACGTTGAGGTCGACGGGCCCAAGGTGCACGTCACCTACAGCCTGACCTCGATGGGCTGTCCAGTCGGGCCCTTGATCGAGCAGCAGATCGCTGAGACCGTGAGCGAGATGCCGGGTGTCGAAGAGGTGGAGCCGGAGCTGACCTGGAGCCCGCCCTGGTCGCCCGAGAAGATGTCCGAAGACGCCAAGTTCATCCTCGGCTTCGGCTAGCCCCGGCCTTCCGCCTAGAGAAGCCGGTGCGGGGTCTCGGGAAACGTCCGATGCGGAAGACCCTCGCCGGAGCGTGTCCAGGAGTCCGGTTTTCTGGAATCCCTGGGCACGGCTGGCCTTGTTGCCGCTCGGATTCCTAAAGTTTCCTGCACAAATGTCGATTCTTTGTGCGCATGCGCACCCCCCGCCCGAGCGTCCCTGGTCCATCGCGATCCTCGCAGCCCTGGATCGATCGTTGGCTCGCAGCTTGTAGCGAGTTGGCCGAGCTCGAGCGGTCACATCCGATGACCGACGCGACCATCGACGAGATTGACGGCAGGATGATCCGGATCGGCGACCAATGGCTCGCTGATTTTGCGTCATGCAACTACCTCGGATTCGACCTAGATGCGGAGATCATCGCGGCGATCCCGGAGTACCTCGAGAAGTGGGGCACTCATCCGAGCTGGTCACGCATGCTCGGCAGCCCTGTTCTCTACGAGCGTATCGAGGAGCGCCTCACCGAGCTTCTGGGCTGCGAGGACGTGCTGGTCCTACCGACCATCACCCTAATTCACCTCTCGATAATTCCTGTCCTAGCCGGCGAAGGAACGATCCTCGTGGACAACCGCGCTCACAAGACGGTCTACGACGGCTGCCAGTTCGCGTCTGCTCGCGGAGCGACAGTCAAGAGGTTCCGGTTCGAGGACCCTGACGATCTCGAGAGGCTGCTCCGAGAGGACCGCTCGACCACACGGTTGATCTGCATGGACGGGGTCAACAGCATGACGGGCAACGCGCCGGACCTGCGGGACTTCGCTCGGCTTGCACGCCGATACGACGCGATGCTTTACGTCGACGACGCGCACGGATTCGGAGTCATCGGGGAGCGGTCGGCCGATGAGCCGAACCCCTACGGACTACGCGGAAACAGCGTTGTCCGGTACTTCGACGAGTCGTACGAAAGAATCGTGCTCGTTTCCGGCTTCTCCAAGTCGTACTCGTCACTCGCCGCCTTCATCGCCTGCCCAAGCGAACTCAAGAGGGTGCTCAAGACCGCAGCGCCCCCGTACCTCTACTCCGGTCCTTGCCCGATCGCCTCGCTCGCAACCGTGCTAGCCGGCTTCGACGTCAACGAGACACGCGGTGACGCAATTCGGACGGAGCTCTGGGACAAGACCGCACTAGTCCTGGAGTCCCTCGATCGTCTGGGCGTCCACACTCCGAATCGTTCGGGCTTTCCGATCATCGAGGTACCGCTCGCCCGACACGAGGACATCGATGCGGCAGGGCGCTTCCTCTTCGACCAGGGCATCTACGTAACTCTCGCCGCGTACCCGCTCGTGCCGAAGACCGAAGTCGGTTTTCGGATTCAGATGACGGCCGCGAACACGCAGGCCGAGATCGAGCAGCTCATTGAGGTTCTCGGGAAGCTCGCGAACCGGTTCGATCTTCGTCCCGCCCAGAGTACGGAATATGCGGCTTGATGACGGTCGGCCGCATCGACTGGCGCGCTCGTGCCTGGGTTGTCTACCTCGTCCTCGGTGGCCTTCTCACCCTGGCGTACGTGGCCTTCCCGCCGCTCATGGGGAACGGACCGTTGATCAATCTCCTCGGGCTCTCTTCGTCGATCGCTATCGCGATCGGGATCCGAATGCACGCGCCCCGTGCACGCGCCGCCTGGATGCTGTTCATCGTCGGCCAGTTCCTGTTCTTTGCCGGCGACCTTTACACGTATAGCTACCCTAAGCTGTTCGGTGCCGAGGTAGAATTCCCGTCGCTCGGGGATGGGGTTTATCTGACTGTTTACCCCGCTCTTGTGGCGGGGCTCCTCATTCTCGTGAGGCGCCGAAACCCCGGCGGCGACCGGGCCGGCGTCATCGACTCGCTCATCATCACCGTCGGCATCGCCCTGCTTTCGTGGGTGTTCCTCGTCGCCCCGAACATCCATCTGTCCGGCCTTACGTCGCTCGAGAAGGCGGTATCCGCCGCCTATCCCCTCGGCGACATCCTGCTTCTCGCCGCGGCGATCCGCCTCGCGGTCGATAAGGGCAAGCGTGCGCCGGCCTTCTACCTCCTAGTCGCAAGCATCGTCTCCTTGCTCGCCGTGGACTCCGCCTACACGTACGCACTGCTCACGGACGCCTACAACCACCAGCTCAGCTACGACGTGGGCTGGATTTCTTACTACCTGCTCTGGGGTGCGGCGGCTCTACACCCCTCCATGCGCACGCTGGACGAACCTGCGCTCGATATCCGCGCGCGGCTTACTCCTCTCCGCCTCGGGCTGCTTACGGCAGCCTGCTTGATCGCGCCCGGGGTCCGCTTCGCTCAGGAAGTCGACAACCCCGATGTGCTAGTGCTCATCGTCGCTTCAGCGGCGCTGTTCGTGCTCGTAGTCACGCGCATGGCGGGTTTGGTGCGGCAGGAGGAACGTACTGCCCGGCGCGAGCTAGCTCTCCGTCGAGCGGGTGTCGAACTCGTCGCCGCGGCGGGCCACCAGCGGGTGAACGAAGCAGCTATCTCGGCGGTTTGCGCACTGACCGAGAGTCCCGTAAGCGTCCAGCTTGTGTTGCTGGGCCGCAAGGGGGTTACTGTCGCAGCTTCCTCTCAGGAAGCAGGCGAATGGCCAGTTTCGCGGGAGGCCTATCCGTGGCTCCGCGAGTCCGCCAAGGCAACAACTCAGCTTCCGTTCGAGAGTGTGCCCGAGAAGGTGCGAAGCGAGCTCCACCTAAGCGGCGGCCAGACCGTCCTGCTCCTACCACTTTCGGTTCGTGAGGAGGTGAAGGGGCTGCTCGTCTTGTGCTCGCCGGTCCGCATTCCTCGCGAACTCGTCGATTCGCTCGAATCGCTCGCCTCGCAGGTGTCGCTCGCGGTCGAGGGAACGACGTTGGCCGAGGACCTCCACCGCCGTCAGAGCGAAGCAAGGTTTCGGTCTTTGGTGGCGCACTCAAGCGACCTCATCACCGTGCTGGATAGTCAGGGAACCGTCACCTACCAGAGCCCATCGGTGGAGCGCATACTCGGGTACCGCGTCGCCGATGTCGAGGGAAGTGCGTTCGCGCAGTATGTGAGCAAGCCCGATCGGCCGCGCCTAGCGCAGATCGTTGCTGGCGTCGGTGACGCATACGCGGGCGGTGGATCCGAGACCCACGTGATCGATTGCTCTTTGAGGCACCGCGATGGTACGTGGCTCAAATTCGAAATCCAACACACAGATCTGCTCCAAGACGAACATGTCCGAGGAATCGTTCTCAACGGCCGCGACGTCAGCGAACGTAAGGCGTTCGAGGACCAGCTTGCACACCAGGCTTTCCACGACCCGGTGACAAACCTCGCCAACCGGGCATTGTTCGCCGATCGTGTCCAGCACTCTGTGATGCGCTCGATGCGAGGCGGCTCGGCGATCGCGGTCATGTTCATCGACCTGGACGATTTCAAGACCATCAACGACAGCCTGGGCCACGCGGCTGGTGACACGGTTCTTCAGGAAGTCGCGCAGCGTCTCACGGCTGTCGTGCGCCCAGCCGACACGGTCGCGCGGTTCGGTGGCGACGAGTTTGCGATCCTGCTTGACGAAGTCAGGGGCTCGCAGGAGGTCGCTGAAGTGGCGGGCCGCATTCTGCAAGAGCTCGAGCTCAAGCTCGAAATCGAGGGTAAGCAGGTCTACCCACGTGCAAGCATCGGCATCTGTTTGGGCGGCCTCGAAATGGGCTCCCTGGATGCCGAGGAGCTCCTTCGCAACGCGGACGTAGCGATGTACATGGCCAAGCGCGAGAGCCAAGGTGGCTATCGGGTCTTCGAGCCGAAGATGCACGAGCGCGTCGTGGAGCGGCTCGAACTCCAAGCAGAGCTCCAGAGCGCGCTCGAGCTCGACCAGCTCGAGATCTATTACCAGCCTGTCGTTCGGCTTGATAAGGACGGCGATTACGGCGTCGAGGCGTTGCTGCGCTGGATGCACCCAACGCGGGGAACCATTGCGCCTGGCAACTTCATCCCACTGGCCGAGGAGACCGGGCTGATCATCCCGATCGGCCGCTGGGTTTTGGAAGAGGCCTGTCGCCAGGGCGCGCTCCTCCACCAGCAGTTTCCGCTCCCAGTGCCGCTAACGATGAGCGTCAACCTGTCCGTCAAGCAGCTTCAGTCCGAGACGATCGTAGACCACGTACGCATCGCGCTCGAGACGAGTGGACTACCGCCGGAGAGGCTCGTACTCGAGATTACTGAGTCCGTGATGATGGCCGACACCGACCTCGCCGTCCGCCGACTCCTGGAACTGAAGTCGCTCGGCGTTCTGCTGGCGATGGACGACTTCGGCACCGGTTATTCGTCACTGAGCTACCTGAGTCGATTCCCTGTTGACATTCTCAAGATGGACCGCTCGTTTCTCACCTCTGGCGAAACCGACTCCGGGCTTGCCGCTGCGATCGTCGCGATCGGGAAGAGCCTGAACCTCCAGGTGATCGCTGAAGGGATCGAACTGGCCGACCAAATGGCGTCGATGCGTGAGCTTGGCTGCGAGCTCGGCCAGGGATTTCTGTTCGCCAGGCCGATGAGCCGCAAGGCGCTCTTCGAGTACCTCGGTGCGCAGCAGTCGAATGCAGCATAGTCACGAGGGCCTCGATCGCCCAGGCGGCTTCTCCCGTGTAAATCTGCTCAGGCCGCTGCGGCAGCGGGACTTTCGCCTGCTCTGGGCAGGAATGACCGTTTCGCTCGTCGGGGACGGCATCTTCCTCGTCGCGATGGCCTGGCAGGCGTACGAGCTCTGGAACGCTCCGGCGGCGCTGGCAATTGTGGGTATCGGAATGACCGTTCCGACCATCGCCTTTCTTCTGCCAGCCGGGGTACTCAGCGACCGGCTGGATCGGCGAAAGGTGATGCTCTGCGCTGACGTCGGGCGTGCTGTCGTCCTTGCCGGGCTCGCTGCTCTCTCGGTGGCCGGTTTACTGACCTTCTGGGAACTCGTTGTGTTCGTCGCCCTCTACGGAATCGGCACGGCATTCTTCATTCCCGCGTTCGACGCGATCGTCCCGGACATCGTTCCCGCTGCCGATCTCGCCGCGGCCAACTCACTGGATCAGTTCGTCCGGCCGATTGCGCTGCGCCTGGCGGGGCCGGCGCTCGGGGGTGTGCTCGTGACGGTTCTCGGCACCGGGGGCGCCTTTGCCATCAATGCCGGATCGTTCGTAGCGTCAGCCGTGGCACTCCTCGCGATGAGGCCTCCCGCACACCCGCGCTCGGAGCATGCCGGCTCGGCCGTCAGCGCCGTCAAGGAAGCTTTGCGCTTTGTGCGCGGTCGAGTCTGGCTCTGGGGCACGCTCCTGTCGGCCGCATTCGCGTATCTCGCCTTTCTCGGCCCGACCGAAGTGCTGCTGCCGTATATCGTA
Organism: uncultured Actinomycetes bacterium; assembly: GCA_963762085.1. GTDB lineage: Bacteria > Actinomycetota > Thermoleophilia > Gaiellales > Gaiellaceae > DASQGA01. The sequence continues at coordinate 157,749 of CAVXJD010000002.1, read as the reverse complement.
AAGAACGACCTGCACGCGTCCGCCGCAGACCTCGGCCTCATCTTCGCGGCAGGAGGTATCGGGGCAGTCGGCGCGGCGCTCGTGATGGGGCAGCGGGGTCATCCAAGGCGCGACGTGACCGTCATGTACGTGGCCTGGACGCTCGCCACCCTCGCCGTCGCCGGATATGGGCTGGCGACGGCCTCGTGGCAGCTGATGATCGCCTGCCTGGTCTTCAATGCCCTTGAGGTGGTTGGCACGATTGTGTGGGCAACCCTCAAGCAGCGCCACGTCCCGGCCTCGATGCTGGGCCGAGTCTCGAGCCTCGACTGGCTAATCTCAATTGGTCTCTTGCCGCTTTCCTTCGCACTGACCGCACCGATCGCGGGGCTCATCGGGGCCCGGGCAACGCTGCTCGGTGCAGCCTGCGTCGGAGGCGTATTCACGCTTGGAGCGCTCTTTCTCCCTGGCATGCGCGACATCGAGGACAAGGTCGTCGAACCGGGGGCGAGCGAGCGTGTCGGCCGAGAGTCGGACTTACTAGCGCCTCCGGCTCTCGCCGACGTCTGACCGCTGCGTCGATGTGACGGCCGTTCGCCTTGTCAGTGCCTGGGTCCCTGCTCGGGTCTAGACGGTCAGGACGACCTTGCCGAACTGCTTCCCGCTTTCGAGGTGGCGGTGGGCGTCCGCTGCGTCCTCGAGCGGGAACACCCGGTCGACGAGCGGCTTCACGCGGCCGCTCGCGACGAGCTCGTAAACCCCGGCGAAGTCCTCGGCCGTCCCCATCGTCGATCCGAAGATCGAGAGCTGCTTCCAGAAGATGCGGTGGAGATTGGCGGGGGGGTTCGGGCCGCTGGTCGCTCCGCAGACGGCGATGCGCCCGCCCGTCCGCGCAACCTGGAGCGACGTCTTCCAGGTCGCCTCGCCGACGTGCTCGACGACGACGTGGGCGCCTCCTTCTGTTGCCTCCTTGACCACGGAGACCACGTCGCCACTCTCGTGGTTCACGGTCTCGTCGGCTCCTAGCTCGCGTGCCCGCTCGAGCTTCCCGTCGTCCGACGATGTGACCACGACCCTGGCCCCGAGCGCCTTGGCGATCAGGAAGGCGGCGCTTCCGACCCCACTGCCGATTCCCCAGACGAGCACCCACTCACCCTCTTGCAGCCCCGACCGGGTCACGAGCATGCGGTAGGCGGTCTCATAGACGAGCGGAAATGCAGCAGCTTCCTCGAACGAGAGCTCCTCCGGGATCGGATGGACGTTCTCGCGCGGGATCGCGATCAGCTCCGCATGGGTGCCGTCGCGATGCTCGCCGACGATCTCGGCGCCGTTCCGGAGGCCCGGGTTCAAGACGACTCTCTGACCGAGCTCGAAGCCGTCGACTCCCTCGCCGAGCGCTTCCACGACGCCGGCGCCGTCCGCGCCGAGGATCCTGGGCTTCGGCACCGAGGGAAGACCCTGCCGGAGCCAGATGTCGAGATGATTCAGGGACGCGGCCTTCAAGCGGATCAAAACTTCGCCCGGGCCGGCGACCGGGTCGTCGACCTCGTCGAGGCGCAGGACTTCCGGGCCGCCGTCCTCGTGGATGCGCAGCGCCTTCATGGACGGCAGATCCTACTGCCGGAGCAGTGGTACCTTGGCGTTGGATGACGCAGGCCGAGCTGCAAGCACTCGCCCAGGAGCTCGGGATCGACGCCGTGGGGGCGGCGCCGGCGGCGCCGTACGTCGAGACTGAACATCACATCAGGGCACGCCGCGAGCGAGGGCTCTTCGCCGATATGCGCTTCACGATGGCGCAGCCCCACGTGTCGTGTCATCCCGAATCTCTGCTGCCGGGAGCGCGTACCGTCATCTCCGCCGCGCTCTGCTACTACGCGCCGGAGCCGGACCCTCCAGACGGCCACGGGCGCCTGCCGCGTTACACCTGGGCGGACCACTATGCGGTGCTCCGGGAGAAGCTGGATGCGCTCGCCCGGGAGCTCGGCGGCGGTTACCGCGTCCTCGTCGACGCAAACCAGCACGTCGACCGGGAGGGTGCCGCGCGCGCCGGTGTCGGCTTCTACGGGAAGAACACTCTTCTGATCACCCGCAGGCATGGGTCCTGGGTCGTCCTGGGCACGATCGTCACGGACGTCGAGATCGAGCCGAGCCCTCCGCTAGAGCTCGATTGCGGCACGTGCCGTCTCTGCATCGACGCCTGCCCGACGCAGGCGCTCGAGGAGGCGGGCACTCTCGATGCGACCCGCTGCCTCTCGTACTGGACGCAGTCGCCCGAGTCGATTCCGGAGGAGTACCGGAGCCGGCTCGGCGCTCAGGTCTATGGCTGCGACATCTGCCAGGACGTTTGCCCGTGGAACCGCGGGATCGAAAAGCGTCGCCAGGGCGAGGCGTTGCCGGAGGTCGCCGAGCCACACGTGTCCCTGGTGGAGTGGCTCGAGCTGCCGGCGGCGGAGCTCGTGAGCCGGTATGACCGGCTCTACGTCCCGAAGAACGACCCGCGGTACCTGCGTCGAAATGCTCTGGTCGCGGCCGGGAACTCGGGCGAGGCGACCCTCGAGCCACTGGTCGCAGCGTATGCAGACGACCCCGACCCGATGCTTCGCGAGCATGCGGAATGGGCGCTCGAACGCCTTTCCTGAGCTGGTTCGGTAACTCCGGCGAGTCGCCGGAGGCGGAGGCCGAGCGCTTACGCGCGACCGACGGTTGGATCGCGTGGGTCCGGCTTGCTGCGGTGCCCTTTGCGGCCTACCAGGTCCTCCTCACGCCGGCCTATCCGAACGGCTACGAGCTGTGGGCCTGGGTCGCGACCGCCATCCTCGCGGTCGGAGCCGGAGTCTTTTTCGTCCTGAATCGCCTGCCGCGCTCACTCACAGGCAGGCACGTGCTCGGGGCGACCGGGCTCGTATTCGACATCGCAGTCGTCGCGATGTTCGTCTTCGTGTACTCGTTCGAGGAGGGCTCGCCGATCCGCCAGCTGCTCTACCTGCCGCTGATCGAGGGGGCGCTGCGCTACGGGCTCGCCGGCGGTGTCGCGGTCCCGTTCGCCCAGCTCCCGGTCCTGATCGGGTTCGAATGGTTCCGCAACGACCGGTTCACCGGCGGGAGCTTCGATGCCGACCAGGTGACCTTCCCGCTCGGGCTCCAGCTGATCATGGGCCTGGTGGTGGGGTGGCTCGTGGACCGGCTGCGGCGCGAGAGCGCGGTGGCGGAGTCGCGCGCACGAGAGGCCGAGCAACTTCGTGACCAGATCGGCCGGCGGGCCGATCAGCTGGAGGCGGTGAACCGCTGCGCCCGTGCGCTCTCCTCGACGCTCGACCCGGCCGAGGCCTTCCGCCGCTTCCTTCGCCAGGCTCAGACCGCGTTCCACTTCGATCGGCTCGCGCTCGTGCTGGTGCAGGGAGATCGCGCCGAAGTGCTCGCGAATACCGGCCAGGGCGACAGGACGGTTTTGCCGGTCGGGACGAACGTCCCGCTGGCAGGCACGGCGCTGGCGGAGGTGTGCAGGACCGGCCGGACGGTCGTCCGCGACGACATGGCCGAGCCGCCGCTCTTCAACGAGGACTCCGAGCTCGTCGATTCCGGCTTGCGGTCGCGGGTCGCGGCCCCGCTCCCGGCCGGGGATAGAGTCCTCGGGATGTTGTCCGTGTCACGCCGGCAGGCGGGCGCGTTCTCGGCGGACGACGTGAGTCTGATCACCCTGCTCGGCCGGCAGGTCGCGGCCGCGGTGGAGAACATCCGGTCGTTCGAGGTCGAGCGAAATGCCGCCGAGGAGCTCAGACGCCTCTCCGCGCTTCGGGCCGACTTCGTCTCGCTCGTCTCTCATGAGCTGCGTGCGCCCATGGCGTCGGTGATCGGATGCGCCGCGACCCTGCGAAACCGGTGGCGCGTTCTCCGCCCCGAGCAACGCGAGTCGTTCCTCGCCCTGATCGAGGACGAGACCTCGCGCCTGGCCGCGCTGATCGGGGACGTTCTCGACACCTCTCGCATGGACGCCGGGACCTTCAGCTATTCGTTCGCTCCGGTGGACGTCGAGGAGCTCGTGCGCGAGGCCGTGGCGATGACGCAGCTCGGGCACGAAGACGTCCAGGTGCGAGCAGTGGTCGTCGCTCCGTTACCCGCCGTTCAGGGCGACCGCGAGCGGCTCCGTCAGGTGCTTCTGAACCTGCTCGGGAATGCCCTCAAGTACACGGTGGGCGGTGACGAGGTCGAGGTGCGCGCCACCGCCTCCAACGGCCGCGTCGAGATTGCGGTCACAGACCACGGGCCCGGGATCGCCCCCGCCGACCAGGGCCTGATCTTCGAGAAGTTCGGCCGTGCGACGCCCTCCGGCTCCACCCCCGGCGCGGGGCTCGGGCTCTTCATCGCCCGCTCCATCGTCGAGGCGCACGATGGATCGCTCGAGGTCGAATCGACTCCCGGCGCGGGAGCGACCTTCACGGTCGCACTGCCTGTCGCCGTCTAGCGGCGCTGCGGCGACTTCGCGAGTGTGACGGCGAGTGCCTTCGCCCTGTCGGCTACTTCCTGCCGTAGATCGGGTGGCTCGAGCACCACGGCCTCGCCGCCGTGCGACAGGATCTCGCCGACGAGCCAGTCGGCGCTTCCGACCTGCAGCGCCTCGAGCGCGCTGCCGTCCGCGAGCGGCATCGCACCCCGCTCGAGGCGCCATCGCGCGACCGTCGGTGAAAAGAGGACTCGAGCCGTCCGGGCCTCTTCGAGACCGCGAGGCGCAACGCCCGGGCGAGGCTTGAACCCCGACCGCTGCTTCTTGGCGCTGCGCATGCGATCGAGCCGGAAGCTCCTGACCGCGTCACGCGTCGTGTCCCACGTATCCACGTACCAGTGGGGCAGCTCGCGGCGGAAGCGGTACGGCTCGACTGTTCGGACGCTCGCAGCTGTTTCGCCGACCTTCAGGTACTCGATCTCGACGAGCCGGTGCTGGGAGATGGCGTCCGAGAGCGTTCGGATCAGCTTCTCCTCGTCATTCGCGGCCGCCGCCGGCTCGGTGGCCTCGTCCAGCTCGAACTGTCCGAAAGTCTCCTCGAGCTTCTTGCGGACGCGGTCGAGCCCCGTATGAGCCTCCGCCGCGATCATGGGGCCGACGAACTCGAGCGCGAGGCGGATGGCGCGCGCCTCGAGAGGCGTCAGTCTCGGCGGTCGCCGGAACGTGTCCCCGAAGAGCTCTTTCTCAACGTGCACCGAGTCACCCTCGATCGACGCATACAGGGCGTAGCAGCCGCCCCCGAAGTTGACGAGATTCAAGAGCTGGAGGTGCTCGTCGAGATGCTCGACCGGAATGCGGAACCGCTCCGCGAGCTCGGCGGCGGGGATGTCGGCCGAGGCATCCTCGCCGCAGCGAGCGAGGAGGTGTGCCAGGAGCGCCTGCAGGAGCCCGAAGCGCTCCGGGGCGACCGGACCGGCGGTACGCTCGATCACCTCTCCAACCTCCCGGGCTGCTTTCTCCTTGGCAGGCTCGGGCGGCGGCCCCTCATGGGCTGCGACGACGCGCTCGACCGATCGCTCGACGAGCTCCACGAGCTCGGGCGGCTCCAGCGGACGCGCTCGCCCTTCCTGGTTCAAGACCCAGGAGGCGAGCCTGCCGAGGCCGGAGTACTCGGTCACGAAGACGCCGTCGTCGACGTGGCCGCGGTCGGCGAAGGCCCGCTCTACGAGCCAGGCCAGGTCCTCGGCCAGCTCGATCCGGGCTTCGCCGGTTAGCTCACCGACTTGCCAGGGCGGCCGGCCCCGATAGACGGAGGCGTCGAATTCCTCCGGGATGCGGAAGTCGCGCTCGCGCCGGGTCGCAAAGCGGATGTCGCCGCGAACCCGGGAGACGCGAAAGGTTCGCTCCTCTTCGCGATCGTGATCCCACCCGACCATGTACCAGGAGCCGGCGTCCGTGAAGAGAGCGTAGGGGTTGATCGTCCGCTCGGACTCCTCGTCGCGTTGCATCGAGAGATAGCGGAACTTCACCGTCCGCCCCTTGGAGATGGCGCCTTCGAGCTTGGTGAGCCGCCCTGACATCTCCTCCGAGTAGTCCGGGTCGTGGACCTGCACGGCCGACTCCCGGCTGGACTCGAGCGGCGCCGGCCGGCCGAGTGCGAGATTCTGGAGCGCGAGCCGAAGCGGCTCCGCATAGGCGAAGCGCCCGTCCAGGAGATGGAACGCCGTCTGTAGCGCAGCCAGCTCGTCGTCCTCCAGATCCAGAGCGGGGAGGAAGTACTGCTCGGAGCGCAGCGTGTAAAGCTCTTCCCCGGTGAACTCGTCCCGCTGGGAATGGAGTGGGACACCTAGCGCGATTAGCTCGCTCCGATCGGAGTAGAAGCGCCGGGCAAAGGCCTCGTCGGACATCTCCGAGTAGCCCTCGACGTTCGTCTTCACGTCCCGTGCAGTAATGGGCCGGCGCTCCGCCATGAGGTAGGCGACGAGCGAGAGTTGCCGGATGAGCTTGTCGGTGTCGTGCGACACGGGTCCTAGTATTGAGGACGTGCGCACCTCCCCGCAGCCGATCCTCGCGCATCTCGACCTGGACGCCTTCTTCGCCGCCGTGGAGGAGCTCGAGCATCCGGAGCTGGCTGGCAGACCTCTGGTCGTGGGCGGCGACCCACGCGGGCGCGGGGTCGTCGCGACCGCCAACTACGAGGCGCGGCGCTACGGCATCGGATCGGCAATGTCGAGTGCAGAAGCGCTCCGCCGGTGTCCTGATGCCGTCTTCGTGCCGCCGAGCAAGGAGCTCTACTCTCGCTACTCCCACACCGTGTGGGCGGCGGTACGGGAGGTCGTGCCGACCGTCGAGCGAACCGGCCTCGACGAGGGCTATCTCGACGTCGGAGAGGTGGCTCGCGGTTTCGGCGAAGCCCGGGCAGTGGCCGAGGCCGTGCAGGCGGCGGTGCGGGCGGCCGCTGGTCTCTCCTGCTCACTCGGTGTCGCGCCCTGCAAGGTGGTCGCGAAGGTCGCGAGCGACCGCCGGAAGCCCGGCGGAATCACGATTGTGCGGCGCGGCCGGGAAGCGGCGTTCCTTGCCCCGTTCGACTTGAGGCGTCTCCCCGGCATCGGCCCGCGCGCCGACGAGCGACTCCGTGCCGCTGGACTCACGACGATCGGCGACCTCGCGGCCCTGGACGACGAAAACCTCCGCCGGCTCCTTTCCGGCAAGGTTGGTGTGGTCTTACGGGATCGAGCGCGGGGCATCGACCCTCGGCGGCTCGAGTTCGCCACCGAGAGCGTCTCGATCGGCCACGAGGAGACGTTTGCCCGGGACGTGTCAGACCGGGAGCAGTTGCATGACGAGCTGAGACGGATGTCGGCGCGCGTCGCCGAGCATTTGCTCGGGAGCGGGCAGGCAGCCCGCACCGTGACCACAAAGGTCCGCTACCCGGACTTCTCGATCCGCACCCGGTCGACGACCCTGGAAGCCGGGACGGACGACGGTACGAGGATCGGCGAGATCGCCTGTGCCCTCTTGGACCGCGCCCTGACCGACCGCCCCGGCGCCCTACGCCTGGTCGGCGTCAGCGTCGCGAACCTCGATTCATACAGACAGCTGGCTCTCGACCATTAGCGGACAGCGTCCGCCACTCGGACGGGTTTCGACGAGTGTGCCTCGACAGGCCTGAAGGCCGGTCGAGCAACGGTTTTAGGAGCGCACGGCCGCGGAGGCGGCCGCAGCGGTCACGCAGCCTTGCGCGTCTCGAGGTGCTGGTGCGAGGGGCAGTATTCGCGCTCGGGGAGCGGTGCCCGCTGGCACGGCTTCCCCTTGCGGGTGGTCGCGCGGCAGCGCGAGACGCCGCCGTCGTAGGCGCCCGACTCGATCTGCTCCTCGATGAAGTCGACTGCGGCGCCGATGCCCTCGCTGACGGCCCAGGCGACCTGGGCCTGCTGGGTGATCGGGAAGTAGCGCCGGATGTCCTGGAAAAGGGTTCGCTCGGGCCGGGCGAAGTAGCGGGGATCCTTGGCGAGACGCTCGACGGTCTCCTCACAAGCGGCCAGAACATCACGACGGTATTCGGCCTGCGTCTCGGCCGGCACATACGGGTCGATGAGGTCCTTGATCGAGCGATAGATAGCCCTCGAGTACTGATACATGCGGAAGAGCATCCTCTCGTCAGCGGGTTCCGGTGCCATTATCGTGCCCTCCAGTTAATTCCCTGCAAAAGAACGTTAACTTGGCGTTAAGCGGGAGCCCGCACTCGGCCGCCAACGCGAGTCTACATGCCGAAAGCCGTGTTACAAAGTCCCCCCGCCGGAGGGGTTTCAAACTTCAGCGCTAGGGACTTACCTCGCGGACATAGGCGAGCGGGAAACCCCGAGAGCGCGCGGTGGGGAGACCGCTCTGGGCCGCGGCGGCCGTGTTGTAGACGCCCATGAATACGACGTAGTACCCCGGGTTCAACGTCAGGAAGTCGGACGAATTCAGGATCCCGACGTTCGTGAGCCCGTTCGCGATCGCCTGATTTGCCTTCCGTTCGGCTGCGGCGCGGCCCTTGGAGGTCTCGACCGAGGCCAGCACGACCGTGTAGCCCTCCTTGCCCGCGGGCCACGACCGGATGCTCCCCGTCGGCGTCGTCGTGACGGTGGTAGCGGTCGTCAACGTGGAGGTGTCGAGCGTCGCGATCGTCTGCGTGGTCGGCCCCGTGATCGTCTCGACCGACGCGGTAGAGCCGATCGTCTGCGTGCCGGGGTCGATCGTCCCGACGGTCGCCGTCGTTCCAACACCGGTCGACACCACCAGCCGCCCTTTCTCATCGTCCTTGGTGGCGGCCACCGCCGCGATTGCGCCTGCGACCAGCGCGACGAGGAAGAGAGCGAGCAAGGCCGCCCAGAGCCAGGCGGGGGAATCCCGCGACCACATCTCGGTTCGAACGAAGGCGGCGGGGATCTGTGCGCCCGGAAGGCGGGCGCCGCACTCGAGGCAGTACTCCTGGTAGAGGTCGTGAGGCGCCCCGCAGCGAGGGCACGCAGGCGTTTCGGGCGGAGGCGGGACCGGGGCGTCGGGATCCGGTGGAAGTGGGGGCCGCGAGACCACTAGGCTCGGTCCTCGTCCGGCTCCTGCGTCCGCGGCGCCACCAACGTCTGGTCGATGCGTCCCTCGGTGTCCGCCAGCTCGTCGGCCGCGACCGAGTTGCCGCACACCGAGCAGAAGTTCGCCTCGGCGGGGAGCGCGTTCCCGCAGTGACTGCACGTGACGACCGGTGCCGTCTCGACGGCCGGGCGCCCGCAGTGGGCACAGAAGTGCACTCCACGCACGAGCGGGGCCCCGCACTTGCAGACCGTTGCCGTCCGCATAGCGTGCGGAACGCCTTGGCTCGCAGCCAGGAACGAGTCGAGCTCGTGGATCCGCTGCTCGAGCGCGAGCACCTCCGAGGCGCGGCTGACCAGCAGATCGGGCTTGAAGCGGTCGCGGCGCACCATCTCGACCGCGAGCCCGCCCACGTCTCGGATCTCGATCTCGCGCCGGCGCACCAGGGACCTGCGTTCGCGAGCTGCTGCCGCAGGCGTGAGCGGTGGGGGAGGCTCGTGCGGCTGCGGCTCCTGGCCCCCGTCGACCCCGAGTTGGGGCGGAGCAGGCGGCCTGCGCGCGAAGAGCGAGAAGCGACGGGCCGTCATCTCCGGCCCGAGTCTATCCCAGGTTCCGCGCCTTATTCGGCGATGATGACGAGGCGCTCCTCGGTCATCTCCCGCACTGTGTAGTGCGGGCCTTCCTTTGTGTTTCCGGAGGCCTTGACCCCGCCGTACGGCATCTGGTCGGCGCGGAACGTCGGCGCCTCGTTGACCGTGACCCCGCCGAACTCGAGCTTCCGGGCGGCGCCGAGGGCTGACCGGACATTGCTCGTGAAGATGCCTGCCTGGAGCCCGTACTCGGTTCCGTTCGCCAGGTCGAAGGCTTCTTCCAGCGAGTCGTACGGGGAAACCGTGCAGACGGGGCCGAAGACCTCCTGACAAGAGACCTTCATGTCGGGACGGACATCGGCCAGGACGGTCGGCCGGATGATGGCGCCGTCGGCCTCGCCGCCGGTCAAGATGGTCGCGCCCTCGGATCGCGCTTCCTCGATCCACGCCAGGATGCGCTCGCGGGCGCCGTCATCGATCACGGGGCCGACGTCGGTGTCCTCTTCGGACGGATCGGCCGCTTTCAAGGCCTCGACCTTGGGCACGAGCTTGGCCACGAAGTCGTCGTAGACCTGCCGGCCGACGTAGACGCGCTGGATGGAGATGCAGCTCTGGCCGGCGAACGAGAAGGCGTTGGCGGCGACCTTCGAGGTGGCGTCCTCGAGGTCGGCATCCCCTTCGACGATCAGTGGCGTCGAGTTCCCAAGCTCGAGCGACACCTTCTTCCGTGCAGCTCGCTCGCGGATCTTCCAGCCGACCTCGGAGGAGCCTGTAAAGGTGATCATTCGGACCCGCTCGTCCTCGACGAGCACGTCGCCGATCTCGGCCGACGGCCCCACCACAACGCTCAGCCAACCCGGTGGCAGTCCGGCCTCCATCTCGAGCTCAGCCAGGAAGAGCGCGGAGACCGGCGTCTGCCCGGCGGGCTTCAGGACGACGGCACAGCCTGCCGCGAGGGCCGGAGCGATCTTGTGAGCGACGAGGTTCAGCGGGAAGTTGAACGGCGAGATTGCGCCGACGATCCCGATCGGCATCCGCATCGTGTACGCGACCTTGCCGAGGCCAGCCTGGGAAGCGCTCATCGGAACGACCTCGCCGCTGAGCGTTCTCGCCTCGACCGCAGACATCGTGAACGTCGAAACGGCGCGCTGGGCCTCGACGCGCGCGGCCTTCATAGGCTTCCCAGCCTCCATGCAGATCGTCCGTGCGAGCTCGTCCTCGTGCTCCAGCAAGAGCTCGGCGACGCGGTCGAGGATCTCGGCTCTCCGGAAGGCGGGCAACGGCTCGCGCATGGCCTGCTCGGCGGCATCGACGGATCGGCGAGTCTCTTCCGCCCCCGCACGAGGCATCCTGGCGACCACCTCGCCGGAGAAGGGAGATCGGACCTCGTGCCACTCTCCAGTCTCGATCCACTCGCCTCCGACCAGGAGCTTCTTCTCGGTCAGCGTCACGGCCACGGCCCTAGGATACTGCGCTCGAGTGGGCCAGGAGATCCGCAGCGTGGGCGTGGTTGGGCTCGGCACGATGGGCGCCGGGATCGCCCAGGTCTGCGTCCAGGCCGGCTTCAACACGATCGGAGTCGAGGTGAGCGAAGGCCTCTGCGAGCGGGCGCGCAGCACGATCGACCGCTACCTCTCGCGGGGCGTCGAGAAGGGCCGGCTGAGCGGGGAGGAGCGCGAAGCGGCGCTGGCCCGGCTGACCACGTCGACACAGAGAGGGGATCTGGCCGGCTGCGACCTGGTCATCGAGGCGATCGTCGAGGAGCTCGAAGCCAAGCAGGAGCTCTTCAGGGAGCTCGACGGCCTCGTCGGCCCCGGTGCCGTCCTCGCCACGAACACCTCGGCGCTGTCGGTCACCGAGATCGCGTCGGCGGCCGAACGGCCAGAGCGCGTCGTGGGCCTGCACTTCTTCAATCCGGCGCCGGTCCTCCAGCTGGTCGAGGTGGTTCGGACGAAGCTCGCATCCGACGAGGCGTACGAGCGCGCCTTCCGGTTCGCCGAGGGTCTCGGCAAGGAGCCTGTCCGCTGCAATGACACGCCGGGCTTCGTGGTCAATCGGATCCTGATCCCGCTCCTGAACGACTGCGTGCGGGTCCTCGACGAGGCGGGGGTGACGCCGGAAGACCTGGACCGGGCAATGCGGTTCGGAACGAACTGGCCGATCGGTCCCTGCGCGCTCCTCGACCTGATCGGCCTCGACGTGCACGTGCACGCGAGCGAGGCGCTCCAGGAGAAGCTGGGGGAGCCCCGGATGGCGCCTCCGTCGCGGCTCGTCAGCATGGTGGAGGAGGGCCGGCTGGGCCGGAAGACCGGCCGCGGCTTCTTCACGTACGAGTAACTCGCTCCGTCCGATCGACGACGTACCGTCACGAGGCGTGACGATGTGCACGCTCTGCCGGCGCAACCTGATGGCTGGAGAACGCTTCCGGCTCTGGCAGGCAGATGCTTCCGCGGCGCGGCGCCGCGCCGTCTGCGGGCTTTGCGAGCGGGAGGCGGCTCGGGAGGGATGGGTTCGAGTCGTTCAGCCGATGGCGCGTGAGAACGCGGTCGGACTGCGCGGCACCGTGCGTCTGGTGGCCTAGGGCCGAGGGGCAGCCGGCCCCGTTCGGCCACGGGGTTTATTCTGGCTACGGAAGCCGAGGGCAGTCTGCAGTCTGCCGCCTGCCCCTGTTCCCGAGCAACTGATTTGAGGAGGCGCCGTGGAACACCATGGTTCGGAGAGCTACTTCGTCGTGGGCGAAGGGTTGCTCACAGAGAGCGTCGGAGGCCGAGAACGCACGCTTTCCTCGGCTCTCGAGGAGCTGGCCCCGCCGTTTCGCTTTTCGCGGATGGGGCCGAACGGCATCGGACACCAGCTCGGTGAGCCCAACAGGAAGAAGATCGGCAACGCTTTGACCGTGGGCGGCGGCGGCGCCTCGCAGATCCCGGCCGGCTTCACATACCTGGGTCAGTTCACGGACCACGATCTGACCTTCGACAAGACGAGCGTCATGCTGGGTGAGAACGTCTCCCCGGCGGAGCTCCTGCAGGCGCGATCGCCCAGTCTCGACCTCGATTCCCTGTACGGGGCCGGACCGGGCGATCCCGTGTCGGCCAAGTTCTACGCGGCCGACGGTCTCCACTTGAGGATGGGGAAGACGCTCGCTGAGGGCGGGATCACGGCGAAGCAGGGCTTTGACCTGCCGCGCGGGGCGGGCACAACGGTGGCGAAGAAACGCAAGGCGATCATTCCGGATCCGAGAAACGACGAGAACCTCGCGGTCGCTCAGACCCATCTGGCCATGATCCGTTTCCATAACCGCGTCGTCGACACACTGCCCGCGTCTGTGCCGGTCGCGCAACGGTTCGACAAGGCTCGCGAGCTCGTCACCAAGCATTACCAGTGGATGCTCCGGACCGATTACCTACCGCGAATCTGCGCAGCCGGCGTCGTGAACAACGTCTTCAACAACGGCAGGAAGGCGTTCGAGGTGGGTGTTCCACCGACGGATGTCCCGACGATGCCGATCGAGTTCTCCGTGGCCGCGTTCCGCCTGGGACACTCGATGATCCGGAGGGCCTACAACTGGAACAAGATCTTCGACGACGGCTTCGGCTCCCTCGATCTCCTGTTCGTGTTCTCCGCGACCGGCGGCGACCTGGGGGGCGGGCTCCGCCTTCCAAGCACCTGGATCGCCGACTTCCGCCGGCTCTACGACTTCAGCGAGTCGGGGAAGGCCAATCTCGTCGTACCGGAGGGCAAGTTCAACCGGGCCATGCGTATCGACACGAGACTCGTGAACCCGCTGAAGAATCTGCCGGCCGGCTCGTTCGGAGGACCCGAGGTTCCGTTCAACGATCCGAGGGCCAACCTCGCGTTTCGCAACCTGACCCGGGCCAAAATGGTGAGGCTGGCCACCGGCCAGCAGATGGCCACGTTCCTGCAGAGCAAGGGAGTGACGCTGACCAAGCTCACGCAGGCGCAGATCCGGGAGGGCAACAACGGCGCGGACCTCGGCGCGCTGACGCCGACGCAACGCACAGCGCTTGTCAAGGACACGCCGCTCTGGTTCTACATTCTCCGCGAGGCCGAGCTGAACGGAGGCAAGCTGAAGGGCGTCGGAGCGCGCATCGTCGCGGAGACGTTCCACCGTGCCATGGAAGGCAGTCAAGCGTCCATCGTTCGCGACTCGACTTGGCACCCGACGCTCGGGCCCAACAGCACGACGTTCCGGATGGTCGACCTACTGTTCTTCGCGTTCGAGGGAAAGAAGGCTCTGCTCGCTCCACTCGGCTGAGGAACCGATCCACGCGCCAAGGGGGGGCCGCGAAATGCGGCCGGCTCCAGTCGGTTCAGGCCGCGATGTCGGCGTCCAGCCGGCACCAGTCGGCCGACGGGTGCCGTGTCCTGACCTCGGCCCAGATCGTGGCCGCTTCCTCGGCTGACAGCAGCTCGAGCGCGACGGCGTTGCGAGTCGCCCCGACGACGCGGAAGACCTGCTCGCCGAAGCGCCCTTGCGGACTGGAGGAGCGCTCGCAGGCTTGAGCGAGCGCCTCGAGCCGTGTTTCGAGAAGACGGGCCGTTCTGCTGTGATGCGAGTGGACTTCCATCACCCCTGGTTCGACGCCGACGTGGGCGCTACCTGCCTTGTAGGTAACACCCAGCATCGGACGGAGCGTCACGGTGAAAGGCGCGAGCGCGTCCAGCCATCTCCGGACCGCTCGTAGGCGAAGCGGTCATGGAGGCGATCCTCGCCGTGCTGCCAGAGCTCGATCCGACCGGGTCGGAGGCGATACCCGCCCCAGAAGGGCGGCAACGGAACCTCGCGGCCTTCGTACTCCCGCTCGAGCCCGCGCACTCGCTCCTCGAGGATGTCACGACTCTCGATCTGTTCGCTCTGGCGTGAGGCCCAGGCGCCGAGCTGGCCGCCGCGAGGCCGTGTCCGGAAGTACTCCGCCGACTCGGCTTCGCTCACCCGCTCGATGGTGCCTTCGACGCGAATCTGCCGCCCCAGGGGCTGCCAGTACAGAACGAGCGCGGCCCGTGGGTTCGTCTCGAGCTCGCGGCCTTTCCGGCTCTCGTAGTTCGTGTGGAACACGAAGCCGTTTTCCCCGATGCCGTGCAGGAGCACGATGCGGGCGGAGGGGCGCCCATCCGCATCCGACGTTGCCAGTGTCATCGCCTCGGGCATCGGCAGGCCAAAAGCACGAGCCTCCTCGAACCACAGGCTGAATTGCTCGATCGGATCGTCCGCCAGATCTTCTTCGCGAAGGCGGACGGCGTCGGGCATAGCGCAAGCCTAAGCATGCGAACGCGTGGCCGGATTGCCGTTGAAATGGCCTCGCGACGGTTGTGGGCGCATTACAGATTCTTTACCGTGAGATCACCAGTGCCAGACCAGGTGTGACGACACTTCGGAGAGCGAATGGCGATGCGGCGTCTTCTATTAGTTTTTTCGATCGGGCTCACGCTCGTGGCTGCGCCTGCCGCCGATGCCGCTCTCCCGAGGACACTCTCCGCGGACAAGGATCTCGTCAACCTGAACCGAGGGCGAGGAGTGGCGCGGTTCTCGGGCTACGGAGTTCTCTGGGGCGGCTTCGTCCGCGGACGGATCCGCGTCACCGACCTTCCGGGCGGAGCCCAGACGGTCGTGAGGGTCTACGGGGCCGAGCAAGTGACCTACGTGAACTCGGTCACTCGGGTCTACCGCGGCCGCTACGTCAGGTTCAACATCCACACGGGGCGCTGGCGGGCCGGCATCACCGCGCGCGGCATCAACGCGAGTGCGGTCCTGAGGGGAGTCATGTGGCTCGGCGGCACCGCCGGGACCTACACCATCGAAGGTTCCAGACCACGGCCATGGCCTCTCGACCTCACGCTTTTCACTCTTGGCGGGTAGACCGGCCGGGTTCTCTGACACCATAGGGGCGGTGCACGTGTCCCAGCAGTCTCAAGTTCACCCGCTCATTCTGATCGTCGAAGACGAAACCAGCATCGCCTCGTTCGTCGCCATGTACCTGAAGAAGGCCGGGTATGAGGTGAAAGTGGCGGGCTCGGGAACAGACGCGCTTGCGCGAGCCAACGCCGACAACCCCTCGCTCATCATCCTCGACCTCATGCTGCCCGATCTGGACGGCATCGAAGTGTGCCGCCGAATCCGCCAGCGGTCCGACATTCCGATCCTGATGCTGACCGCCCGCGACGACGACGTGGACAAGATCATCGGGCTGGAGGTGGGCGCCGACGACTACCTGACGAAGCCCTTCAATCCGCGTGAGCTCGTCGCTCGGGTGAAGTCGGTCCTCAGGCGGTCGGCCCCGAAGGAGCGGGAGCTCGAGAACTCGTTTCTCGAGCACGGACTGCTGCGCATCGACTCCGGCAGGCGTGAGGTCATGGTCGGAGGCGAGGAGGTCCAGCTGGCGCCGAAAGAGTTCGACTTGCTCTGGGAACTGCTCGACCATAGGGGCCTCGTGCTCACCCGCGACCAGCTTCTCGAGCGTGTGTGGGGTTACACCTTCGCCGGCGACACGCGTACTGTCGATGTGCACGTCGGCCAGCTCCGCCGAAAGCTCGGCGACTCGTGCCCGATCGTCACGGTCTGGGGCGTCGGCTACAAGGTCTCGCCCGAGCCGAAGGCCGCCCGCGCGTCGTAGCCTGTAGGAGGTCCGGTGTCCTCGCTCCGGTTTCGCCTCCCAGCTCTCTTCCTCGCCGGCGTGGTCGTCGCGGCCGCAGTGACAGCCTTGCTGGCCGTCCGACTGTTCCAGGACTACGCGCGCGACCGCACGCTCAGCGATTTGCACCGCCAGGCGGCGGGGC
Source organism: uncultured Actinomycetes bacterium (assembly GCA_963762085.1). Taxonomy (GTDB): domain Bacteria; phylum Actinomycetota; class Thermoleophilia; order Gaiellales; family Gaiellaceae; genus DASQGA01. Next base: position 141,369 of record CAVXJD010000002.1, on the reverse strand, counting down.
TGGCCGAGCTCTACGCGGAGCAAGCGCGCCAGGGACTCGAGGAGCAACGGCGGGCACCGAGGTTCGCACGCCCCAAGCTCGAGGCTGCGACGGACACGCGCCTCTACTACGCGGGCGTCTCGATCTTCCCGGGACAAGACCCGGGGCTGCGCCCGCTTCCCCTCGGGGTGCTCGATCGCGACCTCTTGGCGGACGGCAAGGTGCAGGAGGTCGAGTTCAAGCCGCCCGGCACGGACAAGACGTACCTCGCGGTCGCAGAGCCGATTCGACTCGGCGGGGAGACCTTCGGAGCTCTCGTCGTGGCGAAGCCCCAGGCTGAGCTCCAGGAGCGCTGGGTTGTCCTCCTCGGACGGCTCGGCCTGGCGCTTCTGGGCGGGCTCGCCATCGCGGCTCTCCTCGTTCTGTACCTCTCTCGCCGGCTCACCAAGCCGCTCCTGGCTCTCTCGGATGCGGCCGACCGGATCGCAGAAGGGCGCTACGACGTGCGGCTGCCCGAAGGCAAGCGAAAGGACGAGATCGCCCACCTGACCGACCGGTTCCAGGAGATGGCCGTCCGGCTCGCCCAGGCCGAGGCATTGGAGCGGCATTTCCTGATGAGCGTCTCGCATGAGCTCCGGACGCCGTTGACCGCGATCCGCGGCCATCTCGATGCGCTGCAAGAGGACCTTCTCGACGAGCCCGAAGAGCGGGCAGCATCGCTCGAGGTGATTGGCACCGAGGCGGATCGACTTTCACGCCTTGTCAGTGACCTCCTCGACCTCGCCAAGCTGGATGCGCACCGCTTCACGCTCACGGAGGATGAAGTCGAGATGCGGCGCTTGCTCGATCAGGCCTACCGGGCCAAGACCGAGGAGGCCCGGCGGCGCGGAATCGGGTACGAGCAGCGATTCGTGGCCGATCCCGTGATCCACACGGACGGTGACCGTGTGCTCCAGATCGTCACCAACCTTCTCGACAATGCGTTCGCCTGGACACCGGACGGCGGCGCGATCTCGATCGGCCTCGATTCGAGGAACGGCACGGTCGAGGTCTCGGTGTCCGACTCGGGGCCGGGGGTGCCCCTCGAGGAGCGGGAGCGCATCTTCCGACCCTTCTTCTCCCGTGACGAATCGCATGGGACCGGTCTGGGCCTAGCGATCGCACGCGAGCTTGCGCATGCGCTCGGCGGTGAGCTCGGGCTCGACTCGTCGCCGGACGGCGGGGCCCGTTTCGAGCTGACGTTGCCGGCCCGCTAGCGGTCAGCTGGAGCGGCGCTCGTGCCGCTCGTCGATCCGGTAGAGAGCAGCCCCCGGGCGCTCGTCGAGCGAGCGCTCCAGACGATCGATGATGCGTTCCATCCGGTCGAGCCGACGTTCGACGCCGTGCCACCCCGATGCGATCAGGTCGACCAGAAGAGCCAGATCCTCAACTCGGGCACGCCGCTCGGAGTCCAGATCCCGCTGAAGCCGCTCGAGGCGCCGGATCGTCTGGCCCGAGAGCCCCCGCACCTCGGCGATGTGGCGCCCGACGGGGAGGACCTCGGCGCGGAGTCCCTGCTGGACCGCTTCGCCGACGCGATCCGGAACGGTCGCCTCGAGCTCAGACGCACGGGTTGCGAGGTCGTCGAGCGCTTCGCCCGCCCGCGCGAGCGCGGCCTCGAGAGCGGCCGGCTCCGGACGGCCCGCACTCGTTTCCGCGAGGCGGGCCCGGGCCCGGTCGAGCGACTCCCGATCCATGCGGGCGACTGTAGCGTTGGCGTCGGACTGAACGACCACGTAGGCCTAGCCGTGATCCGCAATCGTCAAAACCTCGGATGGCGCCCCGGCGGCACGCCAACAACCGGTTAACCAGCTGATGCGGACGGAGGAGCTCGACTACGACCTGCCGCCCGAGCTGATCGCGCAGCGGCCGCTCGACCGGAGGGACGAGAGTCGCCTGCTCGTGTACGAGCGCTCGACCGGCACGGTCCGTCACCGGATCTTCCGTGAGCTCCCCGTCGAGCTTGGTCGAGACGAGCTCCTGGTCGTCAACGACACCCGGGTCGTTCCCGCCCGGATCCACACGCGTCGGCCGGGTGGGGGCAAGGCCGAGATCCTCCTGCTCGAGCCGCTCGGGGATGGTGTCTGGGAGGCGCTCGCGCGCCCTTCCCGGAAATTGCGACCGGGCATGCAGCTCCGGCCCGTTGAGCTCCTGGAGGATCTCGGCGAGGGTCGCTGGCTCGTGCGGCTCGAAGGCCCGGCGGACGGTGAGACGCCGCTCCCGCCCTACATCGTCGAGCCCCTCGGCGATCCCGAGCGGTATCAGACCGTCTACGGAGAGGAGCTCGGCTCGGCCGCCGCACCAACGGCCGGACTGCACTTCACCACCGAGCTCCTCGTTCGCTTCGACTTCGAACGGGTCACGCTCCACGTGGGGCTGGACACGTTCCGCCCGATTGCGGCCGAGGTGCTCGCCGAGCACGCGATCCACAGCGAACGCTACGAGGTGGATGCGGCTGCGTGGGAGCGGATCCGGGCCGCTGAGCGCGTCTGCGCTGTCGGAACGACAACCGTGCGCGTGCTGGAGTCGCTGGCCCGCGGCGCCGAGCTCGTTGGCCGCACGAACTTGTTCGTGACACCGGGCTTCGAGTTCAGTCGCGTGGACGCCCTCGTCACCAACTTCCACCTGCCGCGCTCTTCGCTGCTCGCGCTCGTGATGGCGTTTGCCGGCGTCGCGGAGACCCGGCGGCTGTACGAGCTTGCGATCGCAGAGCGATATCGGTTTTACTCGTTCGGCGACGCGATGCTGATTCTGTAGCCGTTGATCGGCAATTCCGCCAGCGCCCGAGCATCCAAGCCGCCGATACCGCACGTCTCTAGACGCGCGGGTCCACCCCCTCCGCCTCCCGGCATTGACCCTACTTCGTGAAGATGCGCGAATGGCGAACGCACCCGATCGGAAGCGTGACGGGACGGCGTCGAGCTTCACCGTCGCCGCGACCGACGGAACCGCGCGGGCGGGCGTTCTCCACACCGCGCACGGCGATGTCCTCACGCCTGCGTTCATGCCGGTGGGGACGAAGGGGACGGTCAAGGGCCTCCATCCCGATCGCGTGCGGGAGCTCGGCGCCTCGATCGTGCTTGCGAACACCTACCACCTCTACTTCCGGCCCGGCGCGGATCTGATCGAGGAGCTCGGCGGCCTGCACCGGTTCACGGGGTGGAGCGGACCGATCCTCACCGACTCCGGCGGCTTCCAGGTCTTCTCGCTCCGCGACACGGTCGTGGGAGCGGACGACGGCGGCGTCACGTTCCGGTCCGTCTACGACGGGACGCTCGCCCGCTTCACACCCGAGTTGGCGGCGGACGTGCAACGCAAGTTGGGGTCGGATATCGCCATGTGCCTCGACGTGTGCCCACCGGCAGGCATTCCGCCCGAGGAGCTCGAGGTTACGGTGGCACGAACGGCCGCGTGGGCGCGCCGCCAGTTCGCAGAGCCGCGAGCGCCGGACCAGCTGCTCTTCGGTATCTCCCAGGGAGGCGTCGACCCGGTGCTCAGGCGCCGGTCAACAGAGGAGATCGCCTCGCTCGGCTTCGACGGACACGCGCTCGGCGGGCTGAGCGTGGGGGAGGAACGCGGGCCGATGCTCGACACCGTCGAATGGGCAGCGCAGCTCCTTCCGCCCGACCGGCCCAGGTACTTCATGGGGATCGGCGATCCGGTTGGGATCCTTGACGTTGTCCGGCGCGGCATCGACATGTTCGACTGTGTGCTGCCCACGCGGCTCGGGCGCACCGGCTCGGCGCTCACGTGGGACGGCCGCCTGAATCTACGCAACGCCATGTTCGCACGCGACCCTCGTCCGCTTGACGAAGGCTGCCCATGCGCCGCCTGCACACGCTTCTCGCGGGCGTACATCCGGCATCTCGTGACTCAGCGCGAGCTTCTCGGCCTGATACTTTTGTCCGAGCACAACGTCAGGTTTCTGCTCGATTTAACCGCTGGAGCGCGAGCAGCGATCGAGGCGGGACGGCTCGGCGCCTATATGGCCTCCGCGCTCGACCGGCTCGGGGCTGCGGCTCCTGGCCAGGAGGTTTCTCGTGGGTAGTGGGTTCTTCATCGTCCTCATCGTGATGTTCGGCTTCATGTACCTGATGCTGATCCGTCCGCAGCGCCAGCAGCAGCGCCGGCACGCCGAGATGCTGAAGGGGATCGGGCCTGGCGACGAGGTCATCACCGCCGGCGGCATCTACGGTGATGTGATCGAGGTCGAGCCGGACCGGGTGACCCTCGAGATCGCCGAGGACGTGCACATCGAGGTGGCGCGACGCGCGATCGCGAGCATCGTGCCCCAAGAGGACGAGGGATCGCTCGAAGACGAGCTCGAGGCCACGACGGTCGAAGAGCCGGAGCCGGTCGTCGAGGAGCGGACGGAGCAGGAGGAGGCCCGGCGCTAGAGCCCTAGCCGGCTCGGCGCGCGGAACGACTGGTGCGCAGGTACTTCTGGACTCTCCTCGCAGTTCTCGTCGCCGTGATCGGCGTGATCGTCCTCGCCTTTTTCCGGCAGCCCACGCTCGGCCTCGACCTGCAGGGAGGCCTCGAGCTCGTCCTGCAGGCGCAGGCGCCGCAGGGGCAGCAGGTGACCAAAGAGGACATGGAGCGTTCGGTCGAGATCATCCGGTCGCGCGTCGACAAGCTCGGCGTCTCCGAGCCAGAGGTCCGCCAGCAGGGCGACGACCAGATCGCAGTCGACCTCGCCGGGGTCACCAACCCTGCGCGCGCGGCGGAGATCGTCGGCAAGACGGCGCAGCTCCAGTTCTACGACCTGGAAGCCGACCTCATTGCCCCCTCCAAGGACGCGAGCGGCTTCCCGGTCGCGAGCCCGAGGCTGAAGCCGCTCCTGACGGCCGAGGACAAGCTGAAAGCGGCGGACGAGCCTGTGACGCAGTGGTACCTCTTCCAGGGGAACACACTTCTTTCCGGGCCGGCCGACAAGAAGGAGGATCTCGCGCAGCAGCTCGAGGGCGCGAGGGTCCCGGAAGGTGCGACGTACTACGCCGTGCCGAAGGGGAAGATCGTGATCACGTGCGGCCGGAACGCGACCGTCTGCCCCGGCGTCCAGACCGCCCCCGTCGCACAGACTTTCTACTACGTCTTCAAGTTCGAGCCCACGAACCCGGAGCACCCGATCCCGGAGATGACCGGCGAGGACCTGAAGCTCAAGGGAACGCGCGCGGACTTCCAGAACGGGCAGCCGATCGTCACGCTCGAGTTCACCAACGCGGGCGGCGAGAAGTTCCACGAGATCACGCGGACGCTCGCACAGCGTGGACGCTCCCAGACCCAGTTTGCGGGGGGCGGCCAGGACCTCTTCCAGCACTTCGCAATCGTTCTCGACAGCGAGATCCGCTCCTGGCCTCAGATCGACTTCAACGACCTTCCCGACGGGATCTCGGGTAACAACGCTCTCATCGAAGGGCTGGATTCGCCCGGCGAGGCCAAGGATCTGGCCCTCGTCCTCCAGACGGGCGCCCTCCCGCTGAAGTTCGTCCAGGTGGAGCGGTCTGACATCTCTGCGACTCTCGGCGCGGACTCGCTTCGGGAGGCAATCATCGCCGGCATCGGCGGCCTCGCGGCTGTCGCCCTCTTCTTGCTCATCTTCTACCGCTTCCTTGGCCTCGTGGCGGTGATCGGGCTGGCCATCTACGGCGTGCTGCTCTACGGAGCGCTCCTGCTCTTCAACGTGACCCTGACCCTGCCCGGTTTCGCGGGTCTGATCCTCACTATCGGGGTCGCGGCCGACGCGAACATCGTCATCTTCGAGCGAATCAAGGAGGAGGTCCAGGCGGGCAAATCTGTGCGCGCGGCGATCGGAGCGGGGTACAGGAAGGGCTTCAACACGATCGTCGACGCGAACGTGGTCACGATGATCACCGCGCTCGTGCTCTTCATCGCCTCGACGAGCGGGGTGAAGGGCTTCGCGCTCATGCTCCTGATCGGCACGCTCGTCTCGATGGTGACGGCCGTGGGGGCGACGCGGGCGCTCCTCGCCTCGCTCGCCGGGTTCAGGTGGTTCGACAACCCGGCCTTCATGGGCGCCAGCGCCCAGCGGATCCCGAAGTGGCAGAAGGTGGACTTCCTCGGCAAGCGCCGGATCTGGTTCGCGCTTTCGGCGGTGGTCGTCCTGGTCGGGCTCGGTTCGCTCGGTTACAAGGGCCTGAACCTCGGGATCGACTTCGAGGGCGGGAGCCAGGTCACGTTCAAAACGCCGCAGCCCGTGTCGATTGAGAGCGTGCGGTCGGAGGCGGCCAAGATCGGCAAGGAGAACGCCGTCATCCAGGGCACTGGGAGCGAGGTCGCGGGTGGCTACCGCGAGTTCAAGATGAAGACGGAGTCCCTGTCCGGGCCCGAGCAGACGGAGCTCCAGAACACCCTCCGGCGTGACCTCAATGCGACCGGCCTCGGGGTCAAGAACGTCTCGGCGACCTTCAGCCGGCAGGTCCTTCAGAGCGCGCTCATCGCGATCGTCGTGTCGCTGCTCCTGGTCGTCGCGTACATCGCGATCCGGTTCCAGTTCACGTTCGCGGTGCCGGTGCTCATCGCTCTCGTCCACGACATCCTGATCACGCTCGGGGTCTACTCGCTGACGGGCCGGGAGGTATCGGCCTCGACCGTCGCCGCGGTCCTGACCATCCTCGGGTACTCGATCTACGACACGATCATCATCTTCGACCGGGTGCGGGAGAACATCCCGCTGATGCGGAAGTCGAGCTTCGCAGCGATCGCAAACCAGTCGCTCTGGGAAACCGTGAGGCGCTCGCTCGCAACGACGTTCATCACGCTTTTGCCCGTGTCGGCGCTCCTCATCTTCGGTGGCGCAACGCTCAAGGACTTCGCGTTCGCGCTCCTCGTGGGGATCGGCTCGGGCGCGTATTCGACGATCTTCATCGCGACCCCGATCCTCGGCTACCTGATGGAGCGGGAGCCCGAGTACGCGAAGCGCAAGCAGGCTGGCCTGCAGGAGAAGCTGGGGCGGGACGAGTCAGAAGCGGGCGACGGAATCCCTGCCGAGCGGCCGGCTCCCGTTCCTGAGGCGCTCCCGGTTGCCGCCGAGCCGGCCCCACCCATCGGAGACGGATCAGCTGCTGCGCGCCGTGAGGCACGCCGCAAGCGACGCCGGGCAAGGCCGCATGGCCGCTCCCGGTGAGCCCGAAGGTGAGTCGGTGAAAGACCTCCTCGAGAAGACTCTGCTCGCGGGCCTCGGCGCCGTGGCGCTTACGAAGGAACGAGCCGACGATCTCGTGGACGAGCTCACGAAGCGCGGCAAGATGACCGGTGAAGAGGCACGCGAGGTCGTCGACGGGCTTACGCACAGGTGGCGGGGAGACGCAGTCCGCTTCAGCGAGCGCGCGGGCTCGACGATCTCCGGGCTCTCCCGCGAGCTCGGGCTTGTCACCAGGCGGGAGTGGGAGGAGCTCGAGTTGCGGCTGGCCCAGGTCGAGCATCGTCTCAGGCTGCTCGAAGGCGGTCCGGCGTCGGCCCGTGGCGCAAAGCACGCGCCGCCGCCGGCCAGGTCGTCAGACCTCCCGCCACCGTAAGATTCGAGCCATGAGCTCGCGGCCTGCCGTTCGGCAGCTCGGCCGTCTCTCCGAGATCGCGCAGGTCGCGGCGAAGCACGGCTTTGGATACTTCTTCGAGACCAATCGGCTCGTCGACGTCGTCACCCGGCGTCAGCGTGAGATCGAGCCGAGCACTGAGGGATCGCCGCGCGGCCAGCGACTACGGGAGATGCTCGACGAGCTCGGCCCGACTTTCGTGAAGTTCGGTCAGCTTCTTTCGACCCGGCCTGACGTGGTCCCTCCCGACATCGTCTTCGAACTGAAAGCACTTCAGGACGACGTCCACCCATTTCCGTCCGAGCAGGCCGAGCAGGTGATCGAGGAGGACTTCGGCCTCTCCGTCTCGCAGCTCTTCCTCGAATTCGACCCGACCCCGATTGCCGCGGCCTCGATCGGACAGGTGCACCGGGCGACCTTGCCGAACGGGCGGCGCGTGGTCGCGAAGGTGCAGCGGCCGGATGCCCCGCGGCAGGTGGAGGCCGATCTCGAACTGCTCTACCAGGTCGCGAGACTCGTCCGCGACCGCGTCCGCGCACTCGACTTCATCGACCCGATCGCACTCGTCGACGAGTTCGCCCGGTCGATCCGGCAGGAGCTCGACTACCGGAACGAGGCGCGGAACGCCGAGCAGTTCCACAGGAACTTCGCAGGGCACCCACATGTACGAGTCCCGCGCGTCTACTGGACGTACTCGAGCGCCAGGGTGCTGACCCTCGACTACCTCGAGGGTATCCAGCTCGCCGACCTCGACCACTCCACCTACACGATGGACGAGCGCCGTCGGCTCGCGTATCTGATCACCGACGCCTGGATGGCGATGATCTTCAGGCACGGGTTCTTCCACGCCGACCCGCACCCGGCCAACATTCTCATTCTCGCGCAGTCGGGCCACATCGGGCTCGTCGACTTCGGCGTCGCCGGAAAGTTGAGCGACGAGGACAACTCCCGCCTGACCCGCCTCTTCATCGATGCTGTGAACGAGAACATCGAGGCGCTCCCGCGACGGCTGGCGGAGCTCGGTGTCAAGTATCCGAAGGACCGCGAGGCGGAGTTCACAGCCGAGCTCCGGGACATCTACTACCGGTACTACGGCGCGCGGCTGAACGAGATCGACCCGCTGCAGCTGATCCGGGAGGCGTTCGCGCTGATCTATCGGATGCGCCTGCAGCTCCCGACCCGCTTCGTCCTCCTCGATCGTGCGATCGCGACCCTCGGGTCGGTGGGCCTCGAGCTCTATCCCGACTTCAACGTCTTCGAGGTCGCGAAGCCCTATGCGCGCGAGCTCGTCCTCGAGCGCTTCACCCCTCGCCGCATGGCGCTGCGCACACAGCAGGAGGTCCGGAACTACACGCGGATGCTGCACGAGCTGCCGTACCAGATCCACGACACGTTCGAGCAGGTTCGAGATGGCCAGATCGAGGTCGGCTTCCGGCACGAAGGACTCGACGACCTCATCCATCGGCTCGATCTCGTCTTCAACCGCCTTGTGCTCGCCGTCATTGCAGGCGCAGGGATCATCGGCTCGAGCTTGATCGGGGCGCTGGCGAGCGAGGGGCCGAGCATCCTCGGGGTGAACGTGATCTCCGTGATCGGGTTCAGCCTCTCGACGGTGCTCGGGCTCTGGCTCGTGTGGGGAGTCGTCCGCTCCGGTCGGATCTAGCCAGCCACTACTTGAGCGGCGTCAAGACCTGTTCGAGCTGCGAGCGAAGCGATTCGTAATTCGGCGGGAGCGAAAGCCTCTCGCCCAGGTGCTCGGGGTCCTCGTCCGCCGAGAAGCCGGGTCCCTTGGTGGCAATCTCGAAGAGGACGCCGCTCGGCTCCCGGAAGTAGATCGAACGGAAGTAGTAGCGGTCGATGATCGGGGTCGGTCTCGCGCCGGCCTCTGCGACGCGCTTCTGCCAGGCCTCCTCGTCATCGAGCTCGGAGGCCCAGGCGACGTGGTGAACCGTTCCTGCCCCGCCGATCCCGGGCTCGTCGGGCGGGGTGTCGTAGGCGTAGAAGGAGCCTCTGCTCCCCCCGCGCGCTTCCCAGGTTCCGCTGCCACTGTCGCGAAAGCCGAGCGTCTCGCGCAGAAGCTCCGCGCTACGGGATGGGTCATTCGCATACGCCCGCACCCCGTCGAACCCCTGGAGCGCGTGCTCGACCGGGATCTCGGGGTGTGTCGCGACGAGTGGATCGTCCGCCGTATCGACGACCGTCAGCTCGAGCCCCATTCCCTCCGGATCGGAGAAGCGGAGCCGTCCCGATTCGCGTTCCGAAGTGAGGTCGACTCCTTGCAACCGTTCCGCCCAGAAGTCGAGGGCTTCCTCCGAGGCGACCCGCCAGACGACGCGATGCACCATCCCCGCACCGGCGCGGCCCTGGGTGGCACCCGGATACTCGAAAAACGTCAGGTCGCTGCCGGGGCTCCCGCGGTCGTCGGCGTAGAACAGGTGGTACACGGTCGGGTCGTCCTGGTTCACCGTTTTCTTGACGAGGCGCAAACCGAGGACCCTCGAGTAGAAGTCCAGGTTCTGAGGCGCATCTCCAGTGATCGCGGTGACGTGGTGGACGCCGTCGAGCTTCATCTCAGTGGTGTGATCATGTCGAGCAGGGATCCGTTCCCGGGCGGCGTATCAGGCTGCATGATTGCGAATCTTCTCCGTCGGTGGCGTTACCGAACCATCCGCCGGGCGTGGGCACGGGGCCGCATCGATTACTCCGAGGCGCGCGGCCGTGTCGAGCGCCTCGCCCGCGGCCTTTAAGCCTTACCAGCGCCATGCGCGCGCCACCGTCTGATCCTCGGCGGGCTTGAGCACGCCGTGAATTGCGAGGTTCACTAGCCAGACGATGAGCGCGCCTCCCACGGCGGTCCAGAAGCCCCCGACCTCGAAGTCAGGGACGATCAGATCCGTGAGGTAGAGCATGAGCGCATTCACGAAGAGCAGGGCAATCCCGAGGGTGAGGATCACCGCGGGAAGCGCGAGCAGCACCACGATCGGCCTGACGATGAGGTTGACGATTCCGAAGACGAGCCCGGCCAGGAGAAGGACCCAGAACCGGTCTCCGTAGGTGATTCCGTCAAAGACCAGGGCGGCCACCCAGATTGCGACGACGTTCGAGAGCCAGCTGAACGCAAAGCGCACGAGGAAAGAATAGGCGTGGCGGCCGTGTCCGAGCCAGGCCTGTGTCGAGAAGTTCTCTGGAACGCTTGTGACAGAGTCGCGCGAAAGGACATCTGGTCGAGGCGTGCGGGCGGTTGTACGGTCGCCTCATGGCAGGCGAAGCAGTGTTGGTCGTGGAGCGGGAAGCTCCGGTCAGGGCGTTCCTCGAGCAACAGCTCACAGACGACGGATATGAAGTTCTCTCCACGGAGCGGGCTCGCCAGGCTCTCGAGCTGGTCGAGGAGGCTCGGCCGGACCTCGTGCTTCTCGATGCAGTCCTTCCCGACGGTTCGGGCTTCGAGCTCTGCAGCCGGCTCCGCGAAGGGGAGCCCGGCCGAGTCTGGAACCGCGACGTCCCCGTCATCATGGTGAGTGCGCGCAGCGAGCCGGTCGACCGCGTTCGCGGCTTCGCGCGCGGCTGCGACGACTACGTCCCGATGCCATTCGTCTACGAGGAGCTTCTGGCCCGAATCCGTGCGGTGCTCAGGCGCGCGGCGGGCCCCCGGCGGGCGCTGCTCGAGGTCCGTGGCCTGACCATCGATCTGGCCTCGCGCACCGTCCGGGTCGAGGGCGAGGCCGCGTCGCTCTCCGCCAAGGAGTACGACCTTCTCGTCGCGCTGGCCGAGGACCCGGAGCGCGTGTTCGGAAAGGAAGAGCTCCTTCGGGACGTCTGGGGCTTCAGGTCACTCGGGCGAACGCGGACGTTGGACTCGCACGCGAGCCGTCTCCGGCGCAAGTTGAACCGGGGCGGCGAGCTCGCATACGTGCTGAACGTGTGGGGTGTCGGCTACCGGCTGGTCGCAGCGCGCTAACAACGGCAGAACTCTGGGCTCGAAGCCGGAAGCTACGGCGCGAGGGTGAAGAACGCTCAACTCGCTAGCTCGTCGCATCGCTTGACGGTTCGGCTTTCGAGGCGGCGTCGGCTCTCTGAGCGCGTCGCTTCCTCAACTCAGAGTCGTCCGGACCCTCGGCGGATTCGGTCGGGGCGAGCAGGAGATCGAGCAACTCTCCGATTTCGTGGGTCTGCTGCAACGGGTGCCGCATCCTGAGGTCAGTCTTGACGAGGTAGTGATTGCGCCTGCCGACGCGCTTCCGTTCCACGTACCCCGCCTCGACCAGGTCGGCGATTATTCGTTGCGCCGCCCGCTCGGTGATCCCGACCAAATCGGCAACGTCGCGAATCCTGATCTCTGGGTTACGGGCGATACAGAGAAGCACGTTGTGTGTGGCTTGTCACGAAGCGCCATTGCTTCTCGTCCCGGCCACTTGACATAGGGGACATATTTGTCGTACCTTTCGTGTCGTCACTTTCTTGTCGTGACTTTCTTGTCGTGACTTTCTTGTCGTCCGTCTTGAGTTCACACGCTAGCAGGTAGACCGGTGCGAGCAAACGTCCGGGCAACGTTGGATTTCGACTCGAAGCGCAGCAGCGCCGCAACCAGATCCTCTTTCGAGAAGTCAATGAACGTGTGCGTGAGGTGGTCGCGCCTCTGCTCGGGGCGCGTGAGAGGGGGAGTTCCTCTGCGAATGTGGAGACGAGGCGTGTATCGAGACGATCCGGCTCGACCTGGAGGAATACGAGGCAGTGCGCGCATCGCCGCATCGCTTCGTCTTGGTTCCCGGTCATCAGGATGGAGAGGTCGAAGCGACCACCGTTCAGGGAAACGGGCGCTTCGTGGTAGTTGAGAGGAGCGCCTTCCGAGAGCAAGCGGCATCGCACGACCCCCGTCGGCGCAACGCACGCCGGCTGATCTCGTCCTAGCCCGGGTGGGCGCTTCGGGCACGTCCGGTTCGGCGTAGCCCACGTGTCGCAACGCAGTGTCGTGCTAGACGCGGAGCCGTGCGCGTGACAAGAATCGGCCCGAACAATGACTCCAACCGCAACGGGACGTAGTCGTCGCAGCCACGTGCGAAGCCGCGGACCCGGTCGACGGGTTCGCTGCGCGAGCTCACCATGATGACCGGACGTCGCGGTTCCAGACGCGGCCCTTGCGTCGACGCGCAACGTAATGTTGCGCCGAGAGGTGTTTTTTAGGTACCCCGAGCAGCGACCCCTTCGCAGTTCACTTTTCTCTCCAAGGATACGAAAGCCGGCCAGAGCTTCCACAAAATCCCGAGATACGGCACGTTAGCCCCGACCCTCCCCACCCAGGGGCTCGCACCCCTTCCAGCTTCGGCCGACTGCCTGACTGCAAACAACTTGCTTTATGCAGTCTGCGGTCGGATGCATTCTCTGCGCACTGCCTCTCACCCCCGTCCGCGCGCCGCGCTGTCCCCGCCCCGCTAGGCTCTCGCCGCCGTCCGGGAACCCTGGGGTACTCTCCCACTCGGGCGACGCGGACGTTGGACTCGCACGCGAGCCGTCTCCGGCGCAAGTTGAACCGGGGCGGCGAGCTCGCATACGTGCTGAACGTGTGGGGTGTCGGCTACCGGCTCGTGGCTCCCAGCGCCTGAAGGGCCACCACGTTTATCGGATGTCCGGTGGGGAAGAGTCAGCGGGCTACCGAGACGACAAGGGGGACACATGGCAGAGCTGACGACACTGGAGAGCAAGCTCGGCGAGGTTCTGGGGCTCGCGATGGCAGCTCAGGGAGCGACCGAGAAAGTCATGAACCTGCTGGAGGATGACGACAAGCAGCTCGAGGCCGAGCTCAAGAAGGTCAACGAGGATGCGACCAAGATCGAGGAGCGCTGCACCGAGGTGGCCGACTCCTTCGACGGCAAGAAGACCGCGATCCTCGAGAAGGCTCGAGAGACCAAGCAGGAAGTGACCGAGATGATGCGGACCTATCTCGGCGAGGATGCCGACGCTCTCGACGGCTTCGAGTTCCTGACGATGGCAGAGGCCGGAGAGATGGGCCACTGGTCGGTCGTCGGCAAGCTGAACGAGAAGGCTCGCCACGCCCAGCTTCAGGAGGTCATCGACTGGGCGCTTCCGCTTCAGCAGGAGCACCTCGACAAGGCACTGAAGGGATCGTTGGAGCTGGCCGCGGAGGAGGATCCGCAGGCGCCGGCCTAGTCCCGCCCGAACGTCATTTGAGCCGCCGTGTCGTTTCGGAGTGCGACCGGCGGCTCACTGCGTCTCCGACGACGCCGACCTAGCCGACCTCTAGCCTGGTCGCGTGTCGACGGCACTTTCGGAGCGTTGTCCTAGGTGTAGTGCCAGCATGGAGTGGCGTCACCAGACCTGGCAGTGCGTGGCCTGCCGTTTCAAGCTCGGCTGTTGTGAGGGTGATTGCGGGGAGGTCTACGCTGGGAGCGGCGGACCGACCTCGTCGTCTTCTACCCAGTCGCGCGTCAGCACGAGCCAGAACGCCAAGCCAGCGTAGGCCCCGTAGCGGCGGAAGCGGCGGATAATCGTCGTGTCCTTCTTCGGCCGCCCGCCGGTGACGGCCGCGTACTTCGGTCTTGTCCAGGAATCGAGGATCAGCCTCGAATAGCGCCCGAGCATCATCATGATGTGTGCGGCCGCGTAGGGGCCAACGCCGGGAAGCGCGAGTAGTCGGGCCTCGATTTCGTCGTCGGAAAGCTCTTCCCGGGTTGCACGCCCGAGTTCCTCCAGATCGACCGAGCCGTCTGCGACCGACGCCGCGAGCGTTCGTAGGTAGGGGCCCCGGTACCCGGCTCGGACCGTGCCGCGGTAGAAGGACTCGTCAGCCTCGGCCATCGCCGCGGGTGTCGGAAACGCACGGCCAAACGGTCCGGTGGCCGATGCTCCGGGGGCCACTTCTCCCAGGTGCTCCACGAGGGCACCGACCATCCGCTCAGTCGCAGACCAGGCGCAGTTCGTCGTGCAGATCGTTTTCACAACCTCCTCGAACACGGTCTGGCTTCGAATCATGCGGCCGGCGCCGTTTGCGGCCCAGGCGAGATCAGCGTCAGAGAGCGCCTGCTCGTAGAAGGGCGAGAGATCCTCGTCAAGGCGCAGGATGTGGCCGACGGCCGCGAGGAGGCGCGAGCTCGCCGCGGCGGAGAGCCTTCCGGCCTTGATCGTCTCTACGCGCGCGAAGCCATTCCGCCCCGGGGCCACGCTGACCAGGCGCGGGCCGAGCCCCTCGACCCGGAGCGTGAGCTCGAGACGACGTTTCTCCGGGTCGATCTGCATCGGCGGCAACTCGACAAGCCCATGCGACTGGAGCGTCCTCCAGAGGTCGACCGGCTCGCCGCCCGCTCCAACGAGTTGGAGTTCCGCCGTCGTCACGGAACGTGCTTTAGCTCCCACTCCGAGGGAGTGAACGCTTCGCCCCGTGCTGCGCCGAGAGCGAGCACCGTGGTTCCCTGCGAGCGACCGATCGCCTCCCTGACGGCATCCGGGTCGCGCACGTACACGAACGTTCCGGCCGGCGCTTCGATCGTCTCATCCTCGACCTGGAAGGTGGCATGGCCGCGCGTCACGAGGTACAGCTCCTCATGCTGCGTGCCGCTCTCCTCGCTTTCACTGTGGCGCTCGATGATCGGTTCTCCATCAACTCGAGCCACCCAGGCGTTGACGCCGAAGCTCTCGATGCCGAAGTGGATCCGCACGGGCTTCCACTCCGGATCGGTGCCTGCGGCCTCCTCGAGCGGCGGAATGTCGTCGATATGGGCGCTCTTCACGTTGTCGGACATCCGTGCCTCCTGGTCGAAAAATCGGCTTAGGCCGCTGACGAGTGCGTCAAGGCTAGAAGCTTTGCTGACAGCCGTGCTCAACCTTCGCTAGAAATCTCGATCCGATCTCCCTCCTGGACACCGAGCCGGCGAAACGTGCCCTTCGGCACCTCGAGCGCGCCGATATAGGCAGTTCGAGGCGAGTAGAGCCGGCACGGCTCGGCCCGGCAAGGATCCATATCGAGGATCTGACTGATCCTCCCCCGCTGGTCATAGAACGCGATCGAAAGTGAGATCTCCGTCCCTCGCATGACGAACGCGATCGTCGTCGGGCGGTCGAAGAGAAACACCATGCCGGTGTCGCGGGCGAGACTTGCCCGACCCATGAGTCCTCGCTCTCGTTCAGCGGGGGTATCTGCCACCTCAACCGCGAGCTTGGCAATTCGGTCGCCGCGAAGCACTACCGTGGCGCGGCTGGAATCCCCCTCTAGGCCGCAGCCCGCGACCGAGAGCGACAGGGCGCCGACGAGAAGAAGCCTCCACACGGCACCCATCCTCGCAGCGGCCCAGGGGCGCGGCGCCTCCTGTCGGCTGCCCCGATCGATCGTTTCGTCCCCAACGAACCTTGGCACACTCAAGCGCGCTTTTGGTTGCGTTCGTGGCGCTCCCGCGCGGTTTCCAGGACTAAGATCGAAAACGGGAGGAGGCTACGGGCACCTGAGCGCCCAGAGCTAGGAGACTCGGGCGCCTTCCAGGTCGAGGAGCGCGCGCTTTCGGTCGAGCCCGCCTGCGTAGCCGACCAGGCTCCCCGATGCTCCCACGATGCGGTGGCAGGGGAGCACGATGGGCACCGGGTTGCGGTTCAAGGCACCCCCGACAGCGCGGGCTGCCTTCGGCCGCCCGACCCGCACCGCTAGCCCGCCGTACGTGGAGGTCTCCGCATACGGAACGAGAGCCAGCTCGCGCAGCACCTCCTGCTGAAACGCCGGCACGCCCGTGAGGTCTACCTCGAGTTCGAAGGCTCGCCTCCGGCCCTCGAAGTAGTCGTCGAGCTGGCGCCGCGCCACATCGATCCGGCCGGGTACCCGCAGCACTCTCGGCCCGAAAAGATCAGCGAGCCGCTCGAGCTCGGAGTTCGGCTCCTGTTCGGCGTCGAAGCTGATCCGGCAGAGACCACGAGGGGTAGCGCCCACGAGGAGAGGGCCGATCGGCGAGTCGATCACGTCGTAGGCCGCGTCGACGAGCCCCGCGGCGGCGGCCGCGTCCCGAAATCGCCGGTCGACCTCAGCTGGAATCGTCATCGTGTTTCCTCCTTCCGGCGCAGGCGCCGGACGCCGCTCGAGGCCGCCTGACGGGCTGCTTCTTCGCTCGATCCGAGCGCGCCCGCGATGTCTGCATATGGCAAGTCGTAGCCGTAGCGGAGGACGACCGCGGCCCGCTCTGCGGGCGGCAAGCTTCCGGCGAGGTCCGCGAGCTCCGCGTAGGCCGGACGTTCGTCCGTCGTGGTCAGCTCGGGCAGGTCGCCACGCGGCCGCTCGCGCCGCCGCTCGTCGATCGCAATTCGCGTCGCGATCGTGAAGACCCAGGCACGGAGGTGTCGGCCGTGCTCGAGCCCGGCGTAGGCTCGGAGCGCTCGGAGAAACGTCTCCTGGAAGGCGTCCTCGGCCGGTTGCCGGCCAAGCAGCCGCACGAGATAACCGAAGACCTCCTCGCGGTGGTCGTCGTAGAACCGCTCAAAGGGTGGAATCGTCACAGCCTGCATCATCTGTTGAAACGGCGTGGAGGGGTGAGGTGTGAGACTGGCGAGATGCGGATCGGCGTCGTCGGTCACGTCGAGTGGGTGCAGTTCCTGCGCGTCGCCCGCGTGCCCGCGCGCGGAGAGATCCTGCAGGCGTCGAGCGGATGGGAGGAAGCAGGGGGCGGAGGAAGTGTCGCGGCCGCGGAGATCGCGCGCCTGACCGGCGCCGCCACGCTCTTCACCGTGCTCGGAGACGACGATTGGGGCCATCGCGCCAAGGCCGAGCTCGAGGGGCTCGGTATCCGGGTCGAAGCCGTGTTTCGCCCTGAATCGCAACGCCGCGCAGTCACGTTCGCCGACGACGGCGGCGAACGCACGATCACTCTCGTTGGCGACAAGCTTCGACCCCGGTTCGGGGAGTCCCTGCCCTGGGAGGAGCTCGCTTCCTTTGACGGTATCTACTTCACGGCAGGCGACCCGGAAGTCCTTCGTGCAGCGCGCCGGGCTCAGGTCCTGGTGGCGACCGCACGCGAGCTTCCGACCTTGCTGGCTGCGCCGGAGCTCGAGCTCGACGCCGTGGTTTCGAGTGCGAACGACCCTTCAGAGAAGTATGCGGGCGAGCTTCCGCGGACACCTCGACTGGTGGTCAGGACGGACGGTGCCTCCGGGGGGAGCTTCGAACCTGGCGACGGACGGTGGGCGGCAGCGCCCTTGCCAGGATCGCTGGTTGACTCCTATGGAGCGGGCGACAGCCTCGCGGCCGGTCTCACGGTGGGGCTGGCTGAAGGCCGAGAAGTTCCAGATGCTCTGGCACTCGCAGCCAAGTCAGCGGCACGGGCGCTGACTCGGCGTGGTGCACATGGTGCTCCCACCCAGATCTGAACGCGACGCCGAACGGGATCCCAGGTGGAGGATTCGGGGTCGCCAGGGTTGCGTAGTGGGGTTCTGTGGTTTAGAGTGGGGGAAAGTGGTGGATAACAGAGAGGCCCCTGAATGCTCCTTGGTGAGTACGAGCACGCTCTCGATGACAAGAAACGTCTCATTCTTCCCGCCAAGTTCCGCCAGTCCTTTTCTGCCGGGGTCGTGCTGGCGCGCGGAATGGACGGTTGCCTCGTCGTCTACACGCGCGACGGTTGGGAATTGTTCGTCGAGGAGCGACTCGCCGGCCTCGACCCCTTTAGCCGGGAGGCGCGTCAGATGAGCCGCTTCGTCTTTGCGGGAGCATCCGAGGCAGAGCTCGACAAGCAGGGCCGCGTCATGGTGCCGCAGCCGTTAGTCGAGCACGCCAGGCTCGACCGCGAGGTCGTGGTCGCCGGGGTTCGCGATCACCTCGAGATCTGGGACAGCGCCGCTTGGCGCAAGCAACTCGAAGAGGTCGAAGGGAGTGCTGAGCTTGTTGCAGAACGCCTCGCAGCAAAGCAAGACTGATCACGTCCCCGTCCTCGCCGACGAGGTGCGCGAGCTCCTCGACGTGAGCCCCGGGGAAACCGTCGTCGACGCGACGTTCGGTGCCGGTGGACACGCGACGGCGTTGTGCGCCGACCTCGAAGGGAAGGGTCGGTTCATCGCCATCGACCGCGACCCAACGGTGCGGCCGTACTTCGAGCGCTTCCAGCGGCGCTGTCACGGCGTCCAAACCCGGTTTCTGCGCGGCGACTTCGACGTCGTCATGGCCCAGCTGGCCCAGAACGACGTCCAGGCCGACGCGGTGCTCCTCGATCTCGGAGTCTCGAGCATGCAGATCGACCGGCCGGAGCGCGGCTTTTCGTACGCGGTCGACGCCCCGCTCGACATGCGCATGGATCCCTCCGCCGAGCGCTCCGCGAAGGAAGTGGTGAACGAGACGGGCGAGCGCGAGCTCGCAGACGTATTCCGACGCTACGGTGAGGAGCGCTTTTCGCGCCAGATCGCCGCCGCGATCGGACGGCATCGCCGCGAGCAGCCCTACGAGCGGACATCGGAGCTGGTCGAGACGATCCGCGAGGCGATCCCCGCTCCGAGGCGTTTTGGAGACGGGCACCCAGCCAGGCGCGTTTTCCAGGCCCTTCGGATCGAGGTCAACGACGAACTCGGCTCTCTCGAGCGGGCCCTCCCTTCGGTCCTGAGCATGCTCCGGCCAGGCGGGCGCGTCGCTGTCATCAGCTTCCACTCGCTCGAAGATCGGATCGTGAAGCGCTTCTTCGCTAGCGAGGCGCGCGGTTGCATCTGCCCGCCCGATTTCCCGGTCTGCGTGTGCGGAAAGGAACCCCGAGTACGTCTGGTGACGAAGAAAGCCGTTCGCCCCGCACCTGCCGAGGTGGCGGTCAACGTTCGCTCGGCGTCGGGCCGGCTCCGCGTTGCGATGAAAACGGAGGCCTAGCGTGTCGTCAGCCGCCGCACGAGCCGAACCGCGGATCAAACGAGCGCCCAGGCGCACGGCCCAACCGGCGGCTCGGCCTCGCTCCCGTGCGCGTCCGGCCGCTCGGCCCCGAGTCGCCGGTGGCGTGCTCTGGATCGTGGTCGTGGCGGTGCTGCTCGCCGGCATCGTGGCGCTAAACGTTGCGGTGCTCGGGCTCAACATGGAAGTCGAGCGCCTGGACACCCAGAAAGACCGGATCCAGTCACAGACGGCGGAAATCGCCACGCAGCTCTCGAGCGCCGCAGCCTCCGGGCGGGTCGAGGCAGCGGCGCGAGGCCGTCTCGGGCTCGTCGACGCGAGCGAGACTACGTACGTCCAGGTGATCCGCCGCGGCCGGTGACCGCGCGTCTCGTCAACCGGAGGATTCGCCTTCTCGTCGGGGTCTTCGCCTGCATCTTCGCTGCCACGTTCGCAAGGGCAGCGTGGTTACAGGCCGTGGAGGCCCAGGGTCTGAACGCGCTCGCGACGAGTCAGCACCGCGAGACCCTGATCGTGCCGGCACGCCGCGGCACGATCTACGACCGCACCGGTAGCGAACTCGCACTCGGAGCGCGGGCGATCACCGTTTACGCGAACCCGAAGCAGGTGAGAGACCCACGAGCCCTGGCTGCGCAGGTGGGTACCGCGCTCGAGATCGACCCTGCTGAGCTCTATCCACTCCTGGCCGACCGGAGCCGAGGGTTCGTTTACCTTGCGCGCAAGGCGGATCCGAGGCTGGCGGAGGCGCTCAAAGCCAAACACCTGATCGGGCTCGGGTTCATCCCCGAGGAGCGGCGTACGTATCCCCAGAAGTCGGTCGCTTCGGAGGCGGTCGGGTTTGCGGGGACGGACAACAAGGGGCTGGCCGGGGTCGAGTTTCGGCTCGATCACCTGCTCGCTGGTGCCCCCGGAAGCGAGACGGTCGTGCGCGATCCCTTCGGGCGAGTCCTCAAGGTGCTCGAGACAAAACCCGTCACGGAGGGTCGCGACGTCTATCTGACGCTCGATCACACGTTGCAGGGCCAGGTGGAGCGCATCCTCGGGGCTGCCCGAACGGAGTGGGCGGCGAAAGCGGCGACCGCAATCATCATGGATCCCCGGACAGGAGCGATGCTCGCGATGGCGGTCGAGCCAGGCTTCGATGCGAACAGGTTCGGGGAGCTGAAGGAGGGGCGGGAGCGAAATCGCGCCGTGACCGACACGTACGAACCTGGATCGACCTTCAAGGTCGTGACCCTGGCCGGGGCTCTCGAGAGCGGCATGGTCACGCCGTGGACCCGATACACCCTCCGACCGGAGATCCAGGTCGCCGACCGCATCATCCACGACGCGGAACCTCGGGGAACCGAAACGATGACTGTTTCCCAGATCCTGTTCCAGTCGTCGAACGTCGGGGTGATCACGCTCGCTCTCGGCCTGGGCAAGGAACGGCTCGCGGGCTGGATCGACCGGTTTGGATTCGGCCACCGCACGGGCCTCGACTTCCCAGGCGAAAGCCGCGGGATCGTCCTTCCGCCCGAGCGCTGGTCCGGCTCGACGATCGGCAACGTCCCGATCGGCCAGGGGATCGCGGTGACTCCGATGCAGATGGCGGCTGCCTACGCGACGATCGCGAACGGCGGTGTCGAGGTGCAACCGCATCTCGTCGCCCGGGTCGAGGGCAGCGGCGCGCGGAAGGTCAAGCGCCGCCGGGTCTTGTCGACGGCGACCGCGAAGGAGCTGACGGCGATGCTGCGCCAGGTGGTCGGCAATGCACAGGGGACGGGACAGGAGGCCCAGATACCGGGCTACTCGATCGCAGGTAAGACCGGAACCGCGGCAAAGCCCGACCCGGTGCTGGGTGGCTACTCGACTTCGAAGTATGTGGCTTCGTTCGTCGGCTTCCTGCCGGCATCGAACCCACGGCTCGTGATCCTCGTCGCGGTCGATGAACCAAAGGGCGCAATCTGGGGCGGCTCCGTCGCTGCTCCGATCTTCTCCCAGATCGCGCGCTTCGCACTGCAGTACCTGGAAGTTCCGCCCGACGCTCCGCAGACAGCGGAGCAGCCGACACCCTAGGCGCCGCGGGACCTTCTGGACCCGGTGGCCTCCTCCCCGAGTCGATCGTATGAGCGAGGAGCGCGCGGGTGTGTCGCGAAATGAGAAAAAGCGCGAGGAAATGCGCGGGTTTTCGTGTCACAAAGTCCACGGGAGGAGCAGATCACGCTGGTAGAATCCGCCGCCATCGAGCTGGAGAGCCTGAGCCACGCCGTGGGCCCGACGCGCACGGTCAACCCCGGCCCCGCAGACATCACGGATCTCGCGTACGACGCGCGCCGCGTGACGGCAGGGGCCCTGTTTGCGTGCGTCCCGGGTGAACGAGCAGACGGCCACGATTTCGCGCGAGAAGCCGTCGACCGGGGAGCAGTTGCACTGATCGTCGAGCGCGAGCTCGAATTGCCCGTCGTGCAGCTGGTCGTTCCTGATACGCGGGAGGCCATGGCGCTTGCTGCGGACGCGTTCTACGGCAGCCCGACACGCGAGCTTCTTGTCGCGGGTGTGACGGGAACGAACGGCAAGACGACCACCGCTTTCCTGCTCTTCTCCATTCTTGCCGCAGCCGGCATGCGTCCGGGGTTGCTCGGCACAGTGGAGAGCCGGGTGGGCGGGGAGCGACGCGCCGTCACCCGGACGACACCGGAAGCAATCGACCTCCAGCGGATATTCCGCGAGATGCTCGACGCCGGCGATCGTAGCGTCGCGATGGAGGCTTCCTCGCACGCCTCCGAGCTGCGGCGCCTGCTCGGTGTGCGCTTTGCCGCCCTGGTCTTCACCAATTTGTCTCAGGATCACCTCGACTTTCACGGAACGATGGAGAGCTACTTCGCAGCCAAGCGCAGGCTCTTTGTCGAGCCTGACCTCGACGGTCGGCGGCCTCCCGCAGCGTTGAACGTCGGCGACGCCCACGGGCTGCGCCTGGCCGAGGAGGTTCGCGAACTCGGGATACCGCTCCTCACGTTCGGGATCACCGACGACGCGGACATCCGGCCGGAGTCGCTCGAGATCGGCCCCGGGGGCTCGTCATTTACGGCTGCAGGGATTCCAATTTCGACCCGATTGCGCGGGCGTTTCAACGTCGAGAACGTCCTCGGCGCGATCGCAGCGGCCCGGCTCCTTGGTATCGACGATGCCGCAATTCGGCGAGGCGTCGAGCATGTCGCCGGCGTTCCGGGTCGGTTCGAGGCTGTCGACGAGGGGCAGCCTTTCGCCGTGCTGGTCGACTACGCGCATACGCCAGAAGCGTTGGAAAACGTCCTCACGGAGGCGCGGGCGATCACTTCAGGACGGCTGCACTGTGTCTTCGGGTGCGGCGGCGATCGAGACCGCGGCAAGCGTCCACTTATGGGCGAGGTCGCCACTCGCCTCGCCGACAACGTCGTAATCACGTCTGATAACCCACGAAGTGAGAGGCCGGAGGCGATCATCGAAGAGATTCTCGAGGGGGCCGGCCGGGGAGCGGAGGTGGAGCCGGACCGGGCGCTCGCAATCGCGCGCGCACTCGAGGCGGCGCAGGATGGCGACGTGGTGGTGATCGCGGGCAAGGGGCACGAGCCCGGGCAGGAGTTTCACAATCGCACGATCCCGTTCGACGACCGAGAAGTCGCACGGGACGCGCTCCGCCGGCTGCGTGCCAGGACGTCGGCATGATCCCACTCTCTCTGGAGGAAATCAGGTCGCTCGCACCGGGCCGGCTCGAAGCACTTCCCGATGTCGAGGTCGTGACCGGCGTTCAGATCGATTCAAGGCGCGTCGCACACGGAGATCTGTTCGTTGCTGTTGGCTCAGGTGTTGACTACGTGCCGGAGGCCCTCGAACGAGGGGCGGCCGCTGCCTTGGTTCCCGAGGACGCCTTCGCTGCGCTCGCGGCGCTGGGTGGCACGGTACGCGAGCGCTCTTCCGCCCTCGTTGCCGCGGTCACCGGCTCGGTCGGGAAGACGACCACGAAAGACATTCTGGGCGCGCTCTGCAGCCCGCACGCCCCGACCGTGGTCGCGGAAGGGAGTCAGAACAACGAGATCGGCCTGCCCCTGACGCTGTGCCGGATCGAAGCCGACACACAGGTGGTCGTCCTTGAAATGGGGATGCGCGGGCTCGGACAGATCGCCGAGCTTTGCACAGTCGCCCGGCCGGACGTCGGCGTGGTAACGAGCGTCGGACCCGTGCACCTCGAGCTTCTGGGCACCGTGGAGAACGTCGCCCGGGCGAAGGGGGAGCTCATCGAAGCTCTTCCGCCGGGGGGTGCGGCTGTCGTGCCGAGCGAAGAACCGCTGCTCGAGCCCTTCCTCGGACGAGGTGACCTTCGAGTGCTTCGGTTCGGAGCGGTTGGGGATGTTCGTCTAGCCACCTTTCGCCCCGGTCCGGACGGCTCCGAGGTTGAAGTCGAGGTCAAGGGGGAGCGGCTCACGTTCGAGCTGCCCATCGGCGCCCGGCACAACGCCCTGAACTTCCTCGCCGGACTCGCCGCCTACGTGGCGCTCGGCTTTCCGGTGGGCGAGGCCGGCAAGGGCGCAGCGGCGATCAAGCTCTCGCGCTGGCGGGGCGAGGAGTTTCCACTTCCGGGCGGCGGCGTCCTAGTGAACGACGCCTACAACGCCAACCCGATGTCCATGGCGGCCGCACTCGACCACCTCGCGGAGCGTGCAGGCTCCAGGCGCATGGTCGCGATCCTCGGCGAGATGGCTGAGCTCGGCCCAGAAGGAGCGGAGTACCACCGGCAAGTTGGGGCCGCCGCAACGCGGGCAGGGGTGTCCGTCTTGGTGGCCGTCGGATCGCTCGCTGCGGAGTATCTGGCGGGCGCGAGCGTTCCGACGATGCAGTGGACGGCGAATGCTGGGGTCGCCCTCGCTGAGGTCTCAGCGCTCATCCAGCCGGGCGACTGCGTCCTCGTCAAGGGATCTCGTTCGGTCGGGCTCGAAGTTGTGGCCGAGGGACTCGCGGGTATTCCCGCCTAGCCGTGACCGAAGTCCTTCTCGCCGGGATCATTGCCATGGTCATTTCCATCGGCGCGGGCCCGAAGTTCATCGACTTTCTGCGGCGCAATGAGCTTGGCCAGCACATTCGCGAAGAGGGTCCGAAGGGCCATGTCACGAAGCAAGGCACACCGACGATGGGGGGTCTTCTGATCATGCTCTCCATGTCGATTCCGTTCCTCCTCTTCTCGGAGCACACGCTGCCTGCGCTCACGGCCTTCTTCGTAACGCTCGGTTGCGCCGGGATCGGCTTCGTCGACGACTGGACGAAGCTGACGCATCGCCGTTCGCTCGGACTGGCAGGGCGCTGGAAGCTGCTCGGGCTCGGTGCCATCACGCTCGTCGTCGCACTGGTCGTCTACAACCGCGATTTCAAGACCACCGTGTACCTCCCTCTGCTCGATGTCGACCTGCCGCTCTCCTGGGCGTGGTACGGACTTCTCTTCATCATCATCGCCGGGGCGGCGAACGGTGTGAACCTCACCGACGGTCTCGACGGTCTTGCCGCGGGGACGGCGACGATCGCGCTCCTCACCTACACGGCGATGACGATCGTCGCGTACATCGTCTCGCTGCGGACGGGTACGGGCGACAAGGCCGACCTCGACCTGGCCATCCTCGGCGCAAGTCTGATCGGAGCCTCGATCGGTTTCCTCTGGTACAACGCCTTCCCCGCGCAGGTGTTCATGGGGGACACGGGGTCAATGGGACTCGGAGGCGCGCTCGCGGCGTTCGCGATCATGACTAAGACCGAGGTGCTATTGACGCTGATCGGCGGCATCTTCTTGATCGAAGCGCTCTCGGTCATGCTCCAGGTGTTCACGTTCAAGTGGCTGGGCCGTCGCGTGCTGCTCATGGCGCCGCTCCACCATCACTTCGAGATGAAGGCGTGGTCCGAATCGCGGATCATGGTGCGCTTCTGGATCGCTGCCGCGATCTTCTGCGCATGCGCCTTCGTCCTCTACTACCAGTCGTTCTCGAAGTTCGCGTCCTGAGCCTGCGACTCGAAGAACGCGGCCGCCTCTTGGCCGGTCGGAACATTCACGAGGTTCTCGAGATGATTCTCGTCCGGATAGCCCGCCCGGCGCATCCGCCGGATGGCCGCCTCGACGTCGTAGTCGGTTCGCCGCAGTTGGACGTCGGGCCCGAGGAGCGCCCAGTAGGCACCGATGCGGTCCTCATAGGGCATTCCGATACTCCCTGCGTTCACCAGCCGGACGCCGGCGACCGCGCGGTCGAACTGGGTATGCGTGTGGCCGCAGACGACGACTCGCTCACGGACACCGTCAAGCGCCGAAGCGACCCGTTGCTCGGCGGAGATTGCGGTCAGGATCTCCTCGTCGCTCCGGGGCGATCCGTGGCAGAAAAGCGTCTTCCCGAGCCCGTCGACTTCAAGCGTCACGCTTGTCGGGAGGTCGCGAAGGAAACTCTGCTCGCTCGCGTCCAACTTGTCGGCGGCCCAGGGGCCGGGCTCGCGATCGCCGTTACCACGCACCCACACCGTTTCGTCGCCGAGGTCGCGGATGAGCGAGAGAACCTCGTGTGGCATCGGGCCTGCTACGAGATCGCCACCCACGACGATGTGATCGACGGAGCTCGCAGCAACCTCGGCGAGTACCGCCTCGAGGGCAGGGAGGTTCCCGTGAACGTCGTAGAGAGCTGCAATTCGCACTGACACCATGATGCCGCGCCGCGTGCTCGTCCTGGGGCTCGCCCGCTCCGGCGAGGCGGCCTCGCTTGCTCTCGCGCGCCGGGGCGTGGAGGTCGTCGCTGTCGATCGCTTGGAGACCAGCGCTGTTGGGAGGCTTCGCGAGGCCGGCGTAGAAGTCGTCGTGGGTGCGGAAGACCCGGCGCTCCTCGATGGCATGGACCTAATGGTGAAAAGCCCTGGAGTCCCCCGCGAAGCTCCGCTCGTGGAGGCTGCGCGGCGCCGCAACACGACTGTCTGGAGCGAGATCGAGCTCGGGTCGAGACTCATCCCGAACCCCATCCTTGGTGTGACTGGCACGAACGGGAAGACGACCACGAGCGAGCTTCTCGGTGCGATGTTCCACGCCGCAGGCAAGCAGGTTTCGGTTGCCGGGAATGTGGGACGGCCGCTGACGGCGCTCGACGGCATCGTGCCGGCGGATGCGTGGGTGGTCTGCGAGCTGTCGAGCTTCCAGCTCGAGGACATCGAGAGCTTCCGCCCACAGGTAGCCGTGCTCCTGAACCTGACCCCGGACCATCTCGACCGCCACGGGTCCTTTGAGGACTACACGACCGCGAAGCTCCGGATCTTCGAGAACCAGACTGCCGAAGATGTAGCGGTGGTGCCGGGAGGCTTTCCCCCTGTCCCCGGCGCGGCTCGCCGGGTCGAGTTTTCCGCCGCAGACGACCTTCCCGCTGTTCCGCGAATCCCTGGGCAACACAACCGGGAGAACGCCGCTGCGGCCACGGCCGCTGCGCGGGCGGCCGGCATCGACGATGGGGCAATCGCAGAGGGGCTTCAGAGCTTTCAGGGTGTGCCGCATCGCCTCGAGCTGGTCGGGGAGGTGGCCGGTGTTCGCTTCGTGAACGACTCGAAGGCAACCAACCCGGAAGCGGCTGAGCAGGCGCTCACCGCCTATCCGCCGGGCCTCCGTCTGATTCTCGGCGGGAGTGTCAAAGGGTCTTCATTCGACCGGCTCGCCCGTGCGGCGCGGGAGCGCGGGGTGGCTCGTGCCTACCTGATCGGCCAGTCGGCCGACGACATCGCGGAGGCGTTGATTCGTGCCGGTGTGGCCTTCACGCACGCCGGCGAGCTCGAACGGGCAGTTCAGCAAGCTCTCTCGGATGCCGAGCCGGGCGACGTTGTGCTGCTCTCGCCGGCTTGCGCGAGCTACGACCAGTTCGAGAACTTCGAAGAGCGTGGTGCCCGATTCCGGGCGATTGTGGAGGCGCTTTGATCTGCCGGCGGGGGGATCGGTTAGACGCGCGTGTATATCGGGTCCCGACCCGCCCGCCTGCTCACGCGCAAGCGTATCGCCGATATGCGCACACGTGGCGCGCGGAGTGGTTCGGATTTCGTACGAGTGACGCACTTCTCTTTCGCCGGGAGATCGAGCGACCATGAGACGGCCCACGCGGCCACAGCTCGAGTTCCACCTTCTCGTTCTCGTCACGCTCGGGCTCGTTGCGTTCGGGCTCGTGATGGTCTACAGCGCTAGCTCCGCCCGCGGTCTCATCGCCTCGGACGACCCGGCGTACTACCTGAAGCGCCAGGCGCTCTACGCACTCGTCGGTCTCGTCGCGCTCGTCCTGCTGTCGCGCACGGACTTCCGGAAGCTCCGCCACGTCGGTGGGCCGATGCTCGCCGTGGCGCTCTTCCTCCTCGTTGCGGTGCTGGTCATCGGGACGAGCGTGAACGGAGCCAAGCGTTGGATTCCGCTCGGTGCGTTCTCCTTCCAGCCCTCGGAGCTCGCCAAGCTAGGGCTCGCGCTCTGGCTGGGCGCCCGCCTCGCCCGCAAACCCGCTCCTCGCTCGCTCGGGGAGTTGGCCAAGCCCGTCGGACTCGTCGTCTGCCTCGTCTGCGGGCTGATCGTCGTCGAGCCGGACCTCGGCACCGCGATTGCGATCGTGATCATGGTCGCCGCCATGCTCGTCGTGTCCGGCACGCCTCTGCGCGTTCTTGCGGCATCCGGCGGGCTCGGGCTGTCCGTCCTCATGCTCGCGATCTGGTTCGAGCCGTACCGGCGCGCCCGTCTCTTCAGCTTCCTCGACCCGTGGAGCGACCCGCAGAACGCTGGATTCCAGACGGTCCAGGCGATGATCGCGCTCGGCTCCGGCGGCCTCTTCGGTGTCGGCCTCGGAGAGAGCGTGCAGAAGATCTATTACTTGCCCGAGGCGTCGACGGACATGATCTTCGCGATCATCGGGGAGGAGCTTGGGCTCGTCGGGGCCGTGGGCGTCATGGGCGCGTTCGTCCTCCTCGGATACGCAGGATTCAACGTCGCCCTCAAGTGCCGCGACCCATTCGGAAAGAGGCTCGCTGCCGGACTGACGGCCCTCCTCTGCGGGCAAGCGGCCGTCAACCTGTGCGCGGTGATGGGTATCGCGCCGTTGACCGGTATCCCTCTGCCGTTTGTGAGCTACGGGGGCTCCAGCCTTATCGTCGCGCTCGCGGCCGTCGGGATCCTCCTTAACATCGCGCAGAACCATGCAGTCGAAACCGTCGCTCAAGTGCCTGATCGCGGCCGGAGGAACAGCCGGACACGTCCTGCCCGCGATCGCGGTCGCGGAAGCGCTGGTCGCCCGCGGCGTCAGCGTGACGTTCGCAGGCGCGCAGCGAATTGAGCGCCGCCTCGTTCCGGAGGCCGGCTTCGAGCTCGACGAGTTCCGTGTCGAAGGCTTTCCGCGGAGGCCGAGCCTTCGACTGATTCGGGCTTTGGGTCTCGCGGTTCAGGCTCCGGTCGCGTGCATGAGGATCCTCCGACAACGAAGACCGGATGTCGTTCTCGGTGCCGGCGGATATGTCGCAGGCCCGATGGTGCTCGCCGCCGGCCTCCTCCGCATCCCCGCGGCGCTCACCGAGGCCGACGCACACCTGGGCCTCGCCAATCGATTTGCCACCCCATTTGCGCGCAAGGTGTTCCTCGCCTATCCGATCGAAGGAGTTGAAGGGCCGAAGTACCGGCTTGTGGGCCGGCCCATTCCTGCGCGCTCGCAACCAGCCGACAGGGGTGAAGCTCGCAAGGCCTTCGGGCTCCCCGAGGACGGACGGGCGGTACTGGTCTTCGGGGGAAGCCTGGGTGCGCGTCGGCTGAACCAGGCGGCGCTCGCGGCCTGGGCAGACGCGGGGCCTCCCGTATTGCACGTCGCCGGTGAACGCGACTTTGAGAACCTGGATAGACCGACCCGCCCGGACTACGTCCTGCTCCCGTTCACGGGCGACTTCGGCGCTGCCCTCTCGGCGGTCGATCTCGTTGTCGCCCGGGCTGGAGGCTCCGTCTGGGAAGTCGCCGCAGCCGGCAAGCCGGCCCTGCTGGTGCCGTATCCGGAGGCGACGGCAGATCACCAGACGTCGAATGCCCGCTACTTCGAGCGAGGAGGTGGCGCAGTTGTCGTTCCCGAAGCCGAGCTCGACCTCAAGCGGCAGGCAGAGGAGCTGCTCGCGGATGAGCAGCGGCTTGAACGGATGGCGGCGGCCATGCGATCGCTTGCGCAACCGGATGCGGCGGGCGCCATCGCCGAGGAGCTGATCGCGCTTGCTTCCGCTTGACGGACGCCGTCTCTGGCTCGTCGGCATCGGCGGCGCCGGGCTGAGCGCCTACGGGATTCTGGCGCGAGCATGGGGCGCCGAAGTGGCGGGGTGGGACCGGGTCGAGACGCCCTACCTGGCGCGTGTCCGCGCGGAGGGGATCCCCGTCACGATCGAACCGGAGCCGGTCAGCGGCCCGGCCGGATTCGAGACTGTCGTCTCGACCGCCTTCGCAGGACGGGTCGAAGGAAAGAGCCGTTCAGACCTGCTGGCCGAGCTCGTCTCCCTCCGGCGCTCGATCGTGGTCACCGGCGCGCACGGCAAGACGACAACCGCAGCAATGATCGCCTTCTGTCTCCGAGAGCTCGGGCTGAACCCCGCCTATCTGATCGGTGGAGAGGTACCTCAGCTCGGAGGGAACGCCGGCACTGGCGATGGGTGGCTCGTTGTCGAAGGGGATGAATCCGATCGGACCGTCTTCGCACTCGAGCCCGAGATCGCCGTCGTCACGAACGTCGAGCTGGACCACCACACGACGTTCTCCTCCCTGGCCGAGCTCGAAGAGTGCTTTCGCCGCTGGATCGCCTACCTTGGCGGAACTTCGGTCGTCTGGGGGCCCGACGTCGAGCCCGCTGAGGTTCGCCTCGCTGTCCCCGGCGAGCACAATCGCCGGAATGCGGCGTGCGCACTCGCAGCGCTCGAGCTCGCAGGGATTGCGGAGGCGGACGCGGCTCGCGTCCTCCAGGAGTTCACCGGCGCGGGCCGCCGGTTCGACCTCCGCGGGGAGTCGCAGGGCGTGCAGGTTTACGACGACTACGCTCACCATCCCACGGAGGTCGCTGCCACCCTCGCGACCGCGCGGGCGCTCGCAGGGACAGGTCGGGTGATCGCGGTCTTTCAGCCGCATCTCTACTCTCGAACGGCGTATCTGGCGCACGAGTTCGCGAGCGCACTCGCGCGCGCCGATGCAGCCGTCGTGACCGAGATCTACCCGGCGCGCGAGGAGCCCTGGCCAGGGATCACCGGCAAGCTCGTCGTCGACCGCCTCACCGAAGTCCGGCCCGGGATGTCCGTCGGGTGGGCACCAACGCTGGAGGCCGCCGCAATGCTCGCAGCCGAGGGGGCGCGCGCCGGCGACCTCGTGCTCACCCTCGGTGCCGGAGACATCGAGACGATCGGTCCGATGATTCTGGAACGGCTGAAACGATGAAAGAGGGCGTGCGCCTCTCCCGCTACACCACGATCGGGACCGGTGGCCCGGCACGGTGGCTCGCCGAGCCGGAGACCACGGAGGAGCTCGTCGAGGCTCTCGCCTGGGCGCGCGACGAAGAGCTTCCGGTCGCAGCTGTCGGCCTCGGCTCGAACCTGCTCGTGGCGGACGAGGGCTTTGCCGGCGTCGCGCTGAAGCTTGCGGGGGCCCTCACGGTTGCCAAGGCTGGTGATGGCGTTCTCATGGCGGGAGGAGGGGCTGCGAACGCGGTCTGCCTTCATCGCGCGCGGGCCGCGAACCTGGGTGGGCTCGAGTTCCTCTGTGCGATCCCGGGCACCGTGGGTGGCGGTGTCTGGATGAATGCGGGTGCCTACGGGAGTGACATCGCGGCCGTGCTGAGCCGCGCCCTGGTTGCGGACGCGCTCGGGGCCCGGTGGCAGACTCCGCAGGAGCTCGGTCTCACGTATCGCCGCTCGGATCTCCGGCATGGTCAGGTTGTCGCGGGCGCGGAGTTCCTGCTCGAGTCGAGGCCGGAGCCGGAGATCAAGGACATCGTTGCGGGGATGCAGGAGAAGCGGAAGAGCGCGCAGCCGACGAACAAGCGGACGTTCGGAAGCGTGTTCAAGAATCCCGAGCACGAGCTCTCTGCCGGGAGGATGCTCGAGGCCTGCGGCCTGCGCGGTCATGTCATCGGTGGTGCCCGGATCTCTCCCAAGCACGCGAACTTCATCGAGAACGATGGCCGTGCGCGATCCGTCGATGCGATCGCATTGATCGTCGAGGCCCGGCGCCGCGCGTTCACCGAGTATGGAGTCAGCCTTGAGCCGGAGGTACAGCTGGTCGGATCCCTGGAGATCCCGCCGATCGAGGAGGCAGGGAAGTCCGAGTAGGAGCGCGGGAGCGCGCGGCGAAGTGGCGATGGTGGCTCGCCGGCTCGCACTCGCCGCCGCTCGGGCGCAGCCGATTCGGCCTGCGCTTGCACTGCCACGATTCCGCTTCCGTCTCGGGCACACCCTCGTGGGCGTCGGAGCGGTCGTCGGAGTCCTTGCCCTCGGGTATCTCGCGGCGCGCTCGACATCGGTTTTCGCTCTTCGATCGGTCGCTGTGAGCGGTGCCGGAGCGGCGGTAGAGGCGGATGTCCGCGCCGCCCTTCGACCCCTTGAGGGAGAGAGCCTCGTCACCGTCGATGCAGACAGCGTCGAGCGTCAGCTTGCAACCCTGCCCTCGGTGCGGGCTGCACGGGTGGACAGGGCCTTTCCACACGGCCTGCGTGTCGTCGTAATCCCTGAACGCCCGGTGGCCGTTCTCCGCTCTGGACGAGCAGCATGGGTCGTCTCGGACCGGGGTCGGGTGGTCAGGACTGTCGAGCCGAACACGACCCGGCGGTTGCCCCGGATCTGGCTCGCCGCCGGGGCGGAGTTCGAGCCGGGGGCGACGCTCGCGATTCCGATGGCATCCAAGGCCCTGACAGCCGTTGCCTTGCTGCCTGCCCGCTTCCCCGTGCCGGTACGCACCGCACGGGCGACAGACGCCGGTCTCGTCCTGGTCCTGTCGACGGGGCTGGAGGTGCGCCTGGGCCCGGCCGACGATCTGGACGCGAAGCTCGCATCCGCTGCTGCCGTGCTCCGGGCACTTTCGACCACCGAGCGTGCCGAGTTCGACTACCTGGATGTCAGCCTCCCCGAGCGACCCGTCGGCGGCGTAAACCCTCAAGTCGATGATTGAGGGTTAGACTTTTCTCACAAAAACCCTGCAAACAAGCGTTTGACACCGGGGGACAACCGGCGTAAGGTCAGCCGCACGCTCAAGTCGAGCTTCAGCTATCTTCCTTTCGGATGAGAGACACTTCGGGCAGCTACATAGCGGTGATCAAGGTCGTCGGCGTCGGCGGCGGCGGCTCGAACGCCGTCACCCGAATGGTCGATGCTGGAGTCACCGGCGTCGACTTCATCGCGGTCAACACCGACGCGCAAGCGCTGCTCGGCTGCGATGCCGACGTGAAGCTCCATATCGGTGCCGAGGCGACGCGAGGGCTCGGTGCCGGCGCCAACCCGGAGGTGGGGAAGGCGGCTGCGCTCGAGAGCCGGGACGAGATCAAGGAGGCGCTGAAGGGCGCCGACATGGTTTTCGTCACCGCGGGCGAGGGTGGAGGCACTGGGACCGGTGGTGCGCCGATCATCGCGGAGACCGCGCGTGAGCTCGGTGCCCTGACGGTGGGCGTGGTCACGCGGCCGTTCGACTTCGAAGGGCGAAAGCGCGCGGAGCAGGCGCAGCAGGGCATCAGCGAGCTCAGGGACAAGGTCGACACGTTGATCATCATCCCGAACGATCGGCTGCTGCAGGTAGTCGGAAAGCAGACGCCGGTCATGGAGGCCTTCCGGATCGCGGACGACGTATTGCGCCAGGGCGTCCAGGGGATCACCGACCTGATCACCATCCCCGGCCTCGTCAACCTTGACTTTGCGGACGTCCGGACGGTCATGAGCGATGCCGGCTCCGCTCTCATGGGCATCGGTGAGGCCGAGGGCGAGAACCGGGCCGCCGAGGCGGCGCGGACAGCCGTGTCGTCCCCCCTGCTCGAGGCGTCGGTCGAGGGCGCGACCGGAATCCTTCTCAACATCACCGGTGGCTCCGATGTTGGGCTCTTCGAGGTGAACGAAGCGGCCGAGGTCGTGACCGGTGCCGCCGACCAGAACGCGAACGTGATCTTCGGAGCCGTCATCGACGAGAACCTGGCCGGCAAGATCCGCGTGACCGTGATTGCGACGGGCTTCGACGCGAAGCTCCGCCGCGAGCGCCGTGAGCGGGAGCCGATCTCCGACCCGAACGGCGGCCGGGAACGGGAGCCGAGCGAGGGCTTCCAGGTCCCCTCCGACACGCTCGACGTCCCTCCGTTCCTGCGCTAACAGGTTCTGGTCGGCCCGCAGCGCGGGCGCAGGACGGATAGAACGCCGGGGTGCGCCCGCCGCGCGAGCCCTTCCGGATCAAGATGGTCGAGCCTGTCCGCGCGACGACACGGTCAGAGCGTCAAGAAGCGCTGGAGGCGGCCGGATGGAACCCGTTCCAGCTTGCGGCTTCTGACGTCGAACTCGACCTGCTGACGGATTCCGGCACCGGTGCCATGAGCCAGGATCAGTGGTCTGCGCTCATGCGAGGCGATGAGTCCTACGCGGGCTCACGCAGCTTCGCGCGTTTTCGCGATGCCGTCCGGGAGGTGCTCGGATTTCCCTACGTCGTGCCGACCCATCAGGGACGTGGAGCCGAGAGCGTCTTCTTCGGCGCCGTCATCGACCCGGGCGAGATCGTGCCGTCGAACGCACATTTCGACACGACGCGCGCTCACATCGAGCTGCGGGAGGGTGTCGCGCTCGATCTTCCGATTCCGGCTGCTCTCGATTCCGGCGGGGATTACCCGTTCAAGGGAAACCTCGACATCGACGCGCTCGCCCGCTTGCTCGAGAGCGAGGACGGGGAGCGCGTCTCGATCGTCATGCTCACGCTCACGAACAATGCGGGCGGCGGCCAGCCCGTCTCGATGGAGAACATCGCGGCCACCGCGTCGCTGGCCCGAAAGCACGGCAAGAAGCTCGTGCTGGACATTGCCCGCTTTGCGGAGAACGCCTGGTTCATCCGGGAGCGCGAGCCCGGGTTTGCAGACGTTCCGCTGCCGGAGATCGTGCTGCGGAGCCTGGAGGAGGCGGACGCCGTGCTCATGAGCGCGAAGAAGGACGCGATCGCCAACATCGGCGGGTTCGTGGCGATCCGAGACGATGAGGAGTTCTTCCACCGCCTCCAGGCCCGCGGGATCGTGTTCGAGGGATTCCCGACCTACGGCGGCCTCGCCGGTCGCGACCTCGAGGTGATCGCGGTCGGCCTGCGCGAGGTGCTCGACGAGGAGTACCTCCGCCACCGGATCGGCCAGGTGGCATATCTCGGCTACGTGCTGCTCGAAGCCGGCGCGAGTGTTCTCCAACCGTTCGGCGGACACGCCGTGTACCTCGACGCTTCTCCAATGCTGCCGGCCATTCCGGTCGAGCAGTTCCCGGCGCAGGCGCTCTCCTGCGCTCTCTATCTCGAGGGCGGTGTTCGCGGGGTCGAGATCGGCTCCGTGATGGCCGGACGGGATCCTCTGACGGGCGAGAACCGTCGGCCGCCGCTCGAGCTGGTTCGCCTCGCCGTGCCCCGGCGCGTGTACACCTCGCGCCAGCTCGAGCAGGCTGCGGATGCCGCCGCGGCCGTGATCGGCAACGCGGGGTCGTTCAGGGGGCTCGAGATCATCGCGGAGGCGCCGGTCCTCAGGCACTTCACCGCGCGCTTCCAGCCGATTTGACGCGCGGTTCACCCTCGGCGCGCTCCGGTGCTCTGCAACTAGGATCCGCCGCGGTGCAAACGGCACGCCGAACGCCTCTCTACGAGCGCCATGCGGCGCTCGGCGCGCGTATCGTCGACTTCGCCGGCTGGGAGATGCCGGTGCAGTACACGGGCATTCAGGAGGAGCATCGCGCGGTCCGGACGTCCGCGGGCGTCTTCGACGTCTCGCACATGGGCCAGCTCGAGCTGTCCGGTGCCGGAGCCCACGACTACCTCCAGGCACGGCTCTCGAACGATCTCGACCGGATCGGCGACGGGCGGGCTCAGTACACCCTCCTGACCAACGAGCGGGGCGGGATCACGGATGATCTGATCGCGTACAGGCGGGGTGACGACGACTATCTGCTCGTCGTGAACGCATCGAACGTCGGCCCTGATCACGCGGCGCTCCCGGAGACGACCGACGTTTCCGATCGCTATGCCCTGCTGGCCGTCCAGGGACCCGCGGCACTCGAGCGGCTCGGGATCGAGCTGGAGCCGTTCACCTTTCGGGAGGACGACGTGCTCGGCGTGCGGTGTCTGGTCGCGGGGACCGGCTACACGGGCGAGCGAGGCTGCGAGCTTGGCTGCGATCCCGACGACGCCGGCCGGCTCTGGGATGCGATCCTCGCGCGTGGAGTCGTCCCGTGCGGTCTCGGCGCCCGCGACACCCTCCGCCTCGAGGCCTGCTACCCGCTCCACGGAAACGACATCTCGCCGGAGCGAACACCGATCGAGGCGGGACTCGGCTGGGCCTGTGCGCTCGACAAGGAGTTCACGGGCGTCGACGTGCTCAGGCGCCAGAAAGATGAGGGTACGGCCGAGCGCCTGGTTGCCTTCGTGCTGGACGACAAGGGCATCCCGCGGCAGGGGATGAAGGTCATCGAGCCCCCGGGCGAGGTCACGTCGGGCTCTCTCTCCCCGATGCTCGGCATCGGAATCGGGCTCGCCTATGTGGCGAGCGAGGCCGCCGAACCTGAAACGGGCATCAGCATCGACCTCCGCGGTCGACCGCGGCAGGGGCATATCGTGAAGAAGCCGATCTACAAGCGAGAGGGGGCTTAAGAGTGGCAGCGGCAGAGAGCTATCCCGAAGAGCTCAAGTACCACCCCGAGCACGACTGGGCGAAGGTGGACGGCGACACGGCGACGATCGGAATCACCTGGTACGCCCAGGACGCGCTCGGCGAGCTCGTCCACTTCGAGCCCCCTGAGTCGGGAAGCTCGGTCGCCAAGGACGAGAGCTACGGAGAGGTCGAGTCGGTGAAGGCCGTATCCGACCTCGTCTCGCCGCTCACCGGCGAGGTGGTCGAGGTGAACCAGGCAGTCGTGGACGAGCCCGAGAAGGTGAACGAGGATCCGTACGGAGCGGGCTGGCTGATCAAAGTGCGGCTCTCGGATCCAGCGGAGGTCGACGGGCTACTCGACGTCGCTGCTTACAAGGAACTGCTCTCCGAGTGAGCTACCTCTCGCTCACGGATGCCGACCGCGAGGCGATGCTCGACGCGATCGGCGTCTCGTCTGTGGACGAGCTCTTCCGGGACATCCCGGAGAGCCTCCGCCTCGACCGCCCTCTGGTCATGGAGCCGGCGCTCTCCGAGCAGGAGCTCGTCGAGCACCTCTCCGCGCTGGCCGGGAAGAACGTCTCCGTCTCGGAGGAGCTCTCCTTCCTCGGGGCCGGCATGTACGACCACTACGTTCCTGCCGTCGTCGACGCGATGCTCGCGCGGGGCGAGTTCCTGACTGCCTACACGCCCTACCAGCCGGAGATGAGCCAGGGCGTCCTGCAGGCCATCTTCGAGTACCAGACGGTGATCTGCGAGCTGACCGGCATGGACGTCTCCAACGCATCCGGCTACGACGGGACCACCGTTGCCGCTGACGCCTGCTACGTCGCCAAGCACGTCACGGGGCGGACCAAGGTCGTCCTCGCCGAGACCCTGAATCCGCAGACCCGGCAGGTCGTGAAGACCTACGCGCCCGGGTTCGGGCTCGAGGTCGTCGAGGTGCCGCATCGAGACGGAGTCACGGACCCCGACGAGCTGCGAGGCGCCGCCGCGGATGCCGCTTGCGTGATCTTCCAGCAGCCCAACTTCTTCGGCTGCCTGGAGCCGGCTCCCGAGCTGGCCGCGGCAGCCAACGACGCCGACGCGCTCGCCGTCGCCCATGTCGATCCGCTCTCCCTCGGTGTTCTGGAGGCGCCAGGGGCCTACGGGTGCGCGATCGCGATCGGCGAGGGCCAGGGCGCCGGGAACTACCTCTCGTACGGCGGCCCGCACTACGGCTTCTTCGCTGCCAGGCAAGACTTCATCCGGCGGATGCCGGGTCGGATCATCGGCGAGACGACCGACCTGGACGGCAAGCGTGGATTCGTCCTGACGCTCCAGACACGTGAGCAGCACATCCGTCGTGAGAAGGCGACCCACAACATGACCACGAACCAGACGCTCCTTGCCCTGGCTGGGCTCATCTACCTGAGCTGGCTCGGCCCCCAGGGGCTCAGGGAGGTGGGCGAGACCTGCATGGGCCTCGGGGCCTACGCGAAGGAGCAGCTCGGGCTCCAGCCGGTGTTTCCAGAACAGACAACGTTCAAGGAGTTTGCCGTCCGCGTCGGACGGAGTGGCCAGGACGTGATCCGTGCCGCCCGTAAGCAAGGCATCCATCCGGGCTACGCGCTCGGGCGTGACTACGAGGGCCTGGACGACGCGCTGCTCGTCTGCGTTACCGAGAAGAGGAGCCCGGCGGACATCGACCGGCTGGCGGCCGTCCTCGAGGAGGTGGCGGCGGCGTGAAGCTGATCTTCGAGAAGTCGCAGCCGGGACGCCGCGCCTGCGAGCCTGCCGCACTACGACGTGCCGAAGGTCGATGTCCCGGAAGCGCTCCGGCGTGAGCGGGCCCCGCGCCTGCCCGAGCTCGCCGAGCCCGAGGTCGTCAGGCACTTCACCGCGCTCGCCGATCGGACCTTCGGCGTCGACACGGGCTTCTACCCGCTCGGCTCGTGCACGATGAAGCACAACCCGCGCGTCAACGAGCGGGTCGTGATGCTGCCGGGCTTTCGGGACCTGCACCCGCATCAGGAGGAGGAGGGGTCGCAGGGTGCGCTCGAGCTGATGTGGCGCCTGCAGGAGATCCTGGCAGAGGTCGCGGGGCTCGACGCGGTCTCGCTGCAGCCTGCAGCCGGCTCTCAGGGCGAGCTCACCGGGCTCATGCTCATGCGCGCCTACTTCGCCGACCGGGGAGAGGGCGAGCAGCGGACGACCGTGATCACCGCGGATACGGCCCACGGCACGAACCCTGCGAGCGTGACGATGTCCGGCTACCAGCTCAAGAAGGTCGAGACGGACGAACGGGGGAACCTCGACCTCGACGACCTGCGAGCGAAGGTCGACGAGAACACCGCCGGCCTCATGCTCACGAACCCCTCGACGCTCGGCCTCTTCGACGAGCACATCGAGGAGGTGGCGGAGATCTTCCACGACGCGGGCGCGCTCCTCTACTACGACGGCGCGAACCTGAACGCGGTCTGCGGCATCTCGCGCCCCGGCGACATGGGCTTCGACATCATCCACTACAACCTCCACAAGACCTTCTCGCAGCCACACGGCGGGGGCGGGCCCGGTGGCGGGCCGGTGGCCGTGCGGGAGATCCTCGAGCCCTTCCTGCCCGCGCCCGCAATCGTCCGGGAGGGCGATGCGTTCCGGCTCGACTACGACCGACCGAAGTCGATCGGCAAGGTCCGCGGGTTCTGCGGGCCGTTCGGCGTGTTTGTGCGCTCCTACGCGTTCATCCGTGCGTACGGGCCGGCGCTCCGCGCCATGTCCGAGGCCGCTGTCCTGAACGCGAACTACATGCTCGCGCGGCTCAGGGACGTGTACGAGCTTCCGTTCGACCGGCTCTGCATGCACGAGTTCGTGCTCTCGGCGCGCGGCTTGAAGCGGGAGCACGGCGTCAGCGCTCTCGACGTCGCGAAGCGGCTCATGGACTACGGGTTCCATCCGCCGACGATCTACTTCCCGCTGATCGTGCCCGAGGCGCTCATGATCGAGCCGACGGAGACCGAGCCGAAGGAGACGCTGGACGACTTCGTCGAGGCCATGCGGTCGATCGCCCGGGAGGCCGCCGAGGATCCGCGGCTCGTGAAGGACGCGCCCCACAGCCGGCCGGTTCGCCGGCTCGACGAGGTCAAGGCCGCGAAGCGCGCGATCGTCAAGTACGGGTTCGAGGAGCACCCCGACCTGTCCGGCCAGCCCGCCGCCGGCGAGGCGCTCGAGGCCCAGAAGGGCGCTTGAGACTTGCGCCGACTTGGGATCATCCACCGTTGGGATGGCGCGCCCGGCGCCGACTGGTATCCGTGGCTTCGGGACGAGCTTCGCGCGCTGGATCCGCCCCCATTCGACGCGATCGGGATTCCGGAGCTGCCAGACCCGGGCACGCCGCGGCCCGAGACGTGGGTGCCCGCCTTCCTGGAGTGGCTCGGAGACGACCCGCGGGATCGGGCTGCGACGGTGCTCGTCGGGCACAGCGTCGGGTGCCAGACGATCGCCAGGGCGCTCGCGCAGGGCGGCCCTCCGGTCGAAGGCTGTCTGCTGGTTGCACCCTGGTTCTGGCTCGACGAGGACGAGCGGGACGAGACGAGCGAGCTCTGGGCGACGCCGTTCGACGACGCAGCCGCACGTGCCGCAGCAGGCAAGGTCGTTGCCCTGCTCTCGACGGACGACCCCTACACGTCGGACTGGGAAGCCAACGGCCGGGCGTGAAGGAGCGACTCGGGGCGGAGGTGGTCGTCGAGCCGGGCGGGGAGCACTTCACGCGCGACCGCGAGCCGAAGGTGCTCGAGCTCCTGCTGGAGCGGTTCGGGCGCGCCGCTCGCGAGCCGGAAGTCCACGCGCACGTGATGCGCCTTTACCGGATCCCCTTCTCCACGAACGTCGAGCGGGTCGCGCTCGCCCTCGCCCACAAGGGTCTCGAGGCCGAGCCGGTCGACGTCGACCCGGCCGACCGGAGCCCGATCGTCGCCGTGAGCGGCCAGAGCCTCGTGCCGGTGCTCGAGGACGAGGGCCGCGTGGTCTCGGACTCGACGCACATCCTCGAGTACCTGGAGGAGCGCTATCCCGATCCGCCCCTGTACCCGAGGGACCCGGCCCGCCGCGCCGAGTGCGTCGTCTTCGTGGACTGGTTCAACCGGGTCTGGAAGGCGCCGCCGAACGCGATTGCGGACGCCCTGGCCGGGCTCAATCCGGACCGGACGCGAGATCGCCGAGCTCGGAGCTGAGATGGCCGCTTCGCTTGACGTCTTCGAGGGCATGCTGACCGGCCGTGACTACCTCCTCGGCGAGTTCTCGGCCGCCGACTGCGCCGCGTTCCCGTTCCTGAAGTACGCGCTCCTCCACGATCCCGAGGACGAAGAGCCCTTCCACCGTGTTCTGGTCGAGAACCTGCCCCTCGGCGTCACGCACCCGCAGATCGGCGCGTGGATCCGCCGGATGGACGAGCGCCCGCGCGTGCCTGCCTAGGCGAGCGCGTTACGCCACACACTCGGGACCGGGCCGGCGAGATCGATCGACCGGGCCCCGAGGAAGGTGCCGAGCTCCTCGAGCGCGTTGGACGACCGCCGGGCCCGTCTCCGGCCCCTGGCCGGGCTCGGCATGGA
The DNA here is from genome assembly GCA_963762085.1 of uncultured Actinomycetes bacterium. Lineage (GTDB taxonomy): Bacteria > Actinomycetota > Thermoleophilia > Gaiellales > Gaiellaceae > DASQGA01. Next base: position 100,511 of record CAVXJD010000002.1, on the reverse strand, counting down.
CCGCGTTCACGACCAGGCGCTGCTCGTTGCGGTCGTAGGCCGGGTCGACGCGGCCGATCAGCGCGTCTCCGTGCAGGATCGGGAGCACGTAGTAGCCGTATTCGCGCTTAGCTTTGGGGACGTAGATCTCGATGCGGAAGCGGAAGCCGAACAGCTGCTCGGTCCGCGCCCTGTCGGCGATCAGGTTGTCGAAGGGGGAAAGGAGGGTCGTGCGAGGCTCCCAGGCACCACCCTTCAGCGCCTCGATGAGCGGGAGCGTCGTCCGTGTGGACGTACCAGCTGCCAGGCCAGGGCTCGCCGTCATCCCCGATGATCTGCGCCTCGAGGACGCGGCCGTCGCGCACGAGCTTGCGAAGGGCCGCGTCGAGCCCCGGATACCGGTCGCGGACGAAGTGCTGGGAGATGTGCCGCTTCGTACCGATGCCCAGCCCTCGTAGCGAGCGTTCGGCGGCCAGTGAGACGGCCTCCCGAACCGAAAGACGAGGCCGTGCAGCCCTCTGCTCGGGCAGCCAGCGCTCGGACAGATCCCAGACTCGCGACTGACCTTCCCGTCCGACGACGGCGATAGAGCCGCAGATCCAGAGGTAGTCGAGCATGCGCGTGACCTCCGTACCCTCCGTCCAGCCCGTGGAGCTCCAGGGCACGGCCGCCTTCCCGGAGAAGTCGCGGGCCCGGAGCGGGCCGCGCTTCGTCAGCTCGGCGAAGATCTGGCGCCGGAGGGTGGCGTTGGCTGCCACCCAGTCGCGCAGCTTCTGATGGCGCTTGGGATAGCCGCGCATCAACGTTGCCTCGTGAATCGGATAGTCGGACGTGGGCACGATCGACGCCGCGTGTGCCCAGAACTCGAAGAGCTCCCGCCGGCGCCAGAGCAGCGAGTCGAGGACGGCCGGATCGTAGTTCCCGAGGCGGCTCAGGAGGACGAGTTGATGCGTCCGTGCGACGACGTTCATCGGGTCGAGCTGCAGGCAGCCGATGTCGCGGACGAGGTCCAGCACGCCGGCCTCGTCGGCCGTCGGCCGGGCGCCGGCGAGGTGCTGGCAGGTGACGGCCAGGCGCCGGGCCTCGGTCTGCGTGAGGCGCACTAAGGGGTCAGGCGCCGACGATGAAGACGGGAGTGCCGGTGTCCACGCTCGTGAAGAGCGACTCGGCGTCGGGGATCCTCATCCGGATGCACCCGTGGGAGGCCGAGTAGCCGATCGAAGCGGCATCGGGGGTCCCGTGGATCCCGACCCCGGGGGCGGTCAGGCCCATCCAGCGCGTGCCGAGTGGATTGCCCGGGCCGGGTGGGATCGGCTTCGCGTCCTTCGCCCAATCGCTGTCCGGCGGCAGCCACCACGGGTTCCGTTGCATGCTGACGATCTCGAAGGTGCCGAGCGGTGTCGGGTACTTCGATTGTCCGGTCGCCACTCCGAAGGTGCGCACGAGCGAGGGGCCGTTGTAGAGCGAGAGCCGGTTCGAGCCGCGGCGAATGACGATGATCGGCCCGTAGTTCGCGCTGGTCAGCTTGGGCTCGATCGGCTCGAGCGGCAGGGCGATCTGCGCGCCTCTCCACGTCGATCGCAGGGCCTGAACGATCTGGCGGACGAGGGTCTTTCTGGCCACCTGCCGACCCGGCTTTGCCTCGGTAAAGGACGGAGCCAGCTTGGAGAGGCCGACGAGCTTTGCATCGACCGCCGGCCGGCGGTACTTCCGGTCGAGCCAGGCGGCGAAGCGGCGGACGGCAGCGCGGTCGACGTCGACTCGAAGTGGGATTTTCTGTCCGCGCTTGGCGTGGACCGCGCGCGCGATCGCGTCCTGGATCGTCGCGTTCGCGCCGAGCAATGCGGGTGACGCGTGCCAGACCTTGTCGTTGTAGAAGACGCGGATCGGCTCGTCGAAGCGGCCTTCCACCTTGGCGCGAGCGGGCTCGAAGGTCAGCCCGCCGACCGCGACGCCTCCGACGGTGACGCCGCGCGGGATCTGCGGCAGCGACACGCCCGCGGCGGGCACGGCAGCGCCGAACGCACTGGCAACGAGGATCGTGGCGAGAATCCGGTGGATCACACCGGCATGGTAGGCAGAAACTTTGCCACTTTGAAGTGGGGCAACCGTAAGCCTTCTAAAGGCCGTCGATTACACCTCGCGGTAGCGAGCGCGCGCCAGGCAGAAGACACCGTAGGCGAGCAGCCCGGCGGCCACGACTCCGAGCAGGGCGTCGCCGTACGCTTGCGATGCAAGCTTTTGCAGCGCCCCGTCGACCCCGATCGCCTCGTCGGGGTTGTACTCGAGCGCCGCCTTGACGAGGAAGATGCCGACCAGGCCGAAGACGACGCCCCTCGCCACGTGGCCGACGAGACCGGTCCTTCGGATCCAGCGGCGGCCGGCCTCGTCCATCTCCTCGGTCTTCATGTCCTTCAGAAACCGGCCTGACAGGCCCTTGTAGACGTTCCAGAAGCCGTAGCCCAGGACTCCGAGGCCGACGGCAGTCACGAGTGCGACGCCGCCGGGCCAGTCGAGCACCACTGCGGCCGCCTTCTCCTGCTTGTTTCCGCCGCCCGAGCTGCCGGCATCGATCACGATCGAGACTGCGGTCCAGCAGAGACCTGCGTAGATCAGGCCGCGCGCCGCGTAGATGAGTCGTTTGCCGACTCCGACATCCTCGCCATGCTCGACCTTCTCACCGAGGATCGCGACGACGAAGCGCCAGAGGGCGTAGCCGCCGAGTCCGATCGCAAGCAGCACGAGCACCCACTTCCCCCAGCTCTGGCCCGCCAGCGTCTCGATAGCACCGTGCTGGTCGGTCGTCTTGCCGCCCTGATCCAGGGCCACCCCGATCGCGAGTACGGCCACCAGGCCGTAGAGGAGGCCCTGGGCGACCATTCCGAAGCGGGCCAGCCACTCCACCCAGGGGCTGCGAGCGGCTTGCTTGGCACGCCGCGCAGGGGCGGAAGCGTCGAGAGATGTGTCCCAGGCCATGCGTCGCTCTACCCGCGGGCAGCCGCGCCCAACCTATTCGTGGATCTCGAGCGTCCGAAGGCCTCCCAGGTCGATCCACGTGCGGCCGGGGCCGCGCACGATGCGAAAGAGGACGCTCGAGCACGAGCGGCAGCGGACGACCGTCCCCGGCGCTCGTAAGTAGACGACCGTCTCGGCGACGGGACCGGCGGCTCCGCACGCCCTGCAAACGGCTGTCGAGACGGTCATCTCGATGCCGAAGACCTCGAGGAGCTCGCCTCCGATCGCGTTGCCGTCCAGGGGTTCCATCACCCTCCTGTCGCTCCGAAGCGTTCCGTCTTGATGCTTCCCGGCGGATACCCGGCCTCGACGAGACCATCCGCCGCGGTCTCGACGAACGACGTTGGCCCGCAGACGAAGACGTGGGCTCCCTCGTCGGGGGGCCAGGCAACCTCGCGGAGCATCCCCACATCGACACGCCGGGCGTATCCCGTCCAGCCGGGCGGCTGCGAACGAGTCAACGTGTGGACGACCTCGAGGCCGTTAGCCGCTGCCAGGCGCTCGAGCTCATCCCGGTAGATCACGTCCTCCCACGCCCGCGACGAGTAGAGAAGACGAGTCGGCGTGTCGGTCCCGGAGGCGGTCCGGTGGCGGAGCATCGCCATCAGCGGGACGACGCCCGAGCCGCCCGCGACCAGAAGCAGGGGACCGCCCGTGGACGGCTCCCAGACGAAGTACCCGCCGATAGGGCCGCGGATTTCGAGCCCGTCGCCGACCCGAAGCTCGTCAGCGAGATAGGGCGACACCTCGCCGTCGTCCAGGCGCTCGACCGTGATCGCGGGAGGCTCCCCCGGCGGCGAGGCGATCGAGTAGCTTCGCTGCGCCTGGTAACCGTCCTCGGCGGTCAGGCGCACATCGAGGTGCTGGCCGGCCCGGTGCCCGGGCCAGGCGGGGGCGTCGAGGACGATGGTGACGACGCGCGGGGTCTCCCGAACCGAGCCGGCGACCTCGGCGACCTGCCAGGTCAGTCGCCCCAGTACCGCTGTTCCTGCCACGGATCGCCACGAAGGTGGTAGCCGTTCGATTCCCAGAAGCCGGGCTCGTCCTCGTCGCGAAGCGCCAGGCCGCGCACCCACTTGGCGCTCTTCCAGAAATAGAGGTGTGGGACGAGCAGCCGTGCCGGGCCTCCGTGCTCGGGCTCGAGGGGCTCGCCTTCGAAGGTGTACGCAACCCAGGCCTTCCCGTCTGTCACGTCTTCTAGCGGCAGGTTCGTCGTGTAACCGCCGTCGCAGAACGCGACGATGTAGGAGGCGTCGTGATCGACCTGGGCGAGCAGCGTGTCGACCGAGACTCCTTCCCAGGTCGTGTCGAGCTTCGACCACTTGGTCACGCAGTGGATGTCCTTCGCGATCGTCTCGCTTGGAAGGTTCTGAAATTCCTCCCAGGTCCAGTTGGCGGGCTCCGCTCCACCCTGGATCGAGAAGGTCCATTCATCGAGCGGCGTTCGGGGGGTCGGGCCGGCCGAGAGGACCGGGAAATCGTCGACGAGGTACTGACCGGGAGGAATCCGGTCACTCTGCCCGTCGTCCCTTCGGCGTCCACGGAAACCGCGTGAGACGAAGCTCATGGTGCTGTGCCTCCTTCCGGCGAGGAAGCGGCGGCCAGCTGTCCGCAGGCTGCCGCGATGTCGCGTCCGCGCGTCAGGCGCACGGTTGCAGGGAGGCGCGCGCGGTCGAGAACGTGCTTGAACGCGGCAATCGTCTCCCGGTTCGAGCCCTCGTACATCCCTGTCGGGTTATACGGAATCAGATTCACCTTGTAGACCTTCGGATCGAGCAGGCCGGCGAGCGCGGCTGCCTGCGCGATGCTGTCGTTGACGCCCTCGAGCATGACGTACTCGACGAACACCTTCCGGTTCGACCTCCGATGGTGCTCGTTGCAGAGTGCGAGGATTTCCGCGAGGGGGTAGCGATCGTTGACCGGCATGATGCGGCTTCGGAGCTCGTCGTCGGGCGCGTGCAGCGAGAGCGCCAGGCGAACCGGCTCCTCCACCTCCTCGACGAAGCGCCGGAGCCCCGGGATCCAGCCGACGGTGGAGATCGTCGTTCGCCGATGGGTGATACCGAGATCCGGCAGGCGCCTCGCAGCGGTCACCACGTGGTCGAAGTTCAGCATCGGCTCGCCCATGCCCATGAAGACCGCATGGTCAACGCGCTCGAACCGGCGGAAGTGGAGCGCCTGGTCGAGGATCTCCGAGGCCGTGAGGTTTCGGCCGAAGCGCATCTGGCCGGTGGCGCAGAACGTGCAGGTGAGCGGGCAGCCGGACTGGCTCGAGAGGCAGAGCGAGCGGCGTCCGTCGCGGTAGCGCATGAGCACGGCCTCGACTGCGTGCCCATCGCTGGTCCGGAAGAGCGCCTTCACCGTGCCGTCGCTGCTCTTCGCCTCGGACTGGAGGGCGAGCGTCGAGAAGGGAACGGCGTCCGCGAGCTCCGCCCTGAGACCTGCGGGCAGGTTCGTCATCTCCTCGTAACTTGCCGCACCGCGCGCGGCCCACTCCCACACCTGTCCGGTGCGGTACCGCGGCTGCCGACGCTCGGCAAGCGTCTCTTCGAGAAGAGGGAGATCCACGGTCTTGACACGGTAGCGCCCGTGAGGGTGCTAGCCACACCCCGGAACACCTGCTAGCCCCGCCGTCAAGAAGGGGCGGATTGGGGAACATGGACGGGCCAAGCACGAGTCGATCGAAAGGAGGGAGCCATGAGCAGCATTTCCGTCGGAGCCGAGCCGTTCGATCCGAACATCGACGGCGCCCGCGCCTGGTTCCTTCTTCGCGGTTTCTCGCGGCGCAGGGACGAGCAGGTGATCGGCGGAGTCGCCGGCGCGCTCGCCCCGGCGCTTCAAGGTCAAGCCGCTGGTCGCCCGCGTCCTTCTGCTCCTCGTGACGCTGACGGGCTGGGGGTTCGCGATCTACCTCGCGCTCTGGTACCTCATGCCTCTCGAGGCGTGACCCCCTCCAACGTGCGGGCGGGCCCGACGCCCGTCCGCACTTTCTGCTTGCTCTACTAGGGAGTGCCGATCCGGCGTGGGGGCCAGTACGTGACGACGACCGGGCCGATGAGCGCGTCGCGTGACACCGGCCCCCAGGTGCGCGAGTCGCAGGAGAGATCGCGGTTGTCGCCCATCATGAAGTAGCTACCGCTCGGAACCCGCCATCGGCCCGGCGTCCGGTCCTCGTGTGAGCTCTGAACATACGGCTCGGCAAGTCTCTTTCCATTCACCGAGACGAAACCGCCGCGCGTCGAGACGACGTCGCCGGGCAGCCCGATCAGGCGCTTCACGAAGACTCCGCCCTGGCCGCAGAGCTCCTTCGCCTGCGGGGGCGTCTCGAAGACGACGATCTCTCCGCGGCGCGGATCCCGGAAACGGTAGATGAAGCGATTCGCGACCACGCGATCCGAGTGAGCGCCCATACAGCCAACTGCCGGGCGCGCGCAGTGGAGCGTCGGCTCCATCGACGGCGACGGGATGCGGTACGGGTTCGCGACCTCCACCTTGACGACCAGAACCGCACTCACTGCGAGGACGATCGTCGCCAGCCATTCGACCGGCGAGCGCCAACCTTCGGGAAGGCGGCGCAGAAGAGGATCGAGGGGATGAAGGGACACGGCCGCCAGGGTAGATGCTCGCGAAGCGGCGAGGGTAGGCTGGCTGGGATGGTCGATCTCCGTTCCGACACCCTCACGCAGCCGACTCCGGGCATGCGAAAGGCCATGGCCGCGGCCGTGGTCGGTGACGAGCAGAAGCGCGAGGACCCGACCGTGATCGCGCTCGAGGAGCGCGGCGCTGAGCTTCTCGGCCAGGACGCTGCGGTCTATCTCCCGACCGCGACGATGGCCAACCAGATCGCCCTTCGGCTCCATTCCGAGCCGGGAGACGAGGTGATCGCCGAGGCGAGCGCGCACGTCTTCCGGTACGAGCTCGGAGGGCCGGCCGTCCACTCCGGGCTCTCGATGCGCGCGATCGCGACGACCGACGGGCGCTTTGCGCCCGACGACGTCCGGAAGCTCATCAGCCACCCGGACGACCTGCACTCGCCGCCGAGCCGGATCCTCTGCCTCGAGAACACCCACAACGGAGGCGGGGGGAGAGTCTGGCCACTCGCGCAGCTTCGAGAAGTATGCGCCGAGGCCAGAGCGCACGGGCTCCGGACACATCTGGACGGCGCGCGCCTCCTGAACGCGGTCGTGGCGAGCGGTGTGCCAGCAGCCGAGATCGGCCAGGAGTTCGACTCGGTGACGCTGTGCCTGTCGAAGGGCCTGGGCTGCCCGCTCGGTGCCGTGCTCGCGACCTCGACCGAGCTCGCGCCGAAGGCACGCCGCCTGAAGCACATGTTCGGCGGCGCCATGCGGCAGGCGGGCGTGGTCGCCGCGACCGGCCTCTACGCACTCGATCACCATGTGGATCGCCTCGCCGAGGATCACGCCAACGCCCGCAAGCTGGCCGCGGGGCTTGCGGAGGCCGGGCTTCCGATCGACCTCGCCCAGGTCGAGACGAACTTCGTCCTTCTGGACGCAAAGCCGCTGGGGCTCACGGGGGAGGAGGTGCTGGCGCGCCTCCGAGCGGAGGGAGTCCTTCTCTCCTTCGCGGTCGGAAAGGACGTGCTCCGCGCCGTCACTCACCTGGACGTCTCCGCCGTGGACATCGAGCACGCGATCGAGGGCGCCGGCCGAGCTCTTTCCGGGGAGCGCCGGGCCGTTGAGCTTGCGACCGATGCACCGACACCCTTCTGATGCCTGCGTCAGCTGCGCCGGAGTCTCTCGTCAGGGACCTCCGGCATCGCGTTCTCCGAGTCCAGAAAAAGCAGCGGCTCCCGAGCGTCAGCGCCGCCGTCGCCCGGAGCGGCGAGCTTCTCTGGAGTGAGGCCGTTGGCGTCGCGGACAACGAAGCCGGCGCCGCGGCGACTCCCGACACGCAGTACCGCGTCGGGTCGATCACGAAGACGTTCACGGCCGTCGCGATCATGCAGCTCAGGGACGCAGGCGAGCTCGAGCTGGACGACCGGCTCGGAGACCACCTCCCCGAGGCCGCGCTTCCGGGGCCGACCATCAGGCGCATGCTCTCTCACCACTCGGGGCTCCAGCGGGAGCCTGCCGGTGACCTCTGGGAGAGCATGGAGGCTCCGACCGTCGAAGAGCTGCTCGGCCGGCTCGTCGATGCCGAGCAGGTGCTGGCGCCCGCGCGGCACTTCCACTACTCGAACCTCGCGTTCGCGCTGCTTGGCGAGGTCGTCGCGCGCCGAAGCGGCCGGCCGTACATCGAGCACGTGCAGGAGCGGATCCTCGACCCGATCGGCCTATCCCGGACGACCTGGGCGCCCAGCGGCGCCAAAGCCAAGGGGTACTTCGTGGAGCCGTACTCGGACACGCTCAGGCCCGAGCGCGACGACGTCGACCTCCTCGGAGCGGCGTCGGCCGGCCAGCTCTGGAGCACGACCGGCGACCTCTGTAGCTGGGGCGCCTTTCTGGCGGATCCGATTCCCGAGGTGCTGGCGCGGGAGACGGTCGAGGAGATGCACTCCGTCCACGTCATGTTGGACGATCGCTGGCAGGAGGCCTGGGGGCTCGGGATCGGGCTGATGCGAGACGGCGAGCGAATCCTGGCCGGCCACTCGGGTGGCATGCCGGGCCATCTGTCCGGCTTCGTGTACTCGCGGAAGGACGGCATCTCCGCTGCTGCTCTCACGAACGCCGGTGCCGACATGCAGGCGCTCGCCGTCCGCCTCGCTGCTGCTGCGATCGACGCCATGCCGGCGGAGCCAGAGCCCTGGCGTCCTGCTGAGCCCCCGCCGGCCGAGCTCGTTGGGATTCTCGGCCGCTGGTGGTCGGAGGGAGAGGAATCCGTCTTCAGCTTCCGCGACGGGCGCCTCGAAGCACGCCGGGCCCACGACCCCTCCGACGAGGAGCCGTCCGTCTTCGAGCCGGACGGGCCGGACCGCTTCCGCGTCGTCTCGGGCCGCGAGCGCGGCGAGCTCCTGCGAGTCGTGCGGAACGACGCCGGCGAGGTCGTCAAACTCTACTGGGCGACCTACCCGTTCCAGCGCGAGCCCTTCACCTTCGGGTGCTAGCCCTCTGCACCACCTGTGGGACGCAGTTCGCCGAGAGCGAAGCCCCGCCTGAGGCGTGCCCGATCTGCCAGGACGAGCGGCAGTACGTGCCGGCGGAAGGGCAACGCTGGACGACGCTCGAGGAGCTTCGTGCCTCCCACCGGGCCGAGATCCGGGAGGAGGAGCCCGGCCTCACCGGCATCGGCGCGGAGCCCTCCTTCGCGATCGGCCAGCGTGCCCTTCTCGTCCAGGCACCCGACGGAAACGTCCTCTGGGACTGCACCTCGCTTCTCGACGACGAGATCAAGGCTCGCATCGAGAAGCTCGGAGGAATCGCGGCAATCTCGATCTCTCACCCGCACTACTACTCTTCGATGGTCGAGTGGGCAGAGGCCTTCGACGCACCGATCTACTTGCACGCCGCCGACCGGGAATGGGTCATGCGCCCGAGCGATCACATCGTCTTCTGGGAGGAGGAGACGCGGGAGCTCGGGCCCGGGCTCACCCTCGTCCGCTGCGGCGGTCACTACGCGGGCGGCACCGTTCTCCACTGGGCGGCAGGGGCGGAGGGGAAAGGAGCCCTGCTTTCAGGCGACATCGTGCAGGTGATCCCGGATCGGTCCTACGTCAGCTTCATGTACAGCTATCCGAACCTGATCCCTCTGGGAGAGCAAGCGATCCGGAGGATCGTGGCAGCGCTCGAGCCGTTCGAGTTCGACCGGATTCACGGCGCGTGGTGGGGACGGGTCGTCCCCACCGATGGAAAGGCCGCAGTCATCCGCTCGGCGGAGCGCTACCTGAAGGCCATTCGCACCTAGTGGTGCCCGAAGGCCGGCTTGCCGGTATCCGTCTCATCCTGGCCGAGCGGGCCGTGCGCGCGATCATCGCGCTCGCGTTCCTCGTCATGCTCGGTTTCGGGGTCGTCTTGCCGATCCTGGCGCTCTACGCCCGGTCGTTCGGCGTCGGGTACGGAGCGGCGGGACTCTTCATCTCCGCCTTTGCCCTTGTTCGCCTCGGAGCCGATCTCGTGGCCGGCCCGCTCGTCGACCGCTTCGGGGAACGGCATGCGGCCGCGTCCGGGATGGTGGTCACGGCGATCGCCTCCTTCGCCGCGGGCCTCGCGCCGAACTTCAATCTCGCGCTTGCCTTCTGGAGTGTCGGCGGGGCCGGCTCGGCGCTCCTGTTCGCGGCCTTCTACAGCTACCTCCTGAAGGTAGTCCCGTCCGATCGCATGGCTCGGACGCTCGGGATCTTCTACGGCTCCTTCAACGGCGGCATGGTCGCCGGCGGGCTCGCAGGCGGCATTGTCGCCCACTACCTGGGGCTGGCTGCCCCGCTCCTCCTCTACGCGGGCATCCTGACGGTCGCCGCGCTCGCGTACCTGCGCTTCGTACCGGATCCCACCGGGCCCGCTCAGGAGCTTCCGATGTCCACACAGCAGGCCGAGCTCGAGCGAGACATGCCGATCCTGCGCCGGAGCCGGACGACGCTGGCCCGGCTCTTTCGAACATGTGGCTTCGTGCCCGTGCTGGTCGCGAACCTCGCCTTCCTCTGGATGATCGCCGCGGTGTTCGACACGCTCGTGCCGCTGCTCGGGCGCGAGGAGCTCGGCATGTCGACAGTAGCGATCGGGGTCGTCTTCGCCGCCGCGCTCGCGACCGAGTTCGTCGTGCTCTATCCCGCTGGCACGGCCGCGGACCGCCACGGACGGAAGCCCGTGCTCGTGCCGGCGCTCGCCGGCCTCGCGCTGATGACCGCGGTCGTCGGCTGGGCACCCACGCCGGTCCTGCTCGGAGTTGCCATGGCGTTCCTCGGAATCGCGACCGGGTACGCCGGCGTGCCGCCCGCGGCCATGCTCGCCGACCTGACGTCCCGCCACGGATCGGGCACTGCGGTCGGCGCCTTCCGCTTCTGCGGTGACCTGGGGCTCCTCGTGGGTCCGCTGGTGGCCGGCCTCACCCTCGACGCGTTTGGCTTCCGCGAGGCGTTCGCCATCGCCGCTCTCCCGACGATCGTCGCTCTCGTGCTCGTCGCACGAACTCCGGAGACCCTGCCGGCCAAGGTTCACGCTTCATAGCGCGAGGGTGGCACGGCGGCCGCTCGCCCCGCCGAGCCAACGCCTCGCGTGTATGAACGAAAGCTGAGGCTGAGGCCCGGCGCATCCCCCGTCGGAGGACGAGCAGCCCCGGGCACCCGCCGGATCGCGGGTGCCCGGGGCTTTTGCTTACTCGTACTGGAGTGCTCTGAGGACGTTCAGCTTCGCGGCCCTGCGTGCCGGGACGATCGCCGCAACGATTCCGACGATGATCGCCACCAGCGCGAAGATGGCCAGCTGGCGGCCCGGGATCGAGAACTCGACCTCGAACTGCGAGAGGGCCCTGGTCACGAGAGCGGCGAGGAAGACGCCGAGCGGGAGCCCGAGCGCGGCTCCGATCAGCGCCGTGATCACGCTCTCATGCCGCACCATGCGGCGCACCTGCCGTCGCGTCATGCCGACGGCCCGCAGCATGCCCAGCTCGCGCGTCCGCTCGAAGACGGTCAGCACGAGCGTGTTGATCATGCCGAACACGCTCACGACCACGGAGAGGGCGAGGAGGACGTACAGCAGGATCAGGAACTGGTTGAACTCCTTGTCCTGGAAGTCGATCCAGGCCCCCCGGGTCTGCACCTTCGCGTCCGGGAAGTCCGCGACGGCCCTCTCGAGCCCCGCCGTCGTCGCCGGGCTGTCGTTCGCCGTGTTGACGAAGACGAAAGAGTTCCGCGGGCGCTCGTAGATCGAGTCGAACGCCGCCTGGGAGATCGACGCGCTCCCGAGCAGCGGGAAGAACGGCGGTGGCTTGTAGATCCCGCGCACCACTAGGTCCGCCGTCCTCGCACTGGGGGTGAGGAGCCTGGCGGTGTCGCCAACCTCGAGGTTCTTCTGGTCGGCGAAGTCCTTCGCGACGATCACCCCGTTCCGCCCGAGCCTCGCGAGCACGGCGTTGGAGCCGTCCTCCCACTCGAAGACGTACGCCTGGTCGATGTTGGCGGGGTCGATGCCGGTCACGTATTGCGACGACCCGGCGACCTTGCCGAGCTCCGAGCGCACCGACGTCACGAGGTCGGCTTGCGGCGAGTCAGCGAGGGCGTCGGCCGCGCCCGGGACGAAGGGCGTAAAGCCGTCCTGCGACGTGACGACGTAGTCGGCCTTGACCTGGTCCTCGATCGCGCCTCGGTTCGAGGCCTTCATGCCGTTCGCCAGCACCGCGATGAAGGTGACGAGAGCGACTCCGATCATGAGCGCCGCTGCGGTCGAGGCAGTTCGCCCCGGATTCCGCATCGAGTTCCCCTTGGCCAGCCGGCCGGCTGCTCCGCCGACTCGCTGGGCAGGCCAGCCGAGCACAGACGCGAGCGGCTTGACCAGATGGGAGGAGACCATGGCCACGCCCGTGAAGAGCGCGAGGACACCGCCGGCAATCAGGAGCAGCCTGGGCGCGGTCGCAAGCTCGTCCTTGAACATGGCGAGCGCGAGCGCCGCGATCCCGATCGTGATGATCGCGATCGCCAGGTAGGGCACGAAGGGCGAGAACCGCGACTTCGGAAGGACGGCTCCTTCGCGGACCGCTGCGATCGGCGGCACACGAGTTGCCCGCAGCGCCGGGAAGATCCCGGCCAGGACCGTCACCACGATGCCGATCAGCATCGAGACGACGACCGTGCGGGTCGCGAACACCGTCCCGGTTGTCGGCAGGTCGAGGTTGAGCGCCTTGAAGAGCGCGTTCAAGCCCACCGCCAGGCCGAGGCCCGCCAGGAGGCCGATCAGCGCGGCCGCAAAGCCGATCACGAACGCCTCGAGGATGACGGACTGCAACAGCTGGCGGCGGGAGGCGCCGATCGTCCGGAGGGTTGCAAACTCCCGTGTCCGCTGGGCGACCGTGATCGAGAAGGTGTTGAAAATCACGAACGCGCCGACGAAGAGCGCGATGCCTGCGAACGACAGCAGGAAGTACCGGATGAAGCTGGTGAACTCGACGGACTCCAGGTCCTTGGAGGCCTGCTGGTCGCCGGTTCGCACGGTCACACCCGAGCCGAGCGCTTCGCGAAGCTCGCGCTGGAGCTGCGTCGGGGTGACACCGTCTTTCGCGGCGACGGAGATGGCGTCGAACTGACCTTCGCGCTCGAGGAGCTGCTGGGCCTCGGGAATCGTGAAGACGGCGAATGTCGCCGTCCCGAGCGACTCGACCTCGCCGTAGTTGGCGAGCCCGACCACCTTGAACTCCTCGACGGGCTTCAGGGTCGCGATCTTGACGGTGTCGCCGATCTTGTAGCCCTCCTCGTCAGCCGCCGCTGCGTCGAGCACGACCTCACCGGACGCCTGTGGCCAGGTGCCCTCGACGAGCTTCAGGGGATTGAACCGCTGCTCGTCCGGATCGATGCCAAAGCCGAATGAGGGCGCACCGCCGGTGTTCACGGCCTTGCCTTCCTTGGTCAGAAGCTTCGTGTTCGTCTGGTCGAGGATGCTGCCCGTGGCCGCCTCGACGTCCGGGAGGGCGCGGACCTCGTCGAGCGTCCGCTCCGGGATCGGCGGGGGCTCGGTCGTATCCCCCTGGAACGAGATATCCGCCGTCTTGCCGGAGACGACGACGTCCGTGTTGGCGTACGACTCCTGGAAGATCCCGTTGAACGCCTTGTCGATCGTGTCGGTGAGGACGTAGGTGCCGCTCACCATCGCGACTCCGAGGATGATCGCGAACATGGTCAGGGCGGTGCGGAGCTTGCGCCCCCCGAGACCTTTGAGCGCAACTCCGATCATCGGCCGCTGACCTCTTCGATCGCCTGGAGGATCGTGTGGGGGTCGCACTTGCCGAGCTCCTTGACGATGAGACCATCCGCGAGGAAAAGGACGCGGTCGGCGATCGCCGCGGCGTGAGCGTCGTGGGTGACCATCACGGTCGTCTGGCCGAACTCCTGCACGGATTCCGCCAGGAGCCGGAGGATCTCCGAGCTCGTCTGGGAGTCGAGGTTCCCGGTCGGCTCGTCGGCGAACATCACGGTCGGGCGCGAGACGAGAGCGCGTGCGATCGCCACGCGCTGCTGCTGCCCGCCTGAGAGCTCGGACGGCCGGTGCTTGCGGCGATCGGCAAGGCCCACCTTCTCGATGAGGCCGTTCGTCCACTGCTTGTCACGCTTCGTCCCGGCCAGCTCGAGCGGCAGCAGGATGTTCTCCTCCGCGGTCAGCATGGGCAGCAAGTTGAAGAACTGGAAGATGAAGCCGATGTGGCGGCGCCGGAGCTTGGTCAGGTCGGTGTCGCCAAGCGTCGTGATGTCAGTGCCGTCGATCGCGACGGTGCCCTCGGTCGGACGATCCAGGCCCGCGAGGATGTGCATGAGGGTCGACTTGCCGGAGCCGGAGGGCCCCATGACGGCCGTGAGCTGACCGCGCGTGACTTCCAGTGAGACGCCACGGAGGGCGTCGACGGCTGTGTCGCCTTCGCCGTAGCGGCGGGTGATGTCCTTGGCCGAGACGACGGCGAGTGACTCGCCGGCCTGCGGCGTGGCCTGTGCCAGGGTGCCTGCTTCCATTACGAGAGAACCTCCAGGGAGATGGTCGTTCCAGGGTTACAGCCCGGCGGTCGCGATTCAAGGCGGCCACCGCGAGCCTTCACGTGGGGTTAACCGAACCCTACGCGCGCTGACGGCGTCGGCCCCGGACCAGCTAGCGATCGCCCGAGAGGAAGAAGGCGGTGGCCGCGCCGACGTAGGCAACGATCAGGGCGGCGCCCCGGAGCCGGCTCGACCGCCCTTCCCACAGGACTGCGGCGGCGAAGAGGGTTGAGCCTCCGAGCACGGCGATCTCCACGGGCCGGAAGGAGAGTGCAAGCGGGTCGATCGCCCAGGCGATGAGCGCGACCGCAGGGATCAGGAACACAGCCACTTGCGCGCTCGAGGCGAGCGCGATCTCGGCCGCGAGCTTGATCTTGCCGCGTGCGGCCACGACGACGGCGCCGCCGTGCTCCGCGGCGTTCCCGACGATGGCGACGATCACTGCGGCCACGAAGAAGTCGGTCAGATGAGCTTTCTCCGCAAACGTCTCGAGCGTATGGACGAGGATCTCCGCGACAAAGGCTGTCACGACCGTGGCGCCGGCAAGCACGAGCAGCGCGACCGGAAAAGACCAGGCGTCGAAGGTCGACGACTCGTCGACCACGTGCCGCTGGCGGTGGCGCCTGAGCGTGTACCAGGTGACGGCGACGTAGACGAGGAGCAGGAAGATCGAGACGGGGAGCGAGAGCCGGGCGAGCGTATGGCGCTCCGGGTCTCCGTCCCAGCCCGGGATCGAGGGGATCAGGAAGAGGAGCGTTGCGAGCCCGACCAGGCCGAAGGAGATGAAGCTCGACTCGCGATCGAGCTCCCCCTTGCCGCCGAAGAGCAGAGAGAAGCCGAGGACCAACAGGAGGTTCCCGATCACGCTCCCGGAAAGCGAGCCGCGCACGACCTCTGTCAGCCCTTCGTTGACGGCGAAGAGCGCGATGATGAGCTCCGGCGCATTGCCGAAGGTCGCATTCAGGAAGCCGCCGACGCCCGGGCCGGTGTGATGCGCCGCGTGCTCGGTCGCCTCGCCGATCAGCCAGGCGAGCGGGATGAGGGCCGCCGCCGCGAGGACGAAGAGGAGCATGTCGGACGCGCCGAGCAAGTCGAGCACGACGACAGCGGGTCCGAGGCCGAGCAAGCCGAAGAGGATGCGCCGCGTCACCGACCGCGGAGCCTACAGTTGGCCCATGGGCCTCGACGCGGTGCTCTTCGACTGGGGCGACACGCTTTTCCATTTCGCCTACGACGAGGCGCTCCTCGAGGCGGGCTGGGAGGCGGGACTCCAGGCCACGGGGCGTGACGACCTGCCCGGCCACGAGGATGCCGCCGCCCGCTTCCGCAAGGGCTATCTGCCGCTCCTCTTCGTCCCCGGCACCGTCGAGGAGATCGAGTACCCGGGCCTGATCCGCGAGCTCCTGGCAGGCTTCGACATCGAGCTCACGGACGACGAGCTGGGTCGCTTCCTCGAGGCGGAGCACGATGCGTGGTCACCGGCGCGGGAAATGGGCGACTCAACCCATGCGCTCCTGGAGAGCCTCCGAGGCAGAGGGCTCAAGCTAGGCCTCGTCTCGAATGCGTTCGATCCGCCCGAGCTCCTTCATCGGGACCTCGGCCGGATGGGCCTTGTCGAGCGCCTCGACGTGGCCGTGTTCTCCTCGGAGGTCGGGCGCCGAAAACCCGACCCCCTCATCTTTCGAACCGCCCTCGAACGGCTTGGCGTCGAGCCGGGGCGGGCACTCTTCGTGGGCGACAGCCTCGAGGCCGACATCGCCGGTGCGGCGAGCCTCGGGATGCGGACCGTGCAAGCCGTCTGGTTCCGGGCGGACGATGCCGACGGCCCGGAACCCGACTTCCAAGCTTTCACGCAGATGGACGTGCTGAACATCGTGCGGCGACTGATCGGCGAGCTCTAGGGAGCGGCTCCTACACCGCCCGGAGGCTCATGTCAAGACTTGCGGGGAGGCTCGTCTTTGACCAACAATCCGGGTATGCAACGACGACTCGCCGAGGGCGCCTTGCTGCCGCTCCGGCCGCAGGAGGAGACCGAGTGCCGACGGTGCGAGGTCCACTGCGACAAGGTCGTCTATCCCGCCGCTTGCATCGAGGGCGCGTGCCCCTTCGTCTATGCGTACGAGGAGTGGGGACACCGGTACATCGGATGCATGCAGAAGGTCTACGAGGTCGAGATCGATGTCGACGTTCTCCATGAGGCGGAGGCGCGGCCGGGAGGCTTCGGAGCCGTGAAGGCAGTCCGCCAGCCACTCCCGATGTGCCGAGCCGAGGTGACCGACTGTTACGAAAGCCGTGCCGGCGAGCTCGGGTGCGTGAACCCGGAGTTCTGGGAGCTTCCGGAGGGCGCGCCCTCGTTCCGGGTCATCGCCCGGATCCCGGCCGACTAGCCGGACGCACTTTCGACTGCCCGTGCCTGCAGCGCCTTGAGCGCGCTCACGTCGTCTGCATCCGGGCCGTGCCCATCCTTTCCTGGGGTCTCTAGCACCGCCGGTAGGCCCTGCAAGAGCGGGTGGCCGAGGAAGACCGTGAGCTTTTCCCCGAGGACGCCTTCGCCGACGTTCGCATGGCGGTCCCGGTTCGAGGCGAGCGGCTCGTTCGTGTCGTTCACGTGCAGGGCGCGTAGTCGGTCGAGTCCGATCCGCGCGTCGAGTTCGGCCAGCGTCGAGTCGAGTACGGCCCGGTCGGTGACGTCCACCCCCGAGACCCAGAGGTGGCATGTGTCGAGGCAGACGCCCACTCGAGGATGCGCGTCGAGCGCCTCGACGAGGAGGCAAAGCTCGTCGATCGAACGCCCGATCGTTCCGCCTGCGCCGGCGGAGTTCTCGATCAGGAGCCAGGTTGTCTCCGAGCAGCGCTCGAGCCCCTGGTGAAGTGCGGGCACGGCCCGCTCGAGACCGGCCTCGAAGCCGGCTCCGAGGTGCGACCCGACGTGGAAGACAACGCCGTCGGCCTCGATGGCGCAGGCGACGTCGATCGTGTTCAGGAGTGAGGCCACGGACTTCTCGTGAACGTCCGGCTTCGGGCTCGCGAGATTGACGAGGTAGAGCGCGTGACAGAGAACGGCGCCCACTTCCGCTTCGGCACGGCGCTCTTTGAAGCGCTCGAAGTGCGCCGGGTCGTGGTTCGTCGGCCGCCACGCGCGGGGGCTTTGGGTGAAGAGCTGGACGGCGTCGCCGCCGAAGCTCTCGATCCGGTCGATCGCCGTGAAGATCCCGCCCGCCGTCGAAACGTGAGCCCCGAGGAGCATCCGGCTAGCCTAGACACCCCTATGTCTGTGAGAGCTCGCTTCGCGCCTAGCCCGACCGGCTTCCTTCACATCGGGGGAGTCCACACGGCCCTCTTCAACTGGCTGTTCGCTCGACACGAGGGCGGGGAGTTCTTGCTCAGGATCGAGAACACGGACACCGGCCGGGAAGTCGCCGAGGCGACCGACCACATCCTGGAGTCGCTCAGGTGGCTCGGGCTCGGCTGGGATGGGGAGCCGACGTTCCAGCTCGACCGCCTGGAGCGCTGCAAGCAGGAGGCGGCGCGCCTGGTCGAGGAAGGCAAGGCGTACGAGGAGGACGGCGCCATCCGGATCCGGATGCCCGACGAAGGGGTGACGGCCTGGGACGACGCGATTCGGGGCCGGATCGAGTTCCCGAACGAGAAGCTGGAAGACCTCGTGCTCGTTCGCGCCGACGGGCGCCCGACGTACAACTTCGCGTCGCCGCTCGAGGACTGGCTCGACGGGATCACTCACGTGATCCGAGGTGACGACCACATCTCCAATACGCCGAAGCAGGTCCGCGTGCTTGAAGCGCTCGGCGCCGAGATTCCGGTCTACGCCCACCTCGCCATGATCTTCGGGCCGGACGGGCAGAAGCTTTCGAAGCGGCACGGAGCCGTTTCTGTCGCGGAGTTCCGGGCCGCCGGCTACATTCCGCCGGCTCTGGTCAACTACCTCGCTCTCCTCGGCTGGAGCTACGACGACCACACGGAGATCATGTCGACCGAAGAGCTCGTAGAGCGCTTCACGCTCGAGCGGGTGGGGTCGAGCTCGGCCATCTTCGATTACGCGAAGCTCGAGCATCTGAACGGTGTCTACCTCCGCGCGTTGCCCCCGGGGGACTACGCCGACGTGCTGGTCGCCTACCTCCGTGAGATCGGCTTCGATGGCGACGAAGCGGCGATCCGGGCCGCCGCGCCGCTCGTCCAGGAGAAGATCGCGACCCTGGGCCAGTTTCCGGAGTTCGCAGGCTTCCTCTTCCATCGGGTCGAGCCACCTCGTGAGCTCTTGGAGGGTGCCGAGCCGATGCTCAAGGCTGCGCGAGAGGCCCTCGCGACCCTGAAGCCCTGGAACCGGGAGTCGATCGAGTCCGAGCTCCGAGGCCTGGCCGAGCGCCTCGGCCTGAAGCCCCGCGAAGCCTTTCAGCCGGTTCGGGTCGCCGTCACGGGATCGAAGATCTCACCGGGCCTCTTCGAGTCGATCGAGCTGCTCGGACGCGAGGAGACCCTCGCTCGGATCGACGCTGGTCTCGGCCGCTAGCTGCTAGGGCCGAAAGAGGACGAAGCCGCTCGCGAAGAGGGCCAGGCCCGCTGCCCAGACCGGCCAGGCCGCGAGCACGGCGCCCGAAGTGAAGAGAAGCGCGCCCACGACGACCAGGGTGGTTGCGGCGATCGCGGCGGCGGCGGATCCGTTCGCCGGCTCCGAAAGGGCGGCCGGCTCCTCGGAGCGGATCGGGACGGATAGGCGCTCGAGCGCACGCAGGCGCGCGAGGCGAACCCGGAAAAGCGCTCCGCGCCATTCGGGGAGTGAGCGCTCGACGAGCTCCTCGTCGCCGTCCGAAAGCCCCACGGCGACCTGCGCGGTCGCGTCGCGGGCGTGCGCGAGCGAGTCCACGAGCTCTTCGTGAATCACCTCGGCGCCGCGGGGCGGATCGATCCCGAGCGCGAGCTCCGACGCCGTGTGCAGCGTGTACTGGAGTGGCGGCAATTCGTCCACGGCATCCTCGCGGACGAAGTCCGGGCCGGCCTCCGCGATTCGCTCGAGGTGCAGGAGGGCATCGGCCAGGCTGTCCCAGAGATCGGCGACCGCGCTTGCGTAGTCACGCCGCTCCGTGCTCCTGAGCGTCCTCTCCATGCGCCGCGATCATACCGCCGCTACGCCGGCGCTACACTCGACGGCATGGACCGGGGGGGCCAGGCGACCATACTCGTCGCGGACGACGATCCGGCCCTCAGGATGCTCTGCAGCGTCAACCTCGGCTTCGACGGTTACCGGGTCATCGAGGCGAAGAGCGCTGCGGAGATCGAAGACGCACTCGCGCGCGAGCCGGTCTCGCTGATTCTGCTCGACATCCACCTCGGTGCCGATAACGGGCTGGAGGTGGCCGAGCGACTGCGCCAGTCGCACCCCGGGCTGGCCATCGCCTTCTTCACCGGCAGCGTGCGCGTGGCTGCGGAGGACGCATCGCTGGCCGACGGCGTGCTCTCGAAGCCGTTCACCCTGGAGGAACTGGGGGAGATCGCGCACCGGCTGGCTCCGGGGCGGCCGCTGCCTCGGCCCTAGCCGCTTCGTTATCCGCTTGCACCCGCGAGCGCCAGCGAAGCGTTCCAAGCATCAGGGCGATCGCAGCGAAGCCGACGACCACGTTCGCGAGCACAGTGGCGACCTGCATGCCGACGCTGAACGAGAGCAGTGCGCTCGTGCTCCCGCTGCCTGCGAGGGCGAAAACGAGAACGGCTTGTTGGGCACCAGCTCCACCCGGAGTGAAGGGTAGGAGCGTCGAGAGGCTCTGGACGACCAGCACGGTGAGCGCCGTCCCGAGGGTCGCCTCGATGTGGAACGCCCGCAGGAAGAAGTAGACCGCGGCGAAGCGGGCAACCCAGCTCGCGGCCTGCCAGGAGACGACGCCGCGGAGAAAGGCCTCGCGGTCCTTGAGCGCCACGAACCCGAGGGCGAGCTTCTCGCGAAGCGCATCGACATGGGTGGACGCCCAGCCGGCCAGGAGGACCGCGCTTGCAAGCAGCAAGCAGCCGATGAACGCTGCCGCCGTCGGATGCTCGATCGCGAACCTCCAGTCGAAGGCGGGAAGGCGCGGCAGATCGGGAACACCAGGCAGGACGCCCTGCTGGATCGCCCAGACGAGGAGGCTCCCGGCCAGGACCGCATCGAAGAGCGTCTCGACGATCAGCGTGGATCCGAGCGTCGGATAGCTCGATCCCTGCACCCGGTGCTTCAGGAGGTAGAGCTTCACGAGGTCGCCGCCGCGAGCGGGCGTGATGGAGTTCACGCCGACGCCGGCGACGTACGAGCCGAACACGTCGCGGTACCGGATGCGCGTCTCGGGATACGAGGCGTGCAGGATGTTCTGCCATGCGCGGACGCGGAAGACGAGCTTCAGGAGATGCAGCGCGACGGCGAAAACGAGCGCCGTCCACGACACGGCCGCCAGATGGCTGAAGAAGGCCTGGCACGCATCGACGAACGACCGGACATCGTCCATGCACCCGACGATAGCGGGGCGGCCCGGATGGCTACGGGCGCTGAGTCAGGCTGTCGATACCCCCGACCGGGTTCGAACCGGTGTCACCGCCGTGAGAGGGCGGCATCCTAGGCCACTAGACGACGGGGGCCTGCTCTCGCCGCAACATGCTAGCGAGCGAGCGGGCGGCACCGTAGCGGGTGGGGAAGCAGACCTTCACCGTCTGCTAGGGTCGCCCGGGTCGTATTCCAGGAGGGTTTTGCGGTGATCGGACAGTCTGTGCAGGCATACCTCGACCCGGGTACCGGGAGCATGCTCCTGCAGGCCATCGTGGGCGGAGTTGCGGCCGCAGCCGTCGCCGGACGCATCTTCTGGCGGCGAATTCTCGAGCTCCTGCACATTCGGAAGAAGGAAGACCGGCCGTAGTCGAGCCTGCGTTCGAGCCCGGGTCGTTCCGGGACCCGGACAGCCGCGTCGTCGTCGCCGGAGGGACGGTCCTCCGGACACTGAGCCCGACGGGGCGCGAGGACTGGCGGGCACTGGCCGAGAGCTCCCTCTTCGAGCGCGCGGTCGCCGACGGCCGCCTGGTCGGCACGGAGGAGACTGACGGGACGGCCTTACCCGCCGAGCTCCGAGCGGGCGCGGCGGGCGTCCTCCGCCACGAGGCGATTCCGTTCGTCTCGTACCCGTACGAATGGCCTTTCTCGATGCTGAAAGATGCGGCCCTGCTCCAGCTCTCGCTGCTCGACGAGGCGATCGGCGAGGGGCTCATGCTGAAAGACGCGTCGCCATACAACGTCCAGTGGCGGGGGACGACCCCCGTTTTCATCGACGTGGGCTCCTTCGAGAAGCTTCGCGAGGGCGAGCCCTGGGCGGGCTACCGGCAGTTCTGCATGCTCTTCCTCTACCCGCTGCTTCTCCAGGCCTACAAGGGGATCGAGTATCTGCCGCTCCTTCGCGGTGCGATCGACGGGATTTCCCCCGTGCAGGCCCGCCGCATGTTCTCTGCCCGCGATCTGCTCCGGCGCGGCGTCCTCACGCATGTTGCCCTGCATGCTCGCCTCGAGCGCCGCTACGCGGACTCCTCGAAAGACGTGAAGGGAGAGCTCAAGAAGGCGGGCTTCAAGACCGAGCTGATCCGCGCGAACGTCCGCGGGCTCACGCGCCTGGTCGAGCGCCTCGAGTGGCAACCGGGCGCCACAGCCTGGACCGGGTACGGAGCCCAGAACACTTACACGGACGCGGACGCCGAGCGGAAGGCGGCGTTCGTCAGGGAGGCCGCCTCGTCGCGGCGGCGCCGCCTGGTCTGGGACATCGGAGCCAACGACGGTCGCTATACGCGGATCGCGGCGGAGCACGCGGACCATGCCCTTGCGATCGACGCCGACCAGGCGGTGGTCGACGCTCTTTATCGATCGCTCCGCGAAGAGGGCTCGAAGACGATCTTGCCCCTCGTCATGAACATCGCCGACCCTTCTCCGGGTCTCGGGTGGCGCGGCAAGGAGCGTCAGACCCTGCCCGAGCGCGGCACGCCCGATCTGACGCTCTGCCTGGCGCTGGTCCACCATGTCGCGATCGGCTCGAACGTCCCCGTGCGGGAGTTCCTTGGCTGGCTTCGCGGGCTCGGCACTGAGGTGGTGATCGAGTTCCCGACTCCGGACGACCCGATGGCGGCGCGACTCCTTGCGCGCAAGCGCGAGGGCACGCACGACGACTACACGCAGGAGTCCTTCGAGCGCGCGCTCTCCGAAGTGTTCGAGGTCGAGCGCTCGGAGCGGCTCGAGTCAGGGACTCGGGTGCTCTACCGTGCCCGACCCCGCGTCTGACCGAGGTCGTTCGCGTCCCGTCCGCGAGCTTGGCTTCGCGGGCCTTCATCTGCTCGTCCTCTCGTCGTTCGCCCTGGCGCAGCCGCTCTTCTCGCTTCTCTCGGAGAACGTCGTCTTCTTCGCGGCTCGTGGGTCGTCGCGCTGGGAGATCGTCGTGTTCGCCCTCGGTCTCGTGCTCGTTCCCCCGCTGCTCCTCCTGGCAGTGGAAGCACTGGTGGGCCTCGTGGACAGAGGAGCGGCCACCGGCCTGCACCTGATCTTCGTCGGGCTGCTCTCGGGGCTCATCGGCATGCAGGTCGTGAATCGGCTCGGGGATCCACCTCAGGGTCTCTTCGCCGCGATCGTCGTCGTCGTCGCCGCGGGCGCGGCCTTCGCCTACGCCCGGCTGGGCGCGATCCGTACGGTGCTGAACGTGCTCGGCCCTGCGCCGCTGCTCTTTCTCGGCCTCTTTCTCTTCGGCTCGCCGGTCGCGAAGCTGACGCTTGCGGACGACGCGCAGGCCAGGCCGGCGGACATCCGAGGGAGCGCGCCGGTCGTGATGGTCGTGTTCGACGAGTTCCCGTCGCTCTCGCTCCTCGACCGATCGGGAAGCATCGATCCGGTTCGGTATCCGAACTTCGCCGCCCTGGCGGGGGACGCCACTTGGTTTCGGAACGCGACCACGGTGCAGGGAAACACGAGCCTGGCGGTTCCGGCGATCCTGACCGGCCGCTACCCACTGGATGCGAGCAAGATCCCGATCGCGTCCGACTATCCCCAGAACCTCTTCACGCTCCTCGGAGGCGGCTACAGGATGAACGTCACCGAGGCAGTGACCAGGCTCTGCCCGGGGAGTCTCTGTTCGCAATCCTCCGGCGAGGGCTTCCCGACTCGCCTCGAGTCGCTTGCCTCCGATCTGAGCGTCGTCTATCTCCACATGGTGCTGCCGTCGAATCTCCGCGATCGGCTGCCCTCGGTGTCGGCGACCTGGGGCGACTTTCGCGGCGGCGGCGGGCGGACGCAGCGTGAAGAAGACGTTCGTCGAGGCCTCGACCGCGGCTTTCTCCAGAAACGGCTCTTTCCCGGATCCGTGCGGGACCGCGACCTCAGGTTCCGCGTCTTCGCTGACTCGATTCGGCCCTCGAGAAAGCCGGAGCTCTCGTTTCTGCACGTGCTCCTGCCGCACTATGGCTGGGTCTACCTGCCGTCAGGGAGGCGGTATGCGAACGCGGCGACGATCGCAGGCCTGGTCGATGACGGCTGGATCAACGACGAGGTGCTGGCGGACCAGGGATGGCAGCGGCACCTGCTCCAGGTCGGCTTTGTCGACACGCTTCTCGGTGAGCTGGTGGGAAACCTGCGGCGCCGAGGGCTCTATGACCGTTCGCTCATCGTCTTGACGGCGGACCACGGCGTCAGCTTTCGACCCGGCGGCGCCCGCCGGTTGACCACGGCCGAAAGCCTCCCCGACCTGGCGTTCGTCCCGCTCTTCGTGAAGGCCCCGGACCAGACTGCAGGGCGGGTCGTGGACGAGCACGTCCAGACCGTGGACATCCTGCCGACGATTGCGGACGCCCTCGGGATCTCCCTTCCGTGGAGGGTGGACGGGCACTCGGCGCTCGCAGGATCCTTCCGCGCGGTGCCACGGGTGCGGATCTACAAGACGTCCGGCGGCAGCCTTTCGGACACGGTTTCGTCGCTGGAGCGCCGCCGCGACGAGCTGCTCGCGCAGAAGATCGCGCTC
Source organism: uncultured Actinomycetes bacterium (assembly GCA_963762085.1). GTDB lineage: Bacteria > Actinomycetota > Thermoleophilia > Gaiellales > Gaiellaceae > DASQGA01. The sequence goes on along the minus strand of CAVXJD010000002.1, from coordinate 75,875 downwards.
TTCGGGGACCGGGACCGGGGGGAGGGCCTCTACCGCTTCGGCCCGCACCGCGAGCTGGTCGGCCGGCGCGTTGCGTCTCTGCACGCCGGGGCGGCTGTCGGGCTGGCGGTCGACCTCGATCTCGGCGAGCGAATGCGAGTCGCTCCTGACGCAGGAACGGTGCCGGCGAGGATCACGGGCCGCCTCTCAGGCGAGGCCGCCGGGCCTGGGCTCGACCTCGCCGTTTCGGTCGACGGCCGCGTCGCGGCAGTGACGCGGAGCTACATGTTCCGGGGAGATCCCGCGCTCTCGGCGCTGGTGCCGGAAGCGTCGGTCAGCGCCGGGATGCACACGATCGAGATCTACGAGGTCGACCCGTCCGGGCGCCTCCTCCGAATTCCGCTCGAAAACTAGACCCTTGCTTCGGTCAGTCGGTGCGATCGTCCTCGTCTTCGGCTATCTCACCCGCATCGCCGAACTTCTCGACGATCGAGTAGCCGCCGTTCCGGTGGACCTCGCGCTCGACCTCGGGCGACCACACGTGTCCGGTGACGATCAGGAAGCGGCGGGAATCGGAGCGCACCTCCTCGTACTCGGCCACCGTCAGGGCGACGGTCTCGAAGCAGCTCTCGCGGCTGCACTCGCAGACGAACTCGATCCGGCTCGTTCGATCACCCTTGGCCCAGTCCTCGCTGACGCTCCGGATGCGCTCGTTGACCTCCCGAAAAAGCGCCTCGTTCTTGCCGACGCGGAACGCGGTCGCGGACATGGATCAAGTATGCGCTGTCGATCCAGAAAAGAAAAGGTTTCACACGCTCTACTCAGTTTCACCGCCCGAGGGTTGGCCTTGGGGTAGGAAACAGAGGCCGGTTTCCAGCAATTTGGCGAGACTGGGCCACCCCGACTCGAACGGCCCTAGGTGGCAGCGAGCAGAAGGAGATCGGCTGCCCTGTCCGGGCTGATCAGGTCCGTGTTGACGACGAGATCGTAATGGGTGGGCAGCTCGCGCTCGACGCCGTAGAAGCGCGCAAGGTAATCGTCGCGCGCCGCATCCTCGTCCAGGATCGCCTTGGCGGCTTGCCGCGCGTCGACCTTCGTCGCCTCCGCGAGGCGCTGAGCTCGTGTTTCGCGCGAGGCGGTGACGAGGACGCGCAAGACGTCTTCCCTCCCTGCCAGCGCCATCGAAGCAGCATGCGCGACTATGACGACGTTCCCTTCCTCGGCGACGTCACGAATGACGTCGCGGATCAAGGCGCGGAGGTCTTCGCCGGACGGCATCTCCCGGACGGGCGCGGAAAAGGTCGCTTGCCCGCGGGCCGAGGCCCCCAAGCTTGGAGACACACGCGGTCGCCGTTCTCCGCCGGTTTCGGCGACGCGATCCAGAACGCGGGCGACCAGCGATTTGCGTCTCTCGACGTTGCTGACCACGGCTGGATCCAGGCCCACCGAATCCGCCGCACTCTCGACGACCTCTTCGTCGACGTAGCGGAACCCGAGCCGGTCCGAGACGGCGCGGCCGACGCTCTCGCCCCCGGCTCCAGTCGTATGCGAGACGCAGATGATTCGACTAGGCAACTCTGCCTCCAGTTCGTGCGGCGTGCACGCGGCACGAGTCTACGTTGATCGCGTTGTCGGGCGGTGCGTTCATACCGATGCGATGGCCGGGCGCAGCGAGCCAAGTCGGACGGCGATGATTGCATCCGCTGCCTCGGCGCTGGCCGCGTGTCCGGTCACTGCGGGGATGAACTCATCTCGGTCGAGCACGAAGAGCTCTGCGTTGCGCGTGGCGACCACAGTCGCCGTCCGCGGAACGTCACGGAGGAGCGCGATCTCGCCGAATCCCGCTCCGACTCCGAGGCGTGTTGGTGGCCGACCCTCGATGAGAACCTCGACCTCACCCCCTCCGACGAGGTAGAAAAGCCGGCCGGAATCGCCCTGGTGAAAGACCTCCGTTCCGGCAGTCACCGGGACCCGGGTCAGAGTCGAGGCGAGCCGTTCCAGGACGGCCGCGGGGAGCGGGGCGAAGATCGGCTGCGAGCGGAGTAGCTCGAGGCCCGGTGGCGCCACCTCGGCATCCAAAGCTCGGAGGGGTCGCCAGACGAGCAACGTGAGGATGGGGAGAAACAGCCCGACCGCGAGCAGGGCGCCTCGAACGCCCAGCCCGGAGACGAGAATGGGCGCCACCACCGCCCCAAGCGCGATCGCGCCGAGCACGAGACTCTCGAGGACCCCGAAGACGCGGGCGAGAACGACCTCCGGGACCGCCCGTTGCAGGAGCGTGAGCCCGGCAACGTCCGCGACCGTGTTCCCGATTCCGACCACGGCGAGGAGGACCAGTGCGGCCGCCGGCGTCGGCCAGGCTCCGATCAGCGCGATCGGCAGGCCCCACAGGACCAGCCCGACTCCAAAGCTCGACGCGATCCGGCGCCGTCCGACGAGCACGAGCGCGGCGGCGGCGCCGAGCAGGCCCCCGACTCCGTCCGCCGAGGTGAGCAAGCCGACCCCCGACCCGCCGAGGTCGAGAAGCTCGAGCGCCATGACGACGATGAGGACGTTGAGCGCACCCGCAACGAACGTCTGGGCGGCGAAGAGGCCGACGATCAGGCGCAAGCGGGAATCGGCGCCGATGGCCCGGAAGCCGGCAAATGCCTCCCGGAGGATTCCGCGTGCGTCGTCGACCGGCTCCGCCTCGATCTTCTGCGGCTCGGCATTGATCCGGCTGACCAGGAAGGCCGACACAAGGAACGTCACGGCCTGCGCGCCGAAAACGACACCCGTGCTCGTGACCGCAAGGAGCAGGCCGCCGAGCGCCGGGCCGGCGAAGAAGGCGACGCTCTCGATCGTGGTCGAGGCGACGTTCGCGGACGTGAGCTCCTCCGGCGTCCGCGCGAGAGCGGGCAGAAGGGCGACCTGGGCAGGCCGGAAGGCTGTCGAGACCAGAGCGACGAGACCCGCGAGAGCGAAGACGACGCCGGCGGGTGCCTGCGCGAAGACGGCGCCCGCAGCGGCGGCGACGGCGAGTGCGCGGATGAGATCGGCGGCGACCATGACGCGCTCTCGCCTGAAGCGGTCGCTCAGGAGCGCCGCGAACGGGGCGACGACCGCGGACGGGAGCATGCGGACGAGGCCGACGAGCCCGACCGCCGCCGGCCCGCCCGCGTCGTAGGCGAAGACGGAGAGCGCCACGATCGACGACCATTCGCCTGTGACTGAAGCTGCCCAGGCGAGCTCCAGGCGGCGGATGTTCGGGTTCCGGAAAGTCTGGGCGAATGCCCGAGCAGGCTGGAAGAGCTGTGCTCGCAGACCCTGGGTCATGTGGAGAGATTCGCAGCCGTTGTTGCTTTTTGAAAGCCGAGTGGGAAGATGCAGGGTGGGTCCTGCGTCTAGAGAGGTGACAAGCGCGCTGCCGCGCGGCTACCGAAAGGAGAGCGTATGTCGGACCAAGAGAGCGAGCGAACCGGAACTGAGGCGGACGTCGATACCGAGGACGTCGAAGGTCACATCAGGCGACGGTCCGGAGAGGCCGAGCCCCGCGAGGGGGAGGCCGGTCTTCGTCGCGAGGGCGACGACCCCGATGTCGAGGGCCACATCAAGCGATAGGCCCTCCGAACAGGGGGCGGGTTAGCCCGCCCCCTGTTCATTTCTTCCGCAGCACCTCGTCGAGCGCCTGGAGCAACCGCAGCCCGGCGCCACGCGCTTCACCTTCCAGCCCGTCCAGCGCCTCCGCGACGCGGGCGACGACCGTGAGCTCTTTGTCGCTCCCGGCGAGCACCGCTCTTGAACGCCGGGCGGCCTGCAGGAGATCAAGTGCGATCGCCGCCTGGCCGGCGAAGAGCCCGAGCAGATCCATCTCCTCGAGCGGTGAACGGCCTCGATCGGGCCGGTCGAGCACCTCGAGCACTCCGAGTGCCCTCTCCTCGTGCAGGAGAGGCACTGCCATCAGCGCTTTCGGCACATAACCGGTCCCCTCCGCGAGGTCGCGGGCAAATCGCGGGTCGTTCGAGACGTCCTCGAGCACGAGCGGCTGGCGCGTGGCGAGGACCCAGCCTGCGATCCCGGTGCCCGAGGGGAAGCGCGACCCGACGAGCTCGGCCGAGCCGAGTCCGGAGGCGGCCTCGAAGACGAGCTCGTCGGTCTCCTCGTCGAGCAGGAAGATGGACGAGGCGCGTGCGCCGAAGATCGCCCGCGCCACGTCGACGATCGAGCCGAGCAGCGCGAGATGCGCCTCCTCGGAAGCGAGCACGCCAACGGCGGCAGCTGACCTGAGCCGATCGGGCTCGATCACGGCGCACCGCCGACGTTCGTTGCAACCAGGTAGAGCACGCTCTTCAGCTGGAAGGGTGTCAGTTCCGGATGCTTGCTAAGGATGAGCGCGGAGATCGCCGAGATGTGCGGGGTCGCGAAGCTGTTCCCGCTGACCCGTATCTGGCCGCCTCCGAGCCAGGCGACGTCGAGATTGACCCCACGCGCGAAGAACTCGACCGGAGGAGTCGGGTTGTAGAAGAACTCGAGCGAGTCGGGGCTCTCATGGCTCCCGACGGAGATCACGGACGCGAATCGCCACGGATAGCTCTCGACGGGCAGGTTGTGCGCGGACGCGACCAGCATCGTCTTGCCGAAATACGCCCGGTCAGCGATCTCGTGCAGCGTCTCGGCGAACTGCTGCTTCGTCGTCGAGAGGCTCATGTTGACCACGTCGAACCCTTGCTCGACCGCCCACCGGAGACCCCCGAGGAGGGCGGGCCCGCTCCCCGTGAACCCAGCGCCCAGCACGCGTACGCTGACCAAGCTGCATTCCGGGGCGAGGGCACGGACGATCCCGGCGCAGGCGGTCCCGTGGCCGCAGAGGTCGCCCTCCTCATCCTCCTCGACGACGAGCTCTCCGGTCTCGGAGACCGTGACGGCGACGGCCCGATCGACCTCTCCGACAAGCGGATGATTCGGCTCGATACCGCTGTCGATGATGCATACCGTGGCCCCCTGGCCGGTTGCGCCCCCAAGTGCCCATTCACGGTTGACGCGATCGGGCCACCGCAACGGAATCGCGATTCGATCGACTGCATCCCGGGGCAGGCTCCAGGCCGGTAGCTCCTCTTCGCCCTGGTGCGAAACGGTGGCGGCGCTGGCCTTCACCGCATCATCCTCGCATCGAATCGCGCGGGATGGAACGGGCCATGCCCGGCAACCGCAGCCCTGGGAGCGTTGGCCAGGAGCTTCCCGGGTGGAGGGCCGCGGAGGATGTCGCCGTGGCGCGCATGTCACCCAGCGGGAAAACAGCGAAAATGCAGGGCCTCTTGGCGGCGAATGTCCGCACCAAGGGTGCGTCGAGTGCTTGCCTGCTATCGGTCTGGAGCGTACGCTTTACAGGTGAAACCCGGCCGCATGCAGCTTTTCGAGATTCTGAGCAACCCGAGGTCCAGGCGCTCACCGAGCGCGGTCGCTGCAGGCGGGGCTGTCGGATCCGGGCAGACACCATCGGCCGGTAGGTAACTCCTGCCGGGTGTAACGGTCCTTTGCCCGAACTGCGGCGAAGAGAACCCTGACCGGTTTCGACTCTGCGGGTTCTGTGGCACGCCGCTCGCTTCAGCTGCGGCCCCTATCGAGGTCCGAAAGACCGTCACGATCCTGTTCTCCGACCTGAAGGGGTCGACCGCGATGGCCGAGCGCCTGGACTCGGAGGCGGTGCGCGAGGTGATGTCCCGCTACTTCGACGAGATGCGCAGCGCTTTGGAGCAGCACGGCGGGACGATCGAGAAGTACATCGGCGACGCGATCATGGCGGTCTTCGGCCTTCCGCGCGCCCAAGAGGACGACGCTCTCCGGGCCGTGCGGGCCGCCATTCAGATGCGCGAGCGCCTGGCTTCACTCAACGACGAGCTCGAGCAACGGTGGGGCGTGAAGATCGGAAATCGCACGGGAATCAACACCGGCGAGGTCGTGGCGAGTGACTCCGGGACGAGGCAGCGGCTCGTCACCGGCGATACGGTCAACACGGCGGCTCGCCTCGAGCAGGCCGCGCCGGCGGATGAGGTCCTGCTTGGGGAGGCGACCTATCGCCTCGTCCGCCACGCGGTCGAAGCCGAGCCGGTTGAGCCCCTTGAGCTGAAGGGCAAGGCGGAACGCGTGGGCGCCTACCGCCTGCTCACCGTTCGGCAGACGGAGAGCGTCGAGCGGCACCACGAGCGCGAGCTGGTAGGTCGGACGCACGAGCTCGAGACACTCCTGGGCGAGCTCGCGCAGAGCATTCAAGACAGGGCTTGCCGGCTCGCCACAATCGTCGCCGAGGCCGGCGCCGGGAAGTCGAGACTGATCGAGGAGCTGATGCGGCGAGCGTATCCCCGGGCGCGCGTCCTCCAGGGACGCTGCCTGCCCTACGGGCGAGGGATCACATTCTGGCCTCTCGTCGAGATCATGCGGGACGCGGCGGGGCTACGCGAAGACGATCCTCATGACGTGGCCCGCGTCAAGGTCGAACAGGCAGTCGGCCCCGATGCCGCCGATGTGTCGGCCCGGCTGACGTCGGCGATCGGGCTTTCGGACGCCACCTTTCCCCTCGAGGAAATCTTCTGGGCGACGCGCAAGTTCTTCGAGACCGAGGCAGAACGACAGCCGCTGGTCGTGGCGTTCGAGGACATCCACTGGGCCGAGCCGGCGCTGCTCGATCTGATCGAGTACCTGGCCGCGACGGTGTCGGGCGTGCCCCTCCTCGTGCTCTGTGCCGCACGCCCCGAACTGCTCGACCTCCGGCCGGACTGGGCGGACCAGGCAGGCGAGCTCATCCAGCTGGAGCCGCTCTCGCGCGAGGAGAGCACGGAGGTCATCGACAACGTCATCGGCCATGCGCCTCTTCCTGTTTCCGTGCGCGACCGGGTTGTCACCGTCGCCGAGGGAAACCCACTGTTCGTCGAGCAGCTCCTGTCAATGCTGATCGACGACGGCGCTCTTCGCCGAGAAGGCGGGAGCTGGGTCGCGGCCGGTGACATGTCGGAGCTGGCTATCCCCGGCACGATTCAGGCGCTTCTGTCGGCGAGGCTCGACCTGCTGTCGTCCGACGAGCGCGTCGTCATCGAGTCAGCTTCCGTGATCGGGCTCTTCTTCGCCCGGGCCGCAGTCGAGCACCTGGCTGATCTCGGCTCGGCGGCGGCCGAGCAGCACCTTCGTTCCATGAGCGCCAAGCAGCTGGTTCGACCGGATATGTCCCAGGTCGAGGCCGATTACCGTTTTCATCACATCCTCGTTCGCGACGCCGCCTACCTCGCGATCCTCAAACGCGCACGCGCGTCGATGCACGAGCGATTCGCCGACTGGGCCGAGCGCGTCAACCGCGAGCGTGGCCGTGAGGTCGAGTTCGAGGAGATCCTCGGCTACCACCTCGAGCAGGCATACGGATACCTCTCCGAGCTAGGGCCGCTCGACGACCACGGGATCGAGCTCGGCCGCCGGGCGGCTCGAAATCTCACCAGTGCTGGACACCGTGCCTTCGCGCGGGGTGACATGGCGGCGGCGGCGAACCTCCTGCGACGAGCGCGCCAGCTGCTGGCAGAGGGGGACCCCGATCGCCTTCGGCTCCTTCCGGATCTGGCCGAGGCGATGACCGAGATCGGCGAGTTTGCCTGGGCCGAAGTCTTCGTCGAAGAGGCGGCTACCGGCGCGCAGGAGGCTGCGGACGCGGCGCTCGCGGCGCATGCAACGCTGGGTCGCCTCCTGGTCCGCCGCTTCCATGAGGACGAGGCCTGGGGAGACGCGGTCGTGCCTCAGGCAGAGGGAGCCATCGAGGTATTTGGGGCGATCGAGGACCATGCCGGGCTCGCGAAGGCCTATCGCCTGCTCTGCCTGGCGCACGGGACCGCGTGCCGTTTCGCCGATTTTCTGAGCGCGGGCGAGCGTGATCTCTACCACGCGAAGCTTGCCGGCGACCGCAGGGCGCAGACACGGGCAGTCACCGCGAAGGCAATTGCCGCTGTGTACGGCCCGGAAACCGTTGCGGCTGCGATCGGCCACTGTGAGGAAGCCCTCGACCTGGCCGCGCCCAACAAGCGATCAGAGGGGATCGTGCTGGCGCTCCTCGCCGAGCTCGAGGCATTGCGGGGTAACGTCGACCGGGGGCGGATGCTCTATAGAAGAGCACGCTCGACGCTCGAGGACGCCGGCGCCGGCGTTCATGCTCACTCCATGTCGAGCCACTCTGGTCCGGTCGAGCTGCTCGCCGGAGACGCGACCGCCGCAGAGGACGAGCTCCGGCGCGACTTCGACACCCTCACCGCGATGGGAGAGACCTATTTCGCCTCGAGCATCGCCGCGCTGCTGGCCGAGGCGCTCTACATCCAGGCTCGATATGACGAGGCCGAAGACTTCACGCGCAGGTCAGAGCAGCTCGCGCCGGCTGACGATCTCTGGACGCAGGCCGTCTGGCGGTCCGTGCGTGCGAAGACGCTCGCGCGCGACGGGGGGCGTCTTCCCGAGGCGCGTCGCCTGGCCCGGGACGCAGTCGACCTGCTGCACCCGACCGACGCGCCCCTCTGGCGTGCGGACAGCCTGCGCGATTGCGCCGAGGTTTTATCGCTGGCCGGGGAGCACGACGAGGCGCGCGCGCTGCTCACGGACGCTCTGGCGCTCTACGACCAGAAAGGCGCGTCGGTGCCCGCCGAGCGGGCGCGAGCCCAACTCGCCGCCTGGAGGGACGTGGCTGAGGAGCGCTGACTACTGCCTAGTAGTGGATTCGGCCGTTCCCTCGATCCCACAGGCACACGCGAATGGCCGAGCTACTGATCTTGGTCGCAAAGAGCGCCGGTGTGGTCGACGGGGGGGCCGTGCAAGAAGTTGCCTGCTCGCTCTTCTGGTCGCCGATGATCCGGATGCAGGACGCCGAGAACGCGCCGCTTCCGGTGAAGGACAGCGGCTTCCCGCTCGCGCGAGTGGCGACTCCGAACGACGATCCGCTCGCCTTGACGACGTAGTAGTCAACGTTCGCGGAGAGGCCGGCCGGTGCGGTCGCGAACGTGACGCCGTCGCACGAGGAGAGACCGGCGCTCGACGTAAGCGTGCTCGGCGGCGTGGCGGTCACGGAAACGGGGTCGTAGTAGTGGATGGCGAAGAGGTTCGTGTTGATCGCGTTGACGATCGAGGTCCAGAGGAGTTGGTTCCCGGACGAGAAGGCGCCGGCCGGTGCGCCGCTCAGGTCGGTCATCAGCTCGAGCCCCGTGCAGGTGATGCCGCCGAAGCACTCGGTCGGGCCTGATTCGGCAGCGAAGCGGGCCAGGAACGGATTGCTTCCGGGCGGAACCGCGAAGTTGACGTTCGACGGCAGAGCATTATGTGAGCCGCTCAAGCTCACGTTGTTGCCGCCGAGCGCGACCGTCGCGCTGGACGTCGGGTCAGTGCCAAAGCTCACGTCGCCCGTCACGGACCGGATCTCTTCGTTCGCAGCGCCGGTGCTGTCGTTGCCGCTCTCCTTTGCAACCCCGGTTGCCGTAAAGCGGACGCCGGTCACGAGGGGGTCGGCGGCGATCTCGAAGTAGAGCCGGACGAAAGCTGACTTCGCCGGTGAAGTTGCGCCTTTGGCGACGCCGGCCAGGTTCGGAAACGAGCAGGTCGCGCCAGCCGCCGTGGCCGAGCAGAGGGAAGGACTCGACGCGACGAACTCGAGGTTCGTCGCACCCGTGCCGATCGCGGAGGCGACAAGAGCGACGCCGGGGTTCGTCAGCGAACTCGTGGACCAGTTCTCGAGCTGGACGTCGACCTCGACGCCGCCGTTTCGGCTGAATCCGTCATACGTCGTCAGGTCGACGCAGTAGAGCCGTCCGGAGGCAGGCGGACAGGGGGTGCTCTGCGCCAGGTCCGGCACGATCGAGGGCAGTTGCGCCGAGCTTCCGGACGCGCCGCCGAGGAGGGCGAGCATGATCACCGCGACGATTCCGAGCTTGATCCACTTCCTGCCGGTTTGCCGACGCACAATTGTCCCCTTCAGTCGAGACCCGAGCCCCACAGGCTGCCAGGCACAGGCCTCCCAGTCAATGGCGAGGCTGCTTGGCCTCGTGTGCCTGCTCGGCCTTGAGCGCCGTGAGTGTCTCTGCGAGTGCCGGCTCTCGCTTCCCATGTTCGATCTCGTCGAGGACCATGGCGACCGTCTCCGCGAGGCCGACCGGGTCGAAGGGCTTCGTCACGTACCCGGAGGCGCGCAGCTCCTGCGCTCGGAGCCGATCTCCCGGGTCCCTGCGGCCGGAGATGAACACGATCGGGATCGTGCCGGTAGCCGGCTCGGCCAACAGCTCGGCTGCGACCGCCCAGCCTGACATGCGTGGCATCATCACGTCCAACAGGATGAGGTCGGGGCGGTCGCGCCCGATCACCTCGAGCGCCTCGTCGCCGTCGCCGGCCTCGAGCACGCGGAACCCGGCTTCGTCGAGTGTGGCGCGGCAGAGTGCCCGCAGCGGCGCATCGTCGTCAACGACGAGGACGGTGCGCGGGGCTAGCGAACCGGCCAAGGTGGACGCCACCTTACCCCACAGCCGGCCCAAACGAAAAACCCGCCATTAGCGGCGGGTTTCGGAGGCTGCGGGACTAGGATTCGAACCTAGACTACCTGATCCAGAGTCAGGCGTCCTACCATTAGACGATCCCGCACCGGCAGGGCCTAGTCTAGCGACTCAGGCCTCGAGATTCGGTGTCTGATAGTCGGGCGCAGTCACAGTTTTCTGCTCGCGCAGGTGGAAGTAGGCAAGCGTCCACGCAGCCGCGACGAACGGCGTCAGAAGCGTGTTCGAGACCACGTTGCTGATGTACGAGCTGAGCTCGTCGGGCAGGAAGCTCAGGACGAGGGCGAGCACAATACCGAGCACGATGCCTGCAACGAACAGGATCACGATCGACAGGACGATCAGCCCGAAGACGTTCCAACCGTGGCCGCGGACGAGCTCACGGCTGCGGCCGAAAGCCTCCGTGGCAGACCGGCCCTCGAGCATGATCACCGGGGCGATGAGCACCCACCACGTGAGCAACACCAAGCCCGGAACGATCAGCAGGATGAACCCGACGATGATGCCGAGCGCGGCGAGGATGCCACCGATTGCAAGCGCGTTCAAGCGTGGGGCAACCCTGCTCAACGTCTCCGAGATTGAAAGGTCGGCGCGCCCGTCACGGACGTCCTCGACCGCGACAACCAACGCGCCCTGAAGCCAAAACGTGCCCGCCAGCGACACGAAGAAGGACGCGATGACGCCCAGCCACCCGAGAAGCAGGACGAGGAGCAGGGTCAAGAGCGAGAGCAGGAGGTAGACGACGAAGGCGATCGGGAGCAGATGCCGCCAGTGGGTCTTGTAGAGGCTCCACGCCTCTCCGAGAACTGCCGTCGGGCTCACGAGGTGCGACTCTAGATCATGCGGCGGCGGAAGCCCAGTCTCCGTACAACGAGAGATACCGTCCTTCGCGGGCGAGCAGCTCGTCGTGGGTCCCCTCCTCGATTACCTGTCCGTGCTCCAGGACGATGATGCGGTCGGCGTTTCGGATCGTCGAGAGTCGGTGGGCGATGATGAACGCGGTGCGTCCCGCGAGGAGCGTGGCCAGGGCACGTTCGATGCGCCGCTCCGTCCCGATGTCCACGCTCGACGTCGCCTCGTCCAGGATGAGGATGCGCGGATCGGCGAGAAGCGCCCGGGCGAAGGCGACGAGCTGGCGCTGGCCAAGCGAAAGGCGGCCTCCGCGCTCAGCGACCTCGGTCTCGTAGCCGTCCTCGAGCTCAAGGATGAACTCGTGCGCACCGACCGCACGCGCCGCAGCCGCGACCTCCTCCGGGCTTGCGCCGGGCCGGCCGAACAGGATGTTCTCGTGAACGGTGCCGGCAAACAGGAAGCCTTCCTGGGGCACGACACCGAGCTGTCTGCGGAGGCTCGCCTGGGCGACCTCGCGGAGGTCGTGGCCGTCGATCGTGATCCGGCCTTCCTGGGGATCGTAGAACCGCGCGAGCAGCTTCGCGATCGTCGACTTGCCCGCGCCGGTGTGACCGACGAGTGCGACCGTCGTGCCCGCCGGGACGTCCAGCTCGATTCCGTGGAGGACTTCGGGGCCGGTGCGATAGCCGAAGCGCACGCCTTCGAAGCGGACGTAGCCGTCGATTTGCGGAAGGTCGATGGCGTCGGCGCGGTCCACGATCTCGGGCTCCTCGTCGAGGACGTCGATGATCTTGTCGAGCGCGGCTACAGCAGCGAGGAAGGTGTTGTAGAGCTGCGAGAGCTGCTGGACCGGGTCGAAGAAGTTGGACAGATAGCCGATGAAGGCGAAGAGCGTCCCGATCTCGATCGAGCCGTCGAAGGCCAGGTAGCCGCCATAGCCGAGCACGACCGACGTGGCGGCCGCAGAGAGGAAGTCGACGAAGGGGAAGTAGAGCCCGTTCAGGACGACGGTCTCGCGGTTCGCCGCGCGGTATTCCTCGTTCACGGCGCGGAAGTGGGCGGCATGGTGGTCTTCCCGCGTGAAGGCCTGGACGACCCGCATGCCCGCGATGCTCTCCGCGAGGGTGGCCGTGACCCCCGCAAGTCGCTCCCGCACGCGGCGGTAGGCGCGCGACGACCGGCGCCGGAAGATCGCGGTCGCGATGCTCATGAGCGGAAAGACGGAGAGGGTCGCTAGTGCGAGCCGCCAGTCGAGGAAGAAGAGGATGATCACCGAGCCGAAGAGCGTCAGCGAGTTCTGGAACAGGCTCGTGACACCGTCCGTGACGAGCTGGTCGAGGGCTTCGACGTCGTTCGTGAGGCGGGAGATGATCGTCCCGGCGCGGTTTCGTTCGTAGTACCCGAGCGAGAGCCGCTGGAGGTGGGCGAAGAGCCGCTTTCGGAGGTCGGCCAGGATCCGTTCGCCGACCCAGCCCGTGTAGTAGGTCTGCGCCATGCCGGCGAACCAGTTCAGTAGTCCGGCGAAGAGGAACGCCGCCACGATCCACCCGAGGATCCCCACGTCGCGGTTCCCGATCCCCTCGTCGATGGCGAGCTTCGCGAGGAAGGGCGGGGCGAGCGTCGTCGCCGTCGCCGCAAGCAAGGAGACGATCGCCAGCCAGGTACGGGTGCGGTAGGGCTTGGTGAGGCTGACGAGGACGCCGATCCGACGCGCGGTGCGGCTCCAGCTCCAGTCGTCGACCTCGGCGCCGCGCCGGTCGGTCAGATGGCTTCCGGGCTGATGAATCCTCACGCGCTGGCCTCCTGAACGTCGCGGGCCACCTCGAGCTCGACGAGACCGTGCTCGTAGATCTCGAGGTAGACGGGGCTCGTCCCGAGCAGCTCGTCATGTGTTCCGCGTGCAGTTACCGTGCCGTGGTCGAGGACGACGATCTCGTCCGCGAGCGAGATCGTCGAGAGGCGGTGCGCGATGATGAAGGTCGTTCGCCCCTTCATCGCTTCCCGCAAGCCGAGGCGGATCTTGGACTCCGTTGTGGCATCCACCGATGCGGTCGCGTCGTCGAGGATCAGCACGCGGGGGTCGAGGAGGATGGCGCGGGCAATCGCGATTCGCTGACGCTGCCCGCCCGAGAGCGTGATCCCTCGCTCCCCGATGACCGTGTCGTAGCCGTCCGGAAGCTCGGCGATGAACTCGTGAGCCTGGGCCATGCGCGCGGCACGCTCGATTTCCTCGTCGGTTGCCAGGGGTGCTCCGAAGGCGATGTTCTCTCGTACGGTCGTCGAGAACAGGAAGGGATCCTGGGACACGATCCCGATCGCACCCCGAAGCTCCTCGAGCTTGAGGCCGCGAACGTCCTCGCCGTCGAGCAGGACCCGGCCCTGCTGAGGATCGTAGAAGCGAGGGACAAGCGAGGTGAGCGTCGTCTTCCCGGAACCGGTGTGTCCGATCAGCGCAATCGTCCGGCCGGCCTCCACCTCGAGGTCGACGTCGTGGAGGACCGGGCGCTCAGGTTCGTAGCCGAACGTGACCTGGTCGAAGCGAACATGCCCCTCGCCCGGTGGGAGCGGCTTCGCATCGGGCGCGTTCGTGACGTCCTCCACCTCGTCAAGCACCTCGAAGATCCGTTCGCCGGAAGCGACGGCTCGCTGGCTCGTGCCGATCCACATCCCGAGCATCCGGAGCGGCATCACCAGCAGGAGCACGTAGACGTTGATCGCAATGAACTCGCCTACTTTCAGGTCCCCGGCGATGACCCGGTGCCCCCCGACGAGGAGCACAGCGGCCTGTGCAAGGATGGGCAGGAAGGAAAGGAGCGGGACATAGAACGCGCGCTGCCGGGTCGCCCGGACGGACTCGGCGAAAACCGCTTCGTTCCGCCTCGCGAACTTCTCCTCCTCCTGCGGCTCCTGAGCGAACGCCTTGATGACGTTGACGCCGACGATGTTTTCCTCGGCGACGGTGGTCATGTCCGCCATGCGCTGCTGCACTTCGCGGAGGATCGGATGCGACGACTGCGAGTAGACGTACGCGATTGCGATGAGAGCGGGTGTGATCGCCAGCGCGATCAGCGCGATCTCCCAGTCGAGTACGAAGAGGATCGCCGTCGTCGCGACGATGGTGAGGATGTGCTGCCCGAAGAAGATGAGGCCGTAGCCGAGGAAGAACCTGACCTGCTGGAGGTCTACGGTCGCCCGCGACATCAACTGCCCCGTCTGGTGGCGGTCGTAGAAGCCCCACGAGAGGCGAAGGAGGTGTGCGTAGAGCGCGTTTCTGATGTCGAACTCGACTCCGAGCGCCTGCCGGCCGGCGATGAAGCGGCGGCCCACGAGCATGAGCGCACGGACGAGCCCGGCGATCGCGATGAGAGAGACGAGGATGACGAGCGTCCGCGTGTCGTGCGGCCTGATGCCGTCGTCGATCACTTTCCCGGTCAGCCACGGGATCGCGAGACCGGCAACCTGAGACCCCACCGCCAGGACGACCGAGACGGCGAGGGACCAGCGGTATGGGCGCAGGAAGCCGAGAAGCCGGCCGAACGTCCGGAGGTAGGGATGAGAAGCGCCCACAGCGTCCACAACGTCGAGTGTAGCGGGCGCCTTCCCGACCGCTTCCTCCGCAGAATCGCTGCAAACATGCGACGTTTGAGCGCCACGCGCGTGCGTTTCCTCGCTAGTGTCGATCACGGGAGGAGGCCGGGGCAACCAGGTCAGGAAGGCGGAAAAGGCAGGGCGGCCCGGACCGGCTCCCTGGACCACCGGCGCTCCCGGAGCGCCGTATGCTTGCGCGGTGCCGCTGCCGCTCGAGTCGGTGCCGAACTTCTCCGAGGGGCGCGACGCCGCTGTGGTCGACGCTCTTCGTGATGCCCTTTCGGATCCGGCGCGACTGCTCGACGTTCACGTGGATCCGGATCACCACCGCTCGGTCTACACGCTGGTCGGGTCGGGCGACGAGCTCGTCGAGAGCCTTTTCACCGGGATCAACGCCGCTGTCGAACGGATCGATCTCGGAGTCCACGTCGGCGCCCATCCGCGGATCGGAGCGGCAGACGTGGTTCCGCTCATCCCCATCCGCCCCGAGGACGAGGCGCTCGCGCGTGAAGCAGCTCTGGCGCTCGCCGACCGACTTGGCGACGAGTTGGAGCTCCCAGTCTTTTTCTACGGGCGTCTGACCGAGGATGGCCTGGAGCCCGCATTCTTGCGGCGCGGAGGTCCAAAGGAGCTCCAGCGACGAATGGACGCTGAAGAGCTCACGCCGGACCGTGGGCCTTCCCGCCTGCACCCGACGGCGGGAGGAGTCGTTCTCGGGGTCCGGCGGCCACTGATTGCTTTCAACGTGAACCTGCACTCGCAGGACGTCGACTGCGCGAAGGCAATCGCGGCGATCGTCCGGGAGCGGGACGGAGGGTTCCCGGGCGTCCGCGCACTCGGTCTCGACCTGCCCACGGCCGGGGTAGTACAGGTCAGCATGAACGTCACTGACTGGGAGGCCTCGGCTCTGCACGAAATCGTTGAGCGCATCAAGGCGGAAGCCACGTCACGCGGCGTCGAGGTCGCGGGCAGCGAGCTCGTCGGCCTCATGCCGGCCGGGGCAGCGATCGCGGCGGCCGAATCGATACTCAAGATCGACGGATTCGACGCGCGCCACGTGCTCGAGCTCAGGCTGCTCGAAGACTAGGCGGGTGCACCCGTCGTCGCGACGCGGCCTAGAGGGAGAACTGCCAGAACTGGCGCCACGCGGTCCACCAGTCGTCGGCCCGGGACGCGATCTTCCGCGGCTCCAGGATCTCGATGCCCGCTCGGTTTTGAAACGGTTCCACCAGATCCGACTTCGTGTACTCGACGACGATCTCGCAGGGTCGCCCCGGGTCGTACGGCTCAATCGACCCGCGGCCCTCGACTGCCCGCCGCGCTCCGTCCTCGAGCATTTCCCTGACCCGGACGAGTGGCAGGTGACGGGCACTGAAGCGGCCGAGCCCCTGCTTCACAGCAACGGGCACGAGGCCGTCGCCGAGCAGGTCGACGCCTTCGCGGCAGGTCGCGTCGTCCCCGCTGATCATCAGCACCGGGCAGTCCCAGGTGCCGCAGAGAGCGGCGTTGATCCCCGTCTCTCCAACTAGCGTGTCGTTGAACCAGAGGTTGTGCCAGTCCGAGCCGGAGACCGTGTGGTTCAGCACACCTTTTGCCGTTCCCGCGCGCGCGTGCATGCCGACGAGGAGCGCTCCGTCGCACCCCTGCTCGAGGAACTCGGTGTACTGCGTCCACTCGCTCTCCACGACCCACTCGCACCCCGGATCGAGCGCCTCGGGCAGGAGCGAGTTGAACGTCCAGCCCTTTCCGGCTCCATGGCAGTCCATGACGACGATCTCGGTCGCGCCGCCGGCGCGTGCGCCCCGGACGACGGCGTTGATTT
Organism: uncultured Actinomycetes bacterium; assembly: GCA_963762085.1. GTDB lineage: Bacteria > Actinomycetota > Thermoleophilia > Gaiellales > Gaiellaceae > DASQGA01. Next base: position 59,099 of record CAVXJD010000002.1, on the reverse strand, counting down.
CTTCGGTGTAGAGCTTGCGCCCTTCCTCGTAGAGTGACTCGCCACCCTCAACCTGCTCCCATTTGACGATCCCGGCAACGCCTTCCATGTCGCTCATCACGATGATGCGCATTTCGCCTCCCTCGCTCCGTAGATCGCCCCAATCCTCCCGTCTTCCGAGACTAGACTGGATGGCGTGGCGCTTGCGACGGCCGTCTCGCTGAACGGGGAGGATCTCACCGTCGACGACGTCTGGAGCGTAGCCGTCGGTGGCACGCGGGCAGATCTCTCCGACGACGCGCGGGAGAAGATGGAGTCCGCCAGGGCGGTCGTCGAGCGAGCCGCGAGCGAGGCCTCCGGCGAGCACACGTACGGGATCAACACGGGTTTCGGCCGCTTCGTGTCCCGTTCGATCCCACCCGAGCTCTCCGAGGAGCTCCAACTTCGGCTGCTTCGAAGCCATGCCTGTGGCGTGGGGGAGCCGTACCCCGACGAGGTTGTCCGCGCGGCAATGGTGCTTCGTGCCAACGCGCTTGCGAAGGGTTACTCGGGCGCACGGGTCGAGACCGTCGAGCTCCTGCTCGAGTGTCTGAATCGAGGCGTTCTCCCGTACGTCCCGGGCAGGGGCTCCGTCGGTGCGTCGGGGGACCTGGCGCCACTCGCGCACCTGGCGCTTCCTCTGGTCGGTGAGGGGTGGGCCTTACTGGACGGTGACCGGGTCACGGGCGCGGAGGCCCTGGCTCACGCGGGCCTCGAGCCGACCCGGCTGCAAGCGAAGGAAGGGCTCTCGCTCATCAACGGGACCCAGTTCATGAGCGCGATCGGCTCGTTGGGCCTGGTGCGGGCACGGCGCCTTGCCAAGGCTGCGGACATCGCCTGTGCCCTTTCCGTCGAGGCGCTCCAGGCTTCGCGGGTCAGTTTCCGGCCGGAGATCCAGGCGCTCCGCCCGCTCCAGGGACAGTCGGCGTCGGCAGCGAATGTCATCCGGATCGTCGAGGGCTCGGCGATCATCGAGTCCCACCGTTGGTGCGACAAGGTCCAGGACGCCTACTCCCTACGCTGCGCGCCCCAGGTCCACGGGGCCTGCAGGGATCTGCTGGTCTACGCGGAGCAGACTGTCGAGGTCGAGCTGAACGCCGCCACCGACAATCCGCTCGTCTTCGCCGAGAGCGGCGAGCTCCTGTCGAACGGCAACTTTCACGGTCAGCCCCTGGCCTTCGCCCTCGACGGAATGGCGATGGCGCTGGCCGAGCTCGCCTCCATCTCGGAGCGCCGCGTCGAGCGGCTTACGAACCCGTCGCTCTCGGACGGGCTCCCGGCTTTCCTGACCCATGACGGTGGCCTGAACTCCGGGTTCATGATCCCTCAGTACGTGGCGGCGTCGCTCGTGAGCGAGAACAAGGTTCTGTGCCATCCGGCGAGTGTCGACTCGATCCCGACCAGCGCGGGCCAGGAGGATCATGTTTCGATGGGGAATGCGGCAGCGCTGAAGCTCTGGCAGGTGCTCGCGAACAGCGAACGAGCGCTGGCGATCGAGCTCCTCGCTGCGGCGCAGGGAGTCGAGTTCCTGGCGCCACTCGAGCCGGGGCCGGGGGCAAGGGCGGCACACGCTCAGGTCCGGTCGCTCTCCCCGACGGTTCACGAGGATCGTCCACTCGCACCTGACATCGAGCTGGTGGCCGAGGCAATCCGATCGGGCGCGCTCGTAGCCGCGGTCGAGAACGAGATCGGGGAGCTCGCTTGAGCACGGTCGGATCGGTCGACGCGCTGGTCGAGGAGCTTTGCAGTGACCTCTCTGCAATTCGCGCGCCTCGCGGAACCACCCTCAACGCTCGCTCCTGGGCAACGGAAGCACCACTCCGGATGCTCCTCAACAACCTCGATCCGGAGGTTGCCGAGCGGCCGGAGGAGCTGATCGTCTACGGGGGCTCAGGGAAAGCGGCGCGGAATCACGAGGCGCTTCGCGCGCTCGTCCGTTCCCTCCTGTCACTCGGTGACGACGAGACCTTGCTCGTGCAGAGCGGAAAGCCGGTCGGGGTGTTCCGCACGCATGCAGGAGCGCCGCGGGTCCTGATCGCGAACTCGCTGCTCGTCCCCAAGTGGGCGACCTGGGAGGAGTTCCGGCGGCTCGAGGCCGAGGGTTTGACGATGTTCGGCCAGATGACCGCCGGGAGCTGGATCTATATCGGCACCCAGGGGATCCTCCAGGGCACGTACCAGACGTTCGCAGCGGCCGGGGAGAAGCACTTCGGCACCGCCGACCTCGCCGGGCGAACGATTCTGACTGCCGGGCTGGGCGGCATGGGCGGCGCTCAGCCGCTTGCCGCCACGATGGCCGGCGCGGCCTGCCTCTGCATCGAGGTCGATCCGACGCGCATCGATCGGCGTCTCGAGACGCGCTACCTGGACCAGGCGGCGACGTCGCTCGACGACGCGCTCACCCGGATTCGGGCTGCGGCGTCGGAGGGCAGAGCGCTGTCGGTCGGCCTTCTCGGGAACGCAGCGGAGATCGTGCCGGAGCTCGCGCGGCGCGGCGAGGCCTTCGACTTCGTCACCGATCAAACGGCCGCGCACGATCCACTGAACGGCTACGTGCCCGCAGGGCTGAGTGTGGAAGAGGCGGCCGAGCTTCGAGAGCGCGACTCGGACGACTATTTGCGCCGGGCCCGTGCCTCGATCGTCACACATGTGCAAGGACTGCTCGAGTTCGTCCGGGCGGGCAGCTATGTTTTCGATTATGGCAACAACCTCAGAGGGGAGGCGCTCGAGGCAGGGCTAGATGATGCATTTGCATATCCGGGCTTCGTCCCGGCCTATATTCGTCCGCTTTTCTGCCGCGGGATCGGGCCGTTTCGGTGGGCGGTCCTCTCGGGCGAGCCCGACGACATCGCCGCGATCGACAGGCGTCTGGCGGAACTGTTCCCGGACGACGTACTGCTCCAGCGCTGGCTCGAACTGGCGCCCAGCCGGGTCGCCTTCCAGGGCCTGCCGGCCCGGATCTGCTGGCTCGGCTACGGCGCTCGCGCGATTGCAGGCCTCGCCATCAACGAGCTGGTGCGGTCCGGCGATGTCCGAGCACCGGTGGTGATCGGGAGGGACCACCTCGATGCGGGATCCGTCGCGTCACCGTACCGCGAGACCGAGTCGATGCTGGACGGCTCCGATGCGATCGCCGACTGGCCGATCCTGAACGCGCTCGTCAACGTGGCCGCAGGAGCCACCTGGGTGAGCGTGCACCACGGCGGAGGCGTCGGCATCGGCAACTCGATCCATGCGGGCATGGTCGTCGTCGCGGACGGGACCGACGACGCGGCTGAGCGCCTGGAGCGTGTCCTGACGACCGATCCCGGAACGGGCGTCCTGCGCCACGCCGATGCCGGCTACGAGGACGCAGTAGCTGCCGCGCGCGAGCACGGGCTCCCGATCCCGACGCGCGACCAGACCTAGCGGACTTTCGCCTCTCGGACGGCAAGCCTGAGGCCGGAATGCCGGACGCCAGTTCTGCATTGCCGTCGTCCCCGGCGTCCGGCCCGGCCTCTGATGAGCCCGCCTCGACGGAGGTGGGTTCACCCTCGATTTCGGTGTTCCGGCGATTTCGGTTCACCAACCGGCGGGGACGGCTCTAGGCTTGCCCGCATGACCGTTCTCCTGGTTCGTGACCTGGCGCAAGTCGTCTCGCCGGCGGGAAGCGATGCGCCTCTGCGGGGACCACGACTCCGGGAGGTCAGCGTCACCGCCGACGCCTACGTCCTCTGTGACGACGGACGGATCTCCGAGGTCGGGCGGATGGCCGAGCTACCGACGCTCGGCGACGACGTCGAAGAACTCGATGGACGCGGCCTCTGCGCGATTCCCGGGCTCGTCGATTGCCATACGCATGCGTGCTTTGCCGGGGACAGGGTGGACGAATTCGACCTCCGCTCGGGCGGGGCGACCTACGAAGAGCTCCATGCAGCCGGAAGCGGCATCCTCTCGACCGTTCGGGCGACGCGCGCTGCAGGCCGAGACGGGCTCGCTGCGGCCCTGGAGCGGCACCGCGGCTGGATGCTCGGGCACGGCACGACCACCTTCGAGGCGAAGTCGGGCTACGGGCTCGATCGGGAGACCGAGCTGGCCATGCTTTCGGCTATTCACGATGCGGGCGGGGTCCCGACCTGGCTCGGGGCGCATGCTGTTCCTCCCGAATTCACGGACGCCGATGCCTACCTGGCCTTTGCACTCGAGGTCGTGTTGCCGGAGGCGGCGGCAATCGCGGAGGCGGCCGATGTCTTCCTCGAGCGGGGCGCATTCGACGTCCACCAGGCCCGGCGCTACCTCAAGGCGTGCCGCGACGCTGGTCTCGAGCTTCGGCTGCACGCAGACCAATTCACGGAAGCCGGCGGCATCCCACTCGCGGTCGAGCTCGGCGCCCGGAGCGTTGATCACCTCGAGGCAACCGGAGAGGCGGGCGTGCAGACACTCGCGGCCAGTGATGTCACCGGCGTTCTCCTACCCGTGGCGGCGCTCTTCCTCGGCAGGCCGATGCCGCCCGGCCGAGAGCTCGTCGATGCGGGGGCGGCCGTCGCGCTCGCGACGGACTTCAACCCCGGCAGCGCGTTCTGCGAGAGCCTTCCCGTGGCCTGCGGTCTCGCATGCACCCAGATCGGTCTCTCGCCGGCGGAGGCGCTCGCCGCCTGCACTGTCAACGCGGCCCACGTCCTCGGGCGCGCCGACCGCGTCGGGCGAATCGCGCCCGGTTCCGACGCCGACCTCGTCCTCCTGAACGCCCCGGATTGGCGATATCTCGCCTACCACCTCGGCACGGATCACGTCGCCGCCGTCGTGAAGGCGGGGGAGCGGGTGTGGCCATGACACCAAGCAACCTCGAGCACCTCCACCGCCTCCGGTCGGGCGCCGCTCCCGCCGGCCGGCGGCATAATCGGCCTATGCCAAGCCGAAAGCAGCGCCGGCGGCGCGAGAAGCTCCAGCGCCACGAGTACGAGTACGTGGTCGAGACCGACGAGGGCGAAGAGGTCCTCGAGTCGCCGCGTGAGCTCGAACGGACGCCCGCCCAGAAGCGTGAGCGGCAGACACGCGCACCGTCGGACCGGCGGGGCCGTCCGATCCAGCCTCCATCCGTAGCACGGGTTCTCAAGCGGGGTGCGATCTTCGGGCCGTTGCTCCTCGTCGTCACTTACATAACGGCGCCGAGCCTGACGACGGCTCAGAAGATCTTCAACGCGGCGCTTCTGATCATGGTCTTCCTCCCGTTCAGCTACCTCGTCGACCTCGTCGTCTATCGCACGCTCATGCGCCGGCACCGGCGCCAGCAAGCCGGGTCCTAGACGGACTTCGACTGGCCGCGGTAGTGACCCTCGCCGGGCCACGGGGCGAGCAGAAGGAGGATGCGGGCTCCGCCCTCGCTCCGGACGAAGTGGCGCTCGTCCGGCTCGAAGTGGACGAGCGTTCCCACGCCCGCGTCGAGCTCCTCGCCGCCCCCGCCGATCCGGGCTGAGCCGTCCACGACGACGAGCCAGGCGTGCTCCTTGACCTGGTGATCGCCCAGCTCCTGCCCCGGCTCGAGTGCGAGGAGGACTGCACGAGCCTCGTCCTCGCTCAGGAGGACGGAGGGAGAGCGGCTGCCGCCGGGGGCTTCGATTGCACGAAGATTCCAGCTCTGCATCGGGGCGGAGAGTGTACCGGGCCGTGGATAGACTCAACCTCCCCGTGAGCCTCGACGTCACCCAGCTCGAGCTCGGCCCGATCGGGACCAACTGCTATCTCGTCCGCTCTCCGGGAGCCGGCGAAGCGGTGGTGGTTGACCCGGGCGGCGACGCGCCTGAGATCCGTCTCAGGCTTGCCGGCCTGGGGGCTCGATGTGCCGCGATTCTGATCACGCACGGCCACTGGGACCACCTTGGAGGCGTTGCCGACCTGGCCGAAGGCACGGGTGCGCCGGTGCACATGGCCGAGGACGAGCGGGCGCTCCTCGAGAACGTCAACGACTACGCGCCCCCGACAGTCAGGCTCCGTCCGTACACCCCGGACGTGCTGCTCCAGGGCGACGAGACGCTGGAGCTGGCCGGGATCACCTTCGAGACGCTCCGGGTGCCCGGACATTCGCCTGCGCATCTTGCGTTCGCGGCCGACGGATCGCTTTTCTCTGGTGACGTGCTCTTCGCGGGCTCCGTCGGACGCACCGATCTGCCGGGTGCCGAGTGGGACGTCCTCGAGTCGTCGATCGCGACGCTTCTCGACCGCTTCCCGCCCGAGACGGTGGTCTATCCGGGCCACGGGCCCGCGACGACGCTCGGCGCCGAGCTCGGCTCGAACCCGTTCCTCGGCGAGCTGCGGACCACCCGACGGTGAAGATCGAAGCGCCGCGCGGAACGCACGACGTCCTACCGTCCGAGCAACCGCTCTGGGAGCGGGTCACGGGTGAGGCGGAAAAGCTCTGTGCGCTCTACGGCTACCAGCGGATCCAGACCCCCGTCTTCGAGCAGACCGAGCTCTTCGAGCGGACATCCGGCGCCGGGTCCGACGTCGTCCAGAAGGAGATGTACACGTTCGAGGACAAGGGTGGGCGCTCCCTCACACTGCGCCCCGAGGCGACCGCGCCGATCTGCCGCGCCTACGTGCAGCACGGCCTCCATCGCCAGCCCCAGCCGCAGAAGCTCTACACGCTCGCGTCCATGTACAGATACTCGGCGCCCCAGAAGGGCCGCTATCGCGAGCACTGGCAGGTCTCCGTCGAGGCGATCGGCTCCGACGATCCCGCGCTCGACGCCGAGGTAATCCAGCTCTACGACGCCTGGCTCGGACGACTCGAGATCACGGACTACCGGCTCGAGCTGAACTCGATCGGCGATCGCAACTGCCGCCCGGCTTACATCGAGAGCCTGACGAGATGGCTCGAGGACCACGACGCAGACCTTGACGACGAGACACGGGCCAAGCGGGCCACGAGCCCGCTCCGCGTCTTCGACAATTTCGATGCGAAGCCCGCAGGGGTACGGACTGCCCTCTCTGCAGCGCCGAAGATCGGCGAGTCGCTCTGCGACGGCTGCCGGGAGCATTTCGCCGCGGTGCGAAGCATCCTCGACGCGTACGGCGTCGCCTACGAGCTCGTGCCGACCCTCGTCCGCGGCCTTGACTACTACACGCGAACGACCTGGGAGTTCGTCGGGCCCGCGCTCGGGGCGCAGAGCACCCTCTCCGGGGGAGGACGCTACGACTACCTGGTCGAGGAGATCGGCGGCTCCCCGACTCCCGGCGTGGGTTTCGGCGCCGGCATCGAACGGCTCCTGCTTGCCCTCGAAGAGGCCGGGGTGGAGGTCGAAGCGGAAGGGATCGACGTCTTTTTCGGCTACGGCCACGGCGCCGACCGGCCCGCGCTCCTGGCCCAGATGGCCGAGCTCAGGCGCGCAGGCTGGCGCTGTGATGCCGAATACGCGGGGCGCTCGCAGAAGGGGCAACTGACCCAGGCGAAGCGCTTGAAGGCGCGCTTTCTCGTCGAGGCCGATGCGGACGGTGCAACGATCACCTCCCTCGATAGCCGTTCAGGAGGGCCGCCGGTGCCGGTCGGAGAAGTGGCCCGGCGGCTGCTCGAGCTGGAATCCGCATGACGACCTGGCGCGACCTGGGCTGTGGCGACGTCCGGCCCGAGCACATCGGTGAGCGGCACACTCTGGCCGGCTGGGCGGCGACCCGGCGGGACCACGGCAAGCTCGTCTTCGTCGACCTCCGGGACTCCACAGGCCTCTGCCAGCTGGTCGTAAACCCCGAGCGCGCGCCGGACGCCATCGGCGCTGCCCACTCGGTCCGAAACGAGTTCGTGCTTCGGGCCGAGGGAGAGGTGGTCGCCCGCGCACCCGAGGCGGTGAATCCGAACCTGCCGACCGGCGAGGTGGAGGTCCAGGTCGACCAGCTCGAGATCCTCTCGCGTTGCCCGCCGCTGCCATTCCAGCTGGACGAGGAAAACGTCGACGAGACCCTGCGCTTTCGCTACCGGTGGCTCGACCTGCGCCGCGAAAAGCTCCAGCGGAATCTCCGGATGCGGGCGCGGGCCGTCGGAATCATCCGCCGGCACTTGGAGGAGGCCGGCTTCGTCGACATCGAGACGCCGATCATGGGTAAGCCGACGCCGGAGGGAGCGCGCGACTTCCTCGTTCCGAGCCGGCTCCAGCGAGGCCGCTTCCTTGCCCTCCCGCAGTCGCCTCAGATCTACAAGCAGCTGCTCGTCATCTCCGGCTTCGAGCGCTACTACCAGATCGCGCGGTGCTTCCGGGACGAAGACCTTCGCGCCGACCGGCTCCAGGAGCTGACGCAGCTCGACGTCGAGATGGCCTTCCCGGAGCGGGAGTTCCTCTTCGACCTGATCGAGCGGACGTACAGCGCGGTCTGGCGCGAGTGCCGCGGCGTCGACCTTGCGCCGCCATGGCCCCGGATGACCTGGCACGAGGCGGACTGGCGATTCGGATCGGACAAGCCGGATCTTCGCTTCGGCCTCGAGATCCAGGATGGGACCCAGGTCACCCGCGGGTCGGGGTTCGGCGTGTTCGGGAGCGCCCCGGCCGTCCGGTTCCTCGTCGCGCCTCAGGCCTTCTCGCGCGGCGAGCTGGCGAAGCTCGAGGAGGTAGCGAAGGAGTGGGGAGCCAAGGGGCTCGCCTACATCGTGTACGACGAGGAGGGCCAGGCCCGCTCGCCGATCGCGAAATTCCTGTCAGAGGCGGAGCTCGAGGCGTTCAAGGCGGATCCGGGCTCGACCGTGCTCTTCGCAGCGGACGAGCCCGCGATGGTCTCGCGCGTCCTCGGTGCGCTCAGGCTGCACCTCGGCCGGGAGCTCGAGCTGATCGACGAAGACGCCTGGAAGTTCCTCTGGATCACCGACTTCCCGCTGCTCGAATGGGACGAGGAGGAGGGGCGCTGGACCGCCGTCCATCACCCGTTCACCCGTCCCAATCCGGAAGGGGAGGCTTTGCTCGCGAGCGACCCGGGCGCCGCGCTCGCGGAGGCCTACGACCTGATCGGGAACGGGGTCGAGCTCGCGGGCGGCTCGTTCAGGATCCACGAGCCGGAGCTCCAGGAGAAGATCTTCGACCTCCTCGCGATCCCGCCGGAGGAGCAGCGGTTCCGCTTCGGGTTCCTCCTGGATGCGCTCGGCATGGGCGCGCCGCCCCACGGAGGGATCGCATCCGGTATCGACCGGCTGATGATGGTCCTGGCCGACGAGCCCTACATCCGCGACACGGTCGCCTTTCCCAAGAACCAGGCCGGGATCGATCCGATGAGCGGAGCGCCTTCGCCGGTGGGGGAGGAACAGCTGCGCGAGCTCGGAATCAGCATTCGAACGGAGCCCGCTTAAGTCGGCGGCCGATTCCAGCCGATGGATGCAGGCATACTTAATCGTGCCCGCACGGGCGGCACGCGAAGGAAGGCAGAAGGAGGATCATGGCGACGCAAGACCCCGGACGCGCGCAGCCGGCCACGAGCCTGACCTCGTTGCCGCGCATCGACGACCTGCCGACCGCCGCTCAGGGATACGAGCGCGTCAAGGTCGAAGAGGCTTTCGACGCATTCCGCCGCCACGTCACCTCTCTCCAGGCGAACCTTCGGGTGCTCCAGGCGGCACCGCGCAGAGGCACCGCCGAGCCGATCGGGCACGCGGTCCGCATGGACACGCTTCACCTCATCCGGGCGGCCGCCGAGTTCGCCGACACGATCGAGCGTGACGCGCAGGAAGCTGCGACCACGCAGGTGGCGCGGGCCGAGCAGGAGATCCGCGAGGCGCAGATGGAGCTCCAACAGCAGGAAGCCGAGATCGCCCGGATCAGGCAGGAGACCGAGCGCCAGCGGGCCGAGATCATGAACGCCGCGCGCACGGAGGCACGCGAGATCCTCACGAAGGCGAACAAGGACTCCTCGCAGGAGATGCGTCAGGCCGAGTCGAGCGGGGCGCGGCTGCTCGAGCAGTCCAGACACCAGGCAACGGAGATGACGAATGCCGCCCGAGCCGAGGTCGAGCAGACACTCGAGTGGGCTCGCGCCCAGGCCGATGTCATCGTCCAGCGTGCTCGTGGCGGCGCCGAGCAGCTACTGGCTGCAGCCGGCCACGGCGATCCTGCGATCCGGGAGGCCGTGGACGCAATCGTGCGCGCGGCCGAGTCGACGGTGGCCGCTCGACGCGGCCCGGAGAGGCCCGAGACAGCCGGTGGGGCCGAAACGCCCTCCTCGCCTCCGTCCCCGCCGGAAGCTGTACGCTACCGCTGACCCGAAGCCGGCCAAGTCGGAGGACGGACCTACAGCGGAGGCTGAGGCGTCCGACGAAAAGGCTCCGGAAAGCGGGAAAACCGGCCGTCCGTCAGGCCAGGAGCGGAAGCCCCCCGAAGTCTCCTAGCCGCGTTTCGGAAAGGCGTTAGCCTTTCGAGCACGGCTTCGATCTTTCGTCTTCTCGCCCTCGCTGGGTTCCTCGTGGCGGTCGCTGTGGCCGCCTGGCTTGCTGACCTGTCGTGGCCCGCTGTCGTCGGTGTGATGGCGCTCGCCCTCGGAATCGCGTGGCTCGTCGAATGGGTTTCCTGGCGCGAGGCTCAGGCGCCGCGCCTGGCCGCTCCTCGACTCGACCACCACCTGGTGGTCGAAGACGCTTCGCCTGAGCCGCCACCCGCCCCAGAGCCAGAGCGAGAGCCCGAGCCCGAGCCCGAGTTGCCACCCGTGGACCAGACGGCCCCGCCATCCGTGGTCGAGCGCGTCCCCGAGTCCGTTGTCGTCGAGGCCGATCACGATTCGGCGAGCGCACCGCCGGTGGCGGCTGAGGAGCCCGAGCCGGCAGAGCCCGAACCGGTCGAGCCGGCACCGGAAACGGAGCCCGTCGAGAGCCGTGTGGAGCCGGAGCCGGAGCCGGAGCCGGGGAGACGTCGATGCCCGACGAGTTGGAGGCACCGGCACCGAAGGCCAGGCGTTCGTGGCGCGGGATGAGCCTCCGGCGAGTCGAGCCCCCTGGCGCCACGGCAACTGGGGAGCCGCCCGCTCCAGTCGAGCGCGATCGCACCGAGTTCCCAGAGCCGTCAACCACGGCGAGCGAAGTCCGGCGGCCGGTCGAGGTCGAGTCTGGACCCGAGGCCGAGCAGAGTCCCCCGTATCCACCGCCGCGCGGGGTTCCGCGGCCTCCGCCCGATGAAATCGCTCCGGTCGCTCCGCCCGCGCTGCGGGCCCCGGCAAATGTCGTCCGCATGCCGCCGAGCACGACCCCCCGGGAATGGAACCTCTGGGACCTCGAGAGCCTTGCCCGTGAGCAAGCGAGGCTCGAGCCTGAGCGCGGCGAGGAATGGTCCTATCTCTTCGTCCACCTCCGCCAGTTCGCCGATGTAAAGGGCAAGCTGCCCTCCGAGTTCGATGGGCTCGTTCGAGAATCGTTCGGCGAGCTCCTCGAGACCCTCGAGCCCGTGTGAGCCCGACCCTCCTCGTGCGTCAGGCTGCGCTCGCCGGCGTGGCGCTGCTCGCCGCTCTCGGGGCGCTCGCACTCGGAGGGGAGGACGGTCGTACAGTGACTCCCTTGCCCGACCAGGCCGAGACGGTGGCACCCTGGCAAGAGGCGGTAGTTGGCATTCGAGGCCGCCCGGGCCGCCGGACAACCTGCGGAGAGGTGCTCGGTCCGAACACGGTGGGCGTCGTCCACCCGGTCTTGCCTTGCGGGGCAAGACTCGTTCTACGCTCAGGGCAACGGACAGAGACGGCCGAGGTCGTCGACCGCGCCGCTGTCGGGCCAGGCCGCGACTTCGGGGTGACCCGTGCGTTGGCGGCTCGGCTCGGGCTGGCCGGCGACACCCGGATCCGCTGGCGCTTCGCCGACTAGTTGTACAGTTCGTCCACGTGCTCGACCGCGTGCGTGGCTCCGCGCGCAATGTTGAACCAACACGACATGAGAAGGGAGCCTGTGTCCGGGACGCGCTCAGGCGCCGACCGGCAGGGCACCCACCTGGCTCGCCAGGTTCCTCACGTGCGGAGCATCATCGGCGCGGTGGGGCACGTATCTCTTTTCGCTACGTTGACCGCATGGACGTGATCGGGAACGCATCCCTCGGGAACGACCTGGCCTGGGTTCGCCTGACGCTACGTGGCGGCCGTGTGCAGGACGCCACGGGCGAGGGCGAGGGAGTCGTTGAGCTCTCCCGGGCCATCCGTGGACTCTCGATCCTCGAGGCAGCAGGCGTGCCTGGCCCGAGGCTGGCTGCCGAGGCCCTGCACGACGCTCTCGGCCCGGCCGCGGTCGCGCCGCCCGGAGAGCGGCGCGTTGCCGTCGCCATGAGCGGGGGCGTCGACAGCGCAGTTGCGCTCCTGCGTGCCCGCGACGAGGGCTTCGAGCCCGTGGGTGTGACCCTCAGGCTCTGGACAGACCCCGGCGGCCCGGACACCGAGCGCGTGTGCTGCTCGCCCTCCGCCGTTGCCGCGGCTCGCGATGCGTGCCAGGATCTCGGCCTTCCACACTTCACGCTCGACCTCCGCGAGCAGTTCCGTCGGGCGGTGGTGGCGCCGTTCGTTCGAAGCTACGCCCGGGGTGAGACGCCGAATCCCTGCGTCCGCTGCAACGGAGGCTTTCGGTTCGCAGAGCTGCTGGCCTTCGCGCGCCGGATCGGCGCGCCCAAGCTCGCCACAGGCCACTACGCACGCATCGTCGAGCGGAACAGCACACTGCTGCTCGCGCGGGCTTCCGACCACGCCAAGGACCAGTCGTACATGCTCGCCCGCCTTGATCCACGCTGGCTCCCGCGCCTCTGGTTCCCGCTCGGAGAGCAGGGCAAGGAACAGACGCGCGAGGAAGCTCGAAACGCCGGTCTGGCTGCGGCTGAGCGTCGCGAGAGCCAGGAGGCCTGCTTCCTGGCCGGCGGCGACTACCGCGACTTCCTTACCCGCCACGGGCTCGAGGCGGCCGATGGGCCGGTCGTCGACGAGCAGGGGCGTGAGCTGGGACGCCATGACGGTTTCTGGCGCTTTACGCCGGGTCAGCGGCGAGGCATCGGCGTCTCGACCGGCGCTCCGGCGTACGCACTCAGAACGGAGCCCAGCACGAACACCCTCGTCGTTGGGCCAAAGGAATCGCTCGCGCGGCACCGCGTCGTCTCGCGGACCGGCCGTCTGTTCGCGCCCGCAGACCGGGTCGAGGCGAAGGTGCGCTACCGGTCGCCCGCGACGCCGGCCTCCGTCACCCGGATGAAGCGGGGATTTCGGCTCGACCTCGAGGTGCCGGCGTACGGCATCGCGGCGGGTCAGGCCGCCGTCCTCTATGACGACGAGGCGATCGTCGGAGCCGGACTGATCTCGTCCGCGAGCTGAGGCTAAGATCGAGCGGTGCTTCTCGCGGACACATCGGCTGTGGACATCCTCTGGTTCGCTCTCAGCGTCTTCTTCGTGGTCCTCGCTCTGGGGCTTGGCTACCTGTGCTTCCGTTTGGCGGGTGCCGTCGGCCGGCTCTCGGGCTTCATCAGGGGGCTCGAGCAGGAGCTGCTCCCGGTGATCCAGAAGGTCGGCGGCACCGTCGACCGGACGAACCAGCAGCTGGACAAAGTCGATCTGGTCACCGACAGCGCCGTGGACGCCGCCGAGAGCGTCGACACGGTCATCCGGGCCGTCACGATGGCGGTGACGCGGCCCGTCCAGCGGATCTCAGGGCTCGCGGCGGGGATCACCCACGGCTTCGCCTCGCTGTGGGCGCGCCGCGATCCTTCGGCTGCGTATGAGGAGGCCAAGCGCGCCGCCGAGCGCCGGGAGCGCGAGATCGCCGAGGAGCTCGGCCGGGAGGAGCCCGGGCCATGAGCGACCGGATCAGCGTCACCTTTCCCCAGGACGAGTCCTACCACGGCGTCGCACGCCTGGTCGTAGGCGGCCTCGCAGCCCGCCTCTCCTTCTCGTTCGAGTATCTGGAGGACCTCCAGCTCGCGCTCGACAGTCTGCTCGCAAACGACGCCTACCAAGCCGGCTCGGACGTGACGCTCGAGCTCGTCGTCGAGGAGGACGGTGTTGAGATGTGCGTCGGCCCCGTGACCCCAGTGCTGCGCAGAGATCTGGAGCGTGACGTGGACGAGAGCGAAGGAGTCGGCCTCGGCAGGCTGCTCGGCACGCTTGCGGAGAGTGTCGAGATCGAGTCCAGGGACGGCACCGAATGGCTCCGCCTCGCGAAGCGCAACCCGGCTCGCGGGGTGGCTGCCTCCACGTGAGTGCCGCACCGGAGCGGACTGACCGCGAGCTTCTCCGCCGCTATCACCACGATGGTGACGTCGAGGCCCGCGAGCGGCTGATCGAGCAGTACCTCCCGCTCGTGCGGTCGCTCGCCCGCCGGTACTCCTACCGCGGCGAGCAGCTGGAAGATCTCGTCCAGGTCGGGTGCATCGGCCTCATCAAGGCGATCGACCGCTTCGACGTCGACAGAGGCGTCGAGCTGACGACGTACGCCACTCCGAACATCATCGGCGAGATCAAGCGCCACTTCCGGGACAAGGGCTGGTCGATCCGGGTACCGCGTGGTCTCCAGGAGCTGAACGTGAAGCTCTCGAAGCTGATCGAGGAGCTCACGGTGCAGCTCGAGCGCTCACCGACCATTCCCGAGCTCGCGAAGGCGGCCAGCGTGGAGGAGGAAGAGGTGCTCGAGGCGCTCGAGACCGGACAGGCGTACTCGACCCTCTCCCTGTCGGCGCCCTCGTCGGGCGACGATAACGAGGATCTTGACCCACTCGAGTCGCTCGGCGAGCTCGAGCCTGAGTACGAGGTGAGCGAGGACCGGGCGGTGCTGGCCCCGGGTCTTCGAGTCCTGGACGAGCGCGAGCGGAAGATCCTGCACCTCCGCTTCTACGACGGTCTGACGCAGTCGCAAATCGCCCAGCAGGTCGGTATTTCCCAGATGCACGTGTCGAGGCTGATCCGCCGATCGCTCGAGAAGATGCGGGAGGAGATCGCGGCGGATCCGAACGACTCCGAGCGCCAGGCCTCCTAGGCGCTCCGCCCCGCCCGGTACCGCATAGCATCGGCGCATGCTCGACCCTGCTGCTCGCTGGGGCCCCTTCGGGAAGCCCGACTATGCGGGCCTGCTGACGTATGCCGGAATCCCGTGGACCGAGGATCCGGCCGAGCTTGCGGGCATGGATGTCGCCATCGTCGGAGCTCCCACGGACGATCTCGTCTCGGACCGGCCGGGGGCTCGCTTTGGCCCGCGCGGAATCCGGGGCGCGAGCCTCCAGGCCGGGCCCAGCGTTGAGGTGGGGATCGATCCGCTCGCCGAGCTGCGTGTCGTCGACTTCGGCGATGCACCCGTCGTCCCGGCGGATGCGGTCGGCTCGCACGCGGCGATCGAGCGCACGGTCGGGGAGGTGCTGGCCGCCAACGTCTTTCCGGTAATCCTCGGCGGCGACCATTCGATCACGGAGCCGAACGTGCGGGCGTGCGCTGCGGTCGCGGGGCCCGTCGGCCTCGTCCACTTCGACACGCACACCGACACGGGCACGGAGGTTTTCGGGGTCGAGTTCTCGCACGGCACGCCTATGTACCGTCTCGTCGAGGGCGGAGCGGTCGACCCACGCCGGTATGTTCAGATCGGCCTCCGGGGCTACTGGCCCGGAGAGACGGAATTCGCCTGGCAGGCCGAACGCGGGATCACAGGGTTCACGATGGGCGACATCCGCGCACTCGGGATCGGCGTCGTCGTCGAGCGCACGCTGGCCACCGTGGGGCCGGGGCCTGTGTTCCTGACGGTGGACGTGGACGTCCTCGACCCAGCCTTCGCGCCTGGGACCGGGACGCCCGAGCCTGGTGGTATGACCTCGGCCGAACTGCTGTGGGCGTCCCGGACGCTCGCGGCCGGCCTGGAGCTCGTCGGTGCGGACGTGGTCGAGGTGGCACCGATCGCAGTCGGATCGGCCGATCTGACGTCACTCGTCGCCGACCGGATCGTCCGCGAGATCCTGACCGGCATTGCGCTTCGCCGCCGCGGCTAGAGCCGCGCGCGGCGCCCGTACAATCGATCCGATGCGCACGACCGCTGAGCTCCGCGAGGGATTTCTCTCCTTTTTCGAGGAGAAGGGCCATGTGCGGCATCCGTCGGGTTCGGTCATCCCTCCGGCCGAGGACCGCTCGACGCTCTTCACGGTCGCCGGCATGCAGCCCTTACAGCCGTACTTCCTCGGGCTGAAGGAGCCGCCGGCACCGCGTCTCGTGACCGCGCAAAAGGTGATGCGCGCGGGCGGGAAGCACAACGACCTCGACGACGTCGGCCGCACGCCGCGCCACGGCTCCTTCTTCGAGATGCTCGGCAACTTCTCGTTCGGGGACTACTTCAAGGACGGGGCGATCGACCTCGCCTGGGAGTTTGTAACCGAGAAGCTGGGTTTTCCGAAGGAGAGCCTCTGGGCGACGGTCTTTGCCGGCGATCCCGAGCTCGGCCTGGGTGAGGACGAGGTTGCCATCGCCGGGTGGGAGCGGGTCGGCATTCCGCGAGAGCGAATCGTCGGTTTGCCGCGAGCCGAGAACTTCTGGCAGGCAGCCGATACCGGGCCGTGCGGACCGTGCTCGGAGCTCTACTACGACCGGGGGGTGGAGTACGGCTGCGACCGGCCAGACTGCCAGCCGGGCTGCGACTGCGACCGCTTTCTCGAGTTCTGGAACCTCGTCTTCATGGAGTTCGACCTCGGCGTCGACGGCTCGCTGACACCGCTTCCGAACCAGAACATCGACACCGGCCTCGGGCTCGAGCGGAGCGCCATGCTTCTCCAGGGCGTCGACTCGATGTTCGACACCGACGGCTACCAGCTGATCATGGAATGGGTTGCGGTCGAGAGCGGGGTCGTCTACGGATCGAGCGAGGAGGCGACGAAAGCCCATCGTGTCCTCGCCGACCACGGGCGGGCGATGACGTTCCTGATCGCAGACGGCGTCATGCCGTCGAACGAGGCGCGAGGGTACGTGCTGCGCCGGGTGATCCGAAGGGCGATCACCCACGGCAGCCGGATCGGGCTCGAGTCCCCGTTCCTCGAGCGCCTCGCGGACCAGGTGATCGCGCAGATGGGGGAGGCCTACCCGGAGCTCGCGGCGCATCGCGACGAGATCCACCGCGTGCTCGCTGCGGAGGAGGAGCGCTTCTCGCAGACGCTCGCCCGGGGGCTGCGGCTTTTCGAGGAAGTGGCCGCGACCGGGAAGAACATCAGCGGCGAGGATGCCTTCCGCCTGCACGACACGTACGGCTTCCCCCTCGAGCTGACGAGGGAGCTGGCCGAGGAGCGCGGGCTTGCGGTCGACGAGGACGAGTTCAGCCGGCTCATGGCGGAGCAGCGGGAGCGGTCGCGCTCCGCCGGGGGAACGCACGACCAACGGGCCGCGGACTTCGCCCGAGCGGCAGGGTTCGTGACGGAGTTCGTCGGCTACGAGAAGACCGACGTCCTGACCGAGCTCGCCCGCGTTGAGGACCTCGGAGACGGGACCTTCCTGGCGAAGCTTCGCGAGTCACCCTTCTACCCGGCGGGCGGCGGCCAAATCACCGACGCCGGATGGGTCGAGGCTGACGGCCGTCGCGCAGAGCTCGTCGGCGCTTACCGCTTCGGAGACGACCAGGTGCTCCTCTTCGAGGGCGAGGGCTTCTCGGCCGGCGAGCGCGTCCGGGCCGTGGTGCCCTGGAAGGTGCGGTTCCCGACGACTGCGAACCACACCGGCACCCACCTCTTGCACGAGGCGCTCCGCCGGGTCCTCGGCGAGCATGTCCGCCAGGCCGGCTCGGCCGTGCGCCCGGACAAGCTCCGTTTCGACTTCACGCACGGCGAGGCACTCGGCCCCGACGAGCGCCGCCAGGTGGAAGAGATCGTGAACGAACGGATCTTCGAGAACCTTCCCGTGCACGCATTCCTGACCACGATCGACGAGGCCAGGTCCCTCGGCGCCACCATGCTCTTCGGTGAGAAGTACGGCGAGGTCGTGCGTGTGGTCGAGGTACCTGGATTCTCACGAGAGCTCTGCGGCGGCACGCACGTCCGGTCGACGGCCGAGATCGGCCCGTTCGCGATTCTGTCGGAGGGGTCGGTGGGCTCGGGGGTCAGACGGATCGAGGCCGTCACGTCCGGAGAGGCCTTCGCGTACCTGCGTGCCCGCGCGGAAGAGGTCGACGAGCTCCGGGAGGAGCTCGAGCGCACTCACAAGGAGGCGGGAAAGCGCCGTGACGCACCCACCGTGGGCGCAGACGTCCTCGAACGCCTGCTCGCCGGGGCGACGGAGAGGGGAGACGTGCGAGTCATCGTCGCCGAGGTCGGTGAGATGGACGCGGACACGCTGCTCGAGCTCTCCGACCGGCTGAAGCAGAAGGCGGCTCCCGCGGCGATCGTGCTCGGTGCGCGCGAGAACGGGCGCGTCCACCTCGTCGCCAACTTCGACCAGTCCGTTGCAGAGCGGGGGCTGAGTGCGTCGGACGTCGTGAAAACGGCGGCCGGCGTGGTCGGCGGCGGCGGCGGCGGGCGTCCGACCATGGCGCGGGCCGGAGGCAAGGATCCGGAGAAGCTCGGCGAGGCGATCGCGACGGCCGAACGGGCCATCATCGAGGCCCTTACATAAGATCGGCGCCCTCGTGAAGGTGCTCGCACTCGACTACGGCTCCGCGCGGACCGGCGTGGCCGTTTCCGATCCGACCGGGACGATCGCGAGGCCTCTCGAAGTCGTCGAGCGGGCCTCGTCCGGGCCGGGCCTCGCGCGCGTGCTCGAGCTGGCGCGGGCGCAGGAGGTCGATCGGATCGTGGTCGGCCTGCCGGTGACGCTGCGTGGAGAGCACGGGGCCCAGGCGCAGGAGACGGAAGCCTTCGTGGACGCACTCCGGGCGGCCTCGGATCTCCCGGTCGAGAGCTTCGACGAGCGCTTCACAACGCGGCTTGCCCAGGCGACGCCGGGCAGGGCCTCCGAGGACGCGGCGGCGGCTGCGCACCTCCTGACGAGCTACCTGACATGGCTGAGCGCCCGCGCCACGTAAGGCGCAGCTCCGGGCGGGGCGGGCGAACGGCCGGCCTCGTCGGCGTCGTCCTGGGAGCCCTCGTTCTCGTGGGCCTCGCCTGGGGGATCAGGTCGATCGCCGACAGCGCCGGACTCGGAAAGGACGATGCGGCTGTCCAGACGACCCCGACGACCGCGACCCTACCGACGGGGCCAATCCTCAAGATCGTCTTCCCGGAGGGGTTCACGCGGAAGGAGATGGCGGCCAGGATCGCGGCCGTCAACGAGATCGCACTCGACAAGCGCGACGTGAAGACGAGGCTCTCCCCGAAGGCCTACCTGCGGCTGACTGAGCAAGGCGCTCTGCCGCGCGACTTCGCCAAGGCCAAGATTCCGCATCTCGAAGGCTTCCTCTTCCCCGCGACCTACGCGTTCACGAAGAACACCACCACACGCGGGCTCGTGACCATGCAGCTGGATGCCTTCACGAATGCGTGGGAGAGCGTCGACCTGAAGTACGCGAAGTCGAAGAACCTGAACGCCTACGACGTCCTCATCATCGCGTCGATGGTGGAGAAGGAGGTCCAGGTTCCGAAGGAGCGGCCTCTGGTGGCTGCCGTCATCTACAACCGGCTCAAGGCCAGGATGCCGCTCGGGATCGACGCGACGATCCGGTACGGGCTCGACATCCCGCCGACGCAGGCGATCCTGGAGAGCCAGCTCCACTCCGACTCGCCGTACAACACGCGCGAAGTCCCCGGGCTGACACCGACGCCGATCGCGAATCCGGGGCTGGCCTCGATCCAGGCGGCGGCGCATCCGGCGAAGGTCGACTACATCTTCTTCATTCGCAAGCCGGACTGCAGGAGCCACTTCTTCACGGCCAGCCAGGAGGAGTTCGACAATTACAGCCGCGAGGGGCTGAATTGCTGACGGGGGAGACCCGGCTCGTCGGCCTGCTCGGAAGTCCTGTCGCGCACTCGCTCTCGCCCCGAATGCAGAACGCAGCCTTCGCGGCGCGGGGGCTGGATTGGGCCTACGTCCCCCTGCCGGTCGAGCCAGAAGGCCTCGAGGACGCCGTCTCGGGCCTCACGGCACTCGGCTTCGCCGGTGCCAACGTGACCATTCCGCACAAGAGCGCGATCGTGTCCTTCTGCGACGAGCTCGACGAGGTCGCCGAGCGTGCCGCGTCCGTCAACACGCTCGTGCTCCGTGACGGGCAGGTACTCGGCTCCAGCACGGACGGGCTTGCGGTGACGGACGCGGTCGCGGCCGAAGGCGCGCACGTCCTCGTCCTGGGAGCCGGAGGCGCCGCAGTTGCCGTGGCGGTAGCGCTCCTCGACGCCGGTGCCGCAGGTGTGACCGTGGCAGCGCGAGACCCGGACCGTGCTCACGCGCTGACGGCGCGACTGCTCGCGCTCTTCCCCGAAAAAGAGGTCGCGCCTGCGGCTGCTTGGCCTCCTGATGCGGCTGGCGCCACGCTCCTCGTCAATGCAACGCCGCTTCGCGACGAGCTCTCGGTGGAGCCACGCGCCGGGCAAGCGGTGGTCGACCTCGCCTACCGTCCGGGCGGCGAGCCGACGGCGCTGGTCGAGGCCGCCCGGACCGCCGGCTGCGACCCGGTCGTGGACGGGCGGGAGGTGCTGATCCGACAGGGCGCTGCGTCCTTCGAGCGCTGGACGGGCGTGACCGCACCTGTGGAAGTCATGCGTTTCGCGATCTCTGAAGGCGAGCACGCTACAACGGAGACGAAACGAGAGGAGTGAGATGCTGGAGACCTACTCCGAGCAACAGCTACAGACGCTCGTCGGTTACGAGGTGAAGGACAGTGCCGGGGAGAAGGTCGGTTACGTCGACCTCGTCTTCCTCGACGACCAGACGGGACAGCCGGAATGGATCGGTATCTGGAACGGTCTTCCCAGGGGGCGCCACTATCTCGCGCCGCTTCAGGGCATCACGCACGAGAGCGACTCGGTTCGCGTTCCTTGGACCAAGGAGCAGATCGAGTCCGCTCCGACGTACGACGAGCAGGACACTCGCGGCCTCGTCATTGGTAAGGGCGATCACTTCGCGATCTCCGCGGAGCAGGAGGAAACCGCTTACCGTCACTACGGGCTCGAGCCGCCCGCGAGCGCGCAGACGGCGACGCCCCGGCTCCGCGTCTGGGTCTACGAAGTCCGGGCCGAGCGCATCCGGGTTTAAGGCGCGGCCGGGGGCCGCACTAGGCTTCGCTGTGTGACCCTCGAGCTCAGTACGGCAGGCGAGTCCCACGGGCCCGCGCTCGTCGGCATCCTGACCGGCCTCCCCGCTGGGTTGGAGCTCGACCGGGAGGCGATTCAGGCTGACCTGGCGCGACGGCAGAAGGGCTACGGCAGGAGCCCTCGCCAGCAGATCGAAACCGATCAGGTCGAAGTTCTGGCCGGACTCCGGCACGGGCGCACGCTCGGCACGCCGCTCGCGCTGGTCGTGCCGAACCGCGACCACAAGAACTGGACCTGGGGGATGAGCCCCTGGGCGCCCGAGGGAGAAGCGACCGGAAAGGGCAAGGAGGCGGTCACACTCCCGCGCCCCGGGCATGCCGACCTCGCCGGTGTCATGAAGTACGGGCACGACGACGTGCGGAACGCACTCGAGCGCGCGAGCGCACGCCACACGGCCGTGATCGTGGCGGCGGGCGCCGTCGCCAAAGCTCTCCTGCACGAGATCGGCGTCACCGTGGGCGGCTCGGCGGTTGCCGTGGGCGGTGCCGAAGGCGACGACGGGATCCGCGAGGCGATCGACGCCGCGCGCGGCGAGCGAGACACGCTCGGCGGCCTCGTCGAGGTCAGAGCCCAGGGCGTGCCTCCGGGTCTCGGGTCCTACGCGACGAAGGAGGACCGCCTGGACGCACGTCTTGCCTGGACTCTCCTCGGGACGCAGGCAGTGAAGGGCGTCGAGATCGGGGACGGGTTCGCGCTCGCGAGCCTGCGGGGCTCGGAAGCCCACGACGAGATCCTGCGAGACGAGGCCGGCTACCGCCGCGAGACGAATCGGGCCGGCGGGATCGAGGGGGGAGTCTCGAACGGGGAGGAAATCGTCGTCCGAGCGGCCATGAAGCCGCTGCCGACTCTGATGCGGCCGCTCCGCTCCGCAGACCTTGCAACCGGCGAGCCCGCCGAAGCGCTCGTGGAGCGCTCCGACGTGGCTGCGGTCGAGGCACTCGCGGTCGTGGCCGAGGCGTGTGTTGCCCTCGAGCTGGCCCGCGCGGCGAAGGAGAAGTTCGGCGGCGACGCGGTCGGAGACTTCGTCGCGGCCTACCGCGCGTACGTGGAGCGGATCCCCTGGTCTCCGAGGTAGGGGCGCTCGGGAAGCACCTCGTCCTGATCGGCTTCATGGGGGCGGGGAAGTCGACTGTCGGGCGCGAGGTTGCCCTGCTGACAGACCGCCGCTTCCTCGACACGGACGAGGAAATCGAGCGCCTGCACGGACCCATCCCGGCGCTCTTCGAGCGGGGCGAGCCTGAATTCCGGGAGATCGAGGAGGCCGTTGTCAGCGAGGCCCTACGAGAGCCTGAGCCGGGCGTCATCGCGCTGGGCGGCGGGGCGGTGCTCTCCGAGGCGACCCGCAAGCTTCTGCCTCGCCGCGCCCTCACGGTGTGGCTTCAGGTCGACCCGGAGACCGCCTGGGAGCGGGTTCGCGGTGCAGATCGGCCGCTTGCCCAGGAGGAAGCGGCATTTCGCTGCCTCCACGAGGCCCGCGCGCCTGTCTACGCCGACGTGGCCGACGCGAGTGCGACTGACCTGGAAGGCGTCCTTCTCGCGGGCCTGGCGGTCACGCTCGTCGCTCCAGCGACCGCAATCGTCGTGCGCGCCGACGCCCTCGTCGCAGACGAGCGCGTCCTCGGTCTCCATCCTCTCGACCTCGGTTGCACGACGTATCCGGTGCCCGCGGGCGAGCCTGCCAAGCGGGTCGAGGTCGCGCGGGGGCTCTGGGAGAAACTCGAGCTCGGCCGAGACGACATGCTGGTGGCGTATGGCGGTGGGACGACGACGGATGTCGCCGGCTTCGTCGCGGCGTCGTACAAGCGGGGTGTGAGCTGGATTGCGTGGCCGACGACCCTTGTCGGGCAGGTGGACGCGGCAATCGGCGGCAAGACGGGAATCGACCTCGACACGGGCAAGAACCTCGTCGGGGCGTTCCACTATCCCACGGAGGTCTTGATCGATCCGGAGCTCCTGAAGACGCTGCCGGACGAGGAACGGCGCGCCGGCATGGCGGAGGTGGTCAAGACGGGGCTCCTCGCCGGGCGGCCCCTGTGGGAGCTCCCGGACGAGGAAATGGTGCGATCCTGCGCGTCCTTCAAGGCGGCCGTCTGCCTTGCGGATCCCTTCGAGCAGACCGGGCGGCGCGCGATCCTGAACCTGGGGCACACCTTTGCGCACGCGCTCGAGGCGGCGTCCGGCTTCGAGCTTCGCCACGGTGACGCCGTCGCCCTCGGCCTACTCGCCGCGCTGCGCCTGTCGGGCCTGGAGACGGACGTCATCGACGAGCTGCTCCGGCCCGAGCCGGTCGCGGTCGACGGAGAGCGGGCGTGGGCGGCGCTTCGGCGGGACAAGAAGGCAGTTGGTGGCCGTACGCGCCTAGTCCTCCTCGAGGAGCTCGGGAAGCCGATGTTTCCGGTCGAGCTGCCCGACGAGGACATCCGGCGTGAGCTCGATGCTCTGATCGCAAAGTAGACTCGCCCCGTGCAGGTGGCCGTTCTGAACGGTGTGAATCTCGACGTGCTCGGCGAGCGCGACGCAACGCTCTACGGCGGCATTGGCCTCGGCGACCTCGAAACGCGGATCTACGGGTGGGCGAAAGAGGTCGGCCTCACGGTCCGTTGCCTCCAGACGAACCACGAGGGCCAGTACGTGGAGTGGTGCCACGATGTGCGTCGCTGGGCCGGAGGGGTCGTGGTCAATCCCGGCGCCTGGACGCATTACAGCTACGCGATTCGCGACGCGCTCGAGATCGTCGACGTACCGGTAATCGAGGTCCACCTCTCGGACATCACAGAGCGTGAAGACTGGCGCAAGGTGTCGGTGATCGAGGACGTCGTCACCTCTCGCATCCTCGGCAAGGGCCCCGAAGGCTACAAGGAGGCGCTGGAGCTCCTGGCGGCTCCACGGTGAGTCGGGCCCGAATCGACCGCCTGGTCGCGGAGTTGGACGTTCTCGGCGCCGAGAGCTTTCTCGTCACGCACCCGGTCAACGTCTTCTGGCTGACGGGCTTCGAGAGCTCGAACGCAGCGTGTCTGGTCAGCGCCGACGGGGTCGTTCTCGCCACCGACGGGCGATACATCGAGGCTGCACGGCACGTGGACGGGGTCGAGCCCTTGCAGGCCGAGCGCAACGTCACCGTGTGGATCGCCGGGAAGCTCGGCGACCTCGCCCAGGGTGGGGTGGCGTTCGAGGCAGATCACGTCACGGTCGCCCAGTACGAGCCCCTCCGGGAAAGCGGCGTCCAGCTGGTCCCGACGAAGGGCGCGCTGAAGGGCATTCGTGCCGTCAAGAGTCCCGAGGAGCTGGACGCGGTTCGCGCTTCCGCGGCCGTGAACGACGCGATGTACCAGCGTCTGGCCGGCGAGACCATCGTCGGACGAACGGAGGCAGACCTGGCCTGGTGGATCGTGCAGACGTTGCACGAGGAGGGAGCGGACGCCGTCGGGTTCAGTCCGATCGTGGCCGGCGGCCCCAATGCCGCTGTGCCGCATCACCATCCGGGAGAGCGTCCGATCGGCGAGAACGAGACCGTGATCGTCGACGCTGGCGCCACCGTCGGCGGCTACTGCTCTGACTGCACCCGGACCTTCGCGACGGGTCACCTTCCGGACGAGCTCGTGCAGGCGTACGACCTCTGTCGAAGCGCCCAGGCGAGCGCGCTCGCGGAGGTGCGGGCCGGCGGCGACGCGCGGGCGATCGACGCGGTCGCGCGGCAGGAGATCGAGGCCGCCGGCATCGCCCCCGTGCTCCACGGGCTCGGCCATGGCGTCGGGCTCGAGGTGCACGAGCTGCCGGTTCTCTCCGACTTCTCGGAGGACGTTCTCGCACCGGGAAACGTCGTCACGGTCGAGCCGGGCGTCTATCTGGCAGGCAAGGGAGGCGTCAGGATCGAGGATCTGGTGATCGTCGAGGAAGACGGCGCCGAGCTCCTGACGCCGTTCACGAAGGATCTCGTAACGCTCGCGTAGATGTTGATTGATCGGTAATCGGCGTGGCCGCGGGTAGTTGTCGATCAACCATCTAAACTGGCCCTCCGTGGCCGAGGTCGTCTCCACAAACCAGTTCCGAAACGGCATGCACGTCGAGCTCGACGGGCAGGTCTGGCGCATCGTCGAGTTCCAACACGTGAAGCCCGGGAAGGGCGGCGCCTTCGTGCGGACGAAGCTGAAGAGCCTCGACTCCGGCTCGGTCGTGGACAAGACCTTTCGGGCCGGCGAGAAGATGCCGCGCGTCCACACTGAGACGAAGAGCGTTCAGTATCTGTACGACGCCGGCGACGAGGTCGTGTTCATGGACGAGTCCTCCTTCGAGCAGGTGAACCTCCCTCGGGCCGAGGTCGAGGGGATGGAGTTCCTCCAGCCCTCGAGCTCGGTGATGCTCCTGACGGTCGACGGGCGGCCCGCCGGGATCCAGCTTCCGGCCTCGGTGGAGCTTTCCGTCGTCGAGACCGAGCCCGGAGTCAAGGGCGACACCGTTTCCAACGTTACGAAGGCCGCGACGCTCGAGACGGGAGCGGTCGTCCAGGTGCCGCTGTTCGTCAACCAGGGCGACCGGATCAAGGTCGACACGCGCGAGCGCCGCTACATGTCGCGCGCCTAGGCCATCTCGATGCCCGCTCTCGTCGACACGACGATCCGCCTCCTTTCGCAGGAGCCCCTCGCGGGCCGTGTCGAGACATCACGCCTGCTGGAGCTCGCCGACATCCTCGACGGTGCCGGGTTCGCGTACCTCGAAGTCTCCGGCGGTGGCTGCTTCGATACGGCCGTCCGCCGCGGGGTCGAAAGCCCCTGGGAGCGAATCCGAGCCCTGAAAGCGCGATGTCAGACACCGCTCGGAATCGCGCTTCGCGGGCGCTTCCTGGTCGGGTCACGGCCCGTCTCCCGAGATCTCGTTCGGCGTTTCGTCCACAGCGCTGCCGAGAGCGGCATCGACGTCTTCAGGATCCACGACCCTTTGAACGACCTCGATAACCTCGTGGATGCCGCCGAGGCCATTCGCGGCGCCGGGAAGGAGCTCGCAATCGGGCTCGTGCACAGCCCCGGCCCGGGGGACGAAGGCGACGTCCTTCTCGAGCGCGCTCACCACCTTGACGAGCTCGGCGCTTCGCGGGCGCTGGTGCACGACCCGGCGGGCTCCCTCGATCCCGGCCGCGCGCGCATACTCGTCGAGCGGGTCCGGCGAGGCGAGCGGACTCCCGGTCGGTCTGTATTGCCAGGGAGCGGCAGGAGCGGCGCTTGCCGCCTCGATCGAGGCTGCGAGAGCAAACGCTGACGTCATTGCCTGCGCCATCTATCCGATTGCACTCTCCATCCACCGAGTTTCCGCAGAGGCGCTCTCGCAGGCGCTCTCAGGCATCGGCCTCGACACGGGCATCGAGGTTGCCGCCCTCTGGCGTGCCTGCGAGCTGGTCGACTCTGCGCTCGGCGACGATCCCGTACCGCCACTCTCGCCGCGGGTCGCGGTGAGGGCGGCCGAATACGAACTGCCTGCGGGCCTGGTCGCCGAGCTCGACGCAAATCTCCGCGCGCAGGGTTTTTCGGACCGCCTCGACGAGGTGCTCGACGAGCTGACCGAGATCAGACGCGAGTGCGGTTGGCCCCCGCTCGCGTCGCCGATCGGCCAGGTGCTCGGGTCGCAGGCCCTCATCCATGTTCTTTCGGCGCAGCGCTGGCAGATCGTGGTGGACGAGATCCGCGACCTGATCGAAGGCAGCTACGGGAGGACGCCGGCCGAGGTCGATCCGGTCGTGGTCCGCGCCCTCGGGCTCCTGCCGGATCACCGGGCGGGGGACGACGGCGTGCCGGATAGGCTGGACGAGCTTCGCGAGGACGCGGAGGGGCTTGCTGCGAGCGAGGAGGAGCTCCTGCTGCTCGCGCTCTTCGGTCAGGAAGCCGAGCCTCTCCTCCGCGCGGTGCGGAGCCGCGGGCGCCGGGATGCTCCGGAGGGAGCCGGTCTCGACAGGCTCGGGACGGAGCGGCTGCGAGAGCTGATCAGGGTCGTGCAGGAGTCCGGGATCGGCGAGGTGACCGTCGAAGAGGGGGAGACGCGAGTGACCGTGCGAAGACGGGAGGAGGCGCCCGAGCCGGAGACCGGATCAGTCGCTCCGATGGCGATCGCCGAGCCCGCCGCCCAGGCCGACGTCGCGCCGGCCTCCAACGAGGTGTTTCGGGTCGAGTCGCCGATGGTCGGCACCTTCTACCGCGCCCCGTCGCCGGGCTCCGCGCCCTTCGTCGAGGAGGGCGACGTGGTAACGGTCGGCCAGACGCTCTGCATCCTCGAGGCGATGAAGCTCATGAACGAGGTCAAGGCCGACCACGACGGCCGGGTGCGGCGCATCTGCGTCGAGAACGAGCACCCCGTGCAGTACGGCGATCTCCTCTTCGAGCTCGAGCCGCTGAACGGCCGGCCGCTCGACGCGCTCTAGATGCGCCTCTCTTTCCCCCGGGGGACCCCCCAGTTACTTCCCCCCTGCGTCGAGCCTAGCTTGGCGAACGTCACAGGTGGCGCCGTTTTTGCGCCGGAACCGTCACGCTCGCGTCACGGGACGGAGGCAACGCGGTGTTCCGCCGCGTCCTGATCGCCAACCGCGGCGAAGGTGCGGTTCGGATCCTCCGCGCCTGCCGGGAGCTTGGTATCGAGACCGTCGCCGTGTACTCGACCGCCGATCGAGACTCTCTCCACGTCTCGCTCGCCGACCAGGCCGTTCAGATCGGGCCACCACCTGCGGCGCTCAGCTATCTGAACATCCCTTCGCTCGTGGCTGCCGCGACGACGACGGGTTGTGAAGCCGTTCACCCCGGCTGGGGTTTCCTGGCCGAAAACGCGGAGTTCGCCCGCTCCTGCGAGGACAACGACCTCGTCTTCGTTGGGCCACGGCCCGAGACGATCGAGACGATGGGCGACAAGGTGCAGGCAAAGGGGGCAATGCGTGCCGCCGGCTTGCCGCTCGTCCCCGGCTCCGACGGGGAGGCAACGCTCGCCGAGGCCAAGGTTCTCGCCGGCGACGTCGGCTTCCCCCTGCTGCTGAAGGCTTCTGCGGGGGGTGGCGGCAAAGGCATGCGGCTCGTCGCTTCGCACGAGGACCTGGAGAGCTCCTTCCGGACGGCTGCGGCGGAGGCGGAGACGAACTTCGGTGACGGCGGTCTCTACGTGGAACGGGCTCTCGTGGACGCGCGTCACGTCGAGATCCAGGTGCTCGGGGACGGCGATGGCGGAGTCTTGACCCTGGGGGAGCGCGACTGCTCGATCCAGCGGCGTCACCAGAAGCTCATCGAAGAGGCGCCCTCCCCGGCCGTCGCTCCCGGGCTGCGCGAGGCTATGGAAGACGCCTCGCGCCGCGCCTGCGAGACCCTTCGCTACCGCGGGGCGGGCACGCTCGAATTCCTCCTCGCGGACGAAAGCTTCTTCTTCATCGAGATGAACACAAGGCTCCAGGTGGAGCATCCGGTCACCGAGGTACTGACCGGCGTCGACCTGGCACGGGAGCAATTCCGGATCGCGTCGGGAGAGGGGCTCCGGAGCACCGGGCGGGCGGAGCTCCGTGGCCATGCCCTCGAGTTCCGGATCAACGCCGAGGATCCCTCGCGTGATTTCATGCCATCACCCGGGCGCGTGACGCGCTTCCGTCCGCCCCTCGGCCCCGGAGTGCGCGTCGACACGCACGTTGTCGACGGCTACACGATCCCTCCCTTCTACGACTCGCTCGTGGCCAAGGTGATCGTCTGGGCGGAGGATCGCCAGGCGGCGCTCGGCCGGGCGAAGCGAGCCCTGTCAGAATTGGAGCTCGAGGGGGTGGCGACGACGCGCGACCTGGCTCTGGACATCGTGCAAAACGAGGACTTCGTGAGTGGTGAGTACACGACGACCTTCATCCAGAAGGCGGCACCCGCTTTAGCTGCCCTCGCTCCCGCAGCGGCATGACCGGCCGACGCGAAGCACGCCGGACTGCGCTCTTCCTGCTCTATCAGTGGGATCTGACGGGGCAGCCGCTTGCGTCGCTCTTTGAGGGAGAGGTGGATCCGTTCGCGAAAGAGCTCGCCGAGGCGACGAGCTCGCATGCGGGCATGCTCGACGGACGTATCTCCGAGGCGTCGACCGGCTGGCCTGCAGACCGCTTGGGGGCGCTCGAGCGGAACATTCTCCGAATCGCGCTCACCGAGCTCGACCGTGGGGATCCGCCCAGGGAGGTCGTGATCGACGAGGCCGTGCACCTTGCCAAGCGGTACTCCTCGCCTGATGCCGGCCGTCTCGTCAACGGGATACTCGGACAGCTTGCGAAGGAGGCAGCTTGAGCGAGCCCGAGTCCGTCGTCCATCTCCAGGAGCTGCTCGCCCGTTTGGAGGCGACCCTGGCAGAGCTCGAAGGGACGGAGGACCCCGAGGTCGCGGTCGAGAGACTCGCCGACATGGCTGAGCTGGCGAAGCAGGTTCAGTCGGAGATCGATCGCGCCAAGCGGGAAGGCCCGGATGCTCTCCCCTGACGAGCTTCGCGGGCGGGTCGAGCGGTTCCTCGGTGAGCTTCCGTTCACGGCTGAGCTCGGGCGCCTCGAGGAGGCCCTCCGATACTCGCTCCTCGGTGGCGGCAAGCGCATCAGGCCGGTGCTGTGCCTGGCCACGGGCGAGGCGCTGGGTCGCGATCCTGAGGAGGTGCTTCCGGCCGCGTGCTCGCTCGAGCTCGTGCACACGTTCAGCCTGGTGCACGACGACCTCCCTGCGCTCGACGACGACGACCTGAGGCGCGGTCAGCCGAGCTCCCACGTCCGCTTCGGCGAGGACGTGGCCATCCTGGCGGGAGATGCCCTGCTTGCGGAGGCACTTCGCCTTGCCCTGCGCTATCCGGAGCCCGATGTCGCGCGTGAGCTGGCCAACGCCACCCTCGGCATGATCGGCGGCCAGTACCTGGACGTGACCACGAACGGTTCTCTCGACGACCAGGGGCTGCGGGAGCTCCACGAGCTGAAGACGGGGCGGCTGCTGGAGGCTTCTGTGGTGATGGCAACGGCCGTGGCGGGGCTGCCCGCAGCCGAGCGAGCCCCCTGGAGCGCGTTCGGAAAGGAGCTCGGCCTCCTCTTCCAGATCGTGGACGACATACTCGACGCGACCGGTAGCGCCGAGGAGCTCGGAAAGACCCCTGGGAAGGACGAGGCCGCCGGGAAGGTGACTTACGTCTCGCTCCACGGGCTCGAGCGGGCACGCGAGCTGGCCGACGAGGCCCGGGCGCGCGTCGGAGCATCCCTCCAGGTGCTTCCGGGCGACACGACCGTTCTCGCCGAGCTCGTAACGGCCATCAGGGAAAGACGGGCCTAAGGAGCTAGGCTCCCCCCATGAAGAAGAGGCTCGACGTCGTCCTCGTCGAGCGCGGCCTGGCCGAGAGCCGTTCCCAGGCGCAGGCGCTCGTGCTCGCCGGCCGCGTGCCGGGGTTCACAAAAGCGGGGACGCCGGTCGACGAGGCTGCCGAGCTTGCCGTCGACACCCCGCCGCGCTTCGTGTCGAGGGGGGGCGAGAAGCTTGCGAATGCGCTCGAGCATTTCGAGCTCGACGTCACCGGCGAGGACTGCCTCGACGTCGGCGCCTCGACCGGAGGGTTCACGGACTGTCTGCTCCAGGCCGATGCCGCGAGGGTCTGCGCAGTGGACGTCGGGTACGGACAGCTGCATCCGAAGCTGCGCGAGGATCCCAGGGTCACCGTGCTCGAGCGGACGAACGTACGAGGGCTTCGAGACGACCAGCTCCCGTTCGCGCCGACATTTCTCACTTGCGACGTTTCGTTCATCGGGCTCGACAAGGCACTTCCGCCGGCGCTCGCCACCGCCGCACCCGGGTGGCGCGCGCTCGTCCTCGTCAAGCCACAGTTCGAAGCAGGGCCCGGAGAGGTGGGCAAGGGTGGAGTGATCCGGGATCCGGAGCTGCGGCAGCGGATCGTCGACGGAGTCGCCCGCCAGGTGCCCGACTGGGGCGGGCGAGTCGTCGGAATGGTCGACTCCGGCCTGCCGGGGCCGAAGGGAAACCGAGAGTCCTTCCTCTATGTCGTCGACGCGAGCTAAAACCGTGAGCGCGCAGCCTCGCGCCGTCGCCCGAGCGGCTTTGATGACGAATGGGCAGTCCGAGACCGATTCGGCCGCCGCCGCGATCGTGGAGCGGGTTGCCGCCGACGGAGGCGTCGAGCTCGTCGAGCCGGAGGCGGAAGCCGACGTCGTGATCTCGCTGGGGGGCGACGGGACGATGCTCCGGGCCCTACGCGCCAAGCTCGGTAGCGGCACGCCGGTCTTCGGCTTCAACTTCGGGCGCGTCGGATTCCTGACGAGTGCGCCCGGCGACGAGCTCGAGTCCGTGCTGCCGCGCGTCTTCGAAGGGGACTTCGAAGTCGTGGCCCTCTGTACGCTCGAGGCCCGGCTGGACGGTGAAACCCAAACGGCGGTCAACGACGTCGTCGCGACCAGCGCGAGACCAGGTCGCATGATCGAGCTCGGCTGGGAGATCGGCGGTGAGACGCTCGCCGACCAACCCTGCGACGGGATCATCTGCTCGACGCCCTCAGGCTCCACCGCGTACAACCTCTCCAACGGCGGGCCGGTGATGATGTGGGGGCTGGAGGCGATGGCGATCACCTTCGTGGCGCCCCATTCGCTTCACGCCCGCCCAATCGTGGTTCCGCCGGGGGAAAGCCTCAGGATTTCGAACCTGACCGTCGACGGCCCGGTCTCGGTCCTTGCCGACGGCCAGGGCTGTGCCGAGCTAGCGACGGGCGACACGCTCGAGGTCGCCGTGGGCTCCGAGAAGAGCCTGCTGGCCCACCTGCCCGAGGTCAGCTTCTTCACCCGGTACCACGAGGTGTTCCCGTAGGCAGATGGTTGACCGGCCATCACCGCACCCTCGGATGGCGATCCAGACACGGCGCCAGGTCGCACCCCCGCCCTTGTCAAGGCTTCTAGCCTTGCCTGCGGGCGATGGCACACCCTGGCTTGGTCTGACCCGTCCCCGCGGCCACGCCAATTACCGACCAACCATCTAGTGCTTCGCTCCCTCCGCATCGAGAACTTCGTCCTCATCCGCGAGGCCGACCTCGCCTTCGGGCCGGGCCTGAACGCGGTCACCGGCGAGACCGGCGCCGGGAAGACGATCCTGGCGCAAGCCTTGGGCCTCCTGCTCGGCGCACGCGGAGACGCGGGCTATGTCGGCCCGGCGGCGCCCGAGGCCTACGTCGAGGCGGAGCTCGACCTTCCCGAGGGCGTTCTCGATGGCGACGAACTCACCACGCTCCGCGAGCTGCGGCCGGAAGGGGAGGAGGGTCTGATCGCCGCCCGACGCGTCTTCGCCGACGGTCGGACGCGCGCGTACGCCTGGGGACGCACGGTGCCGCGCGAGGAGCTCGCGCTCGCCGTCGACCGGCTGCTCGCCATGTCGGGCCAGTTCGAGCAACGACGCCTGTCGAGGCCCTCGTTTCAACTCGATCTCCTCGACGCGTTCGTCGGGGACGAGCAGCTTCGCCGCCGGGCCGAGCTGTCGCGCGCCTGGCGAGCGCTCGTGGCGGCGCGGCGGGCCCGGGACGACCTTGCCGAAGCGGAGGAAGGGCGCGCCCACCGACTCGAGGAGCTGCGGCAACTCGTCGAGCGCACCGAGGGCTTCGACACCGGCAGCGAAGAGCGGCTCCAGGCGGAGCGGCTGCGCCTCCGCCATTCGGTCGACCTCGCCGCCGCTGCCTCGACTGCTGCGGAGGCACTGGCGCCGGATCAGGGGGAGGGTGCCGCCGAACTGGCGGCTCGCGCCGGGCATGTGCTCGCAGGCGTGGCCGGGTACGCGCCGGAGTTGACGGAGATCGCGGCGGAGATCGCAGATGCGGAGGTGCGGCTCCGGGACGCGGCGTCGAGCGTTCGTTCCTATCTGACGGCGCTCGAGGCCGAGCCGGGGCGCCTCGAAGGCGTCGAGGAGGAGCTCGACCGGGTCGCCGAGGCGAAGCGGCGCTTCCAGGCGACCGACCTCGGAGAGCTCCTCGCCCGAGCCGAGGCGGCGCGGGGGGAGCTCGAAGCCCTGGAGGAGGGGAAGGATCCGCTTCAGGCGGCGGAGCAGGCGCTCCTTCAGGCCACCGAACGGGTCCAGGGCCTCGCCGCGAGTCTCTCGGAAGCACGTCACAAGGGGACGCAGCCGTTTTCCAAGGCCGTCGCCGTAGCACTCGAAGGCCTCGCGATGGGCGAGGGCGACTTCCGGGTCGAGCTTGCGCCCCGAGACCCTGGGCCCAGCGGTGCCGACGGGGTCTCGTTCCAGATCCGCCCGAACCAGGGGCTGCCGTTCGCCCCGGTCGCAGAGACCGCTTCCGGTGGCGAGCTCTCGCGCGTGGCGCTTGCACTTCGCACCGTGGCGCATGCGGGAGCGGGCGAGCCGACCATCGTCTTCGACGAGATCGACGCAGGCGTCGGCGGCCGAACCGCCCACGCAGTCGCGGAGGCGCTCGGCCGGATCGCGGAGCGGGCGCAGGTGCTGACGATCACCCACCTGCCGCAAATCGCGAGTGCCGCAGAGACACATTTTCGCGTCGAGAAGGTCCCGGGCGACCCCACCCACACACGCATCGAGGCGCTTGCTGACTCCGACAAGAAGGAGGAGCTCGAGCGGATGCTCGGCGGCGCAGAGTTCCTCTCAAAACTTTGATGCGATGAGGTTCACCGAGTTCACCGGCACCGCGCGCCTCGACCGGCGGACGAAGCGGCTGGTGAAGCGGCTCTGCCCCGACGACATCGCGATCATCGACCACACGGACCTCGACCGCGTCTCTGCCGAGGAGCTCGCCGAGAGCGGCGTCCGCATCGTCTTCAACGTCGCGGATTCCGCCTCGGGTCGGTACCCGAACCCGGGCCCGCTCGCACTGGTCCGCGCAGGCGTTGTCCTGATCGATGTCCCCGGGGCGGAGCTCTTCGACGAGGTCGACGACGGCGAGGCTCTCGTCGTCCGCGGCGCTTCGCTCTATCGGAACGGCACGAGGCTCGCGTCCGGCCGGGCGCTGACGGTGCGGGAGCTGGAGGACGCCCTACGCGTCCAGGAGGGACGCGTGGCGGAGGCGCTCGAGGGCTTCGCCGAGAACACGATGCGCTTTCTTCGGGATGAAGGAAAGCTGCTGGCGCAGGGCCTCGAGCTGCCGCAGCTTCGAACCCGCTTCCGGGACCGCCACGCCCTCGTCGTGGCACGCGGGCCCGACGCCACCCGCGACCTCAGGATCGTGCGCCCGTACATCCGAAACTTCAAGCCCGTGCTGGTGGGAGTGGACGGGGGGGCGGACAAGCTGATCGAGGCCGGCTACAAGCCCGAGGTGATCGTCGGCGACATGGACTCGGTCTCCGACGAGGCGCTGCGCAGCGGGGCCGAGCTGGTCGTGCACGCGTACGCAGACGGGCGCGCGCCCGGGCTCGAGCGGCTCGAGCAACTCGGGCTCACGTCGGTGGTCGTGCCGGTGCCCGGGATCAGCGAGGACGTGGCGATGCTTCTCGCCTACGAAAAGGGAGCCGAGCTGATCGTCGCGGTCGGGACACACTTCAACCTGGTCGAGTTTTTAGAGCGGAACCGGCACGGCATGTCGTCGACCTTCGTGACGCGGCTCCGCGTCGGCGGGAAGCTCGTCGACGCCCGCGGGGTCTCGAAGCTCTTCCAGAGTCGCGTCGGGGTCGGGCCGCTCGTGGCATTCGGATTCGCCGGCCTCACGGCAGTGGTCACCGCGGTGGCGGCCTCGCCGGAGCTCCGCCACTTCTTCTCGCTCCTCGGCAGCCGCGTCCGCTCGCTGCTCGGCCTCGATTGACCGCGAAGGCGGAGCGAGAGCTCCTCGCTCCCCGCCAGGACGTCTGGGCGCTCGTGGCAGAGCCGTTCCATCTCCCGGACTGGTGGCCCGCGTACACCGGGGTGACGCCGGACCGGCGCGGGGTGGCCGAGGGAGCCCGGTGGGAGGTCGTGCGGGGCCGCGCCCCAGGGTTCCTCCGGCGCCCGGGCGGGCGAGGAACGATCGTGCTGGAGCGCGTGGTCCCCGGTCTCGAGCTTCACTGGCACGACGTCGCCCAGGGGTTGACCGCCGGGATCGAGCTCACGAACGCCGGCGAGGGCCGGACGAAGGCGACCGCGTACGTCGAGGGCCCCGTCTGGCGCATATGGCTCGAAGGGGCACAAGGGGCTCCTCGCGAGGCGCTCTCCCGACTGCACGACCTCTGCCAGACTGCCGCAAGCTTCTAGATGTTTGACCTCCGCTATCACGTCGCCTCGCTCGCGGCGGTCTTTCTCGCGCTCGCCGTCGGGATCATCCTGGGTGTCGCGCTGTCGGGAAAGATCCGCGGTGCAGAGGATTCCTTGAGCGCAGGCAGGATCGCCGAGCTCGAGGACCAGCTGAACGCGGCGCGCGAACGGGGGTCGAGCGAGCAAGAGATGCTCCAGCATTCGGAGGACCTGATCAACGACGCCTATCCGGCGCTGATGGAGAACCGGCTCGTCGACCGGGGGTATGCAATCGTGTTCCTCGGCCAAGTCGACGGCGAGCTCCGCTCCGCGATCGAGAAAACGCTGGCGGACGCGGACGGGACACCGGTCAGGCTCTTCGCCTTCGAGCTGCCCGTCGACCCGGCCTCCCTGGACGACTTCCTCAAGTCCAAAGAGAGCTTGTCGGAGTACGCGGGCGACCCGCAGGCGCTCGGCCGCGCTCTCGGCGAAGAGCTCATGGAGGAAGGGGATACTCCGTTGCTCGACGAGGTCTCGAGCGAGCTGGTCGAGGAACGGTCTGGAACGACCATCCCGGCCGTCGACGGCGCGATCGCCGTCCACTCATGGGCTCCTGAATCGGAGGACAGCTCATCCGCCCCCACCCGTGCCAGCGAGGCGTTCGTCGACGGAGTCTTGCAGGGCCTGCAATCGGCCTCGCTGCCGGTCGTGGGGGTGGAGACATCCGACGTGGACACACTGACCTCCGCCGTTCCGATCTTCAACGACGCCGGGGTTTCGAGCGTCGACGACCTCGACCTACCCGCGGGGCGGCTGGCGCTCGCGCTCCTCCTGGGCGGAGGCGAGCCGGGGAACTACGGCGTCAAGGACACGGCCAGCGACGGAGTCGTTCCTCAGGTCGACGCAGTCCCAGTGCAGCCAATTGGTGGGTAGCGTCCTCGTTGCGGCGAGGAACGAGGAGACCCGGATCGGCGACACGGTCGCACAGCTCCGGCGGGACTTTCCCTCCGCCGAGGTGATCGTGGTCGTCGGGGGGTCGACGGACGCGACGGAAGAGCGGGCGGAGGAGGCAGGAGCAGTCGTGATCAGGCTCAACCGGCCGGGGAAAGGCGAGGCGCTCTCCGCCGGTGAGCGTGCCGCGGCGCCCGGCCCGCTGCTCCTCTGTGACGCGGACGTGCGCGGATCCCTCTTGCCGCTCGCCGAGAGCGACGCCGACCTCGCGGTGGCCGCCTTCGAGCACCGCGTCGGCGGCGGCTTCGGAATCGCCAAGCGGGTCGCGGGCAGCCTCATCCGCCTCCGGACCGGCTTCCGCCCGCGGGAGCCGCTCTCCGGCCAGCGCTACGTGAGTGAGCGGGCCCGGATCGTCTGCTTCCCCGTCGCCGGCGGGTTCGGCTGCGAGACACGGATGACGATCGATGCGCTCCGAGCCGGGCTTCGCCTCGAGGAGATTCCGCTCGACCTCGACCACCGGGCGACGGGACGGGACGCGGCCGGTTTTGCCCACCGGGCTCGGCAGCTCGTGGACGCGGTTCTTTCGGTCGGCCCTCTCGGTGTCAACCATCGCGGCTTCCGCCTACCGCTGCTCGGCTGGGCCGTCGCACTCCCGGGCCTCTGGGCTCCGAGGCGAACCGGGGCAGCGGTTGCCACGATCACGGCAATCGGACTCGCAGACGATCTCTGGAGCGGGCCCGAGCGAGGCGTCGCAGGACACCTGCGCGCCGGCAGGACGACCGGGGTCCTGAAGCTCGTAGGCATACCCGCTGTGGCGGCCCTGGCGACCCGGTCTGTGCGGGGGGTTCTGCTCGTCGGCCTCTCCGCCAACGCCCTCAACCAGCTGGACACGAAGCCCGGCCGGGCCCTCAAGGCTTTCCTCGCCGTGAGCCTTTTCCGGGGCCTGCCGGAGGGGGGCTATGCGCTCATGGCTGTCCTGCTCATTCCCTACGATCTGCGAGAGAGGATGATGCTCGGAGACGCAGGATCGAACGGCCTCGGGGCCGTGCTAGGCTTGAGCCTCGTGGCCTCGCTTCGAGGACGAGCGCTCTGGCCGGCGATCGCATTGCTCGCCGCGCTGAACGTCCTCGGCGAACGACGTTCCCTCGGAACCCTGATCGAGTCGACACCCTGGCTCGCGCGGCTGGACCGGCTCGGGAGACCGAGGTGAGCCGCTAGTGGCAAGCCGGCCGACGAAGTACGTCTTCGTGACGGGAGGGGTGGTGTCGTCTCTCGGGAAGGGCATTACCGCAGCTTCCCTCGGCCGACTCCTCAAGGCTCGCGGCCTGCGCATCCAGGTTCAGAAGTTCGATCCGTACATCAACGTCGATCCGGGGACGATGAGTCCCTTCCAGCACGGTGAGGTCTTCGTGACTGAGGATGGCGCCGAGACGGATCTCGACATCGGGCACTACGAACGCTTCGTCGACGAGAACCTCTCGCGGAACGCAAACCACACCTCCGGATCGGTGTGGTACGCCGTGATCCGGAAGGAGCGCAAGGGCGAGTACCTGGGCTCGACGGTCCAGGTGATTCCGCATATCACGAACGAGATCAAGGACCGGATCCGCCGGATCGGCGCGTCGAGTGACGCCGACGTGGTCATCTCGGAGATCGGCGGCACGGTCGGCGACATCGAGTCGCTGCCCTTCCTCGAGGCGATCCGCCAGTTCCGGCGGGAAGCGGGGGCGGAGAACGTCCTCTACCTCCACGTGACCTTCGTGCCGTTCATCGAGACCGCCGGCGAGCTGAAGACGAAGCCGACCCAGCATTCCGTGAATGAGCTGCGCCGCATCGGTATCCACCCGGACATCGTCGTTTGCCGCTCCGCGGAGATCCTCTCGCACGAGATCCGCGAGAAAATCGCGCTTTTCGCCGACGTCGACTCGAAGGCCGTGATCATGAACGAGGACGTGAGCGACGTGTACCTCGTGCCGCAACGGCTGCGCGAGGAAGGTCTCGACGCGCTCGTCTGCGACAAGCTGGGCTTGCCGGACGGAGAAGCCGACCTCGGGGAGTGGGACGAGCTCGTGACCCGGATCGGGGAGCGGCGCGGCGAGATCGAGATCGCGCTCGTCGGGAAGTACGTGAAGCTCCAGGACGCGTACCTCTCGGTGCACGAGGCGCTCAAGCACGCGGGCATCCACCACGGCACCAACGTGCGCGTCCGGTGGGTCGACGCGGAGGGAATGAGCGTGGAGGAGGCCGCGGCCGAGCTCGAGCGCGCCCACGGCGTCCTCGTCCCCGGCGGGTTCGGCTCACGTGGCTGGGAGGGGAAGATCCTCGCTTGCCGGGTGGCACGAGAGCGGGAGATTCCGTATCTCGGCATTTGCCTCGGCATGCACGTGGCCGTCTCGGACTTCGCGCGCCATGTCGTCGGCCTCGAAGGGGCGAACTCGACCGAGATGGACCCGGAGACGCCCTACCCGGTGATCGACCTGCTCCCCGAGCAGAAGGAGATCGAAGATCTGGGCGGCACCATGCGCCTCGGCGCCCAGTCGGTCGACCTCGTCGAGGGAACCCGTGCCTGGACGGCTTACGACGAGCCGGTCGTCCACGAGCGCCACCGACACCGCTACGAGGTCAACAACCACTTCCGGCCACGTCTGGTCGAGGCGGGGCTGGTCGTCTCGGGGACGTATCAGGAAGGCCGACTCGTCGAAGTGGTGGAGCTCCGCGACCATCCATGGTTCGTCGCGAGCCAGTTCCATCCCGAGTTCAAGTCCCGGCCGACGCGACCGGCGCCGCTTTTCCGCGACTTCGTGGGAGCCGCACTCGAGCGCGCCAGGCGCTCGGAGACCGCCTCGGTCACCGCGACCGTCGCTTAGATCTGCGACTCTGACAGGGTGGCGCTTCCCGACGTCCTGACCCTCTTCACGGACCTCGCCGCCATCTCGAGCCCGCCCGGAGAGGAGCGTGAGGTGGCGGATCGCGTAGCCGACTACCTGGGCGAGCTCGGTCTCTCTGTCCACGAAGACGATGCCGGAGCCAGGATCGGGTCGACGATGGGAAACATGCTCGCTCGGGTCGAGGCCACGAACGGCGGCGGGCTCCCGATCTTCCTCTGCGCGCACCTGGACACGGTGCCGGCGACGGACGCAATCGAGCCCGTGGTGGAGGACGGGCTCGTTCGGAACGCCCGGAACACGATCCTCGGGGCCGACAACAAGGCCGCCGTCGCAGTGATGCTCGAAGCTTTCAGGCAGATCGTCGAGACCGGTCGCCCGCACGCCGGTGTCGAGCTCCTTTTCACGCCGAAGGAGGAAACAGGGCTCGAGGGAGCCAAGGCGTTCGACGCGTCGAGCCTGGCCGCCGGGGCGGGCTACGTGTTCGACCACGCGGGCCCGATCGGCGAGGTCGTCCTTCAGGCTCCGCACTCGACGGCCGTCGACGTCGTCTTCAAAGGGCGTGCCGCGCACGCGGGCATGCACCCGGAAGAGGGACGCTCGGCGATCCTGGCCGCCGCGCGCGCGATCTCGGACTTCAGGCTCGGCCGGATCGACGACGAGACCACAGCGAACGTGGGCGAGATCCACGGCGGTACCGCAAGGAACATCGTGCCCGACCGTTGCGCAATCGTTGCCGAGGTGCGTTCGCACAGCGAGCAGAAGCTGGCGAGCGTCGTCCAGGAGATGGTGGATTCCTGTGCCTTCGCGGCCGAGGTAGCCGAATGCGAGCTCGAGACCGCGCTGGAGGAGAAGTACCGGGGCTATCGATTCGAGACGGACGACCCGACGATCAGGCTCGCCTTCGAAGCACTGGAGCGTGCCGGCTTCTCGCCGTCAGGCATTCGGGCGGGTGGGGGGGCCGACGCGAACGTGTTCAACGCACAGAAGATCCCTTGTGCGAATCTCGCCAACGGGATGACGCGAATTCATAGCGCCGACGAGCACATCGCGGTCGCCGACCTCGAGAGCATGGTCGCCGTGACCCTCGAGCTCGTCGACGCGGCGCAGCGTGCTTAGTCTCCGGCGGGGCAGCGTCACGGCGATCAGCGAGCGGCTGGAAGGCCTCGCCCGGCTTGAGGTGGACGGTCGTCCCTGCATCGCCTATCCGCGCCTGACAGGTCCGGTCGGGCTCGGCGACGACGTCGTCGTGAACGTGGAAGCGGTCGAGCTCGGACTCGGCTCCGGCGGGTTCGACGTCCTGCACGTCAACCTTACGCGCGGCCTCGGCCACGACCCGGCCCCCGGCGCTCACGTGATGAAGCTCCCGTACACGTCGCTCCAGCACTCCGTCTGGCATGCGGAGGAGGAGGGCAGAGGTAAGGAGCAGCTCGGAGGGCTCCCTGTGGTTTGCTGCTCGCTCCACAGCCAGGTCGCGCCCGTCTGCGCCGGAATCGGCCCGAACGCCCGCGTCGCGTTCCTGCAACTCGAAGGCGGTGCGCTTCCTGTCTCCCTGTCCGACACCGTGCGGACGCTGAAGCGCCACGCCCTGCTCCAGACGACGGTGGCGGTGGGGGCCTGTGTGGACGGCGATGTCGCGTGCGTTACGCCCGCGTCGGCGCTTGCCTGGTGCGCCGAAGAAGGTTTCGATGTCGTCGTCTGTGGGATCGGGCCCGGAATCGTCGGCACGGCGAGCACCTTCGGTCACGGCGGCCTCGCGGCCGCGACGGCAGCGGCCATCGCCAGGGCCCTCGGCGGCTCCCCGATCCTCGTCGCCCGGATTTCCGGAGCCGACCAGCGGGAGCGGCATCACGGTGTCTCCCACCACCTCCGGGCTGTGCTGGCTCTCGCCGGCCCTGTGGACGTCGCCTGGCCCGACGCCGAGGGATCCCCGACGCCGATCGACGAGGCTGTGCCGGTGCCGGTGGACGGCTGGCAGGAGGCCTGTGCGAGCCTGCCGCTCCTCCACATGGGGCGCGGTCCCGCCGACGATCCCTGGTTCTTCGCGGCCGCCTTCGCGGCCGGGCGACTCGCGCGCGAGCGCCTGGCTGCGCCCTAGCGGGCCTGGAAGGCGTCGAGCCCGACTGAGAGCGCGATCGCGAGCCGACGGTCGAGCGCACGCTCCGCGTCGGCGGACAGGTCGAGGATGTATTTGTCCCGAAGCCCGAGCACCCGGGAGAGCTCGCCGATCTCGCGCTCTCCGCGGAGGAAGGTGAAGTGGTACGGGACCGGAATCGCTTCTCCGTACGGGACGAAATCCTTGATGCGGCGCACGATCGCGATCGCCGCGCTGCGCTCGCGCGCCCAGGCGATCTGGTCCTCGGTTGCGTCGAGGATCGACCAGGTGGAGCGGATGAGCGATTGCTTGAAACGCTTCTCGAGGGTGCCGATCCGCTCGCCTGACGGAAGCGCGACGTCGTAGCGACCGCCGATCTCGACGACGCGCCGCGCTTTGAGCCGGAAGAGCTCGTCCGTCTCCGAGTCGTCGGCGAAAAACCGGAGATCCTCCTTGAGCGCCATGCGCTTCTGGCGCGCGAACGCGACCCTCTCGCCCGCGGACTTGCCGTCCGGGCCGAGCGTCGAAACCGTGTAGAGGTTCACCATCGGCCTCAACAGCTGCTCGACCAGGAACCTGTCGTTCTCGAAGCGAGAGACCTGCACGCGGAGAGACTACTAGTGGGATGGATTGTGCCCGGTCATCGAGAGGGCGGTCATGTCGTTGGCCCGCATGGCCAGCGGTAAGGCCGGTATCGTTCGCGCGCCAATGAGGGTCGGCGTCGCGAAGGAGATCAAGCCCGACGAGCACCGAGTCGCGCTCACGCCGGCCGGGGCCCGCGAGCTCGTAGAGCGCGGTCACGAGGTGATCATCGAGACCGGGGCGGGCGTGAGGAGCTCCTTCCCGGACGCTGGTTACGAGGCTGTGGGAGCCCGTATGACCTCAGTCGACGAGGTCTGGGATTCCTCCGATCTGGTCCTGAAGGTAAAGGAACCGCTCCCCGAGGAGTACGGCCGGATCCGCGAAGGTCTCGTGCTCTTCACCTACCTCCATCTCGCTGCCGACCGACGGCTCACGGAGGCTCTCGTCGAGAGCGGGGCGACCTGCATCGCGTACGAGACCGTCGAGACGCAGGACCGCCGTCTGCCGCTCCTGGCGCCCATGAGCGAGGTCGCAGGCCGGCTCGCCACCCAGATGGGCTCCTGGGCGCTCGAGAAGGCGCAGGGAGGCCGCGGGATCCTGCTCGGGGGAGTTCCGGGGGTGCCGCCGGCGAAGGTGGTGGTGCTCGGCGGCGGCATCGTCGGGTACAACGCAGCGCTGATCGCCGTCGGCATGCAGGCGGACGTCTGGGTGCTCGACAAGTCGGTGGAGCGCATGCGCGACCTCGAGATGATGCTCGACGGCCGGATCACGCTCGCCATGTCGAACCAGCTCCAGATCGACGAGGTCATCGTCGACGCCGACCTCGTGGTCGGGGCGGTCCTGATACCGGGTGCGGTGGCGCCGAAGCTCATCTCGCGCTCGATGCTCGGTTCGATGAAGCCGGGTGCGGTGCTCGTGGACGTTGCGATCGACCAGGGCGGGTGCTTCGAGACCTCGCGCCCGACCACGCACTCGGATCCGATCTTCGAGGTCGACGGCATCGTCCACTACTGCGTCGCGAACATGCCGGGTGCCGTGCCGGTCACCTCCACGAAGGCACTGACGAATGTGACGCTTCCGTACGCCGAGGCGCTCGCCGACTACGGCGTGCGCGATGCGATCGCCCGGGATCCCGCGCTTGCGCGTGGAGTGAACGTGATGGACGGCAAGGTCACGTACGAGGCGGTCGCCGAGGCCCACGGTCTCGATTACTCCCCGCTTTCAGAGCTCCTGCCGCTCGAGCCGGTCTAAGAAGACTTGGGAAGCGCGTCTTCGGACTTGCGCTCCGGGAACAGCTTCACCGTCACCCATGTAACCGCCATCGCGAGCGCGATCACGACGACGACCCACACGAGAATCCCGAGCATGCCAAGAACGATGTCCATCCCGCCCTAGAATAGCCGCATGCCGCGGGCGTGCGTGATCGTGCTCGATGCGGTCGGCGCGGGAGCGCTGCCCGACGCCGGGGACTACGGGGACGAGGGCTCGGACACCCTCGGGAATGTCGCGCGCGCCGTGGGCGGGCTCGATCTACCGAATCTCGAGGCACTCGGGCTCGGCAACGTCGAGGAGCTCGAGGGCTGCCCGCCCCAGCCGGGCGCCCCGGCGGTGGCCGGCCGCCTCGTAGAGCGGTCGAAGGGCAAGGACACGACCACTGGCCACTGGGAGCTCATGGGCATCATCACTCCCGTGGCGATGCCGACCTATCCACACGGCTTTCCCTCGGCGATCATCGAGGAGTTCGCGCACCGCACGGGGCGAGGCGTCCTAGGGAACAAGGCGGCGTCCGGTACCGAGATCATCCAGGAGCTCGGCGAGGAGCATCAACAGACCGGCAAGTGGATCGTGTACACGTCGGCGGACTCGGTCTTCCAGATCGCGGCCCACGAGGAGACGATTCCGCTCGAGGAGCTGTACGAGGCCAGCGGGGTGGCCCGCGAGATCCTCACCGGCCCCCATGCGGTCGGGCGCGTGATCGCGCGGCCGTTCGAAGGGGAGCCGGGCAACTACACTCGCACGCCGAATCGCCACGACTGGTCGCTCAAGCCGAAGCAGCCGAACTACCTGACGCTCGCGCGCGACGCGGGCGCAAAGGTGCACGGCGTCGGGAAGATCCACGACATCTTCGCGGGGGTCGACATCGACGAGTCCAACCCGACGAAGTCGAACGGGGAAGGGATCAAGGTCACGGAAGAGCTCCTCCGCGGCCTCGACGGCGGGATCATCTTTACGAACCTGGTGGAGACGGACATGCTCTGGGGGCACCGGAACGACCCGGAGAACTTCCACCGCTGCCTCCAGGACTTCGACCGCCGTCTGGCGGACCTCCTAGATGCGCTCCGGCCCGGCGACCTCCTCGTGATCACATCCGACCACGGGTGCGACCCGACCACGCCCTCCACCGACCATTCCCGCGAGCACGCGATGCTCGTGGCCTACGTGGAGGGTAAGAACGCCGCGGGCCGGGTCCACAACGGCGAGTTCGCGGACGTGGGCGCGACCGTGAATGCGTGGTTCGGGGGCAAGGCTCCTCCTCGCGGCATACCGGGCGCTCCGATCCTCGAGCCGTGAACCTTCCCTGATGCGCGCCGCGGAGCTGATCGCGCGCAAGCGCGACGGTGAGGCGCTGGCGCCGGAGGACGTCCGTGAGCTCGTCC
Source organism: uncultured Actinomycetes bacterium (assembly GCA_963762085.1). GTDB lineage: Bacteria > Actinomycetota > Thermoleophilia > Gaiellales > Gaiellaceae > DASQGA01. The sequence continues at coordinate 14,597 of CAVXJD010000002.1, read as the reverse complement.
TCGGCTACGTGCGGGACGAGGTACCCGACTACCAGATGTCCGCGTTCCTGATGGCCGTGTTCTTCCGGGGGCTGAATGAAGTCGAGACCCACGCTCTGACCGACGCGATGGTGGCAAGTGGGGAGACGATCGATCTCAGCTCGCTGGGTCGCCGCGTTGTCGACAAGCATTCGACCGGCGGGGTCGGGGACAAGGCTTCGATCGTGATCGGGCCGATCGTGGCCGCGTGCGGCGTCCCCTTCGCCAAGATCAGCGGCAGGGGCCTGGGGCACACGGGCGGGACGCTCGACAAGCTCGAATCGATTCCCGGCTTCGAAATCGAGCTCGACCAGGACGCTTTCCTCCGCCAGGTGCGGGAGATCGGGGTCGCGATCATCGGCCAGACGGCCGATCTCGTCCCGGCCGACAAGCGCCTCTACGCACTCCGGGACGTGACCGCAACCGTGGACTCGATCCCGCTGATCGCCTCCAGCATCATGTCGAAGAAGATCGCCGCGGGCGCGGACGCGATCGTTCTGGACGTGAAGGTTGGGGACGGTGCGTTCATGAAGAGCCTCGACCGTGCGCGCGAGCTCGCACAAGCGATGATCGAGCTCGGCCGCCAGGCAGGGCGCGAGGTCGTCTGCGAGCTAACGGACATGGATCAGCCCCTCGGCCGCGCGGTCGGGAACTCCCTTGAGGTCCGAGAGGCCGTCGAGACGCTCCGCGGCGAGGGCCCGCGCGATCTCACCGAACTCACGTTCGGCGCCTGCGGCCACCTCCTGGCCCTCTCCGACCTTGGAGTCGACGCGGAGGAGGGTCGCCGGCGGGCCGAAGAGGCAGTCTCCTCCGGCGCCGCGCTCGAGCGCTACCAGACCTGGATCCGCGTTCAGGGAGGCGACCCGAGTTTCGAAAAGCTCCCGGTTGCACCGGTCGTCCGACCCGTGCCCGCCCCGCGGAGCGGTTACGTCGAGCGGATCGCGGCGACGGCCGTTGGCGTCGCGGCTCTCCACCTCGGCGCGGGTCGTGCGGCCAAGGACGACGCGATCGATCACCGAGTCGGTGTCGTCTGCCGCGCGAAACGCGGAGATAGGGTCGAAGAGGGCGACTCACTGGCGGAAGTCCATGCCGCGGACGAGGGCAGTGCAGCTGCAGCGGTCGAAGAAGTGTCCGCCTGTTACCGGGTCGCGGACACCGCGCCCGCTCAGGTGCCGATCGTCCTCGAAGTGCTGCGCTAGGGCTCCTGTCCAGGGCTACTCTCTGAGACCGTGCCCGAGCTTCCCGAAGTCGAGACGATCCGCTCGCGGCTGGCGCCCGGCCTCGTCGGCCGCCGGTTCGAATCGGTCTCCATCGACGATCCACGGCTGACCCGGCCCGAGCCTCCCGAACTGGTCGCGTCGGCACTCGAAGGCGAGGTCGTCCGCGACCTTCGCCGGCGCGGCAAGTACCTGATCTTCGAGTTCGAGAGTGGGCGCCATCTCGTCGTCCACCTCCGCATGACGGGCGGCTTCCAGCACCCTGCCAAAGCGAACGGGGAGCGGCACCGGCGGGCGCTCGTCACCCTGGACGACGGCTCGGACGTCTCCTATCGCGACGTGCGCCGGTTCGGGACGTGGCTCCTGCTGGAACCGGGAGAGCTCGAGGAGTACCTCGATGGGAGAATCGGCGGCGAGCCGCTCGAGCGAGCCTTCACAACGGCCGCCTTCGCGAAGGCGCTCGCCGGGCGCCGCGCCCCCATCAAGTCCGCGCTCCTCGATCAGCGCTCGGTCGCGGGGGTGGGGAACATCTACGCGGACGAGGCGCTCTGGTTCGCACGGATCCATCCGCTCCGACCGGCCGGCGAGCTCACGCTCGGGGAGGTGTCCGAGTTGCGCGGAGCGGTCCGCAAGGCCCTTCGCCGCGGCATCGAGCGCCAGGGGGCGACGCTCTCCGACTACCGCGACTCACGGGGACGCAAGGGCCGGATGCAGCATGCCTTCAAGGTCTACGGGCGGGTGGGGAAGCCGTGTGACAGGTGCGGAGCGCCGATCGAGAAGATCCGGGTCGGCGGGCGAGGCACGTGGTTCTGCGGTAACTGCCAGACGTTCTGAGCTAGCGCTCCGGCTCGCGCGAGTCGTAGCGAAGGAGCTGCGGGATGGCCAGGCAGGCAAGGACAGTGCCGGCGATGCACAGGATCCCGCCCGAGACGATCGACGTGCGGATGCTCGTGAGCGCCGCGACCACCCCGGCCTCGAGATTCCCGAGCGTCGGCGCGCCTGCCACCTGCACAAGCTCGATGCCGAGGATCCGGCCCCGCATTCCCTCCGGTGTGGCCGCGAAGACGATCGTGCTGCGGAAGATGGCGCTGATCATGTCCGCGGCGCCGGCGAGGGCCAGCATGAAGAGCGCCAGCCAGAGCGCAGACGCCAGGCCGAAACCGATCAGCGCCAGCCCCCAGCAGGCAGCCGCCACCGCCACGGCGACTCCCTGGCGGTGAATCTGTCCCATCCAACCGGATAGCAGCGAGGCGACCAGGGCGCCCGCGTAGGGAGCCGCGTAGAGGAAGCCGACCACTTCGGCTCCAGCGTCGAACTGGCGGTCGGCGACGGCGGGGAAGAGGGCACTTGGCATCCCAAAAACCATGGCGTTCGTGTCGACGACGAAGATCGCGAGCAGGATCTTCCGGTTTCGCACGAAGCGGAGTCCCTCGAGCATCGACCTCAGCCCGGCCCGATCCGCGTCGTGAACGGGCGGGAAGCTCGGAAGCGCCCACACGGTCGCGAGCGAAGCGGCGAACGTCAGGACGTCGAGCCCGTAGGTGAGTGGAAGTCCGATTACCGCGATCAAGATGCCGCCGAGGGCCGGCCCCGCGACCGCGCCGAGGTTGCCGTAGATGCCCTCGAGCGCCATCGCCGCCGGAATCTGCTCTTCGGTGACAATCAGCGGGACGAGCGAGCGCATCGCGGGAGCACCGAGACTCCAGCAGGCGACGCTCAGCGCCGCGAGGACGTAGAGGATCCAGACGCGTGGCTCGGGGAGGAGCGCGTTCACCACGAGCCCTCCCGTGACGACCATGAAGCCGATTTCGGTCAGGAGGATGAGGCGGCGCCGGTCGGTGGCATCTGCGATCGTGCCGCCGACGAGCGCAAATGCGAGGAGCGGCACCAGCTCGAACAGGCTGATCAGGCCGACGGCGAGCGTCGAGCCCGTGAGCTCGTAGACCTGGAATGGGATCGCAACCAGCGTGATCTGGCTGCCGATGTAGGAGACCGCCTGCCCGGTCCAGAGCAAGCGAAAGTTCCTGGACTCCCGCAACGGGCGGGTGTCGACCGCGAGTCGCGCGAAGCGGCTGCGTAGGCCGGGCCGGTCGACGCCCGGCGGCAGCTCGTCCTGAGGAAGGTGGTCGTCCGCCACGGCGCGCGAGCCTATCGGGAGGCGTCGGCGGGAGCTGGAGGCTAGGCCGCGAGGTCGTCGAGGCGGCCGGCGCGGTCGAGCTGCCAGAGCTCGGTGTAGCCGCCGATCGGGCGGTCGTCGATGACGATCTGGGGAACGGTCCAGCCGCCGGTCCGCTCCTGGAGGCGCGCCCGGAAGTCAGGCTGATCGTCGACCCGGATCTCCTCGTAGGCGAGACCCTTCTGGCTCAGGAGCGCCTTTGCCCGGTGGCAGTAGCCGCACCAGGCAGTCGTGTACATCTCGATTCGTGCCATCCTGACTTTCAACGTACCCAGGTGCGGTTGTCTTCCCACCTGCTGTCTAGACTTGCGAAGGTGCCGCGCTCGTGGAAGACCGAGGCCGTCGTCCTGCGGTCGATTCGCTACGGCGAGGCCGATCGTGTGCTCCATCTCTTCACGCTCGAGCGGGGCCGCGCCGGGGCGATCGCGAAGGGCGCACGCAAGACGAAATCGCGCTTCGGAGGCCGACTCGAGCCCTTCAGCCACGTCGAGGCGATGCTGCACGAGGGGAGGGGGGAGCTCCACACCGTGACCGGCGTCGATCTCATCCGCCCGCACGATCTGAGCCGCACCGACGGCTACCGGCTCGCCGTCGGTCACATCGGCCTCGAGGCGGTGCTGCGGCTCTTCCTCGAGGGAGACACGAACGCCCGCGCTTTCCACGCCCTGACTCGATTTCTCGACCTGCTGGACGCCGTCGAGGCGCGGCTCCCCGCCCAACCTTCGCTCGACCCGCTCGTTCTCTCCTTTCAGCTGAAGCTCCTCTGGCTGGCCGGCTACCTCCCGCACCTCGCCGGCTGTGCCGCCTGCGGAGAGGAGGCGGGCCTCGTCGGGTTCTCGCCGCAGGCGGGCGGAGCCGTCTGCGCCTCCTGCGAAGCCGGCTCGATCCCGATCTCGGCCGAAGGCTTCGAGGGGATGCGGGGCTTGCTCGAGCGGCCACTCTCCGAGGCGGTGACAGCCGGGGCGACGCCGCGCGGCCTGCGTGAGTGCCTGCGCGTGATCGAGTCGTCATACGAGTTCCACGGCGGCTTTCGCCTCCGCACCCTGGCCCAGCGGGCCTGAACCGTAGGATCACTCCTCGTGGGCGTACCGACCTACCAGGAGACGATCCTGACCCTGGAGCGCTATTGGGCCGACCAGGGCTGCGTCCTCCTTCAGCCATACCACACCGAGGTGGGTGCGGGAACGTTCAATCCGGCGACGTTCCTCCGCTCCCTCGGGCCCGATCCGTGGAAGACCGCGTACGTCGAGCCCTCCATACGGCCTTCGGACGGACGCTACGGCGAGAACCCGTACCGATTCCAGCATTACTTCCAGTACCAGGTGCTTCTGAAGCCTGCGCCCGAGGACGTCCTCGATGTCTACTTCGAGTCGCTGCGGGCACTCGGCATCGACACGACGAAGCATGACGTTCGCCTCGTCGAGGACGATTGGGAAGGGCCGACCCTCGGCGCCTGGGGTCTCGGCTGGGAAGTCTGGATCGACGGCATGGAGGTGACCCAGTTCACATACTTCCAGCAGTGGGGCGGCCTCGAGCTCGATCTGATCCCCGCGGAGATCACGTACGGGCTCGAACGGCTCGCACTGTTTCTCCAGAGCAAGCAGACCGCATTCGACCTCGTGTGGGCGCCCGGGGTGACCTGGGGGGACGTCTACCGAGAAAACGAGCGGCAGTGGTCGGTCTACAACTTCGAGGAGGCTCCCGTCGACATCCTCACGCGCCGCTTCGACGAGCACGAGGCCGAGTGCCGACACCTCCTCGAACGAGAGCTTCCGATTCCGGCCTACGACCAGGTTCTCAAGTGCTCCCACACCTTCAACTTGCTCGATGCACGCGGGGCGATCTCCGTGACGGAGCGGGCCGGCTACATCGGCCGCGTCCGTGCTCTCGCCCGCCGCGTCGCGCAGGCATACCTCGAGCAGCGACACCCGCCCCTTGAGCACGCTGCTGCTTGAGATCGGCTGCGAGGAGCTCCCCGCGGCGTTCTGTAGGTGGGCCGAGGGAGAGCTTCGCGACCGGTGGCTTCCTGCCTTCGGCGGCGGCGAGGGCAAGGTGCTGGTCGGGCCCAGGCGACTCGCTCTTCTCGTCGAGGGCTTCGAGCCGGACGCAGCGGGCGAGGAAAAGCGAGGGCCCGGGGTCGGGATTGCCTTCAAAGACGACAAGCCGACCAAGGCGGCGGAAGGGTTTGCGCGGGGCCTCGGCCTCGGCGTCGACGAGCTCACGGTTCGCGACGACTACGTCTGGGGCCGTCCGTCGGCGCCCCCTCTCGGCGAAAGGCTCTGGCAGGTCGTGGGAGGCCTCGGCGCCGGCAAGACCATGACCTGGGACCGCGAGCTCGACCTCCGCTTTCCGCGGCCGATCCGCTGGATCTGCGCGAAGCTGGATGCAGAGACGATCGAGGTCGGCCCGGAGGCGATCCCCTCGGGCAGCGTCTCCTACGGCCATCGCTTCGCCGCCGCCACGGTCGAGATACCTGAGGCCTCTGCTTACGAGAAGGTCCTACGCAAGGCGCAGGTGGAGCCCGACTCGGCGGAGCGCCGCCGGCTGATCGTCGAGGGCCTCGACGCAACCGGTGAGTGGCAGGACCCGGGCGGGGTCCTGCAGGAGGTCGTGTATCTCGTCGAGTCGCCGCTCGTTCTCGAGGGGACCTTCGACGAGCGCTTCCTCGACCTGCCCGAGCGCGTGATCGTGACCGCGATGCAGTCCCACCAGCGTTACTTCCCGCTCGGCGACGCGCGCTTCGCCTTCGTCGCGAACGGCGGCGACCCCGATGTCGTCCGGAGCGGGAACGAGCGCGTGCTAGAGGGACGCCTCGACGATGCGCGGTTCTCCTACGAGCGGGACGTCGAGGTGGGGATCGAAGCCATGGCGGAGCAGCTCGACTCGATCACGTTCCACGCGCGGGCGGGCACGTTCGCCGACAAGGCCGTCAGACTCCGTGAGCTCTGCGACCTCCTGGGGGGCGGCGAGGCGTCCGGTGAGGCCGCCCGCCTGGCCAAGGCCGACCAGGCCTCGACGATGGTGCACGAGTTCCCTGAGCTCGAGGGGTTCATCGGCGGGGAGTACGCCCGCCTCGCTGGAGTGCCGGAGGGCGTTGCTGCAGCCATCGCCGAGCACTACCTCCCGGACCAGGCAGGCGGGCCGCTGCCGGAGACGGCAGCCGGGCGGGTGCTCTCCGCGGCCGACAAGATCGACAACCTCACCGTCGCCTTCGCACTCGGAGAACGCCCGAGGGGCTCACGCGACCCGTACGGGCTGCGCCGGGCTGCGATCGGGCTCTCCCGCCTCGCGGTCGATGGCGAGCTGGAGATCGATCTGGCGGGATTGGTCGCCCGGGATCTCGAGCTCCTGACCGAACAGGGTGCGGCGGTAACCGAGGACGCCTCCGACGTGCCCGAGTTCGTTCTCGAACGCCTGGAGGGGCTCCTCGACGTTCCGGTCGAGTTCGTGCGCGCGGCCAGACGCTCGTCCTTGACCGAGCTGGGCGCCGTGGCGCGCCTGGCCCAGTCGCTGGCGGGAGAGGCGGGGTCGCAGGCTTTCGCCTACGCATACACGGCCTTCGACAGGGCGAACAGCCTTGCCGGCAAGGCAGCCGGGGCTGCGCCGGCCATCGATCCCGGCCTGGTCGCAGAGCCTGCCGAACGGGCACTCCTCGAGACGCTGGGGGAAGCCGGGCCGCGGATCGACGCCGCTGTGCAGGCGCGCGAGTTCGGCGCCGCACTCGAAGCGGCGTCCGAGCTCGGCCCGCCGGTCGACCGGTTCTTCGACGAGGTGCACGTGATGGCCGAGGACGAGGCCGTCCGGGCGAACCGCCTGCGCCTGCTCCTGGACGTCCGGGACGCGGTGGGCGCGCTCGGCGACCTCTCGCAGATCCCTCGCTGAGTTTCTCGGTGGAAACTAGGGTTTCTTAGCGTGACTGACACCGTTGAGCTTCACGTCATCTCCGATGCCACCGGCGAGACCGCGACCCGGGTCGTCCAGGCTGTCGAGCGGCAATTCCCCGACCTGACGATCGAGGTCGTTCGCCATCCGAGAATCACGAGCGCCGACGACGTGCATCTCGCCGCGGCGCGCGCCCGTGGGCGCCGCGCGGTCGTCGTCTACACGCTCGTGGAGACCGGCTACCGGGAGCTGATGCGGATGCTCTGCCGCCGCTACAAGCTCCACTACTGCGATCTCCTCGGCCACCCGATCGAGGCCGTGGCGAAGGTGTCGGGCCTGCCGGCGAAGATGGAGGCGGGCGCGCCGCCCAAGCTCGACTCGAGCTACTTCAAGCGCATGGCCGCGATCGAGTTCGCCGTCCGGTTCGACGACGGGGCCGGCGCCCGCGGTTTGAAGGACGCGGACATCGTCCTGGTCGGCGTCTCGAGGAGCTCGAAGACGCCGCTCTCCATCTACCTCGGATACCTGGGCTACAAGGCGGCCAACGTCCCGATCGTCAAGGGAATCGATCCGCCGAAGGAGCTCTGGGACGTGGAGCCGGGGCGCGTGGTCGGCCTCACGATCGGAGCCGAGACCCTGGCCGAGATCCGGGTCGAGCGTGTCCGTCACATGCGTGGCCGGAAGGCGAAGTACGCCGCGCTGGCGGATGTCTACGACGAGCTCGAGTACGCAGAGGAGATCCACAAGCGGCTCGGCTGCCCCATCATCGAGGTCTCGAACCTCGCGATCGAGGAAACGGCGCATCGAATCATCAGGATCGTGCAGGAGCGGGCCATGGCAGCCCCGGCATGACCGTCCCTCGCGGTGCGCCCATGAGCGGGAAACCGATACCTCCACCCGCTGGCCCGAAGCGGCCCGTGCCGTGGTTTTACTGGCCGTTCTGGAGCGTGCTCCTCGCCCTCGGCCTCTTCGTCTTCTACGTGATCCTGACACCGGTCTGGATGGGGATCCGCGTGGTTGCGTGGCTCTCGGAGCGCGGCCGGAGCCCCGCGCCGCCCGCTTAGCGCCTTCCCGAGTGTGGAAAGATCACGAGCGCCAATGACACGCTTCGTCTACGACTTCGCGGAGGGTGCCGACCTCGGTCGTGAGCTGCTCGGTGGGAAGGGAGCAGGTCTCGCCGAGATGACGACGCTCGGCATTCCCGTTCCGGCCGGCTTCACGGTCACGACGCAGGCCTGCGTCGAGTACATGCGGGCCGGCAAGGAGCTTCCGGCAGGGCTCGGGGAAGAGATCGAAGAGCATCTCGCACGCCTCGAGGAGACAACCGCCAAGGGTCTCGGCGACCGGGGCGACCCGCTGCTCGTCTCCGTTCGCTCAGGCGCCGCGGTGTCGATGCCCGGGATGATGGACACGATCCTGAACCTCGGCCTGAACGACGAGGCAGTCGAGGGCCTCGCCGCCACGACCGGGAACGAACGCTTTGCCTACGACGCGTACCGGCGGCTTCTCCAGATGTACGGGGAGGTCGTCGACGGGGTGTCGGCCCAGGACTTCGAAGGACCGCTGACTGCGCTCAAGGACACCCGAGGAGTGCGCCAGGACGTCGAGCTTTCCGCAGACGACCTGCGAGAGCTCGTAGGGCAATTCAAGGAGATCTACCGGGATGGCACTGGTCGAGACTTTCCGCAGGAGCCGCGAGAGCAGCTGGAGCGGGCGGTCCGCGCCGTCTTCGACTCCTGGGAGACCCCGCGGGCGCAGGTGTACCGGCGCGCCAACGACATCCCCGACGACCTCGGAACGGCCGTGAACGTCGTCCAGATGGTGTTCGGGAACAGAGGCGACCGGTCCGGCACCGGTGTCTCCTTCACCCGTGACCCCTCGACGGGCGAGCCCGGCCTCTGGGGCGAGTTCCTGACGAACGCCCAGGGTGAGGACGTGGTGGCCGGCATCCGGACTCCCGAGCCGCTCGCTCGGATGGAGGACGCTCTCCCTGAGGCATTCACCGAGCTCGCGGAGACGACCCGGCGCCTCGAGGAGCACTACCGCGAGATGCAGGACATCGAGTTCACCGTCGAGGAGGGCTCGCTCTACATCCTCCAGACCCGGTCGGGGAAGCGCACCGCGCCCGCTGCGCTCCGGATCGCCGTCGACATGGTCGACGAGGGCCTCATCTCGCGGGAGGAGGCGGTGACACGGATCGAGGCGGCACAGCTCGACCAGCTCCTGCACCCGATGATCGACCCGACGGCAGACTACGAGGTCGTCGCGAAGGGCTTGAATGCCTCACCCGGAGCGGCGACCGGGAAGATCGCGCTGGACGCGGACGATGCGGAGGCCCGGGGGCGTGCCGGGGAGGACGTGATCCTCGTGCGCTGGGAGACGACCCCGGACGACATTCACGGGATCATGCAGGCGCGCGGGATTCTGACCGCACAGGGCGGGATGACCTCGCACGCGGCGGTCGTCGCCAGGGGGATGGGGAAGCCGTGCGTCGCGGGCTGCGAAGGGCTGGCCATCGATCTGGAAGGGAAGCGGATCAAGGTCGGAGGCCAGGAGCTCCGCGAGGGCGACCTGCTGACCATCAACGGCGGGACGGGCGACGTGATCATCGGCGAAGTGCCGCTCGTGCCTCCCAAGATCGACGAGAACTTCGAGACCGTCCTCGGCTGGGCCGACGACATCCGGCGCCTGAAGGTGCGCGCGAACGCGGACACGCCGGCCGACGCGGTGAAGGCGCGTGAGTTCGGCGCCGAGGGCATCGGCCTCTGCCGGACAGAGCATATGTTCATGGCCGAAGAGCGCCTGCCGCTTGTCCGCAAGATGATCATGGCCCGCGGCGAGGAGGAGCGCCGGACCGTTCTGGCCGAGCTCTTGCCCTTCCAGCAGGAGGACTTCGAGGGGATCTTCGAGGCCATGGCCGGGCTACCGGTCACGATCCGCCTCCTCGATCCGCCTCTGCACGAGTTCCTGCCGTCCTTGGAAGAGGCGGAATCCGACGAGATGCGCCGCCGGATCCGCGCCCTGCACGAGGAGAACCCCATGCTGGGGACACGTGGATGCCGCCTCGGGCTCATGTACCCGGAGATGTACGCGATGCAGGTGCAGGCAATCGTCAGGGCCGCGCTCGCCGTCGAGCAGCGAACCGGCGACGCCCCGCTCGTCGAGATCATGCACCCCCTCGTCGGTTTCGCCGAAGAGCTCCGGCGGCTCCGTGAGTTGACGCTCGACACGGCCTCGGCCGAGATGGTGCAGGCCGCGCGGCAGATCGACTGCCTGATCGGGACGATGATCGAAGTGCCGCGCGCCTGCGTGCGAGCGGACGAGATCGCCCAGCACGCGGACTTCTTCAGCTTCGGGACGAACGATCTGACCCAGACGACGCTCGCCTTCTCACGCGATGACGCGGAAGGCAAGTTCCTCACCAACTACCTCGAGGAAGGCGTCCTCACGCAGAACCCGTTCGAGACGCTGGACGAGAGCGGGGTGGGGGACCTGATGACGATCGCGATCGAGCGGGCGCGGACCGTGAAGCCCGACCTGAAGCTGGGGATCTGCGGCGAGCATGGGGGCGACCCGAAGTCCGTTGCCTTCTGCCATCGTCTGGGGCTCGACTACGTCTCTTGCTCGCCGTACCGCGTTCCTCTGGCACGGCTGGCCGCGGCGCAGGCAGCCCTCGCGGAGCAGGGCGTCGAGACGGTCGCCGTCGGCGGCTAGGGCCTTCTAGGCGTATCCGCGGACGCGCGCCCAGGCGATGGCGACGCTGAGCACGCCGACACCCACGAGGCCGCCGATCGTGACTGCGTCGATGCGCCCGTAGACCGCATGCCCGCGGCCGAAGCGCGAGAGCGCGAGCATGGCGAGCATGCCGCCGAGCAAGCCGCCGATGTGGCCACCGATCGAGACGTTGTTCAGCAAGAAGCTGAAGACGAGGTTGAAAGCGACGACGACGAGCGCGCTGCCGCCGAAGACCTGGATCTGGCTTCGCTCCAGAACGAGCCCGGCGCCGAGGATGCCGAAGACCGCTCCCGAAGCACCGATCGTCGCGATGTCGGGGCTCAGAACCAGCGCGCCCGCAGAGCCGGCGAGGATCGACACGAGAAAGATGCCGATGAAGCGGCCCCGACCGAGGAGCGCCTCGAGCGGGCCGCCGAACCACCAGAGCATCAGAACGTTGAAGAGCAGATGCAGCGGGCTCCCGTGCAGGAAAGCTGCGGTGACGAGCCGCCACCAGTCGCCCTCGGCAACTGCCGGACCGTAGAGGGCCCCGTTCACGAACAGGTCGCCGCCGAGCTCGTTGATGCCGCCGGACTGCCCGATTTGGGCCACGAAGACGATCACCATGAGGCCGATCAGCGCCTTCGTCACCACGGGCCCCTGCAGGGCTCCTGCCCTGGACCGGACGCGCGTCGCAGCCTTCTTCGCTCCGGTGGGCTGCCCGGCGCACTCCGGGCACTTGATCCCGACCGAGGCGAACACCATGCAGTCGGTGCAGATCGGCCGTCCGCAGCTCGAGCAGGAGACTGCGGTGTCGGTCCGTGGGTGCCGGTAGCAGACCATCGTCTGCGTCTGTTCCTGAGCGCCCACGAGTCTTCCAATCCTAGTTGGGCCGATAGGGTCACCGCCGTGCGAGTCCACGTCGCATTCACGCCGGCGGAGTCGGCCGAAGCCCCCACGGGGATCGTGATCGACGTCCTTCGAGCCTCGTCGACGATCGTGCAGGCGCTCTCCTCCGGCTATCGGAGGGTCCTTTGCTGCGCAGAGGTCGAAGTGGCCGAGCGGATCCGCGAAGCCGAGCCGAACGGCGTCGTCCTGGCCGGGGAGCGGAAGTGCGTCCGGATCCCGGGCTTCGACCTGGGGAACTCGCCGCGGGAGTTTCTGGAGCCGGAGGGCGAGACGCTCGTCCTGACGACTACGAACGGCACCAGGGCGCTGGTCACCGCCGCCTCACGGTGCGATCGGGTCTTCGCCGGAAGCCTCATGAACCTCGAGGGAGTGCTCGCCCTGGCGCGGGAAGCGGACGAGGACGTGGCGATCTTCTGTGCGGGCGTCGCGGGCAAGTTTGCGATGGATGACGCCTACTGCGCAGGGCGTATCGCCGAGCGGCTCGCGGGTGACGCGAGCGACGCGGCCCAGGCCGCGATCCGCATTGCAGGCTCCTTCGGCACCCCGGAGGAAGGGCTACGGGCCAGTCAGAGCGCCCGCAACCTCCTGGCCGCCGGCCTCGGGGAGGACATCGCCTGGTGCGCACGCGAGAGTGTCCTCCCCGGCGTTCCTCGCCTCACGCAGATGCTCGGCGAGGCGGCGGAGCTCATGGACTGAGGTCTGCTTGCGCACGGCTATTCGGACAACGGGCTAGACCTGGGGCTCGAGGATCAAGAACCACCACTTGCCGTTGGCGAGGATGCCGAGGCTGGGACCGGTGTAGCCGTACTCGGGGAGGAAGGCGTTGATGAGCTCGTCCTCGGTCATGAACGTCAGCAGGAGGTCGCGCTCCGGCTCTGTCAGGTCCTCCATCTTCGAGTTTGCGTCGAATCTCGGCCATTCGTAGAGCGTTCCCTCGTTCGTCTCGCGGACGACGTGCGGCATGCCCAGGAGAACGCCCATCGTCTCGAGCGGCTCCGGCCCCATCTCCTGCCAACGTCCCACCGGATCCGGCTCAGTTCCGAATCCGAAATCCGAGAGGAACACGTCCGGCTTGACGAGTGGTCGCAGGGGCCCGTAGTCACCGCTTTTGGCAGCAGCGACAATGGCAGAGCGCGTCTCCGAAACGGGGGCGGGCAGGCCCTCGGCAGACGTGTCCGAGCTCTCCGTTGCACCAGAGGTATCGGTCGCACCAGAGCTTTCGGTTGCACCAGAGCTGCCGGTCGCACCAGGAGAGGACGACTTCTCGCTGCCGCAGCCGGGCGCGACCAGCGCCAGGAGGGCGAGAAGGGTTGCGCCACGAACCCAGATACCCGCAACAGCCATTCTTTGTTAGCTCCGAGAGAGCTTGTTCTGTCAAAGCAAGTATGCACCGCCGACGGCGCCCTGAGCAGAATCGCGGGCTTGCTGACCTTCTCGCTCAAGTTCGGTCTAGGAAGCTCGGGACGACCACCGAGTCCGACATTGTCATTCCTCCGGCACGCAGCTCGAACAGGTTGCGAAGGTCCTTGTTCGCCAGAGGCTCAGGGTCTACGCGCGTCTCGTCGTTCTCGGGAGTCTCGTCCATCGTAGGCAGCAGAGGGACGTCCGATCAGCGATATGATGCCGAGCGTAGAACCGACAAAGCCCTGATTGGGCGGTCCTTCGGCTCCGCTGGCAGACTGGCCTTCTCGAGATGTCCGGGAACTATCCGGTTGACAGGAGAACGTGCGTTCGTGTAGAACATACGTTCCCATGATCGCCTGTCTCTCTCTCCCAGCATTCGAACTTCGTACAGCACTCCTCGCTCGGCCCGAGCTCCACGGGAGCCGAGTCGCATTCGGCCCCGTTCCCGGCGAGCGGCCCCTCCTCGGCAGCTGCACGTACGAGGCCGAGCAAGCGGGTGTTTGGCCGGGCATGCGGCTCTCCGAAGCCCTTGCCACCTGTCCCGACCTCGTGCTCGTCGAGCAGGACCCCGCCGGGGCGGAAGAGGAATGGGAACGGCTGCTTCGGCGACTGGAAGACGCCGGCTTCGCGGTCGAGTCGGCCGGAGTTGGATCCGCGTACTTCGAAACTGACGGTGTCGAGCGGCTGGCGGGCGGACTGCAACAGAGTCTGCGCCGCGCCCTCGATGCCGTCGGTCCAACCTGGCAGCCGCGGATCGGAGCCGCAACCCGGCGCTTCACTGCGCTCGCAGCCGCGAGCGTCGCTCCTGCAGGCCGGGTGATGGTGGTGGACGACGACGAGAGCCAGCTCTTCCTGGAGCCCTTGCCGCTCTCGCTCCTCTCCCTCACCCCTGACCGCAAGCAGGAGCTCTCCGAGCTCGGCATCAAGCGACTCGGCGAGCTCGCTCGCCTTCCGGCTGTGTCGGTCGCCGACCGCCTGGGCGCGGACGGGGCAGAAGCGCATCAATTCGCGCGCGGTGAGGACACTCGAGGCGTCACATCCCGCCAGCCGGCATCCGAGCTTGCGGAAGAGCTGGAGTTTCCCGAGCCGATCGCCAACGAGCAGACGCTCAAGCGGGCTCTCACTGCACTCCTCGACCGCCTGCTTGCACGGCCGGAGCGGGCGGGGCGAGCTCCCCGTCGGCTCGCGGTCTCGGCGCGGCTAGTCGGCGGCGGCTCCTGGCGCCGCGCTCTCACGCTCCGCGAAGCCACAGCGGATCCGGAGCGACTCGGCCTAGT
>CAVXJD010000001.1:202500-254474 GCA_963762085.1 uncultured Actinomycetes bacterium | reverse complement strand
GGATCGCGTCTACGGCCTGATCGGCGATCGCGTCGCAGACTCGCTGGATGAGGGCCAGTTGGCCTCTCATCACGGTGGTGCTGAAGCTGAGGAGGACGAGCGCTCGCCCCTCGCGGGTGCTTCCTCCGTGCACCGTGCGGGTCACGCCAAGCGGGCCGGCGTGAACGACGTTGGCGGGATAGTTCGTGGCGAGATCGAACCACTTCGGGACGGTCACCAAGAGCAGCCCGGCTGATTCCCAGGCGGCGAGGTCGTCTCTCGCGGGCTCCAAGCCGAGACCTCTGCGCGTGATGTTGAGCTGAGCACGATCGGTGGTCCAGGCGCCGGCGCCGCGCAGCATCCGTGTTCTTGCGAGCCCGTACGGGAAGTGCACGAGCGAGACGGTAGGCGTGCCGGACGATTCGCCGGCCGCGATCCCGGCGGGCAGCATGCAGTCGACGATCATCAGCTTCGGCCTCAGCTCATTCACGACGTCGCGCACGTCGAGGGCGATCTCCGGCCCGGCGGCGGCTGCCATAAGCTGGGTGGCCTGTTTTTCGAAGGCGGTGTCCATGTCGGGGTCGCCCGCGCGCCTGTAGCTGAAAACGTCGAAGCCGGCGTCCACGGCTGGCTGACGCGTGGCGGCCGAAGCGAGAACGCAGACACGGTGGTCGCGAGCGGCGAGCAGCTTGCCTGCGGCGAGAAGCGGCGGCAGATTCCCTCCGCCGCACCAGCTCGCGATCAGAACTTCCAGACGCGCTGCGTGCTCGTACACGGACGTAGTTTCTAGGGCCTACGATCTCTCCGTGCTCTTCTACGGCCGTCGTCAGCGCACAGACCGAGAAGGTCGTCGAGTTCTTCCTCGAGCGCGAGGCGGCCGAGGCCATGATCGGTGAGGTTCGGGAGGATGAGCCGGTTCTGGCGGAGGAGCTGCGAGTCGAGACGATCGAACTCGGCTATCTGCCGCAGCACGTGCCTCCTTCCTTGACCCTCCTTCCGTCACAACCTGAGGCTTGGGCGAAGTTTGTATTCTCTCGAGCTGGAAAGCCTAAGACTGTTTCCTTCGAGGCGGCCCCGTCGTGACCAGTCAAGAGATCGTCGAAGAGTTTCAGCAGCTCGAGCAGAAGCTGGGGACGTTGCGCACCCGCGCAGAGGAAGAGGAGTCGACCCTCAGCCAGCTTGAGGGTCAGGTACACGAGCTGAGCGAGAAGAACGTACTCACCCGCCGCGAGGCCGCGGAGTTAGAAAGCCTCCTCATGCAGAAGCGGGCCGAGTTCATCAAGGCTGAGTACGACGTTGCCTTTCAGGCTCGCGAGCAGGCCGCGGCCCGGCTGGCGGAGGCCATCTCACAGGCCCTCGCCGAAATCGACATCTACGACCGGGCGCAGCAGGCTCTCGCCGCTCTCGGCGGTGGTCAGGACGCGCACGACGCTCAGGCCGAGCCCGAGCTTGTCACTACGTCGTGGGAGCGGCTGGTCAACGCCGTTCAGCAGCGGATCACCGAGCAATATGAGAACGAGCTCGTCGAGATAGCCTCGCGGAGCACGAGCCCGGCCGCCATCCGAGAGCTTCCCGAGCATCTCCGCGACGCTGCACGCGCGCGCATGCGGGCGCGTAGGCGGAGCCGTTTTCCGCGTAGCGCGTAGGTCCACACGGCACTCGTAGTTTGTGCTGTCCGGCGAAGGCACCAGCACCCAGCCGCCGGCAAGAGTGTGCGGTTTGCACGCGACCTAAGATGAAAAGCGTGCTCTTCTACGGCGTCGTCAGCGCCCAGACCGAGAAGGTCGTCGAGTTCTTCCTCGAGCGCGAGACAGCCGAGGCGATGGTCGGTGAGGTATCGGGAGGACGAGCCGGCGCGAACGGACTAACTCCCGCCCGCTGACAGCCGACCTGCGGCTGCGCCGAGAACTAACGGTCGAGCGAAGTCGCGCCGCAGAGTGGTATCAGCGGTCGCCGTGGCGGATGCCGGCAGTGATCGCGACGGCCGCGACGGCCGCAAGCAACCCGCCGCCGACGAGCAGCCCGATGCCGATCCAGATCAGCGGATCGAGCTCGGCACCGATGCTGAGGTCGGTGGCCACCCCGCGCGAGCCGTCGGCGTTCATGACGACAACGCTCCAGCTACCGTCCTCGGGCTCCCATTCAAGCGTCTGCTTGCCTGCCCCGGTCGCCGAAGCGGCCCAGAACGGCTGGTCTGCGGGTGGGTCGCGCGGTGCGCCTCCCCGGCGCTCCGCATAGTGGGGCTCGCGGCCTATCTCGGTCACGACGGCGTGCTCAACGCGGCCCAGGTACTCCGCAACGTCCGACTCTCGCGCGATACCGACGAACACTGGGCGCTCGCTCTCGCTGCGGATACGAATCGTCCCTAGGAAGTCTTTTGTCACCCAGTCGGGACCGTCGACGTCGACATCGGCGCTCTCAGAGACGATCGCGTACGTCGCCGTGGAGAACTCCTCCGTCGGTGACATGAGGAAGCCGTCATCGTCGCGCTGCGCCTGGTCGACCGCCACGGCCGCGCATCCGCCCACGAGCAGGGCGAACGCCAGCAGAGCCGCGATGCCGCCCACGACGAGCAAGACCACGCCGCTCGCGCCTCTTCTGGCGGGCGCCTCGGTCACCGCGGCCTCCTCGCTTGCGGGCGAGACGGCAGGCGGCTCGTCGGCGCTCCGAGCTCCCGGTTCCTCGCCGCCTTGGTCGAGTCGGAATGGTGGGTAGACGTCGGTCATCAGTCCCGCGTACGCGGCGACTCTCGCCACCCATCGGTCGAGGCCGAGCACGAAGTCGAAAAGCCCGCGCGGGTAGCGCGCCAAGAAAAGGAGTGCCACCCCTGCGACGAGCACGAGCAAGCGGATCAGCCCAACGCCCGAGCTCCCCCACCAACCGTCCTCGCCCCAGCCCATGCAGCCGCCGCCCGACATGAACACACAGACGAACAGGTAGTGCGGAATCGCAAGCAGCCACCACTTCACGAGCACGAGCCCGCGCGAGAGCTCGCCCGGGTAGGCAACGTCGAGCGTCGCCGGATAGTCGGGCGCGGCGCCAAGCGTGAAGGGCGGATAGCGGTCGGTGCCCAGGGCGCCGTACGAGTAGAAGGCCACGCGCCACGTCCACCGCAGCACGCCGAGGTTGAACTCGAAGATCCCTCGCGGGTAGCGGGCGGTGAACAGGATCGCGAAGAAGGCGACGACGGTGAGCACGACGAACGCGATCCACAGGAAGGCGAGCACGATGTAGTGCGGGATCGCCAGCAGCCACTTCACTAGCCACAGCCAGCGGCTGAGGTGCGGATCGAGCCGGCCCTCGAT
This sequence comes from uncultured Actinomycetes bacterium, assembly GCA_963762085.1. Lineage (GTDB taxonomy): Bacteria > Actinomycetota > Thermoleophilia > Gaiellales > Gaiellaceae > DASQGA01. The sequence goes on along the minus strand of CAVXJD010000001.1, from coordinate 251,190 downwards.
CCGGACGGGATTGGCCCGTCGGGCTGCCATCGATTCACCTCCTCGAGTCGCTCTTCCCGGCACTCTGCCAAACATGCGTCTTCGCTGGGTGTTCGGCCGGAATATCTCTCCCAGCGCAGTGCTCGGCTATCGAGCAGTGGACTGGCTCAGCTCGATCTTTCGACCGCGGTCGCTGATTAGCGCGGCGCGTCCTTGTCCAACTCCGTGCGACGCGTTGGTGCCGCGACTACTAGTTCAGAGCCGGATCGTACGCGGCAAGCCGCTCACACAAGACGCGCATGAGCGCGAGCGCCGTTTCAGGTCGCTCGCGCAAGATTGCTTCGAACGCGGGCTTATGGATCTCGAGCACTCGGACATCGGACTTTGCCCGTAGGGACGCGACGCGACTCAGGGCTATATCGACCTTGCCGGCGAGACGTTCCGGGCGGAAGCGGGCCTACTCGAGCAGCGACTGTTCGGCGAGAACGGGTACCAAAAGCGGGTACTAACTCCCGTGAGCGTTGCCGAAGAGGAAAACAAAAGCCCCGTTTGAGCGGGGCTTTCTCTTACAGGGCCGGAGAGACTCGAACTCTCAACCCCCGGTTTTGGAGACCGGTGCTCTGCCAATTGAGCTACGGCCCTCGGCTCGAACAGTGTAGCCCGGTACTTCGACGGCCTCTCTAGACTCCGGCTCGTGGCGCGAGCTCGCAGACCGTCTCTGGGAGCGCTTTTCCTGCTCCTTGCGGCCTGCTTCGCGGGCATGGCGGTCTGGGCGGCCCGTGCAGGGGGAGGAGCCTGGATCATCGCGGCCGCCGCAGGGCTCCTCGCACTCTGGCTGGGCGAGCAGGCCTTTCGAGCACTGCGCTAGAGGTCAAGCATCTGCGCGCCGTATGCTCTGCACGTGGTCGAACGTCAGGAGGACACGCAGGCGCTCTGGCGGCAGTTCAAGCGGAACGGCGACCGGGCGCTGCGCGACAGGCTCATCCTCACCTACGCGCCGCTCGTCAAGTACGTCGCAGGCCGGTTGGGGAGCGGGCTGCCGGCGCATGTCGAGGAGGGTGACCTCGTCTCGTACGGGCTGCTCGGCCTGATCGGCGCCATCGAGCGGTTCGACCCGGAGCGGGACATCAAGTTCGAGACCTACGCGATCTCGCGCATCAAGGGCTCGATCATCGACGAGCTCCGTTCGATGGACTGGGTTCCGCGCTCGGTCCGCGCGCGGGCGCGCGATATCGAGCGCGCGATCGCCGAGCTCGAGCGGAAGATGATGCGGGCCCCGAACGACGAGGAGATCGCCGGGAAGCTGGGCATCACCGAGGAGGAGTTCCAGGAGTCGCTGCTCGAGATCTCCCGCTCCTCGATTGCCGCCCTCGACGAGCTCTGGACGAGCTCGGTGAGCGGCGACCCGGTCGCCTTGATCGACACGCTCGAGGATCCGGATGCGCCCGAGCCGCAGGCGGCCATGTCCCAGACGGAGCTCCGCGAGGCCCTCGGAGAGGCGATCGCACGACTGCCGGAGCGGGAGAAGCTCGTGGTGACGCTGTACTACTACGAAGAGCTCACCTTGCGCGAGATCGGGGAGGTGCTCGGGGTGACCGAGTCTCGCGTCTCCCAGCTCCACACGAAGGCGATCCTGAGGCTCAAGGCTCGCCTGGGCGGCGGGGCTCAGCGCGCCGCAGTCGACGTCTAGCGTCAACGCTTGGCCGGGCAGTCGCTAGACTCGCCCCTCCATGACCTCATACGAGCCGAGCAAGATCCGCAACGTCGCGGTCATCGGTCACCGAGGCACCGGCAAGACCTCGCTCGTCGAGGCGCTGCTCTTCCAGGGGGGCGCGGTCAACCGGCTCGGGACGGTCGAGCAACAGACGACGGTGTCCGACTGGGAAGAAGAGGAGCACAAGCGCCAGATGTCGCTTGCCGCCTCCCTCTGCCATCTCGAGTGGCAGGGGCGGAAGATCAACATCCTCGACACGCCCGGCGACCCTGGATTCCAGGCTGACACGATCGCCGCGCTGCACGTGGTCGAGGGCGCGATCGTCGTCGTCAGCGCGGTCGCTGGGGTGGAGGTGCAGACCACCCGGTCCTGGGAGCGTTGCAACGAGCTCGGGATCTCCCGGCTCATCCTGGTCAACATGCTCGACCGCGAGCGGGCCGACTTCTTCGGGACGTATGAGCAGCTGCGCGCGCAGCTCTCCGAGCGGTGCATTGCAATCGAGATTCCGATCGGTCAGGAACACGAGCTCGCGGGCGTCGTCGACCTGCTCCACATGCGGGCCTACGACTCGCCCGAGGGCGAGAAGGAAGGCGAGCCGAAGGAGATTCCCAACGAGCTTGCCGCGCAGGCGGCCGAGTATCGCGAGAAGCTGGTCGACGCGGTCGTCGAGACAGACGAGAAGGTGATGGAGCGCTACCTCGAGGGGGAGGAGATCACCGGCGACGAGCTCGCCGGAGCGCTGAAGAACGCCGTCGCCCGTGGAGAGCTGTTCCCGGTGGCATGCGGCGCCGCCACGAAGAATCTCGGCGCGGCCGCTCTCCTCGACCTCCTTGTCGAAGGCGTCCCGTCACCGGCCAAGAAGCCGCTGGAGATCGCGCAGTCGAACGGCGGCACGTCTGCTTTCGTCTTCAAGACCCTCGCGGACCCCTTCGCGGGGCGCATCACGCTGTTCCGGGTCCTCTCCGGCCAGCTGAAGGGCGACTCGACGCTACTGAACGCCCGCACTCGAAGTAAGGAGAGAGTCGGCCAGCTCCTGGAGCTCCAGGGCAAGGATCACACGTCGACGGAGGCGTTCGAAGCCGGCGACATCGGGGCCGTCGCGAAGCTGAAGGAGACTGCAACCGGCGATCTGCTCCTCTCGGAGGACCAGCCGGTCGAGCTCCCGAGCCTCGACCTCCCGCAGCCCGTTATGAGCTTCGCGATTACGCCCAAGGCAAAGGGGGACGAGGAGAAGATGGGCCAGGCCCTCCGGCGGCTCGCCGAGGAGGACCAGACGCTCGTCCTGCGCCGCGACGAACAGACGGGAGAACAGCTCCTCGCGGGCATGAGCCAGATGCACGTCGAGGTCGCCGTGGAGCGTATGAAGCGGCGCTTCAGCGTCGACGTCGAGCTGCAGCCGCCGCGCGTTCCATACCTCGAGACGATTCGCAAGGAGTCGCGGGCGCAGGGGCGCTACAAGAAGCAGACCGGCGGTCGCGGCCAGTTCGGCGATTGCCACATCGTCCTCGAGCCCCTCGAGGGCCGTGTCGGCTACGAGTTCGTCGACAAGATCGTCGGTGGCGTCATCCCGCAGAGCTTCCGGCCCGCGGTCGACAAGGGGATCCAGGAGGCAATGGTGCACGGCGAGCTCGCGGGCGCCCCGGTCCAGGGTGTGCGCGTGAAACTCGTGGACGGCTCGTACCACACCGTCGACTCCTCCGAGATGGCGTTCAAGATCGCGGGCTCGATGGCGTTCAAGGCCGCGTATGAGAAGGCAGACCCTGTTCTGCTCGAGCCCATCATGCAGCTCGAGGCGACCGTTCCCGACGAGAGCGTCGGGACCGTGAACGGTGACCTGAACTCCCGGCGAGGAAGGCTTCAGGGGATGGACGCCCGAGGCGGCATGACACTGATCCGCGCCGAGGTGCCGATGTCCGAGGTCCTCACGTACTCGCAGTCGCTCACGTCGATGACCGGCGGTCGCGGCGACTACTCGGTCACCTTCCTCCGGTACGAAGAGGTGCCTGCGCACGTTGCCGAACGGATCGTCGAACAGGTCAGGCGCGAGCGCGAGGAGGCGAAGGCGTCGTAGCCATGACCGCCGTCATCAGGAAGCAGGACACCTTCCGGACCTGTGCCGTGTGCAACCGCACGCTTCTCATGGGTGAGCGGGCGTCGCGCTTCAGCCCGCACGGAAACGACCAATGGGTCGACGTCTGCGCGCTCTGCACGGACGTTGCGAACGAGTACGGCTGGCTGAAAGAAGGGACGCCGACGACGCCCCTCGTCCCCGATGCTCCGCGTCGCCGCCGCCGCTTTCGGGGGTTCGGGCTCGGCGCGCCCCCGACACGCGTCGCCATGAGCCTCAGCCGACCTTCTCGGAGCCGGTGCTCCGACGCCTTTCGGAGCCGGAGCAGGCGATGGTCGAGGCCGCCGATCTCTTCAACGACAGTGCCTACCGGCGGACGATCGCCGGAATCGCCAAGAGCCTGGGCCAGGCCAGGGTGAGCTTTCTGCCGCTCTCTGGCACGAACACCGAGGTCGTCCTCACGATTGCGTGGGACATCTCGTGGTACCAGTACCGAGTCGTCTTCGACTCGCAGCAACCCAGTTCGTCTGGCGGAGCGGGGCTACGAGCTGGACGAGGTGGACGACCGTTTCAGGGGCTGGAACGGCCACCTGGGTCAGGATGGGCGAGTCACGCCTGACATCCCGAAGCTCTGACCGACTGCCCGGCGCGAACTAGGAGGGTGGCGAAACGCAAGCGCTGTGCGTTGTTCCACCAATCCCTCCTAACTAGGATGCGTTCAGATGATCTATTGCGTCGTCCCGTCCGAGCTCGAGGATCAGCTGTACGCGAAGCTCGTCGAGCACTACAAGGACAACGAGAACGTGACCGTGATCGTTGACCGACGTTCGGGCCCGGACCGGCGGACGGCGGGCGCGAACGCCCCCGGCGGGAAGCGCCAAGTCCGCGACCGGAGGCGCTCCCGGATCCCCGGGACGTTCCCGGCCACCGACGCGCCGGACGATTGATCGTCCGGCTCGTCCTCTGGAGCCTGGCGGACTCGAAGACGACGATCGGGGAGCTCCGGCGCTACCTCCGTGATGAGTCCGTCGACCAGTTCGAAGACGTGCCGGGACTCCGTTTCAAGGCGTGGATCTCAGACGAGGTCACCGAGCGCTGGGGCGCGGTGTACTTCTGGGAGTCGCGGGAGGCGGCCGACCAGGCCCTGCCGAGCCGCGCCCGCGAGCTGATCGGCAAGGACCCCGACATCGGGGAGGAGTTCGAGGTGGAGGCGACCATCGAGGGCCGCTTCGACTTCGCGGAGCTCTCGCGGCTCGGCCTCGCCTTCGAGTAGCGCCCGCCTAGGTCTCCACGTCCGGGTCGATCTCGTCTGCGCGACGGGCGTGAGACTGGGCGGCTTCACGTTCCTCTCTCGCGCGCTCAGCCTGCTCCTCCGCGACCGCTTCGCGTTCCTCCGCCCGCCGAGCACGCGTCTCGGCTTCTCCCCGAAGCTCTCCGGCTTCCGAGCGACGGCTCTCGAGCCGCTTCTCGCGTGCCTTTGTCCCGGCGAGGAAGAGGAGGGCAAGGACGACGACGACCGCGACGACGATCACGATGATCAGCCAGGTTTCCACGACATTCCTTCCGTCGATTGGTTTCCCCGCAGGCCTCATACCCGCGTCCGGCGGCGTGAACCCCCTGGATAGGATGGGCTGAAATCGACCAGGGGAGCCAGATGGCGCTGCTCGGCACGAAGACGTACCGCAACTACATCGGGGGCGAGTGGGTAGACGCCGCCGGCGGTGAGACGTTCGAGACGAAGAACCCCGCTACCGGAGAGGCGCTCGGCGTCTTTCCGAGCTCGGGCGTGGAGGACATGGACAGGGCGGTCGCGGCTGCCAAGGGCGCCTACGAGCACTGGCGGCTGGTGCCCGCTCCCGAAGCGTGGGGAGATCCTCTTCCGCGTGGCGCAGCTCTTCGCCGAGCGCAAGGACGAGCTGGCCGGGGAGATGACGCAGGAGATGGGCAAGGTCCGGCCCGAGGCTGCCGGGGACGTCCAGGAAGCGATCGACATGACGTACTACATGGCCGGCGAGGGCAGGCGCCTCTTCGGGCACACGACTCCCTCCGAGCTGCGCGACAAGTTCATGATGTCGACCCGGAATCCAGTCGGTGTCGTCGGCGCGATCACACCCTGGAACTTCCCGATCGCGATCCCGAGCTGGAAGATCGCGCCGGCGCTGGTCTGCGGTAACACCGTCGTTCTGAAGCCCGCCGCGGAAACGCCGCTCCTGGCCGAGCGCTTCGTGGAGATCTTCGAGGAGGCCGGGCTGCCGCCGGGCGTCCTGAACATCGTCCACGGAGCGGGGAAGACCGTAGGCGCCCAGCTCGTGCGGCATCCCGACGTCCCCCTGATCACGTTCACGGGCTCACACGAGGTCGGGGTCCAGGTGACGCAAAACGCGGCGCCGCTCCTGAAGCACGTCCACCTGGAGCTCGGCGGCAAGAACGCGATCATCGTCATGGACGACGCCGACATCGACCTGACGGTCGAGGGCATCCTCTGGTCGGCTTTCGGAACGTCCGGGCAGCGTTGCACGGCCGCGAGCCGCGTCATCGCACACCGACAGGTCTACGACGAGCTCCGGTCGAAGCTCGTCACGCGCGCTGAGAAGATGCAGCTCGGGAACGGCCTGGACGAGGACACTGACGTCGGCCCTGTCATCAACCAGGCCGCGTTGGACAAGATCCACTCCTACACGGAGATCGGGAAGAGCGAAGGGGCGACGCTCGAGACCGGGGGAGAGGTCGCGACCGAGAACGGTCTGGACAAGGGGTTCTTCTACCGGCCGACCGTGTTCGCCGACGTCGAGCCGGGCATGCGGATCGCCCAGGAAGAGATCTTCGGGCCGACGACTGCGCTCATCCGCGCTACCGACATCGACGAGGCGATCAGAATCGCGAACGGGATCCCGTTCGGCCTTTCTTCCTCGATCTTCACCCGGGACGTCAACAAGGCGTTCCGCGCGATGAGGGATCTGAACGCGGGAATCACCTACATCAACGCAGGAACGACGGGTGCGGAGGTGCATCTGCCCTTCGGCGGCACGAAGGGAACCGGGAACGGCCACCGCGAGGCAGGGCAGGCCGCGCTCGACTTCTACACCGAATGGAAGTCGATCTACGTCGACTACTCCGGCAAGCTCCAGCGCGCGCAGATCGACGCGATGGACTCGCCGATGCCCTAACGGCGCCGGGTCGGAGCGCGTGACCCAGGCTCCAGTCGAGTTGCCCCCGGGGGACCCCCCGATGTTTACCCCCTGTGGTGACGGTAGCGCTGAGGAGCGCGTGTGTGGCGCACGGGATGTGCCGATACCGTGACGGAGCAGCAGCGCAAGCTCGTCGTGTTCGTGCCGACGGAGGCTCTGGATGCTGTTCGCGACGCCCTTTTCGGCGCGGGCGCCGGGCGGATCGGAAAGTACGAGCGCTGCTCGTGGTACACGCCGGGCACCGGTACCTTCCTAGCCGGCGAGGGGGCATCGCCGGCAATCGGCGAACCTGGGCAGGAGGAGCGTGTTCCCGAGCTCAGGCTCGAGACGGTCTATCCGGTCGAGCGCGAGGGAGAAGTGGTAGCAGCTCTTCGGGACGCTCACCCGTACGAGGAGCCCGCCTTCGACCTTTACTCGCTCGTGCCGCCACCGTGAAGGCGCGTCTCTCGACCGACGGCGGCTCGCGAGGGAATCCTGGCCCCGCGGCAGCGGCGTACGTCCTCGAGACCGAGGACGGCACGGTCCTCGACGCGCACGGCGAGACGATCGGCGTTGCGACGAACAATGTGGCCGAGTACCGCGCCCTCGTCGACGGTCTTCGCAAGGCGGTCGAGCTCCAAGTCGACGACCTTGAGGTCGTCTCGGACTCCGAGCTCCTGGTGAAGCAGATGAGAGGCGAGTACCGGGTCAAGAACAAAGCCCTCATCGAGCTCTCGCTCGAAGCCGCCCGACTGGCCCGCCAGATCCCATCTGTCCGCTATCTGGCCGTCCGCCGCGAGCACAACGAGCTTGCCGACCGGCTCGTGAACGAGGCCCTGGATAGCGCCGGCGAGCGGCTATGATGGCCCGACTCGCGGATGTAGCTCAGTTGGCTAGAGCGTCTGCTTGCCATGCAGAAGGTCGAGGGTTCGAGTCCCTTCATCCGCTCCTCGAAGACCCGCTGGAAATAGCGGGTTTTCTCGTCTCAGACTGGAATCCTGATGACCTGTTACGGGCCCGAAGTCAGGTTCTAGTCAGGAATCATCACCCCGCCGCCGGCAGTCCCATCCGGCCGCACTAACTGGCGTAGGGTTGCGGAAACCCCGTTGCTGATGGCCGCAGGTTCCTGCGATTCCCGGAGGTTCAAATGACTGAAGGCGTCCCGCCCACCGGTTCGATCGCTGAGGGCAAGGTAGCGAGCGCTGTTGTTCAGATTTCGCTCGCCGTCGAACAGATGAGTGAACTACTGGAAGCCGCTAATGGGCTGCATCAACAACTCGTCAAATTGCTCGCGGTTCTGACCGAGACCCTGGTGGATCTCGAGCCTTCGCTCAGGGAGGCGCGAGAGGAGACACCGAACCAGTCTGATTGACGGCAGACTCGGCCATGTGTTGCCGGCCGAGCGGCTCTCCAGCCCCTCACCACCTCAGAGGGCCTCCTCCCGACGTTGCCCTGTTGAAAGCTAACGTGCCGCCCGCCGCTCGCGTTCGACATCGCAACGGCACTCGTACCACAATGCTCATGAGTGCGGCAGCGAGTGGCCGGCAGGCCGCCGCAGTCTTGGTTGGCCGCCTCCCTCGCCCTCACCTACGCGCGCGGCGCGTGCGCCGGGGTTCTTCGCCTCCCAGGCGGCCAGATAGAGATCGAGATGCCGCTGTCCGCCCTCGCGCAGCGGCCATCCGGCATGCACGTCGACCCTCTGACCGCCGCAACGCCTGGCTTTGCAACTCGAGGAGCGTAGGAACTCGAGCAGATCTTCAACGAGCGCCGGATGACTTACTTCGATTTCCATTTGCCGCAGTTGCCCCCAACGAGTTGCCGCACGCCGAGCTGTACTCTCACTCTCGTCAGAAGCGGTCAGTCGTCAAGTCCTGCGGCACGAGCGATCGACCGCCGGACGAACAGAGCGACCGGGAGCCCGGCCGCCTCCTCTAGAGAGGCAACCCTCCGAACGGCTCAACGAAGCGGCTGAGCCGTGCTTTCTACCGCTTGGCCGGGGAAAGACTCTCCATGCTCGTAGTACCAGGCCGTTCCTCACGCGTGGGCAAATGAGCGATCAAACTGGGCGCGCTGTCGATCGAGGTCAGAAGCTACGCGAGACACTCCGGCGCTGGAGCGTGCCGAAATAACCGTCAGGCTGCCCGTCTCGATTTACGAGCCCGGGAGGACGGTCGCGGGGTCCGGAAGGACGTCCTCCGGCACTAGCTTGAATAAGTCGCGAAGGTATGTGTTCCCCGTCCCAGGCGCAGGGTCAACGTGTGTCTCGTCGTTCTCGTGTGTCTCGTCGGTCGTAGCCATCGCAGGAACCTCCGCGTAACGGGACGACTGAGTGTAGACGTTGCTGAGCTTGCCCTACCCGGCGCAAGTGGCCCAAAAGCCGAAGGGGCGCTGGAGACGCCGGTCATGGGGCAAGTGAACAGGCCTTCCGAGTGCGCGGAGTGCAGATGATCGGCGAGGTCGGGGAGGACGAGCCGGTACTGACGGAGGATCTGTGTCGAGGCGATCGAGGCCGACTTTAGTTCCGCAAGGCGGAACGTGACGGCCTCGAGCAGCCGGTACGTTCGACGCCAGGGGGTAGATCTGCCCCATGGCTGGTCGTCATGAGGGTTTATTTGCGTTGCACAACGAGAAGGAGCCCCGGCAAGCCGGGGCTCCGCACGGCCGACGCTACGTTACCCCGGGACAAGGTACGCGCCTGCCGATCTGTCCATTCTCAAGGCAATGCCCTCTTGATAGCAAGGGGCTGGATCCGATTTGTGCTCACTTTGCTTGTTTGGTCGCTCTGGACCAGAGCGGCTTTGCCGGGGCCCGCCTGCTAACTCCGAAGGCGACCGCGGAGTTCCTCGAGAGCCGACGTCGCTACGATTCCGACGCGCCGGGCGCGGTGGCCGAGTGGTTAGGCAGAGGCCTGCAAAGCCTCGTACAGCGGTTCGAATCCGCTCCGCGCCTCTTCCGCTCGCCCTCTGCTGCGCCACCCACCCGAGGGTCGTACACCAGGGCGGATCTCGCGCCGACGGCCGGCCGCTCGCGCTCGTTCCAGCCCGAAAACACCCTGGGCTAGACAGTTAGCGCACGCGGAAATGAGCCGTCTGAACTGAGGGCCCGCCGTTCGTGCGGCGGACTCTCGATGCCCGCGCGATCGCGTCGAACTCTTCGAGGCTCTTGCCGGCGCCGATCGCGACGCAGGTCAGGGGGTCTTCGACCTGGTGGACTGGCAGCCCCGTCTCCTGCCTCAGGAGCTCGTCCAGTCCGCGCAGAAGCGAGCCGCCGCCCACAAGGACGACGCCGCGGCTGGTGATGTCAGCCGCGAGCTCGGGCGGCGTTCGTTCGAGCGTGTCCCGGACACTGTCGACGATCTGCGTCACGGGCCGCTCGAGGGCCCGCCGCACCTCGGCATCTGTGACCTGGACGCGCTTCACGAAGCCTGTGGCTATGTCCCGACCCCGGATCTCGGCGGTCCCGTCCTGGCCGACGTCCCACGCGGAGCCGATCTCGAGCTTGACCTCCTCGGCGCTCTCCGGCCCGATCAGGATGTTGTGCTCGCGCTTCGCAAAGGCCACGATCGCGTCGTCCATCTCGTAGCCGCCGACCCGGATCGACCGGGAGACGACGATGCTGCCGAGAGAGATGACGGCTACCTCGGTTGTACCGCCGCCGACGTCGACGACGAGGTTCCCGGTCGCCTCGTCGATCGGCAGCTCCGCGCCGATCGCGGCGGCCATTGGCTCGTCGATGAGGCATGCCTGTCGAGCTCCGGCGGCGAGGGTCGCCTCCTCGACCGCGCGCTCCTCAACGTCCGTGATCCCGCTAGGGACGCAGATGATCACGCGTGGGTACGGGAACCGGTTTCCGTGTGTCCGGCGGATGAAGTGGCGGAGCATCGACTCGGTCACCTCGAAGTCGGCGATGACGCCGTCTCGGAGCGGGCGGATCGCGCGGATCGACGCCGGCGTCCGCCCGATCATGCGCTTGGCCTCGGCACCGACAGCGTGGACGTCGCCTGTGGTGTCGTCGATGGCGACAACGGACGGCTCGAAGAGGACGATGCCTTCACCCCGGACGTAGACGACCGTGTTGGCGGTCCCGAGATCGACCGCCATGTCGCGGTGTCCGAAACCGCTCAGGTAGTTCAATAGTCCCATCGCTCCGGTCGGCCTAACCGAGCTGTCGGTCCAGGTTGACCGCGGCGCTGATCAGGGAGAGGTGCGTGAACGCCTGGGGGAAGTTCCCCAGCTGCTCCCCTGTCGGCCCGATCTCCTCCGCGAACAGACCAAGGTGGTTCGCATACGTGAGCATCTTCTCGAATGCGAGCCGCGCCTCGTCCACCCGCCCGGCCCGCGCGAGTGCCTCGACGTACCAGAAGGAGCAGATCGAGAAGGTGCCCTCGTCGCCCTCGAGACCGTCGGGTGAGGCCTTCGTGTTGTACCGGTAGACGAGGCTGTCGGAGACGAGCTCCTCCGTGATCGCGTCGAGCGTCGAGAGCCATCGAGGATCGGTCGGGGAGATGAACTTGACGAGTGGCATGAGCAGATTCGATGCGTCGAGGACGTCGGTCTCGTAGGACTGGATGAAGGCGCCGCGCTCCTCGTTCCAGCCTTTCTCCATGATCTGGTTGTAGATCGCGTCGCGGGCCGCCATCCACTTGACGAGATCCGCGGGCAAGCCGCGCTGCCGGGCGACTCGGATCGCGCGCTCGACGGCGACCCAGCACATGAGACGCGAGTAGGTGAAGTGCTTCTTGCCTCCACGCGTCTCCCAGATGCCCTCGTCGGGCCGGTCCCAGTTCTCGAGCACCCAGTCGATGACGCGGCAGACCGACATCCAAGCGTCGTGTGAGATCGGCTTTCCGTGCTTGTTGTAGAGGTAGACCGAGTCCATCATCTCGCCGTAGATGTCGAGCTGGAGCTGATCCGCGGCGCCGTTCCCGATCCGGACGGGCCCGGAGCCCCGGTAACCCTCGAGGTGGTCGAGGACGACCTCGGGGAGCTCCGAGCGCCCATCGATGCCGTACATGATCTGGAGCGGCCCCGACTCGCCTTGCAGGCGCTCCTTGAGACGGGCGTCGAGCCAGTCCATGAACGCCTCCGCCTCCTCGGTGAACCCGAGCCTGAGCAGTGCGTAGAGCGAGAAAGCTGCGTCGCGAATCCAGGTGTAGCGGTAGTCCCAGTTCCGCACACCGCCGAGCTGCTCCGGGAGGCTGGTCGTCGGCGCGGCGACGATCGCGCCCGTCGGCTGGTAGGTGAGGAGCTTCAGCGTCAGGGCCGAGCGGTAGACCATCTCGCGCCAGCGTCCCTGGTAGCGGCAGTGGCGCATCCACCGGCGCCAGTACTCCACGGTGCGCTCGAAGAGCTCGCGCGTCTCCAGTTCCGAGTGGACGTGGGTCTCGTAAGTCTCGTCCACGCTCTCGAGCGTGAAGGTGGCCGTCTCGCCCTCCCGGAGAGAGAACTCGGCCTCGACACCCCTCTCGGTTCGGGCGAGCGCAACGGCCGAGTCGAGGGCGAGCGAGAGCGCCGGAGTGTGGAAGACGACTCCGCCGTCGAAGACGTGCGCCTCGTGCTCGGCGCGGCCGTAGTCGAATCGCGGCTCAAGCTCGAGTCGGAGGCTCATCGCGCCGCGAACGGCCATGAGGCGCCGGATGACCCTTTGGCGGTGCTCTCCGCCACGCTCGCTGACCGGCATGAAGTCCTGCATCTCGACGACGCCCTCTGGTGTCAGGAAGCGCGTGATCAGGACGTTTGTGTCCGGGAAGTAGAGCTGTTTCGACGTTCCTCCCGAGACGGTGGGGGCGATGCGCCAGTGGCCTCCGTGATCCTTGTCGAGGATGGACGCAAAGACACTGGGCCCGTCGAAGCGGCCCGGGCAGTACCAGTCGATCGTGCCATCGGTCCCGACCAGGGCGACCGAATGGAGGTCGCCGATCACGCCGTGCTCCGCGATCGGGAGGTAATCCGGCCTGCTCGAACCGGCGGTGATCGGACCCTGGACGGCTGCGACCGGTTCGGCCATGGCGTCAGTCTGGGCCTCGGAGGCCCCGGTTACAAGCTCTTAAGCGGCTTCGCCGACCCCGGAAGGGAGGTAGTCGCGGGGGTTGTTGAACGCGGTGAGCGCTTCCTCCCTGGGCACGTCTACGACGACGGTCTCGTTCCTCTCCTCGTCCCGGAATCGCAGCACCGTCTGGTCGCGTGCCGGGTCCCACATCAGGCGGACGACACAGCTGCCGTCGTTTCGACTCGCGAGCTCCCGGAGGGTCACGTCCGGGAACTTATCTCGGGCTGAGCCGTCGTAATCGGGCCGCAAGGTTAAGAATTGATTGAGTGAAGGCAATCGCGGTTCATCCGGGCAAGGCGCACTCGATGCACCTCGAAGACGTCCCGGAACCCTCGCTCGACGACGTAGACGGCGGGCGCGGCGTCCTCGTCAAGGTGATCAGGGTCGGGGTCGACGGGACGGACAAGGAGATCAACGAGGCCGAGTACGGCGCGGCGCCGGAGGGGTTCGACTACCTCGTGACGGGCCACGAGAGCTTCGGGGAGGTGCTCGACGCCGGTCCAAACGTCCGGGCCTCACTCCGGCCCGGCACCCTCGTCGTCGCGACCGTGCGCAGGCCGGGCTCGAGCCCCTACGACCGGATCGGGCTCCAGGACATGACGACGGACGACGTTTACTACGAGCGCGGCATCAACCTCCTGCACGGCTTTCTTACCGAGCGTTACGTCGAGGACGAAACCTATGTCGTGCCGCTCCCGGATTCACTCCGGGAGGTCGGCGTTCTCCTGGAGCCGCTTTCGGTCTCGGAGAAGGGGCTGAACCAGGCCTACGAGATCCAGCGGCGCCTGAAGATCTGGAAGCCGGAGCGGGCGGCCGTCCTCGGATCGGGAACGATCGGGCTTCTGTGCACGCTGGCGCTGCGCCTCCGCGGGGTCGATGTGACGTGCTTCTCGAAACGGAAGCCTCCGTACTTGAACAGCCGCCTCGTGGAGGAGCTGGGCGCGGCGTACGTGAGCTCCGAGGAGACCTCGCTCGCCGACACGAGCGCCGAGCACGGGCCGTTCGACCTGATCTTCGAGGCGACCGGCTTCAGCCCGCTGGCGTTCGAGGCCGCAGAGCTGCTCGCGAAGAACGGCGTCCTCGTGCTCGCGAGCGTCACCGGTGGCGACCGGAAGGCTGAGATTCCGAGTGACAAGATCAACCAGGGCTTCGTGCTCGGCAACAAGGTCATGGTCGGGACCGTGAACGCTTCCCGGGACGACTTTGACCGGGGCGTCACCGACCTGGTCAGGGCGGAGGCCTTCTATCCGGGCTGGCTCGCGAAGCTCCTGACGACGCCGATCGACGGCCTCGACAACTACGAGGAGATGCTGCTTCACCTGACGCAAGACGAGGGCGCGATCAAGGTCTTCGTCGAAGTCGGGTAGTTCCAGGTCTAGCGCTTTTCTTCGGAAGGACACACACTCAGACGATGGCGGAGATTTTCGGCCTCGGCGCAGTGCTCATGTTCGGGGCGTTCGTCCTGAGCGCCGCCCTGCCCTTGCTCGTCTCCCCAGCGCGCTGGCCCGCACGCGGCGCGCGCTGGATCGTCTGGGGGCGACTCCCGCACCACCCGCGTCCCTCCAACGTGGAGATCCGCTTCTGGGCAAGTGTCTGGGCCGCGATCGTGCTCATGTTCTTCGGCGTGGCCCTTGCCGCCATCCTGATGGCTTAATCGCGGAGCAGGATCGCGCGGGCAGGCGCGCCGTCGGAGCCGACGACCAAAAGCGGCAGGCACACGAGCGTGTAGGCGCCGGGATCGACCCTGCGGAAGTCGAGCCCCTCGACCGCGACGACTCCGGCTCCGAGCAGCTCACGGTGGGCTTCCTGGTCTCCCACGGATAGATAGTCGATGCCGACGAGGTGAACGCCACGCTCGACCAGGAAGCGTGCGCCGTCGCCGGTGAGCCGGATGAAGTCGCGTGTGAAGTCGTCGCGGGCCCAAAGCTCCGAGTTCGGCGTCTTCAGGAGGAGGCGCTCGAGACCGCTGGGCAGGTCGAGGCTTTCGAGCGAGCTCGCGTCGATCGGCCCCGTGAGGCTCGTGGCGTCGACGACTTGCGCCGGACCGACGAGTACGTCGAGTGGGAGTGTCTCGGCGCCGGCTCCGTCGGGCAGGAAGTGGAGCGGAGCGTCGACGTGGGTGCCCGTGTGGACGCCGAGGTCGAGGCGGCTCACGTTCGCGTCAGCGCCGTCCTCGATCGACTGTGCGCGGGATAGGTGGACACCTGGATTGCCGTCGTAGATCGGCATGCCCTCCCGGATCGGGACGCTGACGTCGAGGATCTGGCTCACAGCGGTAGCTCCTTCCTCCAGCGTCCCGAGCACGTAGTCGGCGCCCGCCTCGGCAAGTTCCTCTTTCGAGTAGTGGCCGGTCGCGACGCCGACCGCGGCTGTGTTCGCCGCATGCGCGGCCGTGATGTCGAGCGGAGTATCGCCGACGTCGAGCACCTCTTCATGCTCCAGGTCCCGGCCTACGATCGTCTCGGCACGCTCGACTGCCTTCTTCGTCAGCTCGACGCGGTCCGGGGAGTCCGAGCCGTACCCGCCGAACGTGAAGTACTCGTTCAGGCCGCCGCGCTCGAGCTTCATGCGGGCCGCTTCCTCGACCCCGCCCGTGGTCAGGCCGAGCAGATACCCGGCGTCGCGGAGCTGCGGCAGGAGCTCCTTCACACCCGGGAGCACCTTGTAGCCCTTCGACTCGGCGACCGCTCGCGGGAGGTGCTCGAGGCGCTTCGCCATCACCCGCGCGAGCTCCTCGGGGGAGGGCTCGTGGCCGATCACGGCCTTGAAGGTGAGGCGCGCCACCTCGGGGTCGGTCATGCCGGCGTCCGTGAACTTCCCGATGTCGGCGGGGATCCCGTAGAGGTCCTCGAATGCCCTTCGCCACGAGACGGCGCCGGCGCCTCCGGAGTTGATCAGCGTGCCGTCGATGTCGAACAGGATCGCGACGACAGTAGAGTCACTCGCCGGAATCATCGTGGCGACGATACGTGACACCGAGCAGGAGAAGCAGGCAGCGGCGGCTGCTGCTGCCGCCCTCGTCGAGGACGGCATGCTGGTCGGGCTCGGCACCGGGTCGACGGTCGCATACCTCCTGGAGGCGCTCGCACGCCGCTCGCTCGACCTTCGCTGCGTCGCGACGTCGCCCCGGACGGAAGCGGCCGGCCTCGAGCTCGGGCTTCGGATCGAGCCGTTCGAAGGGCTCGACCGGCTCGATATCGCGATCGACGGGGCGGATCAGATCAACCCGGCCTGCTGGGTCGTGAAGGGAGGAGGAGCTGCCCACACCCGCGAGAAGATCGTCGCGGCGGCCGCCGACCGGTTCGTCGTCATCGCCTCCTCGGACAAGCTCGTCGAGGCGATCGCGCCTCCGATCCCGCTCGAGCTGCTGGCTTATGGGCTGGACGCGACTCTGCGCCGAATCGGCCAGGTGGAGCTTCGTGACACGTCACCTCAGCCCGGACGGAGGCGTGATCGCTGACTACGTCGGGCCGGTCGACGATCCGGGGGACCTTTCAGCGCGGCTCGCCGAGACCCCCGGCGTGGTCGAGCACGGGCTCTTTCCACCGGCGCTCGTGAGCGAGGTGCTCGTGGCGCGCGGCGCCCAGGTCGAGCGCCTGGCGCCGATCTGAGCTAGCGGCGGTCGAGCGGGATCGTGAACCGGTGCGCGGTGTGCGTGCCCGAGAAGCGGGCCACCTTCGTGTCCTTCAGCCCCGCTGCGCGGCCGGCTGCGAGCACGTCGGCCTCCCGGATGTCCTGGCGCCCCTTCGGCGCGACGACCCAGATGTGCCCGCTCGGGCGCAGGTACGGGACGAGCGACTCGATCCGGCCGAGGTCACCCGTCGCCTCCGCGCCCAGGAAGATGAGGTCGGACTCGTGCTGGGGCGCGGTGGCGTAGCGGTCGACCCGCTCCTCCGAGGAGCGTCCGGAACTCGCCGTCGTCCAGGTCAACGACCGCCACGCTCGACTCCGGCTTGACGCCGAGCTTGTCGAGGAGCGACTTGGGGTTTCGGATCCGCTCGGCCCACCGCTCGGCCTTCGGGCCAAGTTCGAAGGTCGCCTCGCCGTCTGCGAACTCGACGCGGAGCTCTCCGTTCGACGCGTCGAGCGCCGTGATGCCCTTCAGCGGGACGGCGATCCGGAAGTCGCCCCGGAAGATGAGCTCGTCCGTCTCGAGGAGCGCTTTGCCCTCGGAACGCGCGCTCCCCGAAGCGAGCGGTGCAGCGGGCTTCCTCCCCCATCCCGGAGGGGAGCCTAGCGTGCAGAAAGCGCTGCTAGCCCCAGACGAAGGTACGTCGTGGCTGCTTCGCCGAGCGAAGGCCTGTCGCCATCGTGGCGCGCAGGTCCGTCTCCCCGTGCCAGCGAGCCACCGCGGCCGTCCAGGCTTGCCGCCGGTGGTACTCGCACACGAGGTAGTGCTCGCCGTCGGACGCCCGCAGCTCGCGAACGGCCTCACGGTCGCAGCGACGATTCTCCAGCCTGTAATAACCCTCGCATCGTCCCATGGCTCAGATATCGGTGTTCGTTGTGCCTGATACGAGTCCCTGCTTCGAGTGAAGCGTTTCTTTGCGGCTCTCGAACAGTGGCAGGGCTGCGAGGCGTACGCTGAGATGGATGGCCGCAACCCGTCCGAGAGACGCTGCCGGCGGCGACTGGGTCGTCGAGACCTCCGGCCTCACCAAGCGGTTCGGCCAGCGTGTCGCGGTCGACCACGTCGATCTCCAGATCCCGAGAGGCTCTGCCTTCGGGTACCTGGGCCCGAACGGAGCGGGCAAGACCACGCTCATCAGGATCCTGCTCGGGCTCACGAAGGCGGACTCGGGGACGATGCGCCTGCTCGGAAAGCCCCTGCCCGAGGAACGCGCCGCCGCGCTCGCGCGGGTCGGCGCAATCGTCGAGGAGCCACGCTTCCACTCGCACCTGACAGGCCGTGAGAACCTGAGGATCATCGCCGCCGCCCGCGAGCCCGAGGCGCACGACCGGATCGACGGGGCCCTCGCGCGGGTCGGTCTCGCCGATCGAGCAAACGAGCGCGTCTCCAAGTACTCGCTCGGCATGCGTCAGCGTCTAGGCGTTGCGCGCGCTCTCCTCGCCGAGCCGGAGCTGCTGATCCTCGACGAGCCGACGAACGGGCTCGACCCAGCAGGCATCCAGGAGTTCAGGAACATGATCCGCGAGTTCGTGGACGAGGGCCGGACGGTGGTGCTCTCTTCCCATCTCCTGGACGAGGTGGAGAAGATCTGCGACGCGCTCGCGATCGTCGACCACGGAAAGGTCGTCTGGCGCGGGTCCGTCTCGGAGATCGCCGCCGGGGGCGAGAGCAAGACCCTGCTGATCCAGGTGGACGACCAGCCGCGTGCTCGCGAGCTCGTCGCCGCCCATCCGTCGGTGGCCTCGGTGAACGGGACCGCGGAGGGCCTGAGCGTCGAGTTCGTACCCGACGCCTCCCCGCCCGAGGTCGCGGCCGACCTGAACAAGCGCCTGGTCGAGTCCGGGGTGGCGGTCTACCGGCTCGAGCCGGCGCGCGTCTCGCTCGAGGAGCGATTCCTCGAGATCACGTCCCGCCTGGGGGTGGCGCCGTGACCGTCCCTCGCCTTCGGCTCGCTCCCGCTGGGGAAACCAAGTTTCCCCCGCGAGCCCCCCTCTTACAGTCCAACGTGGAGGAACCTCCTGGTTCCCCCAAACCCCCTCCACACGCTCATGTGCCAAAGGCCGGCCCATGAGCGCGGCGACGACCGGGCAGATCGCGAAGGCACGGCGGCGGCCGCGTACCTGGTCGAGGCTGATCTCGGCCGAGATCCTGAAGCTGCGGAAACGCCGGGGACTCCTCTGGTCGTCGATCGCCCTCGTGATCGGCCCGCAGCTGGTTGCGTACACGGTCCTCGCCGCGCTCCACGCGGTCGATCCGGCCAAGTACGACCCGGCGGGCGGAGTCGACAACCTCAGTGGCGGCATCGATGTCCTCCTGACGCTCGGGCTCGTCGCCGCGATCATGATCGGCGCCACTGCGGGCGCCGGCGACCTGAACGCCGGTGTCTTCCGTGAGCTCGTCGTGACTGGGCGTTCTCGGATCCAGCTCTTTCTGGTCAGATTGCCGGGCGGCCTGGCGCTCCTGCTCCCGCTCGCCGCCATCTCCTTCGCGGGCTCGGCGATCGCCTGCGTCCTCCTCGCCGGGAACCTCCAGGCGCCTTCACCGTCTCTCCTCGTCAAGGCAGGGCTCTGGGTGCTGCTCGCATTCACGCTCCAGTTCGTGCTCGCCCTCGGAGTTGCCTCCCTGGTGGGGTCACGCAGCATCACGATCGGTGTCGTTCTCGCGTGGCAGCTCGTGGTCGCACCCCTCCTCCTGGCCTTCTCCAAGCTGGGAATGGTCCGGGAGTTCTTGCCGAACGCCGCGTTCGACCGCCTGGCACCGGGTCCCTTCGCGAACCTCCACGGTTCCGAGCTCACGATGTCGGTTGGGGCAGCCGTCGCGGTTCTCGTCGGCTGGCTTCTCGTGCCGCTCGTGGTGGGTGCCTGGCGGACGGCCACGCGCGACGCCTAGACCCCCGGCCGCTCGGTTAGCCTTGGCGACCCAATGGCGGCGACTCTCATGGACGGCAAGGCTCTCGCTGCCCGCGTGCGCGCCGACGTGGCTCGAGAGGTGGCAGAGCTCGACCGGCCGGTCGGGCTCGCGACCGTCCTCGTCGGCGAGGACCCGGCATCGGCCATCTACGTCTCCAACAAGGAGAAAGCCTGCGTCGAGGCTGGTATCGAGGCCTTCCACCATGGGCCTCCGGCCGGCATCTCCCAAGAAGAGTTGCTCGGACTCATCGCGGAACTGAACGCGGACGAGCGCGTCACCGGCATTCTCGTACAGCTGCCGCTGCCGCCCCAGATCGACGAGGACCTGGTGATCAGGTCGATTGACCCGGTCAAGGACGTGGATGGTTTCCACCCGATCAACGCGGGCTTCCTCCTGCTCGGCCGACCGACGCTGCCACCCGCGACGCCCGCGGGGATTCTCGAGCTCCTGCGCGAGTATGAGATCGAGCTCCAGGGCGCGGACGCGGTCGTGATCGGCCGCTCAAACATCGTCGGAAAGCCGATCTCGCTCCTCCTTCTGGCCGAGCACGCCACCGTGACGATCACGCACAGCCGGACGACGAACCTCGCCGAGCGCGCGCGGGCCGCCGACGTCGTTGTTGCGGCGGTGGGGCGGCCGGCGACGGTCACCGCCGAGATGGTGAAGCCGGGCGCGACCGTGATCGACGTCGGCATCAACCGCGTCGACGGCAAGGTGGTAGGCGACGTGGCACCGGACGTTGCCGAGGTGGCTGGACACCTGACGCCCGTTCCGGGCGGCGTCGGCCCGATGACGATCGCGATGCTGCTCCGGAACACCGTTCGCGCTGCCCGTTACCAGGCGCAGGCTCTTGCCTACCCGCTCGTAGGGCGCTAATCTGCGACGCGCCGTGAGCGTCACGGCGTTTCAGCCCTTTGCGACGGCTCTCTGCCGGGTCGTCGTTCGTTTTTGAAGGAGGAAGGACTTGGCAGAAGGCACCGTCAAGTGGTTCTCGAACGAGAAGGGATACGGCTTCATCGCCCGCGAGGGCGGAGAGGACGTGTTCGTTCACTTTTCTGCGATCCAGGGGGACGGCTACAAGTCGCTCGCCGAGGGCCAGAAGGTCGAGTTCGAGGTCGTAGAGGGTCAGAAAGGCCTGCAGGCGGCCAACGTTCAGCTCGTTTAACGGAGAGAGAATCCACGTTTCGACGGGCCCCCGACGAGGGGCCCGTCACCTTTAACCTGATGGTTGACCGACAACAACACGGCAATTTCCCGACCAGCCAACCAGAGGTTCGATGACCATTACACGAGAAGAAGTTCTCCACGTCGCCCGGCTAGCGCGGCTGGAGATTCCGGAGGGGGAGATCGACCGGCTGCGCGGTGAGCTCGAGGCGATCCTGGATGCGGTCGGCAAGGTGGCCGAGCTCGACCTGGCCGACGTCCCACCAACGTCCCATCCGCTTGATCTCGTGAACGTGTGGGCCGAAGACGAGCCTCGCCCCTCGCTCTCAGCCGAAGATGCGCTGAAGAATGCGCCCGACACGGCGGAAGGTGCCTTCCGCGTGCCCGCGGTCGGATGACACGCTTCCGACACATCGTGCGCACCATCCGTGCGACTTTCCTCGTTACGCTCATAGCGGGTGGTGGTCCGGGGTGGCCCCACTGATTGACACCCTGAGGCTGACCGCGGAGGACGTGTCCGGCCTTCTCGAGCGCCAGGAAGTCTCCGGTGAGGAGATCTCCGCGGCCTACCGCGGCGCGATCGACGAGCGCGACGGAGAACTCCACGCCTTCCTCCACGTCGTCGGCGAGAGCGGGGCAGGCGTCCCGATCGCACACAAGGACGTCATCACGACGAAGGGAATCCCGACCACTGCCGGCTCGAAGATCCTGGAGGGCTACGTCCCCGTCTTCGACTCGACCGTCGCGTCGCGCTGCAAGGAGGCCGGCCTGCCGATCGTGGGCAAGACCAACATGGACGAGTTCGCGATGGGCTCGTCCACCGAGAATTCGGCCTATGGGCCCACCCGGAATCCCTGGGACCCCGAGCGGGTGCCCGGCGGTTCTTCCGGAGGCTCGGCCGCAGCCGTCGCAGGCGGGCT
Source organism: uncultured Actinomycetes bacterium (assembly GCA_963762085.1). GTDB lineage: Bacteria > Actinomycetota > Thermoleophilia > Gaiellales > Gaiellaceae > DASQGA01. Next base: position 229,589 of record CAVXJD010000001.1, on the reverse strand, counting down.
CGCTCCCTGGGCGCTCGGCTCCGACACCGGCGGGTCCATCAAGCAGCCCGCCTCGCTCTGCGGCCTCGTCGGCTTGCGTCCCACGTACGGGACCGTTTCCCGGTACGGGATCGTCGCCTTCGCTTCGAGCCTCGACCAGGTCGGCCCGCTCACGAAGACCGTGCGCGACAACGCGCGCCTCTACGAGATCATCGCCGGCCGGGATCCCTGCGACTCGACCACTGTGGAGCTGCCCGAGCCCGTCCGGATCCCGGTGGAGGAGGATCTCCGGGGCCTCCGGATCGGCATCCCGCGCGAGCTGAACGATGTCGAGGGCATCGAGCCGGGAGTCAAAGAAGCAGTCGACCGGACGATCGAGCTCGCCGAGGAGCTCGGCGCCGAGGTGGGCGAGACCCGCCTCCCGCGCTCCGTCGAGTACGGGCTCGCCTGCTATTACCTGGTCGCACCCGCCGAGGCCAGCTCGAACCTGGCCCGCTATGACGGTGTCCGTTTCGGCTACCGCGCCGAGGTGAAGGGCGGCGGCCTCACCGAGCTCTACGAGCACACCCGCTGGGAGGGATTCGGGGCCGAGACAAAGAGGCGCATCATGCTCGGCACCTACGCGCTCTCGGCCGGCTACCACGAGGCCTACTACGGCCAGGCCCAGAAGGTGCGAACGGTGATCGGCCGCGAGTTCGAAGCGGCCTTCGAGGACTTCGACGTCCTCCTCAGCCCGACCTCGCCGACGGTCGCCTTCCGGATCGGAGAGAAAGCCGAGAACCCGCTTGCCATGTACCTCTCGGACGTCCTCACGATTCCTCCGAACATGGCCGGCCTGCCGGGCCTCTCGATCCCGTGCGGCCTCTCCGAGGGACTCCCGGTCGGCCTCCAGCTGATCGGGCCACAGTTCTCGGAGAACACGCTCTTCCGCACCGGGCACGTGCTCGAGCGGGTACTCGATTTCGACTACGTGCCGGAGCGCCTGCGATGAAGACGTTCGTCGATCCCGGCGCGGCCTTCGTCCCGGCGAGCACCGACCGGCTCCGCTTCCTCGAAGAGGAGCACGGCTTCCGCCGCGAGGTCGTCGGCGACGGCACGGCGATCCTCTACACGGGCCGCGAGACCGCGGTTCGGGTCGAGCTCGAGCCGCGCGACGACCAGGTCTGCGTCTGGCTCGTCCGCCTCGTGGATGGAAGGCTGCCGCCCCTCTTCGCCTATGCACCCTCGCACTGGCTCCCGCTCGACGAGCTCGAGCCGTCGCTTCGCGTCGCCCGCCGCATGTTCGGCGAGGCCTTCACCGCCGCCGAGCTCGACCGGACCCTCTCTGTGGCCGCCGAGACGCTTCGCCGCCACGCGCACGTGCTCGCCGGCGACCATGCCGCCTTCGAGGAGCACGCGCGATGAGCTGGGAGGCGGTCGTCGGGCTCGAGATCCACGTCCAGCTGAAGACGCGGACGAAGATGTTCTGCCGCTGCGAGAACGTCTGGGGCGAGGCAAAGAACACCCGCACCTGTCCTGTCTGCCTGGCGCACCCCGGGGCGCTCCCCGTCCCAAATGCCCAGGCGATCGAGTCGACGGTGAAACTCGGCCTCGCCCTCGGGTGCGAGATCGCGACGCGCGCCCTTTTCCACCGCAAGCACTACTGGTATCCCGACCTGCCCAAGGGGTACCAGATCTCCCAGTACGACGTGCCCCTCTGCTCGGGTGGGCGTTTCACCGTTCCCGGGCCGGACGGCGATCGCGAGATCGGGATCGTCCGCGCGCACCTCGAGGAGGACGCGGCCAAGAGCGAGCATCGTGGGGGCGCCGGCGGTCGCATCTCGGGCTCGACCGAGTCGTTGGTCGACTACAACCGGGGCGGGACGCCGCTCGTCGAGATCGTCTCCGAGCCGGACATCCGCTCGCCCGAGGAGGCGCGCCGTTACCTCCAGCTCCTCCGGCAGACGGTCGTCGAGCTTGGGATCTCGGACGCGGAGATGGAGAAGGGCTCGCTCCGCTGCGACGCGAACGTCTCGGTCCGGGAGGTGGGTGAGACCGGCTTCCGGACGAAGACCGAGCTCAAGAACATCAACTCGTTCAAGTTCGTCGCCGACGGGATCGAGGCCGAGGTGGCACGGCAGATCGGGCTCTACGAGACGGGCGAGGAAGTCGTTCAGGAGACGCTCCACTTCGACCCGGCGAGCGGCTCGGTCTCGGCGCTCCGCTCCAAGGAGGAGGCGGACGACTATCGGTACTTTCCGGAACCCGACCTGGTGGCCGTCGAGCCGCCGGAGGAGATGATCGAGCGCCTGCGCGCCGAGCTTCCCGAGGCCCCGGGCGTGCGCATCCGCAGGCTCGAGGCCGAGGTCGGCTTCGATCTGGCCGAGGGGCTGGTCACCAACGGCCGCGACGAGCTCTACACGCGGGTTCCGGGCGACCGCCGCAGCGTCGCGAACGTGCTCATGAACCAGCTGGTGGGAGCGGGAGTCGATCCGGCGGCGGTGAATGCCGAGGAGCTGGGCAAGCTGATTGAGGCGAGAGGAGGGATCCCGCGAGCAGCGTTCACGGAGGCTCTGTCCGCAAGCGCAGATCCCGGCTTCAAGGCTGAGACGTATCTGGCGGAGACGTCCATCTCCGACGAGTCCGAGCTCGACCCCGTGATCGAGAAAGTCCTGGCCGCGAACGGTCCCCAGGTCGAGCAGTACCTTTCCGGCAAGGACGGCTTGCTCGGCTACTTCGTCGGCCAGGTGATGAAGGAGACGCAGGGCAAGGCGAACGCGAAGGTCGTGAACGAGCGCGTGCGGGAGAAGCTCGCTCGGTAGGAAGCCTCAAGTGGGGCTGGAAGCCCAGGGTCCCATGCCGCCGACCCGCTCCGGGGTGATTCGGGTGACGACCCCCGGCGGCGGATCGGGCATCGGCGGGAACTTCACACCGGGCCCGACGTACGTCTCCGCGAGCTTCTGCAGGAGCTCCGGGGCGCCGCCCTCGGTGATTCGTGCCTTCCCGTGGACGACGAGGTAGTGCTTCATCCCGATCGCGTTCTCCCCCGGCGCCTCCACCGAGAGCGTCACGCGTGGGTCGCGCTCGATGTTCTTCACCTTCTGGAAGCGGCCCAGGTGCGCGCAGACGATCTCGTCGCCCTCGAGCCCGATCCACACGCATGTCACCTGTGGGCTCCCATCGGGGTTCAGCGTCACCAGGTGGGCAAGCCCGTCGGACTCGAGGACCTCGCGCGCGCTGTCCGGGAGAACCGCCACCGCACGACGCTAACGCGTTCCCGCCCTGAGATCTAGCCTGGCACGGAACCCCGGCTAGGCATCCCCAGGATCGCTTCGACTCTCCCTCCGGCTCATCTGAGGTGTCCAAAGTGCCGATAGCCACAGAAGACGCACGGAACCATCCGGGGGACGCCGGCGGCCCATACTGCTGCTACGGTGGACGAACGGATGGCATCTGCCGTCTCGTGAGGTTTGACTTCTCGGTTCCTTCTCGGTTCGGGGTAGATCGGATCTCGACCCCGTAACAAGAGGAGTTGAATCAGAAATGCAAGAGTCTTTTCACGAGCTTGGCGTGTCTGCGCGCACGGCTCAAGCGCTCGCGGAGCGCGATATCTACGCACCTTTCCCGATCCAGGCGCTCGTGCTCCCGGATCTACTGGCCGGGCGCGACGTCCTCGCGAAGTCGCCGACCGGTTCGGGCAAGACGCTCGCCTTCGGAATCCCGATCGTCGAGCGACTCGAGGCGGACGCGAAGCGTCCGGCCGCCCTCGTCCTCGTCCCCACCCGTGAGCTTTGCGCGCAGGTGACCGAGGACATCGAGGTGATCGCCCGCTCGAAGAACCTGAAGGTGGCGGCCGTCTACGGTGGCGTTCCGCTCCATGCGCAGTCCAAGCGCGCGCAGTCGGCACACGTCCTCGTGGCCACGCCTGGCCGGCTGAACGACCTGCTCGAGCGGCGTGCGGTGTCTCTCGAGGGTGTTCGGATCCTCGTCCTGGACGAGGCCGACCGCATGCTCGACATGGGCTTCCAGCCGCAGGTCGACCGGATCGTCGCCAGGCTTCCACGGAAACGGCAGACGATGTTCTTCTCCGCGACGCTCGACGGCAAGGTCGGCGAGCTGGCGCGGATGTACACGAACGACCCGGCCCGCTTCGAGGCGGAGTTCGCCACCGTCGGGAACAAGGGCGAGGTCACGCACCGCTTCATCTCGGTCACGTCGGACACGAAGGTGCAGACTCTCGCCAAGCTCCTCGAGGAGGAGCGGGGCCTCGCACTCGTTTTCGTTCGCACCAAGCGCGGCGCCGACCGGCTCGTCCAGAAGCTGAAGGCACACAACGTGACCGCGGTCGCGATGCACGGCGACAAGACGCAGGGCCAGCGAGAGCGGGCGCTCAAGAACTTCGAGACCGGCAAGGCGTCGACGCTGATCGCGACGGATGTCGCCGCACGCGGGCTCGACCTCGAGGAGGTCAGCCACGTCATCAACTACGACCCGCCGGAAGAGCACACGGCGTATGTCCACCGCGTCGGGCGGACCGGCCGCGCCGGCCGTGACGGCATCGGGGTCACACTCGTCCTCCCGGAGCAGCAGGCGGACGTGAGCCAGGTCGCCCGCATGAACGGCCACACCGAGCAGTTCGTCAGCACTGGGATGAAGGTCGCCCCGCCGAGGCGTGTCTACACCTCCCGCCGCCGCGGCTCGAAGTGGGGCCCCTCCCGGCCTCGTCGCAAGATCTAGGAGGCGGGAATGCCACGCTCGGCCTTCCCCGCACACCGGGACGACCTCCGCAACGTCGCCATCGTGGCGCACGTCGACCACGGCAAGACGACTCTCGTCGACGCGATGCTCTGGCAATCCGGCTCGTTTCGCGCGAACCAGGACGTGGCCGAGCGGGTCATGGACTCGACCGACCTCGAGCGCGAGAAGGGCATCACGATCCTGGCCAAGAACACAGCCGTGACGATCGGCGACACGAAGGTGAACATCGTCGACACACCCGGTCATGCCGACTTCGGCGGCGAGGTGGAGCGCGGTCTGACGATGGTCGACGGTGTCCTCTTGCTCGTCGATGCGAGCGAAGGGCCGTTGCCGCAGACACGCTTCGTGCTCCGGAAGGCACTCGAGGCGCGACTCCCGGTCGTCCTCGTCGTCAACAAGGTCGACCGGTCGGACGCGCGCCCGCAGGAGGTCGTGGACGAGGTCTATGAGCTCTTCCTGGACCTCGACGCAGCGGAGTCTCAGATCGAGTTTCCGATCGTCTACTGCAACGCGAAGGCCGGGCACGCGGGGCTCTCGCCCGACGCGCTCGAGCCGAACCTCGGCCCGCTCTTCGACGCGCTTCTCGGGACCGTTCCGCCGCCCTCCTACGATCCCGACCATCCGCTCCAGGCGCTCGTCACGAACCTGGACGCCTCGCCCTATGTCGGCCGTCTTGCGCTCTGCCGCGTCCTGCACGGAACCCTTCGCCGCGGGGAGCAGGTCGCCTGGTGTCGGGCGGACGGGACGATCCAGAACCATCGCATCACCGAGCTTTTCGTGACGGAGGCGCTCGACCGCGTTCCGGCGGAGGAAGCTGGACCGGGGGAGATCGTTGCGCTCGCAGGCCTTGCAGAGGTGACGATCGGCGAGACGATTGCCGACCCGGACGATCCCCGGCCGCTCCCCGTCACCGCAGTCGACGAGCCCTCACTCTCGATCACGCTTGGGATCAACACGTCCCCGCTCGCCGGCCGGGAGGGCGACAAGCTGACCGCGAGCCTCCTGCAAAAGCGCCTCGACCAGGAGCTCGTCGGCAACGTCTCGCTCCGGGTCAATCCGACTGCGCGCGCGGATACCTGGGAGGTGCAGGGCCGAGGCGAGCTGGCGCTCGCGGTCCTCGTTGAGATCATGCGCCGCGAAGGCTTCGAGCTGACCGTCGGCAAGCCCGAGGTGCTGACGAAGGAGATCGACGGCGGCCGGCACGAGCCTGTCGAGCGGGTCGCAATCGACGTGCCGGAGGAGTACATCGGCGTCGTCACGCAGCTCCTTGCCCTCCGTAAGGGACGGCTGCAGCACATGGTCAACCACGGCACGGGCTGGGCGCGCATGGAGTATCTGGTCGCGGCACGCGGCCTGATCGGCTTCCGCACCGAGTTCCTGACCGAGACGCGCGGGACGGGGATCATGCATCACGTCTTCGAGACCTGGGAGCCCTGGCACGGCGAGATTGGCACGCGCCCGACCGGCAGCCTCGTCGCCGACCGCCGCGGCCTCGTCACCGCCTTCGCGATCGCGGGCCTCCAGGAGCGTGGCTCGCTTTTCGTCGCGCCGCGGGCCGAGGTCTACGAGGGCATGGTGGTCGGCGAGAACGCGCGCGGCGAGGACCTCGACGTCAACGCCACGAAGGAGAAGAAGCTGACGAACATGCGCTCCTCGACCGCGGACGAGCTCGTACGTCTCATCCCGCCCAGGCCGCTCTCGCTGGAGCAGGCGCTCGAGTTCATCCGTGCGGACGAGGCCGTCGAGGTCACGCCGGAGAGCATCCGCCTCCGGAAGGTCGAGCTGTCGGCGTCGAAGCGCGCCCGGCTCACGTCGGGCAAGAAGCGCGAGCGCGAAGCCGCAGGCGTTTAGGCGCCTGCACTCGAAGAGCGATCGCCGCGAGGTCTAGCGTCCCACCGCCACGATGTGGGCCTGCCAGTCGCCGCCCGGCGCCTTGACCTTCACCGTGTCGCCGACCTTCCCGCCCAGCAAGGCGTCGCCGAGCGGCGAGTCCGGGGAGACGCCGCCGACGCTCGAAATCTCGAGATCGATCTTCTCGCCCTGCTCGTTCTCGATCTGCACCTTGGAGCCGACCGAGACCGTGTCCTCGCTCGCCCGCGTGGGCTCGTCGACCGTGACCGAGTTCTGGAGCCGGGCGCGCATGATCGTGATCCTGCGCTCCAGAAGTCCCTGCTCGTTCTTGGCGGCGTGGTACTCGAAGTTCTCCGAGAGGTCGCCGAAGCTCCGAGCGACCTTGATCGCCTGCACCATCTCCTCGCGTCTGGGCCCTTCCAGCTCCGCGAGCTCCCGCTCGAGCTGTTCCCGCTGGGCCTGCGTCATCTGCTCTTCTCGCTCGGAAGCCATCGAGGGAGGGTAGCGCGGTCGACTATCGTCCCGGCGTGGCGGCCTCGCACGACCTGTTGGTCTTCATCCCGGCCTGGAACGAGGAGGAGAACCTGCCGGCGGTGCTCGCGGAGGTGGCGGCCGAGCTTCCGGAGGCCGATGTCCTTGTCGTCGACGACGGCTCCACCGACCGCACAGCAGGGGTGGCCAGCGAGGGCGGGGCTGAGGTGCTGAGCTTCCCGGAGAACCGCGGGCTCAAGGCCGGCATCGCCGCGGGCTGGCGCTACGCGGCCGAGCATGGATACGCGCTCGTCGGTCGGGTCGACGCGGATGGTCAACACCCGGTGGATCGAGCTGGCTCGCCTCGTCACGCTCGTCCGCGAGGACGCGTGCGACGTGGCGGTCGGGTCCAGGTTCGTCTCGGGCGAGGGCTACAAGCCGTATCGCTATCGCCCGGACCACGCCCGCCGGTTCGGGACGGCGCTTCTTCGCCGGGCGCTCGTCGTGCCGCTTGGTAAGCGGTTTGCCGATGCGACGAGCGGGATGTACGCGGCGAATGCCAAGGCAGTGCCGCTCCTCGCGGAGCCGTACGAAAGCGGTGCACCTGAGGTGGAGGCGCTGATGCGCCTCAACCGCGCAGGCCTGCGGGTTGACGAGGTCGCTGTGAACATGCGAGAGCGGGCGAGCGGCGAGTCCAAGCTGCAGGGTCGGAAGGCGTTCATGCTGGTCGTGACCGTGATCGGTGCCCTGCTCAGCGGCGTGGTCGCGGCGCGCCGGCGTCGGTAGCCTCGACCCAATGCGCGAGGTGCGGTGGGCCATCGTCGTCCCTGGTCAGGGAAACTTCGACCCGGAAGGGACGTACACACTTTCCCGCGGCTGCAATCGCGTACTTGCGCTTGCCGCAGAGCTTGCGGAGCGTCGCCGCCCGAGTGTCGTCGTCCTCTCGGGTTGGGCTCCGTACGGAGGCGAGAGCGAGGCGGCGCAGATGCTTGCCGCCTGGGAGGGTCGGCGCGACGTGGAGCTCCTCGCCGAGGAAACCGCCGTCAATACGTCCCAGAATATGGCCCGCGTGTTGCCGCTTCTGCTCGCGCGCGGCGTTGAGGAAGCGACGATCGTGTGCGCGCCGGCCCACCGACTGCGCTGCCACTACTTCTTCGGCGCCGTCTATCCGCGTTTCGGCGTGCGGTGCACCTACCACTCTCCCCGCCTGCGGACGAGCGCCGGTGCGCTCGCCTGGGAGGCGGCCGCGCTCACCCTCATACGACGGCAGAGGCGAAACGCGGTGGCGGAGCTCGAACGCCGGGGGAATTCGCTTAGGTCCGACGACGGAGAGCCGATAGTGGAAGCGTGCGCCGCCTCGGTCTCTTCCTCGCCTTCTGCATCCTGACGGTCGCGCTCGTCGCCGGCTGCGGCGGCGCAGCCCCTTCCGAGTCTTCGTCTTCCGATCCTTCTTCGGCCGACGCGCCGAGTGGTGCGGATCTCGCAGCCGACGCCTTCGCGGCCGTTGAAGAGGCCGGGAGCGGCTCACTTCGTGGTCGACACGACCGTGAACGCGAGCGGTCCCGCGGCGGCGATGACAGGCGATGCGCCCGGTCAGGCTCCACCTGCAGGGCGACGCGAGCTCCGACGAGCTGGCGATGGACGTGAAGCTGGATTTCTCCGGACAGTCCTTCGCAGCCGTCGTCCTTGCGAACCGCCAGGAGCTCTTCATCCGCTTTCTCAACCGCTGGTACGGCGACCGCGATCTGAAACTTCCGGAGCAGAGCGAGAAGGAGCGCGACCGCATCGAGCAGGACTTCGGGACGCCCGAGGGCCTCCGCGCCCGCATTTCGACGACATCTTCACCGGCACCGTCCTGGCCGGGCCCGTCCTCGACGGCGTCCCGACCTGGGAGTTTCGCGGTGCGCTGAACGTCGACGGGATCCTCGCGCTCGTCGACGAGTACGGCGGTGATGCGATGGCGCCAAGCGAACGCGCCAAGCTCGAGTCACTCGCGGAGCTCGTGCACTTCCGGTTCACGGCCGGTCGGGATGACCACCTGCCGAGGAGCTACTCGATGGACGTCGACCTCGGGGCAGGCGATCTCGACCAGCTCGGGCAGTCGGACTCGCTCGACTCGGTCGACCTGCACATCGCGGTGAGGCTCTCAGACTTCGGTAAGGACGTCTCCTACGAGCGGCCGGCCGAGTACGAGCCCCTCGAAAAGCTCTTCGAGAGCTTCTTCAGCGGCATCGGGTAGCCGCTGCCGGCTACGAAGCCGGCATAGAGGAGTACTGCCGCGACGGCGATGAACGCGGCGCTCTGGGCCTCCCCGAGCCCCGCGACCGCGCTCCCGGCGGCCGCGACAACGATTCCCGCCAGGATGAAGCCGTTTCCGACCGGCCGCCGCCTGATCGTCCAGAGGGCGATCCCGGCCGCCGCCAGCGTCCCGAGCGAGTTTCCGACCACGGCCAGGAGCCGGGCGGGAAAGAACTCCAAGTGCTCCTGCGCGTCCGGGATCGACGTGCCGCCCACGTCGGTGGTCAGCGGTGCTGCCAGCGTGACCCCGACGGCGAGACCCACGTACAGGAGGGCGAGCGGAGCCGCCCAGCGGCGACCGATCAGGAGGAGCGAGCCGGCCCCGAGCAGCGCAGCGGTCAGGAGGCCGCCGAAGAGGTAGTAGGCGCGGAAGACGGCCTCGCCCCAGCCGCCTGCCGCGCCCGCGGCGAGCGCGCCCGACGCGATCGAGTAAGAGATGAGCGAGGCCGCCCAGGCCGCGAGCTCTGGGCGGCGAGTTGCGCGGTAGCGGCCGACGAGGTCGCCGCCGAGCCGCAGTGCGAGGAGCGCGGCGCCGAACGCCAGGAGGGCTTCCACGTCGAGATCGTACGCATGGGCTAACCTCACGTCCCGGATGCCTCAGAAGCGCTACCTGATGACGCCCGGGCCGACCCCGGTGCCGCCGGCCGTGCTCGCGGCGATGTCCCTTCCGATCGTCCATCACCGAACCCCTGGCTTTCGTGCCATGTTCGAGAAGCTTCTGGCGTCCCTCCAGGAGATCTACAGGACCGCCAACGACGTCCTCCTCTTCACGGCTTCGGGCACGGGGGGAATGGATTCCGCGGTTTCCAACACCTGCTCGCGCGGCGACCGCGTTCTCGTCGTCTCGGCCGGGAACTTCGGGGAACGGTGGCTTTCGATCGCGGCAGCGTACGGCTGCGACGTGCAGGAGCTCCGCTATCCATGGGGCGAGGTCCCGAGTCCAGACGACGTCGCCGCGAAGCTCGCGGAGATCGGTGGCGCGCACGCCGTCTTCCTGACCCACTCGGAGACGTCGACCGGCGTCGTCATCGATCTGCAGGAGACCGCGGCCCGGGTACGGCCTTCCGGCGCGCTGGTCGTGGTCGATGCGATCTCGAGCCTCGGCGCGGTTCCCTGTGACACCGATGCGTGGGGTCTCGACGTCGTCGTCTCGGGCTCGCAGAAGGCGCTTATGACCCCGCCCGGGCTGGCCCTTGCCTCGATTTCCCCGGCCGCTCTCGAGGCCTCGACGCAGGCGACGTCGCCGCGGTTCTACTTCGACTGGGCGGCGACCCTCGAGTCGCAGCACGAGGACCCGCCGGTCAACCCGTTCACGCCGGCGATCCCGGCCGTGCTCGGTCTCGACGTTGCCGTGTCGCTTCTCCTGGAGGAAGGGCTCGAAGCGGTCTTCGACCGCCACGTTCGCCTCGGCCGAGCGGCTCGCGCGGGCGTGAAGGCGCTCGGTCTCGATCTCTTCTCCCCGGACGATGACACGTCGGCTGTGGTGACAGCCGTCCGGATGCCGGCCGAGATCGATGCGGGCGAGGTCATCGCCGACCTCTTCACGCGCTTCGGGATCACGATGGAGGGCGGCCGCAAGGAGCTGACCGGGAAGATCGTCCGGATCGGGCACATTGGCTACGTGGACGTCTTCGATGTGACGACGCAGCTCGCGGCGCTCGAGCTGGTCCTCGCCGAGGCGGGCGCGGACGTCGAGCGGGGGGTGGCCGTGACGGCCGCGCTCGAGGCCTTCGAGGGCGTTCGAGTGTGAAGATCCTCGTCCGCGAGCGCATCGCCGACGCGGGCATCGACTTCCTCCGCCGGCGCTTCGAGGTCGACGTCGACTTCGACTCGCCGTTGGAGGAGAAGATCGCGGACTACGACGCGATCATCGTTCGAAGCGCCACGGACGTCTCCGCAGAGCTGATCGACCGGGCCGAGCGGTTGAAGGTGATCGGCCGCGCGGGCGTGGGGGTCGACAACGTCGACGTGGAGGCGGCCTCGCGCCGCGGGATCGTCGTCGCGAACGCGCCCCAGTCGACCATCGTCTCGGCAGCGGAGCACGCGTTCGGACTCCTCCTGGCGCTCTCCCGAAACATCCCCCAGGCGCACGCGGCCCTGAAAGAGGGCCGCTGGGAGCGGGCGCGCTTCGCAGGGCTCGAGCTGGCCGACAAGACCCTCGGGGTGGTCGGCTTCGGCCGGATCGGGCAACAGGTCGCGCGTCGGGCCCGCGCGTTCGAAATGGACGTCCTGGCCTACGACCCCTACGTGGCTCCGGAGCGGTTCCGGGACTTCGGCGCGACGATGGTCGAGAGCCTCGAGGAGCTCCTGTCCGAATCGGACTTCGTGACGCTCCACCTCTCGCTGACCGAGGAGACACGCGGTCTCATCGACCGCACCCGGCTCGACGGAGCCCGGGACGGCATCCGGATCGTGAACGCGGCGCGCGGGGAGCTCGTCGACGAGGACGCGCTGGCGGAGGCGCTCCAATCGGGGAAGGTCGCAGGTGCAGCACTCGACGTCTTCTCGGAGGAGCCGTACGCCGGCCCGCTGCTCGAGCTCGACAACGTGATCGTGACGCCTCACCTGGGTGCGTCGACCCAGGAGGCGCAGGACCGGGCGGGGATCATCGTCGCCGAGCAGGTCGCTGCGGCGCTCGACGGCCATCTGGTTACGAACGCCGTCAACATGCCCGCGGTCGCAGCCGAGGATATGGAGCAGCTGGGGCCGTACCTGCCGCTCGCGGCGAAGCTCGGTGCGCTTGCCGTGGAGCTGGCGGGCGGGAACCCGACGCGCCTCGACTTTCAGTACTTCGGCCAGCTGGCCGAGCGGGCGACGCGACTCCTCACGGTCGCCGCGCTGAACGGCATCTTCCAGGGCCGAGTCGACCAGCCGGTCAACTACGTGAATGCGCCGCTGGTCGCGCGGGAACGGGGGGTAGAGGTGCGCGAGGAGTCCTCCACCGCGTCGCACGATTTCACGAGCCTGATCGCGGTCACCGCTTTTGCAGCCGGAGAGCCGCACGCTGTCGCGGGCACGGTCACCGGTCGAGGGCAACGGCCTCGTCTGGTGGCTGCGCTCGGTTACGACCTCGAGGTCGAGCTCGACCGGCTCATGCTCTTCGCGGAGAACGACGACCGGCCGGGGATGATCGGCGCGCTTGGCCGGATCGTCGGCGAAGCCGGCGTCAACATCGCGAACATGGCCGTCTCCCGAAATCGCCGGGAAGCACGCGCCCTCATGGCCCTCTCCGTCGACAGTCCGGTCTCAGACGAGCTTTTGGCTCGGCTTCGGACAGAGCCGGGGTTCGTCGGCGCCCGCTTCATCCGCCTGCCCGAATGAGCGTCCCTCGCCTCCGGCTCGCTCCCGCGGCGGAAACCATGTTTCCCCCGCGAGCCCCCTTCTTACGGTCCCACGTGGGGGAACCTCCCGGTTCCTCCACACCCCCTCCACACGCTCATATGCCAGAGGCTGGCCTATGAGCCCCTGGCCCGCGCCTGTGGAGCGAGTCGTCCAGTTCCTGTCCGACGCGAAGGTCGAGGCGAGTGTCCAGGAATTCCCCGAGGGGACGCCGACGGCAGAGGCGGCGGCGAAAGCTGTTGGCTGTGAGCTGGGACAGATCGTCAAGACCCTGGTCTTCATCTGTGACGGCCGCCCGCTCGTCGCTCTCCTGCCGGGTGACCGCAGGGCCGACCGCGCGAAGGTCGCCCGGGCGGCCGGTGGCGAGCGCGCCAAGGTTGCAGGCCCGGATGAAGTGGAGCGGGCCACGGGGTTCCGGGCGGGAGGTGTGGCGCCGTTCCCGCTCGCGGGCATCGACCTCGTGCTGATCGACCGGCGCCTCGTGACCCACCCGGTCGTCTGGGTCGGCGCCGGCTCGTCCCGCCACATGGCCGCAATCGCGGCTCCGGATCTGGTCCGGCTGACGAAGGGCCGCGAGGCCGACCTCTCCGAGGAAGAACGGCCCGTCCAGTAATCTAGGCCTCGCCGTGCGTGAGACCGAAAAAATCTGGATGAACGGCGAGCTCGTTGACTGGGCCGACGCCAAGATCCACGTCGGCTCCCATGGGCTCCACTACGGCTCGGGTGTCTTCGAGGGAATTCGCGCCTACGAGACGCCCAAGGGCTCGGCCGTCTTCCGGCTCACCGACCACCTCCAGCGGCTTCACAAGTCGGCGCAGCTCATGTACATGGAGCTTCCGTACACGCCGGAAGAGCTGCGGACTGCGACGCTCGACCTGCTCGCCGTCAACGGACTGCCCGAGGCGTACATCCGCCCGATCGCGTTCTACGGCTACGGGGAGCTCGGTGTCGGTCCGGGCTCGAACCCGATCGACGTCGTGATCATGAGCTGGCCCTGGGGCACGTACCTCGGCGAGGACGCGCTCGAGCGCGGGATTCGCGCCAAGGTCTCTTCATGGAGGCGGGTTGGTCCGAACACGATCCCGCACGTCTCGAAAGCCACCGGGATCTACCTGAACTCCATGCTGGCCGTGGGCGAAGCCACCAGGGCCGGCTACCAGGAGGCGATCCTCCTGACGGACGAGGGCTACGTCGCGGACGGGTCGGGCGAGAACATCTTCGTGGTGAAGGACGGCGCGATCGGGACACCCGATCTCTCCTCCTCGATCCTGCCGGGCATCACGCGCGACACTGTGATCCAGATCGCGCAGGACCTCGGCTACACGGTCAACGAGACGAACCTGATCCGCTCGGATCTCTACCTGGCGGACGAGATCTTCATGACGGGCACGGCGGCCGAGGTCACGCCGATTCGCTCGGTCGATGACCAGGAGGTCGGGGATCCCGGTCCGGTCACGAAGGAGATCCAGAGCGCCTACCTCGACACCGTGCGCGGGAAGAGCGAGCGCTGGTCGCAGTGGCTCGAGTACGTCGAGAAGAGTCCGGTCGCGGGCTCGTGACGACCGGCCAGCGGGCCGAGACGGGCGAGATCGGCCTCTCGGCACCCTTCCTCGGGGAACGGGAGGAGGAGCTCGTGCTCGAGGTGCTTCGGTCTGGTCGGCTGGGGCTTGGGCCGATGACCGACCGCTTCGAAGCGCTTCTCGCCGAGCGGGTGGGCGCGCCGCACATCGCCGCCGTCTCTAGCGGCACCGCTGGCCTCCATCTCTGTGTACGCCTCGCCGGAATCGGGCCGGGTGACGAGGTCGTGACGACGCCGTTCTCGTTCGTGAGCTCTGCCAACTGCGTGCTCTTCGAGGGCGCCCACCCCGTCTTTGCGGACATCGATCCGGAGACTCTGAACCTCGACCCTGCCTCCGTCGAGGCGGCGATCACGCCGCGGACGAAGGCGATCCTCCCGGTGCACATCTTCGGATATCCGGCCGAGCTGGAGGCCATCGAGCAGATTGCCGAGCGGCACGGGCTCGCAATTCTCGAAGACGCATGCGAGGCGCTTGGCGCCGAGTATCGCGGCCGCCCGGTCGGCTCGTCCGGGCACCCAGCCGTCTTCGCGTTCTATCCGAACAAGCAGATCACGACGGGGGAGGGGGGCGCTGTCGCCGTCCGGAGCGAGGAGGAGTGGAACCTCGTCAAGAGCCTTGCGAACCAGGGTCGGAGCGACTCGGGCGAGTGGCTCACGCATGCGCGGCTCGGCTACAACTACCGCCTCGACGAGCTGTCGGCCGCGGTAGGGGTGGCACAGCTCGAGAAGCTCGATCGGATCCTCGAGCTCCGCGCGGAGGTCGCGGCCCGCTACGAGGCCCTGCTTGCGCCGATCGAAGGAGTTGAGACCCTGATCGCGGACGACGTCGACCACCGGCGCTCCTGGTTCGTGTACGTCGTCCTCCTGGACGAGAGCGTCGACCGCGACGGGGTGATCGCCCGCCTGGCGGAGCAGGGAGTGGCGGCGAAGCCCTATCTGCCCTCCATCCACCTGCAGCCGTACTACCGCGAGCGCTTTGGGTACAGGGAGGGGGCGCTTCCCGTCTCGGAGGCCGCGAGCGCTCGGTCGCTGGCGCTCCCGTTCTTCACCGCTCTCGCAGGCGAGGACCAGGAGCGGGTCGCCGACTCGCTCGTTCGCGCTCTCGCCTGAGGCCCGGGGCATGCGAAGGGCGCGGGCGAGCGTCGTCGGTGCCTTCGCGCTCCATGCCGCCGTAGCGGGCACCCTCGGGCCGCGGCTTCCGGCCGTCAAGGAGCAGGCAGGCATCACGGACGGGGAGCTCGGCGTTGCCCTCGCGGTCTTCGCGGTCGGGCTCTTCGTCGGGACGAGAATCGTGTCCCCTTTGCTCGACCGGTTCGGAACCCGAGGGGTTCTCCGAGGCGGAATGCCGCTCCTGGGCGTGTCGCTGCTCGGCCCCGCGTTCGCGGAGAGCCTCCTTTCGCTCGCCGCCGCTCTCTTCGTGGTGGGTGCGCTCAGCGGGATCCTCGACGTCGCGATGAACTCGAACGCGGTGGTCGTGGAGCGCAGCTACGGCCGCCCGATCATGTCGAGCATCCACGGCACCTGGAGCGCAGGCATGCTCGTCGCCTCGGGCGGAGCGGCCGCTGCGGCGGCGCTGGACGTCTCATTGCGCCTGCACTTCGGGCTGGCGGCGCTCGCGATCGCACTCGTGAGCGCACCGGCGCTCGGACACCTCGCCGCCGCCGCCGACGACGTCCCGCAGCAACTGCCCGCTGTTCGAACACGTGGCTACCTGCTTGCAAGGCCAGTGCTGCTCCTCGGGATCATCGGCTTCTGCTCGTTCCTCGGCGAGGGGGCCGCGATCGACTGGAGCGCCGTCTACGTCGACGAGAGCCTGGATGCGAGCCGAGGGGCAGCGGCCCTTGCCTTCGTTGCCTTCTCGGTCGGAATCACGGCCTCCCGCTTCCTCGTCGACCGGATCGCGGCCCGGCTGGGGCCCGTCCCCGTCGTCAGGTGGGGCGCAACGCTCGCGGCTGCGGGGCTTGCCCTCGGTCTCGCGGTGCCCGAGACGGCGGTGGCGATCGCAGGGTTCGCGCTTCTCGGCGCGGGGCTCGCGCCCGTCGTTCCGACCGTGTTCAGCGCGGCCGGGAACATGCGCGCCCGGTCGGGTCGAAGCGCGCTCGCGGCCGTGGTGACGATCAGCTACCTGGGCTCGATCCTCGGCCCCGCGCTGATCGGGTTCGTCACGAGCCTGGTTGGCTTACGAGCCGCGCTCTGGATTCCGGTGCTGCTCGCGCTCCTAGCTGCGACGCTCGCCCCTCAGGTTGCTTCCGCGCCGGGCGGGCGGCATGGATAATCCCGTCATGGCCGACGGGCAGCCGAAGATGGTCTTCCTCGGATTCGGAAAGTTCGTCCGCGCTGACCGGATCTACGGACTGGAGCCGATCGTCGGCGAGGATCGCGGCGGCGGCCGGCGCACGCTGGTCTGGGTGGAGGGGATTCCGGAGCCGGTCATCGCGTCGCGAACCGAGCGGACGATCCTGGCGGACATGGGTCAGCGCGACGCGCTCGCGAGCCCGCTCCTGGACGACGCGCTTTCGCTCGCCCAACGGGTCTCGAACGACGCCGACCGGGTCGGGCCGCTGCTTCGCCGGTCGATCAAGTCGGAAGCGGGCGTCGACTTCGACGAGCTGGGTCGCCGTGCGCGCCAGCTGCTCGAGGCGACCGCGACACGGCCCGAGGCCGAGCAGCTGTTCGACGAGTGAGACGAGAGTTCTTCGCGCGCTCGGTCCACGACGTCGCCCCGGAGCTCATCGGCGCGACGCTCATGGTGAACGGCGTCGGCGGCCGGATCGTCGAGGTAGAAGCCTACGACCGCGAGGACCCGGCCAGCCACGGTTTCCGTGGCGAGACAACGCGGAACCGCTCCATGTTCGGCCCGCCCGGGCACGCGTATGTCTACCGCTCCTACGGGGTTCACTGGTGCCTGAACCTCGTCTGTGAGCAGGAGGGAGTGGCTGCCGCGGTGCTCGTCCGGGCCCTCGAGCCGACCCGGGGCCTGGATGCGATGCGCGAGCGGCGCGGCTTCGAGGACGAGCGGCTCCTCTGCTCGGGCCCCGGCCGCCTCTGCCAGGCGCTCGCCTTGACGGGCGAGCACGACGGACTTCGGCTCGACCGCCGACCCTTTGCGCTCGGGGAAGCGCCCGCACCGGCAGCAGGTCGTCCGTGGCCCGCGCGTCGGCATCTCGCGAGCCGTCGAGCTTCCCTGGCGCTACGGGCTGGTGGGCTCGCGCTTTCTCAGCCGCGCGCTACGACCAGCCTGATCGTAGTGTTGCGCCCAGCCGCGATGCCCGGACCGGGGCTCTGGCCAAGGACGACGCCGGGCTCTCCGTCCCCCGAAGCCTCGACGATCGCCTCCAGCCCGTTCCGCCGGAGCTTGACCCTTGCCTGCTCGATCGTCAGCCCGACGAGGTTGGGCACGACGCCATGCAGGGCTCGCGGGATCACGAGGCGCACGGTGTCGTAGGCTGAGAGCGTTCCCCGGGCGGGAAACTGCGCGACGACGTAGCCAATGCGCTCGCCGGCCTTGGCCGGCCGGGTCACGACCTGGGCCTCGAGCGGCATGGTGGCAAGCCGCGCCTTCGCATCCTCGAGCGACGCCCCGACGACACGGGGAACGTCGACCTCGTTCAGCTTGCACGAGGCTTCCTTCTCCGGCGCGAACCCGGAGACGTACATGACCTCGTGGGTGTCCCGGCAGTTGCCGTTGTCGAGAAGCCACTGGTTGTTCCGGTAGACGACCTCGTACGGCACCGCAGCCTCGTATGTGGGTGCAGGGAAGAGCTCGGGCGGCTCGTTCTTCGCCCTGAGGGCGCTCTGGGCGAACGTTTTCCAGATGAGGGCGGGGAACGTTCCTCCCGCGACAGGATCTCCCTGGAATTCGGTCATCATCGGTCGCAGGGTGGAGGGGTAACCCACCCAGACCGCGACCGCAAGCTGGGGGGTGTACCCGACGAACCAGGCGTCCCCGTAGTTCTCGGTCGTGCCCGTCTTCCCGGCGACCGGCCGGTCGAGGAGGGCCGCTCGCCGCCCAGTCCCGCCGTGAACGACTTGGGAGAGGATCGAGGTCAGCGTTGCCGCCTTGTTCGGGTCGAGAACCTGCTTCGCGGTGGGAGTGTTCTCGCTGATCCGCTTGCACTGGGCCTCGATGAGTCGGGCGGTGCGAGCTTTGCAGTCTTCTCCGACCCAGACGACCGCCCGCGGGACGTTCCCGAGGAGGTGGCCGTCGACGCGCGCGCCGTTGTTGGCGAACGTCGAGAACGCCCGCGCCATCTCGAGCGGGTTCACCGCCTCGACGCCAAGCCCGATGCCGAAGTAGTCGTTCAGGTGGCTGTTGATGCCGAGCGCGTGGGCCATGCGGGCGACGTTCTTCGGGCCAACCTGAGCGGTGAGCTGCGCGTACACCGAGTTGTCGGAGAAGACCGTGGCCTCCGTCAGGTTGATCGTCCCGAGATAGGAGCCCTCGTAGTTGTGGACGGACCAGAGCTTGTCGCCGAGGTTGATCAGCGTCGGCTTTGAGGTGTAGCTCGTGACGGGCGAGATGCCCTGCGCGAGCGCGGCCGCAAGCACGAACGGCTTGAACGACGAACCGGACTGGCGCTCTCCCTGGACGGCGAGGTTGAACTGGCTCTTGCGAAAGCTGCTGCCGCCGACCATGGCGAGCACCCGACCGTCACGCGGGTCGATCGCGACGAGTGCCGCCGCCGGGCCGTTCGGGTCGGGAAGCCACTTCTCGATCGCGTCGCGGGCGAGGCTCTGGAGCTCCAGGTCGATCGACGTCTGGACGCGGAGCCCGCCGCCGAACACTTTGCCCGACCCGTAGTAGGGGATGAGCTGCTGCTTCACGTACTCCGCGAAGTACTGTGCAGGGCGCTGGCCGCCCGGGATCCGCACGTCCTCCGGACGAGGCAGCGGGGCTTCGAGCGCCTTCTCGTAGTCCGCACGCGTCACAAGGCCTTGCGTCCGCATGAGCCCGAGCACGGTGTCGCGCCGCGCCCGCGCCGCCGTTGGGCTCGTGACGGGGTCGTAGGCCGAAGGGTTCGCAGGAATGCCGGCGAGGAGCGCCGCCTCGGCGAGCGTCAAGTCGCGTGCCGGTTTGTCGAAGTAGACGCGCGCAGCCATCTGGATGCCGTACGCGCCGTTTCCGAAGAAGATCGTGTTCAGATACGCGGTCAAGATCCGGTCCTTCGACCAGCGCCGCTCGAGCTGCCATGCGAGCGCGGCCTCCTTCAGCTTGCGGCTGATCGTGCGGTCGTTCTCCGTGACCGTGTTCTTCACGAACTGTTGTGTGATCGTCGAGCCGCCCTGTACGACCTCCTTGTGCCTGACGTCGGACCAGACCGCGCGCGCGATCCCGCGCACGTCGACGCCTCGATGCTCCCAGTAGCGGCGGTCCTCGACGGCGACGATCGCTTGCTTCACCACGGGGGCGATCTGGTCGGAGGTCACGATTACCCTGCTCTCCTCGCCGCGCAGGACTGCGAGGATCGTCTTGCCGTCGGACGCGTAGACGTAGCCGTCCTGGCTCAGGTTGCTGGCCTGGTTCGCCGGATCGAGCTTGGGGATCTCTCCGGCGATCGCCATGACGAGCCCGTAGGTGAAGGCCACCATCGAGAGGAGGCCGACCACGAGCAGCAGGACGAGTGCTCGAAGCTTGCGGATCCTGCGCCGACGGGGCTTCGGCGTCTTGCTTCGTCGAAACAGCACGAAGGGCCGGATTGTAGTCGTAGCCCGGCGGACGGCCCCGACGGAGCGGTTCAAGCAGCCGTGGCAGCAAAGAGCGGCTGCCCGGAGGGCTTCGTCCTGCCGCCGGCGGGCTCGAGCGTGACCAGGACGGAGGCCCCTTTGGGCACAGGTCGCGTCACCGCCACGTGCGTTCGATCGCCGGTGGTCTGGAAGAGGCCGGCTGGTTTCGGGGTGCGATCTTCGGCCACCCAGATCTCGTAGGTCTTGCCGCTGGGAGCGGGATCGAGATCCGATAGGACGAGGGCTGCCGCTCCCGTTGGTGACACGACCAGCGTCCCGCTGCCGACCGAGGCGGAGGCACGCGTGGATCGTGGATCGGAGATCACGCTGACGACCTGCTCGAGGTCAGTCCGTGCTTCCTGCTCGCCGTTCAGGTCGGACCGAAGGGAGCTCGCCCAGATGCCGAGGCCGATCGCAGCCATCGCTGCGACTGCTGCAATCGCGGCCGCGGCCGGGAGCGCCCAGCGCCGGCGAATCGGGATCACGTCGGCGCGTTCGCTGCGGGCCTGCTTCAGGATCCGCTCGCGCAGGGCCGGAGGAGGTGCCTGAGCTGCGGCTCCGTACGCGAGGAGACCGGCGGTGTCCTTGGCCGCAGCGAGGTCTTCCCGGCACCTCGGACAGGTGCGGAGGTGCTCCTCGTAGGCGAGCTCGTCCTGCTCGTCGAGAGAATCGAGCGCGTACGCCGCTGTCAGCTCGTGGAAGTCTTCGTGTCCCATCTGTCCTCTTCGGCGGTTCCTTCTGCGAGAAGCTCGCGAAGCCGTCCGAGCCCGTTGAACACCCTGCTCTTGATCGTACCGAGCGGCTGCCCGAGCCTCTCCGCCAGCTGTGCCTGCGTAAAGCCGCCGTAGTACGCGAGCTCGATCGCTTCCCGCTGCTGGTCGGGGAGTTGGGCGAGCGCGCCCTGGACCCGCTCCCGCTCGAACCTGAGCCACGCAACCTCCTCCGTGGAGCCCGTCGCCGGCTCGTGCACGCGCTCGAGCGGCTCACCGCGCCGGCGCTCTTCGCGCCGGACGACGTCGACCGCGCGCCGGTGTACGAAGGTCATGATCCAGGTACTTGCTTTGGCCCGCTCGGGCACGAAATGCGCCGCCGAGCGCCAGACAGCGAGAAACGCCTCCTGGACGACGTCTTCGGCAAGGGCTGCATCCCGCACGACTCGAAGCGCGAGTCCGTAGGCGGTGCCCCCGTAGCGGTCGTAGAGCTCGCCCAACGCGGCGTCCGACGACCGTGCGACGAGCGCGACCAGGGCTTCGTCGGAGAGGTGGGCGTGGTCGCGGCGCATGGACTCGAGCGGAGCAGGCCGGGCCGACTGGCGGCCTTGGTCGAACGCTAACAGGCCCATAGCCACCGTCAGATTCGCACCAGGCCTTGCATCGGTTCAGCCGACGCGCCGTCGCGCGCCGCCCGGACGAAGGCGTCAGCAGGGCCCCGGCAAGGGATCTGAACCAAAGCCTGGGCACCTGCGAATGAAGGCCGCACTCAGGGGTCACGAAGGGAGATATATGAGAAGAATCGCCTTGATCTTTGTCCTCGCGCTCGGCGCGGTAGCGGTTGCGACCGTTGGAGGGCTCGCCCCCGACGCCGGCCAGGCAGCAAGCCACAGGGAGGCACCGGCGATCTCGCTCGACGCCCCTGCCGACATCTCGGACTTCTTCATGTTCCGGAGCTACGAGCCGGGCCACGAAGGCAACGTCGTGATGATCATGGACGTCATCCCAGGCGAGGAGCCGAGCTCGGGTCCGAACTACTGGAACTTCGATCCAAGCGTGCGGTACGCGTTCAAGATCGACAACAACAAGGACGGCAAGGACGACATCGAGTTCCGCGTTCAGTTCAAGAACGAGTTCCGCGGTGTCATCCGGGACGCGGGTCTCCCGCTCTCCTACGTCGCCCTGCCTCCGATCACCGCGCTCGATGGATCCGGCTCGGAGGGCCTGGGCCTTCGCCAGCGCTACTCCGTCACCATGGTCAAGCACGGAAAGCGGACGAAGATCGCCCGCAACCTGATCGCGGTTCCGTCGAACGTCGGCCCTCGCACGATGCCCGACTATGAGGATCTTGCCTCGCAGGGCGTCTACGAGACCAACAAGGGGATCCGGATCTTCGCCGGCCAGCGGCAGGACCCGTTCTACATCGACCTCGGCGGCATCTTCGACACGCTCCACCTGCGACGCGAGCCGCTTCCGCTCCTGACGGAGGCGGAGGACGCAAACGACGATGCGAACGCGTTCGGCTTCGATCAGCTGGCCGGGTTCAACGTGCACTCGATCGCCATCGAGGTACCGGCATCGATGCTCACCAAGGACCGCAAGGGCACGAATGCGACCTCGCAACCGAAGCTCGGAGCCTACGGGGCAACGAGCCGCCAGAAGGTGAGGATCGGTCACCGCGAGAGCTCGAACTCGAGCCCGTGGGTGCAGGTTCAGCGTCTCGCGAACCCGCTGGTGAACGAGGCGATCATCGCCACCGCGCGGAAGGATCGCTGGAACGCGGTCGAGCCGGAGGACGAGAAGCAGTTCCTCGACTTCTACCTCAACCCACGGCTCGCATTTGCGCTCCAGACGGTCTACGGCGTTCCCGGCGGCGACGTCCGGGCGAACGGACCTGCGTGATCTCCTCCTCAAGTACGAGCCGGGGGACGAGCGCCTGTCCGAGCTCCTTCGCCTCGATCTCAGCGTCGCCCCGACGCCGCTTGCAGACCAGAAGCGCCTTGGTCCGCTGGCGGTCGGCGGGCCGGATCCGGCCGCATGGCCGAACGGCCGGCGCCCGGGTGACGACGTGCTCGACGTCGCGGTGCGCGTCGTCGGCGGCCCGAACTACATCGCCGCACGGGCCGGCGACGGCATCAACACCGGCGACGCTCCGCTTCCCGGTGCGTTCCCGTTCCTCGGGACCCCGGAAAGCGGGTTCGACGTAGGCAACCACTCGTAACGGGGGGAAACGGAAGGGCTCGCCGTCTGGGCGGGCCCTTCCGTCCGTCCTCGGGAGGAAACGGATGAGAGGCAAGCTTCTACTGGCAGGCATAGCGGGGATCGTCGCCGTCGCGGCCATGTTCTTCGGCGGTGTGCTCGGCGAGCTGTCCACCGCCGGCAAGGTGTCGGCCGACCTGCACGAGCCAGGGCTCGCGCCCGCGAAGGCGTCACGCATCGCTGCCCTCGAGCGTCTAGTCGCGCACAGCCCCAGCAACGGCGCGGCGCTGATCGAGCTAGGCCTCGACTACCAGCAACGGGCCCGCGAAACTGCAGACCCCACGGATTACGGCCGCGCCGAGGCGGCGTTTCGCCGAGGGCCTCCGCTTTGGCGGCGACCGCTATCTCGCCCTGACTGGCCTCGCCGCTGTCGCGGCCTCGCGCCACCGTTTCGGGAGGCCGTCGACCTTGCAAGGCGCGCGATTCGAATCGACCCGGACGCCGAGGCCGCATACGGCATCCTGGGGGACGGGCTCGTCGAGCTCGGCCGCTACCGACGAAGGCTTTGCTGCCTTCGACCACATGGCCGCACGCGGATCAGACCTTCCCGCGCTGACGCGAGTCTCCTACGCGCGCGAGCTCCTCGGGCGACGCCGGCAGGCGATCGTCGCGATGCGGATGGCTGTCGGGACGGCTTCGACCCCAGAGAACGCGGCCTGGACCCTGGTGCAGCTCGGAAACCTCGAATTCGACGGAAATCGGCTGCGGGCCGCCGAGGCGGCGTACCGCCAGGCGCTGGCGGTATTCCCGGGCTACTCGCACGCGGAAGCCGCCCTTGCCCGCATCGATGCCGCACACGGCCGGCTCGCGGCCGCAGT
Organism: uncultured Actinomycetes bacterium; assembly: GCA_963762085.1. Taxonomy (GTDB): domain Bacteria; phylum Actinomycetota; class Thermoleophilia; order Gaiellales; family Gaiellaceae; genus DASQGA01. The sequence continues at coordinate 205,824 of CAVXJD010000001.1, read as the reverse complement.
CCGCCGGTACCGGGAAGTCGTGGCGAGAATGCCGCTGCCGCAGTACGCGATCGCGCTCGGCGACGCGCTTCGTCGCGGCCGGCCGCGAGGCGGAAGCGCGCGAGACGTACCGACTCGTCGGTGCCATCGAGCGCCTCTTCCGCGCGAACGGCGTGCGAACCGAGCTCGAGACCGCGCTGTTCGACCTCGACCACGGCCGCCGGCTCGGCGATGCCCTGGCTCGCGCGCGAAGCAGGCGTATGCGCAGGCGCCGAGCATCCATGCGGAGGACGTGCTGGCATGGGCGCTCTTCAAGAACGGCCGCTGCGAAGACGCGCGGGCGCACTCGGTCCGAGCGCTCCGCCTCGGAACCCGCGACGCGCTCAAGCTCTTCCACCGCGGCATGATCGAGCGCTGTCTGGGCCGGCCCAGGGACAGCGAGATCCTTCTTCGCCCGCGCGCTCGCTGTCAACCGGCACTTCTCGCTTCTCTATGCCTCCGGTTGCCCGGAAGGCACTGCGATGAGACGGCTCGCGCTCCTCCTGGGGCTCGTGGCGCTGCCCTTCCCGGCGCAGCAGCCGCACATCCTCTGGGCAACTTCACGGTCAACCGGTACAGCGGCATCGAGCTCGCCGGGAGTCGGGTGTACGTCCATTACGTGCTCGATCTCGCCGAGATCCCCACGTTCCAGGAGGGAGACCGGGTCCGTGCGGCCGGGTTCGCCGAGCGGATTGCAGGCGGGCTCGATCTGCGGATCGACGGGCGTCGTGCCTCGCTTCGGGTTCTCCAGCACGAGACGCGGTTCCGGCCGGGCGCGGGTGGGCTCAAGACGCTTCGTTTCGAGGCGGTGTACGTCGCCGACCGATCAGGAGCAAAGCTCGCCTTCCTCGACACGAACTACTCGACGCGGATCGGCTGGCGGGAGGTCGTGGTCAGTGCGCGAGACGGCGCGGCGGTTGCAAGCTCCACGGTGCCCGCGACGAGTCGGAGCGATGAGCTGCGGGCCTATCCGAAGGATCTGCTGAAGTCGCCGCTGGACATCGTCGCGGCGACCGTTCGCTACGAGCCCGGGACCGACCCCGGCGCCCCGCCTGCGCTCGCGGACCGCGCTGGGCCGAGCGCGACCGCGGAGGCTTCGAGTCGCTCATCGAGACCGACCTCGGGTTCGGTGCCCTGTTGCTCGCGTTCCTCGTCGCAGCGTTCTGGGGAGCTGCGCACGCCCTCACGCCGGGACACGGGAAGGCGATCGTCGCCGGGTACATCGTCGGGTCACGAGGACGGCCCCGCCATGCCATCTACCTCGGGCTCATCGTGACGGTCACACACACCATCGGCGTCTTCGCCCTCGGACTTGTCACGCTACTGCTCTCGCGCTTCATCGTCCCCGAGCGTCTCTACCCCTGGCTCACCGTCGTCTCGGGCCTCCTCGTCGTCGCGGTCGGTGCGTCCGTCCTGCGAAGTCGACTGCGGCACCGACAGGCGCACGCACACGGCCATGACCACCACCACCACGACCACCACGGCGATCCGGGCGCGCGCGGTCTCATCGGCGTCGGAGTGGCCGCCGGCCTCCTTCCATGCCCGTCTGCGCTCGTCGTTCTCCTGAGCGCGATCGCGCTGCATCGGATCGGCCTGGGCCTGGCGCTCATTCTCGCGTTCAGCGTCGGTCTGGCCGCCACCATCACCTCGATCGGCCTCGTCGCCGTCTATGCGCAACGAGCGTTTGGCCGTCTGCGCCTCGACGGCCCGCTCGTCGGCGCGCTCCCGGCACTAAGCGCGCTTCTCATCCTCGCGGTGGGGATCGGCCTCACCGTCAAAGCACTCCCGGAGGTGCTCTGATGCTCGGCCTCGACGACAGGATCGCCGCTCTCTCCGACGGGTCTTCGCTCTGGATCGTGGTCGTGGTCGCCGTCCTGCTCGGCCTTCGGCATGCGTCCGATCCCGATCACCTCGCCGCTGTGACCACGCTGCTGGCAAGTGGGAAAGAGCGTGCCGTCCGCGGGGCCGGTGAGCTGGGTCTCGCGTGGGGGCTGGGACACGCTCTGACCCTGATCGCCTTCGGCCTGCCCGTGGTGCTTCTGAACCGGTACCTTCCGGAACGCATTCAGCAGGCTGCTGAGACCGCCGTTGCCGTCGTGATTGTGTATCTGGGAGTCCGCCTCCTCGTCCGGTGGCGACAAGGGATGTTCCACGTCCACCCGCACGAGCACCGCGGTCGGAGGCATTCGCATTTACACGGACATGCGGAAGAACGCGGCCACGCGCATCGCCACCGCACTCGGACGCCGCTCGGGGCCTTCGCGATCGGCCTCGTCCACGGGATGGGCGGAAGCGCCGGCGTCAGCGTCCTCCTGCTCGCCGGGGTCGAGTCGACGGCGCTCGCGGTCACGTCGCTCGTCCTGCTCGCCGTCTTCACGGCCGTGTCGATGTGGCTCCTGTCGACCGTTTTCGGGCTCACCCTCGTGAGCCGGCCGCTCCGCTCGTCGTTCAACGGGGTCGCACCCGTGCTCGGCGTCTCCAGCCTCGCGTTCGGCATCTGGTATGCGACGGCCGCGTGGACCCTCGCGCCGTACCCGTTCTAGCGGCGGGCGCTCACTATGATCGGCGGTCATGGCCGGCCCCGAGCTAGTCCGCGAGCTGACGCGAAACGCCGTGCACGTGCTCCCGGAAGGAGAGCTCGAGCGCAAGCTGGATCTGGACCGGCCGCTTCGCGTGAAGCTCGGCATCGATCCGACGGCGCGTGACATCCACGTCGGCCACGGCCTGCCGCTGCAGCGGATGGCCGCCTTCCAGCGCGCAGGCCACCAGGGGGTCCTCATCGTCGGCGACTACACCGGCCGGATCGGCGACCCGTCGGGCCGCTCGGCAGAGCGACCCGTGCTCTCCGACGAGGAGATCGACGCGAACGCGAAGAGATACTTCGAGCAGGCCTCGCAGATCATCGATCCGGAGCGAACGGAGGTCCGCTTCAACGGCGAGTGGCTCGGCAAGCTGGACTTCGCGTCGGTCGTGCGGCTCACGCGCACGATCACGGTCGCGCGACTTCTCGAGCGGGACGACTTCGCAACCCGCTTCGCCGCGCAGGCGCCGATCTCCGTCTCCGAGCTCCTCTACCCGCTGATGCAGGCGTACGACTCGGTCGCTGTCGAGGCCGACGTCGAGCTCGGGGGCACCGACCAGCTCTACAACCTGCTCGCGGGCCGGGAGGTCATGCAGGCCTACGGGCTCGAGCCTCAAGTCGCGATGACGACGCCGCTCCTCCTCGGATCGGACGGGCGCAAGATGAGCGCATCGCTCGGGAACTACATCGGGCTGAACGACCCGCCCGAGGAGCAGTTCGGCAAG
>CAVXJD010000001.1:0-197500 GCA_963762085.1 uncultured Actinomycetes bacterium | reverse complement strand
CAAGTCGAGCAGGTGCGAAAGCAGGTCTTAGTGATCCGGCGGTAGAGAGTGGAATTGCCGTCGCTCAACGGATAAAAGGTACGCCGGGGATAACAGGCTTATCCTCCCCAAGAGTCCACATCGACGGGAGGGTTTGGCACCTCGATGTCGGCTCGTCGCATCCTGGGGCTGGAGTAGGTCCCAAGGGTTGGGCTGTTCGCCCATTAAAGCGGTACGCGAGCTGGGTTCAGAACGTCGTGAGACAGTTCGGTCCCTATCCACCATGGGCGCTGGAAGCTTGAGAGGAGTCGTCCCTAGTACGAGAGGACCGGGACGAACAGACCGCTGGTGTATCAGTCGTCGTGCCAACGGCGCTGCTGATTAGCTACGTCTGGATGGGATAACCGCTGAAAGCATCTAAGCGGGAAGCCCACCTCGAGATGAGGCTTCCCATCCCCTAGAGGGAGTAAGGGTCGTGGTAGACCACCACGTTGATAGGCGGGACGTGTACGCGCAGCAATGCGTTCAGCGGACCCGTACTAATTACCCGAGGTCTTGATTTGAACACCATGACGGCTGCTATGGAGTTTTGAGGGTGCGCCAGGAGTGTGTCGGCGAACCTCACAATTCCGGTGGTGATAGCGGCGGGGAGACACCTCTTCCCATTCCGAACAGAGAAGTTAAGCCCGCCAGCGCCGATGGTACTCGGAGGGCAACCTCCCGGGAGAGTAGGACACCGCCGGTTATTTTCGAAAGGGTCGCTTGCGCGGCCCTTTCGCCGTTAACGGCAGGTCAGGCCGCGCGCAGTTTCTCGCGCCAGTCCGGATCGAGGTTTCGCAGGCGCTCCACGCGGTCGCCAACCGGAGGGTGCGTCGTGAAGAGCGCCGCAATTCCGATCGGCTCGAACGGATTGACCGTGTAGAGGGGCTCGGTCGCCGGGCTGGCCTGGAACGAGACGAGCTCCTGCGCCTGCTCGAGCCGGACGAGCGCGTCCGCCAGCCCGTGTGGGGAGGTGCAGTAGCGCGCGCCGGCCGCGTCGGCTGCGAATTCCCGCTTGGGTGAGAGAAGGACCTGCACCAGGCTTGCCGCGACCGGCGCGAGGACAACGAGGAGAGCGCGCTCGAGCATGCCGCCGATTCTGCTGGCTTCCAGGAGCCAGCCGGCCAGCACGACCACGGGGGTCTGGACGACCACGTCGCGATGGCGGATGTGGGCGAGCTCGTGCGCGAGGAGCCCTTCCAGCTCGGCCGGCCGGGAAAGCGTCACGAGCCCCCGAGAGAGCGCGACGCCCGCCGAGCTTCGTCCTCGGCCGACCGCAAACGCTCGGGGGTGGCCGTCTGGCAGGAGATAGAGCCGCGGCCGGTCGACACCTGCCGCAACGGCGAGCCGCTCGAACGAGCTATGGAGGAGGGGAGCCTCGGCGAGCAAGAGCTCCCTGGCCCCGAGCGAGGCGAGAATGACCCGCGGCCCGTACCAGTAGAGCGTCGACACCATCAGCAGGGCGACGACTAGGAAGACCGAGCCGAGGGGCAGGCCGCCCAGCCACCAGCCGAGCGCCGTCAGAAGCGCGGCGAACCCGCCCAGAAAGAGCCATGCCTTCACGATGTTCCGGGCCGCAAGCAACCCCGGCCGAGGTGCTCTACGCGGTCGCCCGGCGTCAGGCTTCGTCGTCGGCCTCTGGGTCCGAGTCCGTCAGGCCGTGGGGCGGCCAGTCGGAGTCCGGTGCATCGCAGCGGCTCGAGCAATGGAGCGACGCGATGTTCTGGAGCGGGATCAGGATGTGCCCGTTCAGCTCGATGTGGGCAACGTCCTCCACGTAGCAATAGGCCGTCAGGCGGCCCTCCTGATATTCGCCTCCGAAGAGCGCGATCTCGACCTGCTCCCCTTTGTACTTGCTCGTGTAGTCCTCCACGGGCCGAGGGTAGCGATTCCCGCTCCAGCAAGCCATCGTCCCCGCTGGACACGTGTACGGAGAGTGCGGAGTAGACGGTTGCGTCGTTCTTCTCAATCGTGAACGGAGGGCGTAGGATCGTCGTTCCGGGGAGGGTTACACCCCGAAGGAGGGTGACATGAGAGCCGAGGATCACTGGTCGTTGCCAAGGGATCGAGAGCCGCGTAGGGCGATTGCCAAGAAGCGAGTGCTACTCGTGTCAATGGTCTTGCTGGCCGGCGTCCTCACCCCGGTCGCCGAAGGGCGCATCTTGAGCGGAACATCAGCGCGGGACACGATCGGAGGCTTGCAGAGTGCCGACACGATCCGGGCGGGCGCCCGCAGCGACCGCGTATACGGGCGCGGTGCGAACGACAGGATTTTCGGGCAGGCGGGCAACGACTACCTGACCGGAGGCGCCGGCAACGACCTGATCGTGGGCGGCCGTGGGCGCGACGTCATCTCCTGCGGAGCCGGCCGCGACACGGCTTTCGTGGATGCATCCGACCGCGTCGCCGCGAACTGCGAGCGGCTGGTGGGCGCTGTTCGCGGGCCGGGCGGCCGCATCTTCCCCGCCGGCGCGGTCTTCTCGGCGGGCGTGGAATCGTCGCCGAGCCGATCCACAGCTACCCCCGCCGCCGGAACGGCCGACCTGGATGCGCTCGCCAATCCATTGGTCCGCGTCTCGACCGACGCGGGCGTCACAGCGCCGCTGCAGCCCTGGGAGTTGGCGACGAGCGGCAGCGCTCATCTCGATTCGCAGACGGAGCCGTGGGTGGACGTCAACCCGGGGAACCACAGCAACATCGTCGGCTTCTGGCAGGAAGACCGGTGGTCGACCGGAGGCGCCCGCAACCTCGTCTTCGGTACGAGCTTCGACGGCGGAGCCAGCTGGACGAACAGCCCGCTTCAGGGCGTCTCGCGCCTCGAGGGTGGGGATTACGAGCGTGTCACCGACCCGTGGCTCGACTTCGGCCCGAACGACCGCGTGCACGCGGCGAGTCTCGCCTTCGACGACACGTTCCCCTTCAAGAACGCGATCTTCGTGAACACCTCTACGGACGGCGGCGCGACGTGGGGACCGCCAGTCACGGTCGCCGTCGACACGGAGTTCCAGTTCTTCAACGACAAAGAGGCGCTTGTAGCCGACTACTACGCGTCGAGCCCGTTCTTCGGCAACGTCTACGTCACGTGGGACCGCCTCGAGGAGCGAGCCACGGGCCAGGTCGGTGGGCAGTACACCGGCCCCGCCTACTTCTCGCGCTCGACGGACGGTGGTGCGACCTTCTCGCAACCACGGGTGATCTTCGCGACTGGCTCAAACAAGCAGACGCTTGGCAACATGCCGGTCGTCCTGCCCGATGTGCACGGGACCCCCGCCAATGAGACCGGGACAATCGTCGTCGGCGGCACGTACTTCCAGAGCGCCGGGTTCAGCGCCGAGAAGAATATCTCCTACTTCTACGTCGTCCGCTCCACCGACGGCGGTGTCACCTGGTCGGCTCCGATCATCGTCGACCACGAGCGAACGATGCCCGTGGCCAATATCCGAAGTGGAGACACGATCCCGATCCTGAGCGTCGATCGCAGGACCGGAAAGCTCTACGCGACGTGGCAGGACACGCGCTTCTCACAGGGGTCGACGAAGCGGACTGACATCCTCGTCACCTCGTCGAGCGACGGCGGCCTGACATGGTCGGCGCCCGTGAAAGCGAACGACACACCCCCGGGCGCTCAGGACGCGTTCACGCCCGTGGTCCAGGTGGACGACAACGGCCGGGTCGGCGTCCTGTACTACGACCTCCGCGACGACACCGATCCGCGCGACGAGGCAGTCATGACCGCGGAGTGGCTGACGATCTCGATCGATGGCGGTCAGACGTTCGGGCCGAGCCAGCGAATCACTCCGCCCTTCGATCACAGCTTCGCCGCGGAGGCGGGCGGCTTCTTCCTCGGCGACTATCAAGGCCTGGGGAACTTGGGCAATGCGTTCCAGCCGTTCTTCGCCGCCAACCTCGAGCTCCAAGGGGACGACGAGCTCGGGTCGGACGTCTTCTCGACGACGGTACCGTAGCCACCCTTACGAGCCGGGCGGGGCACGAACCCCCGCCCGGCTCAGTCCAGATTCTCGATTGGGCCCTCAGAGAGCCGGCCGTTTTCGACGAGGATCGACGTGACGCGGGCGTTCTCGACAACCTGCCGGAGCTGGCGGAAGGTGGCGATGTCGATACCGGCTGCCGCGGCGTGGAGTGCCCTGATCGCGCCGCCGTGCGAGACGACGAGGATGCGCCCGCCCGGGTGTTCGCCAGCGAGCCGAACAACCGCGCCGACCACGCGCTCGCCCATCTCGTCGTAGGTCTCGCCGTCCTCCCAGCCCGTCTGCCACTCGCTCCAGCGGCGAAAGCCGTCGGGGAAGCGCTCGGCAACCTCGTCTCGGGTCAGTCCGGCCCAGGTGCCGACGTCGACCTCGCGAAGCTCCGGGAGCGTGCGAAGCGGGAGTCCGAGCCGCTTTGCCACCGGCTCCGCCGTCTCGACGGCGCGGAGGAGGTCGCTCGAGTAGACGGCATCGATCTGGTCGTTCGCGAGGCGCTCGGCAAGTTCCACCGCCTGGCGGTGGCCCCGTTCGGTCAGTGAGCGGTCGGTGTGCCCCTGCCAGCGTCCAACAGCGTTCCAGTCCGTCTCGCCGTGCCTGGCGAGCAGGATCGTCGTCGGCTCCATGGGCCCAGCTTAAGAGCCAGTCCGCTTCGAGCACTGCGCGTTAGGGTGGCTTGGTGAATCTCGGCGTCACGGATCGAGTCTGCCTCGTCACGGGCTCCACCGCCGGAATCGGGCTCGAGACGGTGCGCATCCTCGCCGCCGAGGGAGCTCGCGTTGTCGTGACCGGGCGCTCGGAGGAGGGCGTGGCGAAGGCCCTCGACGACGCCGGAGCCGCACTCGGCATCGCCTGCGACCTTTCCCGCCCGGAAGAGCCCGCCCGCGTCGTCGTGGAGGTCACCGAAAAGCTCGGCGCCGTCGAGTGCCTGGTCAACAACGTCGGCTCGGCGCGCCAGGTGGGATTCGAAGACTTGACCGAGGAAGACTGGGAGGCGGCCTGGCAGCTGAACGTGATGAGCTACGTGCGCTCGATCCGGGCCGTCGTCCCGGCGATGCGCGAGCGGGGAAGCGGGCGGATCGTGAACGTGAGCTCGACCGCCGGCAAGCGGCCTTCGACCGGCATGCCCGACTACACGGTCAGCAAGGCCGCCGTCCTCTCGCTCTCCCGCCTCGTTGCGGACCTCTACGCAAAGGACGGGATCCTCTGCAACGCGGTGGCGCCCGGCCCGACGCTCTCGCCGGCCTGGCTCGCGGAGGGCGGCCTCGCCGACCAGGCTGCGGAGCTCAAAGGGACCTCGCGCGAGGAGGTCCTCGACGGGGTCGCGAAGGGCCGCCCGATCGGGCGCATGGCCGAGCCGCAGGAGATCGCCGCCGTGATCGCGTTTTTGTGCTCGGACCGCGCCAGCTACGTGACGGGAGCGGCCTGGAGCGTGGACGGCGGCACCGTCCCGGTAATCATTTAGATGATTGAACGGCAGTTACCGCACCCGCGGATGGCGGCCCAGACGCGGCGCCAGGCCGTACCCTCGCCCTTATCAAGGCTTCGAGCCTTGCTTGCGGGCGATGGCACACCCTGGCTTGATCTGGCCCGTCCCCACGGGCACGCCAACTTCCGATCAACCATCTAGCCTGGGATCGTGACGGCCCTGGAACCATGCCGAACCTAGCCGGGAAGGTCGCTGACGCATTTCCCGGGCTCGTCCGGGAGCACGAGGAGAGCTGGCTCTCTCCGCTCGCAGTGCGCTCCTATGAAACGGCCGGCCGGGCGTACGAGGAAGAGGAGGAGTGCCGGCTCCGGACGCCGTTCCAGCGTGACCGGGACCGGATCGTTCACTCGAAGAGCTTCCGTCGCCTCAAGTACAAGACTCAGGTCTTCATCGACCCCAAGGGCGACCACTACCGCACCAGGCTGACACACACGCTCGAGGCGGCGGGGATTTCGCGCGGGGTCGCGCGGGGGCTTCGCCTGAACGAGGATCTCACCGAGGCGATCGCGGTCGGCCATGACCTTGGGCACGCTCCCTTCGGCCACATCGGGGAGGAGGCACTCGACGCTGCACTCGCCGACCGCTTCGGCGGCCGTTTCCGCCACAACGAACAGTCTCTTCGTGTCGTCGAGGTGCTCGAGCGCGACGGCCGCGGCCTGAACCTGACGGCGGAGGTGCGCGACGGCATCCTGAATCACACGGGGCCGGGAACGCCCTCCACGCTGGAGGGAAAGATCGTCCGCCTGGTCGACCGCGTGGCCTACATCAACCACGACATCGACGACGCCATTCGTGCCGGTGTGCTCGCTCAGGAAGATCTGCCGGCAGAGGAGATCGCTCTGCTCGGGGAGCGCGGGTCGCGCCGGATCGACACGCTCGTCCATGACATCGTCGAGGCCTCCGCCGCCGCGGGGGACATCGTCCAGAGCGATGAGATCGGACATGCGATGCTGAACCTTCGTGCCTTCATGTTCGAGCGCGTCTACCTGGGTCCGGCCGCCCGCGAGCAGCGGGAGGAGGCCGTCGCGACCATCCACCGGGTCTTCAGCCACCTCGCCGACCATCCGGACGAGCTTCCGGCGGACCGGCCCGGAGACATTCCCGAACGGATCACCGACTACGTCTCGGGCATGACCGACCGGTTCGCCCTCGCATGGCGCTGATCGTCAAGTCGTCGATCGAGCAGGTCGTCGACGCCGCCGACATGGTCGAGCTGGTCTCGGCCCGCACGCCTCTCCGCCGGGTGGGTGCGCGGTGGACGGGCCGCTGTCCCTTCCACGAGGAACGGACGCCGAGCTTCTCCGTGAACCCGCAGGACAAGCTCTTCTACTGCTTCGGGTGCGGGAAAGGTGGCGACTTGATCTCGTTCGTCCGCGAGACGGAGGGCCTCGACTTCGCGGAGGCCGTCGAGTGGCTCGCGGATCGCGCGGGCATCCAGCTCGAGTACGAAGAGAGCTCGCCGCGCGCCGAGGCCGGCCGGCGCCGCCGCGACCGGCTGCAGGCGCTGCTCGAGTCCGCCACCGTCTTCTACGGGCGTTACCTCTGGGAGTCCGACGCGGGCGCTCCCGTCCGCGCGTACCTGGCCGAGCGGGGTCTTGGCGAGGAGATCGCGAAGGAGTTCCGGCTGGGGCTCTCGCCGGGAGGCACGATCCTCGCCGCCAAGGCGCGCGAGAAAGGCTTCACGAACGAGGAGCTCACAGCAGCCGGGCTCGTCAACCGCCGTGGGAACGACTACTTCGCCGGCAGGCTGACCTTCGCCCTCTCCGATCCGCGCGGGCGCGTGGTCGGATTCGGCGCCCGGCGGCTCTCGGAGAACGACCCGATTCCCGCCAAGTACGTAAACTCACCCGAGGGCGAGCTCTTCCACAAGGCATCGCTCGTCTACGGCCTGGATCGGGCGCGGGCTTCGATCGCCAAGGAGGACCGCGCCGTCGTCGTTGAGGGCTACACGGATGTGCTCGCGCTCCACCAGGCGGGGCTCAAGACCGCAGTCGCGTCGATGGGCACCGCCTTGACTCCCGCGCAGCTCAAAGAGCTCCGCCGGCTCACCCCGCGGCTCTATCTCTGTTTCGATGCCGATGCGGCCGGCGAGGCGGCGACGCTCAGGGGCATGGACCTCGCCTACCGCGACTTCGACGAGGTTCGGGTCGTGCCGCTCGCGCCGGGCTCCGATCCGGCCGAGGAGGCCGACCGGTTCGCCGAGCGTATCGAGCAGGCAGAGCCGTACCCGCGCTACCGGGTCAAGCTCGAGATCGATGCGTCCAAGAGCAAAGCCGAGGCCTTCGCGCGCGTGCGCGAGGTCCTGAGCGGGTTCGACCAAAACACGGAATGGATGGACGCGATCCAGTACGCCGCGAACAGCCTCGACCTCCCACCGGACCTCCACCGCGAGCTGGCACCGCGTTCCTCGCGGCGGACCGGCGAGATCTCGCGGAAGATCCTCGAGGCGGGCGACCGGCTCGAAAGGGACGCCCTGGCGGGCGCGATCGCCCATCCGTCGCTGGTCGACGTGCTCGCCGAGCTCTCGGACGACCATTTCGACACGGAGCTCCACCGGAAGCTTCGCGACTACGTCGTCAAGGGCGGCGAGACCGATGCGGAGATCCTGCCGGCCCTCGCCGAGCTGGACGCGCGCGCCGCGGCGGAGGGAATCGACGAGGAGACGGCCAAGCAGCTGCTCCTCCGACTTCGGGAACGGCAGCTGCGCCGGGAGCTCGCAGAGGCCGAGCCGGAGCGGCTCGAAGCGCTCCAGGAGCAGCTGCAGAAGGTGAGAGCAGCGGCGGGCGAGCCGGTGTAGCGCAGTTAGATGGTTGGTCGGTAACTGCCGTGCCCGCGGGGACGGGCCAGACCAAGCCAGGGCGTGTCATCGGCCGCAGGCAAGGCTAGAAGCCTTGGCAAGGACGAGGGCGCGGCCTGGCGCAGTGTCTGGGCCGCCATCCGAGGGTGGGGTGGTTGTCGACCAACCGTCTAAACTGAGAAAGCCGTTCCCCGGTAGCTCAATTGGCAGAGCATCCGGCTGTTAACCGGAGGGTTGCTGGTTCGAGTCCAGCCCGGGGAGTAAGAAAAGGCCCTGCAGAGAGGGCCTTTTCCGTTCTCAGAGCGAAGTACCCTCCGCTGACTTTCTACCAACTTTCTACCAAACTACTCCGCAGAACGTACGCGCCTAGCCCTTTGCGGCGGTTCCAGGGAAGTGAACCTGGGCCGTGGACGTAGCGCTCGTTCTTACACCTCCGAAGGAGCATAGGCCGCCGCTCCCGGACCATGCCCATAGCGCTGGTAAGGTCGGGTAGCGAAAGAGGAGACAGGAGGCTCGAAGTGGAGAGCCGCGCAGCCACAGGCCGAGGTATCTGGCTCGGAGGTGTGGGCAGAAGGCGTTTCTTGCTTTTTCTCCCGCTCGTTCTAGCGCTGAGCGCCTGCTCGGACGAGGTGAAGCAGACGAAGCCGCCCAACGCGCTTGTGGTCACTATTCAAAGGCTCTCCAGCGAAGCCGTCTTCAGGGTCAAGTGCAACCCACCGGGCGGAAACGTCGCCTATCCGCAAAGACTCTGCGAAACGCTTCAACAGAAAGCGGCCGTGATGCTCTACAGCGACCCGAACCAGGCCTGTTACGGGCCCTTGGTCTTGATTCACGTCTCCGGTTTTTGGAACGGGAAGCGGGTGGAAGCCGATCCGGATGGGTGTCATGGGAACTGGGCCGCGGAGAGATTGTGGATGAAGAACGTGGTGGAGGTTGTCCGCCTAAGCTCGGGAAGCGTTTTTGACGACCCGAATTTCCCTCCACCCTGATGCCGTGATCCTCGGTGCGGAAGGCATGGCTCGCGACTGATCGCCGGCTGGAGCATGCCAGGGTCGAGTGTTCTCGGCCGGCAGCGGCCCTACTACTAGCTAGAGGGATTGGGGGAACGAATAGCGAAAGGCCGGGGCGTAGGACCGCGAGCGGAACAGCCCGCGCTGGGCTAAGGCCACTCTGAGGCGGGCGAGCATCGTCAGGTCGGCGTGAAGTGCGACCCGTTCGATGTCACGGACGCGGAGCGGTGCAAGCCCGTACTCGTTCTTGAGCCGACCAAAGGTGCGCTCCACTGCGCCGCGCTCCGGTACAGATCGCCGAGCGCTTGCTGTCGCGGGGGACGAGCGGTGGAGGCGGGACGCCTTAACCCACACGCTTGTGGGCAACCGGCTCGAGGCAACTGTCCCTCGTGGACTACCCGGGGCAGCGCCACTTCGCGCGCTTGTTTTGAAGTCAGCCCCGGCGAACGTCCGGGTGGCATGCTCGCACTCGAACCCAGGCTCGCGTAGAACGTCGGCGCGCCTCAAGTCGGCTCCTTGGGTGGGCCGCTACCTCATCACTGGAACCGCGATGGGGTTTCCGGTGTAGGAAGGAAAAAGGAGGAATCGTGATGCGCAAAGCTCTGATCGGAGGCGTCCTCGTGGTCGCTCTCATGTCCGCAGCCCCGGCCAGCGCGGGCTGCTGGGCGACAGTGGGGCTCGCGCCGCCTCCCAGCGAGACGTGGGCAGGAGATGTTTGGACGGCACAGATCACCGTCCTTCAGCATGGTCAGAACCCGCTTCCGGACGCACGCGACGCCTCGCCCAAGGTAACGATCGTAAACCGCGCCAACGGGGAGAGTCGGACGTTCGTCGCGAAGGCGAGCGATCCGGCTGCCGGCCGTTACGTGGCCCGCGTTGTCTTCCCGTCGGCCGGCCGCTGGAGCTACGAGGTGTTCGACGGCTTCACGAGCTGGAACGGCGACCCCGCTCCGTGTGCTCAGACGCACTCCTTCGCCGCCGTGCAGATTGGTGGCCCCGGCGCGGCTGCAGGCGGAGGTTCGGGGGACGCATCCGCGGCCAATGCTGCGGCACGCTCCAGCGAAGCCGCCTCAACCGACGGGGGCGCCCTACCGCTCTGGGCACTTCTCGGCGGTCTCGGCGCGATTCTTGCTGGTGCGATCGCCGGCCGGTTCTTCCTCCGCCGACATTCCGCGCGTACGCAGGCGGCGGCCTGAAGAGGCATGGCAGGCTTGGGCAACGCCGAAGCCTCGGGACCGAGCCATGCTATTGGGCTGGACTGAGTGTGTGTCCGTTTAGCGTGCAGGGCTAAAGCGGGGTGTCAAAGGGTTCACGCCTAAGAACGGGCACCCCGTATCCCGGAAGCGAACCGTGGGAGGACGCGAGCCCGTCGCGAGTTGGGTGCGCGCTGGTGCGTCGCAGACGGCGCTTACCAGACCCTGCGGGGGTTCACTCCTTCGGCGCCGCTGAACGCAGGAGCTCGAGGATGTGGGGGAGCAGCAGGTCGTCAGCCTCGTAGAACGCGGAGATGTGCGAGTGGCCCGCGAGGGACACGAACTTCGCGCCGGGGATCTCGGCGGCCGCGCGCTCGGCAGCGTCGTGCATCTCGTCCGCCTCGCCGGCGCAGATGAGACAGGGCACCTGCCATGCGGTCAGGTTCTGAGAGACGCGCCCTTCGATCTGGGTGGATCGCCACGCTGCCTCGAGCGCGGCCGGGTCGTTCTTCTCGAGCGTCCATGTCCGCTCCCGCTCCGGGAAGCGATAGCCGAGCGCCGACTCGAAGGTCTCCACGAAGCCCTTCATTCCTTCTTTCCTGGAAGCGACCATGGCCGCGGCCACCGCCTGGGCGGTCGGCGACTCGAGGTCCCAGGCGTACGGCTGGTTACCGCAGAGGACGAGTGAGAGCACGCGCTCCGGGGCATGCTCGCCGAGTGCGAACCCGAGCCGGGCTCCCCAGGAGGAGCCGAGGAAGTGGGTACGCTCGATGCCGAGCGCGTCGATGACCGCGACGGCGTCCGCGACCCGGGTAGCCAGCGCGTAGGTGCTTGCGTCCGCCGGCTTGTCGCTGCCGCCCTGACCGCGGTGGTCGGCGAAGATCATCCGGAACTCGCCACTCAACGCTCTGGCGAGGCCCGATGACTTCGCGACCTCGAGCGAATCCGCGAAGCCCGTGTAGAAGAGGACGGGCGGGCCTGCGCCTCCTGCGTCCTCGAAGAACGTGCGGACGGCATCTACAGGGTTCGTCGCGTATGGCAGGCGCTCTCCTTCTGTTGCGGCCTCAACCTATATATGTACCGCGGCGGGACGACCGAGATCGGCCACCGAGGACCGCTGCGCGAGCCACAGGACTCGACCCGGCCCTAACACGCGAGTTGCAGGATGTCGCATCCAATGCCCTGGCCCCCGAGCGCCCCCTCAATGCGCAGCGCGCGGAATCCACGCCTGCACGAGGCCGGACAGAGGGAAGCCGAGGATGAGCGCCGACCACATTTCCCAGGCCATCTGAAGGCCATCCAGAAACCTCTGCCGATCAACTCGCCAGCGTCCACTCAGCCCTCCGTGGCCCCTGGGCGACTCTGAGCCCGTTCCGGCGTAGCGGCGCTCAGGATAACCCCGCCACTCGCAGACACCTACCATCGACACCATGAGACAGCCGACGATCCCGATCGCCCCACTTCGCCGGGTGGCGCTGCCTCCGAGAGCCCGGCTAGAACGGAAGGCTCGCCTGCTCGCCTGGGGCGGAATTGCCTGGCACTTCCTCGAGTTCCTGATCGCACTCGTCGCCGGGATCGCGGCGGGCTCGATCGCCCTGATCGGCTTCGGAGCCGACTCGCTCATCGAGGCGCTAGCGGGGTTCGTCGTCCTCTGGCTTTTCACGGGTCGGCGGCTCGACTCTCCGACCGCGGAGCGCCGCGCCCAGCAGATGGTCGCCGTCAGCTTCTTCATCCTCGCCGCCTACGTCAGCATCGAGAGCATCCGAACCCTCATGGTCGGCGATCATCCTGAGACGAGCTGGGTGGGGATCGGGCTCGCCGCCTTCACGGCCGCGACAATGCCACTGCTTGCCCGGGTCAAGCGGCGGGTCGGGCAACAGCTCAACTCGGCCGCAACGGTCAATGAGGCGAGCCAAACGCAGCTCTGCGCGTACCTCTCGGTGGCGCTTCTGGTCGGGCTCTCGGCGAATGCGCTCGCGGGGTGGTGGTGGGCCGACCCGATGGCAGCCCTCTTCATCGCCGCGGTTGCCGTCAGGGAAGGTCGCCAGAGCTGGCAGGGAGAGGGCTGCTGCGACACCTGTTAAGAGGCTCCCGGGTACCCTGACCAGACGACCATTCGGTCACAACGCCGATACCTGATCTTGGCTCTCGCGGCGCTTCTGGTCGCGAGCATCGCGGGCATCGTCTCTTACGCGACTCTGGAGCGAGCGCCTCGCCCTTCCGCGGCAGCAGACCGCCTGCCGGGATCAGCCTTCCGTCATTCGACCTGCGCGACTACACGGGCAAAAGGGTCGCCTCTGATGACCTCAAGGGCAGGGTGATCCTGATCACGTTCCTGGAGACGAAATGCACGGAGGCGTGCCCGATCATGGCTTCCCAGATCGGAAAAGGACTCGACCTACTCAATGCCGACGAGCGCGAAGGCGTCGAAGCGATCGCGATCAGCGTCCATCCCGGCGACGACACCCCTGCGAATGTCCGCCGATTTCTACGTGCACACCATGTGGAGGGCGAGCTTCACTACCTGATCGGTTCGGAGCAAGAGCTGAGACCGGTTTGGAGCGAGTTCCAGATCTTGCCCGCGCTGGATACCGGCGACGCCAATACCCACTCCGCGTCGGTGCAGGTGTACGACCGGAGCGGTGAGTGGGTCTCCACACTCCATACCACCGTCGACCTCACTCCGGAGAACCTGGCCCATGATGTGGTCGCCGCACAGGGGTAGCCGCGTCTCCTTTGGCGCGACCCTTGCGATCGTCGCCTTCGTCCTCGCGGCCTGCGGCGGCGGCGAGGGGCCTGAGACGTTTACCGGGATCGCCCCGGATGATCCCGGTCCTATCCACGTCCACGGTCTCGGAGTAGACCCAAGCGATGGGGCGCTTTTCATCGCGACCCACACCGGGCTCTACCGCGTTGAGGAGGGCGAGACAAAGGCGGAGCGGGTCGGCGAGAAGTATCAGGACACGATGGGCTTCACGATCGCGGGACCGGATCTCTTCCTCGGCTCCGGCCACCCGGACGCCCGCGACCTCCAGAACGGGACCCCTCCGCTACTCGGCCTGATCCGATCGAAGGACGATGGACGGACCTGGACGCCCGTGTCGCTCTCGGGGGAGGCGGACTTCCATGTGCTCCGCTACCTCGGCAACCGGGTCTACGGCTACGACGCCACCAACGACCGCCTCATGGTCAGCCGTGACTCCGGTAAGACCTGGACCGAGCACCAACCGCCAGCCCCGATCCTCGATCTCGCTGCTGATCCCGACGACCAGGACCACATCGTCGCCGCTACAGCAGGTGAGCTTCCGGGCACTCAGGGCCTCCAAGAGTCAAGGGACGGAGGCGAGACCTGGACAGAGCTCAGCGATCCGGTCGGCCTGCTCGTCTGGCCCTCCGCGCAACAGCTCTTCCTGGTCGACGCGAGCGGCTTCGTTTCGGTCAGTAGGGACGACGGCGGGAGCTTCAACGTCGTGGGAGACATCGGAGGGGAGCCGGCCGCCTTCATGGCGATCGACGGAAGCGAGCTGTACGTCGCCCTGCATGACGGGACGATCAAGGTCTCACGGGACGCAGGCCAGAACTGGTCTATTCGCTCAATACCCTAAGCGGTTTGGCCCCTTGACGGACACCGTAGGTTGGGGGATGAACGATGAAAGCCACGGCGACGGCCACGCCGCGCAATCTCTCAACCGACTCGCCGCGAGTGCCACGAACAATTCGCGCTGCGCCGTTATTCGACGACATAGCGGCGGCCAGATCTGACGGTGTGCCATGACTGCCAGGTGATACGAAGGATGATCGCCGTGATCACGAGCGCGATCAGCGGGTCGCCGATCTCCAGGCCGAGGGCAACGACAGTCGCGCTGAGGACGACGCCAAGACTCACGAGGGCATCCACGCGGGCGTGGTCGCCGTCGGCCACGAGCGCAGGGCTATCGAGCTTCCGTCCCGCCCGCGTTCGCACCCATGCGGCTACGAGGTTGCCGCCGAAGCCGATCACACCGGCCAGGGCGAGCGCGTACAGGTGGTCGGGCGCTTCTGGGGTGATCAATCGGTCGATGGCTTCATAGGCGGCCACACAGGCCGAGACAAAGATCGCTCCGACGACCGCGAGCCCCGCATATCCCTCAGCTCGCGACGAGCGCAGCAGGAAGGCAAATCCAAGCGGGACGGCGGTAAGCGCGTCGCCGACGTTGTGAATCAAGTCGGCGAGGAGGGCGACGCTGCCGCTCAAGACGAAGATCACAGCCTGGGCGACTGCGGTAGCGCCCAAGACCAAGAGCGAGATCGAGACTGCGCGAAGCCCTTCCCGAGAGCGCTTGATCAACGGGTCTACGAGCCCGTGCGCATGGCTGTGGTCGCCGTCGGCGTGGTCGTGCATGGAACCGACACCCTAGGCCCTGCCGGTATGCGGCGAGCTGGCGCATGATTACGCCTGTGCGGCCCGATCTTCCGTCAGGAATCGTCACCTTGCTCTTCACCGACGTGGAGGGCTCGACGAAGCTACTGCGCGAGCTGGGCAGCGTTGGTTACGCGGAGGCGCTCGCCGAGCATCGCCGCGTTTTGCGCCAGGCCTTCGGCACCCACGGAGGCGTCGAGGTCGATACGCAGGGGGATGCCTTCTTTGTCGCCTTTCCGACGGCGTCGGGTGCGATCGAGGCGGCCGCCGATGCGCTGGAGGGGCTGTCCTCGGGCCCAATCCGAGTGCGCATGGGCATCCATACCGGCACGCCGCACGTGGCCGAGGAGGGCTACGTCGGGGAGGACGTGAACAAGGGAGCTCGCATCGCATCGGCCGGGCATGGTGGGCAGGTGCTGCTCTCGAAGGAGACACGCGAGCTGGCCCACGTTGACGTGACCGACCTCGGAGAGCACCGCCTGAAGGACCTCGAGGGACCGGTCTCGATCTTCCAGCTCAGCTCGGAGCGCTTCCCACCGCTCAAGACGATCTCGAACACGAACCTTCCCCGCCCGGCCAGCTCGTTCGTCGGCAGGGAGCAGGAGGCCGAGCAGGTCGTCTCACGGCTCAGAGGTGGCACCCGTCTCCTCACCCTGACCGGGCCCGGCGGGTCAGGCAAGACGCGCCTGGCGATCGAGGCGGCCGCGGAGCTCGTGCCGGAGTTCAAGGCGGGGGTTTTCTGGGTCGGTCTAGCTCCACTCAGGGACGCGGCGCTCGTCACCGACACGATCGCACAGACGCTCGGCGCGAAGGACGGCGTGACCGAGCACATCGGAGAGCGCGAGCTCCTGCTTCTCCTCGATAACCTCGAGCAGGTGGTCGAGGCCGCGCCAGACCTCGCCTCGCTGCTCGAGACCTGCCCCAACCTGAGCCTGCTCACGACGAGCCGCGAGCTCCTACGCGTCAGGGGGGAGGTCGAATATCCGGTCTTACCGCTCGCCGACCCGGACGCGGTCGAGCTCTTCTCCACCCGTGCGCGAATCGAGCCAGACGAGACCGCCCGCGACCTCTGCCGCGCGCTCGATAACCTGCCGCTCGCGCTCGAGCTGGCCGCCGCCAGGGCGGGTGTGCTCTCGCCCCGGCAGATCCTCGAGCGACTCTCGGGGCGACTCGACCTGCTGAAGGGCGGGCGTGACGCCGATCCCCGCCAGCAGAGCCTGCGAGCGACGATCGAGTGGTCGCACGAGTTGCTCTCCGCCCCCGAGCGGCAGCTCTTCGCGCGCGTTTCGGTCTTCGCCGGAGGCTGCACGCTGGAGGCCGCCGAGCAGGTGGCTAAGGCCGACTTGGACACCCTGCAGGCGCTCGTCGACAAGAGCCTCCTTCGTCACACGGAGGAGCGCTTCTGGATGTTGGAGACGATCCGCGAGTACGCGACCGAGCGGTTAGACGAATCGGGAGAGGCTGGGGAGCTGCGTCAGCGGCACGCAGTGCACTTCCTGACACTTGCAGAGGAGACTGAGCAACACGCGCGGGAGTACTCGAAAGAATGGCTCGACCTGCTGGAGCGCGAGCACGACAATCTGCGAGGCGCGCTCGATTCGTTTGAGGCCTCAGGCGAGAGTCAGCTTGCGTTGCGCATGGCCGGAGCCCTCTCGGACTTCTGGGGGATCAAGGGTCACTTCACGGAAGGCCGCCGGCGTCTTCGGAATGCGCTCCGCGCTGACGAGCGTCCAACGGCGGCCCGTGCGAAAGCGCTCAACGGAGCAGCCGATCTCGCCACGGCCGAAGACGTTGAATCAGCAAGGCTGTGGGTTGAAGAGGCGCTCTCGATCCATCGTCAGCTCGGAGATCAGAGGGGTATCGCCGAATCCCTTCTCATGCTCGGCTCGTCCTATGAAGGCGATTGGGTACGGGCGCGAGATCTCTGGGAGGAGAGCGCCCAGCTCTTCAGCGAACTCGGCGACCGGCACTACGCGATGCTCGCGACTCGCCTTCTAGCATGGAGCTACTCCGAGCTCGGCGATCCGGCACGGGCGCTTGCACTGCACGAAGAAAACCTTGGTGAGGCACGAGCTGCAGGCGACGAGCACATGGAAGCGCAGTCGCTGGAGGCACTGGCGCATCTCGCTGTCACACAGGGTCGGCCCCTCGCCGCGGTTCCGATGCTAGAGCGCGCCTACAAAATCCACCGTGTTGTTGGCGATCGCTACCGGGTCGCCATCGCCGTCGGACGCTTCGCCCGGGTCGTTGCCTCCACGGGAAGCGCGGGAACGGCTTCCATGCTTCTCTCTTGCTCGGAGGCTCTGTTCGAGGAGATCGGCGCCAGTGCGCCCTGGGTCGTGGCGATGAACGAAGAGACCCTGGCCACCATTCGCGCGCAGCTCGACGAAGCCGCCGTCGCCGAGGCCCGGGAGCGAGGCCGGACGCTGAAGGCCGACGACGCTGTCGCGCTCGCCCTCCAATCCCTGGGGTGAGCGAACGCCCGTTGATCGCCTGATCGGATTCCCGATCGCCGAGACCGTCGCTACGTTCCGACCCTCCTCTAGTAGCTGAACACCGTGGCTGGTTCGGAGCCGATCCACTCCCATAGGGGCGTCGCCCCGGCGAGCCTGGCGTTTCCCACAAGCGTGCTGTCGTCGAGCTTGCGCGCCGTGAAGCAGATTGGACAGACGAGGAGCTCACCGCCGCCGTCGGCGTACTGCTGAACCAGGCGAGAGAGGGGCGGGCAGCCTTCACATGCGACGGCTTCGCCGTATCCGTCTAGGCCGAGCCGGACAGCTTCCTTCGTCAGGAACATCGCCACCTGCTTCCCCTTCTCCACCGCGGCGCCGCCGACGAGAAACGCGACCGTCACCCGCTCAGCGTCCTCGAGACCCGTGGCCAGGTTGATGACGACTTTTCCATTGTCTGCCATAGCTACCTCCTCCTCTTGAATGCTTTGACGGTGGTGCCGCGGGCGCCGAACTTCTCGGCCTTGCGGCGCGTGTCCTCGAATGTCGAGCGCGCATAGGTCTCGACCAGGTCACCGGTCTCGATCCGCTCGAAGCCTTGGCGTTCGAGAAGCCGTGCGTACTCTGCCTCCAGCAGAGCGCCGGCAATTCAGCCGGTCCAGAGGTCGATGTTGCGCCGGCCTTCCTCGGAAACCGGGTTTTGGATCGTCACATCGGCGATCTGGATGCGACCTTCCGGGCCGAGTACGCGGTTAATCTCGGAGAAGACGCTGTCCTTGTCGGGGATGAGGTCGATGACCCCGTTCGAGATGACGACGTCGAAGCTCTCGTCCTTGAAGGGAAGCGACTCGACCTCGCCCTCGACGAACTCGACGTTCGCGACGCCCATCTCCGAGACCGCCGAGCGGGCCTTTGCGAGCATCTCTGGGGTCATGTCGATGCCCATGACGCTGCCCCGAGGTCCCACCATTTGCGCGGCGACGAGCGAGTCCATGCCCGCACCGGAGCCGAGGTCGAGCACCCGCTCCCCGGAAGCGAGCCGGCCGAGTGTGAACGGATTCGCGACGCCGGCGAACGATTCCGCGGCGCCATCTGGGACGCGCGCGAGCAGATCGGCTGGATAGCCGAGGTCGAGCGCCCATGCGCGCCCGGTCGGGAAGATGAATTCTTGCTCGGGCTCCTCGGAGACCCGGGCGTAGGTCTTCTTTATCTCGCACTTGAGAACCTCGACGTCGATCTCTACGTCGACTGCCATTCCAAACTCCTCTCTGTTAGCTCCACGGGCTCGGTTTCTCCCATGCCGGGTAACCGCCCGTCCTCCTCCTGCTCCCGCGCCGGGCGAACGGGAAGCCCCGCCCTCTTCCACGTGTTGAATCCGCCGATCAGGTCGGTTGCGCGCCGGAATCCAAGCTCTCGCAAAGATGCGGCCGCCAGGCTGGAGGAGAAGCCGTCCGCGCACATGAGGATGAGCACTTTGTCGAGGTCGCAGGCGGCGGGGTTACGGTTTTCGCATTCGGGATCGACTCGCCACTCG
The DNA here is from genome assembly GCA_963762085.1 of uncultured Actinomycetes bacterium. Classification (GTDB taxonomy): domain Bacteria; phylum Actinomycetota; class Thermoleophilia; order Gaiellales; family Gaiellaceae; genus DASQGA01. The sequence goes on along the minus strand of CAVXJD010000001.1, from coordinate 178,627 downwards.
AGAACTGACCTGGGAATGTGGATCGAGCCGGGAATAACGCCGCTCTTGCGCCGCTCGTCGTTCGAGCGGAGGTCGACGATGAGCGCACCGGACGCTTGAGCCTGGTGGGCCTGATCGGGCTCGAGTCGCGGCTCGATCTTTCTGCGAGCGTCGGTGAGCAGGTCGTCTACATTCCTCCGACCCGCGCGCCGGTCCGCCACTCGGTCGCGCTCGGTCCAGCGCGTCAACGCGACCCAAAGCCCGCTTCCCGCCGTCAGGGCCGCAACGATCGCGATCGCGGTGTCCGCTCCGGCGGCATCGGCGACGAGGCCGGCGAGGAGCGCCCCGACCACAAATCCGAAGTCCCGCCAGAAGCGGTAGACGCCGACTACCTGCGCACGCTCGACCGGCTGTACGCCATCGGAGACGGCTGCGATCAAGGTTGGGTAGACGAGCGCCGTACCGACCCCCAGGAAGACCGCGGCGACGAGCGCCGGTGCGAAGGCGCCGCCGCCTGCGACCAAGAGCGCGAGCGCTCCTGCTTGCACGAGCATGCCAACGGTGATGAGCGGCTTTCGTCCGGTGTGGTCCGAGAGCCAGCCGGTCAGAAGCTGGCCGACGCCCCAGACGGCGGGGTAGATCCCAGCGACGATCCCGATTTCGGTCGCGCTCGCGCCGTGTGCGGCCAGGTAAAGGGGGGCGAGTCCCCAGGCGAGCGCGTCGTTCAGGTTGTTGACGAGGCCGGCCTGCGAACAAGCGCGGAGCATCGGCTCGCGCACGGTCGCGCGTGCGAACGCCGCCCGCAAGGTCTGCCTCTCGGCGTGCCCGTGTGCAAGCTGCTCGCGTGCGACGTGCGCGCCCGTGTCGCGAATGAAGAAGATCGAGATCGCCGTGCCGAGAGCCGCGATAGCGGCCGCACCGACCCAGACGAGCGTGCGTGGGGCGAAACTTGCGGCGAGCGCGCCGGTTGTGAAGGCGGCGGCTGCGACGCCCAGGTAGCCGGCCGACTCGTTCAAGCCGAGGGCGAGCCCCCGGCGGACAGGCCCGACGAGATCGATCTTCATGACCACGGTCATCGACCAGGCAAGACCCTGATTTGCGCCCAGGAGCAGGTTGGCTGCCACGATCCAGCCCCAGTTGGGCGCTAGCGCAATCAGGACAGGAACGGGCAGCGCCAGCGCCCAGCCGAACACGAGCAGGCGCTTGCGACCAGCCCGGTCGGCCAATCCGCCCGCGGCCAGGTTCGCGAGCGCCTTGGCGATTCCGAAGGCGACGACGAAGGAGAGGATCGCCCCCTTCGATTCGAGCCCGAAATCGCGCTCGCCGACGAGCGGAAGGACGCTGCGCTCGAGTCCGACCATCGCGCCCACAAAGGCATTCAGGCCGACGAGCAAAGAGAATTGAGCGGCGTTCGTCCGCAGCCCGAGCCGAACTGGGTCGGGGCTCACACTTTTGCCGGCGTGCTTCCGCGCCGGTTGGCCGCGACGATCGCTTGCTGGTCGGCTGGCGCCGGAGGCAGATCGGTGAGCAGAGCGCTCGCGAAGCTTGTCTCGTCGCCGTGCACCAAGGCCGTGTTGTGGCGCCGCTCGAAGCCGATACTCGAGAACGGATTTCCGGAAAGGCCGCGCCCGCAGACGGAGCCGCCGAAGTGGCTTGGATAGACGAGGACGTGGTCGGGTAGCTCAAGCAGCCGCTGCAGGGAGCGGTAGAGCTCTTTGGCCGCCGGCTCAGGGTTTCCGCTGGCATGCAGGTCTGGGCGGCCCACGTCACCCACGAGCAGCGAGTCGCCCGTGAAGACGAGCCACGGCCCCTCGGTCCCGCGTCGCCTGTCGGCGACGACGTACGCGTTGTGGGCGGGAGCGTGACCAGGGGTTGCGATCGCACGTACGAGCGTGTTTCCGAGCTCGACGACCTCGCCGTCTCCGAGTTCGACGTGGTCGAAGGCGACTTCCGCCCCCGCCGGCAGGTAGGGCGTCGCGCCGCTCACCTCGACCAGCGCGGACAGTCCCGACACATGGTCTGCCTGAACATGAGTCTCGAAGACGGCGCCGATCGGCGCACCGAGGCGCTCTGCCTCGTCGAAGTAGCGGTCAACAAGCTTCACATGCGGGTCGACCAGGGCGAGTTGGGCGTGCGTGAGGCAACCGAACAGGTAGCTGGCGCACGCGGTCGGCTCGAACAGGAACGGCCGGAAGACCATCGCCTTGCTAACGCTATGCGGTCACATAGCATCGGACAATGCGAATGTTCCGATACTGTCCATCGACGTGGCCGATACCTCGCTTGCGCTCCTGTGGGACTCGACGCGCCTGCGCCTGCTCGTCGAGCTCGAGCGCGGCGGGAGCCTCTCGGCGGCGGCCAGGGCGGTCGGAATCGGACAACCGACCGCAAGCGAGCACCTGCGCCTCCTCGAGGCGGCCGCGGGGCAGCGCTTGGTTGAGCGAAACGGTCGCGGGAGCCGGCTCACGGAGGCGGGTCGCCTCCTTACGGCGCGGGCACGCGAAGCGCTGGCTGCACTAGCCGCGGGCGAGGAGGAGCTGAGCGCGCTCGCAGGCCTCGAGGCCGGCACGATCCACATCGGGGCCTCGACGACACCGGGCGTCTACCTCTTGCCCGACACGCTGGGCTGCTTCAGGCGCGACCACCCTAACGTCGTCGTCGAGGTGGAGATCACCTCGACCGGGGAGATGATCGAGCGGCTGTTGGCTGGACGCGTCCAACTTGCCCTTGTCGGGGAGATTCAGGTCGACGATCGAATCGAGCTCACGCCCTTCCTCTCGGATGAGATCGTCGGCATCGCAAGGCCCGGCCTGCTCCCGATCCGGGACGGCAAGCTCAAGCAGGCCGCCCTTGCCGAGCAGACGCTGCTTGTTCGCGAGGCCAGCTCGAGCACACGCCAGGTTGCGGATCGCGTGCTCGGCGAGCTCGGCACAGGCCCGGCACGAGTCTGGGAGCTGGACTCGAGCGAGGCGATCAAGCGTGCCGCCCGCGAGGGCCTCGGGGTCGCCTTCCTCTCGCGCTATGCAGTCGCCGAGGAAATCGAGCGTGGTGAGCTTGCAAGCTTCCGCCTGGCCGGGAAGCCGAGAATCGAACGCAGCCTCTACATCGCACGGCTCGCCCGCCGGCCTCTCACGCCCAGTGAGCGCGGGTTCATCGCGACACTCACACGCTGTTGCGCGAAGAACGCAGAGTTCGCCGCCGCCTGCATAAAGGCGGACGCCGGCACGGCCACGGCTCGAGTTCAGGCCTAGAGCGGCACAACGACCAAGCGGACTGGTGCATCGTGTTACGGATATCGGGCTCGCTGACGTACAGGCGGAATACGGCGCCGCGGACGGTGACATTTCGCAGCTGATCATGGGCGAGCAGGTCCACGTTGGCGGGCTGAAGTCGACGGTCGTGCTGGCCGCCCGGGCTGGGATCGGCGCTGGCATGGTTGGTGTCGATCTGTGCTGCTGCACCGGCGCGGGAATGCGCGCGCTGGTTCGATTCTGCGACGCGGAAAGGATGATCGGTGTCGACGCCACGGCGCAGGTCGTCGAGCGCGGTCGGCAGATCTGCCGCGACGAGGGACTTGACGACCGGATCTCATTCCTCGTCGGCGACGCCTGTGCGACCGAACTGCCTGCTGACGCCACAGATTTCGTGTGGGGCGACGATGCCTGGTGCTACGTCGAGGACAAGCCGGCGCTGATCGCCGAGGCGGCAAGGCTGCTGCGCCCGGGTGGTGTGGTCGCGTTCACCGACTGGGTCGAGGGACCAACCCCCATGGACATAGACGAAGCGGGAAGGCTGCTTCGCTTCATGCGCTTCCCGAGCATCCTCGAGATCGAGGACTATCGGCGCCTACTCGAGGACGCCGGCCTTCGCGTCGAGGCCGCGGAGGACACGGATCGATTCGCCCGGTATTTCGAGCTCTATCGTGACGTGATCACGATGCAACTCACCTACGACGCGCTGAAGGCAGTCGGCTTCGACTCGGAACGCATGGAAGCACTCGAGCGCGAGCGCGATTTCGTGCTCCAGCTCGCCCGCAAGCGAAGCCTCACCCAGGCGATGTTCGTTGCCCGCAAGCCCTGAACGAGAGTGCGCCTAGCGAGGGTACGGGCCGAAGGAGGGACGCCGATTCACGTGCGGCGCTCGAAGACGAAGCCGCGCTCGAGCCGGCGATATCGTGAGGCCGATGGCTGTGGCCGATCGAGAGGAGCGAGGTCTCGGCTCGTCCGAGCGTCGGTTGTGGGGTGACGCGTTCACCGACTGTCGGCGGCTCATCGCGAGGGGAGTTGGGGCCGAGGATCTCGAGCGCCTTGCGGTTGCGGCGTACGTGGTCGGGAGAGACCAGAATTGCGAAGACGCTTGGACGATGCCGGACTGAAGAACCGTCCGGGTCGAGCCCACGGCCGAGCGGCAACGTTCGCCTCCGGGCAGGAGATGTGGGACTGGGTGCTGCAGGGGAACCCGATCCCGGCCTGCTGGTAGGAGATCTCAGCGAGGAGCAGCGGGCCCGACTCCGCCAGGTCCCGGGGGGCATGCTCCGCGAACGCGCCGCGGCGACCGAGCGATCCGTACGCACAAACGCGGTCAACATCGGCATCGGGACGAAGTGACGCGCCTGGAATCGAAGGTCGCGCTACGCTCAAGCCGTGGGGCGGAGCGTTCTTCATCGAGTCCACAATCCGCGCAACCGGGAATGCGGGTGCGATCCCGACTGCTGGTGCATGCGAACCGTGCTGGGCCGGGCGGTCAAGTGGTGGTTCCCCGGCCGCTATTTCGGCCTCCATCACAAAAATCGTCGCCTGGCCGAATGGAAGCGAACACAGGATGCGACGCCGTAGCCCGTTTCGCTAGTCGTTCCCACCAGGAGGGTTTGACGCAACGGGGTGGCGCGTCCCGGTTTCCGCGTCGCGTGGGTCGGTAAGAACCCGACATCCCTAGCGAAAATCGGAAAGCCTCCTTGCTCCAGATCGTGATCGCATCTTGCGAGAAGACGCTTGAGGAGCTTGAAAAGAACGGCGACCCTGCTGATCTGGAGCTTGTGTTCGATCTGGAGCGCGTCGTTCACAGAGCCAGCACCGAACTTGCCAAACTCAACGAGCAGCGTTCCTAGACCGTTAGCCTCAGCCCGGATGTTCCGCAAACGCAAAGACGAGCCGTCCGCCAATCCCTGCAAGAAATGTGGCGGGACGGGGCAGATGGAGCCGACTGAAAAAGTCCGGGCGATATTCGGCACCCACAAGTTCGTCTGCGACCGCTGCGGTGGCCTAAAGACGGAGCCGTCACCGCGCTGACGCCCGCCTCTTTTGGCCTGGCGAACATGCGAGACGGCCCGCCACGACGAGTCCAAGTTCGTCGCCCCGCTTCTGGTCGCTCTCCACGCTCGCGGGACCAGCCCGAGACGTGTGCGATGGACTCGGCCAGGCGGACGTTGGAAGTACTGCCGGCGTCGCCCGGCGGCTCACCGTCTGAGGTCGAAGTTTCTACCAAACTTTCTACCAACTTGGCCTGATCCGAGCCCGCCTGGGCTGATCCATCGCAAGGAAACAAGCGGGTTCGGCACTGAGATAGCCCGACTCGGGTCGGCTGTTAACCGGAGAGTTGCTGGTTCGAGTCCAGCCCGGGGAGTAACGGAAGGCCCTGCCCACAGGGCCTTTCACTTTCGACTGGTAGCTGCGACCCTTTTCGGTCTCGGCCGCCTCGCGCGAGGCTGTTTAGTTTAACGAATGTCGATTACACGAGCACACCCTCGCTGTCGACCAAGGCCCTTCGCGTGGCAAGTGACCTAAGCGACGGACCCGGGCACGCGAAACGGCTGGCTCGTGCCCGCCGGGCGAGTGGACAGGATCCCGGAGAGCTGGCCTTCGAGCTCGGAATCTCCTTTGAGTCCTACCGCGATCTTGAGTGGTTCGACGACGAAATCATCACTGCGATCAGTTGGTCTCAACTGCTTCGCTTGGCGGATCTGCTGAAGCTCGACTTGCGCTCGTTTTTTGATCTTCGAAGCGAAGAAGAGCTGAGCTTGGACGAGCTCGCGGCGCTGCTTCGCCGAGAGCAGGGCAAGCGCGGACTCCCGCTCCCAGATCTTGAAGACGCAGTCGGCTGGGAGATCGCTTCAGCGCTGGAGGAGCCCGAGCAGTTGAATCAGCTGCCGCCGGACGCCCTTGCGGACCTCGCGTCCTTCGTCGGCGTCGATTGGCGGAAACTCCTGCCGCTCGGCACTCGGCGCTAGGGCTGGCCCGCGGAGGCGCGCTCGATCCGGTGAAGCGCCCGGCGGGCTGCTCGCACGACTCGCCAGCTGACGATTACCCGCCAAAGACGCCCTGCGCGGCGGAGCGAGTCGGTAGCACGCGGGTCGCCGATCTCGCCCAGGGCTTCGGCGGCCGCCTCGCGGACGGCCCAATCGGGGTCGTGCATGAGTGCTTCCATGAGCATGTTGACGGCCGCCGGATCCGTCGAGCCGGCTATGTTGAGTGCCGCTGCCTGGCGTACGAGAGGCTCATCATCGTTGAGTGCCGCCAGAGCCGGTTCCGCCGGCAGGCCGGGGTCGATGTAGCCCAGTCCGTTCAGAGCGGCCACGCGCACGAACCAATCCGGGTCCTGGGTCAGCTCGAGCAGACGGGGCACGGCTCGCCGCGACCCGAGCGAGCCGATCGCGAGGGCCGCCTGGCCGCGCACGCTCGGGTCGGGATCGCCGAGCACCTCGAACAACGGCACTTCTGCGCGTGGGTCTCGCACGGCGATGAGCGCATTTGCTGCCTTCTCGCGCTCGCGCGGATCGGCGCTGTCGAGAGCGTCAATGAGCGAGTCGGGGTTCTTTTTGAACATGTGCAAGCGCAGCTTTGGCGTTCAGGTGATCAATGTCGTATTTGCCTATCTGAGATTGCCTGACCCAGTCCGCGCGACAAGTCGGGTCGCGGCTGCCTTGAAGGATGCGACCACGTGGTCTCCTTGCTTCAGGGCGAGTCGATCAACTGATGCCGTCGTAACCTCGGCGACCAGGCCGCCGACCTGGACTCGGGCGCGGTTTCCGAGCGGGACCAGCGAGCTGATCGGCCCGCGGAGGTGGTTGAGAGCAGAATCGTGGCTCGGCTGGCGGGCGATCGAGACATCCCAGGGGTAGACGGCTACGTCGACGGGCCCGATCGCCTCGTCGACCGAGTAGAGGACGCTGCCCTCGTCGAGGGTGACCTCCGTGAGCCCACCGGGGCCGGGCCTGGCGTTGCCGGAGAGAAGGTTCGCCCCGGTGAAGCTCGCCACGAAGGCGTCAGCGGGAGCGGCGATCAGCTCCGTCGGCGTCCCGATCTGCCGTAGCCGTCCGTCGACGAGGACGGCGCCGCGGTCGGCCAGGACAACCGCGTCCTGGAAGTCGTGCGTGACGAGGAGGACGGGGAGATCGAGGTGGTCGAGGAGCTCCTTGAGCTCTGCCCGCACGCCTGCCCGCGTGTGCGTGTCGAGCGCCGAGAGGGGCTCGTCGAGGAGGAGTACGTCTGGCTCGCGCGCGAGGGCACGGGCGAGCCCGACGCGCTGGCGCTCGCCGCCCGAGAGCTCGCCCGGTCTCGCCTTCGCGAGGTGGGCGATCCGGAAGCGCTCCAGCACCTCGGCGGTCCGCGCACGGCCGGCATAGACGACGTTCTGCTCGACCGTCATGTGCGGGAAGAGGGCGTACTCCTGGAAGACGAAGCCGACGCGCCGCTCTTCGGGCGGGCGGTCGGTCTTCGCCGCCGCGTCGAAGAGCACGCGCTCGTCGAACGCGATCCTCCCTCGCTCGGGTCGGAGGAGCCCGGCGACCGCTCGCAGGACGCTCGTCTTGCCGGCGCCGGAGGGGCCGACCAACGCGAAGGTCTCGCGTCCGACAGCGAGCGCTAGCTCGAGCCGAAACGAGCGGAGGGGAAGAGAGAAGTCGAGGTTGAGCGTGTCCATGCGGGGAGGAGCTTCACCGTGAGAAGGATGGCGGCGCTGACGAGCACGAGCAGGGCGCCGAGGGCGAGCGCAATCTCGAAGTTGAGGTCGAACTGGGCGTAGATCGCGAGCGAAAGCGTCTGCGTGACGCCCTGGAGGCTGCCCGCGAACATGATCGTCGCGCCGAACTCGCCGATCCCGCGGGCGAAGGCGAGGGCGGCGCCGGCCGCGAGCCCTCTGCTCGCCAGCGGGAGGGCGATGCGGAAGAACGTGCGTGCGGGTCCGGCCCCAAGGGTTCGCGAGGCGTCGAGGAAGACGGGGTCGAGTGCCTGAAAGGACGCGATCGCCAGGCGAACATAGAACGGGCTCGAGACATAGGTCACGGCCAGGACGACGGCGGCCTGCGTGAAGCTGATCGAGATGCCGAGCGCCTCGAAGGTTCCCCCGAGGAGCCCTAGCCGCCCGAAGGTTGCCAGGAGCGCGATCCCGGCTACCGCAGGCGGAAGGACGAGCGGGAGCTCGACGAATGTGACGACGAGCGACCGTCCAGGAAAGCGGTGGCTGGCGATCAGATAGGCGGCGGGCGTTCCGACCAGGAGAATCAGACCCTGGGCGATCGCATTCAACTTCAGCGTCACGAGGATCGCGTCCAGTGCCACCTCGCTACCGAGCTGGTCGACGAGCTCGCCCGGGGAAACCCGGAGGAACAGCGCGACGAGCGGAAGCACAAGGAAGACGAGCGCGATCGCCGACGCGACGACAAGGGCTGCCTGAAAGAGCAGTCGCCGGCTCATCGTTCCACCATCACCGACGTCGACTTGACGATGGCAGTGGCCGCACGGCCGGGCTTCAGGTCGAGCTCCTCGGCGGCCTCGCGAGTGATGATCGCAACCACGCGCGCGGGGGCGGTGAGATCCAGCTCGACGCGTGCGAGGAAGCCCTCTACCTCGACCGCTCGTACGACGCCCCGAAAGCGGTTTCGGGCGCTCAGCTCCTCCGTGGAGCGATCCTGCAGCCGCCTCACCTCCGAGGCGGGAACGAGCCGCCGGTTCGCCCCGTCCCGCTTCGTCTGAATCCGTCCGGCGCGATCCCAGCGGCGGAGGGTGTCGAGACTGATCCCGAGCGCTCGCGCGGCCTCGCTCGCCGTGTAGAGGTCGCTACTCACTCCGCGGCTCCGGTGTAGAGTCGCCGCGATTCCAAATAGGCATTGCCTAGGCATTGTTGCCGGTGCCTAGGTCAGCGTCAAGGAGGGCCCGTGCCGCGGTTTCGAGAGCTGGTTCCAATCTTTGGCTTCCTTTTGGTTGCGGCAGCCTGCGGCGGCGGCGACGAGACGGCGACGCAAACGAGTGCGGGAAGCGAACGCCCGCTAACCGTCTACGCCGCCGCTTCGCTGACGGGGGTCTTCCCGACGATCGACTCGACGGTTCGCTTCAACTTCGCGGGGTCCGACGAGCTCGCGGCGCAAATTCGCGAAGGTGCCCCAGCGGACGTCTACGCAGCTGCAAGCTCCAAGTACCCCCAGGCCCTCTACCAGGAAGGGCTCGTGGAGGAACCCGTCACCTTCGCCTCGAACGTGCTTGTGCTGATCGTTCCCAAGGACAACCCAGCCGGGATCGAGAAGGTCGCGGACGTGGTTCGGGCAGGGACGAAGCTCGTCGTCGCAGCCGAAGGCGTTCCGGTCGGCGACTACACACGCGAGGTCCTCGACACGCTCCAACTAACGGATGCGCTCGAGAACGTCGTCTCGAACGAGGAAGACGTCAAGGGCGTTGTCGCCAAAGTCGCTCTCGGCGAAGCGGAGGCCGGCTTCGTCTACGCGACCGACGCCGCCACGGCCCGCGCCAAGGTCAGCGTCATCGAGCTGCCGAAGGGCTCGCAGCCGCCGATCGAGTACCAGATCGCCGTGGTGAAGGGAAGCACGAACAAGCAGGCAGCGGAGGCATTCGTCCAAAAGGTGTTGGCTCCCAAAGGACAGCAGGCGCTCGCATCGGCCGGCTTTCTCCGCCCTTAGGCGCTCTGACGGCGCCAGCACCGACGCCTAACCCGTTCTCAGCCTCGGCCGCCGATCCTTCGAACTCCCTCGTCACGTGATCATCCGCCCTCGCGCCCAGAGTGTCAAAAGGAGCATTGACGGCTGACTTTTTCTGACGAGAGTGAGAGGTACGCGCTCAGCATGCGGCAACTCGTTGAGAGCGACTGCGGTAGATGGAAATTCAAGTAACCGACCCGACTTTCGTTGAGGACTTGCTCAAGTTCCTGCGGTCCTTGGGCTGGAATGCCCAAAAAGGCATCGGCGGGACGGTTGCCGTGCCCCTCGAATCGCCGCTGCTTTGCGAGAGTTGCGGGAACGAGCTAGCCGAGGGCTTGCAGCATCTGGCGGCTTTGAACTGTCATGACTGTCGGCCAGATGCTTGGGCCCGAGTCATGCGCATCTAAGCGTCTCGAGCTCAGCCGGCAAAGTCGGGTCGCCAGGACGACTCGAGGTCATCGGCATCCCAGCCGGACGCATGGGCGCCGGCTTGATACGCGCTCTCCAGGAAGGCGAGCAGCGTTCTTCTCGGATCGGCGGCCGTACGAACTGCCCCGTAGGGAAGTAGCGCGAGCGAGCTGCTCCCCAGCTCGGACCAGAAGGCTTCCTTTGGCTCCAGTGGTCGCCGGCGGAGATCGGCTGGCTCCGGCGAGGTGTACGAGTAGAAGCTCGGCTCACGCATGTTGTGGTCGCCTGCCCAGAAGCCGAACGAGATCAGCTCGTGTGAATAAGCCTCTAGGTTGACCGCATTAGCGTCCGGCATAGCCGGTGCGCGCTTGCCGCCAAAGCGAGTCACGGCGAGGTCAAAGGAGTGCCAGAAGACGTGGACCGGGCTGGTCTTTCCGCAGTTCCACCCGGCGAACTCCTCGAGGACGTCGTCCGTCCAGTCGAGGATCCGCCAGAAGCGCAGAACCGCGTCGCGGTCGTAGGAAGCGTGCTCGCGATCGGCCGGAAAGGGTGTCGTCATCGGCAGGCCGTAAGGCGTCTCGCGGATGGGCACGTCGATGCTGAGCCGGGTAAGCATTGCATGGAGCTTTTCGTCGAACTCGGCCACGCAAAGTCCATCTGCGAGCTCGAATGACTCAACTGCGCCGCTGTTCGTCGCTATCACCAGTCGGTGATCGACGAAGTCGAAGACGATCTCGAAGGTGAGCCCGTCGCTCGCGTGCAGGCGCCGCGTCGTCAGCCCTCGGACGTCGAGATAGAGCGGAACGTGCCACCAGTGGTTTCGAGGGGCCGTTGACGCCATCCGTATCTTCCCGACGATCTGCACCCAGAGGTGGAGCGTGTTCTTCGTCTCCTCCCAGCCGGGGAGCGGCAGCTCGGGAAGCAACGGCTGGGTCTTGCTCAGAGTGCTCAGTGGCTGATCCTCCGCTTCATCGACCTGAGGCTTCTGCTGATTCTGGCCCGACGATGAAGGCCACTTCGTCGATGTAGCACCAGCTCCAGTCCTCTCCTCGTTCGGCGGACCGGGCCATCGGGTGTTCCGCATCTCGAGCGTGCCCGCTGGCGTGGCGGTTCGGGGAGGAGTCGCAGCAGCCGATCTTCCCGCAGGTCATGCACATGCGAAGGTGAACCCACGTGCTGCCGATCGCGAGGCACTCCTCGCAGCCCGCGATGGACTCCGGAAGCGTTCGAACCTGGATTTGGTCGCGGTGGCTACAGACGGCCATGCGCTGTCATCGTAGATAGGCGCCCTCACCCTGGCGCAGGGCGGCAGGGGCCCACGCTCGCCACGGCGAAACGGCTACCGGGTCTTCGCTACTTCCCCAGCTTTCCCGCAGCGATTACGGTGATCGCCGCGGTCAGCGTTGCGCCGCTCAGGCCGAGCGTCATGTCGCCGAGCGTGTCTGTGTAGGCCGTTGCGAGCTCCGGCGAGTTGCGGATGAAGGCGAAATACTCGCCCAGCTCCCAGAGGATCGCTGTCACGGCGCCGAAACCAACGACGAGAAAGAAGAGCTCCGCTGGCTTCACGTCTGTGCGGAGCAGCGCCACGGCAACCGCTCCGCTCAATAGCGCCCAATTTACGAAGTGGTTCGCGTCGTCCCACCAGTCGATGGTGTCGTAGAGATCGAGGGCGTTGCCGATCGTGTCGATCAGGAATGGGAGCACGAAAAGCGTGTCGGCGGCGAACGGATAGGGCGGGCGCCGACCCCGCGCAGCCCAGATCGCCGGCACAACGAGCGCCGCGATTGAGTAACCGACGAGCCGCCAGCCAAACGCCTTTCCCGCAAAGCGCTCGAGGCCGGAAAGGGCACCGAACGCAAGCAGCGCCACGAGCGATAGCTTCACCGCGAGGTCGAGCCAGAGTGCCGGCGTCCGTTTCACGGAAGCTGCGAGCGTAACGGCCTCTCACCGGACTACGTCGACAGAAACCGAGTCGCTGTTGGTTGGAAAAACCACTGGTCGACCCCCGCCGTAGTGAGTAGAGCAAACGTCGGGAGGGAGTTCTCATGATCGCTCGTCTCTGTTCGGTGATCGCGTTGGTCGGTGTGACTGCCGCGGTGGCAGCGGCGCCGGCCGCAGCGCACGTCCATGGCATCACGCCGCTTCTGAAGCTCGCGAACGAGTGCGGAGTGACAAGCCTGGCGAATACTGGTGCGGATCGGGCGCAGGGAGCGCCCATCACAGGACTGATTCCACGGGATGTAGGTAACGCGCCCTTAACGGTTGGTGACGGCGGATTCACCGCGCCGGTCGGCTGCGCGGGCTAGGTCCGCGCACAGTTCAGCGTCGCGGGGCCACCACGAGCTTGATTGGCGCCCCTGCTTTCGCCGACCCGCTTGATCCTCGAGGGCTGCCGATTCTGGGGCAGCCTTCGACTTTTCGCGGGTTGAAGAAACCCTTACTTTGTCACTCTTGTAACACGGTGACTCGGGTCATATGGTGGCTCGAATGCTTCGTGGAGGACGAGGCGCGATCCTCGCCGCTACCGCTGCAAGCCTGGGACTCGGTGTCACCCTGGCATGGCTCCCGGGCCAGACGTCGGCGGGGGGCTCAGACGTGCGGCCGGCTCCAGCGGTTCCGTTGGTATTCGCTGAGCTCGGCGACGAAGAACTGCCTCAGATCGAGCCGTTCACGCCGCCTCGGGTGGCTGCAGACGCGCCCCGGCTCGGCAACCTACGAGTCGGCAACGGCCAAACCCGGTTCGCCGGCGACGGCACGCTCCTCACGACGATCAGCCCGAACGGCGACGGGTTCCGCGACCGAGCCATCGTCAGGTTCACCCTGGATCAAACAGCCACCGTGCAGATCTCCGCCTATCGGACGGGGAGTGGACTGAAGCAAAAAGTCTGGGGGACCGAACAGCGGTTTGGGCCCGGCCCGCACCGCCTGATCTGGCATCCCGAACGGTTTATCCCGCCGCGGACCTATCTTCTCCGCCTGACCGCGACCGGGGGATCCGGCTCTCGAACCTATGGTTGGAATCGGCCGTATTCCACTGGTTTCCCGCAAGGCCCGGTCGTCCGTGTGCAGGGCGTTGACGCAGGCTTCAGGCGCCCCGGCTACAGACCCGGCGCCCTCGCCTACCTGCGGATTTCGACGGACGCTGACCGCCTGACGCTCCGATTTTTCCAGGCCGGTCCCGCGCCCGCGACGAGTGGGCGCAACGACTGGATGGACGGCATTCCAATCACGGCTCCTCGCGCCCTCGACTGGCGCGGGAAACGCAGTTCGCCGGACACGATCGCGATTCGGATCGGCCACTGGCCGAGCGGTCTCTACTACGCGCGGCTGACGGCAGCCGACGGTCGCGTCGGCTTCGCGCCCTTCGTCCTCCGTCCGGGAGCTCTTGGCGCCCAGCGGGTGGCGGTCGTTTTCCCAACAAACACGTGGCAGGCCTACAACTTCAGGGACGCAAACGGAAACGGCTGGGGCGAGACCTGGTACGTGACGCCCCGCATTCGCCAGGTGAGCCTCGCCCGCCCGCATCTGGACCGAGGCGTGCCGTCGCACTATCGGGCGTACGACTTCGGGTTTCTTCGCTGGCTCTATCGCACGGGCCGGCGAGCCGACTTCTTCTCGGACACCGACTTCGAGAACATTTCGGACGCCCGCTCCCTACGGTCGCGATACCGCCTGATCGTTTTCCCAGGCCACGAGGAGTACGTCACGAGGCACGCCTATAACCTGACCGAACGCTTTCGCAACCTGGGCGGCAACCTCGCCTTCCTCTCAGCCAACAACTTCTTCCGCCGGGTCGACCGGGTGGGAAGCACCCTCCAGCTGATCGACCTCTGGCGCAATCTCGGCCGACCGGAGGAGCGCCTGGTGGGAGTGCGGTTCATCGCCTGCTGCCGCGGGTTCCCTTTCGGCCCCTATGTCGTCACTGCGGACGGAAGAGCTTCTTGGTTTTTCGCGGGGACGGGGCTCTCGAACGGAGACACCTTCGGTCGCGGTGGCATCGAGATCGACGCGCGAAGCGGCCTCTCCCCACCCGGGACGATCCTGCTGGCCAGGATTCCCGATCTCTACGGCCCCGGGCGCTCGGCCGAGATGACGTTCTACAGAAGAGACGCCGGTGGTGCCGAGGTCTTTGCGGCCGGGTCAATGAACTTCGGGGGGTCGGCGCTCAATCCCGTCACGAGCTCGCTCCTCGAGAACCTGTGGCCACGTCTAAACCGTTGAGAGCCACCAAAAAGCCGGGACTGTAAGAACTTTTTCAAGTCTTAAGCGCACCTGTTTCACCGCATAGGCGGTGGGAAGGACACGACTCCGAGTATCTCTCCAAGGAAAGGGGTCCACATGCGCAACATGAAGAAGCTAGTTGCAACCGTCGTTGCAACAGGTGCGTTGTCTCTGGGTGCTGCTCCGGTGCTCGCCGCGCCGCAGGGCGGTCCGGTTGTCACCGGCGGCCTCGTCAACGTGACCGTCGTTGACGCCGTCGACGTCAACCACAATACGGTGCAGATCCCCGTCGCGGCCGCTGCGAACGTCTGCGACGTCGACGTCGCTGTGCTTCTCGCTGCGATTGAAGAGTTCGGAACGGCGAACTGCGACGCGCAAGCCGGTTCCCGGGCGAACGCGTAGCGAGAAGGATCGATTGCTTCGGGCGGGCGGGGCGAAGAGGCCCGCCCGCCTGTTTGCCTTCTTGCGCCTTCGGCGGGTAAGACTCGCCTTTCGTGCGGGTAGCGGCTGCTCGACGCGGGGGAGAATCCCAGCTGCATGCTGAAGATGTTTCTCGTCGCTGGTCTAGCCGCCACGTTGTTGGCGGGAGTGGGGGTCATAACCCTGCGCACGCTCGGCGAAGATGCGAAGGCAACTTTCGACACCTTGAACGAGACGTTTGCCAACAGCGCCCCGAGCAAGAAGAAAGCATCTGCTCGGGATGTGGCCGATTGGATCGAGCGCTACCGCGCCGAGGCGAGCGGTGCGCGGTGCAGGAAGACGAAAAAGGGCTGGGATTACGTCTGTGTATTCAAAGAGGCCCAAGGGCGCCCGGTCAAAATGGGCGTCATGGTCGACTCTAGCCAGCCGATCCAGATGTCAACAGTGGTCAAGCTCCGGCGACCGCTTCCGCCGCCCCAGTCGACCTGAGGTCAGCCGGTCAGGTGGAGCTGGTACCTGCCTGTTCCGGGTTGCTCTTCGGCCGAAACGCCGTCCGTAAAAGGACTCATTCGCCGCGACGGTCCTTCGAGAACTTCCTCGATCCGCTCGTAGAGCTGCTGCATCGAGAAAGGTTTCACTAGGAACGGGGCGCTGCCCTCGACGCCCTGATCGAGGATGATCGCCTCCGTATAGCCGGACATGAAGAGGATCCGGGCTTCGGGGCGAGTTCCCGCCAGTGCCCTGGCGACGACGGGCCCGGTGATCCCCGGCAGGACGACGTCGCTGAGAACAAGGTCGATCGGACCGACGTAGAGGTCCGCTAGCTCGAGCGCCTCGGCACCTGTTGTGGCGGTCAACGTCTCGTAGCCCTCGTTCTCCAAAGCTTCGACGAGCACACTTCGAACGAGCTCCTCGTCTTCGACGACGAGGATGGTTCCTCGCCCCGGGCTGTGCGCGCCACCGGTGGTCGCGTCGGGTGGAGCGACCGTCACGGCCTCCACGCTGGCGCGGAGATAGATTCGTGCCCGCGTCCCTTCGTTGGGGCCGCTCTCCAGGAAGATGAAGCCGCCACTCTGCTTCACGATCCCGTAAACAGTCGAGAGCCCCAGTCCCGTCCCGACGCCGAGGGCCTTGGTCGTGAAGAAGGGCTCGAAGGCCCTGGCGGCTACGTCCTCGGCCATGCCATGGCCGTTGTCCTCGACCATGAGCTGCACGTAGTCGCCCGCCGGCACGGGAACGCCCTGCTCTACGTGGTCCTCCTCGAACCGGACGTTCTGCGTCGAGATCACGACCTCGCCCCCTTCGGGCATCGCGTCGCGGGCATTCACGACCAGGTTGACGAGCACCTGCTCGATCTGATTCTCATCCGCCTTGATCCGCGCCGCGGCCGGATCGAGCTCGAGGGAGACGATGATGTCTTCCCGGATCAGACGTGCAACGAGCTCGTGTGCATTTTGAACAAGGAGATTCACCGCGAGGACCTGCGGTTCCAGGACCTGCTGTCGGGTGAAGGCCAGCAGCTGGCGCGTGAGGGAGGCCGCTCGCTCGGCGCCACCCTTGATCCCGGCCACGTTGCGCTTCACGACCTCGTCGGAGCCAGGGTACGCGTCGAGGAAATCCGCGTATCCGCTGATGGCCGTCAGCATGTTGTTGAAATCGTGTGCGATGCCTCCCGCGAGCTGGCCGATCGCCTCGAGCTTGTGCGTCTGCCGGGCCTGCGCTTCGAGTTCCTTCGTCTCTGTCAGGTCGATCATGGCGCCGACGACATGCGTGGCCTCCCCGGACTCCGTGCGGACGAGGATGCCTCGATCGAGAACGTACTGCCAGGAGCCGTCGAACGCCTGGAAGCGGTATTCCTGCGTGAACCCTGGCGTATCCTCGGCGGTTATGGCGTTGTTGAATTCGAGATCGACTCGCGCGCGGTCATCGGGGTGGACGCGAGCACGCCACCAGTCGTACGAAGGCTCGATCGCTTCGGCTGGATAGCCGAAGGTGCTCGTCATGCTTTCGGTCCAGACGGTGTCGCGCGTCCTGAGATCCCACTCGTAGACGGCACTTCCGGTAGCGAGCCCGGCAAGCTTGAGCCGAGTGTGCGACTTGACGAGCTGCCCCAGGGCTTCCGTTCGCTCCGTGATGTCGAAGATCGCTCCGTCCAGCCAGAGTAAATCCCCGGCCGGGCTCCACATCCCCTGGCCCTTCTCGTAGACCCAACGAATGGCGCCGTCGGCGCGGACGACTCTGAACTCGAGGGTGAACGGCAACCTCGCTGACAAGGCTGCGGCGACGTCTGCCTCAACACCGGCGCGATCCGCTTCGTGGATGACGCTTCCAAAGGTGCGGCGAGAGTTCCCAAGGAAGTCCGAGGCTGGAAACCCTGTGATCTCCTGGAATCCCTCACTACAGAAAGCCATCGTCCACGGGGGATCCGCGGCACATCGATAGACCGCGCCTG
Source organism: uncultured Actinomycetes bacterium (assembly GCA_963762085.1). GTDB lineage: Bacteria > Actinomycetota > Thermoleophilia > Gaiellales > Gaiellaceae > DASQGA01. The sequence goes on along the minus strand of CAVXJD010000001.1, from coordinate 161,222 downwards.
GGACGTTCGCGACGAGCGTGCGGAACTTTTCTTCGCTCGCACCAAGCGCTGTGTCCGCGATGTGCTCCCGATCCAGAAGGGCCCGCTCCTGCCGCGACAGAAGCCAGCCGCGGGCAAAGAGGGCAGCGCCGAGGGCCAGTAGCGTCGAATGCAACATCAGCCGCACGGTGAGTGAAGCCTCGATGATCGCCGCGCACATCACGAGGGCGCCGACGGCGACGAATGCTGCCGGAACCACCGAACGCGTTCGCTCCGACGAGAGCAGCCTCCGCAAGAGGTTGCCTTTGGCTAGCAATGTGTCGGCGCCGACCAATACGCCGTCGTGCTCCAGCCGACCGCCGTCAAGGCAAGTCCGAACGCGGCCGCGGGGCGTCCTGCTTTCATCCACCCTGTCTCGACCAAAAACGTGCGCAGCGTGAATATTTGCGTGCGCTCGGCGCTTTACGGCGACATCTGGGGGAGATCCTTGACGGCCGGGCCCTGGATCACCGTGCCGTCCATCCCGAACCTCGACCCGTGGCACGGGCAGTCCCAGCTCCTTTCCGCGCCGTTCCACTGCACGTAGCAGCCGAGATGGGTGCAGGCAGGCGACACCGCCTGGACGATCCCCTCGTCGTCGCGGTAGGCGGCCAGGCGTCGTCCGTTCGCCTCGACGATCCCGCCCTCGCCGGGTTGTAGCTCTTCGAGGGCCTGTATCTTCATGCGGTCGCGCACCCAGTGGGCGGCGACCTTGGCATTCTCGGCTGTGAACTTGCGCCCGGATGCGACCGGCTTCACACGCTTCGCGTCGTAGAGCGAGGCCCACGGGTTCGGTCGGCCGAGGATCGAGTCGGTAAGGATTTGCGCGGCAAGTGTGCCGTTCGACATGCCCCACTTCCCGAAGCCGGTGGCCACCCAGACGTGCTTCGAGCGCCGAGTCAGCCGGCCGATGTACGGGAGTCTGTCGACGGTCGTGTAGTCCTGTGTCGACCAGCGGTGGAAGGCGGGGTCTGTGATTCCGAACGTGACTCGCGCGAACTCCGCGAGGTTTCGATAGCGACGCTCGGTGTTTGGCTCCTCACCTGGTTTGTGGCCTTCTCCGCCGAGGAGGAGCAGGCGCCCACCCTCGAACGGCGCGGTTCGGATCGACCTGGTCGGCGGCGAGACGTTGATGTACATCCCCTCGGGCGAGCGCGTCGTTCCGAGCGGTACCGCGATCGCGTAGCTCCGCTGGGGGTGCTCCTTTGCGAAGAAGAGACCACGGTCCAGGAACGGAATGTGCGTGGCGACGATGACGTCGCGCGCGACGACGGTGCCGCGGTCGGTCTCGACGCGGCATCGATCGCCCTCCTCGACGTCGAGTGCTCTCGTTTGCTCGAACACGTGAGAGCCTTCGCCGACGACTGCCTCGACGAGCGGGAGCAGGTACTTCCGCGGGTGGAACTGCGCCTGATTCTCGAGCCGGATTGCGCCCGCGACCGGAAACGGCAGGCTGGTCTCGGTCACAAAGGAGACGGACAGGCCCGCCCGGGACGCGGCGTCGACCTCGTCTTCGAGTTGCCTAACCTCGTCGGCTTTCTCCGTGTAGACAAAGTTTGCTTGCCGTTCGAGGTCGCAGTCGATGCCCAACTCCTTCGCTAGCCTGGTCACGAGCTGGATCGCGGCCTCGTTCGTCTCCGCATACCCTCGTGCTCCTTCCGGGCCGAAGGTCTTCACGAGGTCCGCATAGATCAGCCCATGACCGGATGTGAGCTTTGCGGTCGTATGGCCCGTGACCCCATGAACGACGCGCTTGCTGTCGAGGAGCGCCACGGTTTTGCCCTCCTGCTTCAGGAGAGTGGCGGCGGTAACGCCCGCAATCCCGGCCCCTAGCACCGCCACGTCAACCGTGATCGTGCCGCTCAGGGCCGGGTAGTTCGTCTCGGGAGTCGATTCGATCCAGAGAGACGAAGGCATGGTCGAGGACTAGGTCACCGTTTCAACTTCGTGTAAACACCGTGCGCTTCCAGGTTGCCCGCCGAGCCGGGCTCTAGGGTACGACGGTGGATCCCGAGCGCATCTTCGTGGGGCTGAATCCCGAGCAGCGGCGGGCCGTCGAGGCGGTTAGGGGGCCGGTTTGCATCCTCGCGGGCGCGGGCTCTGGGAAGACGACCACGATCACGCGCCGGATTGCGAACCAGGTCGCAAGCGGTGCCTTCGAGCCGCGGCAGATCCTCGCCGTTACCTTCACGGACAAGGCGGCGGGGGAGATGCGCTCACGGCTCGAGACGCTGGGCGTGGATGGCGTTCAGGCCAGGACGTTCCACTCGGCGGCGCTGGCGCAGCTTCGAGCGTTCGGAAACGGGGCTCCGGGCGATGTGCTTCCGTCGAAAGCGATGCTGCTCCGGCAGATCGGGAACGGCCTGCCGGGAGCCTTCCGATTCCGGCCGGCAGGCGACCTCGCGACCGAGATCGAGTGGGCCAAGAACCGGCGCCTCACTCCTGCCACCTACCGCCGGGGCCTCGACGACCACGAGCCGCCGATCCCCGCCGACCTGATGGAGCGTGTCTTCAGAGAGTACGAGCGGCGAAAGGAGTCGTCCGGCAAGCTCGACTTCGAGGATCTCCTCGAGCGCGCGATTCGCCTCCTGGACGAAGACGCCAACGCGCGCGAGGGCTTTCACGCGCGCTTCTCGGCCTTCACGGTGGACGAGTACCAGGATGTCAACCTGCTGCAACAGTCACTGCTCGAGCGCTGGCTGGGCAAGCGCGACGATCTGTGCGCAGTCGGGGACGACTACCAGTCGATCTACGCGTTCGTCGGCGCGACTCCGCGGCATCTGATCGGGATGCCGAGTCGGTTCCCGCACGCGACCGTCGTCCGGCTCGAGACGAACTACCGGTCGACGCCTCAGGTGCTCGGGTTCGCAAACGGGCTCGTGCCCGTCCTCGGCGGGGTCGAGAAGCGTCTCGAGGCTGTGAAGCCGAGCGGGCCGGAGCCGGTGGCGCGAAGCGTGGAGGGCCCTGAAGAGACGGCCTTCGTGGTGGAGCGGATTCGCGAGCTGGCGGCGGCCGGGGTCCCGTTTCACGAGATGGCTGTTCTCTACCGGACGAACGCCCGCTCCGACGGGTTCGAAGAAGCCCTCTCGGCTGCCGGAATCCCCTTCGAGGTGCGGGGCACCGCGTTCCTCGCCCGCCAGGCGGCCAGGCGGCTCCTCGCCGGGGTACGCGCCTCGGAGTCGACCCGGATCGAGGAGACGGTCCGCGAGCTCGCGGTCGCTCAGAGATGGATCGAAGGACCGGCGGAGCGACTCGGCGAGCAGGAGGCGGTGCGCCAGGCGGACCTCCGGCGGCTGGTCGACCTCGCAGCGGAGCTGGACGACGGTACGAGAACACTCGCGCGCTTCGTCGAGGAGCTCGAAATGAGGTTCGGGCCCGGGCGGGAGGGGCGCGGCGTCAACCTGCTCACGTACCACGCTGCCAAAGGCCTCGAGTTCGAAGCAGTCTTCCTTCCTCGGCTCGAGGAAAAGGAGCTTCCCGGTCGTCAGGCGAAGCGGCCGGCGGCGCTGGCGGACGAGAGGCGCCTCCTTTATGTCGGGATCACGCGCGCCAAGCGCTTCCTCTACCTCACCTGGTCCGAGGATGCCAAGCCGTCCCGGTTTCTCGCGGAGCTCGGCGTCAGCGCGCCCTCCCGGGTACGTCGCTCCCAGATCGCGCCTGCGGAGCGCGAGCAGCCCGCGTTTCGCGCGCTCCGAGAGTGGCGGCGTGAGCGGGCGCTCGCCGACGGCGTCCCGGCGTACGTTGTCCTCCACGATGCGACACTCGCCGAGATCGTGCGGCGGACGCCGCGAACCGAGGACGAGCTCGCGGCGATTCCGGGTATCGGCCCGACGAAGCTCGACCGCTACGGGACGGACGTCCTCGCCGCGCTGGGCAAGGTCGCCTAGGAGGAACCGGACTCGCGCCTCTCGTCCGGATGCGGACGGGGCAGGACGAGCTCGAAACGGGCGCCGTGCGGATGCGCGCTCTCGTAGACGAGCTCCCCACCGTGGGCCTGGGCGTAGGACTTCGCGATCGACAGCCCGAGGCCGCTGCCGTCGCCGGTCGCGTCGTCGCCACGGCTGAACCGGTCGAAGAGGCGTGGCACGAACTCGCGCGCGACGCCTTCGCCACGGTCCTCCACCGTCAGCCTGAAGTGACGGTCCCGCTGGCGGGCTGCGATCGTGATCGGAGCCCGTCCATAGCGAACGGCGTTGGCGACCAGGTTCGAGACGATCCGGTCGAACGCCTTCGGGTCGGCGTCAACCACGAGGTCCGGCGGGACGTCGATCTCGAACCCGGCTTTCCGCTCGCCCGCGACAGTCGCGACGAGGTCTTCGACACGCGGGCGGATCGAAAACCGGGAGCGCTCGATCGGAAACGCGTCCGCATCCAGTCGAGAAAGATCCAGGAGCTGCTCCAGGAGTCGGTGCGTACGCTCGCTCTGGACGTAGAGGCCATTGCGAAGGCGCTCGAGCTGTTCCTCCGGAACCGAGCCGGTCCGATGCCGGAGCGTCGTGATGATCCCGTGCATGACTGCGAACGGAGCGCGAAGCTCGTGCGAGGCGAGCGTGATGAAGTGGCTCTTCAGGTCGCTGAGGCGCCACGCCTGCTCCTGTTGGCACGCAGCTTCGAGCAGGACGCCACCGATGGTTCCCACAGCGGTCAGAAGCTCGAGCTCCCGCTCCGAGAGATCGAGCGTCCGAGAGTGCCTATCGGCGATGACAAACCCTGTGAACTCGCCGGCCACGCCCACGGGTACGACGACCAGCTCGCCCACATCGAGCTCAGACGCAGCCTCAGCGGGGAGCGCGGGGCCGGACACGCCGCCGGCCAGCGTGGCCTGCTGAGCAGCAGCTGCGCGTACCAGCGCCGGCCAGTCTGAAAGCGAGAGCCAGCGTCCCGACAGGACATCGCCCTCATGACTTCCCGACGCTGCGACCGGCGTCAACTCCTCGCTGCGGGCGAGAAAACGAAAGCCGAAGACGCGGTCGACCGCGAACGCCTCGCGGATCGCTTCGCAGAGGCCGAGCAGGACTGCGTTCGCATCGCCGGTTTTCCCTGCGGTGCGCTCGCCGACGAGCTGCAGGACCGTGGCTGCGGGCGGCGTGATGCCCGACGCGTCTGTGAGTTCCCCCGAACGCATGAGTAGAGCCTCCGTAGAGCCTCAACGGGCACCTGCCCCGTTGGGCGGCGGCTCTAACCTCGATCCGGCTCCACCGGGTGAAGTAGAGCGGTCAACCCCGCAAGGGGGAGGGAATCAACTCCTCCGGAGGGGGGACGGCCAGCGCGATTACAGGCACAGTGGGGCTACCGAGGAAATAGAACCGCGAGGCCCCGATGCGGCGGGGGCTTTCGGTGAAACTCGGTGAAAGATTCAGGAGCGAGACGGGGTCTGCGGCGGCCCCGTCTTCGTATTTGTGGGCGGGGCTGCCGACCGGCTAGTCGCCGACGACCTGGACGATCCAGCGACGGTCTCGCGAGCGGTCGAGCTCCATGAACAGCACACGCTGCCAGGTGCCGAGGCAGAGCTCTCCATCCCGAACCGGGATCGACTCGCCGGCCGGGCCGAGGAGCATCGCCATGCAGTGCGAATGGCCGTTCCCAGCTTCCATGTCCTCGGGACAGACGTTCTCGGTGCGGCGGTCCCAGTCGTCGTGCGCGTAGTACTTCTCCGTCGGGACAAGTCGCCGAAGCATCCGGGCGAAGTCCTCGAGGAATCCGGTCTCGAACTCGTTCACGCGCACGCAGCAGGTCGTGTGGGGCGAATAAACGCAGGCGATGCCGTTCTCCACACCGCTCTCCTCGACCGCCTGGCGCACCTCGTCCGTGATGTCTTTGATCTCGAGGCCGCCCTTCGTCCTCAAGCTCCGCTCTAGCTGGAACACCTTCACGTCGAGCTGTACCTCCCGTGGATCGTCGAGTCCAGAAAAGCGGTTTCGTATTCTGTCTACCCGCGCCTCAGAAATCTACCGGTCTGCGCGAGTATCCCGGTCGAGAGGCGCTACGCTCGCCGCCGAGGGCCCGTAGCTCAGCGGTCAGAGCAGCGGACTCATAATCCGTCGGTCCCTGGTTCGAATCCAGGCGGGCCCACCAAGAAACCCCCGCTAACCCGGGGGTTTCTTCTTCGCGCGGAGAGGGTTCAAAGACATAGGGCCCGAACGTGGCGCATCGGCTGCGAGAACCAACGCTTCAACGACTTGGGGGTCGAACTGGGTACCTGCGCACAGACGAAGCTCTGCGATCGCCTCGTGGCGATCCATTGCCTGGCGGTACGGGCGGTCCGTCGTCATCGCGCTGAAGGCGTCGCAGGCGCAGACGACCCTGGAGACGAGGGGAATCTCCTCGCCGGCAAGCCCGTCCGGGTAGCCCGCTCCGTCCCAGCGCTCGTGGCACGAGCGAACGAGATGGCCAACTTGCCCGAGCAGGCCTCCCACCTTGTCAAGCATTCGCTGGCCTTCGATCGTATGTGTGTTGATGATCGCTCGCTCCTCATCCGTCAGCGCTCCCGGCTTGTTGATGATTTCTTTGGGGATCTTGATCTTGCCCACGTCGTGGAGAATTGCCGTGAACTCGGCGGATCGGCGTTCATCCGGGCCGAGCTTCAGCTCATCGGCCACGGCCAGGACGAGCGAAACAACGTCCTGACTGTGCAGCCCCGTATACGAATCGTCTGCTTCGACGACGTCACCAAGCAAGAAGGCGGTCCCGCGATAGGCGCTCGAAAGTTCCAGCGCCTTGTCGATATGCGACTTGCGATCGCGCGCAAAATGGGCCAGCAGGCCGATCAGGGGTAGCGAGAAGAGCACGAGCTCTGGATTGGCGAGGGAGCCGAGAGCCGCGAGGATTGCGACTGGTGTCAGAGCCGAGTCGACCGCCCAGATCCAGGCCATGACGGGTAGCAGGCTGAGGGGCGACACGCCGAGGCCAAGCCGGTCGCGCGCTGCGGTGCTTGCGAAGTCGAACACGAACTGCGCGAGGAGAGCGGCGGCGTAGATCGGCAGGTGGCGAGGGGTTGGATGAGGCTCGCCGGCGGCGATCAGAACGAGGGCCGGGCCGACAACGTGCCACGAGTTGACCAGGCGCAGAAGGCTGCGGTCGAGCGGAACGCGCCCTCGCACGTGCTCAGGCATCCCACCGAGAAGCAGCCCGGCCGCCACGAAAAGCGGCACGAGCGGCACCGGCAGCAGGACGAGCATCGGGATGAGGACGAGCTGCGTGGGAACTGCGTAACCCGTTCCGATCTCAAAATCGACGCGCGAGGCCACGGCATACGCCGCGATCAGGAGGAAGACCGTGAGCGGGTCAGACGTGCGCGCCGACTCGACGGTGAACGCCAGGAAGAGCGCTGTGGCGAGGAATGTCGCTCCGAGAAGAAGCGAGGCGTGCAGATCCCGGTCCGCCAGACGGCGCACGACGTTCTGCCGGGTCTGCTCGATCAGGACATTCGCGTCAGCGGGCGTCTGAACCGCAAGCCGGCCGGATCCGCGCTTGGTCCCGGCGGGAGTCGCCATCCTGCCGGTATCGGTTTCCACCGCGTCGGGCTTGACCTGCGTGGCGAGATCACTCCGATGGGGGAAGCTGGCTCACCCGCGAGAGCGCACATTGAGACAGCGTTTCCTTGCGGTTCTCCATCTGCGAAGGGGTTTGGTATCTGTGGCAACTCGGTCGTTTATCCGCCGCGCACGAGCGCTTCTCGCACTCGGCTTCGCGGCCAGCGTCGTCGCCCTCGTGTTTGGAGCGGCTCCCGCTTCGGCCGGTCTTGGTCTTGCTTGCCCGGACGCCACTTCCAAGGCTTTCTCGCGCTGGGCGGACTACGCGAACTATGCGTACGTCCCCGATGGTGGATTCGAGGCGGGTGCGGCAGGTTGGAAGCTGGCCTCGGGTGCGAAGGTCGTAGCCGGCAACGAGCCGTTCTACATCCGCAGCACCTCGCACCGCTACTCCCTCTTGCTTCCGCAGGGCAGCTCGGCGACGAGTCCGCCGATGTGCATCGGGCTCCTCTCGACCAAGATGCGGTTCGTCACGACCGGCCCCGTCGGCTCGAAGGTCAAGGTTCAGATCCTTTACCGTGGACTGCTCTCGAGCGTTCTCGGGATCCTCGACGGTGGCACTGTCTCGACGAACGGGACCTGGCAGCCATCTCCCGCGATCAGCATGCTCGGCGGCCTTCTGCCACTCCTGACGCAGTCGGTTCAGTTCCGCCTGGTCGCCACCAGTGGCACTCCCAAGGTCGACGACGTCTACCTCGACCCGATGAAATCGGGGTAAAGCTCTCGAACGGTTACTGGCCGCGCAGCAATAGCCGCGGTCAATACCTGTTTGAGGTGCTCGCCCAAGCCCCCGGAGTGCTCGGGTCGGGCGGGTGTCCTTCCGGGGGATCCCCCAGAGAGGCTCTACTTCCCGAACCACAAACCCTGAGAGGGCCGATGAACTGGGGCCAGAGTCAGGGCATGTGCCGTCGGACGCCGGGCGGCCGTCGCTGGCCGTGGGGACGGCCCTAAGGAGCCCGGAAAGTCAGCACGTCAGCGGTGAGGCGCATTTGTGGTCAAGGGTGAGGGCGATCGCGCCGATACCGGGATTGTGGCCCCCGCCAATCGTCTTCAAGCCCTGCTCGATCTCTCCCACAGGCTCTCGTCCAGCCTGGATCTGAACGACGTCCTGCGAGACTTCTCGGAGCGCGCTTCAGAGCTAACAGGAGCCACCGCGGCAGAGATCTCGCGCTGGAAGCGAGACGAGAACAACCTGGTCATGCTCGTCGAATACCTCCAGGGAAAGGACGAGATCACCGTCGGGGGCGGTCAGGTCTATCCACTTGACGATTACCCGGCCACGAAGCGGGTCCTCGAGACGCAGGAGCCTAGTCAGATTCGCTTTTCAGACGAGACCGCCGACCCTTCAGAGCGCGCGTTCCTCGAACGCCGCGGCCTGAAGGCGCTCCTCATGCTGCCGCTGGTGGCGCGCGGCGAGACGATCGGCCTGATGGAGGTCATCGACACCGAGGACCGCGAGTTCGACGTCGCGGACGTGGATTTCTGCCGCGCGCTTTGCGATGTCGTCGCAACCGCAGTCCGAAACGCCATGCTCTTCTCGGAAGTGGAGGAGCTGGCTGCTCGCGACCGTCTCACCGGTCTCTACAACCGCCGGCTCTTCGAGGAGCAGCTCGAGGTGGCGGTGGCCCGGAGCGTCCGAACCGGCGAGGAGCTGAGCCTGCTCGTCGTGGACGTGGACGGGCTCAAGCGCATCAACGACCTTGGTGGACATCCGGCGGGCGACTCTGCCCTTTGCGCCCTCGCCGAGGCTCTGAGCACGAGCACTCGTGTGACCGACGTTTCCTGCCGGTTGGGCGGTGACGAGTTCGCCGTCATCCTGCCTGCCTCGCCCTCCGAGGCTGCGCTCGGCGTGGCCGAACGCGCACAGGAGCGTCTCGCAGAGCTCGGCCGCGGCCAGTACAGCTTCTCGGGCGGGGTCGCCAAGCTCGCGGAAGCCCACGCGAGCGCCTATGACCTGTACCGCGCAGCCGATATCGCTGCATACCGCGCGAAAGCTGCGGGAGGCGCTCAAACCCTGATGGGGATCGAGAGCGCCTTCCACGTCGAAACCGCAGGCTAGGACAGCTCCGAAAGCAGTCGCGTGTTGACCACGTCGGCTGCAGTCGCGCCGCCGCGGCGCGCCGTGGCGACGGCGAGCTCCATGTTCGCGAGCCCTGCGACCGAGTGCGCGTCGGTCGACACCACGATCTGGACCCCGGCGGCGATCGCACGCCTCACGTTCTCCCCGCTCAGGTCGAGCCGGTCGGGAAGGCCGTTTACTTCGAGCGCCGTCCCCGTCTCCACCGCAGCCGCGAAGACCTCGTCGAGGTCGAGCGCATTTGGAGGCCGGTGGTTGATCAGACGGCCCGTCGGGTGGCTGAGCGCCGAGGTGTAGGGGTTTCGGACCGCCTCGACGACCTGCCGGGTCAGCTCGCGCCGCGGCCGCCGCTGACCTGCGTGCAGGCTCGCCATCACCCACTCGAGCTCTGCGAGGACGTCGTCGGGTAGGTCGAGCGACCCGTCAGGGAGGATGTCGCACTCCGCGCCGCGGAGGACACGGAAGGGCGCGAGCACCTCGTTCGCCGCTGCGATCTCCTCGCCCTGGCGGCGGATCGCCTCGGCGTCCAGGCCCGGCACGACCCGAACGGCGAGCGTGTGGTCGCAGACGGCGAGATAGTCATAGCCTCGATCGCGCGCGGCGGATCCCATCTCGAGCACGCTGGCGCGGCCGTCCGACCACGTCGTGTGGCAGTGGAGATCGCCGCGCATGTCCGCGAGCTCCAGCAGCCCGGGTGGCTCTCCCGAGAAAGGCTCCTCCCGAAGCTCCGGCGGGCAAAAGGGGAGCCCGAGCGCGCGGTAGACACCGGCTTCGTCGGGCGCAGAAGGGAGGGGTCCCAGCGCGTCGACGTAGGCCTTCGACCCGGTGGCACGCAGAAGCTCGGTCCCGAACCGCTCCGGAGGAGCCACCACGAGCTCGATCGGGATCCCGTCGACGGTGACCCCGAGCGCGCCCTGATCGGTCCGTTCGACGATCGCCACGATCGAAGGGTGCTCCTCGAAGCGTGCCGTGACGGCGCCAGCGTCGTCCCCCGAGCAGACCACGGCAAGGTGCTCGCTCGCGTCGCGCCAGCGCCGCGGATCGCCTGCCGCAGTGCCGCCGACCGCCGCGGCAACTGCCTCGACGAGCGGACGGCTGCGGTTCAGGAGCAGGCTCCTGGGTGGGCTCACCTCCGGGCCTCGCTCGAGTGCGGCAAGGATCCGCTCCGCCGTCTTAGGCCCGATGCCCGGCACCTCCGTAAGCCGGCCCTCTTGTGCCGCCTGGCGAAGCTCGTCGGCGGTACGGATCCCGAGCACTCGGCCGATCTCCGCGGCCCGGTTGGGGCTGAGCCCCACCAGCCGCCCGAGCCCGACGAGCTGTGGCGAGACGGTGCGCTCGAGCTCTGCGAGCTCGGCTATCTCGCCCGTCTGGACGAGCTCGCGGAGCTTCCCTTCGATGCCGCGCCCGATGCCCCGGAGCTCGCGAGCCCGGCCCGAGCGGACAAGTTGCGCTACCGAGGCCGGCGTTGCCCTGACGAGAGCAGCCGCGCGGCGATACGCACGCACGCCATACGGGTTCGCCCCGGCCAGGTCGAGCAGAGCCGCGAAGGCCTCGAGCCGCTCTGCGAGCTCGGGATTGTCGAGATCTCGCCGAGAGCTCGGCTGATCTGGCTTTGAGCCGCCGGAGTCACCCATCCGAGTGATACGACGGGCCTGTTCCGTTGACATGCTTCAACAGGACGCCCTCCATGAAAGAACCTGCCGCCGTGACATCCAATGGCGACCCTGCCCGGCCGCTCCGTTTTCCCAATGGGGACGGTCAATCCGCGGGTGAGCAGCATCCGCCTTCGTTGACTCTCGCCACGCCCCTCGACGAGCAGGAGGATGCGCTCGTCGCATCCTATCGCCGGCTTTCCGACGTCTTTCACCACCTCCTGTCGGAGCAGAGCCTGGATGCCCTGCTCGATCGCATCTTCGATGCGGTGAGCGACCTCGTCCCGTGCGACACGCTCACGATCTACCAGGCGGACGAGGCACGGCGCCTGCTCGTCCCCCTGACCGCCCGGGACCGCTGGGCGGCGGAGATCATGGACTCGAATCTCCCATACGGCCAAGGCATCACCGGCTGGGCGGTCGAGAACGGCGAGCCGGCCCTCGTCAATCACGCTCATCTCGATCCGAGACTTGACGTCGTTCCCGGAACGCCCCCGGACGAGCAGGAGTCCCTCATCGTCGTCCCACTGGTCAGCCGGGGCGTGATCATGGGCGCCCTGAACGTCTACCGCCTCGGCGAGCACGCGACGTTCAGCGAGCGTGAGTTCGAGCTCGTGCAGCGCTGTGGCGATGCTGCGGCCCTTGCTCTCGACAATGCGCAGATCCGCGAGAAGCTCGAGCGGCAGGCTCAGACGGACTCACTAACCGGCCTGTACAACCACCGGTTCTTTCACGACCGCCTTCGGGCCGAGCTGAACCGCTCCAGCCGCGCATACGAGTCGCTGGCGGTGGTCATGCTCGACATCGACGACTTCAAGAAGGTGAACGACGTCTTCGGCCACGGCACCGGCGACCAGATCCTCGTCGCCCTCGCGGACGTCCTCCGCTCGAGCATCCGGGCTTCGGACATCGTCTGCAGGATCGGGGGAGAGGAATTCGCCGTCATCATGCCCGCCTGCACGGCAACCGACGCACGTGGGTTCGCGGAGCGGGTGACCCAGCGTCTCGCCACCACGGAGTTCGAGGGGGCCGGCAGCATCACCGTCTCGGTCGGCGTGTCGCAGGGACCCGAGGACGCCATGAACCCTCGCGAGCTGGTCGCGTATGCGGAGACCGCGATGATGACCGCGAAGACGCGCGGGAAGAACGCGGTCGTCCTCTTCGACGAGCTGACCGACGGGCGGCCGGTGACGCACGAGCAGCCGGGGCGACAGGACGTTCGCTCGATTGCGCACCTGAAGATGCTCCAGAGCCTCGCAGGAAAGCTCAACCGCCTGAACGACGTGACCCGGATCGGCGAGGTGATCGTCAGCGAGCTTCGAGGGTTGATCGACTACCACAATTGCCGCGTCTACGTCCGCGAGGGCGAGGATCTGATCCCGATCGCCTTCCGCGGCGATCTGGGCGAGTACAGCGATGAGAACGTCGACGAGCTGAAGTGCAGGGTGGGCGAAGGAATCACCGGCCGGGTCGCAGCGACGGGCGAGTCCCTTCTGCTCGCGAATGCGATCGACTGCGAATTCGCGGTCACGATTCCGGGCACGGACGATATCGACGAGTCGATGGTGGCGGTTCCCCTGCGCTACGGCTCAAGGATCAACGGTGTGATCGTCCTCTCGAAGCTCGGGATTGGACAGTTCGACCAGGACGATGTGCGCCTCCTCGAGGTACTCGGCGGCCACGCTTCAGTCGCGATCGAGAACGCGCGGCTCTACGAGGCGCAGCGCCGAGAGGCCGACAGCGCCAAGCAGAGCGCAGAGATCGCAAACGCACTGCTCGACCTCGGTCGCGAGCTCGCGGCAGCGGAGGATCTCGATGCGGTGCTCGACCGTCTCGTCGGCCTCTCGACGAAGATTCTCGGCTCTTCCCTCACCTCGGTCTGGCTCCAGGAGCCGGGGACCGGCGACCTCGTCGTCCGGGCGATGTGGGGATACAGCGACAGCGACCGCGAGCGGCTCGCCGGCCTCAGGTTCCCGCCCGAGGCCGCAGAGCGCTTCCTGCAGATGGATGAGCCCTTCATCCTGACACCCGAGCAGGTGAGCCACCTTCCCGGGGTTGGAGACACGAGCTCGGGCTCGGACGAAAGCCGCATGTACGCGGTTGCGCCCATTCAGGTCGATCTGATGCGCAAGGGCTTCCTCGTGTCGGTCCTGACGGAGGCCGCCAAGCCGCGCATCACGGAGCGCAAGATGCAGCTTCTGGCCGGCGTTGCGCACCAGGCCAAGCTCGCAATTACAAATGCGATGAGCTTCGAGAGCCTGGAGCAGACGTTCCTATCCACGGTCGAGGCGCTCGCAAACGCGCTCGAGGCAAACGACGAGTACACCTCCTCGCACGCGCGGGCGATCACCGACATGGCGCTCGAAGTTGGAACTGAGCTCGGCCTCGATCCGAAGTCGCTGAAGCGCCTGGAGCTCGGAGCGCTCTTCCACGACATTGGGAAGATCGGCATTCCGTCCGAGGTGCTCCTGAAACCTGGCTCGCTGACGCCCGACGAGCGGAAGGTGATCGAGCAGCATCCCGAGCTCGGCGAGCGCATCCTTGCTCCGATCGTGCGCCTGTCCGACGTGCGCCCGATCGTGCGCCACTGTCACGAGCGGTTCGACGGGGCCGGCTATCCCGACCGGCTCGCGGCGGAGGACATTCCGCTCGAGTCCCGCATCATCCTCGTCTGCGACGCGTTTCACGCGATGACGACGGACCGGCCCTACCGCGGTCGCCTGCCCGTGGAAGAGGCCTGCAAGCGACTTCGAGCTGGAGCCGGAACGCAATTCGACCCGGATGTCGTCGGGGTCTTCCTGGATGTGTTGAACGCCGACCCCGAGCCGGCCTCTCTGCTCTAGGCCCGCCGGCGCTGGCGTAGGGCGGGACTAGGCCGACCGCTGGCCTCTCTACTCTTGACGGATGGACACCGCCTTTCGCCTGGCGGTCGCCGCCGTGCTCCTGGGCGCCGCCCTCGCGAAGATTCGCGCTCGCCGCGACTTCGTGCGTGGCCTGGAGGCGTACGGCGTCCCGGAGCGCACCCGCCCGGCCCTCTGGGCCCTCGTCGTCACGGTTGAAGGGACACTCGGAGTGCTCCTCGCACTCGGCGCCTTCATCCTGCCGGCCACGTACGGGGCGATTGCCCTCGGCCTCGTCTTCGTCGCGGCGCTGGCGCGGGCTCGCCTTTCAGGAGCGCGACGGCTTCCCTGCGGCTGCTTCGGCGGTCGCCGTGAGAGGTCGACCTGGTTCCTGCTGGCCCGTGCAGGGCTCTTCACCGCGCTCGCCGCGGTCTCGGCTGCGGCCCAGGAAGGAAAGGTTCCGGCGCCGTCTACGGAAACCGTCGTCCTCGCCTCTCTCACCCTCGTCGCGTTCGCGGTCGTGGGGCTCGGCATGCTCGTGCTGGCGCTCTACCGCCAGGTCGGTGTCCTGAGCGCTCGGCTGGCTCCGCAAGGCCCGCTCGAGCTGGCGGAGGAAGGCCCGGCAATCGGCCGCCCCGCGCCCGAGCTCGACGATCTTGCGCGAACCGGATCGGCGCTCGTGGCCTTCTTCTCGCCAACCTGCCCGCTTTGCCGGGACCTGGCGCCTGCCGTCGGCGCGTTTCGGAGGGACGGTATTCAGGTCCGGGTGGTCGACGAGGCGGCCGACCAGGAGGCGTTCGAACGGTGGAACGTTCCCGGGAGCCCGTTCGCCGTCCACGTCGTCGACGGGGCCGTGATGGCGAAGGGCCTCGTGAACACGCTCGAGCAGCTCGACGGGCTCGTCTCGCTCGGATACGCCAGGAGACGCGCTGCGGCCTGACACCGCTCTCGACCGCGCGGCCGAAGCTCTGGCGAGCGGGCTCGCAGCGGGCATGACCCGCCGGTCCTTCTCGGGCGGCTCGGGGCGACCGTGCTCGGAGCCGTGGGGGGTAGTGCCGTTGCGGCCGCAGTCGCCCCGGAGGATGCGGAGGCCTTCCACTTCTGCGGCCACATCTTCACGACCGAATCCTGCCCGTCCCCGTTTCGCCTCCCCCGGATCAACCGGGCCGGCTATCCGCTTCGCCCGAGCGACGGGAGGCCCATCGACAATCTGGGGCGCCGCGTGAACGGCAGCGGCTACCCGATCAACGAGTCAGGTGCGCGGCTGGTCGGCCCGGACGGGAGGCTGCTCCCGAAGGGGCCGCGCACCCGAATCTGTCAGGACTGGGTTCCGGAGCGCTTCCACATCGATGCCCGGATCCAGGGCTCCTGGTACCGGTGCTGCAACGACCAGATCCGAAAGCTTGTCGACTGCTGCTCCCGCTCGAGACGGAGGATCAACGGAGACGCTGCGCTCCGTGGTTACTGCTACGCGCCCCGAAACGTGTTCTGCGTCATGTACTACGACACGGGAATCCCTTGCTGATCGAGGCGGCGGTGGTGACCGCGGCTCTCGTCGCCGGGATCTCGGGCGCCTGGTCGCCCTGAGGACTGTCCATGGTCGAGACGATCACTCCCGACGTGTGCGGGAGCAGGAGGCGACAAGCGGGGGCATTACTCTTCTTCGGGCTGGGCGCGCTCGCCGCCTCTGCGTGCCTGGGCGCTCTCCTCGGAGTTGCCGGATCGCTCGTCGGCGCCTGGGCACTTCCGGTCGCCGCGGTTCTCGCCCTGGTCGGTGCGGCGCGGGAAGGAGGCTTCGCGCGCGTGCCGCTGCCACAGTCGCGGCGCCAGGTTCCCGAGCCGTGGCGGTTCACACTGCCACTTCCGGCCTGGGCGGCGGGCTACGGCGCAGGGCTCGGGGTCGGGGCCCTGACCTACCAGCCCGTGGCGACGTTCTGGGTCGCCTGTGCGGCGGCAGTGGCCCTTGGTCGACCACTGGCAGGCGCCGTCTGCTTCGCCGCCTACGGCGCCGGTCGCTCGCTCCTGCTCCTTCTGCCGCTCCGGCGGGGCTCGGACGCAACGGCGATCGTCGAGGCGCTTGCCGGCCGCAGGCGCGGCGTTCTCCGCGTGAACGCCGTCGCCCTGCTGGTCTGCGCTGCGCTGCTGGCCGCTCCGACTGCCGGTGCCGAGCTCATGCCGCTGGGGCCCGGAAGCCACCTCGACCCATCCGCGATCGGGCCCGCATTCGCGTTCACGCAGCGCGAGCCGGGAGTCTCGAACGTGGTCGTTCTTCCGACCGCAGGGGGCGCCCTACAGTACCCAGGAGCCGAGGCTCCCAGTCTCGACGGTGAGCTGCTCGCGTACCAGGACGGGGCCGGCATCCGAATCGTTCGCTGGGCGACAGGCGAAGAGGTCGTGCGCCTCGAGGGTGCCGTCTCGAAGCCCGCCCTGGACTGGCCGTGGCTTGCCTACCGCCGGGATCTTCCCGACCGCGTCCTGCTGGAGCTCAGAAACCTCACGACGGGCGAGGTTCGACGACTCGGGCGCGGCGCGGTTGGAGTCGATCTCGGCCGCCCTTCGATCGCCGCCGGGCGGGTCGCCTGGCATGCTGCGGGGTCGCGCGGCTCCCGCATCCTGCTCTACGGGATCGCCAGCGGGACCAAACAGGTGGTGATGGCCACGAAGATCGCCCTGCTCTCGAATCCCGCGCTCAGCTCGACCCGGATCCTCTGGATCAAGCAGCGGCAGGGGATTTCATCAGCTCTCGTCCGCAAGTTTCGGAGGACGCACGTCCGCGTGCTCGCGACAGTCCGCAGTCAGCGCACGTTCTACTGGACGACGGATCTTTACGGGCTGACTGCATACGTGACGCGGTGGACCGTGGCCACCGGCGCCGCGCGGATCCTGCGCATCGAGCTCTAGGCTGTAGCAAGACGGCGCGGGCCGCCGAATTGCGGGATTTCGGATGATCGAGTAGGTTCCTGGGCTGGCGACCGCACCCTGGGGGAAGGGGCCATGGACACGGAGACGAGCGACACCTCAGTGCATCAAGATGAGGAGCGACTTCAGCCTGCCGAAGTCGGTCGGCGAGTCTCGGCAATTCTCGCCGCGGCGGAGCGCGCAGCCGAGGAGCTGAGGACCGAGGCGAAGCGGGAGGTCTCCGAGGTACTCGGCCGTGCGGAGTCTGACGCGACTTCCCGGATCAACGAGCTCACGGCCGAGGCGGAGCGCACCCGCGGCGGCGCGGACGACTATGCCTCGGACGTCAGGCTCGCCGTTGACGCCTACGCGTCACAGCATCGCCGCGAGGCGGAGGAGGAGGGGCGTCGCGCGGTCGCGGAGGCAGAAGAGCAGGCGCGGGCGATGCGCGAGACGGCCGAGGACATGGCCCGTCAAATCGACGGCGATGCACGTCGTAGGGTCGACGAGCTGCGGCAGGAGATCAAGCTCCTCGAGGATCGGCGCGAGCGGGCCTTCCAGAGCCTCCGCGACGTTGCCGCCCAACTCGAGGACGTACTGCTCCGCCCCCGGGCCGGTGAGCGGCCAGATCAGGTCGAGTCACTCGCGCTCGACGACCGCGCCTGAGCCTCCACTCGCAGCACCTCCGATAGCCTCAGGCTCAATGCAGGTGAGCCAACCTTGAGCCGTGCGCTCGAGCGGATTTCGACCGGACCAGTAGTCGTCGCTGACGGAGGCACGGGCGCACTCCTCTCCACCCGGGTGGCGCGTCTACGTTGCCCCGAGGAGGCGAATTTGAAGGCGCCCGAGACCGTCGTCGGAGTCCACCTTGCCTTCATCCGCGCCGGCGCGGAGCTGATAGAGACCAACACCTTCGGGGCCAACCGCCGCAAGCTGTCCGCGAACCTGCTGGATGACCGACTCGCAGAGATCATCGAGAGCGGCGTCAAGCTCGCCCGCGAGGCGCGCGAGGTCGCCGGGACACCGATCTTGATCGCCGGCTCGATCGGGCCGCTCGGGGATCTCGAAGGAACGAGTGGGGCGGAGGACTCCTTCGACGTCTTCACCGAGCAAGCGCGGCTTCTCGAGGGGCGCGGCGTCGATCTCTTCATGGTCGAGACGTTTTTCGACCTGGGCGAGCTCGTGACCGCAATCGAGGCAGTACAGGGAGTGTCCTCGCTTCCGATCGTCGCCCAGCTCACCTTCGACGAAGACGCCCAGACCCTGGCCGGGGTGTCTGCGGCCCAGGCGGTCGAGCGCCTCAAGGACCTGGGCGTCACGGCGATCGGCGCCAACTGTGGTCTCGGCCCGCAGGCTGCGCTTGCCGCCCTCTCGGAGATGTCGGGTCTCGTTGGGGAGAACGGGCTCATGCTGACCGCTCAGCCGAACGTCGGTCTCCCGAGCCGCTCGGACGGTCGGATCGTCTACCCGAACGCGACCCCGGATTACTTCGCCGAGTTCGCTGCGCAGGCCCGCGCCCTCGGCGCCCGGATCGTGGGCGGCTGCTGCGGCACGATGCCGGCGCAGATCGCAGCGATCAGGCAGGCCGTGGAGGAGGAGAGGCAGCCCCGGGTCTTCTTCGAGGCGTTCGAGCGCGATGTCGTCGTCCCGATCGTGCGCCGGGCGGAGCAGACGCTCCTGTGCCGCATGCTCACGGCCGGGAAGTGGGTCGTCTCGGTCGAGCTCGACCCCCCCAAGGGGACGAACATGGAGAACATGCTCCGCGTCGCGACCGTCCTCAGGGACTCCGGCGCCGTTCACGTCGTCGATATCAACGACAACCCCATGGCTCGCGCGAGGCTTTCGGCCCTCGTCGCAGCGGCTGCGATCGAGCGGGTCGTGGAGCTGGAGACGATCCCGCACGTGACGCCGCGCGATGCCTCGATCATGGGCCTCCAGTCGCAGCTCCTGGGCGCGCATGCGGACGGCATCCGGAACGTCCTGGCAGTCACGGGAGATCCGCCGCACGTCGGCGACTATCCCGGCTCCCGCGGGGTTTACGAGGTCGATGCGATCGGGCTCACCGCAGTGCTCACGCGGCTGAACGAGGGGGAGGACTATGCGGGCAAGTCGATCGACGCGCCGACCTCGTTCTACATCGGGGTCGCCGTCAACCCGTCCGCCGAGGACCTGCCGCGGGAGGTCGAGCGCTTCCGGGAGAAGGTCGAGAACGGAGCGCACTTCGCAATGACGCAGGCGCTTTTCGACCTCGAGTACCTCGACCGCTTCCTCGACGCGGTCGGTGGGGAGCCGCCGATCCCGCTTCTGGTGGGCATTTGGCCCGTCCGGAGCTACTCGCTCGCCTATCGCCTGCACAACGAGGTGCCCGGGATCGTGATCCCGGAGGCGGTTCAGCGCCGGCTTGCCGACGCTGACTCGGATGCGGCCGCAGTCGGCCTCGACATCGCCCGCGCGCTCGTGGAGGGATCCAGAACGCGGGCGTCCGGGATCTACGTGATCCCGCCGTTCAAGGAGCCCGAGGCGGCGCTCGAGCTCCTCGTCTAAGCCGAACGGTAGAATCGGACGCATGGCCGAGCTCGGCACCATGCGCGTAAAGAGCGGTCTCGCCGAGATGCTGAAAGGCGGGGTGATCATGGACGTCACCACTGCCGAGCAGGCTCGGATCGCCGAGGACGCCGGCGCTGTAGCCGTCATGGCGCTCGAGCGGGTCCCGGCCGACATCCGCAAGGAAGGCGGGGTCGCGCGGATGGCCGACCCGACGAAGATCGTCGAGATCCAGGAGGCCGTGACGATCCCAGTCATGGCGAAGGCGCGCATCGGCCATTTCGTGGAGGCCCAGATCCTCGAGGCGCTCGAGGTCGACTATGTCGACGAGAGCGAGGTCTTGACTCCGGCCGACGAGGAGCATCACATCGACAAGTGGAAGTTCCAGATCCCGTTCGTCTGCGGCTGCCGAAATCTCGGGGAGGCGCTTCGGCGCATCAACGAGGGCGCGGCCATGATTCGGACGAAGGGCGAGGCCGGGACCGGCGACATCGTGAATGCGGTGCGTCACATGCGCGCCGTGTTCGGCGCGATCAGGCGGCTCGGCTCCCTCGACGAGAATGAGCTCTACACGGAGGCGAAGAACATCCAGGCCCCGTTCGAACTGGTTCGCTGGGTGGCCGAGAACGGCCGCCTGCCGGTCGTGACCTTCACCGCCGGGGGGATCGCGACGCCGGCCGACGCGGCGCTCTGCATGCAGCTTGGCGCCGACGGCGTCTTCGTAGGGTCGGGGATCTTCAAGAGCTCGGAGCCGTCGGAGCGCGCGAAGGCGATCGTCGAGGCGACCACGCACTACTCCGACCCGGAGATTCTCGCCCGGGTCTCGACCGGCCTCGGCGAGCCGATGCGCGGTCTCGACGCCGCCGCGCTCCCGCCGGAAGAGCTGCTCGAAGCTCGCGGCTGGTAAGTCACACCCTCGTCCCGATCCGTTCCAGACTCGTGCGCTCTTGCGAGCTACGCTCATCGCAGGGGGCAGAGGGGCCGAAAGGCCCCGGGGGTACAGTTTCACGCGAGATGAGCGGGCGACTGGCAATCGGCGTCCTGGCGGTTCAAGGGAACTTCCGCGAGCACGCGGCGATGCTTCGTAGGCTCGGCGCAGACGTCGTTGAGGTCAGGAAGCCCGAGCAGCTCGACGGGCTCGACGGTCTCATCGTGCCGGGCGGAGAGTCGACGGCGATCGGGCGACTCATCCGCCTCTACGGGCTCGAGGAGGCAATCGGCCGTTTTGCGCAGCCCATTCTGGGCACGTGCGCCGGCATGATCCTGCTCTCACGGGATGCCGTCGACGCTGCTTCCGACCAGCCCTTCCTCGGCGCGATCGACCTCGTCGTGCGCCGAAACGGCTACGGGCGCCAGGTCAGGAGCTTCGAGGCCGACCTCGAGCTCCCGGGAGAGGAGGAGCCGCTCCGAGGCGTCTTCATCCGTGCGCCATGCGTGGAGCAGGCAGGCCCGGAGGTCGAGGTGCTCGCGGAGCTCGACGGCGATCCGGTCCTGCTCCGCCAGGGACGTATCCTCGTGGCCGCGTTCCATCCCGAGTTGACCGAGGACACGAGGGTGCACGAGCGGTTCCTGGACCTCGTCCGGGAGGAGACCTGTGTCGGGGCATAGCAAGTGGTCGTCGATCAAGCACAAGAAGGGCGCCGCCGACGCGAAGCGCGGGCAGCTCTTCTCGAAGCTCTCGCGCGCGATCATCGTCGCGGCCCGCGAAGGCGGCCCGGACCCCGACGGGAACCACGCGCTCGCGAATGCGATCCAAAAAGCGCGCGATGCCTCGATGCCGAAGGAGAACATCGAGCGTGCAATCGCGCGTGGCTCCGGTGCCGGGGCCGACGGACAGGCCTACGAGACGGTCACGTACGAGGGGTACGGCCCGAACGGCGTCGCGGTGCTCGTCGAGGCGGTTACCGACAACCGGAACCGCACGAGCGCCGACGTCAGGCACGTCTTCGCAAAGAACGACGGCAACCTGGGCGCGAGCGGCTCGGTCGCCTGGCTCTTCGAGCGGAAGGGCGTCGTGCTCGTCGACGCAGGATCCGTCGACGAGGATTCGCTCACGCTCGCGGCCGCGGAGGGAGGAGCCGACGACGTCACCCGCGAGGGCTCGAGCTTCCAGATCGTCTCCGCTCCGGAGGTTCTCCCGGACGTGCGCCGTGCCCTGAACGATGCGGGTATCGCCTACGACGAGGCCGACCTGACGATGCTTCCGAAGACCACGGTCGAGATCGACGACGAGAGTGCGGCCAAGAAGCTCTTGCGCCTGGTCGATGCGCTCGAGGAGAACGACGACGTCCAAGATGTCTATGCGAACTTCGACATTCCCGAGCGCGTGCTGGAGGCCGTCGCCTCCTAGCTCTTTACAGCGCTCTCGCTCAGGGTAGCGTCGTCTGGCCAGTACGTCTCAGGTTCGGAGGTGGAAAAACGATGGGACCTCTCGATGCCGCCAAGGCGGCGCTCAAGGCAACCCCTCTCCTCGGCGAGGAGGATGAGTTCGACCCCTTCGCGGGCCGGCCCATGGACCCTCCGCCCGAGGACGAGGGCGACGACAACGTGCACGGAGCTGAAGGCTGATGCCCGCGCCGACGCTCCCGCGGGAGATCAAGCTCGGTGCGAAGGGTCGTGACGTGCGCGCCTACCAGCGCGCGCTTCGCAAGGCGGGGTTTCGCCCGAAGGGAACGAAGACGACGAATGAGTTCGACGCGCAGATGGACGGCGAGGTACGGGCGTTCCAGCAGGCAAAAAGCCTCCTGGTAGACGGCGAGATCGGAGAAAATACGTTCGGGCAGCTCCTGCCCTTTATCGACGCCTGGGGGAAGCGGCTCCTGGCGGCGGTGAAGAAGGCCGTGCCCTCGTCGATCCGTCAGAAGGTCGTCGCCTCCGCATTTGTCGGATACCAGAACCGCGACTCGATCCGCTACACACAGACGGGCCAGCGGATGCAAGGGGTGCGGGAAGGCGTCCGCCCACCCAAGTTCCCGCAGTTCGAGGACTGCTCGTCGTTCGCGACCTGGTGCTATTGGGCAGCCGGCGGGCCTGATCCGAATGGTCTCAACTACAACGGCCAGGGCTGGACCGGGACGCAGATCGAGCACGGCGTCGAGTGCGCCAGCCCGCGACCCGGCGATCTCGTCTTCTACGGGCCGAGCCACTCGTCGATCAACCACGTCGCTATCTACGTCGGGAACGGCAACGTGGTCAGCCACGGCCAGGAAACCGGGCCCTCGCTCTATCCGATGGACTACAGCCGCGGCTCCAGGGGAGGCCGACAGCAGGTGAGGAGCTACCTGGGCTGACGGCAGCAACTAACGGCCGGCGGCAGGAACGTCCGGACCCACCCCTAACCTCACTTCGTGAGAGTCCTCGGCATCGATCCGGGCACGGCAGCTTGCGGATACGGCATCGTTCAGGCAGACGGCGGGCGCCTCAGAGGCGTCGACCATGGCTGGTGGAAGACGCCTGCGGGAGATCCCATCGAGTTGCGGCTGAAGGTGATCCACGACGGAGTCACCGCCCTGATCGCCGAGCACGAGCCGGACGCGGTCGCGCTCGAGGAGTCGTACGTCGGCGCAAACGCCCGCATCGCGCTCTCTGTCGGACAGGCGCGAGGCGCCGTGCTCGTCGCGTGCGCCCAGGCCGAGGTGTTCTGCCTCGAGTATCCGCCTGCGTCGGTGAAGCAGGCGGTCTGCGGTTACGGCCGGGCCGACAAGGGCCAGGTGCAGCGCATGGTCAAGGCGATCCTCGGGATGGCTGAGGCGCCGACCCCGAGCCACGCCGCCGATGCGCTCGCGGTCGCGATTTGCCACGCCCTCGCCCCGCCGCTTGCGGCTCTCGCGGGAGCAACCAGGTGATTGCCCGCCTGCGCGGCAAACCCGTGGCCTCGGACGCCGCCGGGCTCGTCCTCGACGTGGGCGGAGTCGGCTATCGGATCGCTGCCACCCCGAGCGTTCTCCGGCAGTCCGAGGGAGCCGA
Organism: uncultured Actinomycetes bacterium; assembly: GCA_963762085.1. Lineage (GTDB taxonomy): Bacteria > Actinomycetota > Thermoleophilia > Gaiellales > Gaiellaceae > DASQGA01. Next base: position 137,695 of record CAVXJD010000001.1, on the reverse strand, counting down.
AGAGATCGTCGTCGAGACACACCTGCACGTCCGCGAGGATGCGCTGCAGCTCTACGGCTTCGCGAGCGCCGAGGAGCGAGAGCTCTTCGAGCATCTTCTGTCGGTCTCCGGAGTCGGACCCAAGGTCGCCCTCGCAATCGTCTCCGGCTATTCCCCGGGTGAGCTTCGCCGCGCCATCGTTCGAGAGGACGACGCCCTCTTTCAGAGCATTCCGGGTATCGGCAAGAAGACGGCCCAGCGGGTCGTCCTCGAGCTCAAGGAGAAGATCGGCACGCTCGTCGCCGTCGAGGCGCCGCACCTCGGGGCAGGGGACGGCCACGTGGTTGCCCGCGACGCGCTCGTCGAGCTTGGCTACACGGCCGCGGAGGCCGAGCAGCGACTCGCAGACACCGATCCGGAGCTCTCCCCCGCGGAGCGCGTCCGGCAGGCGCTCAGGGCCGCATGAGCGCCGCCGAACGCGTTACCGCGCCCGTGCTCGCTCCCGGGGACGACGAGCTCGACGGCTCGCTTCGTCCTCGCCGGCTCGAGGATTTCGTCGGCCAGGAGCGGATCAAGGAGCAGCTCACGATCTCTCTGGAAGCTGCGAAGGCTCGCGGCGAGGCTCTCGACCATGTCCTTCTCGCCGGCCCGCCCGGGCTCGGCAAGACGAGCCTCGCCTTCATCGTCCGCGAGGAGCTCGGGGTCGGCATCCGCTGTGTCGCGGGCCCCGCCCTCGAGCGGAAGGGAGACATGGCGGCGATCCTCACCTCGCTCGAGCCGCACGACGTCCTCTTCGTCGATGAGATCCACCGTCTGAACAGGGCCGTGGAGGAGATCCTGTACCCGGCGCTCGAGGACTTCCGGCTCGACATCATCGTCGGCCAGGGCCCTGCCGCGAGAACCCTCACTCTCGACCTCCCGGCCTTCACGCTGGTCGGCGCCACCACCCGGACGGGGCTTCTGACGACGCCGCTCCGCGATCGGTTTGGCATCACCTATCGTCTCGACCTCTACACGGGCGAGGAGCTCGCCCGCATCGTCCGGCGTTCGGCGCGGATCCTCGGCGTCGAGATCGCCGACGAGGCAGCTGACGAGATTGCCCGCCGTGCGCGCGGGACGCCGCGGGTAGCCAACCGGATCCTCCGGCGCGTCCGCGACGTCGCCGAGGTGCGCTACGACGGCGCCGTGACGATCGATGTCGCCCGCGAGGCGCTGGCTCTTCTCGAGGTCGACGACCAGGGGCTCGAGCGGATCGACAGGGATCTCCTCGCCGCGATCGTGCACAAGTTCGACGGCGGCCCGGTGGGGCTCTCGACGCTGGCGGTGACGCTCGGGGAGGAGCAGGACACGATCGAGGACGTCTACGAGCCTTACCTTCTCCAGCTCGGCCTGATCCAGCGAACCCCGCGCGGCCGCGTCGTGACGAAGCTCGGGCGCAAGCACGCAGGCGCCCCGGAGGAGCCGGCCTCGGCGCTCTTCTAGAGTCTCGACTCGGCGAACTCCGCAGGGAGCGACCGGCCGAGGAAATCGATTTCGGGGGAGCGATCGGACGCCGGTAGTGCTTGAGGCGGCTGAAAACCGCGACGCCGTCGGCTTGCCGGACTCATGGCCAGGACGAACCTACCCGTTGGCATGAAGCACAGGAACGGAGCCAGACGGGAAGCTGCGTAGAGACGATTAGAGGAATCCAAATGGTCAGATCCGCGCTCATCATCGTCGCAGCGGCGTCGCTTCTGCTTGCGGGATTCACGTTCGCGGGGGGGTTGATCGGTCTCTGGAATCCCCTCGAGCCTGGAGAATCTGTCGTTCCTTCCGTCCGGGGGCTGGACCGCCCCGACAGTGACGGCGCCTCGCGCCCCATAGCCCCAACGGTTGCGTATTCGAAGCCGGGGCCGCCAGTCTCCATGCGATTGGCGCTTCTGGTCGCCCTCGCGTCTCTCAGTCTCAGTGTCCTACCTACCCTCTGGCGGCTGCCCAGGCGGCTGGAGGACTATGCCTGGTCGGTCCGGAATCGGATTCCCCGTACCAGCCTCGCGCGTGCGAACGTACCGGTCGCTTCGGAGCTCGTCGGGACGCCAGGTCTCAGTCGCGCGCCGCCACCGCAGCCAACGCTGCGGGAGCCCCGGAGTCGGCCGCTCAGCTCGCCCTTCTCAGCCTTAACTCGGGGGAAGAACGTGGGGCGGCCCCACCTGGCTGGGCACATCCGGCGCCTTGGACCTCGTCGCGCATTCGCAAGGAGGGCGGCGAGCCCGCCTGCTCCGGTTACCCCTCCCGAGCGGTCGCGTGCGGGTCGGGTCTTCGCCGCGACGACCCCGGTCCGCGCCCGCGCGGTCCGCTCATTTATCTACGAAGTTCGTGGGGTCGTCGCGGGACTGGCGCTCGCCGTCAGTCTCGGCGTGGCCATCGGCGTTCTTGCCGCCATCCTCGCGAACGGATGATTTCGGGCTCGGGCGCGGTCTCCAGCTGCTCCGGCACGGTCAGCTTGGCCATGGACTAGGCCCGCCGGAACTGGAGCTCGTGCCAGGACGGCACCGGCGCGAGCTCGAGGAGCGCGCGGCCGCCCTCTGGATCCTGGTACGTGAACTCGGCCGTGGCCTCGTCCCAGGCCACCTCGAGCAGGTTCTCCTTGACACGGTGGTCGAGCCACGCGCTTCGGAACACCAGCTTGCGAAGCCAGTAGACGAGCGACTCGTCGCCGACCAGCGCCAGGCGCTCCCAGTGACGGACAAGGTACTCCCCGAGCCCGCTCGCCGGTTCGCTGATTTGACCGGTCGCGGCGAGCTCGACGAGGTCTGCAGTCTCGTCGCTGTCGAGCTCGCCGGGCTCCACGAGGCCGAGCTTCACGGCCGCCGCGTTGACGCGCTGCTCGAAGTCCATCGCGTTGAAGGAGAACCGGTAGCCGAGGAACTCGACCACGTAATCCTCGCCGGAGAGATAGTTCGCATCCGCCACTCAACTGAGGATAGCCCCGAAACGTGCCCGCATCGTCAAGGGTCCGTGCGCGTGCACCGCGCCTATCGGCGCCGTCCGACCCGCCTCCTACCGTTGATTGGGATGCAGCAGGGGACATGGACCATGCGTCCGTGCCCCCGCCCGGAGGTCGTCGAGCTTGCCCAGGCGCTCGGCCTCAGCGAGACGACAGCGAGCGTCCTCGTCCGGCGGGGCTACGGCAACCCCGGAGAGGCGAGGGCCTTTCTCGCCGGCGAGCGCCCGGGACATGACCCCAAGCTCCTGGGGAACATGGCCGAGGCGTGCGACGCGATTCGCCGGGCAGTCGCAGCGGGCAAGCGGATCTGCGTCCATGGCGACTACGACGCCGACGGCATCTGCGCGACCGCGCTCGCTGTCACCGTCCTCCGCTCACTCGGCGCAAACGTGGACTGGCACCTCCCGAGTCGGTTCGAGGAGGGATACGGCGTCTCGATCGACACGCTCGCGCGTCTCGCGCGGGAGGAATGCGGCCTCGTGATCACTGTCGACTGCGGAATCACCGCCGTGGCCGAGGTCGCCGAAGCGCGGGCGCTCGGGCTGGAGGTCATCGTCACCGACCACCACCGGCCCGGCGACGAGCTTCCCGACTGCCCGGTGGTCGCGACTCGCCCTTCCGAGTATCCCTTCCCGGAGCTGTGCGGAACGGGCGTCGTGTACAAGCTGGCCGAGGCACTGGTCGGTCCGGAGCAGCTCGAAGAGCACCTCGATCTCGTGGCACTGGCCACGGTCGCCGACGTGGTGCCGCTCCTGGACGAGAACCGCTGGCTCGTCGCCGCCGGCCTCAAACGGCTCGCGCGGACGACTAAGCCCGGGCTCCGGGCGCTGATGCAGGCGGCCCGCGTCGATCCCGCCGCGCTCGATGCGGGCTCAGTCGGATTTCGTCTCGCACCTCGCCTCAACGCGGCTGGACGGCTCTGTCACCCCGGAGTCGCGCTCGACCTCCTTCTGACCGGCGACGAGCAGGAGGCGCAACGGCTCGCGGGCGAGCTCGAGACCCTGAATCGCGACCGCCAGGCTGTCGAAGACCGGATCCTCCGCGACGCGGTCCGGCAGGTGGGCGAATGGCCGGAGTCGACGCGCCGCCGGAGCGCCTACGTCATCGCCGGGCCGGAGTGGCACCGCGGTGTGATCGGAATCGTGGCTTCGCGGTTGGTCGAACGGTTCAACCGCCCGGTCGTGCTGGTTGCGGGAACGGAGGCTGCCTGGGTCGGCTCCGGGCGGTCGATCCCCGCCTTCGATCTACACGCCGCGTTAGCAGCTTGCGCGTCCTACCTCGAGCGCTGGGGCGGTCACCGCGCTGCGGCTGGGCTCTCGATCCGTCCGGAGAACGTGGACGGCTTCGCCGAAGCCTTTGCTCTCTACGCCGAAGAGAGGCTGACCGAGTCGGAGCTGACGCCACAGACCGTGGTCGACGCCGTCGTCGACGGGCGCGACCTGACGCTCGAGCTCTGCGAAGAACTCGAGCGGCTGGCTCCGTTCGGGCTCGGCAATCCCGGCGTGACGCTTCTGGCGGCAGGTTGCGAGCTCTCGGAGCTCGGAGCCGTGGGGGAGGGGAAGCACCTGAAGCTCGCCGTCACGGCCAACGGGACAAGGTCCGGGGCGATCGCCTTCGGCCAGGGCTCGAAGCTCGATCTCCTTAGGAGGCCCGGGCCGTACGACGTTGCTTTCCGCCTGGGTGCGAACCGATGGAACGGGTCCGTCTCCCCACAGCTCGTGGTCCGGAAGATCTTCGACACCCCGGAGCGATTCGTGGAGCTTCGCACCTGGCTCGCCGCCGAATGGCGTAAGCCCGCCGGCGAGCGCGACGCGCGGGCGGCCGAGGTCTTCGCCGAGCTCGAGCTCGGCGAGGCAGGGGCCCGCTGGAGGCCTCTCGTGGAGTCCGAGGCGTTCATGGCGCTCCTCCAGGAGACGCTGGCGGCAGCCGCGTGAGCGGAGGCTTGAAGCACTCGGGCTGAAGGAACGGTCCCTGAAAGCCGAAAGAGGAGGAACACAGGAGGAAAAGACAACGAAGAGCGACCATTTCGCACGCTTGCTCGGCCGGGAGTCTCACTCAGGGCGCCAGTTTGCGAACGGGGCCGGAAGCTACACTTCGTCTATGAAGCAGGTCCTCCAGGACAGCCCCGCGCAGCGTCACCAGGAGCTTCTCGTGCCGTTGCTCGAGGATGTCGCCGCCTACAACCCAGAGCTCGATCGCGAGCTACTCGAGCGCGCTTTCCTCTTCGCCTCGGAGGCCCACGAGGGCCAGCAGCGGCGGAGCGGCGAGCCGTTCATCGCGCACCCGGTCGGCGTCGCACGCGTGCTCGCGGATCTCCGTCTCGACGACGCGACGCTCGCGGCAGCGCTCCTCCACGACGTGGTCGAGGACACCGAGGTCACGATCGAGGAAGTCCGAGCGGAGTTCGGCGAGGAGATCACCCGCCTCGTCGAGGGTGTCACGAAATTGACGCGGATCCACTTCCAGAGCCGCGAGCAGGCCCAGGCCGAGAACTACAGGAAGATGATCGTCGCGATGGCGCAGGACCCTGGCGTCATCCTGATCAAGCTCGCCGACCGTTTGCACAACATGCGGACTATCGAGTATCTCGGCAAGCAGAAGCAGCTCCAGAAGGCGCGCGAGACGCTCGAGGTCTACGCGCCACTCGCGCACCGCCTCGGTATCCACACGATCAAGTGGCAGCTCGAGGACCTGGCCTTCGCGACCCTGCACCCGCGGCGCTACGCGGAGATCCAGGCGATGGTGAACGAGCGTCGGGGCGACCGCGACGAATTCGTGTCGACCGCCGCAGAGCAGGTCGAGCGGGAGCTCGTGAAGCTCGACATCCCGGCCGAGATCTCGGGCCGCGCGAAGCACTTCTACTCCATCTACGAGAAGATGGCCAAGCGGGGCAAGGAGTTCAACGAGATCTACGATCTGACCGCGATGCGGGTCATCGTGCAGCGTGACGGCAAGGAGGGTGAGCGCGATTGCTACGGCGCGCTCGGGATCATCCACTCCCTCTGGAAGCCGATGCCGGGGCGCTTCAAGGACTACATCGCGATGCCCAAGTTCAACCTCTACCGGTCGCTTCACACGACGGTGATCGGCCCGGAGGGGAAGCCGCTCGAGATCCAGGTGCGGACGAACGACATGCACGTGACCGCGGAGTACGGGATCGCCGCACACTGGGTCTACAAGGGCTCGAAGCTGCGAGGGAGCGGCGCCGAGCGAATCGCGTGGCTCGAGCAACTCGCCGACTGGCAGGAGGAAGAGACAGACCCCAGCGAGCTCATCCGTGCGTTCCCGGAGCTCGCCTCCGACGAGGTCTACGTCTTCACGCCGAAGGGCGAGGTCAAGAATCTCCCGGCCGGTTCGACGCCGATCGACTTCGCATACGCAGTCCACACTGATGTGGGCCACCGGACTGTGGGCGCGAAGGTGAACAGCCGCATCGTCCCGCTCCACTACCGGCTCCAGAGCGGAGACTTCGTCGAGATCCTGACGTCGAAGCAGCAGGGGCGTGGGCCCTCACGAGACTGGATGTCGCTGGCCGCCTCGTCCCGCGCCCGCAACAAGATCAGGCAGTGGTTCAGCCGCGAGACGCGGGAGGATACCGAGCAGCGGGGGCGCGACTCGCTCGAAAACGCCCTGAAGCAGCACAACCTGCCGTACCGCAAGCTCTCGCATTCGCCGCTGCTCGCGCAAGTGATCCGTGAGATGGGGTTCAAGAAGGCCGAGGACTTCTACCTGGCTCTCGGCTCCGGGAAGCTCCAGGTGTCCCAGGTCGCGAACAAGGTGCTCCACCGGCTCAAGACGACCGAGGTGGCCGAGGAAGAGAAGGTCCCCCTCAAGCCCAAAGCGCGCCATGCGGTCGCGTCGCAGAACTTCGGGATCCACGTGCCCGGCGTCGAGGACGTCCTCGTCCGCCTGGCCAAATGCTGCACACCGGTACCGGGTGATGGCATCGTCGGTTACATCTCGCTCGGCAAGGGAATCACCATCCACCGGGACGACTGCCCCAACGTGCGCGCCCTCCAGAAGAACCCCGACCGGTTCACCCTGGTCGAGTGGGACGGCGGAGCGTCGCAGAGCTTCCGTGTCCAGATCGCGGTCTCGTCCTGGGACCGCCCTCGCCTGCTCGAGGACGTCGCCCGGACCTTCGCCGAGCACGGCACGAACATCGTCGAGTACGGGGGACACGTCGAGGACCAGATGGCACGGAACTGGTACGTCGCCGAGGTCGGGGACATCAAGGCATTGCGCGGGCTCCTGAGCGCCCTCCGGAACATCGAGTCGGTCTTCGACGCCTACCGCGTCACCCCGTCGTAGGCCGGCCGTGTCCGACGAGGTGCTTGCGTTCTTGCGGGAGCTCGAGGCCGCCGACGAGACGCTGAGCGCGGCCGAGGGGGACCTTGCCGAGCTCGGTGCGGAGGTCGAGCGCGTGCGGCTCCGCGCGGCCGACCTCGAGAAGTTTCTCTCCCGACTTCCAGTCGAGCGGGAGCGGCTGCAGACTGAGCAAGCGGGAGCGGCGCAGCAGGCTGCTCGAGCTCTCCGGGCCAAGGACGAAGCCAGCGACTCGGTGGCAGATGCGGAGCGTGGGCGCTCGGCGGACGCGGTCGCCGAAGCGCGGCGGGCGGTGATTCGGACCCAGGATGCGCTGCGCATGGCCGACCGCCATGTGTCGGAGGTCGGCGAGGAGTCCGCGGCGCTTGAAGACACCGCCGCGGACGCGATCCGTGAGGCCTCCGAGCTCGAAGGCCGAGCGCGTCGGTTCGCCGCCGAGTTCGGTCAGCACCCGCGGCTGACGGACCAGGCCGCATCCGACCCGCCCCCGGGTTTGGCCGGGATCGTCGAGTGGGGGAGTGCAGCGCGCGCGGCACTCTTCGTCGCTCGCGGAAGCCTCAGCTCGGAGCGAGAGGCCGTGATCCGCCAGGCAAACGAGCTCGGCAGCAGGCTGCTAGGCGAGCCCCGGCTGGCGGCAACGCCGGCCACCGTGCTCCGCCGGGTAGAGGAGCTGAAAGCGGCCCGGGCATAACCCGCGTGGTCTAGCGGGAGAGTTTCGCCGCGTGCGGGGAAAGGAGCAGAGCCACGCGCTCCAGGAACTCCCGGTCCGCCTCCGTGAACGCCGAAGCCTCGTCGGAGTCGATGTCGATCTCGCCGACCACCTTGCCGTCGAACGGGATCGGGACGACGATCTCGCTGCGCGTGGACACGAAGCAGGCCAGGTAGCGGTCGTCGGCGTTGACGTCGTCCACGATCTCCGTCCGGCCGCTGGCCGCGGCGGCGCCGCAGATGCCCCGCCCGATCGGGATGCGCGTGTGCTCGGTCTCCTCGGGGCCCTGCCAGGGGCCGAGGACGAGGTCGTCGCCATCGACGAGATACACGCCGGTCCACGAGTAGTGATCGATGCGCTCGGCCAGGAGGTCGACCGACTTTCGCAGCACTTCCTCGGGCTCAGCCTCCCGGTCCCCGATCCGGTCGACAGCCTCGAGAGCGCTTCGATACGTGTCGGTCGTCACGGCGGTCACCGAGCAACATCCAGATCGGCGCCTTCGAAGCCCGCGATCGTCGCGCGGTAGCTCTCGGGGACCTGCACGGGCCGCCGCCCGGCCAGATCCACGAGGACGAGGGTTTGCTCCGCCGTGCACATGAGCTCGTCGTCCTCAGCCCGGACGGCACAGAACTCACTCGTGACGCTCGTCCGCCCGATCCTCGTCATCCGGATGAACACTTCCAGCAAGTCGTCGAACCGCGCCGGTGCCTCGTACAGAACGCTCGCCGCCCGCATGACGAAGTCATGCTCGCCGCGGTCGGTCACGAGGAGGCCCAGGTGCCGGTGGTATTCGACTCGCGCGAAGTCGAAGTACGGCAGATAGCGGCCGTAGTAGACGATTCCCTGCGCGTCGGTATCCGAGAAGCCCACACGCGTGTACGCCGCAAACTTGAAGGGCGGCCGCCGGTCGCTCACATGCCCGAGGGTGACAGTCACCGCGAGATCGTAGCCGGGTGAACTAGGAGCGAATGACCCCGAGCACCTCGTCGCGCCTTCGCTCCATGAGCTCCTTGCTCAGCGCCTCGAGGTTCAGTCGCAGTAGCGGCTCCGTGTTCGACGGCCGGACGTTCATGTGCCAGTCCTCGCCCGTGACCGAGAGGCCGTCGAGGTGCGATACCTCGGCCTCCGGCCCGAAGCGCTCCTCGAGCCCCCGAAGCTTCCCGGCTACGTCCGCGACCGGTGTGTTGATCTCTCCCGTCAGGAAGAAACGCTCGCGGAACGGCCGCAGGATCTCGGAGAGCTTGCGACTCTCCTTCGAGATCAGCTCGAGCATGAGGAGCGCAGGGATCGTCCCGGAATCGGCCTGGCTGAAGTTGCGGAAGTAGTAATGGCCGGAGACCTCGCCGGCGAAGACAGCCTCCACCTCGCGCATCCGGTGCTTGATGAACGCGTGGCCGACGCGGTTCACGACGGGCGTGCCGCCTGCGGCGCGAACCACTTCCGGAACGGCCCAGCTCGCCCGCACGTCGTAGATGATCGTCCCACCGGGCTCCTTCTCCAGCATGGAGCGGGCGAGGAGAGCAGTCACGAAGTCGCCTGGCACGAACTCGCCGGCGTCGTCGACGAAGAAGCACCGGTCCGCGTCGCCGTCGAAGGCGATGCCGAGATCCGCCCGCTCGTCGAGCACCTTCTGGATGACGAACTCCCGGTTTTCCGGCAGGAGCGGGTTGGGCTCGTGATTCGGAAAGGTGCCGTCAGGGTCGAAGAAGCATCGGACCGCGTCGATCGGCAGACGCTCCAGGATTCCGGGCAGCATCGCCCCGGCCATGCCGTTCGCCGCGTCGATCACGACCCGAAGCGGCTTGACCGCGCCTGGGTCGATGAACGAGAGCACACGGTCGGTGAACGCACGGTAGAGGTCGTGTTCGCGCCGCCTTCCGCGCCGGGCTGGCGGGGCACCGAAGCCCGTCTCCGCGCGGCGGCGAATCTCGAGGAGCCCGGAGTCGCCCCCGACCGGCAGCGCGCCTCGGCGAACGATCTTCACGCCCGTGTACTCCTTCGGGTTGTGCGAGGCGGTGATCGTGAAGCCACCGTCGAGGTTCAGCTCTCCGACCCCGAAATAGAGCATCTCGGTGCCGATCATCCCCACGTCGACGACATCGACGCCCGCGTCGAGGACACCCTCGATGGCCGCCCCGGCCATGGTCGGAGACGAGACACGCATGTCCCTGCCGACGGCGACCTCTTGCGGCTCGAACTCCTCCGCGTAGGCCCGGCCGATGCTGTAGGCGCCGTCCTCGTCCAGCTCGTCCGGGTAGAGGCCGCGAACGTCGTAAGCCTTGAAGACCTTGGGGTCGAGAGCCACGCACCAATCCTAGGCGGCGAGGCGGTTACGAGGTCCAGGCCGCGGCGAGCCTCGTGCGGGTGTCCTCGAGGGCCTGGGGGATGACCTTGATGTCTGCGAGCACCGGCATGAAGTTCGTGTCGCCGGCCCAGCGTGGAACGACGTGGAGGTGGACATGGTCGACCACGCCCGCTCCAGCGACGCGCCCGAGGTTCCAGCCCAGGTTGTAGCCCTGGGGGTGCATGGCCTCGGCGAGCACGTCGAGTGCGGCGGCGGCCAGCCTGTGGACCTCGAGCGCCTCGTCGTGGGAGACGTCGCCGAAATGGCCGGTATGGGCGTACGGCGCGATCATGAGGTGGCCGGAGGCATAAGGAAACTTGTTCAGGAGGACGAATGCGTGCTCGCCCCTGTGCACGACGAGCCGTTCTTCGTCCGCGCCCGCGGCCGCTTCGCAGAAGACGCAGCCCGTCTCTTCCTCGGCGCTCTGGACGTACTCCAGGCGCCAGGGTGCCCAGAGCCGCTTCACAGCCACCGCTTTCGCCGGAAGTAGGCGAGCAGGAAGATGCCGGTGGCGAGCTGTAGCACGATGCCGCCCAGGAAGAACGCAGCCGCGCTCCCGACGTGGTCGACCATGAAGCGGAAGTTCTGGCCGAAGAAGCCGGCGATGTAGCTGAGCGGGAGGAAGATCGTCGCGATGATGGTCAGCTGTTTCATGACCGCGTTCATCCGGTTCGAGGAGCTCGAGAGGAAGACGTCCATCGCGGCGAGGGTGAGCTCGTGAAAGGTGTCGATCGTCTCCGCAAGCCGGTACAGATGGTCGGAGACGTCGCGGAAATAGCGTGCGCTCTCCGTGTCGAGCCCCGGGATCTCGTCGCGATCCAGGTGGGCGAACACGTCGCGCTCCGGTGCGATCGCCCGGCGGAGCGTCGCAAGGCTGCGTTTCATCGTGAAGAGCCGTTGGAGCGGCTCGTCGCTCGGGGCTTCGAGGAAGTCCACCTCGAGCTCGTCCAGCTCGACCTCGAAGCCCTCGAGAACTGGAAAGAAGCTGTCAACGAGGCCGTCGACGACGCGGTGCAGGGTGAGCGCCGGATCCCGGAGGTCGATGCGGTTGGCTGCACAGCTCTCGACGAGCTCGTCGAGGGCAGGCGCGTCGTCTCGGTGGACGGTGACCAGATAGCGCTCCGAGTAGAAGCAGTGCACCTCGACCAGGCCGTCGTCGTCCGGAGACCACCCGTAGACCACAAGGAAGATGTAGTCGCCGTAGGTCTCGAGCTTCGCGCGCTGCCCGAAGTCCTGCGAGTCCTCGATCGCCAGTGGATGGAACTCGAACGCCTCTCGCAGGACCTCGAAGTCAGAGTCGTCGGGACCCTGGACGTCGAGCCAGAAGAACTCGCCCGAACGCAGGTGTTTCTCGATCGCCGCCCGGTCGGCGGGCTCGACCGCGTTTCCGTCGCCATCGATGAGCGTCGCGCTCAAGGCGCTTGCAGTATGGCGGGTGACGCGATGCATCAGACGGCTGGTGCGAAGTGGAGGCGCTAGGCCAGTCTCCGATGTCCACCGCCCGTCGCCGCTGGCACACTTTCCCGAAATGCGAAGACGTGTGATCGCCGTATTCGCGGGCCTTGCGCTGCTCCTTGCGGGCGCTGCCGTCGCAACCTACTTTCGCGTCAACGACCGTCCCGCCGGGAAGCTCGACACGGAGCTGGAGGGCATCTCGTATGTAACTCCGACCGAGACGCAGGCAGTAACCACGTCGCCCGAACAGGCAACGGGGGAGGAGAGGCAAGTTCTGTGGGACAAGCGATGCTGGTTCTACTTCGGCGGAAATCCCCAGCGGAGCCTTGCCAGAACCGATCTTCGGCTCGGGCGTCCTACGAAATCCATCTGGGTCCGGGGGATGGGTGGCTACATGGAGTATCCCGCGAGCTATTGCGACGGCCGGCTCTACGTCAACACGTATCGAGGGACGACCTTCGCCATCAACGCCAAAAACGGGCGAGTCGTCTGGCAGCGCAAAGGCGGTCCGAAGCCGTCGACGCCCGCTATCGCGGGCTCATCCTTGATCGTCAGCTCAACCGACGGGACCGTGTCCGCGTTGGCCCGCGCAAACGGCCGCCTGCTGTGGCAGGTTCAGACAAACGCAAAGGTCGAGTCCTCGCCGGTCGTGCTCGAGGACACGGCGTTTTTCGGCGCGACTGACGGCCGGCTGTTTGCAGTCAACGTTCGCACGGGCCGTGTTCGCTGGGCCTACGACACGGGCGGGCGCATCAACGCCAGCCCCTCGATTTACGCAAACCGCATTTGCATCACGACGTACGCCGGGTCGATCTTCTGTCTCGACCGCCGGAATGGGCGGAAGCTCTGGAGCACGTACATCAAGCGCGACGCGTTGCGGTACGAAAGCTTCTACGCGAGCCCTTCGACCGACGGCGCTCGTCTCTATTCGATTGCCCGCTCCGGCAAAGTCGTGGCGCTGTCAGCCTCGAGTGGCCGCGTGATCTGGACCGCGAGCGTGAACTCATACGGCTACTCGACTCCTGCTATCGCGGAAGGCCGCGTCTTCGTCGGGGGCTTTGACGGCGCCCTCCGCGCCTACAGAGCCGAGACAGGGCGGGTGCTGTGGCGCCGGCACGTGGGAGGCCGGATCCTTGGCCCGGCGGTCGTAGTCGGAGACCTCGTCTTCTTCTCCACGCTCGAGGAGCGGACGTTCGCCGCTCGCGTGAGCGACGGAAAGATCGTCTGGCGGATCAAGATGGGGAAGTACTCACCGGGCATCGCGACCGAGAGCCACTACTACTTTTCGCTGAACGGCATTCTTGCGGCCTTCCGCGCGGAGAACTCGCCCAAAAGCTAGTTCCGCGAGCTTCTCCCACGCTCGCTCCGGCCGCCGGAGCCCTAGAACCACCGCTTGTAGCGGAAGAACGCCAGCATGCCGCCGAGCGTGGTGACCATGCTGCCGATGATCACCCAGAAGGCCGTGTGCGTGCCCTCCCCGGGGAAGAGCACGTTCATCCCGAACACGCTCGCGATCAGCGTCAGCGGGAGCAGGGTGACGCTGATGATCGTCAGGAGCCGCAGGACGTCGTTCTGCTTGTGGGAGATGACCGACTCGTTGGTCGACTCGAGGCCTTCGAGAACCTCTTTGTAGTTGTCCAGGAGGTCCCAGATCCGCTCCGCGGCGTCGACGATGTCGTCGAAATAGATATCGAGCTCCTCCGGGAGGAAGCGTTGCGTGTAGCGCTCCAGGACGCGCAGGGTCGCCCGCTCGGGCTTGATGATCTTCCGGTAGGCAATGATCTCCTGCTTCGCGTTCGAGATATCGCGGACGACGTTCTCGGAACGGCCCTCGAACACGTCTTCCTCGAGGGCGACGAGCTTGTAGCCGATCTTGTCGAGGATCGGGAAGCAGTAATCGAAGAGGTCGTCGAGCACGTGGTAGAGCAGGTAGCCCGATCCCTTCGAGAAGAGATCCTCGCGGAGCTCGGCGTCGTCGCGGCAGCGGTTGAAGAGGTACGTGACCGGGTGCAGCTCGACGTTCGGAAGCGTGATCAGGAAGTCGGGCCCGAGGAAGATGTCGAGCTCGGCCGCGTTCAGCCGCTGCACCGTCTTGTCGTAGAACGGGAAGTGCAGGACGACGAACAGGTACTCCGGGTACTCGTCGATCTTCGGCCGCTGGCGGTTCGAGAGCACGTCCTCGATGTCGAGCTCGTGGAACCCGAAGCGCTCGGCGAGGGCGGCTACCTCACGGGAGGAGGGCTCCGGCGCGTGGACCCAGGTGAGCCCGTTAGCGGAGAGCTCTTCGATGCGACCCCGCGCCGGCTCGGCGATCTCGCCCACACCGCCGTGCGCGCGCCCGCGCCGGAGTCTCGGTCTGGGGAGAGTTGGCCGTGCCATAGGTACTTAGCGGGTCGTCCAGTCGCATCGAAGGAGATTCTACCCGGGGAGCCTTTCTCCTAGCCGGGCGGGCCTGGAGGCTTGCGTCGTCGACCCGGCCGGACGTGCGTCGAGGATGCGCCTGGCAGGAATCGAACCTGCGACCTTGCGCTCCGGAGGCGCACGCTCTATCCCCTGAGCTACAGGCGCGGGAGGGCTTAGTCTACCCGCCGTGGAGCTGACCCATCGTTCCGTCACCCTCGCGCTGGAGCAGCCCTTTACGATCTCCCGGGAGACGAGCGTCGAGGAGAAGCTCGTCTGGATCGAGCTCACGCACGCGGGTGAGACGGGCTACGGCGAGGCCGCCCCGCAGGGCCACTACGGGGAGTCCGTCGAGTCGGCCTCGGCGTTTTTGGACGAGGCCGACGACCTGCTTGGAAACGACCCATTTGCGCTCGAGGAGATCGGCGAGCGCCTGGCCGAGCGCCCCGGGGAGATGGCGGCCAAGTCGGCCGTCGACGCCGCGCTTCACGATCTCTGCGGAAAACTGACCGGCAGGCCCGTCTGGCAGTTGCTCGGGCTCCGCCGCACCGGGCCGCCCACCTCCTGGACGATCTGGCTCGGCGACCCTGAGGACATGGCCCGGCGGGCCGAACAGGTCGATTCCCGTTTCCAGCGACTGAAGCTGAAGCTGGGAGGTCGCGATGGCCTCGACGTCGAGCGGGTCCGGCAGGTCCGGAGCGTCACCGACCTGCCGCTGATGGTGGACGTCAACGAGTACTGGGACATCGACGAGGCGATCGAGAGCATCGGTGCGCTGGCCGGCTTCGGGGTGGAATACGTCGAGCAGCCCCTGCCGGCGGGCGACCCTGGCGGCCCCCGGCTGAAGCGGGAAGCTGCGCTTCCGGTCTACGTGGACGAGGACTGCCACACGCTTGGCGACGTGGCCGAGTGCGCCGAGCGCGCTCATGGCATCAACATCAAGCTGGCCAAGAGCGGAGGCATTCGGGAAGCTCACAAGATGGCTGTTGCGGCACGGGCGCTCGGCCTCGGAGTCATGCTCGGATGCATGATCGAGAGCGGTCTCGGCATCTCGGCCGCCTGCCAGGTAGCGAGTCTCTGCGACCACGTCGACCTCGACGGGAATCTGCTGCTCTCCGAAGATCCGTGGCCCGGCGTCGCCTTCGAGAACGGCGTTCAGGTTCCGCCCGAGGAGCCCGGGCTCGGAGTGCGCGAAGCGATCCGGGTCCAGGAGTGAAGCGGTACCTGATCCTTGCCGAGGGGTACGTCACCGACTCGCACTACGGCAAGACGATGCGCGGGGTGCTGAACTACGGCTCGGACGAGGTCGTGGCGCTCCTCGATTCCGAGCACGCCGGGGAGACGCTCCACGGCCTTCCCGTCGTCGGGTCCGTCGCCGAGGCGCTCGCGTACGAGCCCGATACGGCGCTGGTCGGGGTCGCGACTTCGGGAGGGAGGCTGCCCGAGGTCTGGCAGACGATCCTCCGGGACGCCGTCGTCGCCGGCCTCGACGTCGAGTCGGGAATGCACGTGTTCCTGGACGAGGACCCGGAGCTGGTCGCCCTCGCCGCGGAGCACGGGGTCGAGCTCCGAGACCTCCGCCGGCCGCCCGCGGATCTGACCGTCCCGTCAGGGGCGAACCTCGAGCAGGAGGCGGCTATCGTCCTCACGGTCGGATCCGACTGCGCGATCGGAAAGATGACGGTGTCGCTCGAGCTCGATCGCGCGGCCCGCGAGCGCGGCATCCGGTCCGTGTTCGTGCCCACCGGCCAAACTGGGATCGCGATCGCAGGATGGGGAATCTCGGTCGACGCTGTCGTCGCGGACTTCGTGGCCGGCGCCGCAGAGCAGCTCGTCGTCGAGGGAGCGACCCGCGGCGACCTCCTCTGGGTAGAGGGTCAGGGGTCGCTCATCCACCCGCAGTACTCAGGTGTCACGCTTGGGCTTCTGCACGGGAGTGCTCCACACGTCCTGGTGCTCTGCCACCAGGCCGGCGCAACGGAGATCGAAGGGTGCCCGGGACATCCGATCTTGCCGCTTCGCGAGCTCGTCGAGCTCCACGAGCGCATGTCGCTGCCCGCGCGGCGGGCGCGCGTCGTGGCCGTCGCCTTGAACACGCGGGCACTGGACGATGACGGCGCCCGGGCCGCGATTGCAGCCGCCGCAGCCGAAACGGGCCTGCCCGCGGACGACCCGGTGCGCTTCGGCGCCGGAGGTCTCGTCGACGCTGTCCTCGGCGCGCTTCCGGCCGGCTCTCTACGCGCTCCGGTATAAGAGTTCGCGTGACCGACCCTCGCGTCGAACGGCTCGGCGACCTCGTCGTGAACTACTCGCTCGAGCTGCGCGAGGGCCAGGTCGTCCGGATCGACGGGCTCGAGATCGCCGCCCCGCTCGCGCTTGCGACGTACCGTGCGGCGCTCGAGATCGGGGCGCACCCGTACACGAACCTGACGATCGACGGGCTGCTCGAGCTGGTGCTCGAGACCGGCTCCGAGGAGCAGCTCGCATACATCTCTCCGGTCCAGGTCTTCGAGATGGAGACGATCGACGCCCTTGTCACGATCTGGTCGGAAGCGAACACGCGCTCGCTGACCCGCGCCGAATCGGGCAAGCACAGCCGCTACATCGCAGCGCACCGGCCGCTTTCGAACCGCCGCTGGGAGCGGATAGCGAGCGGCGAGATGCGGTGGTGCGGGACGCTCCACCCGACCTTCGCGCACGCGCAGGACGCAGACATGTCGCTCGAGGAGTACGAAGCATTCGTCTTCGCCGCCTGTCACACCGACAAGGAGAACCCGGCCGCACACTGGAGCGAAGTGGCGCAGGGCCTGGGGGCACGGGCCGAGGAGCTCGGCTCGGTCCGGGAGCTCCGGATCGTCGGCCCGGACACGGATCTCCGCCTGGGCGTCGAGGGAAGGACCTGGCTCGCAGCGGACGGGAAGTACAACATGCCCGACGGCGAGGTCTTTACGAGCCCCCGCGAGACCGAAACCGAGGGTGAGATCCGCTATTCGTTCCCCGCCATCTTCCAGGGCCGTGAGGTGGAGGACATCCGGCTGCGTTTCGAGGGCGGCCGCGTCGTCTCGGCCGAGGCGGCGCGCGGGGAGGAGTACCTGCAGTCGCTCCTGGACATGGATGACGGAGCCCGTGTCCTCGGGGAGGTCGCCTTCGGACTGAACTACGAGATCGACCGGTTCACCCGCAACATCCTCTTCGACGAGAAGATCGGCGGGACGATGCACTTCGCGCTCGGGGCGGCATTCGCCCAGGCGGGAGGCGAGAACTCTTCCGGCCTGCACTGGGACATGATCTGTGACCTACGCGAGGAGGGCGAGGTCTATGCCGACGGCGAGCTCGTCTGGAAAGCCGGCGAGTTCCTGAGCGAGCCGGTCGTCCACGCGTGAGCGTCGATTCCCGCATCGAGCGGCTCGCCAGCGTCCTCGTCGATTACTCGACGGAGGTGCAGCCGGGCCAGTTGGTGCTCATCGAGAGCTCGCCGCTGGCCGCGCCGCTCGTCCTGGCGGTCGCACGGCGTGTGCTCGAGGCCGGTGCTCACCCGCAGACGCGGCTCGGGGTCGACGGGCTGACCGAGACCCTCCTTGCCCACGGCACCGATGCGCAGCTCGAATGGGTGAACCCGGCCAGGGTGGAGGACTACGAGCGTGCCGACGTGAGGATGGTGTTCGAGGCCGAGTTCAACACGCGCAGCCTGAGCTCGATCGACCCGGAGCGGCTCGCCCTGGCCGGCCGCGCCCGCGAGCAGCTTCGCAACCGCTATCTAGAGCGCGCTGCAGCCGGCGAGCTTCGCTGGGTCATCACCCTGTTTCCGACGTACTCGGCCGCGCAGGATGCAGAGATGTCGCTCGCCCAGTACGAGGAGTTCGTCTACGGCGCCGGTCGCCTCGACGAGGATGACCCAGTCGCGGAATGGCGTCGCTTCGGCGAGGACCTCACCCGTCTCGCCGAATGGCTCGACACGAAGACTGAAATCCGAGTTGTTGCGAACGGCACCGATTTGACTGTGGGAGTCGAAGGCAGAACGTGGATCCCGTGCGGCGGGAAGGAAAACTTCCCCGATGGAGAGGTGTTCACCGGTCCGGTCGAGACCAGTCTCGAAGGCGAGATTCACTTCTCGTTCCCGGCGAGCTTTCAGGGACGGATGGTCGAGGACATCCGCCTCCGGTTCAAGGGTGGGGAGGTCGTCGAGGCCCACGCGGCGCGCGGTCAGGATTTCCTCGACGCGATGCTCGCCATGGACAACGGGGCGCGGCGGGCCGGTGAGTTCGCGTTCGGCATGAACGAGGCGATCCAGGAGTTCACCCGGAGCACGCTGTTCGACGAGAAGATCGGTGGGACCGTTCACCTTGCCCTCGGGAAGGCCTATCCGGAGAGTGGCGGGCAGAATCAGTCGGCGCTCCACTGGGATCTCGTTTGCGATCTCCGCTCCGGGAGCGAGGTCTTCGCCGACGGCGAGCTCGTCTACCGAGACGGACGCTTCCTGCCCGGCACCTATTCGTGAGGTGCTAACCGCTGATCGCGCTGCTCGGTGACACCCACATGCCTCGGGGGACGCGCGGGCTGCCGGAGGGATGCCTTCGCCTTCTGCGGGAGTCGTCGCTCATCCTGCACACCGGAGACCTGACCTCGAGAGAGTTCCTCGACGAGCTCGAGAGACTTGCGCCCGTGGCCGCCGTCAGGGGCAACATGGACGAGCCTCGGCTTCGCAGCACGCTGCCTGAGCGTCTCGAGATCGAGGCGGAAGGGATCCGCTTGGGGCTCGTCCACGACGGAGGCTCTAGAGCGGGCCGCGAGGACCGTCTTCACACCTGGTTCCCCGGCTGCGACGTCGTTGCGTACGGCCACAGCCACGAGCCGCAGGTGAGCAGGATCGACGAGACGTGGATCCTGAATCCCGGCAGCCCGACCGAACGGCGCCGGGCCCCGGAGAAGACCATGATCGTGCTCGACGACGGAGTTCCCACTCTGGTGTCCTTCGGGTCTTGACAAGCGAACACACGTTCGTTATGGTGGCGAACGCATGTTCGTCTCGCGTCTCATTCTCGCCGGGGTCGTTCTGCTCACACTTCTCGTGTTCGCGCTGGGGGCGGCGCGGCCGTCGAGCGGAGCGACCCCCGAGACGCGCTATGTCGTAAAGCCGGGCGACACGCTCTGGCGGATCGCGGCCGAGCACACAGGCGGCGACGTGCGCGAGGCGGTCTGGCAGCTCACGGAAGAGAACGATCTAGCAAGCCCGCTCGTGCAGCCCGGGCAGGTACTTCTGATCCCTGGCTAGGAGGGTTTGCACGACTCAGCTCGCGGCGAGTGCTTCGGTGCTGTCGATCCACAGCTCTTCGGGTCGTCTGTTCGCAACCGCGAAGAATGCGTCGACGACCACCGGGATGAACTGGGTGCCGCGACCGTTTCGCACCTCGCGCATCGCGGCATCGATCGTCAGTGCCTCCTGGTAAGGACGGTCGGTCGTCATCGCGTCCCAGGCATCGGCGAGCCCTGCGATTGCGGCGGCGACCGGGATCGCGTCCGTTGACAGACCGTCGGGATAGCCGTTTCCGTCCCACCGCTCATGGTGATGGCGGACGATCGGAACCGCTTCACGGAGGCGGCTGAACTTCTCGATGATGCGTGCTCCCTCAGCGGAGTGGCGCTTGATGTCCTCGTATTCCTCGGCGGTAAGGCGTCCTGGCTTGGTCAGGATCCCGTCGGGAATGGCGATCTTCCCGATGTCGTGGAACAGGGCGCCGAAGCGGAGCGCGTCCATCTCGATCGGTGTGAATCCGAGCTCGTCTCCCATCGCGAGGGCGATTCGCTGCACGCGGAGCGAGTGCCCGGCCGTGTAGGGATCCTTCGCCTCCACGGTTGCGTTCAGGCTCTCGACCGCTTCGAGCGCGTTCTGCTCGAGCGCCTCGTAGGCATTTGCCAGGGCGATGGAGCGCTCGCGTAGCGTCGTCGTCTGGCGCCGCAGGGTGTCCGAGGCCCGGCGCACGAGGAGGACGAGCAGGCCCCAGAGGGAGAAGAAGACGCCGGCCGTCGTGAGCCAGATGACTTGTTTTCTGCCCGCGATCGACGCTTCGAGCGGGGTTGCGTCGGCATAGATCTCATACGCGCCGACGACCTGGCCGGCTGCAATCACCGGCGCATATACCTCGATGATGCTCTCGACGCCGAGATTCGCCTCGGTCGCATCCTCGGCTCCGTGTGTCTCTTCGAAGCTGGCCTCAGGCGTGCCGTGCTCGATGACCTCGCGCAGATCCGCGCTCACCGGGAAGCGGCGTCCGATCCGATCGGGGGCGAGGGTAGTCCAGGCAAGCACACCGTCGGGACGCCAGACCTTGACGCTCAGGATGTCCGGCCGCTCCGCGAGGTCCCTGCGAACGACAGTGGTCGCGGTCGGGCCGACCTTGAGCTGCGATCCGTAGACGAGGCTGCTCCCGAGGACGCCGCTCGTGTACTGGGCGAGACTTCTTTTGGCGTCGTCGAGGGCCTGAGCGCGGAGCGCGTGGGTCAGAACGGTGCCGAGGACGAAGCCTCCGGCCGCCAGCAGAAGCGCGCTGACGATCAGGAAGGCACGCAGGAGCGTCACGGAACGCGAGACGCGCTGAAAAGAGGTTTTACGAGGCACGGCGACTGTTCCAATATCGGTGCCGGAAGCCCAGGCCTTGAGCGGTCGCAGGGGCTGGACCGCCGTAGACTGGCCACGTGGATCTCGACCTGGTCTTCCTCGGGACGTCCGGCTCCGTGCCGACGGCACGCCGCGCGCCGGCCGCAACGCTGATCCGCCGTGCCGGAGAGCGCATTCTCGTCGACTGCGGCGAGGGGACGCAGCGGCAGCTTCTGCGCTCCGGAATTGGGCTCGTGGAGCTCCCAGAGGTCTTTCTCACCCACTACCACGCAGATCACTATCTCGGCCTCCCGGGGATGCTCAAGACCTTCGCGCTGCGAGGTCGGGAGCTGCCCCTGACCGTCTACGGTCCGCCCGGTCTCCTCGACCTTTTCGGTGCGCTCCAGCGCATTTTTGGCAAGCTGACGTACAAGCTCGAGCTCGTCGAGACGCGGCCCGGCGACACGCTCGACCGGGGCGAGTATCTGCTCGTGGTCTTCAAGGTTGACCACGGGATGTCGTCGAACGGCTACGCGCTAGTGGAACGCCCGCGGCCCGGCCGCTTCGACCTCTCAGCGGCCGGGCGCCTCGGCGTCCCCAAGGGGCCGCTTTTCGGCGCGCTTCAGCGGGGAGAGCAAGTGACCCTTCCGGACGGTCGCATTGTCGCGCCCGACGAGGTGCTGGGAGCGCCGCGGCCGGGCCGGAAAATCGTGCTGACCGGAGACACTCGCCCAGCAGCCTCCGTCCTCGAGGTGGCCCGTGAGGCGGACGTCCTCGTGCACGACGCCACCTTCGCCGAGGAGGAGCGCGAGCGGGCCGAGGAGACCGGCCACGCGACAGCGACACAAGCGGCCGAGCTGGCCGCTGCCGCCCAGGCCCGGATGCTCGTCCTGACACATCTGTCGAACCGGTACTTCGGGCCCGAGATCGCGCGAGAGGCACGCGCGATCTTCCCCGAGACGGTCGTCCCCAGGGACTTCGATATCATCGACGTCCCCTTTCCCGAGCGGGGCGCGCCGCGGCTCATCAAGGGCGGGGCGCTCGGGCGTCACGAGGAGGCCGAGGCCGGTGTCGAGCATGGTGCAGGTGGCGCTCACGCGGGATCTGACCGAGGCGGAGGAGATCCAATCGATTCTGCAGTCGGCGGGGATCCAATCGGAGCTCGAAGCCGCAGTCGAGCACCATCCGGCCGCGCTTGACGACGCTCCGACCAAGGTCCTCGTCGCAGAGACCGCGCTGGAGGCGGCACAGCACGCCATCGAGGCGATGACGGACCCCGACGAGCTGATCGGAGACGCGTAGCCGCGCCGTCGAGTCCTGACTTCGGGCCACTGGCGGCGACCTACGACCGGCTTCGCCCCGTCGACGAAAACTGGCTCGAGCTCCTCACGGTTCTCGTCGACGCAGCGGGGGGCGTCGCGGGCAAGCGGGCCCTCGACGTCGGGTGCGGCACGGGACGGCTGGCAGAGGCGCTCGCAGCGCGTGGAGCGCGCGTCTGGGGAGTCGATCCGTCCGAGGAGATGCTTGCCCTGGCTCGCGAGGTGGCCGGGAAGGCCGTGGGGTTCAAGCGTGGCGAAGCCGAGCTGCTGCCGTTCAAGAGCGGCTGGTTCGACGTGGCTTTTCTCCGCCTCGTCGTCCATCTCGTCGACCGCGGGAAAGTGCTGCCGGAGCTTGGCCGCGTCCTGGCTCCCGGCGGGCGAGCCGTCGTCGCAACGTTCGACCCGGCGCACTTCGGGAGCTTCTGGCTGACTCCCTTCCTACCGTCGCTGGAGCGGATCGACCGCGCGCGGTTTCCGGAGCCTGGGCTCCTCGCTGACGAGCTCAGGGCGGCCGGCTTCTCGGAGATAGTCCTCCGACCGCTCGAGGAGCGCGCGACCATGACTCGCGAGCGGGCGCTCGAGCGAATTCGTGGTCGCTACATCTCGACTCTCCACCTCTTGGCCGAGGACGAGCTAGCTGCGGGGCTGGCCCAGGCCGAGCGCGAACTTCCGGCGGAGGTCGAGATCGAGCTCCACTGGGCGGTCGTCTCCGCTCGCGCGTGACCATCGTCGACCTCGTCGTCCTCGTTTGGGTCGTTCTGGCCGCCTTGCAGGGCGCGGCTCGCGGGCTCTCTACCCAGGTGGTGTCACTCGTCGGCCTCGCAGTGGGCGGGCTCGCCGGGTCCCGCCTCGCTCCCACGTTCCTCGAGGCAGGAGCGCAGTCGCCCTGGCTGCCGGTCGCTGCCCTCGTCGGAGCGGCGGTGGGCGCGATGCTGTTCCAACTCGTGGCCACGTTGGTCGTTTCTCGGCTCGGCTTGTTCCTGCCGGCCCCGGTGCGACTGATCGACTCGGTCGGTGGCGCGCTCTTCGGCGCCGTGGTGGGCCTCGCGATCGTCTGGCTGGTCGCGGTCGTCGCCCTCCAGCAGCCTTCGCTCGGGCTGCGCAAGCAGGTGCAGCGCTCCGAGGTCCTGCCGCGTCTGGTCGAAGCCGTGCCGCCGCGCACGGTTCTCCATGCCCTCGGGCGCTTCGATCCGCTCCCCTTGATCGAGGCGATTCCCGGCGAGAGGCTGCCCCCTCCTGATCCGAGTGTCGCGCGCTCGCCGGGGGCCCGCCTGGCTGCGCGAGCGGTCGTGAAGGTCTTGGGGACGGCGTGCGGACTGGGTCTGGAGGGATCCGGGTGGGTCGTCGGGCCCTCGCTCGTCGCGACGAACGTGCATGTCATCGCCGGGGAGCGCGATACCCACGTCCTCGTGCCGAACGGCAAGAACCTCCGCGCCCGCCCGGTGTACGTGGACGCCGTGAACGACGTCGCGCTCCTCCGGGTGACTTCGCTCGGTGTCGCGCCGCTCGAGGCAACCCCTGCGGCGGAGGGCTTTCGTCCAGTCGCCCTGCTCGGCTATCCGCAGAACGGCCCGCTCGTCTCCGTGCCTGGCACTGCGGGTCCACCGAGGCGCATCGTCGGATCGGACGCGTACGGTCGAGGTCCGCGCCTTCGTGTCGTCGTGCCGCTACGAGGACGGATCCGTCGCGGGGACAGCGGCGGTCCCGCGGTTGATCGCCGCGGTCGGGTCGTCGCGATGATGTTCGCCGCGACTCGGGATAGGCGCGGGGGGCTGGGCGTGCCAATCGACTTCGTGACGCAGGCCGCACGCGGACATCTCCGCCCGGTCTCGTCAGGCCCCTGTACCCGCTGAGCGAAACGTCCGACTGGACTGTGTAGAGTCCTGCCGACCCTTTAACTCGGTCCAGAGAGGCCGGAAAGGAGATCGTGGTGGCTGTGCCCGTTGAGGCGGGAAGGCCTCTGCTCGATGCGGAGGCACTGAACCGGACGCTCGCCCGCCTTGCGCACGAGATCGTCGAGGGGAATCCCGACCTCGGGCAGGTAGCGCTGGTCGGCATCCATACCCGCGGCGTTCCGCTCGCACAGCGGCTCCGGCGCCTGATCGGCGAGTTCGCCGGCGAAGAGCCTGAGCTCGGCACGCTCGACATCACCTTCCACCGGGACGACGTGACCGTGCGGGGTGGGGAGGCGCCGCTCCATGCACAACCGGTCGTGAAGGCGACCCGGCTCGACTTCCCGCTCGAGGGAAAGACGTGCGTGCTCGTCGACGACGTGCTCTATACGGGCCGCACGATCCGCTCAGCGATCGACGCGCTCTTCGAGTACGGCCGCCCGGCCCGCGTCCAGCTTGCGGTCCTCGTCGACCGGGGTCACCGCGAGCTTCCGATCCGACCCGACTACGTCGGCAAGAACCTGCCGACCGCGAAGAGCGAGCACGTCCGTGTGCAGCTCCTCGAGGTTGACGAGGTCGATGCCGTGCTCCTCGTTCCGCGAGATGGTTGATCGACAATTACCACACCCGCGGATGGCGGCCCAGACACGGCGCCAGGCCGCACCCTCGCCCTTGCCAAGGCTTCTAGCCTTGCCCGCGGACGATGGCACACCCTGGCTTGGTCTGACCCATCCCCGCGGGCGCGCCAATTACCGACCAACCATCCAGAAAGGCTGACCATGGCTGACGTCCACCCACTGATCCGCGATGAGCTCCTGCCACCGCACCGACCACCTCGCCGCCACCTGATCTCGATCGCCGACCTCGAGCGTGAGGACGTCGAGCGCCTGCTCGCGCTCTCGCGGACCTTTGCCCGCTCGCTCGAGCGCGAGGTGAAGAAGCTGCCGGCCCTGCGGGGCCGCACCGTCGTCAATCTCTTCTACGAGTCCTCTACGCGGACGTCCTCGAGCTTCGAGCTGGCCGCCAAGCGCCTTTCTGCCGACGTGATGTCGATCAAGGCCACCGGCTCGGCCGTGGACAAAGGGGAGTCGCTGAAGGACACGGCACTCACGATCGGCTGCTACGACCCGGACGTCGTCGTCATCCGCCATCCCGAGATCGGGGCCCCCAACCTGGTGGCGCTACACACCAAGGCTCACGTTGTGAATGCAGGCGACGGCAAGCACCAGCACCCGACGCAGGCGCTCCTCGACCTCTACACGATCGAGGAGGAGCTCGGCGGGATCGAAGGGCTCCACGTCGCGATCGTCGGCGATGTCCTCCATTCGCGGGTGGCGCGCTCGAATATCCAGGCCCTGCTTCTCATGGGCGCGCGCGTGACGCTCGTGGGGCCGCCGGCCCTGATTCCCCGCGGGATCGAGGCGATGGGCTGCTCCAGCTCGCACGACATTTCGGCGATCCGCGACGCCGACGTGGTCTATGTCCTGCGCATGCAGAAGGAGCGAATGCTCGCCGGCGCCAACTACGTGCCCAGCCTTCGGGAGTACAGCGCACGCTGGGGCGTCACCAGGGATCGGTTGAAGCCCGGCCAGAAGGTCATGCACCCGGGCCCGATGAACCGGGGTGTCGAGATCGACGACGAGGTTGCAGACATGGCCGACGCGCTGATCGAGCGGCAGGTGCGAAGCGGCCTGGTCGTCCGCATGGCGGTCCTCTACGACCTGCTGACGCACGGCCCGGTCGAAGTCAAGGTGGCCGAGATCGAGGCGGTGGCGTGATGGCGACCGTGCTCCACGGCCAGAGCGGAACCGAGAACGTCGTCGTTCGCGGTGCACGCGTGGTCGATCCCACCGAGGGAGTCGACGAGATCACCGACGTTCGCATCGACAATGGCACTGTCGCAGCGATCGGCGCCGACCTCGATCTGAACGAGCACCGGGTCGTCGAGGGCGCGGGACTCGTGCTCGCGCCGGCACTCGTCGATCCGCACGTCCACCTGCGAACGCCTGGCCGCGAGGACGAGGAGGACATCTCCTCCGGGACCCGCGCCGCGGCGGCCGGAGGCTACTGCGCCATCCTCGCGATGCCGAACACCGATCCGGTCGTCGACTCGGCGTCAGTCCTCGGTGCTCTCGTCGAGCAGGCCCGAGTGGAGGCTGAGGTGCCGGTCGGGTTCCTCGCGGCGATCACGAAGGGGCAGGCAGGCGAGGAGCTGACCGAGATGGTCGAGCTCGCGGAGGCCGGGGCGGCCGGGTTCTCCGATGACGGGCGGCCGGTAGTGGCGCCGTCCCTCATGCGCCGCGCCCTCCAGTACAACGCTGCCGCCAGGCGTCCGATCGCCCTCCATTGCGAGGAGCCGACGCTCTCCCGCGGGGGACAGATGCACGAAGGGGCGGTTTCCGCCGAGCTCGGATTCGGAGGGTATCCCGCGGTTGCCGAGAGTCTCATGGTCGCCCGCGACCTCGCCCTGGCGCGTTACGAGGACGAGGGCCTCCACCTGCTCCACCTTTCCGCCCGGGAGTCGGTCGAGGAGCTTCGGGCGGCGCAGTCCGAAGGCGTTCGGGCGACCGCGGAGGTGACGCCGCACCATCTGTGCCTGACCGACGAGGCCGTCCGAAGCCTCGACTCGAACGTGAAGATGAATCCGCCGCTTCGCGCCGAGGAAGACCGGGTGGCGCTCCTGGACGCTCTTCGGGACGGCTCGATCGCTGCGATTGCAACCGATCACGCTCCGCATGCCCGGCACGAGAAGGAAGTGCCGTTCGAAGGTGCGCCGTTCGGGGTCACCGGCCTCGAAACCGCCTTTTCCGCCCTCTTCACGCACCTGGTGAAGCCCGGCCTGCTGGAGCTCGGGACCCTGATCGAGCGGATGAGCGCAGGACCAGCCAGCATCTACGGGCTCGAGCGCCCCAGGATCGCGGTGGGCGCCCCCGCGAACATAGTGCTCCTCGATCTGGAGGCGACCTGGACGCCGCGTGAGGCCGGCTTCCGCTCCAAGTCGGCTAACTCGTGGCTCCTCGGCGCGACCCTGCAGGGGAGCGTCGTGCTGACGATGGCGGCGGGCCGGACGGCATTCGCCGCATGAGGGACTTCGTCGTCCTCGAGGACGGAACCGTCCTGCCTGGGCGATCCGTCGGCGCGCCGGGGATCGCCTACGGGGAGGCCGTCTTCACCACGGCGATGAGCGGCTACCAGGAGATCGTCACCGACCCGAGCTACGCGGAGCAGATCGTCTGCTTCACAGCCCCCATGATCGGAAACTACGGCGTCTCGGACGAGCGCCTCGAGTCCGCGGGACCGTTTGCGCACGCCGTGCTCATGCGCCGTGCCACGGGCATCGACTGGCCAACCTGGCTCGCCGGTCGGGGAGTGGTTGCGCTCGAGGACGTGGACACCCGCTCCCTCGTGGTCAGCCTTCGCGACCGCGGCTCCATGCGGGCTGCCGCCGTGGCGGGCGAGGCATCCGTGCGCGAGGTGCTCGAACGCGTGCGCGCCGAGGCCCCCATGGCCGGAAAAGCGCTCGCCGCTGCCGTCTCGACGCCGGAGCCGTACACGGTCGGGCGCGGGACGACCAGGATCGCCGTGCTCGACTACGGCTGCAAGCGCTCGATCGTCCGCCGGCTCGTCGGGAACGGCGCCAGCGTCAAGGTCTATCCCCACGACACGCCGGCGGCGACGATCCTCGGCGAACGCCCCGACGCCGTCCTGCTCTCGAACGGCCCCGGTGATCCGGCCCCGCTCGCGGCCCAGGTCGCGGAGGTGGAGCGGCTGCTCGGCCGGGTGCCCCTCCTCGGCATCTGCCTGGGGCACCAGCTTCTCGCCCTGGCGGCCGGGCTCGAGACCTTCAAGCTTCCCTTCGGCCATCGCGGTGCCAACCATCCTGTTCTCGAGCTCACGAGCGGGCGTGTCGTCGTTACGTCGCAAAACCACGGCTTTGCCGTGCGCGGGAGCGGCGAGGCGGTCTCGCACGTCTCCCTCTACGACGGGACCGTGGAGGGGCTCTCGCTTCCGTCCGAGCAGGCGCGGTCGGTGCAGTTCCATCCTGAAGCCGGCCCGGGCCCGCACGATGCGCACGGACTGATCGACGACTGGGTGCAAGAGGTGCGCCATGCCGAGGCGGCCTGACCTCGAGTCGATCTGCGTGCTCGGCTCGGGCCCGATCGTGATCGGGCAAGCCTGCGAGTTCGACTACGCAGGAAGCCAGGCGCTGAAGGTCCTGCGGGCCGAGGGCTTCCGGACGATCGTCGTCAACTCGAACCCGGCCACGATCATGACCGACCCAGGATTCGCGGACCGGACCTACGTCGAGCCGCTGGACGCCGAGTCGGTGGCCGATGTGCTGGCGCGTGAGCGCCCGGACGCGCTTCTGCCCACCCTGGGCGGCCAGACGGCACTGAACCTGGCGTCGGAGCTCGGCGGCTCGGGCGTCCTCGACGCGCTCGGCGTCGAGCTGATCGGCGCCGGCATCGAGGCGATTCGCCGGGCCGAAGATCGGGAGCTCTTTCGCGCGACCGTCGACGCGACCGGCCTCCGCGTGCCTGAGTCGGCGATCGTGACGGGGCCGGAGGAGCTGCCGGCCGGCCTCTCGTTCCCGGTCATCCTTCGCCCTGCCTTCACGCTCGGCGGGCACGGGGGTGGGATCGCTCGCGATCCGGAGGAGCTCGAGCGGATGCTCGAGCGGGCGCTGGCCGAGAGCCCGGTTCATCAGGTTCTGGTCGAGGAATCCCTCGTCGGCTGGGA
Source organism: uncultured Actinomycetes bacterium (assembly GCA_963762085.1). Classification (GTDB taxonomy): domain Bacteria; phylum Actinomycetota; class Thermoleophilia; order Gaiellales; family Gaiellaceae; genus DASQGA01. The sequence goes on along the minus strand of CAVXJD010000001.1, from coordinate 108,950 downwards.
CGAGTTCGAGCTCGAGGTGATGCGCGACTGGCGCGACAACGTGGTGGTCGTCTGCTCGATCGAGAACCTCGATCCGATGGGCGTCCACACGGGAGACTCAGTGACGGTCGCGCCCCAGATGACCCTTCCGGATGAGGCCTACCAGGAGCTCCGAGATGCGGCCGCTTGCGTCATCCGGGCCGTCGGTGTGGAGACGGGCGGCTCGAACATCCAGTTCGCGCGTTCGCGCGAGAGCGGTGAGATCCGGGTCATCGAGATGAACCCGCGCGTCTCGCGGAGCTCCGCGCTCGCCTCGAAGGCGACCGGCTACCCGATCGCGAAGGTGGCGGCGAAGCTTGCTGTCGGCTACACGCTCGACGAGATCCCGAACGACCTGACCGGGACGACGCCGGCGAGCTTCGAGCCGACGCTCGACTACGTCGTCGTGAAGTTCCCGCGCTTCGCCTTCGAGAAGTTCGCGGGTGCCGACGGCGCTCTCGGAACGCAGATGAAGTCGGTCGGCGAGGCGATGGGCATCGGCCGCACCTTCTCCGAGGCATTCCTGAAGGCGATGCGCTCCCGTGAGCTGGATCAGGACGCGCCGACGCCGTGGGCGTCTCTCGACGACCTTCCCGACGGCGTTCACCCCTGGTTTCGGGCCGAGCTCGATCGTGCCCGCGCAGTCCTCGCGGGGGTCTCGTCCGTCGACGACCTGGTCGCCGAGGACTGGACCCGGATCAAGCGAGAAGGATGGTCCGACGCCGCCGTCGCCGAGCAGTGTGGGACGAGCATGGAGGTCGTGCAGGCGCGCCGGCGGGCAGCCGGTGTTCGCCCGGTCTACCGCAGGGTGGACTCGGTCGCCGGCGAGGTCGAGGCGCGTTCGAATTACCTCTATTCGACCTGGGGCGAGTCAGCGGACGTCGCTTCCGCCCGAGCCGAGCGAGTTGTGGTGATCATCGGCTCGGGCCCGAACCGGATCGGTCAGGGAATCGAGTTCGATTACTGCTGCGTCCACGCGGCGCAGACCTTCCGCGCGCTCGGCTTCGAGACCGTGATGGTCAACTGCAATCCGGAGACCGTCTCGACGGACTACGAGACCTCCGACCGTCTGTACTTCGAGCCCCTCGGAGTCGAGGAGGTTCTCGAGGTGTGTGCACGTGAGCGCCCGGCCGGCGTCGTGATCCAGTTCGGAGGCCAGACCCCGCTGAAGCTCGCCCGCGCAATCGAGCTGGCCGGCTACCCGATCCTGGGGACTCCGTACGACGCGGTTGACCTGGCAGAGGATCGAGACCGCTTTGCCCGGCTGTGCGACCGGCTCGGGGTCGCGGTGCCTCCGTGGGGGATGGCGACCGGTGCCGATGAGGCGCGCATAGTCGCGGAGCGCGTCGGCTACCCCGTGCTCGTGCGTCCCTCGTACGTGCTCGGAGGCAGGAACATGCGTGTCTGTTACGGCCCCGACGAGCTCGCAGAGGCGGCAGGGCAGGGAGGCCGCCTCCTCGTGGATGCGTTCCTCGAGAACGCGATCGAGTTCGATGTCGACGCCCTCTCCGATGGCGACACCACGTACGTCGCCGCCGTCATGCAGCACGTCGAGGAGGCTGGGATCCACTCAGGGGACTCGTCGTGCGTCCTCCCGGCGATCTCCCTCAACCAGCCGGCGCTCGACGAGATCAGAGACCTCGTACGCCGTCTCGCGCGAGGGCTCGGGGTGATCGGGCTCCTGAACGTGCAACTCGCGCTCGTCGACGGAAGCTTCTTCGTCCTCGAGGCGAACCCGCGCGCCTCGAGGACGGTGCCTTTCGCCAGCAAGGCGCTCGGGGTCAACCTGGTCGAGTCTGCGTGCCGGCTGGCCGCGGGCGAGCGGCTTTCGAGCCTCACCCTTCCGGCCGAGGGCGCGATCGCACAGACGAGCGTCAAAGCCGCCGTTTTCCCGTTCGCCCGCTTCCCCGGCGCGGATCCCGTGCTCGGCCCGGAGATGCGTTCGACCGGCGAGGTGATGGCGAGCGCCGCCGACTTCCCGACCGCGTTCGCGAAGGCAGAGCGGGCTGCCGGGCGGCCGCTTCCGTCCGAAGGAACGGTCTTCCTCTCGGTTCGGGACCCAGACAAGGAGGCAGCCTGCGTGCTGGGCCGCCGGCTTGTGCAACTAGGGTTTTCACTCTGCGCAACGGCCGGAACCGCCCACGCGCTCGCGGGTGCGGGCGTGCCCGTGACCAGCGTTCGGAAGGTGGGGGAGGAGGGTGGCGGCTCGACCGTCGTCGATCTGATCCGGAGGGGGCGCTGCGATCTCGTCCTGAATACGCCGGCAGGGAGCGGAGCGCGCTCGGACGGCTACCTGATCCGCGAGGCTGCGCTCGTCGCCCGCGTGCCCTGCGTGACCACGCTTGCGGGCGCAGCCGCCGCCGTCGATGCAATCGGAGAGGGGCGCCACGAGCATGCGCTCTCGCTCCAGGAGTGGGTTGAGAAGAGAACTGCTTAGCGTCACCGGCGCGGGGCCCGTGGGGCCGTACCGGCTGGTCCGGCTCCGTCGCGGCGACCTCGATCCTGGCGAGCCGGGGCAATTCTTCATGCTGACCCCGGAGGGTCACGCTCTGCCCAGGCCGATGAGCCTCTGTCTCGCCCCGCCCGGCGAGCTGGCGTTCCTGATCGATCCCGTGGGCAGGGGCACTCGGGCGCTTGCGGCGCTGGAGGCGGGCGACCAGGTCGACGTGCTCGGCCCACTGGGAAACGGGTATCGACTCGATGTCGACCGCCCCCTTCTGGTAGGCGGCGGCATCGGCATCGCGCCTCTCCCGTATCTAGCCGAGCGACTCGGGGGCGCGCCGGTCGTCCTCGGTTTCAGGAGTGAGCGCCACGCCAAAGCCGCGGCGCTGCTTCCGGGAGCCAAAGTCGTCATCGACCCCGTGCTCGTCACCGAGGCGCTCGAGCCCTCCCGGGATCTCCTCGCCTGCGGGCCCGAGCCGATGCTCCGGGCCGTCGCGCGCATCGCTCCCGAGGCTCAGCTGGCATGGGAGGCGCCAATGGCCTGCGGGTTCGGCGCCTGCTACGGCTGCGTCGTCGAGGTGGGAGGGCAGCTCCGGCGGCTGTGCCTGGAAGGACCGGTGTTGAGGGGTCGCGACGTGCTTGCCGCTCCGGACTCGAGCCGCGAGGCCGCCGCCGCATGATCCTGAACGGCTCCGGATGTCTCGACGCGCTGGCCGCCCCCGAGGTCGCGCGTGGACTCGACGTCTTCGTCACGAAGACCGTGACGCCGCTCCCGCGGGAGGGGAACGCCCCGGTTCGGATCGCGGAGAGCGAGGTCGGGATGCTGAACTCGATCGGCCTCCAAAATCCCGGCATCGACCGCTTCCTGGCCGATTCGCTGCCCGAGCTCGCTCGCCTGGGCATCCCCATCTGGGTCTCGGTCGGAGGCTTTTCCGTGCCTGACTACGGAGCCCTTTGCGAGCGTCTCGACAAACGTGACGAGGTGGCGGCGATCGAGTTGAACCTCTCGTGCCCGAATGTTCAGGCGCCGGACGGAGGGGTCAGCGACCTGGTGGCAGCTGCCCGCTCGGCAACCGCGAAGCCCCTTTACGCGAAGCTCTCGCCGGCGCTGCCCGACGTCGCGGCTGTCGCGGTGGCGGCCGAGCGAGCGGGAGCGGACGGACTCACGCTCGTGAACACGATCCGGGGCCTTTCACTCGACGAAGAGACGCTGGCACCGACGCTTGCGACCTCGACCGGAGGGCTCTCGGGTCCGGCCCTACGTCCGATCGCGCTCGCCGCGGTGCACGCGTGCTACCTGGTCACGGAGCTCCCGATCGTCGGCGTCGGTGGCGTCGAGTCGGGGCGCCATGCGCTGGAGCTGATCGCGGTCGGAGCCTCGGCTGTCGGCCTCGGCACGATCTTCTTCCGAGAGCCTGGAGCGCCAGCGCGGGTTCGCGCCGAGCTGGCCTCCGAGCTGGCTGCCATCGGACTCTCCGAAGTCGCCGATGCCCGTGGCATCGCGCATGCGAAAGACGCCGCCCTGTTGTCGGTATAGACAAAAACACCTGCAAAACCTCGAAAATGGTTCGACTTGAACCCGGGCGGGGCAGTGCTAGAATGCCGCGCCATGCAGGCTTCCCGGACGCAAGTGCAGGCTCCTCTCAGATCGCTCGACCAGCGCATGGAGGCACTGCGCCGGGCGAACGAGATCCGTGTTCGCCGCGCGCAGCTGAAGAAAGATCTGAAGGCCGGGGCCGTCAAGATCGAGAGCGTCCTCAGGAATCCACCGGAGTACGTCGAGACGGCGAAGGTGATCGACATCCTCATGGTGGTCCCGAAGTTCGGCCGCGTCAAAGCCGCCCGGTTCCTCAACCAGTGCCGGATCAGCCAGTCGAAGACCGTGGGCGGGCTCTCTGAGCGCCAGCGGGCCGAGCTGGTCGGGCTCCTGCACCGCTGACCGGCCGCCCCAAGGTCTTCGTGGTGACCGGCCCGTCGGGGGCCGGCAAGGGGACGCTCATAGCGAGACTCCTGGCGCGCATTCCCGAGCTCGAGCTGGCCGTTTCGGCGACGACCAGAGAGCGGCGACCGGAGGAAGTCGACGGGCGCGACTACTGGTTCGTCTCGGACGAAGAGTTCGACCGCCGCCTCGCGGACGGCGAGCTGCTCGAGTACGTCCGCTTCCCCTGGGGCCAGCGGTCGGGCACCTTGCGATCCGAGATCGCCCGCATCACCGAGTCTGGTCGGATCCCGGTTTTGGAGCTCGAGCTCGAAGGCGCGCGGACGGTCCGGAACGAGGTCCCGGGAAGCGTCACGATCTTCGTCGATGCTCCACTTCCGGAGCTCGAGCGGCGCCTCCTCGAGCGGGCGACAGAGAGTGCCGGCGAGATCGACGAACGCCTCGAGATGGCGCGGGAGCAGAAGCGGCAAGCGGGCGACTTCCACTACGTCGTGGTCAACGACGACCTCGACAGCGCCGTCGACAGGCTCGAGGATGTTGTCCGCGGTGAAATCAACGCTACCGCTAGACTGTCGCGTACATGATCCATCCACGCATAGACGACCTCCTGAACGAGGTCGACTCCCGGTACGCGCTCGTGATCATCGCTGCGAAGCGCGCTCGGCAGATCAACAACTACCACCACCAGCTCGGCGAGGGCACCTTCGACGACTTTCCACCGCCGCTCGTCGAGTCACGCTCGAAGAACTACTTGACGATGGCCCTCGAAGAGATCGCCGAGGGCAAGATCAAGTACGAGTACACGCGCTAGCGCCCGTACCGAGTCGTCGGTAGGTCGGAGGACGGCGAGAGGCTTGAGGGTACTGCTCGGAGTCACAGGGAGCATCGCCGCCTACAAGGCCTGCGAGCTCGTTCGCCTGCTCGTGCAGGACGGTCACGAGGTGGTGCCCGTCTTGACGCCCGAGGCGGAGGGATTCGTCACGTCCCAGACCTTCGCGGGGTTGGCTCGCCAGGAGCCGATGCGGGAGCTGTACCCGCACCTGGCGCAGTTCGACTTGTTCGTGGTGGCGCCGCTCTCGGCGAACACGCTGGCGAAGCTCGCGCACGGCCTGGCCGACAACGTCCTGACCGAGGCCGCCCTGGCTTTCCGGGGGCCCTTCGTCGTCGCCCCCGCCATGAACGTTCGCATGTGGGAGCACCCCGCGACGCGGGCCAACGTGGCCACGCTTCGGGAACGCGGCGTCGAGCTCGTGGGGCCGGAGTCGGGCGAGCTCGCCGAGGGAGAGTCCGGCGCCGGCCGGATGGCCGAGCCGGCGACCATCCTGGAGCGGATTCGCGAGCTCTCAGGTTGGAACCCCGTCCCGACTAGCACGATTGGGCTCGCCGGCAAGCGTGTCCTCGTCACCGCCGGGGGGACCCGCGAGCCGCTCGATTCCGTGCGTTTCCTCGGCAATCGCTCGTCCGGGCGCATGGGAATCGCGCTCGCCGAGGAGGCGAGGCGCCGGGGCGCCGACGTGACTCTCCTCCTCGCAAACGGATCCGTCGCGCCTACACCCGGCATCGAGGTGATCGCGACGCCGACTGCCGCGGACCTTGCCCGGGAGACCCTGGCGCGGGCCGATGCGGACGTCGTCCTCATGGCAGCGGCAGTCGCGGACTACTCCCCGCGTGAACCGATCGGTGGCAAGCGTCCGAAGAGCAAGGAGCCGTGGACGATCACACTCGACCCGACGGAGGACATCCTCGCGGAGCTCGCACGGCGCCGCACGAACGGGCAGGTGCTCGTCGGCTTCGCCGCCGACGAGGGCGAGAGCGGGCTCGCGAGGGCTCGCGAGAAGCTTGCAGTCAAAGGAGGGAACTTTTTCGTCTTTAACGACGTATCCCGGTCGGACATCGGCTTCGACGCCGAGGACAACGAAGTAGTCCTCGTGTCGGACCGAGGCGAGCGGAAGGTGGGCAAGCGATCCAAACCGGAGGTTGCGGCGGCTATCCTCGACGAGGTCGCGACGCTCCTGAGAGGAGACTGATGGAAGAGCAGGTGGCGGGGGTGAGGGAACCGGTTCAGGCGACGCGGTCGGCCGACCTGGCCAGGCGCATCACCGAGAACCTGCGCCGCGTCATGCACGCGCCCGACAACACGCTCGACCTCGCGGTGCTGTGTCTCTTCAGCGAGGGGCACCTGATCATCGAAGACCTTCCCGGGGTCGGGAAGACGACCCTCGCGAAGGCGCTCGCGCGCTCCGTCGACCTCTCCTTTTCGAGGCTGCAGTTCACTCCCGATCTGCTGCCTTCGGATGTGACGGGCGTGAACGTCTTCGACCAGCGGTCGAACGAGTTCGAGTTCCGTCCGGGCCCGGTGTTCGCGAACGTCCTGCTCGTCGACGAGATCAACCGGACGTCGCCGAAGACCCAGGCTGCGCTCCTCGAGTGCATGCAGGAAGGCCAGGTAACGGTCGACGGCCGCTCCTACGGGCTGGCGCCGCCGTTCATGGTCATGGCGACCCAGAACCCGATCGAGTACGAAGGCACGTATCCGCTGCCCGAGGCGCAGCTCGACCGCTTCACGATGCGAATCGCGATCGGCTACCCGCCGCTTGCCGCCGAAGCGCGGATGCTGAACGAGCAGACGACCGAGGACCCGCTCGCGTCCCTGACTCCGGTCGCGAGCGCCGAGGACGTGATCGGAGCGATCGAGGACTCCCGGCGGGTCTTCGTCGAGGAGAGCGTCAACCGCTATGTGGTGACGCTCTTGCGCCAGACCCGCGGAGACAGCCGGCTTCACCTGGGCGCGAGCCCACGGGCCGGCATCAATCTGCTTCGGGTCGCCAAGGCGCGTGCACTGGCTGCAGGGCGCGACTACGTCGTCCCGGAGGACGTGAAGGAGATCGCGCCGTCCGTGCTCGCCCACCGGCTCATCCTCGCTCCCGAGGCTCGCTCCGCCGGTCTGGACGGTGTCGATCTCGTCCGCGACCTCGTCGAGCGGACTCCCGTCCCGGTCTAACCGCGATGCTGACCGACCGCGGCCGCTGGATCCTCGCGTTCGGCGGCCTGACGTACCTCGTCGCGTGGGGCTTCGGCTCGGAGCCGCTCTATCCGGTCGCCGTCGGTCTCGTGCTCGCGGTCGGGGGTGCGGCTGTCTGGGTGCGACTCCTCCGAAAGCCGATGACGCTCCGCCGTTCGCTGGGCCAGGGCGACCACATGGCCGGCGACGACGTTCCGGTCCAGCTGGAGCTCGAGGTCGAGGGCAGCTTCCCAACCGGGAGTCTGGTCGTCACGGAACGGATCGCAAGGATCGGCGCCCGCGAGACCGTGCTGACCCGGCACGGAGGACGTCTGCGTGGTCGCTATGTCCTCCACGATGTCCCCAGGGGGCGGTACCCGATCGAATCGGCCGAGGTCGTGATCGAGGACCCATTCGGGCTCGAGCGCATCGAGGTGCCGCTTCCGAGGCGTGAGTCGCTGCTCGTCTATCCCCGCCTTGTTGAGCTCGAGAGCCTCTTCTCGGACGCGGGCGCCCGCACGCCGGGAGGCCGTCGACTGCTCATGCGCCGCACGACAGGGTTCGAGCTCCATTCCGTCCGGGAGTACGAGCAAGGGGAGTCGCTTCGCCGCGTTCATTGGCCCTCGACCGCACGCCGCGGGCAGCTCATGGTCAAGGAGCTCGAGGACGCACCGCGCGACGAGACGGCCGTGCTTCTGGACGCCGACGGCGGCGTGGTGGTCGGGAGCCCACCCGACTCCACCTTCGAGCTCCAAGTGCGTGCTGCCGGCTCGATTCTGCTTGCACAGGCCAAGCGTGCTCGCCGCTCCTCGCTGATCGTGAACGCCCGCACCCCGTGCTACCAGCGGGTGCACTCCTTCGAGGGCGACTGGCACCTGGCGCTCGAGATCCTGGCTGCGGTCGAGCCGGACGGTCATCTCGCCGCCTCGACGCTCGTCGCGGACGAAGCAGGCGCCGCCGCCCGGGCGCTCGAGCTCACGGTTGTGACGGCTTCCCTGTCGCCCAAGCTGATCGAGCAGCTCCTGCAGCGCGCAGGTGCACACCACCCGGCCACGATGGTCTACGTCGATCCACGCAGCTTCGGCGCCGAGCCGAACCGCCCGGATCACGATGCAAGCGGCCAGCTCATTCGCCTCGAACGCGCAGGCATCGCGGTGGCGGTCCTGCGGCGCGGCGACGACCTGGCGGCGAAGCTCTCCGGAGCCTCCCGGGCAGGAGCCGCGGTTGGCTAGGGCGCTCACCGCGTTCGTGCTCGCCGCCGTGCTCACCACCGTGAGCTGGTTCAGGCTCGAGCAGCGTGAGGCGCCGCGGGGTGCTGTCCTCGCCGTGATCGGAATCGCGCTCCTGCCGACGCTCGCGGTTGCGTTGGGACGGCGACGGGCGGTGGTCGCCGGAGTCCTTCTGCTCGCGACGATCTTCGCTGCCGGAATTGCGTGGGAGGTCTCGCCGCTGGAGGCCCGGCCCGGGAGCGGGCATGATTTCTTCGGGCCAGTCCTGGGCGCGGCGCGAGACGGCCTCCAGGACTTCTACGACGCCACCCTCCCGTTCGACCGCGTCGACTACCCGACCATGCACGGGCTCATCTTGCTGGCCGTCTTCGGGTTTTCGGCGCTCGTGGGGATGCTGGCCGCTGCGCGACGCCCGGTCGGGGCGGGCCTTGCCCTGCTCGTTGGAGTGGGGTGGCCGGCGACGCTCCTTCCGGGCGACAACCCGCTCTTGGCCGGAGCGCTGGCGCTCGCAGGAATGCTCTTCATCCTCTTCCTGTTCCGCGCGCGTGGCAGGACGCTCCGGGGGCTCGCTCCCGCGCTCGTGGTCGGCGGATTGCTGGTGCTTGCCGCCGTGGGCGCATCTTCCACGGAGGCCGTCGCCAAGGGGGCATTCCTTCGCTGGCAGCAGTGGGATCTCTACGACCGGCCGGACAAAGCGGTCAGCGTCTCCTACGTCTGGACGTCGAACTACGAGGGGCTCCGCTTTCCGAAGAAGAAGACTGTCGTCATGCGGGTTCAGGTCGACGGGCCCCGCCGCCAGCTCTACTGGCGCGCGACGGTGCTCGAGGACTACAACGGCGGCACCTGGAACGAGACGAGCGATCTGAGCGAGCCCAAGCCGTCTCAGGAGGAGATCGACGTCGGCAGCGACGACCCGCTCCTGCCCGCCGCCGGAAAGAAGCAGGAGAACTGGGTCAAGCAGGAGGTCTCGCTTCAGGCCCTCCGTGACAACCATCTGATCGCATCGGCACAGCCCGTGCGGTGGGCCCCGGGTACCAGCTCCAACTACCAGACGGGGCCGAGCGGCATCGTGACCCTCGAGCAGACCCTGCGTCAAGGCCAGAAGTACACAGCCTGGAGCTACGTGTCGAAGGCCAAGCCGAGCCAACTGGCAGGCGCCGGGACGATGTATCCCGACGAGCTCGACGCGCGGTATTTCGAACCGCTCTCCGGGGTCGAGGTGCCGGAGTTCGGAGCAATGGGCCGAGAGCAGTTCATGAACGCTCTCTTCGCGACCACCAACGACTCGTTCCTCCTCGCACACCGCGGTCTGTACCAGACCGCCGTTTCGCTGACGAAGGGGTCCGGGACGCCGTATGCCGCCGCCGCCGTCCTGGAGGCCTGGCTCAGAAACGACGACGGAGGTGGGTTCACCTACGACGAGACGCCGCCCGACGCTCCGTTCGGGGAGCCCCCGCTGGTCGCCTTCCTGAAGGACAAGCGCGGCTACTGCCAGCACTACGCAGGCGCGATGGCGCTGATGCTCCGGTTCGTCGGCGTGCCGGCGCGGGTCGCAGCGGGATTCACGAGCGGCAAATGGGATCCCAACCGGCACGAGTGGACGGTTACCGACCACAACGCTCATACGTGGGTCGAGGTGTTCTTCCCGGGCCGTGGCTGGCTGGCGTTCGACCCCACGCCGGGACGGGGAAACCTGGACGCCGAGTACTCCACGACCGCAGCTGCGTTCAACCCGGGGGACGGCGCGATCGCCGGGCTTCCGGGTGCCTTCGCGGCCATCGCCGCTGGGTACTACAACACCGTTACCACGGACAACAGCGGCGGGACGCTCAGGAACCGGCGGAACGAGGTCGGCGCCACCGGGCCTGGCTCGCGTGGCGGCGACCCGAACGCGACCGCCGAGGAAAGCGGCGACGGCGGCGGAGCGGCCCTGCTCAAGCTCGTCGGCCTGCTCCTGGGCGGCGGCGCGCTTTTCCTGCTGGCTGCAAAGACGGCGCGGCGCCAGCTTCGCTTTGCTTCGAGAGACCCGCGCCGGATCGCGTCGGCGTGCCGCAGCGATCTCGTCGGCTACCTGGCCGACCAGGGTGTCGAAGCTCACCCGAGCCTGACCCTCTCGGAGCTCGGGGAGTTGCTCGAGACCGAATTCGCCGTCGATGCGGATCCGTACGTCCACAGCCTCTCGGAGGCGCGGTTCGGACCCCCGGCAGAGTCTGGGCCCGCAATGCGCCGGGCCCGCCGCGAGCTCCGGCTCCTGCGCCGTGAGCTCGGACGCCAGTTGGGCTTCGGCCGCCGCTTGCGCGGGACGCTCAGCGCGCGTTCGCTTACGTCCTAGTGCAACTCAGCGGGGTCGTGTTGGCTGCCGGGGAGGGGCGGCGGCTACTCCCGTTGACCGAGCGCTGGCCAAAGCCCGTGCTCCCGATTGACGGACGCCCGGCGATCGCGACCCTCCTGCGCGAGCTGCGGGCAGCCGGTCTCTCCGAGGTCACGGTGGTGGTCGGGCACCTCGCCGAGCAGGTCGAGGCCCTGCTCGGCGACGGCTCCGGGTTCGGCCTCTCGATCCGGTATGCCAGACAGCCGGTGCCGGACGGCTCCGCTGATGCCGTGCGGCGGGCCCTGGAGGCCGGTCCGGAGCCGCCTCTCCTCGTGGCCGGAGCCGACACGGTCTTCAGCCGCGGCGACATCGGACGGTCCGCTGCGGTCTGGTCGGCGTCCGGAGCGGCCGGCGGCCTGGGCGTTCGTCCCGTCGCTAGCGGGGAGCCCGCCCACCGGGCCACAGTGCGAGTCTCGGAGGGGAAGGTGACCGCGCTCGGCGGTGAGGACGACGACCACGTGGGAGCGCGAGTGCTCGCGGCCGCGCCACTCTGGTTTCTCGACGATCGTTTCGTGGGCCGGCTGAAAGGGCTACCGGGGCCGCCCTACGAGCTCGCGGAGGCCGGGCGGCGGCTTTTGGAGGCTGGCGAGACGATGCTCGCGCTCGACCTCGGACCGACCCGTGACCTCACGTATCCGGAAGACCTGGCGCGGCACAACTTCCCCTATCTTGGGTAAAAACTAGACGGATGACCGAGACGACCTATGACCTCTACCGAAGAGGCCGCGAACACCTCGCTGCCGGGCTGAACGCTCAGGCCACGGTCGCGCTCGAGAAAGCGAAGAAGCGCGAGCCGGGGAAGGCGTCCATCCGCGAGGCGCTCGGGATCGCGTACTTCCGCATCCGGCGCTTCTCGGAGGCCGAGCGGGAGTTCCGCGAGCTACTCGAGATCGCCCCCATCGACCACTACGGGCATTTCGCGCTCGGACGCTGTCTCGAGAAGCAGGGCCGTCCCGACGAGGCGGCGGGGCACTACAAGCTGGCCCGGTTTTTCCGGCCACAGAGCCGCGACTATCAGCAGGCGCTCGAAAGCCTTCGCCGCTAAGCGGCGAGACGACGGTTCGCGGCCCCGCTGCTATCCTTCCCAGACCACATTTCCCCGCTTGGAGAAATGGGCGCGCGGCGCCCATTTTTTGCGAGAGGACAGCAAAAATGACCCAAGTTCACGAAAAAGAGCGAGAACTCCATCGCGAGGTTGAGGAGACGGTCGAAAGCCGCCTCCCTGACGTCGAGGTCGTGGCCGTCGAGCTCGGCGGCCCCGAGCGGCTCTGCGTCTATATCGACCATCCGAACGGCGTCGACCATGCGCTCTGCGAGCAAGTGACGAGCGCCCTACGCGGCTACCTCGACCGCTACCGCCTCGACGTCTCGTCTCCAGGGCTTGCGCGTCCGCTTCGGAAGCCTGAGCACTTCGCGGCGGCCATTGGGCGGAAGGCCGCGCTCAGGACTGCGGTCGAGCTCGAGGGCCGGAGACGCTTCCGTGGGGAGATCGTGGCCGCGGAAGAGCGGCAACTCAGGATCGCGACCGAAGAGCGGGAGTTTGAGGTCCCTTACGACGCGATCGTGCGGGGAAATCTGATCGACGAAGGGCTGGAGCAGCGATGAGCCGAGAGATACTGGAAGCAGTCAGAGAGATCGAGCGAGACAAGGGCATCGAAACCGGGACGCTGATCTCCGCCCTTCAGGACGGGCTGCTCGCGGCGTACAAGAAGACGCCCGGCGCTTCCCGCCATGCGGCGGTCGAGATCGACGGGAACGGCGACTTTCGCGTGTTCTCGATCGAGCTCCCCGCGGACATCGAGACCCGCCTCATCGAGGAGGCTCGTGAGCGAACCCTCGAGGAGCTCGAGCGGCTCGAGATCGAGAACGGCGAGCGCTCGCACACCCTGATCTCGGACGACGACCTCGATATCGACTGGTCGGATGTGGCTCCCGAGCAGGTGAAGCGCGCCGACGTCACCCCGGAGAACTTCGGCCGCATCGCCGCACAGACGGCCAAGCAGGTCATCCAGCAGCGGATCCGAGAGGCCGAGCGGGCGATGATGTACGACGAGTACGTCGACCGCGTCAGCGAGGTCGTGACGGGCATCGTCCAGCAGGCCGGCGACCGGAACAACGTGCTCGTCGACCTCGGGAAGGTCGAGGCGCTCCTCCCACGTTCCGAGCAGGTGGACGGCGAGCGCTACGAGCAGGGCAGCCGGATCAAGGCCGTGATCACCGAGGTGAGGTCGGGCACGAAGGGCCCGCAGGTGATCCTGTCGCGTCGCGATCCCGAGCTCATCAAGACGCTCTTCGAGCTCGAGGTGCCGGAGATCGCCGATGGCCTGGTCGAGATCCGCGGCGTCGCCCGCGAGCCCGGCTACCGGTCGAAGATCGCGGTCGAGTCGCACGCCCAGGGCGTCGATCCGGTCGGTGCCTGCGTCGGACCGCGGGGCTCTCGAGTCCGGATGGTCGTCTCGGAGCTTCGAGGCGAGAAGATCGACATCATCCCGTGGAACAGCGAGCCTGCTCGCTTCCTAGCGAAGGCACTCTCGCCGGCGCGCGTGCGCGAGGTGCTGGTCGACGACGAATCCCGTGAGGCCACGGTCATCGTCCCGAACGACCAGCTCTCGCTCGCAATCGGGAAAGAGGGCTTGAATGCTCGTCTGGCGGCCCGCCTGACCGGCTGGAAGGTCGACATCCAGTCCGAGGCCGAGTTCGCGCAGGCAGAGGCCGACGCCGCCTATGGAGGCGGTGTCGACGAGGAATTCTCCGGCCGGTGCGCCGCGCTGCTCTCGAACGGGAAGCGGTGCCCGAACGCGTCGATCCCAGGTTCGCGGTATTGCGGTATCCCGGCCCACCGGGAGCTCGCCGCGCGCGAAGAGGCCGGCGAGATGCCTGCTCCCGAGGAAGCAGTCCCGGTCGCAGGCCCGGAAGATGCGGAGCCGGTGGACGGCGATCCGGACGCCGAGGGCACGACCGAGGTCACGTCCGGCGAAGAGGTCGTAGGAGCGGAGAGCGCGCCGATCGCCGAGGCTGCGAGCGAGCTCGAGGCGACCGAGGAGCCGGAAGCGGTGGATGACGTTCCACCACCCGGTGCGGCCGCCGCGGAGGAGACCGTCGAGGTGCCCGCCGGACCGAGCGAGGAGGGCGAGAGCGCTGCATCGTGAGCTCACCGATCAGGACCTGCGTCGGGTGCGGCCGGAAGCGCTCGCAGGGGGAGCTCCTTCGCTTCGTGGCGCCCCAGGGCGAGCTGACGATCGATCCGCTTCGCAAAGCAAGCGGACGCGGCGCCTACACGTGTCCTCGGATTGCCTGCCTGGAGCGGGCGACGGCTCGCCAGGCGTTCGCGCGGACGCTCAGGCGTCGCGTGACGGTGGTCCGACCCTTGGACAGGTTTCTAGAGGCGGACTAGGCTAGAGCCCATGGCTGACGGCAAAAACCGCCCCAACAGGCCTCTGCGGCCGCGAGCCGGAGGCTCAGGTCGCCGCAAGCGCCGCGTCGTCATCGACTCGGGCGCGGCACGGCCGCGTCCCGACCGTCCGGGCCAGCGCGAAGCACCGCGAGCGCCTCGCGAGAGCGCGCCGCCCGCGCCACCGCCGACCGGCAAGGTGACGGTCGCCTCCGGAGCGACCGTGAAGGAGCTTTCGGCCGCTTTCGGAGTCCCGGTCCCGCAGATCATCAAGATCATGATGGGGGTCGGGGAGATGGTCACCATCACCCAGTCACTCGGGGACGATTCGATCGAGCTGATCGCGACCGAGCTGGAGCGCGAGGTCGAGATCAAGCATGCGGACGAGGAAGAGTTCGAGCCCGAGATCTACGAGGACAGCGAAGAAGATCTGAGCGCGCGGCCTCCCGTCGTGACGATCATGGGGCACGTCGACCACGGCAAGACGACGCTGCTGGACGCCATCCGCAAGTCGGCGGTGGTCGAGACCGAGGCCGGCGGCATCACACAGCACATCGGCGCCTACCAGGTCGATCACAACGACAGGCGCATCACCTTTCTGGACACACCGGGCCACGAGGCGTTCACGGCCCTTCGCGCACGCGGCGCCAAGGTGACGGATATCGCCGTCCTCGTCGTCGCCGCTGACGACGGCGTGAAGCCGCAGACACTCGAGTCGATCAGCCACTCACGCGCGGCCGAGGTGCCGATCGTGGTCGCCGTCAACAAGATCGACACGGAAGGCTCAAATCCGACTCGCGTTCGCCAGGAGCTCGTCCAGCAGGAGCTCCAACCGGAGGAGTGGGGCGGGACGACCCAGTACGCGGACGTTTCCGCAAAGAACGGCGAAGGGCTCGACGAGCTTCTGGAGAAGATCCTCCTGGTCGCGGATGCCGAGCTCGAGCTGACCGCGAACGCGAAAGCTGAGGCTTCCGGGCCGATTATCGAGAGCCGGCTCGACGTCGGCCGCGGGCCTGTGGCCACGATGCTGATCCAGCGTGGCACCTTGAAGGTGGGGGATGCGATCGTCGCGGGCGATGCCTGGGGCAAGGTGCGGGCGCTCCACGACTACCGGGGCGAGCGCGTCAAGGAGGCCGGCCCCGGGACTCCGGTCGAGATCCTCGGCTTCGACAAGCCACCGGGCGCCGGCGAGTACGCGAAGGTGGTCGAGAACGATCGCCAGGCGCGCCATTTTGCGGGTCTGCGCGGCCAGCGGCTGCGAGCGGAGCAGATGTCGCGGAGCTCGAAGAAGAGCGTCTCGCTCGAGGATCTCTTCACTCAGATGGAGGCGGGAGCCCTCAAGGAGCTGAACGTGATCGTGAAGGCCGACGTCCAGGGGTCGGTCGAGGCGATCGTCGGCGAGCTCGGCAAGATCCACCACCCCGAGGTCGGCGTCACCGTGATCCACACGGGCATCGGTGCTATCTCCGAGAGCGACATCATGCTCGCTTCGGCGTCGAACGCGATCGTGCTCGGCTTCAACGTTCGCCCCAATGCCGAGGCGCGCGCGCTCGCCGAGCGTGAGGGAGTCGACCTCCGCACGTACCGCGTCATCTACCAGCTGACCGATGAGATCCAGCAGGCGCTGGTCGGCATGCTCGCGCCGGAGCAGGTCGAGGAGACGCTCGGTGAGGCTGAGGTGCGTGCCCTCTTCCGCGCTTCGCGGGTGGGTGTCATCGCGGGTTGCTACGTCACGAGCGGCGTCATCCGTCGAAACGCCAAGATCCGCGTCATCCGGGACGGCACCGTGGTCTACGAGACCACGATCGCGAACCTCAAGCGCTTCAAGGAGGACGCGCGCGAAGTGCAGGCCGGATTCGAGTGCGGGATCCTCCTCGACGGCTTCAACGACGTGAAGGAAGGCGACGTCCTCGAGGCCTACGAGACGCGCGAGATCGAGCGCACCGACCTCGAGGTCCCCGGCAACGGCCAGCCGGCCGCCGCCGCCGAGGCAGAGGCCGAGGCGAGCGCGTAGGGCTCTGGCCGTGGGCGCCGGCTACGTCGGCATCCTGTCGGTCGAGCTCCACTTCCCGGACAATCACTCCCTGAAGGGGAAGCGGAAGGAGCTCCTCTCGGCCAAGGCTCAGCTCCACCGCCGCTTCGGGGCATCCGTGGCAGAGGTAGACCATCACGACGTCTGGCAGCGCGCCCGGCTCACGGTCGCGTGCGTGGCCCGCGGCCACACCGAGACGATGGAGCTCCTCGATGCGGCCGAGCGGTATCTGAGCGCGCAGGCGTTCGAACTCGTCTCAACCCAGAGGGAGGTCGTCGCTCCCGATGCCTGAGCGCATGCGCCGGGTCAACGAGGCCCTTCGCGAGGTGCTTTCCGAGGGGATCGGCGAGCTCAAGGATCCTCGAATCGGCTTCGTGACAGTCACGGGCGTCAGGGCGAGCACGGACCTCAGGCAAGCGACAGTATTCGTCAGCGTGCTCGGCTCGGAAAAGAAACGCGATGCCACTCTCGCCGGACTCGAGTCCTCCCGTGCGCCCCTGCAGGCGCGCGTCAACCGGGAGCTCCATCTGAAGCGAACTCCACAGTTGAGGTTTGAGTACGATCAGTCGATAGAGGAAGGCGTCCGCCTCTCCAAGCTCATCGATGAGCTCTCTCCAGACGAACCCAACGCAGACTGACCTGCGAAAGATCGCCGATGCGATCAGGTCTCACGACCGCTTCGTCGTGACCACCCACGAGAACCCCGACGGAGACGCCCTCGGTTCGCTGGTAGCGATGACGCTCGCTCTCCGCGAGCTCGGCAAGGACGCGGTCATGTACCTCTTCGGCGAGGTCCCGCTCCCGCGGGAGTACCGCTTCATGGCTCTTAACGACCTGGTGCGCACGCTTCCGGACGACGTCTCCGAGCGCGTGCTGCTCGTGGTCGACGCCGCCAACGAAAGCCGCCTCGGGCCGGAGCACCGGCGGCTCCTCGACGACGCGCCGCTCGTGATCGACATCGATCACCACCACGACAACTCCAGGTTCGGAGATCTGAACCTGATCGTCTCGGATGCCTCGTCGACCGGTGAGATCCTGAGAGACGTCCTTGCAGAGCTCGGCGTCGATCTGACTCCGCTGATTGCGGAGGCGCTCTACATCGCGATCGTGACCGACACCGGGCGCTTCCAGTACGCGAACACGACCGCGAAGGCGCTCCGTCTTGCCGCCGAGCTGGTCGAAGCGGGCGCGGACGTCCACAGGGTGTTCCAGGGTGTGTACGAGAACGTGTCGTTCGCGAAGCTGAAGCTGCTCGCGCGCGCGCTCGAGCATGCGCAGCTGCTCGAGGGGGGCCGGCTCGTGATCTCGCACCTCGAGAAGGACGACTTTGAGCTCGCGGGCGCGGAGGAGCCTTTCTCCGAGGGCATCATCGACTCGCTGCGTGCGGTCGAAGGCTCAGAGATGGCAGCACTGATCCGCGAGCCTCCGACGCGAAATGGCCCGCTCCGACGAGTCAGTCTGCGGACGACCGAGCAGGGCCTCGACGTCTCGGCGATCGCCCGCAAGAGCGGGGGAGGGGGCCATAAGCAGGCGGCCGGCTTCCCATCCGAGGCGAGCGTCGAGGAGATCACCGAGTTCATTCGGCGCGAGTTCCTGGCGCAGGCCTAGCTAGCCTCGGCGGCGGCGACCCGACTGGGGCCGGCCGCGTGCCACCCACCGCGTTGAGCCTATCCGGGAGAATCGCGCGTGTGGCTCGCGAATCGTGTCGGAAGCTGCCCGCTTGAGTATCGAGCCCGCTGCGGGGGGCCTGGTGCTTGTCGACAAGCCGGTCGGGCCGTCGTCATTCGCCGTGGTCAAGCGCTTGCGGGGGACCACCGGCCTCAAGGCGGGGCACGCGGGCACGCTCGATCCGTTCGCAAGCGGCCTGCTGCTCGTCCTCCTCGGCAGGGCCACCCGCCTCGCGCAATACCTGGTTGGGCTGGACAAGCGCTACCAGACCGAGGTCCGGCTCGGTTTGCGAACGACCACCGGGGATCCCGAAGGCGAGGAGCTCGAAGAAACGGAGATCGCGACGCGGGAGGAGATCGAGGCGCTCCGCGGAGAGGTCGAGCTGACAATTCCCGCCGCCTCCGCAGTCAAGATCGGCGGTGAGCGTGCCTACCGGCTTCACCGGCGCGGGGTTGCGGTCGAGATGCCGGTGCGCCAGAGCACGATTCATTCGCTCGAGATCGTTCGGTACGAGCCCCCGAGCGCAGTGCTGGCGCTCCACGTCTCGAGCGGGACGTACGTCCGGGCGATCGCCGACGCACTCGGCGGCCACTGCGTGGCGTTACGGCGGACTCACGTCGGCCCATTCTCGATCGACGATGCCTCCGAGACGAACGTCCTGCCTCCGCTCATGGCTGTGTCCTTCCTGCCCCGCCGCGATCTCGACGCCGACGAGCGCCGGCTGATCACCACCGGCCGTGAGATCCCCGGACAAGCGGAGGGGCCGGTGGCGCTCACGCTCGGGCAGGAGTTGGTTGCAATCGGTCGCTCGAACGGCCGCGACATCCGCCCGGAGACTGTCCTCGCGTGAACGTCGCGCGTACGCCCGAAGAGCTGGAGTCGGCCGAACGGGCGGTCGCCGTCGGCACCTTCGACGGCGTCCATCGCGGTCATCGCAGCGTTATCGACGCGGTCGTCGCAACGGGCCTCAGGCCCACGGTCGTCACCTTTGACCCGCATCCGCGAGCGGTCCTGGGCTACGAGGTCGAGCTCCTCTCGACGTTCGCGCGCCGACTCGAGCTGCTCGAAGCAGCAGGGGTTGCCGACGTCCTCGTTGTCGAGTTCACGACCGCGCTCTCCCTGCTCGAGCCCGAACAGTTCGTAACTCAGGTCCTCGAGCCGATCGGGACCCGGACCGTCCTGGCGGGCGAGGGATTCCGGTTCGGCCATAAGCGACGCGGTGATCTCGAGCTTCTGCGCGCGCTCGGAATCGACGCAAGGGCCGTGCCCCTCTTCGAGGGCGTGTCCTCCAGCCGGATCCGCGAGCACTTGAAAAACGGTGAGATACGCGATGCGGCCGTTCTACTCGGCCGCGCCCCGGAGCTCGAAGGCCCCGTCGTCTACGGAGATCAGCGCGGCGGGACGCTTGGCTTCCCGACAGCCAACCTGTCGGTCGACCGGGGCATCCTCGTCCCGAGGTACGGGATCTACGCAGGCCAGGCTCTCGGTCATCGCGCCGCGGTCTCGATCGGCGTCAACCCACACTACGGCGGCGTCGAGCGGCGAATCGAGGCCTTTCTGCTCGACTTCAGCGGCGACCTCTACGGCACGCGCCTCCGGCTCGAGCTGTGGGAGCGCCTGCGGGACGAGCGCGCGTTCGAGAGCGAAGCCGACCTCGTGGAGCAGATCACGCGCGACACAGACCAGGCGCGCTCGGCCTCACCGCCGGTGTAAAGATTTTTCCAGGAGCAGGTGCAATTTCGAGGCCCGGAACGATGATGTGCATGTGGACGGGATCTTCCTGGTCATGACAGTGCAGTGCCTCGCCTGCGAGTCGAACTACTCGAAGCCGGCCGGACGCGGGACCGTGCGAAACAACCCGGGATGCCCCCAATGCGGCTACGTCGGGTGGTCAGAGTCGGAGAGTTGGGCTACGAAAGACTCCGCGCCGAGCCGCTCCGACGGGGGTCCGCCGCCAGGCCCGCTCGCCCGCTCGCACTGACGCCGCCGAAATAGTGGTGAACGTCAGGCCAGCGCCTGACGAGCTTCCCCTCAGCCTCGAGACCGTCCAGCGCCACAGCCGCAAAGCCGGGTTCCACGTGGACAACTTCGCCCACGGGGTGCAGCCTGGGCCGCTCGACCGCGCGCTGCGGATCCAGGCCTTCATCGAGGACTGCCGTCAGCACCTGAACCAGTGCGCTCCGGAGCCTCGTTCCGCCGGCGGCACCGATCGCGAGTGCCGGCCCCTGGTCGTCGACGGCAAGTGTCGGCGCCATCATGCTTTCCATCCGCATCCCCGCCTCGAGCGGACCGACGACGAGGTCGACTTCGCCGAGCATGCTGTTCAGGTGGAGGTCGTAGCCCGGGAGAAAATCTCCTGAGCCGAGGCCGAGGCTTGTCGTCAAGACGCAGGCGTTGCCGAGCTCATCGACGGTCACGAGGTTCGTGGTGTGGCCGTGAGGAGGCATCTCTGCGAGCGCGGCGACGAGCGCGCTCACCCGCTCGGCCTCGGACATTCCTCCCACCGGCCGCAGGTTGGCGAGTGTCTCGACCACCCGGGCAAGCCCGGCCCGAGTCTCGATCCGGTAGCCCCCGTGGTCACCCACGACCGGCTCGAGCCATTCAGGCCGGTAGGCCTCCAGGTCGGCCTGCGTGACGAGGCCGCCGCGGTCCTCCATGAGCTCGAGCAGGGCCTCGGCGAGCGAGCCCGTGTACATGCTCTCGGGCCCTTCCTCTGCCAGGAGGGCCAGAGCAGCCGCCAGGCCGGGTTGTTCGAGCTTCTCCCCGGCCTCGAGGAGACGTCCGCCCGACGCATAGATCCGTGCTCCTTCGCGCATCGTCATCACGGGCGCAAGCATCGCGAGGCAGGCGGCATGGGCGGGCGGCATCTCGACGCCGCCGGACGCCAGGGTGATGGCGGGCTGAACGAGGCGTTCCCACGGCAGCCGCCCATGGCGCCGGTGAAGTGCGCCGAGGCCGGCCGGGACGCCGGGAACGGCGCAGGAGGCGATCCCGACCGCGTAGTGGACGAGCTCGGTTCCGAACGGCACCTCCAGCCGCAGGAGCTCCGACGCACGCTCGGCGCCGTCGAGGCCCGGCACCGCGACGAAGAAGTCCAGAAGCTCCGTCCGAGATTCGGCGGCATCCCGCCAGAGCGCGTGCCCGCCGCCCGCGAGGCCCGTCATGACCGTTTCGGCGACGCAGGAGGCGAATGAGGCTGCCACAGCCGCGTCGGCTGCCGTCCCACCCTCGACCAGGATCTCCAGGCCCGCCTCCGCCGTAGCGGGGTGGCCCGCGGCAATCCCCGGCGTGAGGCCGTTGCCTGCTCTGGCTCGCTTTTTGCCCGCCAGAGAGCCGAAAGCGTCACCGGACGCGTGCCGCACCTTTGCTAGCCTACGGCCAATGACTCTGACGAAGGAAGCGAAGCAAGAGGTCGTAGGCACATACGGAAAGAGCGACTCGGACACCGGGTCGCCGGAGGTGCAGGTGGCGCTGCTGACACGGCGCATTACCTATCTCACCGAGCACCTGCGGACGCATAAGAAAGATCACCACTCGCGTCGAGGGCTTCTGAAGCTCGTCGGCCAGCGCCGTCGGCTTCTGAACTACCTTCAACGGAGAAACGTGGAGGGCTACCGAGACCTCATCAAGGAACTGGGCCTGCGCCGGTAGCGCCGGGCCGGCGGAGGGCGCCGGTGGAAGTTTGAGGGAGCCCCGCGCCCGGGTCTGCCTCAAACCTCCGCCTCCGTCCTCCGCAAGAAGACAGGAGGCAGTATGAGTACGATCGAAACGTCCCAGGCCGCAGTGTCGGTCACAGTCGGACGCGAGGAAATCTCGTTCGAGACCGGCAAGCTGGCCAAGCAGGCCGGCGGGTCTGTCGTCGTCCGAGCCGGCGAGTGCATGGTGCTCGCCACGGCACACGGACGGCCCGAGCCGCGTGAGGGAGCGGACTTCTTCCCGCTCACGGTCGACGTCGAGGAGCGGATGTATGCGGCCGGGAAGATCCCCGGCGGCTTCTTCAAGCGAGAGGGGCGCCCGACCGAGAAAGCGATCCTGACCGCCCGCATGATCGACCGGCCGATTCGCCCGCTCTGGCCCAAAGGCTTCAGGAACGAGGTTCAGGTCATCTGCACGATTCTCTCGGCCGACCTGATTACCGCGCACGACATCCTCTGCATCAACGGTGCCTCGGCTGCGCTCATGTTGTCGCCGCTGCCGTTCTTCGGGCCGGTCGGCGCCGTGCGGGTGGGCCAGATCGACGGCCAGCTCGTGATCAATCCGACCTTGCCCGAGTCGGCCGAGGAGTCGAAGTTCGACCTGATCGTGGTCGGCACCAAGGACGGTCTCACGATGGTCGAGGCCGGAGCCGACGAGGTGACCGAAGAGGTCCTGCTCGAGGCGCTCGATCTCGCGCACGCCGAGATCAAGAAGCTGTGCGAGGCGCAGGAGGATCTCCGCCGCCAGGCCGGCAAGCCGAAATGGCTCGACACCGATCTGACGGAAGAGCTCGAGGCGTCGCACGGCGACCGGATCCGCGAGCGGATCGCTGCCGAAGGCCTTCGCGAGGCCGCGGCTGTCGTCGACGAGTTGGTCGACGAGCTCTGCCCGCCGCTCTCGATGACCTCCACCGAGGAGGACATCGTCAAGCGGATGCAGGTCAAGTCCAGCTTCGGGCTCATCCTCGAGCGCATTCGCCTGGAGGCTGCGATCGGCCCGGTGCGAGAGCAGTTCGAGAGCGACCTGCGCGAGCTGACCGAGGCGGAGCAGGACTCGAAGGAGCTCAAGTCCGCCAAGCGGGCTCTCCTCTTCGACCGGATCATCGACACTGTCGACCTGCCTTTCGCGGCCGGTCCCGCGACGGTTGACGGGGATGCGCCGCTCGTGAAGGACGGGATGACCAAGCAGTTCGTGAAGAAGGCGGCGGAGGCCGTCTACAAGGAGCTCGTCCGGCGGAAGATCGCCGTCGACAAGCGCCGCCCAGACGGCCGCGGCACCGAGGAGATCCGGGAGATCGAGTGCGAGGTCGGCGTCGCGCCGCGAACACACGGCTCGGCGCTCTTCACGCGCGGGCAGACGCAGATCATGACGCTCCTGACGCTTGGGACCGCGAAGGAAGGGCAGCGGATCGACGATCTGTCGCTCGAGACGGACCGCCGCTTCATGCACCACTACAACTTCCCGCCCTACTCCGTGGGCGAGACCGGCTTCATGCGCGGCCCGAAGCGGCGCGACATCGGCCACGGGGCGCTCGCGCAGCGGGCCCTCGAGGCGATGATCCCGCCCGCGGAGGACTTTCCGTACACGATCCGGCTCGTTTCGGAGACGCTCGAGTCGAACGGCTCGTCGTCGATGGGATCGGTGTGCGGCTCGACCCTGGCGCTCATGGACGCGGGCGTGCCGATCAAGCGGCCCGTCTCGGGAATCGCCATGGGCCTCGTCAAGGAGGGCGACGACTACGTCATCCTGACCGACATCCAGGGAGCGGAGGACCACCTCGGCGACATGGACTTCAAGGTGGCCGGGTCGCGTGAGGGCATAACCGCGCTCCAGATGGACATCAAGATCACCGGCGTCACGCAGGAGATCATGCGTAACGCGCTCGAGCAGGCAAAGAGGGCGCGCGAGTTCATCCTCGACAAGATGGCCGAGGCAATTCCGGAGGTTCGCTCGGAGCTCTCCGAAAACGCTCCGCGGATCTCGACGGTGAAGATCGACCCGGAGAAGATCGGCATGGTGATCGGCAAGGGCGGCGAGACGATTCGCTCGCTCGAGGCCGACTACGACGTCCAGATCGACATCGAAGAGGACGGCACCATCCTGATCTACGCCACCGAGGGCACGAAGGCCCGCGAGGCGATCGCTGCGATCGAGAACCTGACCAAGGAGCCAGAGGTCGGAGACGAGTACACCGGCAAGGTCGTGAAGACGACCGACTTCGGCGCCTTCGTCGAGCTCAAGAAGGGCACCGACGGCCTGCTGCACGTCTCCAACGTCGGCCCCGGCCGCGTTGCTCATATCGAGGACGTGATGGCCCGCGGTGACGTGCTCGACGTCATCGTCCAGGAGGTCGACAAGGCGCGCGGCCGGATCGGCCTGAAGCTCGTCGCCAAGCACGAGAATGGCAATCTCGTCCAGCCCGAGGAGCTGATCGAGCGAGCCAAAGATGCACCGCCTCGAGAGCGCTCGGAGCGGCCCCGTGACGGTGACCGCGGGCGTGACCGCGGCCGCGAGCGGAACCGCCGCTAACACCCGGCAGATGCGCGAGTGAAGCGCTACGACTGCGTCGTCGTTGGAGCCGGCCCCGCCGGCTCCACGACGGCGTACCGCCTCGCCCGAGAGGGTGTGTCCGTCCTCCTGCTCGACCGTGCGCGGTTTCCGCGCGACAAGCCCTGCGGGGGAGGCCTGACCGGCCGGGCCGCGCGGCTCCTGCCCTTCTCCATCGATCCGGTCGTCGAGGAAGTCGTCACGATCGCCGAGCTCGGCCTCGGATACGACAAGCGGGTCGAGCGCGGCAGCGGCAAGCCGCTCGTCTACATGACACAGCGGAAGCGGCTCGACGCGTACCTCGTCGAGCAGGCCGGGGCAGCAGGCGTCGAGTTCCGGGACGGGACGAAGGTCTCGGGAATCGAGACGAACGGGAAAAGCGCGACGGTCCGAGTAAACGGCGACTGCATCGCCGCCCGGACCGTCGTCGGCGCGGACGGGATCAACGGCGTGTCGGCGCGGGCGCTCGAGCTCGGCGGGAACCAGGCGGTGGGGGTCGCGCTCGAGGGCAACCTTTCCTACGGACGCATCGACCGCGAGCGCTTCCGCGGACGGCTCCTGATCGACTTCGCCACCGTGCCGGGTGGCTATGCGTGGGTCTTCCCCAAGGGCGACCACGTCAACTTCGGCGTCGGGGGGTCGACCGAGGAAGGCCCCCGGCTCCGCGAGCACCTGCGACGCCTCTGCGAGCGGCACGGAGCCGAGCTCGAGGAGCTCGGTGAGCTCCGTGGCTTCCGGCTGCCGATGCGGTCGGCGTCTTCCTGTCTCTCACGCGGCCCCGCGCTGCTCGTGGGAGACGCAGCCGGTCTCGTCGATCCGGTGTCCGGCGACGGGATGTACGAGGGGATCCTGAGCGGATCACACGCGACCGGAGCCGTGCTGGACGTGCTCGAGGGGCGGGAGGAGACGCTCGACCCCTACGGCCCCCGGCTGACGCGCCAGCTCGCGCCGCTCCTCTGGGCCTCCTGGAGCATCAAGGCGGCACTCGACCGCTTTCCACGCACGTCGTTCGCGCTGGCGCAGACCCAGCTCGTCTGGAACGTCGTCGAGCGGATTCTCCAGGGAGACCTCGCCGACGTGCGTCTGACCCGCGGGCCAGCCAGGCCTCTCTTGAAGGCGCTGGCGCTCCTTGCCCGTGCGGCCGGAGACCCCGGCCGGGCCTTCAGGCCCGCGGGCTAGTCGTAGCCCGCGACTGGGCCCGGTTTCACGCCCGGCTACGATGCGCCCGGTGGAGAGCTACCTTCTGACGACTCTGGACGGCGGCGCCCGCGTCGTGACGGAGCCGCTCCCGAGCGTTCGCTCCGTCGCGCTC
Source organism: uncultured Actinomycetes bacterium (assembly GCA_963762085.1). Lineage (GTDB taxonomy): Bacteria > Actinomycetota > Thermoleophilia > Gaiellales > Gaiellaceae > DASQGA01. Next base: position 83,304 of record CAVXJD010000001.1, on the reverse strand, counting down.
GGCCTCTGGATCGGAGCCGGCTCGCGGGACGAGGATGTCGCCCGTGCCGGCCTGAGCCACTTCCTCGAGCACCTGCTCTTCAAAGGCTCGAGCTCCTACTCCGCGCTCGAGATCGCAGAGATCTTCGACACGTTCGGCGGCGAGCTGAACGCCTCGACGGGTCGTGACTACACGGTCGTCTACGCGCGTGTGCTCGACGAGCACCTCGAGGACGCCATGGATGTGATCACCGACATGGTGTTCGCGCCCCGCCTCTCGGATCTCGATGCCGAGCGGGAGGTCGTCCTCGAGGAGATCGCGATGGTCGAGGATGCGCCGCAGGAGCTCGTCCATGACCTGATCACGGAGACGGTCTTCGGAGACCATCCGCTCGGCCGACCGGTACTGGGTTCCGCCGAAGTGATCGCGAATGTCTCGCGCAGGAGCGTCTCCGCGTACCACCGCGCCCGCTACCGGCCCGACAACGTCGTGGTCGCCGCGGCCGGGCACCTCGAGCACGACCGCGTGGTGGAGCTCGTCGAGCGGATGAGTGGCAAGAGCCCCGGTCCGCCTGCCCGCCGAGCCGGCGCTCGGGCGCCGTTCGTGGACGCGCCGCGCCCAAGCCTTCGCTTTCAGCGAAAGGACACCGAGCAGTACCACATCTGTATCGGTGCACCCGGGATCGCACGCTCGGACCGGCGTCGGTTCACGGCTTCGATCCTCGACAGCGTGCTCGGCGGCTCCGCCTCGTCTCGGCTCTTTCAGGAGATCCGTGAGAAGCGCGGTCTCGCGTACGCGGTTTACACGTACGCATCGCAGTACGCGGACACGGGCCAGATCGGCGCGTACGTCGGCACGCGGGAGGAGAATCTCGCAGCCTGCCTCGAGATCCTTCGGGAGCAGATCAACGCGGTCGCCGCCGGGGAGCTCGGGGACGACGAACTCGATCGCGCGAAGGAGAACCTCAAAGGCAGGGTGATGCTCTCGATGGAGTTGACGTCGAACCGGATGAGCAGGCTCGGGAAGTCCCTGGTCACCGACAGCGAGATCCTGTCGCTCGACCGCGTCATCGCAGAGATCGAGGCCGTCGATCGCGATGCGGTGGCCGGGCTGGCCGCGCTCCTGCTCGCGGAGGAGAGACTCTCCGTCGCCGCAATCGGGCCGAACGAAGAGCGTTTCGTGGACGCGGTCGAGCGCATCTCGCCCGGGCTCGTCGCAGCGGCCGCGTGAAGATCCTTCTGTACGGAGCAGGGGGGAAGGTCGGGTCGGTGCTCGGCCCGGCGCTCGCAGAGGCGGGGCATGAAGTGGAGGGCGTCGGCTCCGGGGAGGAGGCGGTGCCCGCCGGATACGACGTGGCGATCGACTTCACGCGCCCGGATGCCGTCCGGGCAAACGCGGAGCGTTGCCTTGCTGCCGGGATCCCTTGCATCGTCGGCACGACCGGCCTCGAGAACGCTGACGTGGAAGTGTTGGACACCCTGGCCCGGGAGCGCGCGGTTCCGTGCCTCGTGGCTCCCAACTTCGCGCTCGGCGCCGTTCTGATGATGCGCTTTGCGGAGGAGGCGGCCCGCTGGTTTCCCCGTGCGGAGATCGTCGAGCTCCACAACGAGGCGAAGCTGGATGCGCCCTCGGGCACGGCGAAGGCGACGGCCGTCCGTATGGAGGGAGACGTGCCGATCCACAGCGTCCGCCTGCCGGGTCTCGTCGCGCACCAGGAGGTGCTGCTGGGCGGCCAGGGTCAGCTTCTGACGATCCGGCACGACACGCTCTCCCGCGAGGCTTTCGTGCCCGGCGTCCTCCTGGCTCTCGAGCGGCTCGGGGATCTGCCCGCTGGAGTGACGATCGGCATCGACGGGCTCGTCGCGTAGAATCCCGCGCGTGCTGGGCGAGGTCCTGACCGCGGTTGCGACGCCGTTCCGGGAGGACGGTGCGGTCGCCGTGGATGCGTTCCGCCGGCTCTGCCTCTATCTCGTTGAGAACGGCTCGGATGGAGTCGTCGTCGCCGGGACTACTGGAGAAGCACCGACGCTCACGGACGACGAGCGGCTGGAGCTCTTCGCGGTCGCCGTCGACGCGGTCGGTGCGCGGGCTACGGTCATTGCGAACACGGGTACATACTCGACGGCCCACTCCGTTCATCTGACCGAGCAGGCGCACGAACTTGGCGTGGACGGCTTCCTCGTTGTTACGCCGTACTACAACAAGCCGCCGGTCGCGGGGATCGTCGCGCACTTTCGTGCCATTGCAGAGGTGAGCGACCGGCCGATCGTCGTCTACAACATCCCGCAGCGGGTGGTGTTGAACCTCGAGCCCGAGACCCTGGCAGCGCTCGCCGAGATCCCGACGGTGCAAGCGGTGAAGCAGGCTACGGCCGACCTGAACCAGGCGGAGCGGATCGTGCAGGAGACGGGGCTCGCTCTCTATGCCGGGAACGACGACCTTCTGTTCCCCTTCCTCGAGCTGGGCGGGACCGGAGGGATTTTCGTCTTCACCCACCTGGTCGGAGTGCGCGTCAAAGAGCTCATCCGCCGCTTCAAGGACGGCGATCCCGAGGGTGCGGCGGCGATCGAGCAGGAGCTCCACCCGGTCATCGAGGCTCTGGCCGTGACGTCGAACCCGATTCCGCTCAAGGCGGCCCTGAACCTCCTCGGCCATGAGGTCGGAGGTCTCCGCCTCCCGCTCGTCGATGCGAGCGAGGACGAGGTCGCGCTCGTGCGAGCGGGTCTCGAAGCCGCAGGCGTTCTCTCCCCCGCCCGGGCCTAGCTTTCCGCGGGTGAGCTCGACGAACCCCGCGAGGGAAGCGCTCGGGGCGCGAAGTACACTGCGCCGGTGAGCTCGGCCTGGACGCGAGTAACCCCGCTTGGCGGCCTCGGCGAGGTTGGCAAGAACATGACCGCGATCGAGAGCGAGGCCGGCATCGTCGTGGTCGATGCCGGCCTTTCCTTCCCTCGTGACGAGCATCTCGGGGTCGACCTCGTCCTCCCGGATTTCTCTCTTCTGCGGGAGCGGGCGAAGGACATCCGCGCCGTCGTCCTCACCCATGCGCACGAGGACCACGTGGGCGCGCTGCCGTACCTGATGCGCGAGGTGGAGATCCCACAGGTCTGGGGCACGCGTCTGACGCTCGGGCTCGTGAAGTCGAAGCTGGACGAGCACGGCCTCCTCCGGGCAGCGGAGCTCCACGAGATCGAGCCGAACGGGGGCCCGGTTCAGATCGGGCCCTACAGGACGGACTTCGCGCGCATGGCGCACTCGATTCCCGACGCGGTTGCGCTCTCGTTCGAGACGCCCGCGGGACGAATCGTCCACACCGGCGACTACAAGATCGACCATACTCCTGTCGACGGCTTCCGAACCGACGTTGGCAAGCTCGCGGAGCTCGGCAACCTCGGCGTCGAGCTTCTGCTCGGAGATTCGACCAACGCGGAGAGGCCGGGCGTGACTCCGTCGGAGCGGACCGTCGGCGAAGCGTTCCGGCAGATCATCCCGGCCCGGGGAGGGCGGGTCGTGATCGCGTCCTTCGCCTCCAACGTCCACCGGGTGCAGCAGGCGATCGACGTCGCCCTCGAGACCGGCCGGAAGGTCTCCCTCGTCGGTCGCTCGCTCAGGAAGAACGTCAACATCGCGCGGAACCTCGGGTACATCGACGTGCCCGAGGAGCTGCTCGTGAAGCCTGCCGACCTCGGCGAGCTCCGCCCCGAGGAAACGCTCATTCTCTGCACGGGGAGCCAGGGCGAGCCACTTTCGGCCCTGACCCGCATCGCCTACCACGATCACCAGCACGTCGAGGTGGAGTCGGGCGACACCGTGATCATCTCCGCGAAGCCGGTGCCCGGTAACGAGCTGCGCGTCCACGACACGATCAACCGGCTGACGAAGTCCGGGGCGGAGGTGTTGCACCAGGAGATCGCGAACGTGCATACGTCTGGGCACGGAAACGCCGACGAGATCCGGACCGTCCTGGCGCTCCTCCGGCCGCGAAACGTGATGCCGGTGCACGGGGAGTTCAGGATGCTGGCGGCACACGGCCGCCTCGCCCGTGATGCCGGCGTCGATCCGGACCGGGTCATCCTCGGCGAAAACGGCTCCGTCGTCGAGCTCTCGGACGGGCGCGCTCGGATCGTCGACCAGGTCGACGTCGGCAGCATCTTTGTCGACCGGGCCGGCTCGGGAGACGTGAAGGACGGAGCACTGCGTGACCGGCGCCACCTCTCCGAGAGCGGCGTTCTGATCGTCGTCGCCACAGTGGGGCCCGGGAACGGTCGCGGGGCCGTCCCGCCCGAGGTGATCGCTCGCGGTTTCGCGGAGACGGACGGCGAGCTCTTCGAGGAAGCCCGCGGCGAGGTCGAGGAGACCCTCGCCGAGTGCTTCGCGGATGGGGTGACGGAGCTGAAGCTCCTCCAGGAGCACATCCACGATGCGGTCAGCCAGCTCGTGTACGAGCGCACCGGACGACGGCCCATGATTCTCCCCGTCGTCGTTGAGGTGTAGCCGAGTCCGTGCTCTTGCTGTAACAGTGTGGGTATGAACAACGCGACGACGCTCGGATGGCCCGGCCTCGTGCGCTGCTACGGCGTCTCCGACCCGACTGCGACGAAGCTAATCCGCTCCCTGACTGCGAGCGAAGTGGCGGCGCTCGCCTTCTGCCGGCTGCTCGACCGCTGGGCGAGGGGCGAGCCGGAGCCGTCGACCGTGCCGCGGCGCGAGGCGGCCTTGCGACGCGCGGCCGAGCGGGCTGAGACGGCGCTCGCCGGCCTCGAGCGGCCCCTGGGCCGCTTCCTGCTCGAGCTCGAGCCTGACGGCGCCGAGGGCCGCTCGTGGTACGGCGAGCCCGGACCGGGGGAGGTGCTCGAATGGGAGGACGTCCTCCGCCGAGCCGGGGTGACTGCATGTCCGCGGCGGGTCGCACAGGCGTACCTCGAGCTGGCGGTGCTCGTCCGGGCGCTTCAGGGCCTCGCCACGTCGGCGCGGATGGAAACCGTGCCGGATCGCTCCTCTCTCTGGGCCGGTCTCTTCGACTTGCGTGAGAACCTCTTCGGGGGCGCGGTCGACGATCTCAGAGCTCTCGCCGCGTAGCGTCGTAGGTGGCAGCGCGCCCGCGCATCACCGTCGTCGGGAGCATCAACCTCGACCTGGTCGCGAGCGTCGAGCGCTTGCCGCGCCCCGGCGAGACGTTGACCGACGCGGAGCTCTCCCGGATCCCGGGCGGGAAGGGGGCCAACCAGGCGGTGGCGGCCGCTCGTCTGGGGGCCGAGGTGCGGTTCGTTGGCTGCGTGGGGGACGACGAGATCGCGAGCGAGGCCAGGCGCGATCTGGAGGAAGCCGGCGTGGATCTCACCGGGCTCCGAACCGCCGAGGGGGAGCCGACCGGCCTGGCCATGATCGTCGTCTCGGAGCGTGGCGACAACCAGATCGTCGTCGCCCCAGGGGCCAATCGCGCTCTCGGCGCAGACACCTTTGACCTCGCAGACGCGGACGGAGTGCTCTGTCAGCTCGAAATCCCGATCGAAGCCGTTGCCGCCGCTGCAGAGCAGGCTCGCGGCATGTTCTGTCTGAACGCCGCCCCGGCGCGGATCGTGCCCGAGGAGGTGCTCGCACGGGCTGACCTGATCGTCGCGAACTCCTTCGAGCTCGAGACACTCGGGTCGACGCCGCTCGACGGCCTCTTCGCACTGACGCTGGGCGCCGAGGGAGCGCTCCTGCTCAAGGATGGAAACGAGATCGCCCGCGCCGTCCCGCCCGCGGTTCACGCCGTGGACGGGACGGCAGCCGGGGACGCGTTCTGCGCCTGCCTCGCCGTCTCCCTGCTCGAGGGTCGCGCCAGAGAGGAGGCGCTCCGACGCGCCTGCGCCGCGGGCGCCATCGCAGCGTCACGTCCGGGCGCCCAGAGCTCTCTTCCCACGGCGGCTGAGGTCGACGCCATACTCAGCGCCTGATGGCCACTTCCATCCTCCTCGACTGCGATCCCGGCCACGACGATGCGATGGCCATGCTCCTCGCGCTAGCGAGCCCTGAGCTCGACCTTCTCGGCGTCACCACCGTCGCCGGGAACCAGACGCTTGCGAAGACCACGGCGAACGCCCTCCGCGTGCTCGACTTCGTCGGCCGCGACGACATCCCGGTGGCCGCGGGAGCAGATCGCCCCCTCGAGCGGGACGCATACGTCGCCAGAGACGTGCACGGAGAGAGCGGTCTCGACGGCCCCGATCTCCCCCAGCCGAAGCGGGAGGTTGTCGAGGACGATGCGGTCAACTTCATGGCGGCTCGAATCTGCGAGACCGACCAGCCGGTCACGCTCGTCGCAATCGGTCCCCTGACGAACGTCGCCGTCCTGATCGAGCGGTGTCCCGAGGCGGCCGGGCGGATCGATCGGATCGTTCTCATGGGTGGTGCAATCGCGGAGGGGAACGTGACCCCGGCCGCGGAGTTCAACATCTGGGCGGACCCGGAGGCGGCCGCGCGGGTCTTCTCCAGCGGCCTCGACGTAACCATGATCGGGCTCGACGTGACCCACAAGGCCCTGCTTCTGCCCGAGCACGCGGACAGGCTCCGTGCCTCCGGCCGTACCGGTGCCTTTGTGGCCGACCTGTTCGCTTTCTACCACCGCTTTCACGCGGAGACGTACGGCTTCCCCGGCTCACCGGTCCACGACGCCGTAGCGGTGGCGTTCGTCGCCCGGCCGGAGCTCGTCACGACGCTGTGGCGAAACGTCGTCGTCGAGACCGACTCCGACCTCTGCCGCGGGCGGACCGTCGTCGACCTCTGGCGGCGCACCGATCGAGAGCCCAACTGCGCCGTCGGGGTGGACATCGACTCGGAGCGGTTCCTGGAACTTCTCGTCGAGCGCCTCGCCGGTATCGCATAGACCAGGCGGGCAGGAGCGGGCCGCCCGCCCGCGAAAGGGCTGGCATGGCGAAGCGCAAGCCTGCTAGAAAGCTGCGTCCCCGCACGCCCGCGCGCATCAAGAAGAAGCAGCGCTCGCGCAAGCATGCGGCCGCTCATCCCGAGCTGATCGGGCTCGGCCTCGCCTGCGCCGGCCTCTTCCTCGCGACCGTCCTCCTATTCGGCTGGGACGGAGGCGTCGTCGGTGAAAACGTGGACGACGCCCTTGCGGGCGCAGTGGGCACGGCTCGCTACGCGCTCCCGTTCGCGCTCGTCGGAGTGGGAGGCCTCATGGTCGCCCGCTCGGGCCTCGTCGAGGTGAAACCCTTCCGAACGGGAATCGTGCTTCTCGCCGTCGGCATCCTTGCGCTCCTTGGAAGCGACCGCGGCGGAGCGCTCGGCGACGCTCTCGAGTCGACGCTCGGCAGCCTGATCGGGCAGACCGGCACATTCCTCTTCGGAACCTTTGCTTTCAGCGCGGGCGCGATCCTGGTCACGGGCGCGTCCATCGGTGCCGTCCTGCGCCGGTCCGCACGGGCTGCCCGCGACACAGCCTCGGTCGCGCGCCGCACCGTCCAGCGGCCTCGGGCCGTGCTTCCTCCGGAGCCCGAACCGGCGGCCGAGCCGTCCAGGCCCCCGGTCGACGGCGCCACGGCGTACCCGGATCTGGTGTCTGATCACCAGTCGGAGCACATTCCGTCCGTCGATCTCGCCGCCCAGCTCGGTGACACACAGGAATCGAGCTTCAACCCGCAGGAGGCCCTCCCGTTCGTTCCGGCCGGAAACTCGAAGCGGGAGCCGTACCGGCTTCCGGACGCCGGCGTCCTCAAGCGCTCGCGCCCGGTCAACGGCCAGCCGGCGAAGGCGATGGAGCGCACCGCGGCGGCGCTCGTCCAAGCGCTTGCGAACTTCGGGGTCGAGGCGACTCTGTCGGGTCAGGTCTCGGGCCCGCGGGTAACGCGCTACGAGCTCCAGCTCGCTCCGGGGACGAAAGTGGGGAAGGTGGCGGCGCTGAAAGACGACCTTGCCTATGCGCTCGCCACGACCGAAATCCGGATTCTTGCGCCGATTCCCGGGAAGCAGGCCGTCGGAGTCGAGGTCCCGAACCTTGCCCCCAACATCGTCACGCTCGGCGACATCTACGACGAGTTCCCGGCCGCAGCCAGCCCGGTCTCGGTTTGGCTCGGGAAGGACATCTCGGGGGCGTCCGTGTGGGCCGATCTCGCCCGAATGCCGCACATCTTGATCGCCGGCACGACCGGCTCGGGCAAGTCTGGCTGTCTGAACACGATGATCTGCTCGATTCTCCTGCGCTCCACGCCCGATCAGGTCCGGATGATCCTGGTCGACCCGAAGCGGGTCGAGCTCGGGCTCTACGAGTCGATCCCGCATCTTCTGACCCCGGTGGTCTCGAATGCGAAGTCCGCCGCGGCCGTCCTCGCCAACATCCTCGCGGAGATGGAGCGCCGGTACGAGCGGATGAGCCTCGCCCGCGCACGGAACCTGTCGGAGCTGAACAAGGCCCTCGCCGCGCGCGGAGACGAGCCGCTGCCCTACCTCCTCGTCGTCATCGACGAGCTCGCGGACCTGATGATGATCTCGCCGCAGGAGGTCGAAGACGCCGTTATCCGGCTGGCGCAGAAGTCCAGGGCCGTAGGCATCCATCTCGTCCTGGCGACTCAGCGCCCGTCGGTCGACGTCATCACCGGGATGATCAAGGCCAACGTCCCATCCCGGATCGCCTTCGCCGTCTCGAGCATGACGGACAGTCGCGTCATCCTGGACACCTCAGGTGCCGAGAGCCTCCTCGGGCAGGGCGACATGCTGTTCAAGCCGCTCGGGACCTCGCGCCTGCAGCGCGTCCAGGGCGCCTACGTGAGCGAAGAGGAGATCGCGCTCATTGTCGAGCAGTGTCGCGGACAGCGCGAGCAGGAGCTCGACGAGTCGCTCCTCGAGGCTCCGGTCGTCGTCGTGGACGACGAGTCCGACGGGGAATTCGACCCCGACGAGGATCCGTTGCTCGACCGGGCGATCGAGATCGTCGTCCAGACGCAGACCGCGTCGGTCTCACTCATCCAGCGGCGGCTCCGCGTCGGCTATACCCGCGCCGGGCGTCTCATCGACATGCTCGAACGCCGTGGGATCATCTCCGGCTACGAGGGCTCGAAGCCGCGCCGTGTCCTGATCGGCGAGGCGGAGCTCGACCGGGTGGTCGCGGCGGCCGCCGAGCGCGTCGCTCACTAACGAACTTCGGGATTCCCAGTCCTAGCCATCGGATCGCCGTGGGCGATAGCATCCGGCGACTGACTTTTGGGATTTGAGCAACAAGGAGGTTCCGTGAACGTCATGCGAAAGCTGCCCTGGGCTTTGCTCTTGATCGTTGCGTTCGTGCTGGCGCTGGCTGCGGCCGGCTGCGGCGGCGACGACGGCGGCACCGACACCAGCGGCACGCCGTCCGAGAGCGGTACAACCGATGGTGGAACGGGAGGCGAGAAGATCTCGGTCGGAATGGTCTCCGACACGGGCGGGCTCACCGACCGGGGGTTCAACGAGTTCTCGATCAACGGCTTCGAGCGGGCGCAGACGGAGCTTGGCGTCGACGGCCGCGTCTACGCGTCCAAGTCGGCCGACGACTACCTTCCGAACCTCACCGCTGCGATCGATGACGGGCACGATCTCGTGGTTGCCATCGGCTTTCTCATCCAGCCGTCCGTTGTCGAGGTCGCGACGGAAGCGACGGACATCAACTTCGCAGGCATCGACCAGTTCTATGGCGAAGAGCCGGATTGCGGCGGCGAGAATCAAGCGCCCTGCGCATTGCCCAATATCCTTGGGCTCCAGTTTCCTTCCGAGGAGTCCGGCTATCTCGCCGGCGTTGTGGCGGCGATGATGTCGAAGACCGGCACCGTCTCGACGGTGGGTGGAATCAGCATTCCCCCTGTGAACAACTGGATCGCGGGCTTCCGTCAGGCGGTGAAGGATACGAACCCGGACGTGAAGCTCCTGAACGCCTACTCGCAGGACTTCGTCGATCAGGCGAAGTGCAAGGAGATCGCGCTCGATCAGATCGCGCAGGGCTCCGATGTCGTCTTCCAGGTTGCGGGCGACTGTGGCCTCGGGGCGCTCGACGCGGCCTGTGAGAAAGGCGTGATGGCCATCGGCGTCGACGCCGATCAGTCGTTCGCCGGCGACTGCGTGATCACGAGTGGGCTCAAGCCGCTCGAGCTGGCGGTCTTCGAGACGATCAAGGCAGCGCAGGAAGGCACGTTCGAGGGTGGGACGAACAGGTTCTTCGGCATCGAGGAGTTCCCGGATGCCGAACTCCTTGCCCCGTTTAGCGACGCCGTTCCGCAGGAGGTCCAGGACGCCGTCGAGGAAGCGAAGCAGAAGCTCATCTCCGGCGAGATCGACCCGCCGGCCACCTTGGAATAGCGCAAGTCCGTAGAGGGGGCGGACCCGAGCGGGGGCGCCCCTCTACTCTTCTCCATCATGTCTGACCAGCTTCTACTCGAGCTACTGGGAATCACGAAGCGCTTTCCCGGGATCGTGGCGAACGACCACGTCGATTTCGACCTGGGCAAGGGAGAGGTTCACGCGCTGCTCGGTGAGAACGGCGCCGGCAAGTCGACCCTCATGAACATCCTCTACGGCCTCTACCACCCGGACGAGGGTGAGATCCGCCTGAACGGCAAGCCCATCCGAATCGACTCCCCTCGCGACGCGATCGATCATGGCATCGGAATGGTGCACCAGCACTTCATGCTCATCCCGGTGATGACGGTGGCCGAGAACATCGTGCTCGCAACGGAGCCGACGAAGGGGCCCTTCCTCGACCTCGCGAGCGCCGAAAAGCGCGTCCGGGAGCTTTCGACGCAATACGGGCTCACGGTCCGTCCCGAGGCGAAGGTTGCGTCGATCAGCGTCGGAATGCAGCAGCGCGCAGAGATCCTGAAAGCGCTCTACCGCGGTGCCGAAATCCTGATTCTCGACGAGCCGACGGCGGTCCTGACGCCGCAGGAGGCGAGCGAGCTCTTCACGATCATCCGCTCGCTCCAGGAGGGCGGCAAGTCGATCATCTTCATCAGCCACAAGCTCAACGAGGTACTCGAGATCGCGGACCGGATCACGGTTCTACGGCAGGGGAAGAAGATCGACACGGTGCCGCGCGAAGGCGCTACCCGCGAGGGTCTGGCGCGCCTCATGGTCGGTCGCGACGTCGTTCTCAGCGTCGAGAAGCCGCCCGCCGAGCCGGGCGAGCCGCTGCTCGAGGTCGAAGACCTGGTCGTTGCCGACGAACGTGGCCTCGAGGTGGTACGCGGAGTCTCGTTTGAGGTGAAGGCGGGCGAAATCGTCGGGATCGCCGGGGTCGACGGGAATGGTCAAAGCGAGCTGATCGACGCTCTGACGGGTCTTCGCAGCCCTGCCGGAGGCAAGATCACGGCCGCCGGCGAAGACCTTACGTCGGCGAGTGCGCGCGAGGCACTCGATGCGGGCGTCGGGCACATCCCCGAGGATCGGCAGGTCCGTGGCCTCGTCCTCGACTTCACCCTCGCGGAGAACCTCGCGCTCCACGACTACGCGAAGGAGCCGGACTCGAAGTGGGGGTGGTTGTACCCCGGCCGCCTGATCGAGCGGGCCGCGCGGCTCCTGAAGGAGTTCGACGTCCGCGGCGGGAGGCCGCAGACGCTGGCAGCAGCTCTCTCGGGCGGGAACCAGCAGAAGGTCGTCATCGCGCGGGAGGTCTCCCGCGACCCGCGTATCCTCGTCGCGGCACAGCCGACCCGCGGCCTCGACGTGGGGGCGATCGAGTTCGTTCATCGCCGACTCGTCAAGGAACGCGACGAGGGCCGGGCGATCTTGCTCGTGTCGTTCGAGCTCGAAGAGATTCTGTCGCTTTCTGACCGCATTCTCGTGGTCTACGAGGGCAGGATCGTCGGCGAGTATGAGCCCGGCGTCTCCGAGGAAGAGCTCGGAATCGCGATGACAGGCGGGCGAAAGCAGGCGGCGTGACGACGGGGCCTGCCGAGCCGAAGCGCCGAGAGTCTCCGGTGGGGGAGTGGTTCTCGACTCGGCTCGGCGGCGTCCTCGTCCCGCTTGCCGCGACGGCGCTCGCCTTTCTGATCGGCGGCCTTGTCGTCCTGCTTACGGGCCACAACCCCGTGAGCGCCTACAAGGCCATCTTCGAAGGCACGGGCCTCAACTGGTTCTTCCCGTGGGTGTCCGGCGAAGCTCGTGAGGACGCCGCAAACGACCTCCAGCAAACGCTCATCCTCATGACACCTCTCATCCTCACGGGGATCGCCGTCGCTTTCGCTTTCCGCTGCGGCCTCTTCAACATCGGCGGGCAGGGCCAGTATTGGGCCGGCTTCATGGCGGCTCTCTACGTCGGAACGCGTCTCGAGGGACTGTCGCGACCTCTCCACATCCTGCTCGCCCTGCTGGCGTCGATCGTGGCCGGCGGCCTCTGGGGCGGTATCGCGGGCATTTTGAAGGCAACCGTTGGAGCCCACGAGGTGATCACGACGATCATGCTGAACTGGATTGCCATCTTCGGGGGCGCGTATCTCGTCGAGAACGGCGGGCTGCTGCAAGGACCGACGCCCTCCATCCCCCGATCTGGAACGGTCGTCGAGTCCGCGGAGCTCTGGCCGATCTGGGGAAGCCTGCCTTCGCTTCACGCGGGTCTTTTCATCGCGCTGTTCGCGCTCGTCGTCTACTACGTCCTGCTCAACCGGACGACGCTCGGCTATGAGGTGCGGGCGGTCGGCTTCAATCCCGAGGCGGCGCGGTACGGAGGCATCTCCGTCGCGAGAAATTACTTCTTGGCCCTTGCGATCTCGGGTGCCTTCGCAGGCCTTGCGGGCTCGGTCGATCTCCTCGGCTTCAAGCACGCTGTCTCGACCGGGGACTTCGCCACGAACCTGATCGCGTTCACCGGCATCGCCGTCGCGCTCCTCGGCCGCAACAAGGCGATCGGCATCCTCTTCGCCGCCCTTCTCTTCGCTGCGCTCGAGGTAGGAACATCGACGCGCCAGCTGGATCCGGCCGTGTTCCCGCCCGATCTCGCGGTCGATCTGGCGACGATGATCCAGGCGCTCGTCATCTTCTTCGTCGGCGCCGAGCTCCTCATCGTCTACATCTGGCGCGCGCGGACGCTCGTCCGCACGCGTCCGCTCGTCAAGCCGGAGCTCCGGCAGTGACCTCGAGCGTTCCGACAGCGTCCAGTGCGGGCGGCTTGCGACGGCTCACGGAGGCTCGCTCGATCGCGATCCTCGGTATCGGTTTGGGCGTGCTCGCTTTCTGGCTGGCACTGCCGCCATGGACAACCCAGGAGATCGGCTGGCCCCTCGCGGCAGGCATCGTCGGTGTGGCGTGCGGGATCGCCGCCGTTCCGCGCGGCGAGCGAAGGCTCGGCTGGTGGGCGATCGGGCTGGGCATCGCGGGGACTGTGAGTGCGATCTGGCTCCAGGGAAAAGACGCGGAAACGCTCGACAGCATCCTCACCGCGGGAGTGCTCGCGTCGATGCTCCGCTTTGCCACACCGCTCGCATTCGCGGCGATGGGCGGCATCTTTTCCGAGCGTTCAGGAGTCGTGAACATCGGCCTAGAGGGCATGATGCTGACCGGCGCGTTCTTCGGCATCTGGGGCTCGGTCTGGAGCGGCAGCTGGGTCGTCGGGCTTCTGACGGCAGGGGTCTTCGGCGGCTTGCTCGCGCTCATCCATGCCATCTTCTGCATCCACCTGCGGGCCGATCAGATCGTCAGCGGCTTCGCGGTGAACTTCCTCGCCCTTGGGCTCACGGGCTTCCTCTACAGCGAGATCTATCCGGGTGGAATCCACCAGGAGGTCTCGCGGGTTCCGAACGTTAACCTCGGCTTCCTGGGAGGGGTCCCGGGAATCGGAGACTTTCTCGAAGGCGTCTTCGGGCACCTCAACCTGCTTGTGTGGGTGATGTTCGCAGCGGTCATCCTGTCCTACGTCGTCCTCTTCAAGACCCCCATCGGCCTGCGGATTCGTTCCGTCGGTGAGCACCCGAAGGCAGCCGACACGGTCGGAATCTCGGTCTACGGCATCCGTTATGCGGCTGTCGTCACCTCGGGCATCCTTGCCGCTCTGGGCGGCGCCTTCCTCTCGATCGGCTTCGTGGGGAACTTCGCGGAGAACATGACGAGCGGCCGCGGCTTCATCGCACTGGCGGCCGTCATCTTCGGCAAATGGCGTCCAGGCTGGGCCTTCGCGGCCACGCTCCTCTTCGGCTTCGGCTTTGCGATCTCGATTCCGCTCCAACGCGAAGCCAACATCTCCGAGAACCTCATCTCGACCGTTCCCTACCTCCTGACCCTCGTCGCGCTCGTCGGCCTGATCGGCCGCTCGACGCCACCAGCAGCGGTTGGGCAGCCCTACGTCAAGCAGTAGTGGGGAACGGGAAAGCCTTCGGCGCAGTCTTCCTCGGCCTTCTGGCCCTTGGAGTGTTGGGCGGTGGCATCTGGGCGATCGTGGTGGGCGAACTTCGACTGGTCGAGGCGGTCGCCACCTTGCCCGTCTCCGCACTTTTGGCACTCGTCGCGCTCTCGCTCGGCGGCCATGCGAGGACGGCGAATCAACGTTCGCTCGGACAGATCGGAGGCGAGGCGCCCGCACGGCTCGGCCGGTTTCTGGCGGGCCTCACCTTGCTCCTGGCTTTGACCGCCTCCCTCGCGGTCGGCGTCTTCGCCGTGCTCGTCCTCTTCGGCTGAGCTGTTCGATTGGGAGCCGTTAGCAGCCACCGCTACAATCGGGGGCCGTGTTCGAGATCGGCAACAGCCTGCGCGAGGCGCGGCTTCGTCAGAACTTGGACTTCCCCCGCATTGAAGAGGGCACGAAGATCCGGGGAAAGTACATTCAGGCGCTCGAGGCCGAGCGCTTCGAGGTCCTCCCCGGCGATACCTATGTGAAGGGGTTCCTGCGCACCTACGCGGAGTATCTCGGGCTCGACGGGCAACTCTACGTCGACGAATACAACTCCCGCTTCGCGAGCGTCGAGGAGCCCATGACGCCGTCGACGCCGCCAACGCGCCCGCGTCACCGCGTGTCCGAGTCGAATTTCGTCGTCGTCGCGCTCGCTGCGATCGTCGCCATCACCGTGCTCGTCGTCGTCGCTTTCGGCTTCGGAGACGGGACGTCTTCGGACCCGACTGTCGGGCCAGTCGGCAGCTCCACCTCGAAGTCGACGGCGACACAGACGACGGGAACGCAGCCGGCCGGCGCGCAAAAGCCCAAGCCCACGCTCGCCCGTCTCCTCGTCAAGGCGACGGGAGGCGATTGCTGGATGATCGTGAAGGCCGGCGGATCCCAAGGAGAGGTGCTCTATTCGGGCACGCTCGAACAGGGGCAGGGGCAGCGCTTCGTTCGGAAGCGTCTTTGGCTCCAGCTGGGTAATCCGGACGCGCTAAGCATGAAGCTGAACGGGAAGACTGTGAGGAGCCTCCCCGGCGCGGGAACATTCTTCGTCACGCCGAAAGGCGTCCGCCGGCTCGCGACCGCTTAGATGATCTAGCTTGGCCGAACGACCGCGGGCGATCGTAGTCGTCACGGGAAGTGAGCTCGTCCGTGGCGGGAGGCGGGATGCGAACGGGCCCTTTCTCTCGGATGAGCTGACCCGCCGCGGGCTCGAGCCGGCGCGCGTTCTGATCGTCGGAGACCGGCCCGAGGAGCTCGAGGCGGCCGTCCGCGAGGGACTGGAAGCCGAGCTCTGCATCCTTTCCGGGGGCCTTGGTCCCACGCATGACGACCGAACGATCGAGATGCTCGCCCGCGGAACCGGCCGCGCGCTCGTGCTCGACTCCGAGCTCGAGCGGCAGATCGAGGCAGTCTCGCGGGGTGTCGCGACGCGCCTGGGAAGGCCGTTTGCGGACTTCGCTGCAGGCATCGCCAAGCAGGCGACGCTCCCGGAAGGAGCCGTCTCGCTCGGTTTGGCGGGAACGGCGCCGGCGGTGCTCCTGGAGCACGGGCAGGGCGTCGCGGTCGCGCTGCCGGGACCTCCAGGGGAGCTCCAGCGGCTTTGGCCGGCTGCGCTCGCGAGCCCTGCCGTGCAAGCCATACTGGCACGTGTCCGGCCAGCCGAGCACCGGATCCTGCGGTTTTTCGGGCCCACCGAGTCGGCTGTGGCACGGGCTCTAGATGAGGCGGGGGGTGAACGAGGTGGTGTCGAGGCGACGGTGTGCGCCCGCGATCTAGAGATCCACGTCGATCTGTTCGTCGAGGAGTCGGGGTCGGCGCAGGCGGCTGTCCTCGAGGCCGAGCTTCGCAGTCAGTTTGCGGAGGCCCTGTTCGCCGAGGACGAGCGGCCGATCGAGGCAATCGTGCTGGAACAGTGCCGGCAGGCGGGCCTGACGCTCGCGACGGCTGAGTCGTGCACCGGGGGGCTCGTGAGTGCCAGGCTCACCTCGGTACCTGGTGCCAGCGAGGTGCTGGTGGGTGGCGTGGTTTCGTATTCAAACGACGTGAAGCGGCGTCTCCTGGGCGTGCCCGGGGAGATCCTGTCGGAGCACGGCGCGGTCTCGGCCGAGACGGCGGCCGCGATGGCAACCGGCGCGCGCGAGGCCCTGGATGCCGATGTGGCACTTGCTGTCACAGGGGTTGCGGGCCCGGATGGAGGGACACCGGAGAAGCCGGTGGGACTGGTCTTCTTGCATGTCGAGGGACCGGGCCTGGATGCCGCGCTTCGGCTCGAGCTTCCGGGGGATCGCACGGCAATCCAAACTCGGTCGGCCGTAAGCGTCCTGCACCTTTTGCGGCGACTTCTCGCACAGTCAGACACACATACGCGCGCTCTCGCCGACTAGCGTCGTGGGCGATGAGCGAGTCCGCCTCTTCTGTGCGCTCCCCCTTCCGGCTGATGCGGTCGAGACCCTCGTTCGCTGGCAGGAGGAGCAACTCTCCGGAGCCGCCGGAGCCCGTCTCGTGGGCGCGGCGAACCTGCACGTCACGCTCGCGTTCCTGGGGAGTACGCCTGCGGATCGCGTCGTCGAGGTCGGCGGCTCGCTCAGGGAGGCGGCCGGCGAGGTCAAGGAGCGGATCGTGCTTCGCGTGCAGGCTTACCGTGAGACCCGGAGTGTCGGGATGCTCGTCCTCGAGGACGAGGGGAACCGGGCAGCGCATCTCGCCGGCGAGCTCCAGAAACGCCTCGAGGCTCTCGGCCTGTATCGGGCGGAGAAACGCCCCTGGCTTGCTCATCTCACTGTGCTCCGCTTCCGGGCTCGACCCCGGTTGGGTCCTGTTCCGCCCGACCTCGGCGGGGTCAGTCCGTCCGAAGCGGCTCTCTATCATTCAGTGCTGCGGCCTGGCGGGGCGCAGTACGTCACGGTCGAATCGGTTGTCCTAGGAGGTTGAACACGTTGGATCGCGAGCAGTCACTCGACGCCGCACTGAGTCAGATCGAGCGGCAGTACGGCAAGGGCTCGGTCATGAAGATGAACGACCATGCCCACGTCAGCATCCCGTCGGTCTCGACGGGCTCGCTCTCACTCGACGTCGCGCTCGGCATCGGCGGGCTTCCCCGCGGCCGCGTGATCGAGATCTTCGGACCCGAGTCCTCGGGCAAGACGACACTCGTCTATCACGTGATCGCCGAGGCCCAGAGGCGGGGCGGCATATGCGCCTTCATCGACGCAGAGCATGCGATGGACCCGCAGTACGCGCGCAGGATCGGTGTGAACATCGACGACCTCCTCGTCTCACAGCCGGACAATGGCGAGCAGGCTCTCGAGATCGCCGAGCTCCTCATCCGCAGCGGCGCTTTGGACGTCGTCGCGGTCGACTCCGTGGCAGCACTGACGCCCAGAGCGGAGATCGAAGGCGAGATGGGTGACAGTCACGTGGGGCTGCAAGCACGCCTCATGAGCCAGGCGCTCCGCAAGCTTGCGGGCACGCTGAACCAGACGGGCACGGTCGCCATCTTCACGAACCAGCTGCGTGAGAAGATCGGCGTCATGTTCGGAAACCCCGAGACCACCCCGGGCGGGCGGGCACTCAAGTTCTATTCCTCGATCCGGCTCGACATCCGGCGTATCGAGACGCTCAAGGAAGGGGTCGAGGCGATCGGGAACCGCGTCCGAGTCAAGGTCGTGAAGAACAAGGTCGCGCCGCCGTTCAAGCAGGCCGAGTTCGACATCATCTACGGCGAAGGAATCTCGTGGGAGGGGACGGTCCTCGAGGTCGCGCTGGAGAAGAAGATCGTCCAGAAGTCCGGCTCGTACTTCAGCTACGGAGACGAGCGGCTCGGCCAGGGCCGCCAGAACGCGACAGCCTTCCTACGAGAGCATCCGGACGTCGGCGAGCAGATCGTACGGGCGATTCAGACGGAGATGGGGGAGGACGCGCTCGCCTCTTCGCGGCTCTTGCCGCTCCCGGAGGAGGTCGCGGCCGCGGCTGCGAAGAACGGAGCGGCGACCGAGGTAGCCTCGCCCGCCTGACGGACCAGCCGGCCAGCGTGTGAGCGGTCTCGTAGATTCCGAACATCCTCGCCTGACCAAGTTGCGGCGGGTTAAGCCAGGCTTGGTCGCGCTCGAGGTTGACGGTAGCCCCTGGCGGATCGTGCCGGACGAGGTCGTGGCGAAAACGGGTCTCGCCCGCGGTGCTCTGCTCGATCGGCCAGTCCTTCGACGCTTTCGAGCCGAGCTCAGGCGTGCGGAAGCGCTCCGAGCTGCCGGGCGCCAGGTTGCTCGCGGTGACGTGGCCCGGCAGCGGTTGGAGGAGCGGCTGCTCAGCCGTGGCGTCAGGCGCGCGGATGCCACCGCCGCCATCGAGACGCTGGCGCAGGCCGGGGCCGTCGACGACAGTCGGCTGGCACGCGCGCGTGCAGCGAGACTCGCTGAGCGAGGCTGGGGGAATGCAGCGATCATCGCCCGTCTCCACGAGGCGGGAATCGCGGACGAGGCGGTGGAGGGCGCGGTGGCCGAACTGGCGAGTGAGCCGATCAGGGCCGAGCAGCTCGTCGCCGATCTGCCGGTGCGCAAGGCGATGGCCGTCCTGGCGCGGCGCGGCTTCGATCCGGAGCTTGTCGAGGAGTGGAGTGCGGGGCTGGACGTGGAGGGGTAGGCGGAGATACGATGGAAGCACATTCGTTCTCAACACAAATGCCTGCACGAAACGGCTTTTCGCCGAATCGGACTCTTGAACAGCACGTTCGACTTCAACGGAACAGCGAGACCATGAGACACAGCGCGAGCAGACGGAGGAACGTTCGAACGAGACCCTAGGGCCTGCGCGAGGCGCCCTTTATAACGCTCGCATCCGATTTGGGGATGCCGTTCCTACAGGCTCGACAGTAGGAGCGAGCAATGGTGATTCTGATCGGCCTCCTGCTTGCTGGGGTTGTGCTCGGTGCGCTGCTCGGGGTCACGGTCGGTATGCCTGTGCTGGCCGGGCGAAGGCTGAAGGTCGCGCACGAGGAGCGTCTCCGGCTCCTGGAAGGAGCCGAGCGCAGCGCAGAGGCAATTCGACGCGAGGCGCAGGTCGAGACTCGTGAGGAGGCCCTACGCCTCCGAACCGAGGTCGAGCATGAGCTGAAGGACAGGCGAGCGGAGGTGATCAAGGTCGAGCAGCGCGTACTCGCCAAGGAGGAGGCTGTCGACCGCAAGCTGACGGAGCACGAGCGGCGCGAGCAGGGAGTCGCAGATCGAGAGGCGCACCTGAAACAGCTTCAGGAAGATCTGAAGTCGGCCAAAGACGCGCAGGTAACGGAGCTCGAGCGCATCTCGGGCCTTTCCGCCGCGGATGCCAAGCGCCAGCTCCTCGAGCGTTCCGAGGAGCTCGTACGCCATGAGATGGCGCGCATGGTGCGGCAGGTCGAGGAGGACGCCCAGGCCGACGCTCGCCGCCGGGCTCGGAACCTCGTCGCGGACGCGTTGCAACGGGTCGCTGCGAGCCACGCCGCCGAGACCACGGTCTCGCTCGTCTCCCTCCCTTCGGATGACATGAAGGGCCGCATCATCGGGCGAGAGGGCAGGAATATCCGTGCGCTCGAGAACCTGACCGGCGTCGACTTCATCATCGACGACACCCCCCAGGCGGTCGTGCTTTCGTCATTCGACGGGGTGCGAAGGGAAGTCGCAAAGCTCACCCTCGCGAAGCTCGTCGAGGACGGCCGCATTCATCCGTCCCGCATCGAAGAGATGTACTACCAGTCGAAGACGGAGATCGAAGAGCACATTCGCCAGGCCGGCGAGCAGGCCGTTTTCGAGGCGAACTGCGGCACGATGCACGAAGAGCTCGTGAAGCTGCTCGGACGTCTCCGGTATCGGACGAGCTACGGGCAGAACATCCTCAAGCACTCCCTCGAGTGCGCTCACCTGGCCGGGATCATGGCGGCTGAGCTCGGGGCAAGCGTGAAGAACGCCAAACGAGCCGCCCTCCTGCACGACATCGGCAAGGCAATGACGCACGAAGTTGAAGGGTCGCATGCCGCGATCTCCGCTCAGCAGGCGAAGAAGTTCGGCGAGTCGCAGCACGTCGTTCATGCAGTCGAAGCCCATCATTACGAGGTCCAACCCCAGACCGTCGAGGCGATTCTTGTCATCGCCGCCGACGCAATCTCCGCCTCGCGGCCGGGCGCCCGCGGAGAAAGCCTCGAGAACTATGTGAAACGGCTCGAGACCCTCGAGCAGCTTGCTATGGCGAAGAAGGGCGTGGAGCGGGTGTACGCCCTCCAGGCAGGACGGGAGGTGCGCGTCCTGGTCAAGCCCGGTGAGATCGACGATGACGAAGCAACGCTCCTCTCGCATGAGATCGCCCGCGAGATCGAGGAGCAACTCGAGTATCCAGGTCAGATCAAGG
Organism: uncultured Actinomycetes bacterium; assembly: GCA_963762085.1. Lineage (GTDB taxonomy): Bacteria > Actinomycetota > Thermoleophilia > Gaiellales > Gaiellaceae > DASQGA01. Next base: position 62,627 of record CAVXJD010000001.1, on the reverse strand, counting down.
TGACCGTCATCCGGGAGTCTCGAGCTGTCGAGTTCGCAAAGTGAGCCGGGAGGGCGGTTACCCTAAAGGCCCGTGAAGCGCTACCACGTCACGACGTTCGGATGCCAGATGAACGCCCACGACTCCGAGCGGATCAAGGGCATGCTGGAATCGATCGGCCTTGGAGAGGCTCCGTCCCAGCAAGAAGCAGACGTCATCGTCTTCAACACGTGCACGATCCGCGAGAGGCCGGACCAGCGGTTCGTGGCCCATCTGGAGCAGGCGCGGGCGCTGAAGGAGGCCGACCAGACCAAGATCCTCGCGGTCGGCGGTTGTTACGCCGAGGCGCAACGCGAGCGCCTGTTCGAGCTCTACCCCTACGTCGACGTCGCCTTCGGGCCCGGCTCCATCCCTCACCTTGCCGAATGGATCGGAGCCGGGGGAGAGGCGCCGAGGGGCCGCTTTGCCAGCTGGGACAGCTTCGCCGGCGACCTCCCGGCTCGTCGTGAGCGGCGGTACCAGGCCTGGCTCCAGATCTCGATGGGATGCAACTCGAAATGCTCGTACTGCATCGTGCCGTCCGTTCGCGGACGGGAGCAGAGCCGGCGGCCCGGGGACATCCTTGCAGAGGTCGCCTCGCTCGCTGCGGACGGCGTCAGAGAAGTCACGCTGCTCGGCCAGAACGTGAACTCCTGGGGACGGGACCTCGTTCCCGACATCAGGACAGACTTCGGGGAACTTCTGCGGGCGGTTGACTCGATCGAGGGGATCGACCGGATTCGTTTTACGAGCCCGCACCCCAAGGACTTCCGCGAGGGGGTCATCGCTGCGATGGCCGAGTGCAGAGCCGTTTGCGAGCACGCCCACCTGCCGCTCCAATCGGGCTCCACCCGGCTCCTGAAGGCGATGCGGCGGACCTACTCCCGCGAGCGCTACCTCGACCTGGTCGAGAGAATGCGTGCGGCAATCCCCGATCTTGCGCTGACGACCGACCTCATCGTCGGTTTTCCGGGCGAGACCGAGGGGGACTTCGCCGAGACCCTCGAGGCGGTCGAGGAAGTCTGCTTCGATAGCGCGTTCACGTTCGTCTTCAGTCCGCGTCGAGGAACCGAGGCTGCCTCGATGCCAGACCAGGTGCCAGAAGAAACGAAGGGCGAGCGAATCGAGCGTCTGGTCGAGGTCGTCCAGCGGGTCGCCGCGAGCCGAAACACGGATCGCATCGGCCGCGTCGAGGAGGTCCTGGTGGAGGGGCCGAGCCGCACCGATCTTTCCATCCTGAGGGGCAAGACGCGTCGGAACACGACGGTCAACTTTCGTGGCACCGCCCGAGCAGGAGAGCTGACCGACGTTCGAATCGAAGGCGCGACTTCGACGACCCTCCGCGGCACGGAAACCGCGCTCGTGGCTGCCTAGAGACGGCCAGGCACACTCTGGACACTGTCTGCGCGCCACACGCGCGCTTTTCCCGACTACGATCGAAAGCGGGTGGTGGGTTGGGGTGCCCCGAACGCCGAACGAACTGAGCCAAGGCCGGGCCGACCTTCCCGTTATCGGGATCTTCGGGCCCACCGCGACCGGTAAGAGCGAGGTCGCGAGCGCGATTGCCGTACGGATTCCGGCTGAGCTCGTGTCCGCGGACTCGATGCAGGTCTACCGGGGGCTGCCGATTCTGACGAACCAGCCCGAGGAGCCGACGAGGCTCGTCGGGATCTGGGAGCTCGACCACGAAGCGTCCGTGGGCGAGTACGCCACGCTGGCCCACGACGTCATCGACAAGACTCGTGCGTCCGGGCGGAATCCCGTGGTGTTGGGGGGGACGGGTCTCTATCTTCGCGCGGCGCTCTCCGAGCTCGAGCTACCCCCGGCACCGGCGCCGGGGGCCCGCGAGCGGAGCGAGAGCCTCTATGAGCGACTCGGCCCCCGCGGGGCCCATGCGATGCTCCGGGATCGCGACCCTCGCGCCGCGTCGAGCGTTCACGCAAACGACAGGAAACGAGTCGTTCGCGCGCTGGAGCTGGCGGAGTCGGGAAGCTCGTTGGTACCTGTGGCGAACAAGCTCTGGTCCGAGGACGTGCGTCATCCGACCGTCCTCTTCGGCCTCGATCTTCCGAGAGGCGTGCTCGAGGAGCGCATCGTCGATCGCGTCCACCGGATGTTCGATCGTGGCGTCGAGGAAGAGGTGCGCCGCGCGCTGGCCCACACCATCTCCGCCACTGCAAGCCACGTCATCGGTCTCCGTGAGGTGGCCGAGTTGCCCCGCAGCGAAGCAATTGACGCGGTCGTGACCAGGACGAGGCGGTACGCCGCCTATCAACGTAAGTGGATGCGCAGGATTCCGGGCATCGTTAGCCTGTCGGCCGATCGCCGCCCCGGCGAGATCGCCGATGAAATTCTCGAAGTGGCACGGACTCGGCAACGATTACCTGCTCATCGAGCGGGCTGAGGCCGGCGCGCCCCTCGATCCCCGGATTGTCCGGCGGCTCTGCGACTACCACTTTGGCATCGGCTCGGACGGGATCCTCGAGGTGACTTCTATCTCGGGCGCGAGCATGGATGTCGTGATCTGGAACCCGGACGGCTCGACGGCCGAGCTCTCCGGGAACGGGACGCGGATCGCTGCGCGCTGGCTGGCGCGGGAGACCGGGCAGAACGAGGTCAAGGTGAGGGTCGGCACTCGGGAGATCACTGCGACGATGCAAGGAGGTCTCCAAGTAGAGACGCAAATGGGGCCGGTGGAAGTCGGCGATCCGGAGGAACTCGAGGTCGACGGACGAACGCTCGAGTTCACGCCCGTGTCCGTCGGCAACCCGCACGCGGTTATCCGCAGAGATCCTGAGCACGACGAGCTTCTGCGGCTGGGCCCGCTCGTCGAGAACCATCCACGCTTTCCGGAACGGACGAACGTGCAGCTCGTTCGCATCGACTCGCGGCGCGACGCGGCTGTGGCCGTCTGGGAGCGTGGGGCTGGGGAGACGCTCTCGTCCGGCACAAGCGCTTGTGCCGTGGCAGGGGCGGCGGTGGCACGGGACTGGTGCGACAGTCCTGTCAGCGTTCACCTGGCGGGCGGCGAGCTCCTGGTGGAGCTGGACGAACAGATGGAGGCTCGCCTGACTGGCCCCGCGCAGGAGATCTGCACGGGCACCGTCTCAGGCGAGCTCCTCGAGGAACTTGAGGCGTGAAGTTCGCTCGCCGCCTCGATGCGGTCCCGCCCTATCTCTTCGCGGAGCTCGAGCGGAAGATCGCCGAAAAGCGTGCGACCGGAGTCGACGTCATCAGTCTCGGGATCGGCGACCCGGACCTTCCGAGCCCTGCTCCGGTGGTCGAGGCCATGCAGCGCGCAGTCGCCGACCCCGGAACGCACCGTTACCCGACGAACCAGGGGCTTCCGGCTTTCCGGGAGGCAGTTGCAGAGTTCTACACGGATCGCTTCGGGGTCACTATCGATCCCGCTACGGAGGTCATACCCGTGCTGGGGGGGAAGGAGGGGGTGGCCCATGTCGCGCTCGCCTGCCTCGACCCCGGAGACGTCTGCCTGTCTCCCGAGCCGGGCTATCCGCCCTACACGTCGGGCCCGGTGTTTGCGGGGGCGACGGTGCATTACTTGCCGCTCCGGCCGGAGCGAAGCTTCATGCCGGAGCTGGCGGACATTCCCGCGGAGGTCTGCGCGGGGGCGAACCTCCTCTTCCTGAACTACCCCAACAACCCCACCGGGGCGACGGTGGTCCCGGGCTTCTTCGAGGAAGCGGTGGAGTTCGCCCGCAGGAACGACCTCATCGTCATCCATGACGCGTCGTACACCGAGCTTGCCTTCGACGGCTATCGGCCCCCGAGCTTCCTCGAGACTCCGGGTGCCCGAGACGTTGGGGCCGAGATCTTCTCCCTCTCCAAGGGTTGGAACCTGACGGGTTGGCGTATCGGCTGGATCGCGGGCAACCCCGATGTCGTCGAGCGGTATCGGCAGTTGAAGACGAACGTCGACTCGGGGATGTCCGAGGCGGTTCAGGTGGCGGGCGTCGCTGCGCTCCGAGAAGCGCGGTCGTTTCCGACCGAGATGTCGGAGATCTACCAGCGTCGCCGCGATCTCATGGTGAACGCGCTCGCGGGCATCGGGCTCCCGGCAAAGCCCCCGCAAGCGACCCCATACATCTGGGTTGGCGTTGCGCAGGGCTACACCTCGGCGGGCTTTACCGAGCTCATCCTGGAGGAAGCGGGAGTCGTCGTTTCACCGGGCCCATCGTTCGGACCGAGTGGGGAGGGGTTCGTCCGGATCTCCCTGACCGTTCCCGACGAGCTGCTCGAGGAGGCTGCGGGGCGAATCGCATCTTCGCTCGACATCGGCGCCCGGGCATAATCCAAGGCGTGACTCCACACCAGCCCGACCCCGCACCGGGGGCGGAGCCCGAGCGAGGCTTCCTCGTGGCGGTCCTGCCGCAGGGAGCCGACGCCGAGGATGAGCTGGGCGAGCTTCGCGAGCTGCTTCGGACCGCGGGAGTTCTCCCAGTCGGCGAGCTCGTGCAGCGCCGCCCGTCACCGGATGCGCGGACCTACGTCGGGAAGGGGAAGTTGGTTGAGCTGAAGGCCGCCGTCGCCGAGGCTGAGGCCGAGTCCGTCGTCATCGATGACGACCTCGATCCCGGTCAGCAGCGGCGCCTCGAGGACGAGTTCAAGCTGCGGGTCGTCGACCGCACGCAGCTCATCCTCGACATCTTCGCGCAGCACGCCGTCACGGCCGAGGGAAAACTGCAGGTCGAGCTGGCGCAGCTCGAATACAACCTGCCCAGGATGCGAGGCCTGTGGCAGCACCTCGAGCGCCTGGGCGGAGGAATCGGCACCAGGGGCCCCGGTGAGTCGCAGCTCGAAACCGACCGACGGCTGGCCCGCCGGCGGATCGGCGTTCTCCGCGAGCGTCTACGACGACTGGGGCGCGGTCGGGAAACTCAGCGGAAGCACCGGCAGTCTGGTGAAACGCCGGTGGTCTCTCTCGCCGGCTACACGAATGCCGGCAAGTCGACCTTGCTCAATGCGCTCACCGGAGCGGATGTGTCTGTCAACGACCGCCTTTTCGAGACGCTCGATCCAACGACGCGCGGCTTCGAACACGAAGGGCGGCGGTACCTCATGACGGACACGGTCGGATTCATCCGAAGGCTTCCGCATCAGCTGGTACAGGGTTTCGCAGCGACGTTGGAGGAGACCCTCGTCTCCGACCTGATCCTGCACGTTGCAGATGCCTCGAGATCGGACGAAACGCTGGACGAGCTGGTTGAGGCCGTCGACTCTGTCCTGCGGGAGATCGGAGCATCCGAGCTTCCGGTCGAAGTGGTGTTGAACAAGATCGACCAGGTCGACCCGCTTCGCCGCCGCCGGCTTGCAAACCGCTTTCCCGGTGCGATCCAGGTCTCCGCCGCCACAGGCGAAGGACTTTCCGAGCTCCGCGCGCGCATTGCGGAGCGCTTCTCGGGGCGGTTCGAGCGCGTGCGGATGCTCATTCCCCACGGCGAGGGAAACGTGCTGGCCGAGCTCTACGAGCTCGGGGCGCCGATCGAGGAGCGCAACGATCGCGCGGATGGCGTCCTGCTCGTGGCACGCCTTCCGCGTGGTGAAGCGGCACGTTTTGCGCCCTATCTGGTCGTGGAAAGCCCGGCGCGGGCAACGCAGGCGTGACCGAGCTACCGGTTCGGAGGCTGCGCCCCGAGGCCAGGCTCCCGGACCGCGCGTACGAGGGCGATGCTGGGCTCGATCTCGCTGCGTGCGAGGGATTCGAACTCGCCCCCGGGCAGCGGAAGCTCGTCTCAACCGGGCTTTCGGTCGCCATTCCATCCGGGCATGCCGGCTTTGTCCAGCCGCGTTCGGGGCTCGCGGCCCGACACGGGATCACGATTGTGAATGCACCCGGCCTCATCGACGCCGGCTACCGCGGCGAGCTCAAGGTCTGCCTCTTGAACACGGATCGGGAGCACACGTTTACCGCCGAAGCAGGGGAGCGCGTGGCGCAACTCGTCGTTGTGCCGGTGGCCACTCTTCGCCCGACTGAGGTCGACGAGCTCCCCGAGAGCGAGCGCGGCGAGCGAGGCTTCGGCTCGTCGAAGGGCAGTTGATGGAGCCGCGAATCAGGGTGTGCGCGATCCTGCGGCGCGAAGAGAAGATTCTCCTCTGCCGCCATCAGAAGGACGGACGCGACAACTGGCTTTTGCCGGGCGGCGGAGTGCAGCTTGGCGAGAGCCTTGCTGACGCGCTACAGCGGGAGTTGACGGAGGAATGTGGCATCGAGGAGAGCCTGCCGCTCGAGGGCCCGGTGGCTCTCGTGGACTCGATCGCGCCGCGCTGGAGCGCGCTCGAAGCACGTCGTCAACATCATCTTCGCGGGCTTCCTCGGAGGGCGCTCGCTCGAGGCTGTGACATCGCGTGACGCGGCCGTTCGCGGGCATCGCCTGTTCGACCTGGACGAGCTCGAGGGCCTAAGCGTGCACCCACCGATTCAGCGCTTCCTCTCGCGCTGGCAGCCCGGGGACCCCGTTGTGTACCTCGGCTCACTCTGGGCTCCCTAAGGGCACAGATCGCGTATCACCTGCGCGGCCTTCGCGGATAGCATCTGAAGAGGGAGGAGGCTGGGTCCACCTGTGAGGGTAGGCCCGCTATCGCTACCGCCAGCGGCCGCCGCGGTCGCGGGCACGGGCGGCTGACACTTGGTGTGCCTGGGCCTCCAGCTCGTCCTCGAGGGGATCGAGAAGCGGTGGCTCGCCGCCCCTCCGGGCCAGCGCCTGCGCCAGAAGCCAGTCGGCGAGCCAGGGGTTCCGCGGCAGCAGCGGCCCGTGCAGATACGTCCCCAGCGCCCGCCCCCGGCGACAGCCTTCGTACCCGCTCTCGCCGTCGTTCCCGAAACCGGCGACGACACGGCCGAGAGGCTCCGCTCCATCGCCGAGGATCGTCCGCCCGGCGTGGTTTTCGAATCCGGCGAGTGTCCTCCGGTCCCCGGGCTCGAGCTCGCAGTCGAGCAGGACGTCGCCGATCATCCGCCGCTCTCCGGCAACCGTCCAGAGATCGAAGACTCCGGCGCCCGGAAGCTCGGCCCCGGATCGGTCGAGATATGAGCGCCCCAGGAGCTGGTAGCCGCCGCAGACAGCCAGTAGCGCCGCTCCGCCTGCCAGTGCCTCCTCGATGGCATCGGCATGCCCGGCGAGGTCCGGGGCAATCAGTGCCTGCTCGCGGTCCTGCCCGCCCCCGATGTAGAGGAGGTCGTAGGCGCTCGGATCGACCGCCTGGCCCGGGCCGATACCGCGGATCTCCAGGTCGATCTCGCGCCATCCAGCACGACTGGCCAGCACTGCCATGTTTCCGCGGTCGGCGTAGATGTTCAGGTGGTCCGGATAGAGGTGTCCGACGACGACATTCATGCCGCTGCCTCCCAGTACGGACGAACCAGGCCGCGATTTCCGATGATCTTCCTGAACGCGAGCATGGCGGTGTAGGTGGGAAGCACCGCCAGCTCTCCGCCAGGCCCCGTCAGCTCGAGCCCACGGTCGAGCGCCCGAGCGAGATCAGGCATGAGCTCGATGCGCTCGGACGCCAGGCCACCGTACTTGAACCGGAGTGCAAGCTCTTCCGCCCGTGAGCCGGTGGCCACGAGGGTCTCGAGCCCCTCGAGAAGGGGCTCAAAATCCACGTCCCAGATCCACGAGACGTCGCGGCCGTCCGCTATCTCGTCGTTCAAAGCGATCACCGCGTGCCGAGGCGGTCCGCCGGCGACAAGGGTTCGCACCGCCTCGTTGGCGCCGGCGGGATTCTTGATCAGCAACATCAGCGCGCCGCGATCGCCCATCGAGATGCGCTCGAAGCGCCCGAACGCGGCCCGAAAACGTGCGAGACCCGCCTCGATATCGTCCAGGCCGGCGCCGAGGGCGAGAGAGAGTGCGCTGGCCGCAAGCGCGTTGTACACGTTGTAGAGACCCGGGAGGCGCACGCTCACCCGTCGGTTGCCCGCGGGAGTCACGAGAGTGAACGACGAGCTCTCGAGCCCTTCCAGCCGGACGTCTTGCGCCGTCACGTCCAGGGGCGGCCGTGCATTGCCGCAATCCGGACAGCGAAACGCGCCCAGGTGGCCCACGTAGGCGGCCGCGTAGACGTAGGGGGCGCCGCAGACGACGCAGTACTTCGAATCGGCGGCGTGGGGGAGACGCTCACGGGCGACGCTCGGGTCGTCGAGGCCGAAGTGAATGACGTGTGCCCTTCCGGGGGTCAGGCTCGCGAGAAGCGGATCATCCGCGTTGACCACCACGACGGCCGACTCTGGCAGGGTTGCAACGGCGCCTCGCCAGCGCTCCGCGATGATCTCCAGCTCGCCGTAGCGGTCGAGCTGGTCGCGGAAGAGATTTGCGAGGCAGACAGCGCGTGGCTTGATCTGGCGGGCGAGTTCGGGAAAGGCACCCTCGTCGACCTCGAAGAGCCCGAGGGCGGCACCCCGGGTCTCGAGGAGCGTCGAAGCGACTCCAGACACGAGGTTGGCCCCGGCGCGGTTGTGAGCGAGGTGGAGGCGCCGCCCAAGGATCTCCGCAGCCATTGCGGCGGTCGTGGTCTTTCCGTTGGTCGCCGAGATGAGCGCGGCGCCTTCGGGGAGCCGACCCGCGAGCGTGGAGATCGCCTCCGGATCGATTCGCGCCAGGATCTTCCCCGGCAAGGTGGTTCCGCCGCCGCGTGCGGCCAGCCGTGAGAGCCGGCCCGCCGTGCGGGCGAGCGCGATCTCGAACGCCAGGCGCACGAAAGCAAGTCTAGAGACTCCCTCCGAAGGGGGAACTGTGTTGCCTCTCACGCAAAAGGGGGACGATGAGCGCGCGCAATCGACCTAGCTTGCGGTCTGCCAACACCTTCCACTGCGGCCGTCGAAGCGACGGAGAAGGGAACTACCTCTTGCGGCACAACCTGGATTCGGAGAAGAACCAGACTCGATCGAGCGCCCTCTGGGGCAAAGGCTCGGGCGGCGATTCGCGCTCGAGTGCGCTCTGGGGCAAAGGAGGTCGCGGCTTCGCGACCCTTCTGATCGCTCTCGTCGCCCTGACCGCCGTTCCGGTTGCCGCGACCGCCGAGAAAAGGCCCAGCAGCTCGCCTGCGCCGGCAACTGAGACACAGGGAGGCAAAGCCCCAGGCGTTCAGAGCGCTGTGGTGGCCTTTGTCGATCCCGCCCTTCGTGCTGCCGCCAGAGCACATCCGGGCAGCAAGTTCCGAGTCATCGTCCAGGGCTCGAGCACACAACGTGCACTGGAGACCGCCGTCAAGGCCAAGGGAACGATTCGCAAGCGGCTCGGGATCATCACGGGCGCGGCGGTAACTGTGACCGGTGGTCGCCTCCTGGCGTTGGCCAAGAGCCCGTATGTGGAGTCGATTACGCGTGACTCGCGCATGGTTGGAACCGCAATCACGTCACGGGACGCCAACGTCTGGGCCGAGACGACCGGCACCGACTCGCTCTGGACCGGCGTCAATAACCGACAGACACCGACAATCGCGATCATCGACTCCGGAGTCGACAAGACGAAGCTCGACTTCCTCGGTCGTGTCGTCAAGCAGGTCAATCTCTCGAGTCTCGATCCCCTGGCGCTGGGCGACCAGTTCGGGCACGGCACGATGGTCGCGGGCCTTGCGGCCGGTGCAGGATCGGGTTACCCGAACAACTATCCCGGAGCTGCGCCCGAGTCGAACATCGTCTCGGTCCGCACGGCCAACGGGAACAACGAGTCGCTGGTCTCCGACGTGGTCGCCGGGGCGCAGTGGGTGCTCGCGAACAAGGACGCCTACGGCATTCGCGTCGTCAATCTCTCGCTTCTCTCTGGATCGCCCTCGAGCTTTGTGAACGACCCGCTCGACCAGGCTCTCGAACAACTCTGGTTCAACGGAGTCGTCGTCGTGGCCGCTTCCGGCAACGTCGGCGGGCCAGTGCGGATGGACTACGCACCTGCGAACGATCCTTTCATCATTGTGGTCGGGGCGACGGAGACCAAGAACACGAGCACGACCGGTGACGACACGGTTGCAGCTTTCTCGGGGTACGGACGGAGCTACGACGGCTTCGCGCGGCCCGACATCGTCGCGCCCGGCCGGTACATGATCGCGCCGGCCCCGATCGGCTCCGTGCTCAGCCAGACCTACGCGGCCAATCTCGTCTCGCCGGGCTACCTTCGCCTGTCGGGCACGTCGTTCGCCGCTCCCGTCGTTGCCGGCGCCGCGGCGCAGATCCTCGCGCGCCGCCCCGGCTGGACGCCGGACCAGGTCAAGGGCGCCCTCATGCAGACGGCAAATCCGGTCGCGGCCGGAACGCCGCAGGGTGCCGCGGGCGCCGGTGAGCTCGACGCGTACTCGGCTTCCAGGGTGACTGCTCCGATCAATCCGAACGCGGCGGTGAACGCCTACCTCGGGACCGACGCGAGCGGCAAGAAGAGCTTCAACGCCGAGGCATGGTCGAAGGCCGTCATCGCGAATCCGACCGCCTGGGGCTCGTCGGCGGCCGGACAGGCTTGGGGCTCCGCCTGGGGCTCGGCCTGGGGCTCGTACGCCTGGGGCTCGGCCTGGGGCTCGGTGCTCTGGGGCGGCGACCAGACTCTCGCCACAGCCACCGGCACGGCCTGGGGCTCTGCCTGGGGCAGCGCCTGGGGCTCGGCCTGGGGCTCCGCCTGGGGCACGGCGTGGGGCACCTACGCCTGGGGTTCTGCCTGGGGTTCCGCTTGGGGCTCCGCCTGGGGCACGGCCACCGGGTCCGCCTGGGGCACGATCTTCCCCCGGGACTGACCCCGAAACACCCTTAGCTGATCCCTCGTTCGAGGGAACCTGCTCCCGTCACCCCGGAAAGGGGGACGTGGGGATCCCCGATCCGGCGTAGCTTGGGTCTGGCGTACAAACCTCCACTGCGGCTCGTCCACCGGACGGGGAGAGGAAATCTTGCGGCACAACGACTGCTCGAAGGATCGGACTCGATCGAGCGCGCTCTGGGGTAAGGGAGGTCGCGGTTTCGCGACACTTCTCGTTGCGCTCCTGGCCTTCACGACCGCTCCGATCGCGGCGACCGCCAGTTCCGGTTCGGACGGCGGGCAGAGCGGAGACAGGGCAGCGTTCGTCGATCCAGGCCTCCTCAGCGATGCCAAGGGTCATCCGTCCAAGAGCTTCCGGGTCATCGTCCAGGGCGAGGGCAACGGCAAGGCTCGCAAGCTCGTGCTCGGTGAGAACGGAAAGATTCGCCGCAACCTGGGCATCGTCTACGCCGTCGCTGCGAACCTGACGGGCCGCCAGGTCGTCAAGCTTGCGAAGGACAAGAGGGTCACGGGCCTCACGCTCGACGCTCCGATGTCCGGCTCGCTCTACAAGGGCGACTGGTACTGGCCGCTCAACCAGAACAAGTGGCAGGGCGCCGTGGAGATCGAGGGGCTCTACACCGGCCCGGACGGCTCGCCCGCACCCAAGGCGCCCACGATCGCGATCGTCGACTCGGGCGTCGCTCCCATCGGCGACCTCGGCAACCGCCTCCTGACGCAGGTCAATCTCGACTCGCGCGTCACGGGTGAGTCCGGTGACGACTTCGGCCATGGGACGATGGTGGCGGGCATCGCCGCCGGCGGCTCACGCGTCCTCCCCGGAGCGGCTCCGAACGCAGACATCGTCTCGCTCCGAACGGCGAACGGGAACAACGAGTCGCTCGTCTCCGACGTGATCGCTGCCTCGCAGTGGATCCTCGCGAACAAGAGTGCGTACAACATCCGTGTTGCCAACTTCTCGCTCCTCGCGTCGAGCCCGAGCTCCTTCGTCCACGACCCGCTGAACAAGGCGCTCGAGCAGCTCTGGTTCGGCGGCGTCGTCGTCGTCGCGGCATCCGGCAACGACGGCCCACGAGACATGGATTACGCGCCGGCCAACGACCCGTTCATCATCGTCGTCGGCGCCACCGATACGGGGAACAGCCCCGAGGCCGGCAACGACGTCGTCGCTCCCTTCTCGTCTTACGGGCGCTCACACGACGGTTTCTCCCGGCCCGATGTTGTCGCGCCCGGCCGATACATGCTCGGGCCTGTGCCGACTCAAGCGAAGCTTCGGACGCTCTACCCGAGCACGATCGTCGCGAATGGCTACATGCGCCTCTCGGGCACGTCGTTCGCGAGCCCGGTCGTTGCAGGCATCGCCGCCCAGCTCCTGGCACGTCATCCCGGCTGGACGCCGGACCAGGTAAAGGGCGCCCTCATGCAGACCGCAAGCTCGGTCGCTCCCGGCACCGATCTAATGGCGGCCGGCGCGGGCGAGGTCAATGCGGCAGCGGCCAATGCCGTTGCGGCCCCGATCAACCCCAACGCGGCCCTGAATCAGTTCGTTACCCGTGACACCGCCGGCAAAGTGTCGTTCCAGGCCGATTCGTGGGTGAAGGCGGTCATCGCAGATCCGCAGGGCTGGAACACCTCAGTCGAGGGTGCGGCCTGGGGCAGCGCCTGGGGTAGCGCCTGGGGCTCCATGGCCTGGGGCAGCGCCTGGGGCTCGATCTACTGGCTTTCGGATCCTCTGCTCGTGACTCTGGAGGGCACTGCCTGGGGCAGCGCTTGGGGCTCGGCGTGGGGCAGCGCCTGGGGCTCGGCTTGGGGCAGCGCCTGGGGCTCGGCTTGGGGCTCGTCCACCGGGACAGCCTGGGGAACCGGCTGGAGTGCGTCGCAGGACGGTATCGGCGAGGAGAACCTCGAGCTTCCGCCGGAAGCCTACGAGGAGGCTCCGGCGACTGCCGAGCCGGCGCCGAGCGAGCCCACGAGCCCGACGGTCGACCCCGTGCCTGACGCGGCGACTGACGTCGCCGACCCGCTTCTTCCTTAGCCTTTGAGCTTGCCGGCCGACCCTGGTCGCGCCGGGCGGCCGCTCCTTCGCCTCCCCTGAAGGGGGGATCCGAAGGTGGTACCCCCATTGGGGGACGTGGCACTCGGGCACTGGGCGTACCTTCCACGTAACTGCGTAACTGCGGCCCGCGCACGAAGCGCGGCGAAGGAGAGCGTTGGCACGAGCAGGCGTCTGCAATCGAGAGAGACCGAGTCATGGGCTCTCAAACTCGCTTGCAGATCGGTCGATTAGGACGTAGATGGAAGAAGTCATTCAGCTTCCGACGCACCCCGTCGCGCCTGAAAGCAAGCGGGATGACTTCCCGCCGCGCGCGAAAGCCTTCATGGCCCTCGTGGCCCTTCTGGCCGTTGCGGTCGCGGTGCCGCCCGTGCTTCATCTCGACACGCAGACAGGCGGATGGGGAACCTTCCTGGTGGTCGTCCTCGCAGCGAGCCTCGCGCAGCTCTTCGTCGTCACGACGACGAGGAACCAGGTCTACCACACGACCGCGATCTTCTACGTCGCCGGCGCGCTCCTGCTGCCGCCCGAGTTCGTGGCCCTGCTCGTGCTCGTGTCACACATCCCGGACTGGCTCAAGACCCGGTACCCCTGGTACATCCAGACATTCAACATCCTGAACTTCACGGTGGCTGTCATGGCGACCTGGGGGGCGGTTCATTTCTTCTCGGACCACTCGCCGATCGGAGATCCGCGGCTCTCGCTGGCTCTTACAGGTGCCCTGGCGGCCCTGGTCTTCGTGCTCGTCAATCAGCTCGGATTCGCGATCATGCTGCACCTTGCGCGCGGGCACAGCCCGCTCTCGATCTTCACGTTCGAATCGCTGACAACCGACGCTGTCCTGGCCTGCCTAGGGGTCGTGGTGGCCGCGTTCTGGGACGTCAATCCCTGGCTGATCGTGTTCGCAGTCGCTCCGCTCCTCCTCGTCCACCGCTCGCTCAGCGTCCCGGCGCTCCAGGAGGAAGCCCGCGTCGATCCGAAGACCGGTCTCTTCAACGCCCGGTACTTCGCCTCGGAGCTCGGCGAGGAGCTGACGCGCGCGGAGCGCTTCCAGCGCCCGATGACTGTGATCATGGCCGACCTCGATCTCCTCCGGGACATCAACAACGCCTACGGGCATCTGGCGGGCGACGCAGTCCTGAAGGGCGTCGCGGACATCTTCCGCATGCAGCTCCGCGAATACGACGTGCCTGCGCGCTTCGGCGGCGAGGAGTTCGCGATCCTCCTGCCCGAAACGGGCGCAGAGCAGGCACTGGAGACCGCGGAGCGCATCCGGCGGGCGGTGGCGGCAGCGCGCTTCGAGGTCGAGACCTCGAGCGAGCCGATCAAGGCGACGGTGTCGCTCGGTATCGCGACCTACCCGGCCGACGGCTCCGACGTCAACGAGCTGATCCACCAGGCGGACCTTGCCGTCTATCGCGCCAAGCTGCAGGGTCGTAACCGCGCGCTCGGAGCAAGCTCCGAGCCGCTTCTCATCCCCGCCGAGCGAAGCGCCAGGCTCGCGTCGGTCCCTGAGGATCCTGCGTTCACGGCTCCTGCTCCGCGTGCCGTGCCGATCGTGCCGGAGCCCGATCGCCGCCAGGATGAGCCCCGGCGGCACATCACGGCCGGTCCGCGCTTCATGGCTCTCTCTCCACCGCTGGCGGCTGTCGTCGCGCTGGTCAGCGTCGCCGGCATCTCCCTTGGGCTCTTGGCCCTCATCGTGGACGGCTTCGGCGAGATCCCTGGGTTGATCGCCGTGCTCGTCGCCGTCGGGATCGGGCAGGCTCTCGCACTCGAGCTGGAGGGCGGCTCTATCTCTGTGAGCGCCGTGGGTGCGCTCGCCGGCGTGGCGCTCTTCGGGCCGCGCGCTGCCCTGCCGCTCGCCGTGACGATGGCAGTCGTGGCCTGGAGCGCGAGCCGCCCCGCTGTTCACTACGTCCTCTTCAACATCGGCGCACTCTGCCTCGCATCTTTGACCGCAGCCGGTGTCTTCGCGATCGGCGACGGCTGGTCGAACGGGAAGCTGGCGGCGCTCTTCACCGCCTTCGCAGGCCTGGTCGCCGGGGGCGCATACTTCATCGTCAACACGGGCCTGACGAGCGGCGCCATGGCGATCGAGGGCCACGACCGGTGGCGAGCCGTCTGGAACGAGCGGTTTTCCTGGCTGCTCCCGCACTACGTCGCCTTCGGAGCCGTCGCGGGCGCCATTGCCCTGGCCTACGAGGCGATCGGTCTGTACAGCCTCGCGGTCTTCGTCCTGCCGCTGCTCCTGATGCGGAAGACGATGGCTGCGTACCTGACCCACACCCAGAGGAGCACCTTCAAGCTTCGCGAGGCTGCCGAGACGATCAGGAACCAGAACGCTTCGCTCGAGCAGGCGAACCGTCTCCTGCGTGAACGCTCGACCGCAGCGATGGAGAGTCTCTCCGCGACCGTGGACGCCCGGGACGCGTATACCGCCGGCCACTCGCGCCGCGTCCAGCAGCTCGCCCTCTCGATCGGACGGGAGCTCCGGCTCTCGCAGCCCGAGCTCGACCTCCTCGGCCACGCGGCGCTCTTCCACGACATCGGGAAGCTGGCCGTGCCGGATGCCATTCTCCTGAAACCGGCAAGCCTGACGGCCGCCGAGTGGGCGCTCATGCAGCGCCACGCCGACGAAGGCGCCCGCATCATCGACCGGCTCGGCTTCCTGAACGATGCCGTGCCGGCGATACGGCACCATCACGAGCGGTGGGACGGCACCGGCTATCCGGACGGTCTCGCCGGAGATGAGATTCCTCTCGGCGCCCGCATCATCCACGTCGCGGACGCGCTCGACTCGATGCTCACCACACGCATTTATCGCGCAGCCAGGCCGGCTCACGAGGCAATCCAGGAGCTCCGCGAGGGCATTGATGCCCAGTTCTGCCCCCGCTGCGTCTCGGCACTCGAGCGACTGCTGGAAAAGGGCGCGCTTCCGGAGCACACCGTGCGGCTCGGGCGACTCCTCGCAACCGCCTGAGGGCGGGCGCTCTGAGACCATAGGGGGGTGCCGGGCACCCTCTCGAGCGCCGTTCTGCACCTCCGCACGGCCCGGCGGCTGGCGCGTCGCGGTGGACCCGCGCTGCGAGACCGGTTCGGCCCGCTTGACGAGCGGCTCGTCTTCGTGGTCGGCTCGCCGCGCTCCGGAACGACATTCCTCGGGCGCTCGATCGGCTCCCTTCCCGGTTTCGTCGATCTCGGTGAGGTCGCTCCACACAAGGCGTCGATTCCCGAGCTGGTCGTCCTACCGGCCGAGGTCGCAGCGGCGAGAATCCGCCGGACGCTCGCCGTTGCGCGCCGCCTGGGCCTGGTCGGGAGTGTCCGTCCGGTCGAGCAAACGCCCGAGACGGCGTTCGTCGCCGAAGCCGCAGCGCTCGCCTTCCCGTCTGCGCGCTTCGTCCACATCGTGCGCGACGGGCGGGACGTGGTGTGCTCGCTCCTGGATCGCGGCTGGCTGAGCCAAGGGCGGGGGGGAGGGGACGATGCAGGGCTTCCGTACGGGGCAGAGCCGCGCTTCTGGGTGGAACCGGAACGTCTCGAGGAGTTCCGGACGACGTCCGATGCTCGACGCGCTGCGTGGGCGTGGCGCACGTATGTCCAGGCGGCCCGCTCACTCGGCGGGCGAGCGCACGAGATCCGGTACGAGCGCATGGTGACCGATCCGGACGCGGTCGCCGCTGAGCTTGCGGCTTTCCTGGATGTACCCGCCCTCGCGCTCGGCCGGGCTCTTCGGGGTGCCCACGACGAATCGGTCGGTCGCTTTCGACGCGACTTGACCGCAGAGCAGCTTGCCGATGTCGAATCGGAAGCCGGGAAGCTTCTCACCGAGCTCGACTACTTGCAGCCCGCATAATCTGCTCTATCCTTCCCGGTAGGTCGTACCGTATGACCGGGAGCTCAGGACCAGACCCGTTCCAGGAGATCGATCCCGCTACGCTGGCGGGCTTTCGTGCGGCCCTCCGCCGGCGGTACTCGGATGAGGAAATCCTTGCGGCCCTCAGGGAATGCGCGGAGCGGCTGGGGCGGTCGCCGACGATGCGGGATCTCGCGGACGATCCCGAAGCGGGCGTTCACCCTCAGACGGTCGTCGGGCGCTTCGGGAGCTGGAACGCAGCCAAGCGACTCGCAGGCCTTTCCGCCCGGCGTTACGCAACCCGGGATGAGCTCCTGGAGCAGCTGCGTGCGCTCGGAAACGAGCTCGGGCGACCGCCAACGGGGCAAGACCTCGCAACGCGCCGGGGCAGCGCACCCTCGAAATCACTGCTCTGGCAGACGTTCGGCTCACTCAAGAACGCGCTGCGCGAGGCCGGATTCGATGTCCCGAGCACCGAAGACCGGGCTGAGCAGGCGCTGATCCAGGGCGAGCTTCTAGCCCGCCGCCTCGGACGGCTGCCGCGCTTCGCCGACTGGGCCGAGGCTCGGCGCCAGGACGCCCACATGCTGACCGAGTGGCAGGTGTACCGCCTGTTCGAACGTGGACGCGGCGCCTGGTCGAGCTTCCAGTACGTCCTTCGAGAGCGACTCGTCGCCGCTGGCGCCCGCGTTGACCCGGACGGCACGGTCTCCTGAGAAAAGCTAGGGGTGCGTCGCGGCCGCGGCGATCGTCGCCAGGCGGCGGAGGCACGAAACACGTTCGTCCGGAGCGCGGACGGAGGGGAGAGCGTCGGCCTCGCGGAAGCTCCGGTCTGGCTCGAAGGCCTCTGTCTTGACCGCGCGTCCCTCGACGATGGTCAGGAGGGAGCCCTCGGGAACCTCACGCTTGCGGAGCTTCAGGCCGGCGTAAGTCTCCGCGAGCTCGAGTGCGTCTTTCGTCGACGCAAACAGAATCTCATGCTGCCCTTCCCCGATCCAGAGCGGCCGTCCGACTCCGCGGGCCAGAAAGAGGACGTCTGGAACCCGCTCGTCGACCCAGGCGGCCGCCATCGCCCCGTACAGCTCCTCGAGGGGAAGCGCGCGGTTTCTCTCGGCTTCCATCAGGGCGAAGATGACCTCCGAGTCGACGGTCATGTCCGGTTCGGCACGGTCGAAGCCTCGCTGCGCGAAGAGCTGCTCGTCGTTCTCGATGATGCCGTTGTGGATCCCGACGACCGAGCCGTGGCGGATGGGGTGATTGTTGGCCGTGAGGGACGGGTGGCCCTTCGTGTAGTCGCGTACGTGGACGAGCACCTGAGTGGCCTCGACCGGAACGCTCATCGCCCCGAGCAGTTCGCTGGCGCCGGAGCGTTGCTTGGAGACCTGGAGGTCGAGGCCAGGGCCGCGGTACGCATATCCGACGGCGTCCGCGCCACGCTCGGCGATTGCCGCCAGGAGAGCCTGCGCCGTGAGAGTGCGATCGACGCTGCTCTCGCGATTCAAGCTATATCCGGCGATCCCGCACACGATTGGTGCTTCGACACTCCCTTGTGAGACGAGGACGGTGCGCAGGCGCCTGGTAACGCCCGACCGTCCGTTCCCAACTATACCGCGCCTTTCGGCTGCCGGGCCGCCGGACTTGAGGGCAAAAAGGGCATTCAGCGCTCTCTGGGCGTCGCCGATATCGACCTCGTGGAACAGCCCATCCCTGGTCTGCCGCTCAACCACCCGGACGAGGCTCCCCATCTGGAGCTCGCGCCGGATCCTCCCGATCCCGCGCTCCTCGACGAGGCCGACGCGGAGGAGGAAGAAGACGACGACGACGAGCCGGTTGCCGCTCGCGAGGTCGTCCAGACGCAGGATCCGCTCAAGCTTTACGTACGCCAGATCGGCGACGGGCCGCTTCTGACCGCTGCCGAGGAGCGGGAGCTCGCCCGGTTGAAGGACGAGGGCGACGAAGCGGCCAAGCGTCGCCTCATCGAGTGCAACCTCCGCCTCGTCATGTCGATCACACGCAACTACGTGAACAGCGGCGTGCCGCTGCTCGACCTGATCCAGGAAGGGAATCTCGGGCTGATCCGCGCGGTCGAGAAGTTCGACTACAAGATGGGCTACAAGCTTTCGACGTACGCGACGTGGTGGATCCGCCAGGCAGTGACGCGCGCGATCGCCGACCAGGGTCGCACCATCCGCCTCCCTGTCCACGTGGTCGAGCAGGTGCGCCGCGTCACGCGCGCCCGGCGCATCCTCACCCAGAAGTTGAACCGCGACCCTTCCGCCGACGAGCTCGCTGTCGAGAGCGGCTTCGAGCTGAAGCGGGTTCGCGAGCTCCTCGCGCTGGTCGAGGATCCGGTCAGCCTCGAGACGCCCGTCGGCGACGGCGAGTCGATGTACGGAGACATGATCGAGGACGTGAACTGCGAGCAGCCCGACGAGGCACTCGCCAAGCTTCTCCAGGGGACAGAGCTGGGGCTCGCACTCGAGCAGCTGAACGACAGAATGCGGCACGTGCTCGAGCTCCGGTTCGGACTTTCGGGCCAGAAGCCCCGCACGCTCGAAGAGGTCGGCGGTGAGCTCGGCGTCACCCGCGAGCGGGTTCGGCAGCTCGAGTCACGCGCACTTCGGGAGCTCCAGGCCGCCGCTCCCGGTCTTCGGCTCTACCTCCGCGTCGAATAGTCCTCGCTAGTAGTCCGGCAGGAACCCATCCTGATAAGGGCCTTCGCGATGGGGCTCGTACGCCGCGTATGCCTCCTGTGCCGAGGACGTCTCCTTCTCGACGCTGGCGCCGTATTTCCGTGCGAGCTCCGAGACGGGATAGACAAGACCTCGTTCACCGCCACGCGCCCCGACTGAAAGGATCACGCAGGGCCCGGAGCCCGTCCCGACGAGGACGTGCTCCGTCCAGGGCGGGCAGTGGACGAAGTCCCACTGCCGGAGCGCGCGCTCCTCACCTTCGATCAAGACGAGGCACTCGCCGGCGAGGACGAGAAAGTCCTCCTGCGCCTCTTCGCCGTGGTACCTGCAGGCCGGCTGGCCGGGACCGAGGACACTGACGTTGATTCCGAACTCGGCGAAGCGGACGTCACCCTCGAACGTGCAAGCCGCGCCGAGCTCGTCGGTGTGCAGCCAGGTCGCTTCGCGTGCATTCAGGACGTACCAACCCTCTCCCTCCGGCGCGAGGCCGTTCTCGGTCTTGGCAATCTTGGCTTCGGGAACCATGGGCTCCTTTCTCAGGCTCGATCGGGCCGGCGAGCACGCAGCGCTAGGCTGATTGAGTGTTCGTCGACGTCCATTCTCACGTCGTGCCGTCCGGGGACGACGGGGCAGGAACGGCCGAGGAGGGTTTGTCTCTTTGCCGTCAGGCTGCGGCCCGCGGCACCGGTGTCCTGTACGCGACGCCGCACGTCTGGCCGCATCTCGGGCTTAACGCCGTCCGCGAGCACGCGATTCGTGCTGCACACATGCGGATGGCCCTCGAAGCGGCGACATTCGACCTGCGTCTCGAGCTCGGGTTCGAGGTGACGCCGACGGTCGAGTTGCTCGAGGAGGACGTGCAGCGCTACCGGCTCGGTGATCTTGCTGCTGTGCTCGTCGACATGCCCTTCTCCGGCGGCCTCGGGCTCACTGAGCGTCTCGGCGAGCACATCGAGTCGTGTGGCCTCGTCCCGCTCCTCGCCCATCCAGAGCGGGCGGATGCCGTCGTCGAGGACCCCGGGCACGCAGACCGTCTGCATGGGCGCGGCTGGCTCCTCCAGGTGAACGCGTCGAGCCTCCTCGGCAGGCATGGGCCGGCGCCGCAGGAGGCAGGCTGGAGGCTCGTCGAGGAGAGGCTGTGTCACGCGGTCGCATCGGACGGGCACCGCCAGACGAGACCGCCGTTTCTGGACGAGGCGTACGAAACCGTGAAGACGCGGATCGGAAACGAGGCGAATCGGCTCTTCGACGGCAGCGCGCTAGCGACTCGCGACGGCGTCGATCTCGCGGAGCGACGCTAGCCGAGACAGCGACTCGACCTCGATCTGCCGGACGCGCTCGCGCGTGAGCCCGAGTCGCTTTCCGATGTGTTCCAGCGTATGGGGCTCCTCGCCACCGAGCCCGTAGCGCAGCTCGAGAACCCGTCGGTCCCGTTCCGGTAGTGACTCGAGCGCCCGGTCGAGCGCTTCCTTCTGAAGATGACGCTCCGTGAGCTCGTCCGGAAGCGGCTCGTCGCCGGGGACGAGATCGCCGAAGACCGCGTCCTCCTGCTCGCCGATCGGCTGGTCAAGGCTCGTGGAGGCTCTCGCGGCGGCCTTGACCTCGAGCGCCTGCTGGAGGGGGAGACCTGCCTCCTCGGCGATCTCGGCCAGGTTCGGCTCGCGCGCCAGCTGTGTCCAGAGGTAGCGCTCGGCGCGCTGCATCTTCTGCATGCGCTCGACGACGTGCACGGGAACACGAATCGTTCGCGCCTTGTCGGCGATCGCCCTCGCGACCGCCTGTCGAATCCACCAGGTCGCGTACGTCGAGAACTTGAGGCCTCGCTGCCACTCGAACTTCTCGACGGCGCGAATGAGGCCGAACATGCCCTCCTGGATCAGGTCGAGGAAGGGCAGTCCCTGGTTTCGGTAGTTCTTGGCGATCGACACGACGAGGCGCAGGTTGCACTCGATCATGCGGCGCTTCGCAGCCATGTCGCCGCGTTCGATGCGCTTTGAGAGCTCCACCTCGTCCGCGGCCGTGAGCAGCGGGTGGCGGCCGATCTCGCGCAGGAAGAGCTGGAGCGCGTCCGTGGTGGTCTCGATCGAGTCGTTCAGGTTCCGCGGTGGTGCCGTCGGCTCTCGCACGGGCTCCTTGACGGGCTCGACGATCTCGATGTTCCGCTCCTCGAACTCACGGTGGAGCGCCTCGACCTCGGGCGGGTCGAGTTCGAGCGCATCCATGGTCTCGGCCAGCTCGACGCCGTCGATCTTGCCCGCGGCCTCGGCCCGCTCGAGCAAGAGCTGGACCTCGTGAATCTGTGTGGTGGGAGTTTCGCTCGACATCCAGCGGTTCTAGGCTACCAACCGGAATCACGCCTACCCAGGAGTGGGTAGCCCTGAAACCGTCGGGTCGACCTTACCGACTCGGGCGGCCGGAGCAAAACCCGTCGATCCGTTCCAAAGCAGCGGCGCTCAGGCTCGGCCAAGTTGACGTGATACGTCGTATTCCTCAAGATCGGACGTGTGCCGCCCTATCGCCTGCTGTACCGCCTCGGCATCGCTCCGTGGGACAATACGCCCGGGTCGCAGGTGCTCGACCGTGTGCTCACCGACGATTCGGCGGGGGTCGGCCGGCGAGCGCTCGATGTGGGATGTGGGAGAGGCCGCGATGCCATCCATCTCGCCAAGAAGGGCTGGGAGGTCACTGCCGTTGATCTCGAGGAACGCGCGCTTGAGACGGCCCGCGAACGGGCGGCGGAAGAAGGCGCTGAAGTCCACTGGGTGGTTGGCGATGTCACCAGGCTCGGGACACTCGGCCTTCAACCCGGCTACTCGTTGGTCTACGACATGGGTTGCATCCAGGGCCTCCCGGACGAGGCGGCCGAGCGTGCTGCCGAAGGGATCACGTCACTTGCCGCAGACCATGCCACGCTCCTCTTCCTCGCGTTCGCGCGGGGTCGCCGGATGATCCTGCCGCGCGGAATGGACCGCGAGCACGTCGAGGCCCTGTTCAGCCCGGGCTGGCGGCTAACCGATTCCCACGACATGCTCCCGCTGTCCGTCGGCAAGGTACCGCCGCCGATCCGCAAGGCAAGGCCGACGGCCTATCAGTTGGTTAAGACCTAGCCGAAAAGAGAGCCGGGTAGCCTCGAACCAGCGATGTAGCCCCGGTTGGTGTTCGTCGACGGGAGAGTAGGTGTCTGCGGCGATACGAGTCCAAATCAGCGACGCGCGACTCTTGCGCGACTTACTCGACTATCTACGGGAGTGCGGCTGCGTGGCCGAGCAGGCCGGCAAAGCCGAGGCCGACGTGTCCCTGCCGGAGTTGAACAATGAACCGGTGGTCGCGCGCCTGGAGCTCGGGATCTACCTGACAGCCTGGCGTGTGCGGCATGAAGGTGTGGCGGCCGTGATCGTCGCTCGTCCCTAGGGGCGGAGAATCCCTCCCGAAGCCTCGAAACGGCCGCGATCACCCGAACGCACGATAACCGGTGTTATGTCAAGTTGAAGTAGAGCCCGAGGGCAACCCTCTTCCGCCCCGCCGAAGCCGGCCGGGTTTTGCACAACCACCTGTGGACAGAATCCGCATGAGGACGTAGCCTGCACGGGCCATGCGGCAGCCGATCGACCCCAGCGAGCGGTTCCGGTTGCGGCGCGAAAACGCTCGACGGCGCCAGCGCCGTCGCCGTATGACAGCCTTTGCGGTCGTAGCTCTCGCCGCTGCGGTCGTCACTCTCGGCGCCCGCTTCCTCCCCTCCGACGGCCCTGGAGCGGCAAATCAGGCCTCCGGCACGACTGGAACGACGACTGCGTCGAAGCCCAAGGAAAAGCCGCTGAGGCCGCTCCCCGCCGAGATTCGAGGCGTGCACGTGACAATGGCGCTCGCGAACCTCGACGGCAAGCTCGACGAGTACGTCGAGCCTCGCGGACCAGGGCCTGAACACGCTCGAGCTCGACGTGAAGGACGAGAACGGCGAGGTCGCGTTCCGCGCTCCGCTGGCGAAGCTGGCGACGAAGGTCGGCGCCGCCCAGAACTACTACAACCCGCGTGAGGCGGTCAAGCTTGCCCGTGACCATGGCCTCTACCTGATCGGTCGCGTGGTCGTCTTCGAGGACCCGATCCTGTCCGTGAAGCGCCCGGCCCTGGCGGTTCGGCGGAGCGACGGTGGCGTCTGGACGACCTCCGGCGGGCTTGGCTGGACGAACCCATATGACGAGCGGGTGTGGAAGTACAACGTCGACATTGCGGAAGCCGCCGCGCGCGCGGGCTTCGACGAGATCATGTTCGACTACGTCCGCTTCCCGAGCGACGGCGACCTGGCGGCAATGGTCTTCAACCACCAGGTGAAGGAGCCGAAGGCCGAAACGATTGTCCGCTTCGTCAAATACGCCCGTGACCGGCTGCACCCGCTCGGCGTTCGCGTCTCCGCCGCGGTGTTCGGGCTCTCGGCGACCCGCGATCTCGGTATCGGACAGCGGCCGCGGAAGCTCGGCAGTTACCTCGATGCGATCTACCCGATGGTCTATCCCTCCCACTACACCCCGGGCGAGTACAACATTGCCAACCCGGACGGGGATCCGGGCCGGACGGTTGCGTTCTCACTTCGAGACTTCCGCGAGAAGCTCCGCGGCCGGCCGGCGAAGGTTGTTCCCTGGCTCCAGGACTTCTCCCTCCAGCACACCTACACGCTGGCGGAGATCCAGGCCCAGGTAGACGCGGCCCGGCGGGCGAAGTCGGCCGGCTACCTGCTCTGGAACGCGTCGGGCGTCTACACCGACGGCGGCCTGGCGGCGCCGTAGCCCCACCTTCCACAGGTCTATGCACAGGCCCCGCCGCCGACCTGTGGAAACTGTGGATAAATGATCTTTCCGCAAATTGCATACATTACGATGGACATGTCCCTTGACTGTCTGGGGGCCCTGTCCTAGAGTCCCAATTGCGCCGAGCACGGAGCGCAAGTAGGTCGAAGGATCACCGGGCGACCGTACGCGCAAGCGGAAAGTCGGTTGGTGATCCGGACGAAAGCGCAACCGGCTCGGCGAATTTTTTTTGGTCCGAGGCAGGTAGAGTTCCGGCCCCGATGATCCCTCGTCCTCCCTCGTTCAGCCAAGGCTTCGTCTCGTTTCTGTGGGCCTTCGGCCTTGGCCTCTACATCTGGCTCGGCCTACTGGGGATCGGCGTCGGAAAAGGCACGGCATTTCTCTTCGCCCTGATCGCCGGCGGCCTGATCTTCTTCTACGTGCGGCTCTTCGGCGGCCACGAGTTCCGCACGCCGAACCGCTAGAACGTCCGCTTAGAGCGGGAGCGCGAGCCGCTGGGCGCGCTGGAGAAGCGCTCCGACGAGGCGGTGGGCGAGCTCGCAGCCGAGCTCGGCCTCGAGGCGCACACGCGGGCTTTCCGTCTCACCCGCAAGCAGACGGCTGAGCGAATCGCAGTGCTCGGCCAAACGGGAGAGACCGGCGGCGGTACCGCTGCGGTGTGCGGCGTCCATGCTCCTGTAATCGACGCTTGCCGAGCGTTCGGAGATCCCTGGCGAGAGTGACCGGAACGAGAAGAGGCGCCGTCGGGCGCCTCTTCCCACTCTCGCTGGTGCGAATGACCTACGGAGTGTCGCGCCGAACCACGCTGTCGTCGCGCGTCCGGGTCGTGACGACCGAGTCGTCGCGAGCACCTGTGGTCACCGGCTCGCGGTCGTCGACCGTGGTCGTCGTCGGCCGGTCGGTCGGAACGGCCGTCGTAACGCCGTCCTCGCGCCTGTAGTCGTGTATGTCCTCGTCTACGACCGTCCCCGTCCGGCCGGCGTAGCGGTCGCGCGGGCCGGTCGTGTCGAAGATGAAGGCAGTCACGACTCCGAAGGCCAGCGCGATCGCGGCCGTGAAGAGACCAAGATCGCTAACGAACCCGAGGAGGCCGATGTCGTCGCTCCAGCTCTCGAACCGGCTCTGTTGCCAGCCACCCGTAGGCTGGGTGGCCAGGAGGATCCAGCCAGCCGCGACCAGCGTCGGCAGCCATGCGAACAGGAGGACGGCGGCAGAGATCCGCGGTACCCCCCACTTCGTCCAGCCGCCGAACAGCTGAGAGAGCCCGAGCGCCAAGCCGGCGCCGGCGAGAAGTCCCATGACTGCCCAGAACTCGCTCGTCTGACCGAGATCGAAGTTCGATGCGATCCAGATGAGGAGTCCGGCCACTGCCACGCCTGCGAGCGTGAAGAGCGCCCGAACGACGCTGCGCGCATACCGGTTGTGATCCGCCGGCCGTTCGACGACCTCGTCATCGGTGACGACGCGATCTTCGTCCACGTGCCGATCCCTGTTCAGCAAACCCATTCGTGTCACCCCGCTCGATTGATGTGTGAGCGTGGTGTTCCCGGCTGGTCGCGGTCTGTAACGCTCGTTTACGCAGCCAGATCGCGGCGCCGCACGTCGAACGCGCCTGAATCGAGCTCTTGCCGGAAGGCGGTGACGCGATCGTCCCGGTCACGCTCGAAGACGTGCTCGACCACCTGAACGTGTCGGTCGTTGTAAAACGGGAGATCCACGTGTGGGCGGCTCACGAGGTTGACGGTCGTGCACTCGCAGACCGGACAGCGGACGGCGAGCCCGACCTCGTCGGCGGCCGGCGAGAGGACGAGAAAGGCCGATGGAAAAACGGGCTGCGGGCGGTTCTCCGGGTAGCAGAAGAAGGTCCAGGGCCAGTCACCCGACCGGATCCGCCGTGCGGCCAGGTCGAGAAGATCATCCGTTGCGGACTCGACTCGAGCCGTCATCAGGTTGAAGAACTCTGCTCCCGAAGCGCCGAGTGGCGCCCAGTCCAGGTCGTCGTGGGTGACGAGCCCTTCATGCTCACCTCCGCACCTGCACGCGAAGACGACCTGATAGACGGCCGGGTGCGAAGCCCCGGGAAGCCGCTCCAGGGAGCGAAACTCAGACAGGCGCACCTGAACGTGCCCTACGGCGGGGCAGGAGAACGTGTAGTGCCCGGTCAGACCGTCATACATGGCTCGTGGATTCTGTATCGGCAGGCCGGACGGCGAGCCAAAGGTCCCAAGGCGGAGGGCATTATTCGTACTGGATCAGCGAGAAGACGTCGTAGCCCTCGAGTCGGTCCCGACCGTTCAGAAACGCAAGCTCGATCACGAACGCAAGCCCGACGACCTCTCCTTCGAGCTGTTCCACCAGGTCAACCTTTGCCTTTGCAGTGCCCCCGTCGCCAGGAGGTCGTCGTGGATCAGAACGCGTGCTCCCTCGGCGATCGCATCGGCGTGCAACTCGAGCGCGTCGAACCCGTACTCGAGATCGTACTTCGCGCTCACGGTCCGCCAGGGCAGCTTTCCCGGCTTGCGGGCGGCCACGAAACCGCATCCCAGCCTGCACGCCAGGGCCCCGCCGAGGATGAAGCCGCGCGCCTCCGCGCCCATGATCAGGTCCGGCTTTCGCGGCTCGGCGAACGCCGCGAGCTGCTCCACGGTGGCGCGGAGCGACTCTGCATCCGCGAGGAGCGGCATGATGTCCTTGAAGACGATCCCGGGCTTCGGGAAGTCCGGGATGTCCCGAATCTTCGAGGCGAGGTCCGGTTCCACCGCGTCGGGGAGCCTACGCGACGTGCGAGCGGAGCGCGCGCCAGAAGAGCGCCTGCGAGAGCTCCTGCGCGAGGGCGGCGAGGGTTTCGAGATCCTCGAGCCCCGCGAGGCGGCGCTCGGGATTGTTGGCGGCGAGACGTGCGGCGACTGCCGTCAGCAGCAGTGCCGCCTCGCTGTCCGCGTTGGTGCGGAATTTCTTCAAGTGCCTCGGCTCGACGTCGAAGGCGGCCATCTTCCGGCAAGCGATCACGATCTCTACGTCCCGATCCGGATAGAGGTTCTCGCCATCCTCGATCCGCGGCTCGAGGAGCCCGTAGTCCTCGAGCTCGCGGACGAACCCTGCATCGGTGCTCGCCCGCTCGCAAAGTGTGCCCAGGTCGAGCTCGGGCTCGGCCGCGCGAAGACCGGACTCAGCGCCACGGCGCCGCTCGCGCTTCATGGCTCCGGGGGCGTCGAGCTCCTGGCGGATGACACGGAGCGGCAGAAACTCGTCTCGTTGGAGTCGCAGGATCGTCTCGAGGCGTTCCACGTCCTCCTCGGTGTAGAGGCGGTACCCCCCCTGCGTCCGGCGCGGTGTCAGGAGCCCCTGATCCTCGAGGTAGCGGATCTTCGAGATCGAGATGTCTGCGAACTCAGGGCGCAACCGCCTGCGGACGGCGCCGATCGTAAGCGGCCGGCCCGGCGTCTCCTGCGAATACGTGGACGTCGCCATCAGTGCTCCAGGAAGGTCAGCCGGTACTTGCCGATCTGAACTTCGTCCCCATCTTCGAGCTTGGCCTTCTCGACCCTGCGCCGGTTCACATACGTCCCGTTCAGGCTGCCGGCGTCCTCGATCGTGTAGCCGACGTCGTCGCGAACGAGCATGGCGTGCGAGCGCGAGACCGTCACGTCGTCGAGGAAGACCGGAGCGTCGGGTGAGCGACCGATCTCGACACGGTCGCCGTCGAGAGGGAATGTCTCGCCGGCGCGACCGCCGCCCGAACGGACGACGAGCGCTGTTCCCTCGATCCGAAGCTCGGCGAGCGGCTCTCCTTCCTCGTCGACAACGTCCTCGGGTGCGTACGTCATCGTCGTCGATCCCCCTGGCTCGTCCTTGATGAGAAGTGCGCCGCACTTCGAGCAGTAATTGGCGGCCTCGGGGTTCTGGAAGCCGCACTCGGGGCAATGCACATGCGTCACCTGGGCGCTACTCGTCCGGGTTCGGAGGCGCCGCCTTCGAGGCGAGGATCGCCGCGAGCTTGTCGACGTCGACCTCGTAAAGCGGGCCATGGCCCTCGCCTACTTGCCGGTGGAGGCGGGACTGGAGCTCGGCCTTCAGGATGTCGATCTTGCCGTGCAGGATTCTGCGCCGGTACGAAACCTGGTTCTCTTCCTCCACGAGCTGGTCGATCAGATCGCGTAGCTCGGTATCGGAAATCGTCTCAAGGTCGGGAAGAGCTTCCACGCTGCCCTCCGGTCTCTGGGTCGGGGACGGGCTCCTTGTAGTAAACCATCGGACTGGCAATCTATCAACCTCGACTTGAGGGTTTAGGTGCTCTCCTCCTCTTCCGAGCCCGCAATGATGCGCTCGACCAGCGCCGTGTACTCGTCCTCGAGCCTCGCCGCCTCCTCGTCGCTGGCCCCCTCCGCATAGACGTGGACCATTGCTTCCGTGGGGTCCGGGAGGACGTGTGCCCAGCCGCCGTCCTCGTAGACCTTGATCCCGTCGGTCACGTCCACTTTCTTGTCCCGCACCTGATCCGTCAGGATTCGCATGACGGCGCCCTTGCGGGAGAAGGGGCAGCGGACCTGCCGGTGGACGACGCGCGACCTCGGCAGAGCGTCCACGAGCTCCGAGAGGGGCTTCCGCACGGGTGCAAGGAGCTCGAGGAGCTTGCAGAGGCTCGTGATGCCGTCGTAGGCCGGAAGGAACTCGGGGAAGACGAAGCCGCCGGCCGCGGAGCCTGCGAACACGACACCGTCCTCGGCGGCGGCCCGTGTCAGGGCTGCTAGGGACGCAGGCGTGCGCTGGACCTCGAGATCCGAGCCCTTCACCATCTCTTCGACGAGGCTGGTGACCGTGACCGGAAAGGCGAGGCGCCCCTTTCGTCCGTTCGATGCGATGAGGCTCAGGAAGAGCAGGAGCTCCTGCTCGACTTCCACCTCTCGGGCGCGCTCGTCGACGAGGTACAGGCGTTCCGCGGCGCCGTCGAAGGCGACGCCGAAATCCGCACCGACGGCTGAGACGAGCCGTTTCACCTGGCCGAGCGACTCCGCCAGGGTGGCTCCCGCCGGCGACGTACGGAGCTCGCGCACGTACGCCTGGGCCGCGACGATCTCGACGCCCAGGTCACCGAGGACGAGCGGGACGACGAGCGAGGCCGACGAGTACGAGTAGCCGATCACGATGCGGAATCCCCGCGAGCGGATCGCATCCGTGTCGAGCGTGGCGAGCAGGTCCTGCGCGTAGCTCTCGGATGCCCGCGCCGGGTACCGGATCTCCCCCACGCCGTCCCAGGCGCTGCGCCGAAACTCCTGGCGGCCGAAGTGCTTCTCGACCTCTTTCATGAACGCGCTCGACACCTCGACCCCGGGCGGCTCGTAGATCTGGAGCGTGACCGCCTCCGGGTCGACCGCGCTCTGCCGGACGTGCACGCCCGCCTCGAACCCCTCGCTCTTCAGCAAGTGCCGGGTGACCGCCGAGGGCATGACCCGAAGATCGGCGACGTGGACCCCCGTCGCGTTGATCCCGGTCAGCACCGCGCGCCGGAGCAAGCGGCACGCGGACGGCGCCTCGCGGCTCGTGACGACCCGAGCGCCGCGCTGCAGCACAGTGCCGAGCGCCATCCCGAGGCGAAGCGCGATCTCGGGCGTCAGGTCGACGTTGATCAGCCCCGAAATCCCCTCCCGGCCGAAGATCGTGCTCGAGGCTCTCGACTCCCAAATCAGGTTGCGGTCGACCTGGGTGCCCGACTCCACCTCCTTGAACGGATAGATGCGGATACCCGGCAGGACGACGCTCTGCTCACCGATCGTCGACTGATCGCCGACTGCCACGCCCTCGTGGAGGCGGACGTGAGGCCGGATGTCGCACATGCGCCCCACGACCGCTCCTTCGACCTGGGCGCTCCGGCCGATGTACGTCCCCGAGTCGATGACGGAGCGGGACGTGTGAGCGTGCTCGCGCAGCACGACACTGGACGAGAGAACCGAGTAAGCACCCACGGTCGCATGCGGAGCGATGTGGCAATAGTTTCCCAGGAAGGCTGGCCCCTCGACCGATTCCAGGTCGTCGAGGTCGACGCCCTCACCGATCCAGACGTTGCCGCGCAGGCGAATGCCCTCGACATTCAGGTTCGCTTTCCCGTCGAGTACGTCGAAGTTCGCCTGCCGGTACTGATCGAGGTTGCCGATGTCCTGCCAGTAGCCGTCCGCCACGTAGCCGTAGAGCGGCCGGCCCATCTCGAGCAGGTGCGGAAAGAGCTCCTTCGAGAAGTCGTACGGGCGATCGTCGGGGATGTGGCGCAGGACCTCGGGATCGATCACGTAGATGCCCGTGTTAATCGTGTCGGTGAAGACCTGGGCCCAGGACGGCTTCTCGAGGAAACGTTCGATCCGTCCGTCGGCATCGGTGACGACGATCCCGAACTCGAGCGGGTTCTCGACGCTTTTCAGGCCGATCGTGACGGCGGCGCCCTTTTCCTCGTGGAAGCTGACGAGGGCCCCGAGATCGATGTCGCAGAGCGCATCGCCGGAGATCACGACGAAGGGCTCGTCCAGGGCCTCCTCGGCGAGCTTGACCGAGCCGGCCGTGCCCGCAGGTGACTCCTCAACCGAGTAGCGGATCTGAACGCCCTGGGCTTCCCCGGCTCCGAAGTAGCCGCGGATGACCTGCGGCATGAAGGCGACCGTCACGATGATGTCTTCGAGGCCGTGCCGCTTCAGGAGCTCGACGATGTGCTCCATGCAAGGCTTGCCGACGATCGGCACCATCGGTTTCGGCTGGTTCGACGTGAGCGGCCGCAGGCGGGTGCCTTCTCCGCCGGCCATGACGACAGCCTTCATCCTCCGAAGCTCCTGGGCGCCGTGAGGGCATAGAGGACCGCGGCGACCATGGCGACGGTGAGGCCGCTCCAGAAGAGGGCCAAGGCCCAGGTCGTCCCCTCGTCGGAGGCGAGCATTCCCGTCACCGCCGCGTAGAGAACCCAGGTCCCCGCCTTGCCGAGCCAGCTGACGGAGAGCTCGTAGCCACGCGTCATGACCAAGCCATACCCGCCGACGAGAGCCGCGTCACGGACGAGGATCACGACCAGCGCCGGCCACGGCAGGCGTCCGTCCAGCCACAGGAGGATGACTGCGGCATCGATCATCAGCCGGTCGGCAAGCGGGTCCGCAAGCCGCCCGAAGGTCGATTCCACGTGCCAGCGACGGGCCAGCCAGCCGTCCAGCTGATCGGTCGCGCCTGCAAACGCAAACACCGCGGCAGCCAAGTAGCTTCCCTCGCCATCCGTCCCGAGCACAAGGACGACGAACAGCGGGATGAGCGCCAGCCGGAGGACGGTGAGCGCGTTCGGAAGCTGCGCGCGAGGTGCCGAGATCGCTCGTGCCGCCATTCAGCGGCCTAGCGCCGGCGAGGCGCTCTGGATCGGTGCGGAAGGGCGCATTGGCAGCGAATGGTAGCCTCGCGCGGTGTCCGACCGGCTTGCGCTTCCCGGCTTCGTCAACGCTCACAGTCATGCGTTTCAGCGGGCGTTACGCGGGCGCACGGAGGGTGGAGACTTCTGGCGTTGGCGCGACTCCATGCTGGAGTTGGCCCAGAGCCTGACCCCGGCGCACGTCCGGCTTGAGTACGAGGCCACGTTCCGGGAGATGCGGGCTGCCGGCTACACGGCCGTGGGTGAATTCCACTACGTGGGGCTCCCCGAGGCGAAGGCGGCGATCGAGGCCGCCAGTGCGGCGGGAGTCGAGCTGGTGCTCCTGCTGGCCGCCTACGGGCGCGGGGGCATCGAGCGGTTCCGCCAGGGGTCCCCGGCCGCCTACCTGGCGCAGGTGGAGGAGCTTCGTGCCGAGGGAGCGCGCGTTGGTGTCGCGCCCCATTCCGTGCGCGCGTGCCCGCCGGACTGGCTGCGCGAGATCGGCCGATATGCGGAGCGTGAGGAGCTGGTGCTCCACATTCACGCCGACGAGCAGCCACGCGAGATCGAGGAGTGTGTGGCCGAGCACGGGCTTCGACCGATCCAGCTTCTCGCCGAGACCGGCTGTCTCGGGCCGCGGACGACAATCGTGCACGGAACGCATGCGGACGATGCCGAGCTCGACCTTCTGGCGGCAGCGGGCGGGCGCATGTGCGTGTGCCCAACGACCGAGGCGAATCTGGGCGACGGTTTCGTGCCAGTCGGGAGGATCAGGAAGCGCGGGATCGCATTTTGCATCGGCTCGGATTCGAACGTTCGCATCGACCCGCTGGAAGAGCTGAGGGAGCTCGAGGGAATCGCTCGCCGCCAGGAGCTGCGACGGAACGTTCTGTCCCCCTCAGAGCTTCTCGAAATCGGCTCTTCCGAGGGGGCGAAGGCGCTCGGACTCGACGGGTGGCCGGGAATCGAAGTTGACCTCTCGCACGTCTCACTTCGCGGCGTCGACCGCGAGGGAATCGAGCCCGCCCTTGTGCTCGGCTGCGCCGCCGACGTGATCGTGTAAGGGATCAGCAACGTTCGCAGGAGCGGCGTGAAGCAGGTCGAAATCCCTCGGTCCGATGCGTCTCAGGACGTTCATCGCGCTGGCGCTTGCTCTCGGCGCCCTTCTTGCCGCCACCCCGGCCCAAGCGGCCGGGAACTCTCGCGTTGCCGCAATCCAGGTCGCGCTCCAGGTCCGGGGGTTTTACCGGGGCACGATCGACGGCTACTACGGCCCCGGAACGCGGCACGCCGTGCTCCGCTTCCAGCGCAGTCGAGGCCTGCTCGCGGACGGAATCGCCGGACGGGTGACGCGGCGTTCGCTCGGCCGCTACGGGCGGCCGCTCCTGGGCAGGCGGATTCTCGTGCAGGGACGAGTCGGCTTCGACGTCTCACAGCTGCAGTTCCTCCTCGCCTGGCACGGATTCCCCTCCGGCCCGTTTGACGGCGCCTTCGGAGGCCGCACCGACCACGCGCTCCGTCGTTTTCAGCGCTGGGCGAGGCTCGGAGTGGACGGCGTCGCAGGGCCGGCCACATTCGCGAGGCTTCGGACCCCGCCGCCGCGCTCGCCCCTGCGGTTCATCCGCCCGCTCCAGACAGGCATTGGGGACAGGTTCGGTCCCCGCGGCTCAACCTTTCACACCGGGATCGACTTCCCGGCGCGGGCTGGGACGGGCGTTGCGGCCGCTCGGTACGGCCGCGTCTCCTATGCCGCGTGGATGCCCGGCGGCTGGGGTTACCTCGTCTCGATTGCGCACGGAAACGGCGTGAGGACGATGTACGCGCACCTCTCGCGG
This sequence comes from uncultured Actinomycetes bacterium, assembly GCA_963762085.1. Taxonomy (GTDB): domain Bacteria; phylum Actinomycetota; class Thermoleophilia; order Gaiellales; family Gaiellaceae; genus DASQGA01. The sequence continues at coordinate 29,241 of CAVXJD010000001.1, read as the reverse complement.
ATCGACGTGCGCGTTGGGAGGCGCGTCGGTGCCGGGCACCAGATCGGCCTCGTGGGATCCACCGGCCATTCGACCGGCCCGCATCTCCACTTCGAGGTCAGAATCCGCGGCGCCTCCGTCGACCCGCTACCCGCCTTCGGCTAGCTCTTTCGAGCGGTTCATAGCCGCCTGGATCGCGTTCAGGAAGGCGGCTCGCACGCCGGCCTGCTCCAGCTCGCGGATGGCCGCGATCGTCGTTCCGCCGGGGGAGGTGACCATCTCGCGGAGCTCGACAGGGTGCATCTTCTCGTCCCGCAGGAGCTTGGCCGTCCCGAGCATCGTCTGGACCACGAGATCGGTGGCGATCTCCCGTCCGAGCCCGAGCAGGATTCCGGCTTCGATCATGGACTCCGCCAGAAGCGCGAAGTAGGCCGGGCCAGATCCGGAGACGGCGGTCACCGCGTCCATGTAGTTCTCCGGCACGCGCACCGACCGGCCGACGTGCGCCAAAACTTCTTCCGCTTGCGCGAGGTGCTCCTCGGTCGCATGCGTGCCGGCGGCGATACCCGCCATCCCCTCGTGGACCGTGACCGGCGTGTTCGGCATCGCCCGGACGACAGGCACGGCATTCGTCAGGTGGCTCTCGATCAGGGCTGTCGGGATCGCAGCCGCGATCGAGATCAAGGTTTGGCTCGCCGTCAGGACGTCGTGGATGTCCGTCAGGAGCGCTTCGATGTCCTGAGGCTTGACCGCGATCACGACGACCGGGGCTTCGGCGGCGGCCTCTCGGTTGAGCGCCGTCGCCCGCACGCCGTAGCGTTCTGCGAGGCCCTGCAGCCGGTCCTCGCTCCGAGCGGTGACGACGATCTGGCCCGGAGGACACCACTTCGAAGAGACGAGCCCGGCGACGAGGGCCTCCCCGATCTTCCCGGCTCCGAGAATTGCGATCTTCGCGCTCATGCAGAGACCCTAACGGCCGCGTGAGGGACTCGCGCGAAGCCGGGTCGCGCCGCAAACGATCCGGCTTCGCACAAGCCTGGAGGCGAGTATCCCGCGCCGGGGCAGCCTGGGCATCCCTCGAAGGGGGGATGCTTTACGCGGGCTTTACGCGGGCTTGACGCTATGCCGCATCCAGAGGTTCGGCTCTGCATATCGTCCTTCGTCCGCCTCGCGATCGATGTGCACGGGCACGAGAGCCCCTGGGACGACGTAGTCGCCCGTCCCCGGGAAGGCCATTCCCGCCCATTCCTCCCAATCTGCGACCGAGCCGGTGACGACGAGAGAGTCGGATGCCACGTCGAGGATCTTGCCGCCGATCCGTTCGTGGAGGCGGATCCACGGGTCGAAAGGAAGCCCGTCCGGGCGTCTCCAGAGCGCGTAGTCCTCCATTGGTGTCAGGGGGTAGAGCTCTTTCCGGGTCGGGCGGACGGGCGCGACGAGGCTCCCCAGGCCGTGCCGGGCCGCTGCGGCGCGCATGCCTTCGATCACGACGGCGCTCAGGCCTTTCCCCTGGTGCTCGGGCGCGACGATCGCGACGAGCGCAGAGAGCGTGTTGGGCGTCCCGCCACCCTCGAAGGCCCGCGCGAGGACACCGTCGACCCCGGCGGGAAGACCGGAGACGCTCCCATCCCAGTCGAACGGGATCGTGTTGCCACGGCCGAGGACCTCGCCACGCTCGTCGTCGACCAGGACGAGCTGGAACTGGGGCAGCTCCTCGTAGAGCCGGTCCCAGTAGAGGTTCGTGACGTCCCCGTGCATCACGAATTCGGGCCAGACGCGCTCGAGGCCGAGCGGCCTGTCGAGGTCCGGTCTGTCCGCAAGAGATACGACTGCAGGCGCCACGCGCCCTATCGTCTCAAACGAAGCAAAAGCCCCGCACTTTGCGGGGCTTTGACTAGTCGGGGCGCCGAGATTTGAACTCGGGACCTCGTGTCCCCCAGACACGCGCGCTAACCAGGCTGCGCCACGCCCCGCTTCGGGCACACGATACCGGCAGCGGCTAGGAAGGGCCGGTGCTGGGCCTGTTCGGCCCTCGTTCGCCGCGCGGTGCCGACACAGGCAGGTCGCCGAGGCCCATCTCCGTGTCGCGGAGGCGCTCGGCGACTTCGCGAAGGCCCTCTCGTGCCCACTCCACGCGTTCCTCGAGGAGTCGTGTTTCCTCCCGGATCCGGAGCTCGCGCCTGTGTGCGGTCTCCTCGATCTGGCGGGCCTCCTCCTCCGCTGCGGAGCGGATCTGGTCGGCCTGGGCCTGCGCGTCGGCAATCCGGCGCGAGGCCTCCTCCTCCGCCTGATAGCGGCGCTGGCTCAGGAGGGACTCGGCCTCGGCCTCGGCTCGCCTGCGCAGGTCATCGGCTTCCTCGCGCGCCATGGTGACGATGTGCTGCGCCGCTTTCTCGGCTGCGGTAAAGACAGCGGTGACCCTCGGGCCGATGTTCAACTCGCCGGCCGGCGACGATTCCTCTTCGGACTGTGTCCGGCCGGGACCTGCCCCGACATCGTTCGGTTCGGTCCGCGACTCGCCCTCGGACTGTTCCTGGCCCGGACCTGCCGGGACTTCGTTCGGTTCGGTCATTCGCTCTCCCTCGAGGTGGGCCACCCTAGATCGTAGAGACACCGGAGGATGAGCTTCGGCGCCGGGGCTAGTCCTCCTCGCCCCGGAGCGTCCATTCGACGTCGGCCGTCAGATCTGCACGGCGCCGGAGCTCCGCGAGGAAGCGCGCGCAGTCCGACTGGTGGTCTGCGGAAACGAAGTCTCCCGGAGGCGTCGGGAGCGCCTGCAGCTCGGGCGCCTGGCTATCGGTGGTCGGCTCGGGTCCGTCCAACATTGTTCCACCGTTCCTGTGGATTCTGTGGATATCTCGCACCTGGCGGCCTAGCCGGGACTCCCCTTGATCCCGCTCGCGACCTCCTTACAGCGACCTTACAGATCTTGCCGCGCGGTTCAGCGCTCTGACCGACGGTCGACTCCAAGGTCTTCGCAAAGTGCGGAGAAATCAACTAGGTGCCGAGGCGGCGGTAGAGACGGTCGACCAGATCGGGCATGGCGTCGAGCCGCTCGGTGATGACGCGAATCCGGTGCTCGCGGAAGTGCTCGGGCTCGACGCCGAGCGCCTTCGCTAACGAAGCGATGACGTCGTCGGATGGGACCGGGCGGTTGCCGTGGACGAGGTGGTTCAGGTATCCGGCTGAGAGCCCTGTACGGTCGGCCAGCCCCCGGTAGGTGGTTCCCGTCTGTGCCATGAGAGCCTGGATCGTCGGCCCGAATGGCTCCTCGCTAAACCTCCGTTTCCTGGCCATGGCTTACAGCATCCCACCGATCCGGCCCGGCGCGTGGCCGAGGTCGACGCGTTCTTCGGAGCGGTCTGCGCGCTGCAGCACGTCGATCTTGCCGTCTTCGAGGGTCTTCTTCCCGACGGTCACGCGCACCGGGCAGCCGAGCAGGTCGGCGTCGGCGAACTTCTCGCCAGGCCGCCGGTCGCGATCGTCGAGGAGGACGGAGAGGCCGGCGGCCTCGAGCTCGCCCGCGAGGCTCTCGGCCTTGTCCATCGCTTCGCCGCCGCTGGAACCGATCGCGACCACGTGGACGTCGTAAGGGGCGAGCGAGCGAGGCCAGCAGATCCCATGATCGTCGTGATGCTGCTCGACGGCGGCCGCCACCATCCTGCCCGGCCCGATCCCGTAGCTCCCCATCACGAGCGGGTGCTCCTGACCCGACTCGTCGAGGTAGTTCGCGCCGAGCGGGGCGGAATAGCGTGTGCCGAGCTTGAAGATGTGACCCACCTCGATCGCAGTCTGGAATCGAAGTGACCCGCCACAGTTCGGACAGGAATCGCCTTCTTTCGGCTGGCGGATGTCGGCGAAGCGCGCCTCGAAGTCGCGCCCCTGCTCGACGCCCCGCAGGTGCCAGCCGGTCCGGTTGGCACCGGCAACGAACTGTCCCTCGCGAAGCGCCTCGTCCGCGACGATCTCGCCGGAGAACCCAACCGGGCCGAGCGAGCCGGGGTCGGACCCGAATGCCTGCCGGATCTCTTCCTCCGTCGCCGGGCGGTAGGCCGCTCCGAGCGCTGCTGCCAGCTTGGCCTCCTCGAGCCGGTCGTCGCCGCGGAGCAGGCCGAGGACGACGCGACCGTCGACGACCACGGGCATCGCCTTCGAGGTCGAAGCCGGATCGACTGAAAGAAGTGCCGCTAGCGCGTCGATGGTCGTGACTCCGGGAGTCTCGACCTCTTCGGGTGCACCGAGCTGCTTCGGGAACTCGGCCGGCCGAGGAATCGCGTGTGCGATCTCGAGGTCGGCCGCGTAGTCCCCGTTCTCGCAGGTGACGAGCGTGTTCTCCCCGCTCTCCGCGGGGGCAAGATAGTCGATGCTCTCGCTCCCGCCCATCATCCCCGGTTCGGCATCGACCTCATAGGCCTCGAGCCCAGCCCGGTCGAAGATGCGCCGGTAAGCAGCTGAGTGTGCCTGGAAGTTTCGATCCAAGCCCTCCTCGTCCCGGTCGAAGCTGTAGGCGTCCTTCATGATGAACTCGCGCACTCTGAGCAGCCCCCCGCGCGGGCGCGGCTCGTCTCGTTCCTTGGTCGCGAAGTGGTACCAGATCTGCGGCAGCTGCTTGTACGACTGAAGCTCCCGGGCATGGAAGGTCATCGTCTCTTCGTGCGTCATCGGCAGGACGAACTGGCGCCCGGACCGGTCCTCCAGCTTGAAAAGCTCGGGGATGCCGTAGCGGCCGGTCTGCTGCCAGAGCTCGGCCGGAGTCAGGATCGGGCAAAGCATCTCCTGGCCCCCGATCGCGTCCATCTCCTCGCGAACGATCTGAACGGCTTTCTGGTGCACGCGCCAGCCGAGCGGGAGGAAGGTCCAGACGCCGGCCCCGAGCTGGCGGATGAAGCCGCCGCGAACGAGCAGGCGGTGGCTCGCCGCCTCGGCATCCCCGGGATCCTCCCGGAGGGTCGGGATGAAGAGCTGAGAGGCTCGCATCCCCGATCTAGACCGGACGCTGGGCCGCTTCGGCCATCATCAGCGCCGCGGGCTTGGCGAGCTTCAGCCGCTTCGGGCGCACCATGCCGTCCTCGATCCACCGGTCGATCTCGGTGAATAGCTCGTCGATCAGCGTCTCGGAAGGCGCCTTTCTGAGCACGCGTCCATGCGCGTAGAGAAAGCCCGTCTCCCGCCCGCCGGCGATCCCGAAGTCGGCGTCGCCGGCCTCCCCCGGTCCGTTCACGGCACAGCCCATCACCGCCACCTCGAATGCCTGCGGATACGCCTGAAGGCGCTCCTCGACCTTCTCGGCGAGGTTCCACACGCCGACGTTGTCGCGGCCGCACGAGGGACACGCGATCATGACGGGACCACGTTCGCGGAGCCCGAGCGCCTTCAGGATCTCCCAGCAGACCTTGACCTCCTCCACCGGATCGGCTGTGAGAGAGACCCTCATCGTGTCGCCGATGCCGTCCATGAGCAGCGCGCCCATCCCCACCGCGCTCTTGATCGACCCGGAGAACGGCGTGCCCGCCTCGGTGACGCCGAGGTGGAGCGGATAGGGGACGCGCTCGGAGAGCATTCGGTAGGCCCGGATCATCGTCGGAACCGAGCTCGACTTGACCGAGATCTTGAAGTCGTAGTACTCCAAGCGCTCCAGGATCCGAACCTGCTCCAGCGCCTCCTCCACCAGCGCCGCGGCCGTGTCCTCCTGGGCGAGCTCGACCAGGTGCTTGGGGAGCGAGCCGGAATTCGCGCCGATGCGCATCGGGATACCCGCCTTCTTGGCCGCTCGAACGACGAGCTCCGTCTTGTCGGCGCCACCGATGTTTCCAGGGTTGATGCGTACGGCGGCCACGCCGGCCTCGATCGCCTTCAGCGCGAGTGAGGCGTTGAAGTGGATGTCCGCGATGATCGGCACCGGGCTCAGATAGACGATCTTCGGGAGCGCCTCGGCGTCCTCGAGCTTCGGCACGGCGACGCGCACGAGCTCGCATCCCGCCGAGACGAGAGCCGCGATCTGCGCCACGGTCGCATCGACGTCGTGTGTCTTCGTGAGGGTCATCGACTGGACGACGACGGGTGCGCCCCCGCCGATTGCGACCCCTCCGACTCTGATCTGGCGTTCGCTGGCCATGCAACACCGAGTCTAGCGGCGGCTACGTTCCGCCCAGGCGTCCGATGTCGTTCGAGAGGCCGATGAAGAAGAGCAAGAGGACGAGCCCGATCCCGACCGCGGAGAACCGCTCGTAGGCTTCGCGCGGGATCGCCCGGCCCCGGATCTTCTCGAGGATCGAGAAGGCGATGTGGCCACCGTCCAGCGGCAGGAGTGGGAGCAGGTTCAGGAGGGCGAGCGAGAGGCTGATCAGCGCGAGGACGCCCAGGTAGTACCGGAAGCCGAGGTCGAGCGCCTCGCTCGACCCCTGGACGATCCCGACCGGGCTCGAGAGCTCATCCCGCCCGGATCCAGTCACAATCCGGCCCAGCGACTCCCCGATCAAGGCCGTCACCTCCCAGGTCTTCGCGGTCGCCCGCCAGGTTGCGTCGATGGGCCCGTATCGTCTGTACTCGAGGCCCGGAACGAAGCCGATCACATACCGGCCGTCCTCGGCCTTCTCCGCCTCGACCGGCCCGAGCGAGACCCTCCGGCCGTCGCGGAGCACCATCAACGTGATTGGCCTTCCGTTGCTGCCGCGGATCTCGCGCGAGACCGCCTCGAAGCTCCGGGTCGGCCGACCCTCGACCGCCACGATCTCGTCGCCGGGCTTCAGGCCGACGGCTGCGGCCGGTGACTCGGTCGTGACCTGGTCGACCGTCCGCGTGCGCTCGTCAGGCACGCCGAGCATGAAGACGATCGCGAGCATGAGCACCGCAAACACGAGGTTCGTGCCGGGGCCGGCGAAGATGACGGCGATCCGCTTCCAGGCGGGTGCGCGCCAGTAGGCGTCGCCCGAGAGGGCATCTGCGACGTCTGTCAGCCCGCGCTTTGCGGAACGCGCTGCAGGCTCGGAGAGCTGGGCCCGCCCCACTCCAGCTTCAAGCTCGGGGAGAAGCTCGGCGGCCTCCTCGAACCGGCCGGCCGCGAGAGCGCTCCTGACGGGCTCCAGGTCGCGCTCGAGCCACGGCGCCTCCTCGAGCGCACGAGCGAGGGCGACGTCGAGGTCACCCTCCGCGGGCTTGTGCATCCCGGGAATCTTGACGTAGCCCCCGAGCGGGATCGCTCCGATGCCGTATTCGATCCCGTTGTGGACCTTCTTGACGATGGCAGGCGGGAAGAAGAGATAGAAGCGGCGCGGCCGCATCTTGACCGCGAGCGCGACCAGGAAGTGGCCGGCCTCGTGGATGACGATCAGAAAGGCGAGACCGGCGATCGAGACGAAGATGCTCAGTGGACGAGCTCCCGGGTCAGCGCGCTCGCAACACGGCGGGCCTCGGCGTCGATCGCCACGAGCTCGGCGAGCGTCTCCGCCGGCCCGGTCTCGATGGTTGAGAGCGTTCGCTCGACCACGTCCGGGATCCCGAGGAACGGAAGCTGGCCGTCCAGGAAGGAGGCCACCGCGACCTCGTTGGCGGCGTTCAGGACACAGGGAGCGGTGCCGCCCTCCTCCCCCGCTGCGCGGGCAAGGCCGAGGCATGGAAAGGCGTCCTCGTCCGGCGCAGAGAACTCGAGGATGAGGCCGGAAGCGAGGTCGAATGGCTCGACCGGAGTCGCCGCCCGCTTCGGGTAGGTCAGCGCATACGAGATCGGGACGCGCATGTCCGGATAGCCCAGGTGGGCCAGCGAGCCCCCGTCTCGGAAACGGACGAGGGCGTGGACGACCGAGGTCGGGTGGATGACCACCTCGATCCGCTCGAACTCGATCCCGAAGAGAAAATGCGCCTCGATCAGCTCCAGGCCCTTGTTCATGAGCGTCGCGGAGTCGACCGTGATCTTGGGGCCCATGTTCCAGGTCGGGTGTGCAAGCGCTTCGGCAGGTGTGACGTCGGCGAGCTCGCTGCGACTGCGCCCCCGAAAGGGACCCCCCGAGGCGGTGAGGACGAGCGAGTGGATCGTTTCCTCGGCCCGGCCCTCGAGGCACTGGAACGCGGCCGAGTGCTCGCTGTCGACGGGCAGGATTCGCCCTCCCCCCCGCTCCCTGGCGGCGAGCGCGAGTGGGCCGGCCGCAACGAGACTCTCCTTGTTGGCCAGAGCGAGGTCGATGCCGCGCTCGAGCGCCGCCAGCGTCGCCGGGAGGCCGGCGAACCCCATGACGGCGTTCAGAGCGACGTCGGGCTTGCTGGCCCTGACGAGCTCGTCCAGGGGTGGGTCGCCTCCGATCGAGACGTGTCGGACGCCGTGCTCGCTTGCAATCCGCTTCGCCTCGTCCGCCTGTGATCCGACGGCGATCGCGCACAGCTCGAGCTCCGGGTGGGCGGCGACCACCTCGAGCGCCTGCGTGCCGATCGAGCCGGTGGCGCCGAGAAGGGCGACACGCTTCATGCAGCCAGTGTAGAGACGCGACCCAGGCTTCCAGTGCCAGGATACGAGCGATGGACGCCGCATTCGTGCTCGCACAGCTTTCGCCCCCTCCGGCCCGTGTGCTCGAGATCGGGTGCGGTTCCGGCGAGCTCGCGCTTGCGCTCGCCCAGGCGAGATACGACGTGCTTGCAATCGATCCCGAGGCTCCGGACGGCGCGGTCTTCCGCCGGACGAGCCTCGAAGAGCTCGACGAACCCAGACCGTTCGACGCCGTCGTCGCGAGCCGCTCGCTGCACCACATCCACGACCTCGATGCTGCGGTCGAGCGCATACATGCCCTGCTGCGGCCGGACGGACGCCTGATCCTGGTCGAGTTCGCGTGGGAGCTCCTGGACGCTGATACCGCGGACTGGTACCTGGGCCAGCAGCTCGCCCTCCAAGCGGCCGGACGCCTCGTGGACGTGCCACAATCGGTCGCAGAAGCGCTCACGGCCTGGGACGAGGAGCACCGTGGCCTCCATACGGGGGAGGCGATGCGGGCGAGTCTCGGCCGGCGCTTCCGCGAGCTTCGGTTCGAACGGGCGCCGTACCTGCACCAAACGCTTGGCGGGGTGGCGAGCGAGGCGCTCGAGCAGACCCTCGTGGACGCCGGCGCCATTCGGGCGCTCGGGTTCCGCTGGGTCGGGGAACCGCTCGAGCTCTAGCCGAGCGCGACGAGCACGTAGTACGCCGCCGGCCCGGCGAAAAGGAGGCTGTCGATGCGGTCGAGAACACCTCCGTGCTCGCGCAGGAGGCGACCGGTGTCCTTCGCCCCGAGGTCCCGCTTGACGAGGGATTCGAAGAGATCGCCGACGGTCGAGGCAGCGACGAGAGCGGCGCCGACGACGAGGCCGCGCCAGCTGCCGTAGACCTCGCTCGAGTAGAGGGCGAAGAAGGCTGCCAGGATGCCCGCCACCGCACCGAAGACGAAGCCTTCCCAGGTCTTGTTCGGTGACATCACGGGGGTCATCCGGTGGCGGCCGGCGAGCCGTCCGCCTGCGTAGGCGAAGGTGTCGATCACGAAGACGGTCACGAGCACGGTCAGGATCGCTTCGACCCCGACCTCTTCGAGCTCCCTGATCAGGACGAGGTGGCCGAGCCCGAATCCCACCCAGGCGGCACCGAGCACCGTCGTCGCAACGGCTACCGTCGCCGACTGCCTCGTCTCGGCGATCGCCGCGAAGAGGAAGGCGAGCGGGAAGGTGACGAGGAACCCCGCCAGCATCCACTCGCCGCCCCCCAGCTCGGCTCCGGCAAGCGCGGTCACCGCTCCGGCGTAGCCGGCCAGTACGAGTGGGCGGAGAGGCCGCGCGAGCCGGTAAAGCTCGTGCAACGCGACGAGCGCGGCGCAGGCCGCAAGCGCGAAGAGAAACCAGCCGCCGAGGTAGGCGGCACCGAGAACGAGGGGCAGGCCGGCCAGGGCAACGACGGCCCGCGAGACAAGCGAGTTCACGGTGTTCTACCTGCCGCCGAAGCGCCGTCGGCGGCCGGCGTACTCTCCGAGAGCCTGCCGTAGGTGACGCTCGCTGAAGTCCGGCCAGAGCGTCTCGACGAAGACGAGCTCGGTGTAGGCGAGTTGCCAGAGGAGGAAGTTCGAGACTCGAAGCTCTCCCGACGTGCGGATGAGGAGATCGGGCTCGGGCATCTCGGGAGCGTAGAGCCGTGAGGCGATGGCGTTCTCATCGACGTCCCGCGACTCGACTCCGTCCTCGACGAGCCGTCGCGTCGCCTCGACTACCTCGTCCCGTCCGCCGTAGTCGAAAGCAATCCAGAGGCTCAGCCCGTCGTTCGAGAGCGTATCGTCCTCGAGCTCGGCCATCTTCTGGCGCAGGGCGAGCGTGGCCCGGTCGCGCCGGCCGATGAACCGGACCCGGACGCCCTGCTCCACGAGGTCGGGAAGCTCGCGCTCGATCGTCTCGATGAAGATCTCCATGAGCGACTCGACCTCGGCAGGTGGGCGCGACCAGTTCTCGGTCGAGAAGGCGTAGACGCAGAGGGACTGGATGCCGAGGTCGATCGAAGCCTCGACGGTCCGCCGCAACGCCCGCGTGCCGGCGCGGTGCCCGGCGGCCACCGGCAAATGCCGCCGGCGAGCCCAGCGCCCGTTCCCGTCCATGATGATCGCGATCGAGCGCGCGAGCTCGGGAAGATCGTCTTCGCGGAGCGGCTTCAGGTTCCGCAGCGTCCGCAGCTTGGTCAGGAGGCTCATCGCCGGCGTGAAGCCCGAGGGCTAGATGGTCGGTCGGCCATCTAGACCTCCATGATCTCCTCTTCCTTGCGCTTCAGAAGCTCGTCGATCCGCTTCACGTGATCGTCCGTCAGCTTCTGCGCCCGCTCCTCGGCCCGCCGCTCCTCGTCGTCTCCGACGTCTCCCTCCTTCACCAGCTCCTTCAGGTCGTGCATGACGTCCCGGCGGATGTTCCGGACGGCGACTCGGCCCTCCTCTGCGAGGTGCCGCACAACCTTGACGAGCTCCTTGCGGCGCTCTTCCGTCAGCTGGGGGATCGGCAAGCGGATCACCTTGCCGTCATTCGAGGGAGTCAGGCCGAGGTCCGACTCCTGGATCGCCCGCTCGATCGTCTTCACCGAGCCGGGGTCGTAGGGCTGGACGGTCAGAAGCCGCGGCTCGGGGACGTTCACCGTCGCAAGCTGCTTCAAGGGCGTCTTCTGCCCGTAGTAGTCGATCTCGATGCGATCGAGAAGCCCTGCCGACGCGCGGCCCGTTCGCACCGTTGTGAACTCGTGGGCGGCCGCCTCGACGGACTTGTCCATACGCCGGTCGGCATCCTTCAGCAGATCGTCGATCATGCGCTCCTCCGGGGGGTCGAGATGATCGTGCCGACTCGCTCGCCCCTGGCGACGCGCTCGATGTTCGACGCGTCATCGAGGCCGAAGACGTAGATCGGCAGGCCGTTGTCCATGCAAAGGGAGAGCGCGGTCGTATCCATGACCTTGAGGCCGCGCTCGAGTGCCTCGCGGTGGGTAAGCTCGGGGAGAAAGCTTGCGTTCGAGTCCACCTGAGGATCTCCGTCGTAGACCCCGTCCACGCCGTTCTTCCCCATCAGGAGGGCCTCCGCGCCCACCTCGAGCGCTCGCAGCGCGGCCGCCGTGTCGGTCGTGAAGAACGGATTCCCCGTGCCCGCAGCGAAGATGACGACGCGCTTCTTCTCGAGGTGCCGCATGGCCCGCCGGCGGATGTAGGGCTCCGCCACTTCGCTCACGTTGATGGCCGAGAGGACACGCGTGTGGATCCCCAGCCGCTCCAGTGCATCCTGAACGGCGAGGCAGTTGAGCAGAGTCGCGAGCATGCCCGCGTAGTCACCGGTGGCACGGTCCATGCCCTCGGCTGCTGCCTCGATTCCGCGGTAGATGTTGCCGGCGCCGAGGACGAGAGCGACCTCGACCCCGAGCTCGTGAACCTGCTTCACCTGGTGCGAGATCGATTCGATCCGCGTCGGGTCGATTCCGTAGTCCCTGCTCCCCATGAGGGCCTCTCCCGAGAGCTTCAGGAGGATCCGCCCGAAGGCGGCGTCTCCCATGGCGGGCTCTTCGAGGACGCCGCTCTCCGCGTGGACGCTCACTCTGCCAGGGCGAAGCGCACGAACTCGCGGATCTCGGCACCTCGCTCCTCAAGGGCCTTCCCCACGCTCAGAGACGTTTCGTGAATCCAGGGTTGGTCAGCCAGGACGACCTCTGCGAAGAAGCGCTTGCCCAGCATCCCGTCGACGATCTTGGGCCGCACTTCCTCGGGCTTCGAGACCACGTCCGGGAGCTTCTCGTAAATCGCGCGCTCGCCGGCGACCAGGTCTTCGGGAACCTCGTCGCGCGAGGCGTACTGCGGGTTCGCGAACGAGATGTGCTGGGCGAGCATGCGGGCCAGATCCCGGTCTCCGCCGGCGAGCCGGAGCAGCACCCCGATCTTCTCGGCCGGCCGGTGGACATATGCCTCCAGTACCTCTCCGTTCTCCGACTCCATCCTCGCCGCCCCGCGGACCGCGATGTTCTCGCCGATCCGGGCGACGAGCGCGACGCGCTCCTCTTCCAGCTCGTCGACGGCATCGGAGCCTTTCTCGCTGACGACTGCCAGAACCTGCCGCGCGTAGGCCAGGAAGTCCTCGTTCTTCGCGACGGGCTCGGTTTCGCACCCGACGGCGACCATAGCGCCCCGGTGGTCCTCGACGTCGGCCAGCACCTTGCCCTCGGTCGTCTCACGGCCCGCTCGCTTTCCAGCCGAGGCCATTCCCCGCTCCCGGAGGAGTCGTTGGGCTTCCTCGACGTTTCCGCCGGTCTCGACCAGGGCCCGCTTGCATTCCATCATCCCGGCGCCGGTCAGGTCTCGCAGCTCCTTGACGAGCTTCGCGCTGATCTCGGTCACGCCGGGTCTTCCTCCGGCTCCGCAGTTTCGACGGCGTCTGCCGCCGGGGGCTCGCCCACCACGTCGTCGGCGTCCGCGGCCGCTTCCGGCAGCTCAGGGGCAGGATCGTCCGCGGGCTCGGTCTGAAGCTCGGGCGCGGGTGCCGCTTCGGTCGGGGCTTCTTCCGGCGCCGGAGGCGCTACCTCGGCCTCGACGTCCGGCGCGCCCACAGGCTCCTCGACGCGACCGTTCGTCCGAGAGATCTCCGCCTCGGTGACAACGTTCTTGCCGGCGGCGATCCCGTCGGCGAGCACCTTCACGATCAGGCCGCACGACCGGATCGCGTCGTCGTTTCCGGGAATGATGTAGTCGGCGTCGTCCGGATCGCAGTTCGTGTCGACGAGCCCGATCACCGGCAGGCCGAGCCGGCGAGCCTCGCGGATCGCCAGCTGCTCCTTCTTCAGGTCGACCACGAAGACGGCGTCGGGCAGACGCTTCATGTCCGCCACGCCGCCGAGGTTTGCCTCGAGCTTTTCGAGCTCGCCCTCCATGGCGATGCGTTCCTTGGGTGGGAGCAGGTCGAGCTGTCCTTCGTCCTTTCGGCGCCGGAGCTCATGGAGCCGTTCCAGGCGCTCCGAAATCGTCCGCCAGTTCGTCAGGAGCCCACCCAGCCAGCGATGGTTCACATACGGCATGCCCACACGCGCGGCCTGCTCGGCGACCGAGTCCTGCGCCTGCTTCTTCGTTCCCACGAAGAGAACGGATCCGCCTCGCTCGGCGATGTTCCGGGCAAACGCGTGAGCTTGCTCCAGGAGCGAGAGGGTTTGCTGGAGATCGATGATGTAGATGCCGCCGCGCTCGGTAAAGAGAAAGCGGCGCATCTTGGGGTTCCAGCGCCGAGTCTGGTGGCCGAAATGGACTCCGGCCTCCAGGAGCTCGCGCATCGAGACGACGGACACGTTCGGATCCTCCTCGGTTGAGTGGAAACGCCGGTGGAGACGGGTGGAACCAGGGTCAAAACCCCGGCACCGCCACCCGCCCGGATTCCACCGGGTAGGAGACGAAAAACTGCTGCATTCTAGCCGACCCGGTCCGTACCCTGACGGCATCGGGGTTCTGAGGGCATCTGCGTGGGATCTTGCGGTCGAGACCGTCGAAGAAGCGCTCCGCGAGGGCGGTGCACCGTCGCTCGCCCGCCTCGGCCGCCTGGGGCAGCTCGGGACGCTGCCATCGTTCATCGCCGCGCTCGAAGCCGGGGGCGACCCGGCTGAGCTCGCAGCAGACTACGCCCGCGAGCGCGAGGGCCTCGGCCTGGGCCAGGCGGAAGTCGTGGCGGAGCTTCTCGCCCTCGGTCGCGTGCTGGAGCGACACGGAGAGCGAGGGGCTCGCGAGGCGCTCGACCACTGCCTGCTCCTGTACTTCGGACAGGTCACCGGCGGCCTGGCCGAGCTGGCGCGGCGGGACCCGCTCACGGGCCTTCTGCACCATCGGGCCTTCCACGACCTCGTCGGCCGCGAGCTCACCCGGGCGCAGCGCTATCGCGGCCGCCTCGCGCTCGTGCTTCTGGACCTCGACCATTTCAAGGTGACGAACGACACGGAAGGGCACCAGGAGGGCGACCGGCTCTTGCGCGCCTTCGGGCGGGCGCTCGCACAGACGGCCCGCGAAACGGACGCGGTGGGGCGGCTGGGAGGAGACGAATTCGGGGCATTGCTCCTCCAGGCAGACCAGGGCTCGGCAGGAGCCTTCTTCGACCGCTTGCAGGAGCGGATTCCGGCCGAGCTCTCTGTGAGCGCCGGCACGGCCACACTGGCTGACGGTTGCGTCGGCCCGGAGCAGCTCTTCGGTCTCGCCGACCGGCGGCTCTACGAGTCGAAGACGGCCCGGGCGGCCTAGTAGAGGGTTTGACGAAACGCAGCAGTGCCGTCGGGCCGCGCTGCTCGCCCCGATGCTGCGTCCTCAGTCGCTTCGATAGCGGTGCTATCGGCGCTCCCTGCGTCCTTGCCTCGGAACGACCATCGCACCCCGACGACGAGCGGCGCTTCACCAATCCCTCCTAGGCCCGAGCCCGCTCGAGCGCCTCGGCCAGGTCGGCCGGGAGCGCGGACTCCACCTCGACGGGCGCGTCGCCGAACGGATGTGGAAAGGAAAGGCGTGCGGCGTGCAGGAACTGGCGCCCGAGCCCGAGGTCGCCTTCGACCCCGTAGAGCGGGTCGCCAGATACCGGGAGGTCGATCGCGGCCAGGTGGACCCGGATCTGGTGCGTCCTCCCCGTCTCTAGCCGTACCCGGAGCAGGGTGTGGGCGCGGAGGAGCTCGATTACGTCGAAGTGTGTGATCGCCTCACGCGGAGCAGCCGAGTCGAGGGAGATCCGCGTCGCATCCTGGCGATCGCGGCCGATCGGGGCCTCGATCCGCCCCTCCCGCGAGCGTGGCCGCCCTTTCACGAGGGCGAGGTACTCCCTGACGAGCTTCCTGCTTTTCAGGAGACGCTGCAGCCTGCGATGGGCCTCGTCGGAGCGGGCCACGACCAGAAGCCCCGAAGTGTCGCGGTCGAGACGGTGAACGATCCCGGGCCGGCCCGCGTCCCCACCTCCGACGATCTCGTGTGCGAGGAGACCGTGGACGAGCGTCCCGGTGCCGTGCCCGGCAGAGGGGTGGACGACGACTCCAGCCGGCTTGTCGACCACGAGCAAGTGCTCGTCCTCCCAGGCGACCCGCAGGCCGAGATCCTCGGGCTCGAGAGCGCTGGGCTCACGCTCGGGGGCCTCGAACTCGATCGGCTCGCCCGGCGTGAGCCGGTGGCTCTTCGGGCGCCTCGCACCGCCCACCAGGACCTTGCCGGCGTCGAGCAGCCGTTCGGCGGCCGCGCGCGAGCCAACCTCGTCGAGAGCCCCGAGGAAGCGGTCGAGCCGCTCGCCGGCCGCCTCGGGCGGCACGACGAGAGCTCTTCGCTGCACCTACCCGCTCGTCCTGGGTAGGCGCCGGTGCAGCTTCCGCGGCGAGCGCTCGGCCGAAATGATCGTCGCCATCAGGATCACGACGCCGAGGACGATGAACGTGTCTGCGAGGTTGAACGCGGGCCAGAAGCTGACGTCCAGGAAGTCGGTGACGTGGCCCAGCCGCACGCGGTCGACCAGGTTCCCGAGACTGCCGCCGATCAGAAAGCCGAGTGCCACCGGGAGGATCGGGTGGCGGGCGCCCGCCTTTGCGAAGTAGCCGACCATCCAGGCAATTGCGACAGCAGTGAGGATCGTGACCGCAGAAGCCCAGGTCGAGAAGATGCCGAACGCGATGCCGGAGTTCCGAACGTGATGGATCTCGAGCGGCCCCGCAACGTGAAAGGAGTCCCCGAGCGCCAGTTGGGTGACCACCAGCTGCTTCGTGAGCTGATCAGCGACCAGTGCGGCGAAGGCGACCGCAAAGAGGGCGAGCCAGTGGAACGGACGCGCCGAGAGCGACCGCGCGGCCATGGAGATCGGGACGCGGCCGTCCGTGGCCGACCCGACGCGCACGTCGATCAGCCGCGGTGAGGGATTCGTCAACCCCTCTCTTCGAGGCGCTTGCACTCGATGCACTTCGTCGCGTACGGCATCGCCTCCAGGCGCGCCTCCGCGATCATCTTCCCGCAGCTCGTGCACGTTCCGAATGTCCCCTCCTCGATTCGCTTCAACGCGAGGTCGATCGCCTCGCGTACATGGCCAAGGTTGTCTTCAAGTGAATTGTCGATCTCACGCGCCAGGGTGATCGATGCCGCGTCGCCCACGTGATTGTCGCGAGTCTCCTCTTCTTTCTCGTCACCGTTCGACGAGGGGCTCTCCACGTGGAGGAGCTTCAGGGAGTGCTCAACCCGCTCGCGCTCCTCGAGCAGGATCGCCCGGTAATCGATGGGCGTCATGCCGGCTCCCCCGCGAGCCGCCGCTCGGCCAAATGCCTGAGAAGCTCTTTGTGACGCCCGAGCACGCGTGTCTCGCGCCCCCCCGGGGAGACGTGCAGACGCAGCCGGGAGCGGGCAGGCGACACCGTTCGAGTATATCCCCGGGGCAGGCTGCCCCTTGTCAGCGCTCAGGCGGCTTGCTCTGGCGCTTCGCGCTCCTCGGTGTCGCTCTCGAGCCGATCGAGCGCGGTGACGAGGAAGGCGCGGTACTCGGCGCGCATCTGCGTCTCTATGGCCTTCAGCCGCCTGATGTCGGAGCGAACGCGCTCTCGTTCGTTCTCCGCACTGCCTCCGAGCTCGCGTGCCTTGACGCGAGCCTCGTCCAGAATCACGTCGGCTTCTCGATGGGCCTGCGCACGGAGCTCGTCTGCGGAGCGCTCGGCGGAGACCAGCGTGTTTCGAAGGAGCACCTCCAGCTCTCGAAACCGGGCCAGCTCGCTCTCCAGGCGCTCGATCTCGTCACGGAGGTCAGCCCGCTCGCGCCAGACGTCTTCGAAGCTCTCGGCGATCCTGAGGAGCAGAGCATCGGTCGCCGGCCGGTCGTATCCGCCCAGGCGGCGGCCGAGCTTCACATGGCGAATCTCGACCGGGGTGAGTGACATCGCACCCGCCTTCTTCAGCGGAGCGCGTCGATTCCCTTCAGCACCAGGGCCTGCACGATGTAGAGCGAGAAGATCGCAACGATCGGCGAGAGGTCGAGTCCAAGCCCGCCGAGCGAAAGCTGAGGCAAGAAGCGGCGGAAGAGCCGCAGATACGGGTCGACGACGTCATAGAGGAAGCGCTGGATCCGGCTGAGCCAAACGTTGTAGGGGAGCGGGATCCACGACATGATGATGTAGGCGATGATGCAGATCAGGTAGACGGCGAAGACCGTCGAGACGAAGCTCTCAGCGGTATCGAAGGAATCTGCGAGCAGCACGGGGGGAAACCTACCGCGCCCCTCGGCCGGGTGGGCCTACCGATCTAGGATTGGTTGAAGAAGCCGCGTTCGATCAGGCGCGCCCGCTCCTCCGCCGAGACCTCGACGTTCCGCGGCGTCAGCAGGAACACCTTGTCGGCGATGCGCTGCATACCCCCGTTCAGCGCGTACGTGAGCCCGCTGGAGAAATCGATCAGGCGCTTGGAGAGCTCCGCATCCGTGCTCTGGAGATTCAGGATCACGGGGACTGTGTCCTTGTACTTGTCCGCGATCCCCTGGGCATCGGCGAAGCTCTGCGGGACGACGAGGTGGACGCGGACGGACGCGGACGCCACCGCTTCGAGCGGAGGGCGCTGTCCGCGGGAGGAGCGAAGGACAGCGGTCCGGGCGGTCGGCGATGTCTCGGGATCGGACCAGTCGTCGAACTCCTGGGCGCGCGCTCGGCGCGGGTTCAGACGCCGCACGTTTGGCCGATCGCCGTAGGTGCGCTCGAGCTCGTCCTCCGCATCGAACGCTTCCTCGTCCCAGTACTCGTCCTCCTCGACGATGCCGAAGTAGACGAGCGCACGGTTCCAGACGTCTGCGACACCCATGACGGGCCAGAATCTTACCCGCGGAGCAGGTTCGATCCCACCCGCACGAGCGTCGCGCCCTCCTCGACAGCGATCCGATAGTCCTGCGACGTCCCCATCGAGAGCTCGGTGAGGCCGTGCCGGCGGGCTAGTTCTCGGAGCTCGCGGAAGTACGGCCGGGAGCGCTCGGGATCCTCGGTGAACGGCGGCATCGTCATGAGGCCGCGTATGTCCGCACCCGCCTTCCCGGCCTCCGCCAGGAAGGCTGGAAGATCCGCGCTGGAGACGCCGGCCTTCGATTCCTCGCCCGAGAGGTTGACCTCGACCAGGGCGGGGATCTCGAGCCGGCGTGCAGCCGAGAGCGAGTCGAGTGAGTGAAGGAGCGTGCACCGGGCCGACACCTCCCGGGCCTTCCGCGACTGGAGCTGGCCGATGAAGTGCCACTCGAACCGGTCACCCCATCGCTCCTGTTTCGTGACCAGATCCTGCAGGCGGTTCTCCCCCACCACCTCGACTCCGGCCTCGGCGAGCTCCCTCAGCTCGTCCGCGGAGACGTACTTCGTCGCGACGACGACGCGGACGGAAGGCCCGACCTCGGCCCGGAGGCTCTCGTAGCGCTCGCGGAGGCCCTCAGGCGACGTAGCCGATCACTCCTTGCCGGCCCGTGACGCCGTTGTCGCGGCGGTGCGAGAAGAAGAGGTCGGGATGGCAAGCCGTGCAGATGCCGGTGTGCTCGACCGAGCCGATTCCGGCCTCCTCGAGGGCGCGCTCGACGGCGAGGGGAAGGTCCAGGTTCCGGCCACGCATGACGTCCGGTCCAAAGCGCTCGCGGTAGGGCACCGCGACCTCCTCCCCCACCTCGTAGCAGCACGGTCCGATCGCCGGTCCCACGGCGGCAGCGAGCTCTCCGCCTCCGAGTGCGGAGGCTCCGCTCTGGACGATTCCAGCCAGCAGGCCCTTCCAGCCGACATGCAGGAGCGCCAGTCCGGGGTCACCGTCCGACCGGCAGAGGGCGACCGGGGCGCAGTCTGCGGTCACGAGCAGCATTGCCTGGCTCGGACGGTCACTCCAGAGACCGTCGCACTGCTCGAAGCTGGTCGGCGCCAGGATGCCCTTCGGTCCGGCCTCAACCACGTTCGGGCCGTGCACCTGATAGCCCATCGTCGCGGTCGTCGCATCAGCACCGGTCGCGGCGCAGAGCCGTGCCCGGTTGTCCGAGACCCTGCCGTAGTCGTCCTTGGTCTTGGCGCCGAGGTTCAATGAGGCATACGGACCTTCGCTCACCCCGCCGAGGCGGGTCGAGAACGCAACCCGATACGGCCCTGGCGCGTCCCACTCGAAGAGCTTCATCCTCCGACGATCCTGATCATCACGTCTGCGGAATGGTCGAAGGCGCTCTGGAAGAGCGTGAAGAACTCGTTCTGGAAGAGGAGGATGACCGCGAAGAGCGCGAGCATCCCGTACTGGTCGAGTGCCGCCCACCGCGCATACGTGGCGTTCGACATCACAGCTCCGACGATGCGAGACCCGTCCAGCGGCGGGATCGGGATCAGGTTGAAGAGCCCCAGGATTATGTTGAGCTCGAAGGCAAGCTCGAGCACGTCGACGGTTCTCGTGCCGAGGTCATCCACGTGCACGGCGATGCCGGCGCAGCCGAGCGCGATCAGGAAGTTCACGGCTGGGCCGGCAGCAGCCACGAGCGCCATCGACTCCTTGGGCTTCCGGAAGCGGCGCGCGTCGACGAGGACGGGCTTCGCCCAGCCGAAGATGAAACCGGTCAGGAAGTACGTGAGCGCGAACATCGTCGTCCCGAGCGGATCGATGTGCGCGAGCGGGTTCAGCGTCAGGCGTCCCTGCTCGCGCGGCGTCGGGTCGCCGAGTCGCGTTGCGACGACCGCGTGTGCCAGCTCGTGGAGCGTCAGGCTGACGAGCAGGACCGGCAGCAGGTAGAGAAAGGTCTGGAGATCGTTCACGCGGGCTCCGCGGCCAGGAGCTCCCGCGCCGCGTCGAGCTCCGCCGCCCGCCCGCCGACTTCACCGTTCAGCTTGCGCCGCAGGAGCTCGTCGAGGATCGCGCCGACCTGAGGCGACTCGCCGACTCCGAGTTGGGCCAGATCCGCGCCGGAGATCTCGAGCCGCACCCCTCGAAGCTCGTGAAAGTATTGCTCGAGCCGCTCCCGCGCAGGCCCTGTCGCAACCGCCAGCGCGAAGAGTGCCCCGTCCGGGTCGTGCGGCGCGACGACCGCGTGCACGACCGCGGGCTCCGATGCATCCTCGAGAAGCCTGTTCAGCTTCGGCGCGACCGTGACAGCATCTGCAATCAGGTCGGCGTCTCGCCGGCGAATCTTCAGGCGGGCGAACCAGTCGTAGAGCTCGTCGGGAGGGAGCGTTCGCGCGAGCGCGGCCAGCCGAAGGCGCCAGGACGGGACCTCAGCCGCATAGCGTGCTCGAAGGCCGTCCAGCTTCTCGATCAAATCGACTGCCTCGTCGTCTGCCGCCAGATGTGGATGGATAGCCCGGTCGATTCCGAGCTCGGACAGGCGAAGGACGGACTCGCCCACGCTCGCCTCGGAGAGGAGGGCCTGGAGCTCGTCCCTGAGCCGCGCCGAGGAGAGCTCTCCCACGAGATCCATCTCGACGCAAGCCCGTGCGAGTGCGACCGTATGGGCGTCCATCGCAAAGCCGTACCGGTTCTCGTAGCGGATCGCCCGAAAGATGCGCGTCGGGTCGTCGATGAACGAGAGGTTGTGGAGCACGCGCACGACGCGGCGCTCGAGGTCCCGAAGCCCGTCGAAGGGGTCGACGAGCCGTCCGAAGTCCTCGCCACGAAGCGAGGCGGCCATTGCGTTGACCGTGAAGTCCCGCCGGAAGAGGTCCTGGCGGATCGACGCCCGCTCGACGCGGGGCAGCGCTGCCGGGTGATCGTAGAATTCGGTTCGCGTCGTCGCGACGTCCACGCGCTCGCCGTGGCCGGAAATGACAATCGCCGTCCCGAACTTCTCATGTGGGACAACCCTGCCTCCGAGAGCACCTGCGAGAGCTTCGGCGAACACGATTCCGTCTCCCTCGACTGCGACGTCGATATCGAAGCTCGGCTCCCCCATGAGCACGTCGCGGACCGCTCCGCCAACGAGGTAGACGCCCTCGTACCCCTCGCTGACGGCCTGCACGGCCTCAAAAACAGGTGCAAGCCGCTCCAGCCCCGCGAGCCGCTCGGCAATCGACGTCTCAGGGCCCTCACCCGCCTCGCTCACGGGCTCCTCGAACGCCCGCAGGAGGTCGCTGCGCGTGACAACTCCGATGACCTCGCCGTCTTTGAGCACGGGCACCCGCCCCACGTCGGTCGATGCGAGGAGGCGGTGCAGCTCTGCGAGCGGGGTCTCCGGGCTGCAGGTGACGACGTTCGAGCTCATCACCGACTTGACGGGTGCATGGGAGAGCCCGTGACCGATCGCCTTGTCCAGGTCCTCACGCGTGACGATGCCGGCGAGGGCGCGAGGCTCGCCAACCAGCATGCCGCTCTGGCGATGCTGCTGGCAGAGCACCATCGCATGCGCCACCGTGTCCTCCGCGTCCACGAACCGCGGTGGTCGCGACATGATGTCGGCTGCTGCCAAGGGCTTCCGGACGGCGCCGGGCAGCGCGTCCACGGCAGCGGTGCGTGCATCCCCGAGCGAGCCGCGGTAGACCGCCGAAGCCGCCTGCGGATGCCCTCCGCCCCCCAGCTCCCGTGCGACGGCGGCGGCGTCGAACTCGGCCACCCGCGCCCGAACGACCCCGAACACCCGCTCGTCCATCTCCACGAGGAGCACCAGCGCGCGGCAGTCGGTCAGGTCGACGAGCTTGTGAGCCAGGTTTGAGATGCCGTCGACGTAGGTCGGCCAGGAGACTGCGGCGAGCAGAATCTCGAAGCCACCGACCTCGACGGTCTCGAGCGAGGTGAGAAGCGCATCCAGCAGGGCTCGCTCGCTGTCCCCGAGAGGGGTATGGAGGTAGCGCGCGACCACGTCCTGCTGTGCGCCGTGCCGCAGGCACCAGGCGAGCGCGTCGGCGTCCCGCCGCGTGACGCCGGGATAGGTCAGGGAGCCGGTGTCTTCGTGGATCCCGAGCGCGAACACGGTCGCTTCGAGCGGCGACACGGGCAGCTCGCGCTCTGCCAGCACGCCGACCAGCGTCGTCGTGAGTGCGCCGTCGTTCGAGACAACGAGGTTCTCGGGACGGATCCATTCCGTCGCCTCGCCTGCGTGATGGTCGAAGGCGAGTACCTCGACGTTTGGTCTCCTGGCGACGGCTTCCAGCTCGCCGAGCCGCTCGGGCTGGAGCGTCTCGACGAGGATCAGGCGTTCGACCCTGTCGAGATCGAGCCGGCCGGCGTCGACCACTCCGAGCTCGTCGGCGTGCAGGCGGTAGAACGCGCGGACGTTCCGGTTCAGGGAACCGGACACGACGACGACGGCGCCCGGATAGAGCCGGCGCACGGCCAGCATGGACGCGAAGGCGTCGAAATCGGTGTTCGAGTGCGTGGCGATGACATCCACGCAATGAAGGTTAGACGCGGCCGGAGCGGGCTCCTTTGCGTCCTAGATGTGCGCGACTGCTTCGATCTCGATCTTCGCCCCCTGCGGGAGCGCCGAGACCTCGATCGTCGCACGCGCGGGCGGTGCGTTGCCGACGTGCTTCGCGTAAACCTCGTTCATGGCGGCGAAGTCGGCCAGGTCGGCGAGGTAGATCGTCGTCTTCAGGAGCTGCTTCGGGCTCGAGCCGGCCTCCTCGAGAATGGCTCGCAGGTTGTTCATGACCTGCTCGGTCTGCTCCTCGATACCGCCGTCGAGCATCTCGTTCGTCTCAGGGTCGATCGCCAGCTGTCCCGACACGAAGACGAGCTGGTCGAAGCGGATCGCCTGCGAGTACGGCGCCCCCTGAAACGGTGCCGGGGCGCGCTCGGTCCGGATGATCTCCTTGCTGGTCACGGCGGGCCGCACCATATCCGGTCTGACGGAGACGGCGCTAGGACTCGACGCGCTCGATGCTCGCGCCGAGCGTGCGCAGGCGGTCGTCGATCCGCTCGTATCCGCGGTCGATCTCGCGAACGTTTCCGATCGTGGACGTCCCCTCTGCGCAGAGCGCGGCGATGAGCATCGCCATTCCCGCCCTGATGTCCGGGCTCACCATGCGGTCGCCGTAGAGCTTGGCGGGGCCGTTCACGATCGCCCGGTGCGGATCGCAGAGGATGATCCGAGCCCCGAGGTTGATCAGCTTGTCGACGAAGAAGAGACGGTTCTCGAACATCTTCTCGAAGATCAACACCGTGCCCTGCGCCTGGGTGGCCACGGCCAGAACGATTGAGGTGAGGTCGGCCGGGAAGGAGGGCCAAGGGCCGTCCTCGATCTTCGGGATCTGCGATCCGACGTCATCGCGGATCACGAGATCCTGCCCTGCCGGGACCCGAACGCTGGTGCCATCGAGCTCCCAGCGCACCCCGAGCCGCTCGAACCCGGGCCAGATCCCGATCAGATGGGTGGGATCGACATCCTCGATCACCATCTCGCCTTCCGTGACTGCGCCGAGCCCGATGAAGCTCGCCACCTCGATGTGATCGGTGCAGATCCGCCACTCCCCGCCGTGGAGCCGTTCGACACCCTCGATCCGCAGGACGTTCGAGCCGATCCCGGCGATCTGAGCGCCCAGGGAGTTCAGGAAGTTGCAGAGATCCTGGACGTGGGGCTCACAGGCGGCATTTCCGATCACGGTTTCCCCCGCGGCGAGAACCGAGGCCATGATCGCGTTCTCCGTTCCCGTCACCGACGCCTCGTCGAGGAAGAGGTGCGTGCCCTTGAGACCGGCCGGCGCCTTCATCCTGAGCCGCCTGTTCGCGTGGATCTCGGCGCCGAGCCGCTCGAGCGCGTCGACGTGCGTGTCGATCCGCCGCCGGCCGATCACGTCTCCGCCGGGAGGCGGAACGACGGCCTCGCCCTCACGTGCGAGCAAGGGCCCGGCCAGCAGGATCGAGGCGCGAATCCTGCTGCAGAGCTCTTCGTCGAGCTCGTGCTTGGAGATCGTGGCGGCCCGGATCCGGACGCGTCCGTCGGCCGGTGCCTCGACATCGACTCCAAGATCGGCGACGAGCTCCAGCATCGTCTCGACGTCGGTGATCGCCGGGATGTTCGTGAGCGTCACCCACTCCTCCGTCAGGAGACACGCGGCCACGATCGGGAGCGCGGCATTCTTGTTTCCGGCAGCACGAACGGAGCCCGAGAGCGGGCATCCACCCTCGATGACGAAGGACTCGCTGGCGGTAGTGGACACGGCGACGTTGAGCATGACCCTTCCTCTTCACCCGGACAAGGCGAGCCGGGCGAGGCGGGCTATCCTACCCGCCCGTATGGACGTAACGAGAGACCGCGCCTGGGAGACGCTGACCCGGTACACGCAGGCCGAGCCGCTGCGGCGACACGCGCTCGCCGTGGAGGCTGCCGTGGGGGGTTACGCCCGGCGCTTCGGCGAGGACGAGGAGCTCTGGCGGGCGACTGCGCTCCTCCATGACTTCGACTACGAAATCCATCCGACCCTCGACAAGCATCCGCAGGATGGCGCCCCGATCCTGCGTGAAGAGGGCTACCCAGAAGAGCTCGTCGAGGCAGTGCTCTCTCACGCCGAGCATCTGGCAATCCCGCGCGACACGCCGCTCAAGAAGACGCTTTTCGCCTGCGACGAGCTCGCGGGCTTTGTGCACGCCTGCGGACTCGTTCGCCCCGACGGGATCGCCACGCTCGAGCCGAAGTCAGTCAAGAAGAAGCTGAAGCAGCCGTCGTTTGCGGCTGGGATTCATCGTGACGAGGTCTACGCGGGCGCCGAGGGCCTCGGCCTCGAGCTCGACGACCACATCAGGAACGTGGTCGAATCGATGCGCCCGATCGCGGGCGAGCTCGGTCTTCGGACGGAAGCAGCCGGCTAGGAGGGATTGGTGAAACGTGGCACTGCTGCGCTTCGTCAAACCCTCCTAGGGCTAGAGACCGGCGGCTAGCCGCTCGAGGTCGTCCGGGCTCGTCCAGAAGCCGCAGGAGGCACGGATCCAGCCGAGTCCGGGCAGGTCGCGGACGACGACGCCCGCTTGGGCCAGTGCGGAGACGATCTCAGCCGCGTCGCCGCGCGGTCGAAAGGAGACGAGGGTTGCCTGTCGCGGCTCGGTGATCATCTCCGCCTTCTCCCCGCACAGCTCGCGACACGCCTCCGTGATCTCCCGCGCTCGCGTGAACCGCTCCTCACCCAGCTCCTCCGCGAAGCGAATCGACGCCAGGAGGCCGGCCAGCGGGCCAGGTCCGATCCACACCGACTCGAATCGCCGCGCATCGGGCCACGGCACCAGCGCGACCGTGTCCTCCCACGAGAGGTACGACGGGGCGGTGAGTGCGAGCTCCTCCACCCGATCCGGGCGGACGTAGAGCGCTCCGGTCGTATCCGGGCCGAGGAGCCATTTCTGGCCGGACACGGTGAAGAAGTCGCAGCCGAGCGAGCGGACGTCGACTGGGATCGCTCCAGCCGACTGCGCGCCGTCCACCAGGAGCCGGAACTCTCGGCCCGCGAGCTCGGCAACAGGAAGCACGGCTCCGGTCGTCCAGGCGACGTGCGAGAGCGCGACGAGCCGGGTGCGGTCGGAGAGCTCCGCCTCGATCGCGGCGAGCGCCTCTGACGCGGGTCTGTCCTGGAGGCGTGCGACCCGCACCTGCGCGGGCGAGACCTGGAGAGCGCCGAGCAGGCCCGGGTGTTCTTGGTCGGTGGTGACGACCTCGTCGTCCGGGCCGAGCTGGAGCCCCGAGAGCACGAGGTCGCAGCCCTCCGTCGTCGACGTCGTCAGCGCGAGTGAAGCCGCGTCCGCTCCGATCACGTTTGCAAGCGCCTGGCGCAGGTCGCTCCTGAGCTCCTTCGACTCTTCCCAGAGCCCGAGGCTCGACCGGCCCTCGACGAGCACCCGCTCCTGCCACCGCACGACCAGGTCCACCCGTTCTTTGCGGGAGCGGCCCGAACGTGCCCGTGTTCAGATAGGCAAGCCGCTCGAGCACGGGTAACTCGGCGCGAACGGCTGCGAGGTCTATGCGACCACCGCCTCGACGGGCGCGTGATCGGAGAGGAGCGCGCCGCCTTCGGTCCGGTGGCGCTCCACAGGCCATCGGCTCGGCTCGCGTTCGAACTCGAGGCCACGGACGAGGATCTGGTCGATGCCGTCCAGAGGCTCCGAGAAACCGACCAGCGCATGTTCTCGGGCGTTGAAGTCGCCACACAAGATCGTGGGCGCCTCCGGCGGCCACAAGCGGGCAAGCCGGTCGACCTCGGCGGCCGCGAGGGAGTGATCCTTGGTCGCGTGGAGGTTCGCGACGACGATCACACGCTTCGGCTCCCGCACGTGGACAGCCTGGCAGACACGGCGGTTCCAGGCCCAGTCGAGCCGCTGCCGAAGCGAAAGCCTTCGGGCCCGCGCCTCGGACGCTCTGAAGGGGCTCGGGTTCAGGCGGATGATTCGCGGGGCGCCGGCGAGCTCGAGCCGCCGGGAGAGGAGCAGGGCATTCGCCTGGCCGGTGAGAAGGGATCGGAGCCGACGCGGGTTTCGCTCCGTGAGCCGCCGTGCGAGCGGCCCCCCGAGCGGCAGCATCGCAACAGCAGGGACGGCGGTCATGCCGCTCCACGCTTCGAGCCGGTCGAGGGCCCAGACCGGAACCTCCTGGAATGCGACCACGTCCGGTCCGTCAGCGGCCACTGTGCGAACCATCTCCTCCAGGTGGAGGGTGTCCGACGGCGGCGAGGTACGGCCGTGAAAGAGGTTCCAGGTTCGGACGAGGATGCTCACGGGCGCGATTACTGTAAGGCGGTGCGCGTCACGCTCGTCGATCCTGGAGCGTTCACGATCCCCTACGACCACGCACTCGCGTCGGCACTTGCCCGCCGTGGGCTCGAGGTCGAGCTCGTGACATCCCGCTTTCGCTTCGGCCGGGCACCTGATCCCGACGACTACCGTCGCCGCGAGCTCTTCTACCCCGTCAGCTCCCGTCTCTTCCGCCGCTCGAAGCTACGCCTCCCCCTCCGCGCGGTGGAGCACCTGGCGGGCCTGGCTCGCCTCCGGCGCCTTCGCACTGACGTGCTGCATGTCCAGTGGGCGCCGCTTCCACCCGCCGATTTGCGCCTGCTCCCGCTTGCCGGGCCCTCGGTCATCACTGCGCATGACGTCCTTCCCAGGCGTTGGGCCTCGAGGCCTGACCACTGGCGCCGCCTCTACGCTCGGTTCGACCGCGTGATCGTCCACAGCGAGCACGGCAGAGACCGCCTCGTCGACGAGGTGGGCGTCGAGGGCGACCTGATCCGGGTCATCCCACACCCCGTCTTTCCGGGCTCGACCGCATACGAAGACGACGGAAGGACGATCCTCTTCGTCGGCGTCATCCAGCCGTACAAGCAGCTCGACCATGTCCTTGAGGCCGCAGCGCGGGTCGGCGCCCACACCATCGTCGCCGGGGATCCCGCTATGGACGTTTCGCGCTGGCGCAACCGGCCCGACGTCGAATGGCGGCTCGGCTACCTCGATGACGCGGACCTCGACGACGCCCTCCACCAGGCCACGGTCGCGGTCTTCGCCTACCGGCAGGAGATCGACCAGAGCGGCGCGCTCCTTCGCGCCCTCGGGTCCGGCGTGCCGGCGGTGACCTACGACGTGGGTGGAATGGCCGAGCCGGTCCGCCGCTTCGGCGCCGGGGCGGTCGTTCCGGCGGACGACCGTGAGGCGCTTGCGCTAGCAGCGGGACAGCTCCTCGAGGACGCGGATGCGCTCGCCCGGGCGCGCGAGGGCGCACGCCGCGCCGCCGCCGAGCTCACGTGGGAAGCAGCGGCAGAAGCGCACGAGTCCGTCTATGAGGAGATCACCCGCTGAGCCCATCCGGCCGCTTCCGGGAGCTGGCCGAGCGCCAGCTGGCGCTCTTCCGCGAGGACGAGGCCGAGCTGCTCGCCGAGGTCGAGGAGGCTCTCGAGGCCTATGACGGCGCGAGTCGCGACGAGGCCGAGGAGCGCTACGGCGAGTTCGTCGACCTGGTGGACGCCGCCCGCGAGGCTCTCGTCGACATGCGGGATGCCTTCGCGGAGTCGCTCGACGAGGAGGCGGCCGAGGAATACCGACTGGTTTTCGACGACCTCGTCCGAAAGCGATTGCCCCGCTTCGGCCTCGAGCTCGACTAGCGCCCGCGACAGCGCGGTACAACCGCCTTGTGGGAGAGATCCGGATCGGCTGTTCCGGCTGGAACTACGAGGACTGGCGCGGGCGCGTGTACCCGAAGGGGTTGCCTGCGCGCCGGTGGCTGGAGCACTACGCGACGCTCTTCAACACGGTTGAGATCAACAACACCTTCTACCGGCTTCCGAACCGGTCGGCTGTGACCCGGTGGGTCGAGGAGACGCCGCCGGGATTCGTCTTCTCCGTCAAGGCGAGCCGCTACCTGACCCACGTGAGGCGCCTTACCGACCTGGGAGCGGGTCTCGAGCGCTTCTACGAGCGCATCGAGCCGCTCGCCCGAACACCAAAGATGGGCCCGGTGCTCTGGCAGCTCCCGGGCAACTTTCGTCGGGACGACGACCGGCTCGCCGATGCGCTCGCTCGGCTACCGCCCGGCCGGCACTGTTTCGAGTTCCGCCACGAGAGCTGGTTCGCCGGCGAGGTCTATGACCTGCTTCGCGGGCATGGCGTCGCGCTCGTGATCGGAGACCATCCGGCTCGCCCGTTCCAGGCGAATGAGCTCACGGCCGACTGGACGTTCGTGCGCTTCCACTACGGCCGCCGTGGCCGGGACGGCAACTACTCGGAGCGAGAGCTCGAGGAATGGGCGAGCCGCTTCGAGCACTGGCGCCGTTCGGCAGACGTCTACGCGTACTTCAACAACGACTGGAAGGGCTACGCGGTCCGGAACGGGCTCTGGCTCAAGAAACGTCTGAATACATGAGAAAACGACTCTTTCCCGACGTGTAAACAG